>NZ_RIAV01000019.1 GCF_003852715.1 Ectobacillus antri
AGTCTAGTGATGATGGCAAAGAGGTCACACCCGTTCCCATACCGAACACGGAAGTTAAGCTCTTTTGCGCCGATGGTAGTTGGGACCTTGTCCCTGTGAGAGTAGGACGTCGCTAGGCACACAGTAAGCCGGTCATTTTGACCGGCTTTTTTGTTTTTGTTGCGGTAAAGCTTAATGTTGGTGAGTTAAGTAGGGCACTGCCAGCGCTACATACCTTCAGATACTCTCCCTAGCTGCTTGTCGAAAGCAAATGTTTACCGTGAAAATTAGCAAAGGCTGAACATAGATTCTTTGGATTAAACCTCGTTTGATTTGGTGATACTAATACTATACAAAATAGTTGCAAAAAAAATGTAGATGTATATAATTAAAGTCAAAGATAGTCAAAGTCAATGAAGGTGGAAGGTGAATGAGAAATATATCTGATATTATTGAGCAGTACTTGAAGCATGTTATTGACTTAAGTGAAAATCACGCCGTAGAAATTAAACGTAGTGAGGTTGCAGACAAATTCGACTGTGTACCTTCTCAAATAAACTATGTTATCAACACTAGATTTACATTAGAAAAAGGTTTTATAGTTGAAAGTAAAAGAGGTGGCGGCGGATATATTAGAATTATTAAGGTAAAGCTTCACGATGAGATTCATATGATTGATCAGATGATTCGTTTAGCACACAATAGCATTTCTCAATCTGGTGCAGAAAGCATTGTCACTCGTCTTGCTGAAGAAGAAATTATTACTATCAGAGAGGCGAAGATTATGTTAAGTGTGCTAGATCGTTCCGTTCTGTTAGCTGATTTACCTTATCGTGATGAATTGCGGGCTCGCATGTTAAAAGCCATGCTCACAGCTTTAAAATACAAGTGATAAAAGGGCGGGATGAAATTTGATTTGCCAAGAATGTCAAATGCGACCAGCCACATTGCATTTTACGCAGATAATGAATGGCGAAAAAACAGAGATACATGTTTGTGATGAATGTGCAAAGCAAGATAAGTATAGTGCATTTTTTTCAGGGAAAAATTCTAGCTTTTCATTTCATAACCTTTTAGCTGGACTTTTAAATCATGAGCATGCTATTGTCAATCACCATCATAAAGTTGCCGACGATACACAGCAGCGCTGTCATCATTGTCATATGACATATGAGCAGTTTATACAGGTTGGGAAATTCGGTTGTTCTCATTGCTATGAAACCTTCCGGGAACAACTGCAACCAATATTAAGGAAACTACATGGTGGAAATAATACGCATAAAGGGAAATTTCCAGAGCGCCTGGAAGGAAATATACGTTTAAAAAAAGAATTAGAACAGTTAAAACAACTCATGACCCAGCATATACAGAAAGAAGAGTTTGAAAAAGCTGCCGAACTTCGAGATCGTATACGTGAGATTAGCAAACAGTTGAGTGAGCATAGGGAGGAGGAGTAGTCTATGTCACTTGATCGAATTATGAATGAAGCCATTAGTCCTTGGATGAAAGAACATGGTCCAGAGGAGGATATTGTATTAAGCAGTCGGGTTCGACTTGCAAGAAACTTAAAACGATATACGTTTCCTGCTTTTTTAGCAGAGGATGGAGCTTTAAAGGTCTTGCATGAGTTACAAGGTATTTTGCAAGATGAACATGTAAAGATAGGTAAACTTCAAATGATTAGGGTGGATGAGCTACAACCCCTGCAACGAAGGGTACTGGTAGAAAAGCATTTAATTAGTCCTGATTTAGCTGCAGCTCCTTTTGCAGGTGCTTGTTTATTATCAGAAAACGAACAAATTAGCGTTATGATTAATGAAGAAGATCACATTCGCATACAATGTTTATTCCCGGGCTTACAATTAAAAGAGGCATTAGACTTAGCTAATTCAGTGGATGATTTACTTGAATCAAATGTAGAATATGCATTTGATGAGCATCTGGGCTATTTAACAAGCTGTCCCACCAATGTAGGAACCGGTCTAAGAGCTTCTGTTATGATGCATTTGCCGGGATTAGTACTAACGGGTCAAATGTCTCGTATTGTTACAGCCATTAATAAACTGGGGCTAGTCGTACGAGGTATATATGGTGAAGGTAGCGATGCCCTCGGAAATATTTTTCAGATATCTAACCAAACAACTCTTGGAAAATCAGAAAACGACATTATTGAAGATTTGCGCAGTGTTGTATTACAAATCATTGAGCAGGAAAGAGCATCTCGAGATGCTATTGCGAAAGCCTCAGGTATACGCCTTGAGGATAAGATATATCGCTCATATGGCGTTTTAGCTAACTGCCGTTTAATTGAGTCCGCAGAAGCGGCTAGTTGTTTATCCGATGTAAGACTAGGAATTGATTTAGGGTACATCAAACATTTATCTGGCAACATATTAACAGAATTAATGATTTTGACCCAACCGGGCATATTACAGCAGTATGCGGGCTTTCCGTTAAGACCTGAGGAGCGCGATCAACGTCGTGCTTCATTGATTCGTGAAAGATTACAATTCGAAGAAAACAAAAATATGTAGGGAGCTGATTCATATGATGTTTGGAAGATTTACAGAGCGAGCTCAAAAAGTATTGGCTTTGTCTCAAGAAGAAGCAATCCGCATTGGCCATAACAATATAGGAACCGAGCATATTTTACTTGGGTTAGTGCGTGAAGGTGAAGGAATTGCAGCAAAGGCGCTTGTTGCATTAGGATTAAGCCCTGAAAAAATTCAAAAAGAGGTCGAAGCTTTAATTGGACGCGGAACCGATACAACACAAACAGTTCATTATACACCGCGTGCCAAGAAAGTGATAGAGCTATCCATGGATGAAGCTCGTAAACTAGGTCACTCTTATGTAGGAACTGAACATATTTTGCTTGGGTTGATTCGAGAAGGAGAGGGTGTTGCTGCCCGTGTTTTAAATAATCTTGGTGTTAGCCTAAATAAAGCAAGACAACAAGTATTGCAACTCTTAGGAAGCAATGAGACAAATTCAGGAGGCCAAGGTGGCGCTGCTGCTAATGCAAATACGCCAACTTTAGATAGCTTAGCGCGTGATTTAACTGCTATTGCAAGAGAAGGACGCCTTGATCCTGTGATTGGGCGCAGTAAAGAAATTCAACGCGTTATTGAAGTATTAAGCCGTCGTACGAAAAATAATCCTGTGTTAATTGGTGAGCCTGGTGTTGGTAAAACAGCTATCGCTGAAGGATTGGCACAACAAATTATTAACAATGAAGTGCCCGAAACCTTACGTGATAAGCGTGTTATGACACTTGATATGGGAACGGTTGTTGCTGGAACAAAATATCGTGGTGAATTTGAGGACCGCTTAAAGAAAGTTATGGATGAAATTAGACAGGCGGGCAACATTATTTTGTTTATCGATGAGTTACACACGCTGATCGGTGCAGGTGGCGCAGAAGGAGCAATCGATGCTTCTAACATTTTAAAGCCATCTCTTGCGCGTGGTGAATTACAATGTATTGGTGCAACGACACTTGATGAGTATAGAAAGTATATTGAAAAGGACGCTGCACTAGAGAGACGCTTTCAGCCAATTCAAGTAGATGAACCAAGTGCAGAAGAGTCCGTTCAAATTTTAAAAGGACTACGTGATCGCTATGAAGCACATCATCGTGTATCTATTACAGATGAAGCTATTGAAGCTGCAGTAAAACTGTCAGACCGTTATATAACAGATCGTTTCTTGCCGGATAAGGCAATTGACTTAATTGACGAAGCAGCATCTAAAGTACGCTTACGTTCTTATACTGCTCCACCAAACCTGAAGCAATGTGAGCAAAAGCTAGAAGAAGTTCGCAAAGAAAAGGATGCAGCTGTCCAAAGTCAAGAATTTGAAAAAGCAGCGTCCTTGCGCGATACAGAGCAACGTTTGCGCGAACAATTAGAAGATACAAAGCGCCAGTGGAAAGAAAAACAAGGAAAAGAAAACTCAGAGGTTACGGTAGAGGATATAGCAAGTGTTGTATCTACATGGACACGTATCCCTGTATCTAAATTGGCACAAACAGAAACAGATAAACTGTTAAACTTAGAACAAATCTTACATGATCGATTAATTGGTCAAGAAGAAGCTGTTGTTGCGGTAGCAAAAGCGGTTCGTCGTGCAAGAGCAGGTTTAAAAGATCCAAAGCGTCCAATTGGTTCTTTTATCTTCCTAGGGCCTACAGGTGTAGGTAAAACAGAACTAGCACGTGCTTTAGCTGAATCCATGTTTGGTGATGAAGATGCTTTAATTCGCATTGATATGTCTGAGTACATGGAAAAGCATTCTACATCGCGTCTAGTAGGTTCGCCTCCTGGTTATGTAGGTTATGAAGAAGGTGGACAATTAACAGAAAAAGTAAGAAGAAAACCATATTCTGTTATTTTGTTGGATGAGGTAGAAAAGGCGCATCCGGATGTGTTTAATATCCTTCTGCAAGTCCTCGAGGATGGCAGATTGACTGATTCTAAAGGACGCACAGTTGATTTTCGTAATACCATTGTAATCATGACGTCTAACGTTGGAGCAGATACATTGAAGCGCAGTAAGCACATGGGCTTCAATGTACAAGACGAAGGCCGTGATTACGCTGATATGAAAGGGAAAGTAATGGATGAATTGAAAAAGGCATTCCGCCCTGAATTTTTGAACCGTATTGATGAAATTATTGTGTTCCATCCATTAGAGAAGAAGCATATTAAGGAAATTGTATCGCTTATGGCAAATCAGTTGAAAAAGCGTCTGGTCGAGCAAGAAATTGAACTTGAGATTACAGATGAGGCGTTAAGTGCACTTGCTGATAAAGGCTTTGATGCGGAATATGGAGCACGTCCATTACGCCGCGCAATCCAGAAACATGTGGAAGATCGTCTGTCTGAAGAACTATTAAAAGGTGCTATTGAGAAAGGACAAAAGGTTATTTTCGATGCAGAAGGGGAAACATTTGTCATTCGTAGCGTTGAAAAGGTAAAATAATAATAAACAGGAAAAGGGGGCTAGCACAGCCCCTTTTCTTATATAGTAAACGTAGTTAGGTATCTAGCTAGAGTAAAAAGGATATAAAGAGGGACACAGTATGGCTAAGAAAAAAACGAAATTTGTGTGTCAGGATTGTGGTTATGAGTCTCCCAAATGGATGGGAAAATGTCCAGGATGTGGGGCGTGGAATACGTTCGTAGAAGAGCTTGCGCCTTCTGTATCCAATCGAAGGTTAACGTTCGCTACAGGTTTACAAACTGAGGCAGCTAAGCCTCGCCCTATTACAGATGTAGAAACAAAACAAGAGGTGCGTATTACAACCGACTATCAAGAGTTGAATCGCGTACTTGGGGGAGGAATTGTAGACGGATCGTTAGTATTAATTGGTGGAGATCCGGGGATTGGAAAGTCCACGCTTCTTTTACAAGTTTCTGCGCAGCTTGCGCAGCATAATTATCAAGTTCTATATATATCGGGAGAAGAATCTCCTAAGCAAATCAGATTACGTGCTGATCGTTTAGATGCTGCAAGCAACAATTTATATGTATACTCTGAAACGGACTTGCAGCGAATTGTACAATATATTGAAGACATGAATCCGGCATTTGTCGTTATTGATTCCATTCAGACCATTTATATGCCTGATGTAACATCCGCGCCTGGCAGTGTCTCGCAAGTACGTGAATGTACGGCGGAGTTAATGAAAATTGCAAAGACAAAAGGAATCCCGATTTTCATTGTGGGACATGTTACGAAGGAAGGAAATATTGCGGGTCCAAGGTTACTCGAGCACATGGTGGATACTGTGTTATATTTTGAGGGAGAAAGACACCACACCTATCGTATCTTACGAGCTGTGAAAAACCGTTTTGGTTCTACGAATGAAATGGGAATCTTTGAAATGAAGGAGCTTGGGCTTGAGGAAGTATTAAATCCTTCTGAAATATTTTTGGAAGAACGCCCTGTTGGAGTGGCTGGCTCAACAGTTGTAGCTTCTATGGAGGGAACGCGTCCTGTTTTGGTGGAAGTGCAAGCGTTGATTTCTCCTACAAGCTTTGGAAACCCTCGTCGTATGGCTACAGGGGTAGATCATAATCGCGTATCGCTCATTATGGCTGTATTAGAAAAGCGTGCCGGGCTTCTTTTACAAAACCAAGATGCATATTTAAAAGTAGCGGGTGGTATTAAACTTGATGAACCCGCTGTCGATTTGGCAGTTGCGGTAAGTATCGCTTCCAGCTTTAGAGATAAGCCTACTTCGCCTGTTGATGCGGTAATTGGGGAGGTAGGATTAACAGGAGAAATCAGAAGGGTTTCCCGTATTGAACAACGAGTACAAGAAGCTGCAAAGCTTGGTTTTAAAAGAGTTATTATGCCAAGTAAAAATTTAGGTGGGTGGAATATTCCAGAAGGGATTGAAGTAGTAGGTGTATCAAATATTGGGGAAGCACTTCGTCATACATTAGGAGGAGCATAGTAATGGATGAACACAAACAGCGTTCAAGAACAATAATTGGTATACTTCAGCTTGTTGCTCCGGGTACATTATTGCGTGAAGGGATTGATAATGTACTGCGCGCGCAAACAGGAGGGTTAATTGTTCTTGGCTATAATGAGCAAATGAAGAATATTGTAGATGGTGGTTTTCATATAAACTGTGCATTTTCCCCTGCTAGTTTATATGAACTTGCTAAAATGGATGGCGCCTTAATTTTAAACGAAAGCGGCAGTAAAATATTAATTGCAAATGCGCAGCTTATGCCGGAAGCTGCCATAGAATCTAAAGAAACAGGAATGCGTCATAGAACGGCAGAGCGAGTTGCAAAACAAACAGGAAATTTAGTTATTGCCATCTCTCAAAGACGGAATGTCATTACACTATATCGTGGCAACCTGCGCTATACATTGAAAGACATTGGAGTTATTTTAACGAAAGCAAATCAAGCAATTCAAACGCTGGAAAAATATAAGTCGGTATGGAATGAAGGGATCACAAATTTAGGGGTTCTAGAGTTTGAGGAGGTTGTAACCTTAGCGGAAGTTATGCATGTGTTGCATAGTGTTGAAATGGTGTTGCGTATTAAAAATGAGATTTTAAGTTACATACACGAACTTGGAACGGAAGGACGTCTTATTCGACTGCAGCTTGATGAATTATTAGCTGATTTAGAAGAAGAGGCGGCCCTACTTATTAAAGATTATTCATATGAAAAAACGCAAGATCATTATCAAATCTTGAAAAAGCTTCAAGAATTAGCGAATGTAGAATTGCTTGAAGATAGTGACCTTGTTAAACTACTAGGATATCCAAGTCAATTAAAACTAGAAGAAAAGCAAGTTATCCCTCGTGGGTATCGTATTATGGGCAAGATTTCAAGATTACCTCCTTTGGTTATTGAAAACTTAATTAATCAGTTTAAAAATTTGCAAGGTATCTGCAGAGCAACGATTGATGACCTTGATGAAGTAGAGGGAATTGGAGAGGTTCGCGCAAAGAAAATTCGCGACGGATTAAAACGTATTCAGGAGCAACTTTACATAAGTCGTCATAATTAATGAGCGTATTCAAATCTGTCCGCACGCAAGGTATTGTGAGTTATGGTATGATATAACCATGATTTAGAAAGAAACACTGTGCGTTTTGTTTTTAAGTGAGCAGTGCGGTCTATAATGAGTAGGAGGTGGTTGGATGTTAAAACGAATTGTGCAACTCTTCTTTTTAATAGTAGGAGGGGCCTTGGGGATTTTTCTTATTCCTAAAATTACAGATATACTTGGTATGGAGTCTGTTGTGCTTTTGGAAACATCGTATATTCGTGCAATTGTCGGTGCACTTGTTCTATTTATCACAACGTTTTGGCTCGTCGATTATATTGTCCATTTAATTAAGTATGTAGAAGAAGCAATGGTTCGAGCACCGGTAACGGATGTTCTGTTTGGTAGTTTAGGGCTGATTTTTGGACTTATAGTAGCTTATTTAATACTTTTGCCTATTAAATCTATCACCATTGATATTATTAGTACAGTGCTTCAAATTTTTGTGACTTTATTATTAGGCTATCTAGGCTTTCAAGTTGGATTTAAAAAACGAAACGAGCTTGTGGCGCTATTTTCACTGCCTCAGCGCGTGGGAAAAAAGAAAACGAATCATGATGAAGACGTTGAAGAGACTCCGGCGGCTAATTTTAAGCTTCTTGATACGAGCGTGATTATTGATGGAAGAATTGCGGATATTTGTAAAACTGGTTTTTTTGAGGGTACGATTTTAATTCCGCAGTTTGTACTTGGTGAGTTGCAGCATATAGCTGATTCCTCGGATACATTAAAACGTAACAGGGGACGTCGAGGCTTGGATATTTTAAATAAGATTCAAAAAGAGTTAGATATTAAGGTTGAGATTTATGAAGGTGATTTTGAAGATATTCAAGAGGTTGACAGTAAATTGGTGAAGTTAGCTAAAATCATGAACGGAACTGTCGTCACCAATGATTTCAACTTAAATAAAGTGTGCGAACTCCAAGGAGTTAAGGTTCTTAATATTAATGATCTCTCAAACGCTATTAAACCAGTGGTGTTACCGGGTGAGGAACTGCGTGTGTATGTCGTAAAAGATGGGAAAGAACAAAATCAAGGCGTAGCTTATCTAGATGACGGTACAATGATTGTTGTAGAAGATGGTCGGGATTACATTGGTGTGCAGTTGGATGTATTGGTGACAAGTGTCCTGCAAACTTCAGCAGGTCGAATGATTTTTGCAAAAAGAAAGCAATTGGAAAAGGCACTATAGGAGAATGTTATGAAATATACTCTGGTAATTCCTGCTGCGGGAAAAGGAAAACGCATGGGAGCGGGGATAAACAAACTTTTGATACCTATGCAATCTGCTCCTGTTATTATTCATACATTACGAGCATTTGAGAATGACTCGAATTGTGCAGAGATTATTTTGGTAATCAGTGAAGATGAGTATGAAACATTCTCTGATTTACTCGCAAAATATGATATAAAAAAAGACGTAGTCTTTGTAAATGGTGGTAGCGAAAGGCAGGACAGTGTTTATAATGGTATATGTCATGCACAACATGAATATGTTTTGGTGCATGATGGAGCGAGACCTTTTGTAACAGAGGGTGTTACGCAGCGTGTTTTAGATGCGGCTGTAGAATATGGGGCTTCTATTTGTGCGGTTCCAGTAAAGGATACTATTAAACGAATTGTAGATGGTGTGGTTGAAGAGACTGTGGAACGTTCAGCTTTATGGGCCGTACAAACACCACAAGGATTTCACCTGCCGCTTCTAAAAAAAGCACATCAAATTGCCCGTGAAGCAGGTTATAATGGGACAGATGATGCAAGCTTGGTGGAGTACATAAAGCACAAGGTTACTGTGGTAGAAGGAAGCTACTATAACATTAAGGTGACAACACCGGACGATTTAGTCGTTGCAGAAGCGTTTTTGCGCACGAACAGATAGGAGGAAACATTATGTTTCGAATTGGACAAGGATTTGATGTCCATGCCTTTGCTGAAGGAAGACCGCTTATTCTAGGGGGTATCACCATTCCTTATGAAAAAGGGCTATTGGGACATTCAGATGCAGATGTATTGCTTCATACGATTGCAGATGCATGTTTAGGTGCTGTAGCGGAAGGAGATATTGGTAAACATTTTCCGGATACAGATCAGGCATTTAAAGATGCGGATTCTGCGGTATTGCTAGAAAGAGTGTGGGATATTGTAACTGAAAAAGGCTATGAGCTTGTGAATATAGATTGTACCATTATTGCTCAAAAACCAAAAATGGCGCCTTACATTGGAGATATGAGAAAGCGCATCAGTGAACTGCTGCAAACCTCTATTGAAAATGTCAATGTAAAGGCAACAACAACTGAGAAGTTGGGCTTTACAGGAAGAGAAGAAGGTATTGCTTCACAGGCTGTTGTGTTACTACAGAAAAAACGATAAATTATTTTAAATTTGGAAGGTGTACGTTATGGATAAAAAGGTAAGGTTACGTTATGCACCTAGTCCGACAGGGCATTTGCATATTGGAAACACAAGAACAGCGTTGTTTAACTATCTATTTGCTAAACATCATGGCGGAGATTTTATTATTCGCATTGAAGATACAGATTTAAAGCGCAATGTAGAAAATGGTGAGAAAAGCCAGTTGAAATATTTGAAATGGCTCGGCATTGAATGGGATGAAAGTGTGGATGTAGGCGGTCCATATGGCCCGTATCGTCAAACAGAACGCCTCAACATTTATCGTGAGCTGTACGAGCAGCTTTTAGAAAAAGGTTTGGCTTATAAATGTTACCTAACAGAAGAAGAGCTGGAAGCAGAGCGTGAGGCGCAAATGGCAGCTGGAGAAAATCCGAAGTATTCCGGTGCGCATCGAAATCTAACACCAGAGCAAATGCAGGCTTTTGAAGCAGAAGGGCGTATTCCAAGTATCCGTTTCCGCGTTCCTGAAAACAAGGAATATGTGTTCAATGATATGGTTAAGGGAGAAGTACGATTTGGTTCAGAAGATTTCGGTGACTTCGTTATTGTGAAAAAGGACGGTATTCCTACTTATAACTTTGCGGTAGCGGTAGATGATTATCTTATGAAAATCACACACGTATTGCGCGGAGAAGAGCATATTTCCAACACACCAAAGCAAATGATGATTTACGAGGCTTTTGGCTGGGATACACCAATTTTTGGTCACATGACACTGATTGTAAACGAAAATCGTAAAAAGTTAAGTAAGCGTGATGAATCTGTCATTCAGTTCATTCAGCAGTATGAAGAGCTTGGCTATCTTCCAGAAGCTCTACTTAACTTTATCGGTTTGCTTGGATGGTCTCCAGGTGGTGAGGAAGAGATCTTTACGAAAGAGCAATTCATTGATATCTTTGACTCAGCACGTTTGTCTAAATCTCCGGCAGTATTTGATACACAAAAATTAACATGGATGAACAATCAATATATCAAAAAGCAATCTGTTGAGCGTGTGATGGAGCTTTGTATGCCGCATCTTGTAAAAGCAGGCCGTATTGGAGAACATCCAACTGAGCAAGAGCTACAATGGGTAAGAGACCTTGTTGCTCTCTATCAAGAGCAGCTTAGTTATGGTGCTCAAATTGTTGAACTCTCTAACGTGTTATTTAAAGATGAAATCAGTTATGATGAAGAAGCAGCTACAGTAATAGCGGAAGAGCAAGTTCCAGAGGTCTTGGAGGCATTTGCTGCAGAACTTGAATCTTTAGAAGAATTTACAGCTGAAGCAGTGCAAGCATCTATTAAAGCTGTTCAAAAGAAAACAGGACAAAAAGGCAAAAAATTATTTATGCCAATTCGCGTAGCTACTACAGGTCAAACGCATGGTCCTGATTTACCGAAAGCAATCGCGCTTTTAGGAAAGCAAAAAGTTTTATCAAGAATTAGCAAAGCAATTCGTTAACTTTTTTAGAACTTTGCAATATAATAAGAATACTTTTAGATTTACACAGAATTCTTGCAGTAACCTTAGAGATATGACAATATGTAAACAAACACAGTTCATATGATAAAGCGACGATAAGGAAAAGTAGGAAGTTATACTCTTTACAGAGAGAATCGCCTTGGCTGTGAGCGATTTATGAGTTAGCTTTTGAAGTGCCCCTTGGAGTCTTCCACTGAATAATACAGTAGGTGGAAGCGGTGAAGAGCCGTTATGAAACATAAGTTGAGGTCCTTATTGGACTTAAACAGAGTGGAACCGCGCTTTGGCGTCTCTGTCTTTACAGAGGCGTCTTTTTTATGTGGGAAATTGTGTTGAGTCAGTAATATTTAAAAGAAGATATACATTCTAAGGGAATGGCGCTAAGCAACTGCTTGCTGAATGAACTCTTTGTACTACTCTTTAGTCACAAACGAGTAAGTTTTGATCTATTCTTAATGTTAAATAGGGAAGATTGTAAACAAAGGGGGAACCAATTATGTTGAAGAGACTTCGCGAAGATATAGAAGTCGTCTTTGAACAAGATCCGGCGGCCAGGAGCTACCTAGAAGTAATTTTAACGTATTCAGGTCTTCACGCAATTTGGTCACACAGAGTAGCACATGCTTTATACAAGAAGCGCTTTTTCTTTCTCGCTCGTGTCATCTCGCAAGTGAGCCGCTTTTTTACCGGTATTGAAATACACCCTGGCGCTACAATAGGAAGAAGGTTCTTTATTGATCATGGTATGGGAGTTGTGATTGGTGAGACGTGTGAAATTGGGAATAATGTGATTGTCTTTCAAGGTGTTACGCTTGGTGGTACTGGAAAAGAAAAAGGAAAGCGGCATCCTACTATTAAGGATAATGTTCTTATTGCAACGGGAGCAAAAGTCCTGGGTTCTATTACAGTAGGTGAAAATTCTAAAATAGGTGCCGGATCAGTAGTTTTAAAGGAGGTCCCTCCAAACTCAACCGTAGTAGGTATTCCGGGACGTGTAGTCATTCGTGATGGTATTAAAGTCAAACATGATTTAAATCATACAGATTTACCTGATCCAATTGCTGATAAATTAAAAGCAATGGAGGCAGAGATACAACAGCTAAAGTTACAACTGCAGGGGTTAAAAGAAAGGACGAAGGATTATGACAATTCATCTGTATAATACTTTAACACGCAAGAAAGAAGCGTTTATTCCGCTAGAAGAAAAGAAAGTAAAAATGTATGTATGTGGCCCAACAGTATATAACTACATTCATATAGGTAATGCAAGACCTGCCATTGTATTTGATACGGTGCGCCGCTACTTAGAATATAAAGGCTTTGAAGTAAACTATGTTTCTAATTTCACTGATGTAGATGACAAGTTGATTAAGGCGGCTAATGAATTAGGTGAAGATGTACCAACAATTGCCGAGCGATTTATTCAAGCGTACTTTGATGATACACAGGCACTAGGTTGCAAGCATGCAAATGTACATCCTCGTGTAACAGAAAATATCGATATCATCATTGAATTTGTACAGGAACTGATAAATAAAGGTTATGCGTACGAATCTCAGGGTGATGTATATTACAAAACGAAAGAGTTTGATGAGTATGGAAAACTTTCTCATCAATCAATAGCTGATCTGCGTCATGGTGCTCGTATTGAGGTTGGTGAGAGGAAACAAGACCCGCTTGATTTCGTATTATGGAAAGCAGCAAAAGAAGGCGAAATTTACTGGGAAAGTCCTTGGGGTAAAGGTCGCCCGGGCTGGCATATTGAGTGCTCTGCCATGGCTAGAAAGTACTTAGGAGATACGATTGACATCCATGCGGGCGGTCAGGATTTGGCATTCCCGCATCATGAAAATGAGATTGCGCAATCAGAAGCGTTAACAGGAAAGCCGTTTGCAAAGTATTGGATGCATAATGGTTATATCAATATCGATAATGAAAAGATGTCGAAATCGCTTGGTAATTTTATCCTTGTACATGACATCATTAAGCAGTATGACCCGCAATTAATTCGTTTCTTCATGTTATCTGTACATTATCGCCATCCCATTAACTTTAGTGAATCATTATTGCAGAGTACGCAAAAAGGCTTAGAGCGGATTCGTACATCTTATGAAAATCTAAAGCATCGTATGAAAAGCAGCACAAATTTAACGGATAGCGATGAAAAATGGGTAAAAGAAGCAACATCGTTCCGAACAGCTTTTGAAACAGCGATGGATGATGATTTTAATACGGCGAATGCAGTAACAGAGCTGTACAATCTAGCGAATCAAGCAAATCAATATTTGCTCGAAAAGCATACATCAAAAGTCGTTATTGAGACCTTTATAAAGGAATTTGAAGATTTATTTTCTATCCTCGGCTTACAATTAACCCAAGATGCTGAGTTGTTGGATGAAGAAGTTGAAGATTTAATTCAACAACGAATTGATGCACGTAAGAATCGAGATTTTGCACGAGCTGACCAAATTCGCGATGAGTTGAAGGAGCGTAATATTATTCTCGAAGACACACCGCAAGGAACGCGCTGGAAGAGAGGATAAATATGATTGATGTAAAGCAATTAAACAGCTTGGCGTTAGCATACATGGGTGATGCCGTTTACGAGAAGCACATTCGGCATCACCTCCTTTTAAAAGGAAATATTCGTCCTAACCAGCTTCATCGCCTTAGTACGCAATATGTTTCAGCAAAAGCGCAGGCAAAGGTGATTTTACAAATGCTTGAAGAAGGTTTTGTCAACGAAGAAGAAATTGCTGTTGTGAAAAGAGGAAGAAATGCTAAGTCAGGAACAATTCCGAAAAACACAGATGTACAAACATACCGGTACAGTACAGCATTTGAAGCATTAGTGGGTTATCACTATTTATTGGACAACCATAACAGACTTTCGGAAATTATTGAAAGAGCCATTTCGCTTTCCGAGAATAAGGAAGGAAGAGAGCAATGAGTCAGGACTATGTAATTGGAAGGAACCCTGTCATTGAAGCATTGAAGTCAGGGAGAGATATCAATAAAATTTGGGTTTCTGAAGGAGCAAATAAAGGGCAAATTCAAACGGTGCTTCAATTGGCTAAAGAAAATGGAGTTATCGTACAGCAGTCTCCCAAGAAAAAATTAGATCAAATGGTAGAAGGTAATCATCAGGGGGTAATTGCACAAGTAGCTGCATATGAGTATGCAGATGTGGATGATTTGTTTAAGCTAGCAGAAGAAAGAGGA
Organism: Ectobacillus antri; assembly: GCF_003852715.1. Taxonomy (GTDB): domain Bacteria; phylum Bacillota; class Bacilli; order Bacillales; family Bacillaceae_G; genus Ectobacillus; species Ectobacillus antri. The sequence continues at coordinate 14,660 of NZ_RIAV01000019.1, forward strand.
GAAGCACCTTTTTTCTTACTGCTTGATGAAATTGAAGATCCGCATAATTTAGGTTCTATTATGCGAACGGCAGATGCAGTCGGAGCGCATGGAATCATTATTCCAAAGCGTAGAGCAGTTGGATTGACAGCAGCGGTAGCAAAGTCTTCAACGGGCGCAATTGAGTATATACCTGTAGCGCGTGTAACTAATTTAGCGAGAACTATTGACGAGTTAAAAGAACGCGGTGTTTGGATTGCAGGAACAGATGCAAAAGGTAGTGATGACTATCGAAACTTGGATGGTACATTGCCACTTGGGCTTGTCATTGGCAGTGAAGGTAAGGGAGTCAGTCGCCTAGTAAGGGACAAATGCGATTTCTTAATTAGATTGCCGATGAAGGGAAAGGTTACATCGTTGAATGCATCTGTTGCCGCGGGATTGTTAATGTATGAGGTGTTTCGTAAAAGAATGCCACTCGGTGAATAGGAAATGAAGGAGATATTAATAGTAGATGGTTACAACATCATTGGAGCTTGGGAAGATTTGCGCAAGCTCCGTGATGATGATTTGCAGGCCGCGCGAGATATGTTAATAGATAAGATGGCCGACTACCAAGGTTATACGGGTACAAAAGTAATCATTGTATTTGACGCTCATTTTGTACAAGGAATTGAAAAAAAGATAAAACAAGCTAAAGTAGAGATTATTTTTACGAGAAAAAACCAAACAGCGGATGAAAAGATTGAACAATTAGCACGAGAGCTAAAGCAATTGGATACTCGCATTCATGTGGCTACCTCTGACTATACAGAGCAATGGATTATTTTTGCACAAGGTGCCTTGCGTAAATCTGCACGTGAGCTTGAGATTGAAGTGAAAAGCATGGAAAAGCGGGTTCGAAGCGAAATTGCAAAGGAAAAATCGCAAAAAGGTATGTTTGAATCAAGATATAGCAAGGAAATTACAGAAAAGTTAGAAAAGTTACGTCGCGGAGAGCGTTGAGTGATTGACGCTCTTTTGTGACGTACTGTATAATATTTCTAACTGTAAAAGTGTGTTTTTTACTAAAGAACATATAAAAGTGAATAGTGCTTTATCTAACAGTTTAAAAGTAGTCTAATTAGCGGTTGGGGGAGGGTGCAATTTGGAACTGAACGTCTTAAGTGAACACAACGCGCAATTCGTTGATTTAGAAGATGAAGAAATTGTCGATTATGTCAGAAAGGGTGATGTAATGGCGCTTGAGTACTTAATCCATAAGTACAAAAATTTTGTACGCGCCAAATCAAGATCGTACTTTTTAGTAGGTGCAGATCGAGAAGATATCATCCAAGAAGGTATGATTGGCTTATTTAAAGCAATTCGAGACTACAAAGAAGACAAGCTCTCATCATTTAAAGCATTTGCAGAGCTTTGCATCACTCGCCAAATTATTACAGCTATTAAAACGGCTACAAGGCAAAAGCACATCCCTTTAAATTCCTATGTTTCATTGGACAAGCCTATCTATGATGAAGAATCAGATCGTACACTTTTGGATGTTATTTCCGAATCCAAGGTCACAGATCCTGAGGAAATGATTATTAATCAAGAAGAGTATGTTGATATAGAACTTAAAATTTCTGAATTATTAAGCGATTTAGAAAGAAAGGTCCTTTCTTTATATTTAGACGGGCGTTCTTATCAAGAGATTTCTGAATTACTAAATCGTCACGTCAAATCAATTGACAATGCGCTACAGCGTGTCAAACGTAAAATGGAGCGCTACGTAGAAATGAGAGAAAGTGCAGCAATGAACTAGAGAATACATACGAGTGTATATGATGGGAATCATATTAAGTTGCCAAAACTTGGTCTTGTTCGCTTTGCCAAAAGTCGTGAAGTACAAGGCAAGATACTACATGCTACCATTAGACGCAATCCGTGGGGTAAATACTTCATTTAAGCAATAAGAAAATAAAAGTGCAAGAAGGTGTTGGTAGGTAGACTGTGACCGTAGTCAAACCTCATCTGCGGTATCCTGTTAAAAATAATGTTATTTTTCTGTGTATACTCGCATATTTCTCCCGTTATATCTTATACCTGCAATTGACATGCCTTTTTAACATATGGTACAGTTTTAAAGACATAGTTTCATAAGGCTGGTGTAAAGATGCGTAAAAAAGTTGTACTTTCATGCACGAGTTGTAACAGCAGAAACTACTCCACAATGAAAAAGGCAGACTCTGCGGAGCGGCTTGAAATGAAGAAATTCTGCAAATCTTGCAATGATCATACGATTCATAGAGAAACAAAATAAGAATTGCTATTCATATTGGAGGTCCCGTAAATGCGTTTGACTACCTTTTTTGGCGATGTAGGTCGTGAAATGAAAAAAGTAAGTTGGCCGAAACGAGCAGAGCTTGTTCGTTCTACCATTACAGTTCTTGTTACTGTTGTATTTTTCGCAGTCTTTTTCGCGGCATTGGACATGGGTATTTCTTCATTAATCCGTTTAATTCTTGAATAAGATGCGCACGTACATGGTATAATGATATCTATACGAACTGTGTTAAAAACCCGGTGAACGGGTTTTTTCGTTTGAGCAAAAATAATAGAGTCGGGGAGGGAAGGACGGTTGTCCTAACGGAATGGAAAAACGCTGGTATGTAGTGCATACGTATTCTGGTTACGAAAATAAAGTAAAAACGAACCTAGAAAAACGTGTAGAAACAATGAATATGCAAGATAAAATCTTCCGAGTTGTTGTACCGGAAGAAACAGAAGTAGAAATGAGAAATGGTAAAGAGAAGCTCATGAAGCGAAAGGTGTTTCCAGGCTATGTTTTGGTGGAGCTTGTCATGACGGATGATTCTTGGTACGTTGTGCGTAATACACCAGGTGTAACAGGTTTTGTTGGCTCTGCTGGATCAGGTTCAAAGCCTACACCGTTACTAGAAGAAGAAGTAGCCGTTATCTTGAAGCGCATGGGTGTAGAGAGTGAAAAGGTTGACTTTGACTTTGAAATGAAAGAAACAATTCGTGTCAAAGAAGGTCCATTTGCAAACTACACAGGCATGATTGAAGAGATTGATATGGAAAAGCAAAAAGTAACTGTGCTTGTTGATATGTTTGGTCGTGAAACACCTGTCGAACTAGATTTTAACCAGGTTGAAAAATTATAAGAATAAAACTTGAAATTCAAAACGAAAAGTGATAATATCTTTAAGGTCAGTATGTCTTCATACAGAAGGCAGTAACTTGCATGCTTTTATCTCATAGAGAGATAAAAGAATAGAGTGGGAGGGCAAAGGCCCATTTACCACATCACGGACTTAAGGAGGTGTGTCTCGTGGCTAAAAAGGTAATTAAAGTTGTTAAACTACAAATTCCTGCAGGTAAAGCTAATCCAGCTCCACCGGTTGGTCCGGCACTTGGACAAGCGGGTGTTAACATTATGGGCTTCTGTAAAGAGTTCAACGCTCGTACAGCAGATCAAGCTGGTTTGATTATTCCTGTTGAAATTACGGTATTTGAAGACCGTTCTTTCACTTTCATTACAAAAACTCCGCCTGCTGCTGTTCTTTTGAAAGTAGTAGCTGGAATTCAGTCTGGTTCTGGTGAACCAAACCGTAATAAAGTGGCAACTGTAAAGCGTGATAAAGTACGTGAAATCGCTGAACAAAAAATGCCAGATCTAAACGCTGCTAGCGTAGAAGCTGCTATGCGTATGGTCGAAGGTACTGCTCGCAGTATGGGCATTGTTATCGAAGACTAATTTCGATTTGTTTGTTGCAAAAGAAGGTTGCGGGTAACACTGCAACCTTTATTATCGTAAAATATGTCAGGTTTGATATACAAGGATGGTGCCTTATCCTCTAAAAAGGCATATACGTGGGAGGTTATTCCGCTAAAACCACATTCAAGGAGGAAATTGAAATGGCGAAAAGAGGTAAAAAGTACCTAGAAGCTGCAAAGCTTGTAGACCGTGCTACTGCTTACTCTGTAACAGAAGCAATTGAGCTTGTTAAGAAAACAAACCCTGCTAAATTTGATGCGACTGTAGAAGTTGCATTTCGTTTAGGTGTAGACCCTAAGAAAGCTGACCAACAAATTCGTGGTGCTGTAGTACTTCCAAATGGTACTGGTAAAGTACAACGCGTGTTGGTATTTGCTAAAGGTGAAAAAGCGAAAGAAGCAGAAGCTGCTGGCGCTGACTACGTAGGAGATGCTGAATTCATCAATAAAATCCAACAAGGTTGGTTCGAGTTTGATGTGGTAGTTGCAACTCCAGATATGATGGGTGAAGTTGGTAAGCTTGGTCGCGTATTGGGACCTAAAGGCTTAATGCCAAACCCTAAAACTGGTACAGTTACATTTGATGTAACAAAAGCAGTTAACGAAATCAAAGCTGGTAAAGTAGAATACCGCGTTGATAAAGCTGGTAACATCCACGTTCCGGTAGGTAAAGTATCTTTCGAAAACGATAAGATTGTTGAAAACTTACAAACAGTATATGAAGCTATGCTTAAAGCTAAGCCATCTGCTGCTAAAGGAACTTACATGAAGAACGTAACAGTTTCTTCTACAATGGGACCTGGCGTAAAAGTAGACGTTTCTACTTTTGCATAATAATTGGAAGTTGACTTCTTATTGAAGTTTGTATATAATCAATAACGTTGTTAATTTAATTACCTGTACCGTAGACAGTAGGTGCCACTCGGCTTAATTTCCTACCGAGGTGTTTGAATAGAAACGGATTTTTTTCTGTGACTATAAAACCTCCACGTCTGCTTAGCGTGGAGGTTTTTTATGACGCACGGTATCGGTACAATCCAGTCTTACAGGAGGTGTAACGATGAGCAAAGCAATCGAAGCAAAACAAGTAGTAGTAGCTGAAATCGCAGGCAAACTGAAAGAGAGCAAATCAACGATCGTTGTTGACTATCGCGGTCTGACTGTTGGTGAAGCAACTGAACTTCGTAAGCAATTACGTGAAGCTGGCATCGAGTTCAAGGTTTACAAAAACACATTAACTCGTCGTGCTGCAGAAGAAGCTGAAATGGCTGAACTGAACGAATACCTTACAGGTCCTAACGCTATTGCATTCAGCAATGAAGATGTAGTAGCACCTGCTAAAGTATTGAACGATTTCGCTAAGAAGCATGAAGCTTTAGAAATCAAAGCTGGTATCATTGAAGGTAAATTAGTATCCGTAGAAGAAGTTAAAGCAATCGCTGAACTTCCATCTCGCGAAGGCTTACTTTCTATGTTGCTTAGCGTTCTTCAAGCTCCAATTCGCAACCTTGCACTTGCTGCAAAAGCTGTGGCGGATCAAAAAGAAGAACAAGGCGCTTAATTTTCGCCTACAATCAATTTTCATTAAATTAAACTACGTGTAAATAAGGGAGGATCTTCAAATGACTAAAGAACAAATCATTGAAGCGGTTAAAAATATGACTGTATTAGAACTTAACGACCTAGTTAAGGCTATCGAAGAAGAATTCGGCGTAACTGCTGCTGCTCCAGTAGCTGTTATGGCTGGTGGCGCTGCTGAAGCTGCTGCTGAGAAAACTGAGTTCGACGTGGTACTTGCTAACGCAGGCGCTCAAAAAATCAAAGTTATCAAAGTTGTTCGTGAACTTACAGGTCTTGGCTTGAAAGAAGCTAAAGAACTAGTTGACAACACGCCTAAAGCTATTAAAGAAGGCGCTTCTAAAGAAGAAGCTGAAGAAATCAAAGCTAAACTTGAAGAAGTTGGAGCAGTTGTTGAAGTTAAGTAATTTCACTGATGCTGCATAAAAAAGCTCGCTCTTATGCGAGCTTTTTTTTATCCTTATATATTATGAGGTTTTAAAGTTTATATTGTGTGCCGCGTATAGGATCTGCAGTATCATGTCTATAACAAGGATATTGTGATTTCTGTACGATATAAGAGGTGAGAATAGTGGCGGAACATTATTTTTCGAATAGCCCAACTAGTAAGAGTGATAAAAGAAAATGGCAATTCTCATTGCGCGGACGCACTATGCAGTTTTATTCTGATCATGGTGTTTTTTCTAAGGGTGAAGTGGACTTTGGCTCACGTTTATTAATTGAGACGTTTGAATTGCCTGTCGTAGAAGGTGCGTTGCTTGATGTGGGTTGCGGTTATGGTCCAATCGGCTTATCGCTTGCTAAAGAATTTGATCGTCATGTTGATATGGTTGATGTAAACGAACGTGCTATGGAATTGGCTGCTGAAAACGCGCAGTTAAACGGGGTAAAGAATGTTCGTATATTTTCTAGTAGTGTATATGAAAATGTACAAGGTTCTTATGCTGCTATTTTATCTAATCCTCCTATTAGAGCGGGGAAGCAGGTTGTTCACGAGATTTTAGAGAAAGCTTATAACCACTTAGTGGTGGGCGGGGAACTTTGGATTGTGATTCAAAAGAAGCAAGGAGCGCCTTCGGCTATAGCTAAGATGGAAGAAGTGTTCGGGTCTGCGGAGATTGTAGAAAAGAAAAAAGGATATTATATCATAAAATCAAAAAAACGTTGACGGTTATTTTTGGTTGTGTTAACATTATACAATGCCAATGTGTGATTTTCTGGGTTTCTTTAGTATGTATATTTTTCGGAAACTTGGAAATGATAGTAAAATCGGTAAAAACGTGAAATAGAATGATGGTTTTCTGATGAGAAACCATTTTTCTTTTTTGCAGGCTCAGAATGAAAATTGTATCAAGGCTACGCTTTAGAAGTGTTAGTCGTCTTTTGTTTGTTGTTTTGCACTTTTCAAAGTGCATTTTTATAATACTCATGATTTGAGGGGTGAAGCAGTTGACAGGTCAACTAGTTCAATACGGACGCCACCGCCAACGAAGAAGTTATGCCCGTATTAGTGAAGTATTGGAGTTACCAAATCTTATTGAAATTCAAACCTCTTCTTATCAGTGGTTCTTGGATGAAGGTTTGCGCGAAATGTTTCAAGACATTTCTCCTATCGAGGACTTCACAGGTAATCTATCGCTTGAATTCATTGACTACAGCTTAGGCGAGCCTAAGTACTCTGTAGAAGAATGTAAGGAACGCGACGTTACATACGCTGCGCCGTTGCGTGTGAAGGTACGCCTTATCAACAAAGAAACAGGCGAAGTGAAAGAGCAAGATGTATTTATGGGTGATTTCCCGTTAATGACGGAGACTGGTACGTTCATGATCAATGGAGCAGAACGTGTTATTGTTTCTCAGCTTGTTCGTTCGCCGAGCGTATATTATAGTGGCAAAATTGATAAAAACGGAAAGCGCGGTTTCACAGCAACTGTAATTCCAAACCGTGGTGCTTGGTTAGAGTACGAAACAGATGCAAAGGATGTTGTGTATGTACGTATTGACCGTACACGTAAGCTTCCTGTAACAGTTTTGCTTCGTGCATTAGGCTTTGGCTCTGATCAAGAGATTGTAGATCTTTTAGGGGAAAACGAGTACTTGCGTAATACCCTTGAGAAAGACAATACAGATAGCACTGAGAAAGCGTTGCTTGAAATCTATGAGCGTCTTCGCCCAGGTGAACCGCCTACAGTAGAAAACGCAAAAAGTTTGCTAGTTTCCCGTTTCTTTGATCCGAAGCGCTATGATTTAGCGAATGTAGGACGCTATAAAATGAACAAAAAGCTTCATATTAAAAATAGATTGTTTAACCAGCGTGTAGCAGAAACATTGGTAGATCCGGAGACAGGAGAAATCCTTGTTTCAGAAGGTACTATCCTTGATCGCCGTACGCTAGATCGTATTCTCCCTTATTTAGAGAAGAACATTGGCTTTAAGGTTGCAAAACCTGTGGGCGGTGTGATTGATGAAGATGTAAATATGCAGTCTATTAAGATTTATGCACCTGAATCAGATGGTGAGCATGTAATCAATGTAATTGGTAATGCCAACATCGATCGCGGCGTAAAGCATATTACACCTGCTGATATTATTTCTTCTATCAGCTACTTCTTTAACCTTCTTTACAAAGTAGGAGATACAGATGATATTGATCATCTAGGTAACCGTCGTTTACGTTCTGTAGGTGAGTTGTTACAAAATCAATTCAGAATCGGTCTTTCTCGTATGGAACGTGTTGTTCGTGAGAGAATGTCCATTCAAGATACGAATGCAATTACGCCACAAGCATTGATTAACATTCGTCCAGTTATTGCATCTATTAAAGAGTTCTTTGGTAGCTCTCAGTTATCTCAGTTCATGGATCAAACAAACCCATTGGCTGAGTTAACGCATAAACGTCGTCTATCTGCCCTTGGACCGGGTGGTTTAACGCGTGAGCGCGCAGGCTTTGAAGTGCGTGACGTTCACTACTCCCACTATGGTCGTATGTGTCCGATTGAAACGCCAGAGGGTCCAAACATTGGTTTGATTAACTCTTTGTCTTCCTTTGCAAAAGTAAATGAGTTTGGTTTCATTGAAACACCGTATCGTCGTGTTGATCCTGAAACAGGTCGTGTTACAAACCGCGTAGATTATCTAACTGCAGATGAAGAAGATAACTATGTAGTAGCACAAGCAAACATGCGTTTATCTGATGAGGGAGACTTCATTGATGAAGATATTATTGCTCGTTTCCGTGGTGAAAACATTGTAGTAAATCGCGATCGCGTCGATTATATGGATGTATCACCTAAGCAGGTTGTTTCTGCTGCGACGGCTTGTATTCCGTTCTTAGAGAACGATGACTCCAACCGCGCGCTAATGGGAGCGAACATGCAACGACAAGCGGTTCCTTTGTTAAATCCTGAGGCGCCAATTGTTGGAACAGGTATGGAATATGTATCTGCAAAAGACTCTGGTGCGGCAGTTATCTGTAAACATCCGGGCGTTGTAGAACGTGTAGAAGCTAAAGAAATTTGGGTACGTCGTTATATTGATGTAGACGGACAAAAAGTAAAAGGCGATTTAGATCGCTACAGAATGTTGAAATTTATCCGCTCTAACCAAGGAACATGCTATAACCAGCGTCCAATTGTAAGTGTTGGTGATGAAGTAGTAAAAGGGGAAATCCTTGCAGATGGACCATCTATGGAAAAAGGTGAGCTTGCGCTTGGTCGTAACGTGCTTGTTGGCTTCATGACATGGGATGGTTACAACTATGAGGATGCAATTATCATGAGTGAACGTCTTGTAAAAGATGATGTGTATACATCTGTTCACATCGAAGAGTATGAGTCAGAAGCTCGCGATACAAAGCTTGGACCTGAAGAAATTACGCGCGATATTCCAAATGTTGGGGAAGATGCACTTCGTAACCTAGATGAGCGCGGCATCATCCGCATTGGTGCGGAAGTAAAAGACGGAGACCTTCTTGTAGGTAAAGTAACGCCAAAAGGTGTAACAGAGCTTACGGCGGAAGAACGTCTATTGCATGCAATCTTTGGTGAAAAAGCGCGTGAAGTACGCGATACATCTCTTCGTGTTCCTCACGGCGGTGGCGGTATCATCTTGGATGTAAAAGTGTTCAACCGTGAAGATGGCGATGAGCTTCCTCCAGGTGTAAACCAATTGGTACGCGTGTATATCGTACAAAAACGTAAAATTTCCGAAGGTGACAAAATGGCCGGACGTCACGGTAACAAGGGTGTTATTTCCCGTATCTTACCGGAAGAAGACATGCCTTTCCTTCCAGACGGTACGCCAATTGACATCATGTTGAACCCACTGGGTGTACCTTCTCGTATGAACATCGGTCAGGTGTTAGAGCTTCACCTTGGTATGGCAGCACGCCACTTAGGTATTCATGTAGCAACGCCTGTATTCGACGGTGCACGTGAAGAGGATGTGTGGGCAACAATTGAAGAAGCGGGCATGGCTCGTGATGCAAAAACAGTTCTATACGATGGACGCACAGGGGAACCTTTTGATAACCGTGTATCTGTCGGTGTTATGTATATGATTAAGCTTGCGCACATGGTTGACGATAAGCTACATGCTCGTTCTACAGGACCTTACTCACTTGTAACGCAACAGCCGCTTGGTGGTAAAGCGCAATTCGGCGGACAGCGCTTTGGTGAGATGGAAGTATGGGCACTGGAAGCTTACGGTGCAGCATACACATTGCAAGAAATCTTGACAGTAAAATCCGATGACGTTGTAGGACGTGTGAAAACGTACGAAGCGATTGTTAAAGGCGAAAATGTTCCAGAGCCAGGTGTACCAGAATCCTTTAAGGTATTAATTAAAGAGCTTCAGAGCTTGGGTATGGACGTAAAAATGATGTCAAGCAACGATGAAGAAATCGAGATGCGTGACATGGATGATGATGATGATCATCAATCTGCCGATAGACTAAACATCGAAGTTGAGACAACGAAAGAATAATTGGGTATAACCTGTAGATTAAAAGGGAGGTAGGCCCCTTGATAGATGTAAACAACTTTGAATATATGAAGATTGGACTTGCTTCACCTGACAAGATCCGTTCTTGGTCACATGGTGAGGTTAAGAAACCTGAAACGATTAACTACCGTACATTAAAACCTGAAAAAGACGGTTTGTTCTGCGAGCGCATTTTCGGTCCTACAAAGGACTGGGAATGCCATTGCGGAAAATACAAACGCGTGCGCTACAAAGGTGTTGTATGTGACCGCTGTGGTGTTGAAGTTACTCGTGCAAAAGTACGTCGCGAGCGTATGGGTCACATTGAGCTAGCTGCTCCTGTGTCTCACATTTGGTATTTCAAGGGTATTCCAAGCCGTATGGGGCTTGTCCTTGATATGTCTCCGCGTGCACTTGAAGAAATCATTTATTTTGCTTCTTATGTAGTAACGGAAAGTGGTGATACACCTCTTGATAAAAAACAACTTTTATCTGAAAAAGAGTATCGCGCGTACCGGGAGAGATATGGAAATACATTCCAAGCATCTATGGGTGCAGAAGCAATTAAAAAGCTACTTCAAGACATCGACTTAGATAAAGAAGTAGATTATTTAAAAGAAGAGTTGAAAACAGCACAAGGACAACGTCGTACACGTGCAATCAAGCGTCTAGAAGTGCTAGAGGCATTCCGTGGCTCTGGTAATGAGCCATCTTGGATGGTGCTTGATGTACTGCCAGTTATCCCACCGGAGCTTCGCCCGATGGTTCAATTAGATGGCGGTCGTTTTGCAACTTCTGACTTGAACGATTTATATCGTCGTGTAATTAATCGTAATAACCGCTTGAAGCGTCTTCTTGACCTTGGTGCACCAAGCATCATCGTACAAAATGAGAAGCGCATGCTTCAAGAAGCGGTAGATGCCTTAATTGATAACGGTCGTCGTGGTCGCCCAGTAACAGGACCTGGTAACCGTCCATTAAAATCTCTTTCTCACATGCTAAAAGGTAAGCAAGGGCGTTTCCGTCAAAACTTGCTTGGTAAGCGTGTTGACTACTCTGGTCGTTCTGTTATCGTCGTAGGACCTAACTTGAAAATGTACCAATGTGGTCTTCCAAAAGAGATGGCTCTTGAGTTGTTCAAGCCTTTTGTTATGAAAGAGCTTGTAGAAAAAGGTTTAGCACATAACATTAAGAGTGCGAAACGAAAAATTGAGCGTGTACAGCCTGAAGTTTGGGATGTATTAGAGTCTGTCATTAAAGAGCATCCGGTACTACTAAACCGTGCCCCAACGCTTCACCGTCTTGGTATTCAAGCGTTTGAACCAACTCTTGTAGAAGGTCGCGCAATCCGTCTGCATCCGCTTGTATGTACAGCATATAACGCTGACTTTGATGGAGACCAAATGGCGGTTCACGTACCGCTTTCATCTGAAGCGCAAGCAGAAGCTCGTTTGTTAATGCTTGCTGCGCAAAACATCCTGAACCCGAAAGATGGAAAGCCTGTTGTTACGCCATCTCAGGATATGGTATTAGGTAACTACTACCTAACTCTAGAGCGCAAAGGCGCAGTCGGGGAAGGTATGGTATTCAAAGATACAAACGAGGCGTTGCTTGCTTATCACAATGGGTATGTACATTTGCATACACGCGTTGCGGTTGCAGCAGGGTCGTTAAATAACGAAACGTTTACAGAAGAACAAAAAGGCATGTTATTATTAACAACAGTAGGTAAGTTGATTTTCAACGAAATCCTACCAACTTCTTTCCCTTATATCAATGAGCCTACAAAAGATAACTTAGAAAAAGAAACACCTGCTAAGTACTTTGTTCCAAAAGGCGCAGATATAAAAGCAATTATTGCTGAGCGTGAAGAAGTAGCGCCGTTTAAAAAGAAAATCCTTGGTAACATCATTGCGGAAGTATTCAAGCGTTTCAAAATTACCGAAACATCTCGTATGCTTGACCGTATGAAAAACCTAGGTTTCAGATACTCAACAAAAGCTGGTATTACAGTTGGTGTGGCAGATATCGTAGTATTGGGTGAAAAGGAAGAAATTCTTCGTGAAGCACAGGCGAAGGTAGACACAGTTACAAAGCAATTCCGCCGTGGTTTAATTACAGAGGAAGAGCGCTATGACCGTGTTATCACAATCTGGAGTAATGCGAAGGATGTTATTCAAGGTAAGTTGATGAAATCCTTGAATAAACGCAACCCAATCTTTATGATGAGTGATTCCGGTGCCCGTGGTAACGCATCAAACTTTACGCAGCTTGCTGGTATGCGCGGATTGATGGCGAACCCGTCTGGACGTATTATTGAACTTCCGATTAAATCAAGTTTCCGTGAGGGTCTGACGGTACTAGAGTACTTTATTTCCACGCATGGTGCGCGTAAAGGTCTTGCTGATACAGCGCTTAAGACTGCCGATTCCGGTTACCTGACTCGTCGTCTTGTTGACGTTGCACAGGATGTAATTGTTCGTGAGGACGATTGCGGTACAGATAAAGGCTTGCTTGTACGTGCAATTAAAGAAGGTAATGAAGTCATCGAATCATTATATGATCGTCTAGTAGGTCGCTTTGCAAGAAAAACAATTAAGCATCCAGGTACAAATGAAGTACTGGTTGCTGAAAACGAATTAATTACAGAAGATCTTGCTACAGTTGTCGTAGAGGCTGGTGTAGAAGAAGTACACATCCGTTCTGCGTTCACATGTAATACGCGTCACGGTGTATGTAAGAAATGTTACGGTCGCAATCTTGCGACAGGTACCGATGTAGAAGTCGGCGAAGCAGTAGGTATTATTGCAGCGCAGTCTATCGGTGAGCCTGGAACACAGTTGACGATGCGTACATTCCATACAGGTGGTGTTGCGGGAGATGATATTACACAAGGTCTACCGCGTATTCAAGAGTTGTTTGAAGCACGTAATCCAAAAGGTCAAGCGGTTATCTCTGAGATTGATGGCGTTGTGTCTGCAATCAACGATGTAAAAGATCGTCAAGAAGTAGTTATCCAAGGTGATGTAGAATCACGCCCTTATGTAATTCCATATGGTGCGCGCTTGAAGGTTGCTGAAGGTCAGCAAATTATGCGCGGTCAAGAACTAACAGAGGGCTCTATTGATCCGAAGGAATTACTAAAAGTAAAAGACATTACAGCAGTACAAGAGTACCTATTGCGCGAAGTACAAAAAGTATATCGTATGCAAGGGGTAGAAATTGGTGACAAGCACGTTGAAGTAATGGTACGTCAAATGCTTCGCAAAGTTCGTGTTATGGATGCAGGTGACACAGATGTACTACCTGGTACATTATTAGATATTCACCAATTTACAGATGCGAACGCGAAAGTATTGCTTGAAGGTAAGCAGCCGGCAACGGCACGTCCTGTCCTTCTTGGTATTACAAAAGCGTCTCTTGAAACGGATTCCTTCTTGTCTGCAGCTTCCTTCCAAGAAACAACACGCGTTCTTACGGATGCAGCAATTAAAGGTAAGCGCGATGAGCTTCTTGGCTTGAAAGAAAATGTTATCATTGGTAAGCTTGTTCCAGCTGGTACGGGTATGAGTCGTTATCGCAAAGTAGAGCTTACAAAAACTTCAGCTGAAGATGAAACACTTGAAAACACAGAGGTTTATGTAGAAAGCTAAAATTTTCTAGTATAAATAATATGTAAAAGTGTACATCAGCAGTTGACATTGCTTATGTCAAAATGTTAATATAAGCAAGGTTGCTCATGAGGGGCTTCGGATGATTGCGAACAGCACATTGCGATCTCTTCTGAAAATGAGCAAAAGCTTTAATATAACCAGTTAAAACTGTTTTTGTGAGGTGGGAGCGCATGGTTCCCTCCTTGCAAAAACTTTGTTTTCAACTAATAATGAACCACCTGGATATGTGGTCATACAAAGATGTGAAGGGAGGACAAACCATGCCTACTATTAACCAATTAGTTAGAAAAGGTCGTACTGATAAAGTATGGAAATCCAAATCACCAGCGTTGAACAAAGGTTTCAACTCTTTGAAGAAAAAATCAACTGATATCTCTGCACCACAAAAACGTGGCGTATGTACTCGTGTTGGTACAATGACTCCAAAGAAACCAAACTCCGCGTTGCGTAAATATGCTCGTGTGCGTTTGACAAATGGTATTGAGGTTACTGCTTACATTCCTGGTATCGGGCATAACTTACAAGAGCACAGCGTAGTACTAATTCGCGGTGGTCGTGTAAAGGACTTACCAGGGGTACGTTACCACATCGTTCGCGGTGCGCTTGACACAGCTGGTGTTAACAACCGTGCACAAGGTCGTTCTAAATATGGTACTAAGAGACCAAAAGTTAAAAAATAATAGACATTTTTCTTTGAAAGGAGGAAATCAACATGCCTCGTAAAGGACCTGTTGCAAAAAGAGACGTATTACCAGATCCAATTTACAACTCTAAACTTGTTACTCGTTTAATCAATAAAATGATGATTGACGGTAAAAAAGGTACATCCCAAGCTATTCTTTATAACGCGTTTGATATCGTACGCGATCGCGCGGGTAAAGATCCAATGGAAGTATTTGAACAAGCTCTTAAGAACATTATGCCAGTTCTTGAAGTTCGTGCTCGTCGTGTCGGCGGTGCTAACTACCAAGTTCCTGTAGAAGTTCGCCCAGAGCGTCGTACTACTCTAGGTCTTCGTTGGTTAGTTAACTACGCTCGTCTTCGTGGTGAAAAAACTATGGAAGAGCGTCTAGCTAACGAAATCCTTGATGCAGCAAACAATACTGGTGCATCTGTTAAAAAGCGTGAGGACACTCACAAAATGGCAGAAGCGAACAAAGCGTTTGCTCATTACCGTTGGTAAGATTAAAATAATAATTGTATGCATTAAGCTAGTCTTGTCGTTCATGAAAAGTAGAGAGAGGGAGAAATTCCTCTCTCTTCAATGAACGTCCCTTTATATAAATTGGATGTTTTTGAGAATACTTACATACGACAAGCTAAATTTTTATGCTGCTATAAAAAATCTAATTCCATTAAAGGAAGGAGAAAGAATACCATATGGCAAGAGAGTTCTCCTTAAGCAAAACTCGTAATATTGGTATCATGGCCCACATCGATGCTGGTAAAACAACTACAACTGAACGTATTTTGTTTTACACAGGCCGTGTACACAAAATCGGTGAAGTGCACGAAGGTGCTGCAACGATGGACTGGATGGAGCAAGAGCAAGAGCGTGGTATTACAATCACGTCCGCTGCGACAACTGCTCAATGGAAAGGTCATCGCGTAAACATCATCGATACTCCAGGACACGTAGACTTCACAGTTGAAGTAGAGCGTTCCCTACGCGTACTTGATGGTGCAGTTGCTGTACTTGATGCACAATCCGGTGTAGAGCCTCAAACAGAGACTGTTTGGCGCCAAGCTACAACTTACGGAGTACCACGTATCGTGTTCATCAACAAAATGGACAAGATCGGTGCTGATTTCCTATACTCTGTAGGTACTCTTCATGAGCGTTTGCAAGCAAATGCTCATCCAATCCAGTTACCAATTGGTGCGGAAGATCAATTTAAAGCAATCATTGACCTTGTAGAAATGAAAGCTCATTTCTATACAAATGATTTAGGTACTGACATTCAAGTGGGTGAAATCCCTGCTGAATATCAAGATAAAGCTGAAGAACTTCGCGGATCTCTAATCGAGGCACTTGCTGATCACGATGAAGAGTTGATGATGAAGTATCTTGAAGGCGAAGAAGTTACTGCTGAAGAATTAAAAGCTGCGATCCGTAAGGCTACGCTAAGCGTAAACTTCTTCCCAGTAGTTGCGGGTTCTGCCTTCAAAAACAAAGGCGTTCAGCTTATGCTTGATGCAGTAATTGACTACTTGCCATCTCCAGTTGACGTTGAGGCAATCAAAGGTATCGTTCCTGATACTGATGAAGAAGTTACACGTCCTGCTGATGACGAAGGTCCATTCTCTGCGTTGGCATTTAAAATCATGACTGACCCTTATGTTGGTAAGTTAACATTCTTCCGCGTTTACTCTGGTAAAGCAGAAGCTGGTTCTTACGTTGTTAACTCAACAAAAGGTAAACGTGAACGTCTAGGACGTATCCTACAAATGCACGCAAACTCTCGTCAAGAGATTTCTGTATGTTACTCTGGTGACATCGCTGCTGCTGTAGGTTTAAAAGATACTACAACTGGTGACACTTTATGTGATGAGAAAAATCAAGTAATCCTTGAGTCAATGACATTCCCAGAGCCAGTTATCTCTGTAGCTATCGAGCCGAAATCTAAAGCTGACCAAGATAAAATGGGTACAGCTCTAGTGAAGCTTGCTGAAGAAGATCCTACATTCCGTGCTCATACTGACCAAGAGACTGGTCAAACAATCATCTCCGGTATGGGTGAGCTTCACCTTGACATCATCGTTGACCGTATGCGTCGCGAGTTCAAAGTTGAAGCTAACGTTGGTGCTCCTCAGGTTGCTTACCGTGAAACGTTCCGCGCTGCGGCTAAAGTTGAAGGTAAGTTCGCGCGTCAGTCTGGTGGTCGCGGTCAATTCGGTCACGTTTGGATTGAGTTCGAGCCTAACGAAGAGGGTGCAGGCTTCGTATTCGAAAACAAAATCGTGGGTGGGGTTGTTCCTCGTGAATATATCCCAGCTGTTGAAGCAGGTCTAAAAGACGCAATGCAAAACGGTGTAATAGCTGGTTATCCACTAGTAGACGTTAAAGCTGCATTGGTTGACGGATCTTACCACGATGTTGACTCTTCTGAGATGGCGTTTAAGATCGCTGCGTCTATGGCACTTAAAGCTGCTGCTTCTAAGTGTAACCCAGCAATCCTTGAGCCGATGATGAAGGTTGAAGTTGTAATCCCTGATGAGTACCTAGGTGACATCATGGGTGACGTAACTTCTCGTCGCGGACGTGTAGAAGGTATGGAAGCACGCGGTAACGCACAAGTTGTACGCGCAATGGTTCCACTTTCTGAAATGTTTGGTTATGCGACATCTCTACGTTCTAACACGCAAGGTCGCGGAACATTCTCCATGGTGTTTGATCACTACGAAGAAGTTCCACGTAGCATTGCTGAAGAAATCATAAAGAAAAATAAAGGACAATAATTGATTTTTATCGATTGTTCAAGTATAACTACTATGTAAGCCTAGAAAGCGGACAGGCTTGCGCCACCGCTTTCTATCCTATATAAATTAATTTTCTATATTATTAAGGAGGCTATTCTAATGGCTAAAGCTAAATTCGAACGCTCTAAACCACACGTTAACATCGGTACAATCGGCCACGTTGACCATGGTAAAACAACTCTAACTGCTGCTATCACTACAGTTCTTGCAAAAACTGGTGGTGCTGAAGCACGTGCATACGATCAAATCGATGCTGCTCCAGAAGAAAGAGAGCGTGGTATCACAATCTCTACAGCTCACGTTGAGTACGAAACTGAAACTCGTCACTACGCACACGTTGACTGCCCAGGACACGCTGACTATGTTAAAAACATGATTACTGGTGCTGCTCAAATGGACGGTGCTATCCTAGTAGTATCTGCTGCTGATGGCCCAATGCCACAAACTCGTGAGCACATCCTTCTTTCTCGCCAAGTAGGTGTTCCTTACATCGTTGTATTCTTAAACAAATGTGACATGGTTGACGACGAAGAATTGCTTGAACTAGTTGAAATGGAAGTACGTGACCTATTGTCTGAGTACGATTTCCCAGGCGACGAGGTTCCTGTAATTAGAGGTTCTGCTCTTAAAGGTCTTGAAGGAGATCCTGAGTGGGAAGCTAAAATCATCGAGCTTATGGCTGAAGTTGATGCATACGTTCCAACTCCAGAGCGCGACACTGACAAGCCTTTCTTAATGCCAGTTGAGGATGTATTCTCAATCACTGGTCGTGGTACAGTAGCAACTGGCCGCGTTGAGCGTGGTATCGTTAAAGTTGGTGACGCAGTAGAAATCGTTGGTCTTGCTGAAGAAACTAAAAACACAACTGTAACAGGTGTGGAAATGTTCCGTAAGCTTCTTGACCAAGCACAAGCTGGTGACAACATCGGTGCACTACTTCGTGGTATAGCTCGTGACGAAATCCAACGTGGACAAGTACTTGCTAAGCCAGGTTCTGTTAAACAACACACTAAATTCAAGTCTGAAATTTATGTTCTATCTAAAGAAGAAGGTGGACGTCACACTCCATTCTTCAACAACTACCGTCCACAGTTCTACTTCCGTACAACTGACGTAACTGGTATCATGCAGTTACCAGAAGGTACTGAAATGGTTATGCCTGGCGACAACATCGAAATGACAGTTGAGCTTATCGCTCCAATCGCTGTTGAAGAGGGAACTAAGTTCTCTATCCGCGAAGGTGGCCGTACAGTAGGTCACGGTGTAGTTGCTACAATCATCGAGTAATTGATGATAAAAAAGAATCCGGAAGCTTCCGGATTCTTTTTTTGTTACTATTTCTTTCTTTATTATAGAAGTAAGTTGCTTTTAGGTATCACAGTCTAAGTAAAAACAACTTTTCACCTATAATTTCATTTTGTACATGCAGCTGTTGAGGGGATAAATGTAATCATACACATTGTACTGTTCTCTCCCGTTCACATAGTATCGTTTTTACAAAATCTTCTTTTTCAAACAATAGTGTCGTCGCTTGAAATCCTATAAAACAAGATGTATAATGTGAAAAGTGCGGTTGATGAGCAGGAATAAATTATTCTTGCATATTGTCACTGGATAGTATATAATAGATAATGTTGGTCTTTGACTGCGATGAAGTGGAAGGTTACCGACACACACGGCCGCTTTGCCATGGCGAGTGTGCGGAAAATTTCCATGGAGAATGTCTATTTATCAAAATAGGCGAAGAAGGAGGGAAAATAATGGCAAAAGAAAAGATTCGTATCCGTTTGAAAGCTTATGATCACCGTATCCTTGATCAGTCAGCAGAAAAGATTGTAGAAACAGCAAAGCGCTCTGGTGCAGCTGTATCTGGTCCAATCCCATTGCCAACTGAAAAGTCTGTATACACGATTCTTCGTGCGGTTCATAAGTACAAAGATTCTCGTGAGCAGTTCGAAATGCGCACGCACAAACGTTTAATCGACATCGTGAATCCTACACCGCAAACAGTAGATTCACTAATGCGTTTGGATCTACCATCTGGTGTAGATATCGAAATTAAACTATAAATGAAAATTTAAACAATGCAGGAGGTGTGACTCATGACCAAAGGAATCTTAGGAAGAAAGATCGGTATGACTCAAGTATTTGCTGAAAACGGCGAACTAATTCCGGTAACTGTTATCGAAGCTACTCCAAACGTAGTTCTTCAAAAGAAAACTGCTGAAACTGACGGCTACAACGCAGTTCAGTTAGGGTTTGAAGATAAGCGTGAAAAGCTTGCTAACAAACCAGAACAAGGTCATGTTGCAAAAGCAAGTACTGCTCCTAAGCGCTTCATTCGCGAATTACGCGATGCAAACGTAGAAGAGTACGAAGTTGGTCAAGAGATTAAAGTAGAAACTTTCGCTGAAGGCGAAATTGTTGATGTAACAGGAACTTCTAAAGGTAAAGGATTCCAAGGTGTTATTAAACGCCACGGACAATCTCGTGGACCTATGTCTCACGGTTCTCGTTACCATCGTCGTCCAGGTTCTATGGGACCTGTTGCTCCAAACCGCGTATTCAAAGGCAAAAAGCTTGCTGGACGTATGGGTGGAGATCAAGTTACTGTACAAAACCTTGAAATCGTTAAGGTTGATGCAGAACGCAACTTGCTTTTAGTAAAAGGAAACGTTCCTGGTGCTAAGAAATCACTAGTAGTGGTTCGTAGTGCTATTAAGGCTGGAAAATAATCATATAGAAAGGAGGACATCCAATGCCAAAAGTAACGTTATTTAACCAAACTGGATCTCAAGTTGGTGAAATCGAATTAGCAGATGCTATCTTCGGAATCCAACCAAATGAAGCTGTACTTTTTGATGCTGTAATTATGCAACGTGCATCTTTGCGTCAAGGTACTCATAAAGTAAAAGGTCGTTCGGAAGTACGTGGTGGCGGTCGTAAGCCATGGCGTCAAAAAGGAACTGGACGCGCTCGTCAAGGTTCTATCCGTTCTCCGCAATGGCGTGGTGGTGGTATCGTATTCGGTCCTACTCCAAGATCTTACGCTTACAAACTACCTAAAAAAGTTCGTCGTTTAGCTATTAAATCTGCATTGTCTACTAAGGTACTAGAGAACAACGTAATCGTTCTTGACAACCTAGCATTAAATGCTCCTAAGACAAAAGAAATGGTAGCTGTACTAAAAGGTTTGTCTGTTGAGAAGAAAGCTCTTATCGTAACAGCTGATTCAAACGAAGCAGTTACATTATCTGCTCGTAACATTCCTGGTGTAACAGTAATCACTGCTAGCAGCGTGAACGTATTAGACGTTCTACATCATGATAAATTGATCATGACTAAAGCGGCAGTGGAAAAAGTAGAGGAGGTGCTTGCATAATGAGAGATCCTCGTGATATCATTAAGCGCCCGGTTATCACTGAACGTTCTATGGAAATGATGGCTGAAAAAAAATACACGTTTGACGTTGATGTAAAAGCTAACAAAACTGAAGTTAAAGATGCTATTGAAGCAATCTTTGGCGTAAAAGTTGAAAAAGTAAACATCATGAACTACAAGCCAAAGTTCCGTCGTGTAGGTCGCTACTCTGGTCTAACTAACCGTCGTAGAAAAGCTATCGTTAAATTAACAGCCGACAGCAAAGAAATCGAAATCTTCGAAGGCGTTTAATTCTTATAGAGAAGGAGGGAAACCAAGATGGCAATTAAAAAGTACAAACCAACTACAAACGGTCGTCGTGGTATGACAGTTTCTGATTTCGCTGAAATCACTACTGACAAACCAGAAAAATCTTTGCTTGCTCCTTTGAGCAAAAAAGCTGGCCGTAACAACCAAGGTAAAATTACTGTACGTCACCAAGGTGGCGGACATAAGCGTCAATACCGTATCATCGACTTTAAGCGTAATAAAGATGGAATTCCAGGACGCGTTGCTACGATCGAGTACGATCCAAACCGTTCTGCGAATATCGCTTTGATTAACTACGTTGATGGTGAAAAGCGTTATATCCTTGCTCCTAAAAACCTTCAAGTAGGTATGGAGATTATGTCTGGTCCTGATGCCGACATTAAAGTAGGTAACGCACTTCCACTTGCAAACATGCCTGTAGGTACATTGATCCACAACATCGAGCTTAAGCCTGGTAAAGGTGGACAATTAGTACGTTCTGCTGGTTCTTCCGCGCAAGTATTAGGTAAAGAAGGAAAATACGTACTAGTACGTTTAACTTCCGGTGA
The DNA here is from genome assembly GCF_003852715.1 of Ectobacillus antri. Taxonomy (GTDB): domain Bacteria; phylum Bacillota; class Bacilli; order Bacillales; family Bacillaceae_G; genus Ectobacillus; species Ectobacillus antri. The sequence goes on from NZ_RIAV01000019.1 coordinate 36,369, forward strand.
AGTACGTTTGATCTTAGCTACTTGCCGTGCTACAGTAGGTCAAGTAGGTAATGAGCAACACGAACTTATTAAAATTGGTAAAGCAGGTCGCTCTCGTTGGTTAGGTAAACGCCCTACAGTTCGTGGTTCTGTAATGAACCCAGTTGATCACCCACACGGTGGTGGTGAAGGTCGTTCTCCAATTGGACGTAAGTCTCCAATGAGCCCATGGGGTAAACCGACTCTTGGCTTTAAAACTCGTAAGAAGAATAAAGCTTCTGACAAGTTCATCGTTCGTCGTCGTAAAAAATAACGGGGTTGCAGTACGGTTCAGCAGAACCGTACCTCAATCACGAAGGGAGGTACAAAAATGGCTCGCAGCTTAAAAAAGGGACCATTTGTCGATGATCATTTAATGAAGAAAATCGAGCAATTAAACGAAAAAGACGCTAAACAAGTTGTTAAAACTTGGTCTCGTCGTTCTACTATTTTCCCACAATTCATTGGTCACACGATCGCTGTGTACGATGGCCGCAAGCATGTTCCTGTATTTGTTACAGAAGATATGGTTGGCCACAAACTAGGTGAATTCGCACCTACTCGTACTTACAAAGGTCATGATGCCGACGATAAGAAAACAAGAAGATAATGAGAGGAGGCACTCCAATGCAAGCTAAAGCAATCGCAAGAACAGTTCGTATTGCTCCTCGTAAGGTTCGTCTAGTATTAGATTTAATTCGAGGAAAGCAAGTTGGTGAAGCAATCGCAATTCTTCGCCACACACCAAAAACTGCTTCTCCAGTTGTAGAAAAGCTTTTGAAGTCTGCAATTGCAAACGCAGAACATAACTATGAAATGGATCCGAACAATCTAGTTGTTAGCGCAACTTTTGCTGATGAAGGTCCAACATTGAAACGTTTCCGTCCACGTGCTATGGGACGTGCAAGCCAAATCAACAAACGCACTAGCCACATCACAATCGTGGTATCAGAAAAGAAGGAGGGATAATCCATGGGTCAAAAGGTAAGTCCGGTTGGTCTTCGCGTCGGTATTATCCGTGATTGGGAGTCCAGATGGTACGCTGGTAAAGATTACGCTGAGTTACTACACGAAGATATTAAAATCCGTGAATACATCAGCGCTCGTTTGAAAGACGCTTCTGTTTCTAAAGTAGAAATTGAGCGTGCTGCAAACCGCGTAAATATTACAGTACACACAGCTAAGCCTGGTATGGTAATCGGTAAAGGTGGTACAGAAGTTGAAGCACTTCGTAAAGCACTTAACGAATTGACTGGCAAACGTGTACACATCAACATCATTGAAATCAAAAAAGCTGACCTGGATGCGAAACTCGTTGCTGAGAACATCGCTCGTCAATTAGAAAACCGCGTATCTTTCCGTCGTGCACAAAAGCAAACAATTCAACGTGCTATGCGCGCAGGTGCGAAAGGTATCAAAACACAGGTTTCTGGTCGTCTTGGCGGAGCTGACATCGCTCGTGCTGAATCTTACAGTGAAGGTACTGTTCCACTTCATACACTTCGCGCTGATATCGATTATGCAACTGCAGAAGCAGACACAACATACGGTAAACTAGGCGTAAAAGTATGGATCTACCGTGGAGAAGTCCTTCCTACAAAAAAGAGAGCTTCTGAGGAAGGAGGAAAATAAGTATGTTAATGCCTAAACGCGTAAAATATCGCAGAGAGCATCGTGGTAAAATGCGTGGTAAAGCGAAAGGCGGTACTGAAGTTCATTTCGGCGAATTCGGTCTGCAATCTCTTGAAGCGTCTTGGATCACAAACCGTCAAATTGAGGCTGCACGTCGTGCAATGACTCGTTATATGAAACGTGGCGGTAAAGTATGGATCAAAATTTTCCCTTCTAAGCCTTACACTGCAAAACCTCTAGAGGTGCGCATGGGTTCCGGTAAAGGTGCTCCAGAAGGTTGGGTAGCAGTTGTTAAGCCTGGTAAAGTAATGTTCGAAATTGCTGGCGTTTCTGAAGAAATCGCACGTGAAGCATTACGTCTTGCTGCACACAAACTACCTGTTAAGTGCAAGTTCGTAAAACGTGAAGAAAATGGTGGTGAAGCAAATGAAAACTAATGAAATTCGTGAATTAACCACTGCCGAAATCGAACTAAAGGTTAAAGCATTGAAGGAAGAGTTGTTCAACCTTCGCTTCCAATTGGCTACAGGTCAACTTGAGAATACAGCTCGCATCCGCGAAGTTCGCAAAGCGATTGCTCGTATGAAAACTGTAGTTCGTGAAAGAGAGATCGGAATTAACGGATAAAAATTGAGGGGAGGTTTGCATTGTGAGCGAACGTAACCAACGTAAAGTTTATACTGGACGCGTAGTGTCTGATAAAATGGACAAAACGATCACAGTTTTAGTTGAAACTTACAAAAACCATTCTTTATATGGTAAGCGTGTTAAGTACTCTAAGAAGTACAAAGCACATGATGAGCAAAACCAAGCAAAAGTTGGCGATATCGTTAAAATTATGGAAACTCGTCCGCTTTCTGCGACTAAGCGTTTCCGTTTAGTTGAAATCGTTGAAGAAGCTGTTATTATTTAATAGACGAATCGGATAAATGAGAAATCCGAAGGGAGGTTTCATAGCATGATTCAACAAGAATCTCGTTTGAAAGTTGCTGACAACTCTGGCGCACGTGAACTATTAACAATTAAAGTTTTAGGTGGTTCCGGCCGTAAGTACGCTAACATCGGCGATATCATCGTTGCTACGGTAAAACAAGCAACACCAGGTGGCGTTGTTAAAAAAGGTGATGTTGTTAAAGCTGTAGTTGTACGTACGAAGAGCGGTATGCGTCGTAAAGACGGATCTTACATCCGTTTTGATGAAAATGCAGCGGTAATTATCAAAGAAGACAAGAGCCCTCGTGGTACTCGTATCTTCGGACCAGTTGCTCGTGAATTGCGTGATAGCAACTTCATGAAAATCGTTTCTTTAGCTCCAGAAGTTCTATAATTTGAGGTATTGCCTTTCTAAGGAGGTGCACAAGTAAGATGCATGTTAAAAAAGGTGACAAAGTTCAAGTAATCACTGGTAAAGACAAAGGAAAACAAGGTGTTATCCTTGCTTCTTTCCCTAAACAAAACCGTGTTATTGTTGAGGGTGTTAACATTGTAAAAAAACACTCCAAGCCGTCCCAATTGAATCCACAAGGTGGAATCGTAACGAAGGAAGCACCTATCCATGTATCTAATGTTATGGCATTAGATCCAAAAACAGGTGAGCCTACTCGTGTAGGATACAAATTCGTTGACGGTAAAAAAGTTCGCGTTGCGAAAAAATCAGGTGAATCTTTAGATAAATAATTCTTTTCGAAAGGAGGTCCCTTCATTGAATCGCCTTAAAGAGAAATTCCAAAAAGAAATTACTCCTGCTCTAATGAGCAAGTTTAGCTATAAATCTGTAATGCAAGTACCTAAGCTTGAGAAGATCGTTATTAACATGGGTATCGGTGATGCTGTTCAAAACTCTAAAGCATTGGACAATGCAGTAGAAGAGTTGGCTGCTATTACAGGTCAAAAGCCTGTAGTAACTCGTGCTAAGAAATCAATCGCTGGTTTCCGTCTTCGTGAAGGTATGCCAATCGGTGCGAAAGTTACACTTCGTGGCGAAAAAATGTATGAGTTCCTAGATAAACTAATCGCAGTATCTTTACCACGTGTTCGTGACTTCCGTGGTATCTCTAAGAAGTCCTTCGACGGTCGCGGTAACTATACTCTAGGTGTTAAAGAGCAGTTAATCTTCCCGGAAATTGATTATGATAAAGTAAGCAAAGTCCGCGGTATGGATATCGTAATTGTAACAACTGCTAACACGGACGAAGAAGCTCGTGAACTTTTAACACAATTCGGTATGCCATTCCAAAAATAATGGAAGCAAGCGCTAAGTAGAGGAGGCGAAAACGTGGCTAAGAAGTCAATGATTGCGAAGCAAAAACGTACTCCAAAGTTTAATGTTCAAGCGTATACACGTTGTGAACGTTGCGGTCGTCCACATTCCGTATACCGTAAATTTAAGCTTTGCCGTATTTGTTTCCGTGAACTTGCATATAAAGGACAAATTCCTGGTGTTAAAAAAGCTAGCTGGTAATACCCGAAAATGGGAAGGAGGTAAAACAAATGGTGATGACAGATCCAATTGCAGATATGCTTACTCGCATCCGTAATGCGAACATGGTACGTCACGATAAATTAGAAGTTCCTGCTTCTAAAATCAAGAAAGAAATTGCAGAAATCTTAAAGCGTGAAGGTTTCGTTCGCGACGTAGAATTGATCGAGGATAACAAACAAGGTATTCTTCGTATCTTCTTGAAATACGGTCCAAATAACGAGCGTGTTATTACAGGACTAAAACGCATCAGTAAGCCTGGCTTACGTGTATATGCAAAATCTGATGAAGTACCACGTGTACTTAACGGACTAGGTATCGCGATCGTTTCTACATCTAAAGGTGTTATGACTGACAAAGAAGCTCGTCAAGCACAAACAGGTGGAGAAGTAGTAGCGTACGTTTGGTAATATCGAAACGAACGGAGGTGTGACAAATGTCTCGTATTGGTAAAAAGATTCTTGAAATCCCTGCAGGCGTTACAGTTACTGTTAGCGAAAACAACACAGTAACAGTTAAAGGTCCTAAAGGTGAATTGTCTCGTACATTCAACGCAGCTATTGCTGTTAAGATTGAAGATAACATTTTAACTGTTGAGCGTCCTTCTGATCAAAAAGAACACCGCGCTCTTCACGGTACAACTCGTGCTTTAATCGGCAACATGGTTGAAGGTGTAACAAATGGCTTCCAACGTAGCCTTGAGTTAATCGGGGTTGGTTACCGTGCGCAAAAGCAAGGTAACAAGCTTGTATTGAACGTAGGTTACTCTCATCCAGTTGAGATCACGCCTGAAGCAGGTATTGAAATCGAAGTTCCTTCAAACACAAAGATCGTCGTAAAAGGTATCGATAAACAACGTGTTGGTGAATTGGCTGCTAACATCCGTGCAGTACGTGCTCCAGAGCCTTACAAAGGCAAAGGTATTCGCTACGAAGGCGAAAATGTACGTCGTAAAGAAGGTAAAACAGCTAAGTAAGCCCATTAGGTGAAAGAAAGGAGTGACATCAATGATCACTAAACCTGATAAAAATGTGGTTCGTAAGAAAAGACATGCACGTGTACGCGCAAAGCTTACAGGTACGGCACAACGTCCTCGTTTAAACGTATTCCGTTCTAATCAACACATTTACGCTCAAGTAATTGACGATGTGAAGGGTGTAACTTTGGTAAGTGCATCTACTCTTGATAAAGAACTTTCTCTTGAAGGTACTGGCAACATTTCTGCTGCTACAAAAGTAGGCGAGTTAGTTGCAAAGCGTGCTGTTGAGAAAGGTATTAAAGAAGTAGTATTCGATCGCGGTGGTTACCTATACCATGGTCGTGTTAAAGCTTTAGCTGAAGCTGCTCGTGAAGCTGGATTACAATTTTAATGGTCAAAGGAGGGAAAACAGATGCGTCGCATTGACCCAAGCAAATTAGAACTTGAAGAACGTGTAGTAACGATTAACCGTGTTGCAAAGGTTGTTAAAGGTGGACGTCGTTTCCGCTTTGCAGCATTGGTTGTAGTTGGAGACAAAAATGGTCATGTTGGATTCGGAACAGGTAAAGCACAAGAAGTACCTGATGCGATTCGCAAGGCTATCGAAGATGCGAAGAAAAACTTGATTCGCGTACCTCTAGTTGGTACAACAATTCCACACTCAGTGTTAGGTCTTTTCGGAGCTGGTGAAGTATTCTTGAAGCCTGCTTCTGAGGGTACTGGAGTTATCGCAGGTGGTCCTGTTCGTGCGGTACTTGAGCTTGCTGGTGTACAAGATATTCTTTCTAAATCTTTAGGCTCTAACACACCAATCAACATGGTTCGCGCTACAATGAACGGATTAAGCCAATTAAAGCGTGCTGAAGATGTAGCGAAATTGCGTGGTAAAACTGTAGAAGAGCTACTAGGCTAAGAAGAAGGAGGGAAAACACATGGCAAAGAAGTTAGAAATTACCCTCACTCGTAGTGTAATTGGTCGTCCGCAAGATCAACGCGCAACAGTTGAAGCATTAGGCTTACGTAAGCTTAACCAAACTGTAGTGAAAGAGGAATCTCCTGCGATCCGCGGCATGATCACTAAAGTTTCTCACCTTGTAACAGTGAAAGAAGTTTAATAATAAATTACGTACAATAAGGAGGTGCCTCGGAATGAAACTTCATGAATTAAAGCCTGCTGAAGGTTCTCGTAAAGTTCGCAACCGTGTTGGACGTGGTATCGGTTCTGGTAACGGTAAAACTGCTGGTAAAGGTCATAAAGGACAAAACGCTCGTTCTGGCGGCGGTGTTCGCCTTGGTTTTGAGGGTGGCCAAACTCCACTTTACCGTCGTTTACCAAAACGCGGTTTCACAAACATCAACCGTAAAGAATTTGCTATCGTTAACCTAACAGCATTAAATCGCTTTGAAGATGGTACAGAAGTAACACCAGAATTATTACTTGAAACTGGCGTAATCAGCAAAGTAAACAACGGTGTGAAAATTCTTGCTAACGGCAAGTTAGAGAAGAAGCTTACTGTAAAAGCACATAAGTTTTCTTCAACTGCTACTGCGGCTATTGAAGCAGCTGGCGGCAAAACTGAGGTGATTTAATGTTTCGCACAATCTCCAACTTTATGCGCGTTGCTGAGATAAGAAATAAAATCTTTTTCACCTTTGCGATGTTGATCGTGTTTCGTATCGGTACATTTATTCCGGTACCGCACGTCAACGGTGATGTTCTAAAAGCACAAGACTCGTTGAGTGCTTTAGGTATTCTCAACACGTTTGGTGGAGGTGCCTTACAAAACTTCTCAATCTTCGCAATGGGGATTATGCCTTACATTACAGCATCCATCATTGTACAGCTATTACAGATGGATGTTGTTCCTAAGTTTACAGAATGGTCAAAGCAAGGGGAAGCCGGGCGTCGTAAGTTAGCGCAATTTACACGTTACTTTACAATTGCTCTTGGTTTTATCCAAGCGATTGGGATGTCAATTGGATTCAACAATTTGGCTGGTGGTCAGCTAATTATTGATCCAGGCTGGACGACTTATTTATACATTGCTACTGTTCTGACTGCCGGGACAGCATTTTTAATGTGGCTTGGTGAGCAGATTACTGCAAAAGGGGTAGGAAACGGTATTTCTATCATCATCTTTGCAGGTATTACAGCAGCGATTCCGAATGTTATAAATCAAGTTTATGTACAGCAGTTCCAAGATGCAGGGGATGATTTATTCATTCGTCTTGTAAAAGTAGGATTGGTTTTGCTTGCTTTATTGGCGGTTATTGTAGGTGTTATCTACATCCAACAAGCGACTCGTAAGATTCCAATTCAGTATGCAAAACGTTCTACAGGAAACAACGGTTTTGCTGGTGCGCAAAACACGCATTTACCTTTAAAAGTAAATAGTGCAGGTGTAATTCCAGTCATTTTCGCTGTTTCTTTCCTGATTACGCCACCGACAATTGCTCAGTTTTTCCCGAAAAGCGATGTTTCGCAATGGATTATAAATAACTTTAACTACAATCATCCAGTAGGAATGATCGTATATGTTGCTTTAATCGTTGCCTTCACGTATTTCTATGCATTTGTTCAGGTTAATCCGGAGCAGATGGCTGAAAATCTGAATAAACAAGGTGGATACGTTCCTGGTATTCGTCCGGGTAAGAATACAGAACAATATTTAACAAAGGTCTTATACCGTTTAACGTTCGTAGGTGCAATTTTCCTAGCGGCAATTGCAATTCTGCCTGTGTTATTCATTAAAATAGCTGATCTTCCAGCTTCTGCCCAAATTGGTGGAATGAGCTTACTGATTGTAATCGGGGTTGCTTTAGAAACAATGAAGCAGCTAGAGAGCCAGTTAGTGAAACGCCATTATAAAGGCTTTATCAAACAATGAGCCGGGAAGAGTAATCTTCCCTAAAGGCTTATCCTTAGGGGGAACTCAAAGATGAATCTAATTTTAATGGGACTTCCGGGAGCAGGAAAGGGTACACAAGCCGAGCAAATCGTTGCTGAGTACAACATTCCTCATATCTCGACAGGCGATATGTTTCGTGCTGCTATAAAAGAAGGAACGGAACTTGGCCTACAAGCAAAATCTTTCATGGATAAAGGTGAGCTCGTTCCGGATGAAGTAACAATCGGTATTGTTCGTGAGCGTTTAGCGAAAGACGATTGCTCCAAAGGTTTCTTGCTTGACGGTTTTCCGCGAACTGTTGCGCAGGCTGATGCTTTGGAAGGGATTATGAAAGATCTTGGCAAGAAGATTGATTATGTCCTCAACATTAATGTTGACTCTAGCCTATTGCTAAAACGATTGACGGGCAGACGGATCTGCAAAAGCTGCGGCGCTACGTATCATTTGATATTTAATCCGCCTCAAGTGGAAGGTGTTTGCGACAAATGCGGCGGTGAATTGTATCAACGTTCTGATGACAATGAAGAAACCGTTGCGAATCGCCTTGAAGTAAACATCAAGCAGACGCAACCTTTGCTGGACTTCTATGGTGAGCTTGGTTATGTAAGAAATATCGACGGTGAGCAAGAAATTAGCAAGGTATTTGCAGATATCAATGCGCTTATCGGAGAGTTAGCGTAATGATTATATGTAAAACGCCTCGTGAAATCGAGATCATGCGATATGCCGGCAAAATTGTCGCTCTTACGCATAAAGAGTTAAAAAAGCATATTGTACCTGGGATTACAACGAAAGAGCTTGATTCCATTGCTGAGAAAGTCATCCGAGGGTATGGTGCTACGCCATCATTTAAAGGATATAATGGCTTTCCGGGAAGCATCTGTGCTTCCGTTAATGAAGAACTTGTTCACGGTATTCCAGGAGATCGTAAGCTCAAAGACGGCGATATTATTAGCATTGATATTGGTGCTAAATATAACGGATATCATGGAGATTCTGCATGGACGTATCCGGTCGGCAAGATTTCAGATTCTGTCCAGAAGCTGCTTGATGTCACAGAGAAATCGTTGCACATTGGCTTAGCAGAAGCAAAACCTAATGTAAGGCTTTCAAATATTTCTCATGCGATCCAAGTGTATGCTGAAGGCGAGGGTTTTTCAGTCGTAAGAGAGTATGTAGGACATGGGATTGGGCAAGACTTACATGAAGCTCCCCAAATTCCGCACTACGGACCTCCGGGAAAAGGGCCGAGGTTAAAACCGGGCATGGTACTTTGTATTGAACCGATGATTAACCAAGGACATCGATATGTGAAAACATTGTCCGACAACTGGACAGTAGTGACTGTGGATGGTAAGTGGTGTGCTCACTTTGAACATACAATTGCCATTACGGAAACAGGGTATGAAATTTTGACAACTGAGTAGTTTACTTCTCCGAGATTTCAGAGCAGTCTCAAAGACGATTTGAAGAAGGGAGAACAAGAAATGGCTAAAGATGATGTAATTGAAATTGAAGGTACAGTTATCGAGACATTACCGAATGCTATGTTCAAAGTAGAACTGGAAAACAAGCATGTCGTATTAGCTCATGTTTCTGGTAAAATTCGTATGAACTTCATTCGTATTTTACCTGGAGACAAAGTTACGGTAGAATTATCTCCGTACGATTTAAATCGTGGTCGTATTACGTACCGTTTTAAATGATATAGCACTCCGTAATCTTTAAGGAGGTTAGAGAGATGAAAGTAAGACCATCTGTAAAGCCGATCTGTGAAAAATGTAAAGTTATTCGCAGAAGAGGAAAAGTAATGGTTATCTGTGAAAATCCTAAACATAAGCAAAAACAAGGTTAATTTGAAGGAGGTGTTTTCTAATGGCACGTATTGCAGGTGTAGATATTCCTCGTGACAAACGCGTCGTTATTTCTTTAACATACGTATACGGTATTGGTCGTCCAACAGCGGAGAAGGTTCTTGCTGAAGCTGGCGTTTCTGAAGATACTCGTGTTCGTGATCTAACAGAAGAAGAATTAGGTAAAATCCGTGATATCATTGACAAATTGAAAGTTGAAGGTGACCTTCGTCGTGAAGTATCCCTAAACATCAAGCGTCTAATGGAAATCGGTTCTTATCGTGGTATTCGCCATCGCCGTGGTTTACCAGTTCGTGGTCAAAATACTAAGAACAATGCTCGTACACGTAAAGGTCCTCGTCGTACAGTAGCGAACAAAAAGAAATAATTAAGTAAAGGAGGTTGAACATCAATGGCACGTAAAACTAACACTCGTAAACGTCGTGTGAAAAAGAACATTGAAGCTGGTATCGCACACATCCGCTCAACATTCAACAACACAATCGTAACAATCACAGACGTTCATGGTAACGCACTTTCTTGGTCTAGTGCTGGTGCACTTGGTTTCAAAGGCTCTCGTAAGTCTACACCATTTGCGGCGCAAATGGCTGCTGAAACAGCTGCAAAGACATCTATGGAGCATGGTTTAAAAACTCTAGAGGTTACTGTTAAAGGTCCTGGTGCAGGTCGTGAAGCTGCAATCCGTGCGCTTCAAGCTGCAGGTCTAGAAGTAACAGCGATCCGCGATGTTACGCCAGTACCTCATAACGGATGCCGTCCGCCAAAACGTCGTCGTGTGTAATTCTTCTGTATAAATTTCTTACTCTTGTCTATAATGGGATATAGACTGAAAATATTTAACAGAAGCATCGCTTGTTGTGCACAATCGGGAACTGCCTAAGGGGGACTTTCGGTTAGACAATACTACTTGTCTAGCCGGGGTTTCGACGTTTTGAAGGAGGGTTTAATACATGATCGAGATTGAAAAACCGAAAATCGAAACGGTTGAACTTAACGAAGGCGCTAAATACGGTAAATTCGTTATTGAACCACTTGAGCGTGGATATGGTACTACTTTGGGTAACTCCTTACGTCGTATTTTGTTATCTTCACTCCCTGGTGCCGCTGTTACGTCAATCCAAATTGATGGTGTACTTCATGAGTTTTCAACAATTGAGGGTGTTGTAGAAGATGTTACAACAATTATCTTAAACATCAAGAAATTGGCGCTTAAGATTTACTCTGAAGAGGAGAAAACGCTTGAAATTGATGTGCAGGGTGAAGGTGTTGTCACAGCTGCCGATATTACTCATGATAGCGATGTCGAAATCTTAAATCCGGATTTACACATTGCAACGTTAGCAAAGGATGCGCATTTACGCATGCGTTTAACTGCAAAGCGTGGTCGTGGGTATACGCCAGCTGATGCAAACAAAAGAGAAGATCAACCAATAGGCGTAATTCCTATTGATTCCATTTTCACTCCAGTGTCACGTGTAACGTACCAAGTGGAAAATACACGTGTAGGGCAAGTAACGAACTTTGACAAATTGACGCTAGATGTATGGACGGATGGAAGCATCGGGCCGAAAGAAGCAATTTCGTTAGGAGCTAAGATTTTAACCGAGCATTTAAATATCTTTGTTGGTTTAACTAACGAAGCGCAAAATGCGGAGATTATGGTAGAAAAAGAAGAAGATCAAAAAGAAAAAGTTTTAGAAATGACAATTGAAGAACTGGATCTTTCTGTTCGTTCTTATAACTGCTTAAAGCGAGCTGGTATCAATACGGTACAAGAGCTTGCTAACAAAACAGAAGAAGATATGATGAAAGTTCGTAACTTAGGACGTAAATCCTTAGAGGAAGTAAAGCACAAGCTTGAAGAGCTAGGCTTAGGCTTACGTAAGGACGACTAAGGTTTCTTTGTTTTGTTAACAATCAACGAAGGAGGGAACTACGAATGGCATACAGAAAATTAGGCCGTACAAGCGCGCAACGTAAAGCTATGTTACGTGACTTGACTACTGACTTAATCATCAACGAGCGCATCGAAACGACTGAAACTCGTGCGAAAGAGCTTCGTTCCGTAGTAGAAAAAATGATTACTCTAGGTAAACGCGGAGATCTTCACGCTCGCCGTCAAGCAGCTTCTTACGTTCGTAACGAAGTAGCAAACGCTGAGACGAAGCAAGATGCGTTGCAAAAATTATTTGCAGACATCGCTCCTCGCTACGCAGACCGCCAAGGTGGATACACTCGTATCGCTAAAGTTGGTCCTCGTCGCGGTGACGGTGCTCCAATGGTTATCATCGAATTAGTATAACCGCAGTAAAAGGGCAGGACAGTGCTTTTTAAGTAACTGGTCGTGGCCCTTTTTTTGTATGCATTGATAGGGAATATTCGTATTTCTTAGGAAATAATACGAGAAGGTGTCGATAAATGAAGGAAGAGAAGCTTCGTATAGAGCATTTGTCGTTTCAATATCCTCATGCAAAAGAGGCTGCTTTAAAAGATATATCATTTTCTGTTTATCAAGGAGAATGGCTGTCTATCATCGGCCAAAACGGTTCAGGTAAGTCTACGCTAGCTAAAATTCTAAATGGGTTACTGCTTCCCAATGAAGGCGTTATTCTAGTAAATGGGGAAATTATTTTATCAGAAGAAACGATATGGGATGTACGTGAGCATATTGGGATGGTCTTTCAAAATCCGGATAATCAATTTGTCGGGACAACAGTACAAGATGATGTAGTGTTTGGAATGGAAAATAGAGGTGTGCCGCGTAATGAAATGATAGAAAGATTACAGTATGCCCTTTCTTTGGTCGGTATGGAGGAATTTGCTGAACAGGAGCCTCACACCTTATCAGGCGGACAAAAACAGCGTGTAGCGATTGCAAGTGTGTTAGCGCTCCGACCTTCCATTTTGATTTTGGATGAAGCGACCTCTATGTTAGATCCTATGGGAAGAAAAGAAGTAATGGAAACGGTACAGCAGCTGGTGCAAGCAAATCATATGACTGTCATTTCAATTACCCATGATTTAGAAGAAGCAGCGCAATCAGATCGTATCGTTGTGCTTGACCGAGGGAATATAGTAAAAGAAGGCACGCCTGAATATGTATTTACGTTTACAGAGGAGCTTCGCTCTATGGGACTCAACGTTCCTTTTTCAGTAAGATTGACAGAAATGTTAAAAGAGCGAATGTTACCGGTAAACAAGATGCATCTTACCGCGGAAAGTTTGGTGAACGAGCTTTGGACATTATATTTAAAAAAGTAGAACATCGATATCAAAAGAATACACCGTTTGAACGGTTAGCTATATATGATATAGACCTTTCTTTTTTAGAAGGCGGCTATTACGCTATTATTGGTCATACAGGCTCAGGTAAATCTACAGTTATTCAGCATTTAAATGCGCTTTTAAAGCCAACAGCGGGGAAAGTAGAGCTGGGAGATATTGTTGTGGCTGCTGATAAAAAGCAGAAAAAGCTAAAAGGTATTCGCAAGAAGGTCGGCATTGTATTTCAATATCCGGAGCATCAGTTGTTTGAAGAAACTGTAGAAAAGGATATTTGTTTTGGACCTTTAAATTTTGGTGTTTCTAGTGAGGAAGCAAAGAAAAAGGCTGCATTTGCTCTTGAAATGGTAGGGCTACCGATAGAGTTCCTGCAGAAATCCCCATTCGAACTAAGTGGTGGACAAATGCGCCGTGTTGCTATAGCGGGAGTATTGGCTATGGAACCTGAAGTTCTCGTCTTAGATGAACCGACTGCGGGGCTTGATCCGAGAGGTCAGGAAGAACTCATGGCTATGTTCTATAAACTCCATAAACAAAGAGGGATAACGGTTATACTAGTTACACATAACATGGAAGATGCGGCACAATATGCCCAAGAAGTCGTGGTTATGCATAAGGGTACGGTCTTTCTACGTGGTAAACCAGAAGAAGTTTTCTCCAATGCGACTTTATTAGAAGAGATTGGTCTGTCTGTGCCCCTTTCTGTAAAGTGTAAGCAGCTTCTTGAACAAAGAATGAATATTACGCTCGATACCAATGCATTAACAATAGAGGCTTTAGCAGAAGAAATAACTTCTTTGTTTAAGAAGGGTGGAATGTAGATGCAGCAGCTTATTATTGGTAAATATATTCCTAGTCATTCTATTATCCATCGTTTAGACCCTCGGACTAAGCTGTTGTTTGCTTTCCTATATGTATTTGTAGTCTTTTTAGCAAACGATGCAATATCGTACACAGTACTATTGCTATACACATCTATTCCCTTATTTTTATCACGCGTGCCTATTAAATATATCGTTTCGGGCTTAAAACCGGTATTATGGTTATTTTTATTTACATTTCTTCTTCACGTTTTAACAACGAAAGAAGGTAATGTATTGTTTCAAGTTGGGTGGTTTGCAGTCTATGAAAAAGGCTTACAACAAGGAATTTATATATCCTTGCGCTTTTTGCTGCTAATTATCATAACAACTATGCTAACACTAACCACTACACCTATTGAAATTACAGATGGGTTGGAGACATTACTCTCACCATTTAAACGGATTGGTATGCCTGTGCATGAAATTGCATTAATGATGTCCATTTCGTTACGTTTCATTCCGACACTTATGGAGGAAACAGAAAAGATTATGAAAGCACAATCTTCACGTGGAACAGATTTTACAGGCGGGCCCCTAAAAGAGAGACTGCGAGCTGTAATTGCCTTGCTCGTCCCTCTATTTATTAGTGCTTTTAAACGTGCTGAAGACCTTGCCATTGCGATGGAAGCAAGAGGCTATAGGGGCGGAGAAGGGCGAACCAAATTTCGTCAGTTACAATGGGGATATAAGGATAATTTAGCATTGCTAAGTTTAGTAGTAATAGCGTTAGTCCTTATTCTTTTACGTTGGTGATATACATGGAAAGAATAAAGTGTACCATTTCATATGATGGAACAAATTTTAGTGGCTATCAAATGCAGCAAAAAGACAGGACGGTTCAATTTGAGATAGAACGAGCGCTTCGCAAAATTCATAAAGATGACATTCGTACGCATGCCTCAGGTCGAACAGATGCTAGAGTGCATGCGTACGGACAAGTTTTTCATTTTGATTCCCCCCTTGCTATTCCTGCTTTAGGCTGGGTTGCTGCTTTAAATTCAGCATTACCTGAGGATATTGCGGTAAGAAGGGTGGAAAAGGTTCATTCGCATTTTCATGCGCGCTATGATGTCGTGAGTAAGGAATACCGTTATAAGGTGTTGCTAAATGGAAGGGATAATGTATTTGCACGCAATTATATGTATCGTTATCCGTATCGCATTGATGTAAGTACAATGGAAGCTGCGGCAAAGCACTTTTTAGGCACACATGATTTCACTTCATTTTGCTCTGCGAAATCAGATAAAGAAAACAAAGTGCGCACCATTCATGAAATTGAAATACAGCAAAATGGCGATGAACTTCTATTTCGATTTGTAGGTAATGGTTTCTTGTATAATATGGTCCGTATTATGGTAGGGACATTGCTTGATGTTGGGCAAGGAAGGCGTGCTCCTGCAGATATACCAGCCATTCTGGAAAAGCGCGACCGTCGCTATGCTAGTAAAACAGCACCGGGACACGGGCTATATTTATGGCAGGTAAACTATAACAACTAATCCTGGTGTAACATTTGCTTGACATTGGTTTCGCAAAGATATATCATAACATATGGTATTGTTTCTAAAACCACGATTAGCCCCGGAAATTAATCGTGTTTAAGATAAACAATGAATTGATCTTGAGAACAAAACATGTAGGAGGGAAATAAACATGCGTACGACTTTCATGGCAAAAGCTAACGAAGTTGAGCGTAAATGGTATGTGATCGATGCTGAAGGTCAAACTTTAGGTCGTCTTGCAAGCGAAGTAGCTGCTATTTTACGCGGTAAAAACAAACCAACTTTTACACCACACGTTGATACTGGTGATCATGTAATCATCATCAACGCTGAAAAGGTTCACCTAACAGGTAATAAATTGAACGATAAAATTTACTATCGTCACACTATGCACCCAGGCGGTTTGAAACAAAGAACTGCATTGGAAATGCGTACAAACTACCCAGTACAAATGATCGAGCTTGCTGTTAAAGGTATGCTTCCAAAGAACCGTTTGGGTCGTCAAATGGTTAAGAAATTAAACGTGTATGCTGGTTCTGAGCATCCACACCAAGCACAAAAACCAGAAGTTTACGAACTTCGCGGATAATTTACTAAGGAGGGTTTAATTTGGCACAGGTACAATACTATGGTACTGGACGTCGTAAGAGTTCAGTAGCGCGCGTACGTCTCGTTCCAGGTGAAGGACGCGTTATCATCAACGGTCGTGAATTCGAAAACTATATCCCATTCGCTGCATTGCGTGAAGTAGTTAAACAACCTCTAGTTGCAACTGAAACTTTAGGTAACTACGATGTTCTTGTAAATGTAAGCGGCGGCGGTTTCACTGGTCAAGCTGGTGCAATCCGTCACGGTATCGCAAGAGCATTGCTAAAAGCTGATCCTGAGTACCGCTTAACTCTTAAGCGTGCAGGATTGTTGACTCGTGACGCACGTATGAAAGAGCGTAAGAAATACGGTCTTAAAGGTGCTCGTCGTGCACCTCAGTTCTCAAAACGTTAATTTTTACGTTTTCAAACTCCAAGCAAATTTGCTTGGAGTTTTTTATATGCTAAAAACAGTAAAGGTTCTTACCGATAACAGTAATAATTAATGTAATTCCTTTGGTCTGATTTCTATCCTGTTCAGACCGTTATGAAACAGAGGCAAAAATGTAGGCTCTTTTCTCAAAAATTGTTGTTTTTAGATAGGTTTCTTTGTTTCAGGTTGGTTGGAGTGGAAGGTGAGAGATTCCCGCGGAAAGTGAGCAACCTAGAGCAGAAATAAACCACTCCCCACGATTTGTTACATAGAAGCAAAGTTTGCGAAAACAGTCAAAATGCAAAAGGAAATGTTTTATTGTTTCTTAATATTATACGTCTCTTTTCTTTGGAATATTTTTAGCCGCATGTTCCGTTTCGAGTCGTTTAGACTACGAAGTAGGGAGGTGTTGTATGACAATTGTTACTACCCTAACAGAAAAGAGAAGAGAGAAGCAATTGAAATATGAGAAGCGGCTGCTACGGGAACTATCCTTACAAACATTGCGCAGCGGCATACACAATTCATTTATTCAATACATGAGTGCACCGCGCTTTGCGCGTCATTTAGAGGACTATTGTTTAGAGCTTGCGGTGGAATCATATTTGTTGGGAGCTCGTTATAGTAAATTTGGCTATTATGGCGAGTCTTTACTGAATGTGAAAATTCGCTCTCATTATGAGGAAAGTCATTTGGCGGAAACGTTATTCCAGTTTTTATGCAGCATTCCAGCTAGTGAGTTTATAGAGGAGTGCCATCAATCTCTATATGATACATGCCACGAATTTATCTCTTGTTGGTGGACAGAAGGCTATACAAAAGGTGAAAGAAGATATCGATTGAGATTGCGCTAACGATTCATATTCCTCTCTCTTGTCCCATATAAGTAAGTAGAGGACGAGCAGGAGGGAGAGGTATGAAGAAAATTAAGGCATTTTCATTTCTAACGGCGGCGGTGATTTTATTTTTTCTGGTACAGCATGAATTTGAAATTACAAAATCATGGAGGTCCTGGAATCTGCCTCTAGCAGGTAAAATTATCGTATTAGATGCCGGTCATGGTGGTCCAGATGGTGGGGCCGTAGGCGGAGAAGACATTGTTGAGAAAGAAATTACCCTGGAGATTTCCAAGAAGATTCGTGATTATTTACAAGAACAAGGAGCGCTAGTTATTTTAACAAGAGATGAAGATGAGGACTTGGCATCTAAGAATACAAAGGGGTACAGTCGGCGGAAGGCTGAGGATTTAAAACAACGGGTAAAGCTTATTAACCATTCCGGTGCTGATTTATTTGTCAGTATACATTTAAATGCCATACCGATCAGCAGTTCTAAAGGTGCACAGACATTTTATTATCGTTCGTTAGTTGAGAATGAAAGAGCGGCTAAGTATATACAAGCTGAGCTAAGAACGAGCTTGGAGAATACACATAGGCAAGCAAAGACGATTAATCGTGTATACTTATTAAAACATACGGAAGTACCTGGTGTGCTTGTGGAAGCCGGATTTCTATCTAATGTAAATGAGCGGTATTTATTGAATTCAGAGAAATATCAACAAAAGGTTTCGGCAGCGGTATATCGCGGTATATTACGCTATTTTACAGAAAAGGGAAACCCTCCTGAATAAGGTGGGTTTTCTTATATTTATATGAGGAGAATGCATAACCGTTTGTCCTAGGATACAGCATAGGATATAATGTATGAAAGCGTATTTATTTCCAATAGGTGATGGGGGCTATCATGATGACAAAGGAAACGATTGTACAAGCATTAGAACAACTGCAAGATCCGTTTTTACATAAAAGCCTAAAGGAAACGGGTGGGATTAAAGAAGTAACGGTAAAGCCGGAGAAAAATCATGTAAGTGTTAAGTTAGCCATTGCTAAAACAGGTACAGCAGAACAAATGCAGTTACAAACTGCCGTTGTAAAGCTAATCAAGGAGCTGGGCGCACAAACAGTTGGCATTCGCTTTGCTGAAATGGATGCAGAAGAGCTAAAGGCTTTTGAAATTAATGAAACGAAGCCGGATAACCTACTGTCTCCAAACTCGCAAACGGTATTTTTAGCTGTGGCAAGCGGTAAGGGCGGAGTCGGAAAATCTACAGTATCAGTTAACTTGGCTGTTGCTCTAGCGAGATTAGGGAAAAAGGTTGGTATTGTTGACGCAGATATTTATGGGTTTAGTGTACCTGACATGATGGGAATTACCAAACGGCCTGTTGTGAGAGGGGACAAAATTATTCCTGTAGAACGACTGGGTGTAAAAGTAATTTCTATGGGGTTCTTTGTAGAAGATAATGCACCGGTTATTTGGAGAGGGCCGATGCTAGGGAAAATGCTCAATAATTTCTTTACAGAGGTAGAATGGGGTGAACTAGATTATTTGGTGCTTGATTTACCACCAGGTACAGGTGATGTTGCGCTAGATGTACATGCTATGCTTCCGGCATGTAAAGAGGTGATTGTTACAACACCTCATCCTACGGCTTCCTTTGTAGCAGCTCGTGCAGGTGCAATGGCACTTCGTACTGAGCATGAGATTATAGGCGTTATTGAAAACATGTCTTACTTTGAGAGTAAAATCACAGGCGAGAAAGAATATGTTTTTGGGCAAGGTGGCGGACAAAAGCTTGCAGAAGAGCTGCGCACAAAAGTCTTAGGACAAATTCCTCTGCAACAACCGGATTGGGACAAAGAAGACTTTGCGCCGTCTGTATATGAGGCTGATCATCAAATAGGTAAAATTTATAATGATATTGCAAAGCAAATCGCTGAATTAACGATATATGCAAAATAAATAAAACCTCCATTTGGAGGTTTTATTTTTGTTCTTGCTGGTTTTGAGAGTTACCTTCTCCGTTAGAGGTCTTTGAACTACCTGTACTTTCTTCCCCACTCTTTTCAGCTTTTTTGATAGCTTTACTAATAACATCAATCATTTTTGCTTGAAACAAAGGACTTTCTGTTGTTTCAGTTATAACTTGCTGTACGTGTTTTCTATATTCTTTACTTTTCATGACTTCCATCATTTGTTTTTCTATTTCAGGATTTTTCATAATATCAATCACCCCAGCTTGATACTCGGGATCTTTTAATAAGGTTTTCATCAGTTTTGCTTGTTCTTTTTCCATGCTTTTTGCGAATGCGGCGACAAATTGAGGATCTGTAAAGGCTTTTTCCCAAAATTGTTGCCCTTTTTCAGACATCATTACATCTTCTATCGTTTTTTTAACAACAGCCTCATCTAAAACCATGGTTTGCTTAATTTTCTCATCGGCTAGCACTTGTTCAATCGCTTTTTTTCCGGAGTCAGTCTTTAAGATATCAACAACCATTTTCTTCGTTTGATCATAATCCGGTTGTGACTCCGCTTGCTTTGGTTGAGCGCAGGCAGTTGTTAAAAGAAGAAAGCACAATAATAACGGAATCCGTTTCATTAGCCGGAGCCCCTTTCACTACTTTTTCTTTTTTAATATGAATCCTACGTTGAAATTTATACATGGTCACGTTGGTCTTTTTGTATTACAATTTAAATAGAACTATGTAGAATAATGGGGGATTATGTAGTGAATAGCCGAAAGTGGGTACGTTTGTTTATTTCAACATTGATGCTTGGCGGACTGAGTACCATTTTAATCGGGTTTATTTTAAGATGGGAGCAATACGCGAATTTATTTCAGAATTTTGATGCAAAAGAAATTTTTTCGGTAGCATTTTGGTTACTTGGTGTGGGATTTATTTTTAGTGTTATTAGTCAGATGGGCTTTTTTGCATATTTAACTATTCACAGATTTGGTCTAGGGATATGCCGTTCTGCCTCTCTTTGGAATGGTGTGCAGTTGGTTTTAATTCTGTTTGTTATCGTAGACTTTGTATACTTACGATCTGTTTTATTTGCTAATCAAGGTGTATCTATAGGAAACAGCTTACTAATAGGTGCTGCGTTATTAGGAGTAGCAGCTTTTGTGGCCTATATAAAGAGTAAAGAGACAAACAAACAAGCTTTTGTTCCTACACTCTTTTTTATGGTCGTTGTTACTATTATTGAATGGACACCGGCGCTGCGGGTAAATGACAGCGACTGGTTATATCTAATGGTAATACCATTATTATTATGTAATGCATATCAAATACTTATTTTACATCGACTCGTAAAGAAAGAGAGCTGACCTTTGTCAGCTCTCTTTGCTTTTAACATTTGTGTTAGAGATCATCTCTGATACAGAGGCACTTGCATATCCTTGTGCACGAAGGTGCTCAATTAGTAATGGCAATGCTTTATTTGTCTGTAACGCCGAGTCTGATGCATGGAGAAGAATAATATCTCCCGCATGTAAGTCTTCGGTTACTTTCGTTACGATTGTTTTTACGCCTTCATTTTTCCAGTCATCTGAATTATTGCTCCAATGTACAATTGTATATCCAAGAGACTCAGCAGTTTTGAGAATGTCTTTATTAAAGTTGCCACTCGGTGGACGTAATAGTTTCATCTGTTTCAGACCTAGCTTTTGAAATACGTCCTGTGCTTTTAAAAT
This sequence comes from Ectobacillus antri, assembly GCF_003852715.1. Classification (GTDB taxonomy): domain Bacteria; phylum Bacillota; class Bacilli; order Bacillales; family Bacillaceae_G; genus Ectobacillus; species Ectobacillus antri. The sequence goes on from NZ_RIAV01000019.1 coordinate 57,467, forward strand.
GTCCTGTCTAACTTCAGCAGGCTTTAGAGATGTATAATCCGTGTAATTGTAACCCATACTCCCAATTTCATGACCATCTTTTATAATGCGTTCAACAATCATGGGATGGCGTTCCGCCCACGCAGCAGAAAGAAAGAAGGTTGCATTTTGTATGTTTTGCTGTTTCAGTGTATCTAGTATTGGTATAGCTTTTTCATCTCCCCAGCTTATATCAAAAGTAAGAGCAATCTGTTTTTTTGCGCTGTCACCCTTATAAATGGCTTTCGGACCTGTCGCTGTTGAGAACACGGATTCTTTAGAATAGGTTTGGAGAAATAAAAACCAAGCCGTACATAATGACAATAGAACAATGAGTAATAGTTGTTTAAACTTTCCCTTACTTGTTACAAAGAAGAAAAACATAGATCACAGCTCCCTTGTCCAGTCTTTTTCACTTACATATATGCCGTATATTTTTGAAACATGCTTTTACTATTCATAAAAATAAAGATATAGGAAATAATTAACATATATTGAAGTGGAGGGATTACATGCTGGGATTAATCTTGACTGAGAAAGAAATGAAAGAAATTGAGTACTTATTAAAGAGAGAGATGGATGAAATCTTATTTGACTTTGAGGATGAAAGAATCGATTATGTAGTAAAACGATCAATGGAAGAGAGATATGCCATTTTATTTCAATTGTTTTCTCGAATTACAGCACCAGTAGATAGGGTTCAATATATTAGAAAAAGAATGCATAAATAATTTTTAAAAAGGTGTTGACTGTAAAGTAATAAGTATGGTAAATTTATCTTCGTCGCCGATGAGCGAATGTGAAAAATGAAAAACAAAAAAATGTTTGACATTTAAATTCACAAATGATATATTATGAAAGTCGCTGATGAGCGATACATAGTTCTTTGAAAACTGAACGAAGTACAAAACGTCAACATTTATTTTAGCTAGACAAACACTTTTATGGAGAGTTTGATCCTGGCTCAGGATGAAC
>NZ_RIAV01000002.1 GCF_003852715.1 Ectobacillus antri
TTCGCGGAGCACGAGAGAGCGGAAATTAGAGTTTAGGTGTCCCGCAAGAGCGTCTCGCGGAGCACGAGAGAGCGGAAATTAGAGTTTAGGTGTCCCGCAAGAGCGTTTCGCGGAGCACGGGAGAGGGTAAATCTAAGATCAGGTACCACCCCCGCATAAACTAGCCTAAAGCCCTTATACATAACAGGAACAAGTACCCTTCGCCCTCCCAAAAAAACTGTCGTGATGCATGCACCACGAGTCACATGTGTTCATACAATACAAAGACTAAATGAATACCCAAATCCCAATTTGGCTCAGGGCAGGCAAGGAGGGTTATACAGTTGAAGGAAAAAGACTTTGGATCTAAACCGTTACTTACGAAACGTGAGAGGGAAGTATTCGAGCTGCTTGTGCAAGATAAAACGACGAAGGAAATCGCCGGCGAATTGTTCATCAGTGAGAAGACAGTCCGGAACCACATTAGCAATGCAATGCAAAAGCTTGGAGTAAAGGGGCGCTCTCAAGCAGTAGTAGAGCTTCTTCGTATGGGAGAGCTTGAACTATAAGAGAAAAGCCGACTTTCACCTTGAAAGTCGGCTTTTTGTTTGTAAACTCTTGCAAATTCAGTAGAAAAGGAGCAAAATAGGATATTGAATTGCGATGTACTCGCATCGCAATAGGCTGCTAGTACAGACAGAAAATGGGGCGATGTTTTGAATAAGGCAATAGGTGTGTTGGATTCCGGAGTTGGCGGATTGACAGTTGCAAGAGAGATTATTCGCCAGCTGCCGAAGGAACGAATTATTTATGTGGGAGATACGGCTCGCTGTCCATACGGTCCACGTCCGCAGGAAGAAGTGCGTACATTTACGTGGGAAATGACAGATTATTTATTGTCTCAAGATATAAAGATGTTAGTCATCGCATGTAACACGGCGACTTCCGTTGTATTAAAAGAAATGCAGGAGCGTTTATCAATTCCGGTTGTTGGTGTCATTCATCCAGGTGCGCGCACCGCACTCAAGGTGACGCGCAATTACCAGGTCGGTGTGATTGGAACAATTGGAACGATTGAAAGCGGTGCATATACAGACGCATTGCGTTCTATTAATAATCGTGTAGAAGTGGAAGGATTGGCTTGTCCGCCGTTTGTACCGCTCGTTGAAAATGGTGAGTATAATAGCGTGCATGCGCGAGCTGTTGTTGCTGAGACACTGCAACCACTGAAAGAAACGAATATTGATACACTTATATTAGGCTGTACGCATTATCCTATTTTAGGACCGGTTATCCAGCAGGTGATGGGAGATTGTGTAAAGTTAATTAGTTCTGGTGATGAAACAGCACGTGAAGTAAGTACTATTTTATATCATAATCAAATGCTAAATATAGAAGAAGACGGAGAGCATTTGTTTTTAACGACAGGTTCTGTTGAGAAATTTAAAGAAATTGCATCTAGTTGGTTTGGTCAGCCAATTGAAAATGTAAAACATATTACGTTGTAAGAAGAGATCATGACTGTAATAGATGTACGTATATACAAACCGTGCTGCCTTGTGCAGTGCGGTTTTTTCGTTAGTAAATAATTTTTTGGTCAAGCTGGTCTAATTACAATACATAGCCTGTATACATGATAGTACAAACCATCTCAGGAGGGGAATGTTATGCAAAAAACAACGAAGTGGGTTGCTTGTGCTGTCGCGAGTTCTGTATTGTTGACCGGCTGCGGCATGTTTGGAGAACAAAAGAAAGAACAGATTGATCCGCCGAAAAATGTAACATATACAAAGGAAGAACAGGCGAAGCAATCCGGTGAGAAAAAGATAGAGGCAGCAAAACGGGAGCTCTACCTGGTTGACAAAAACGGCTTTGTGGTACCGCAAGCATTGGCTCTTCCGGATGCCAAGGACAATGCAGTTATTAAGCAGTCTTTAGAATACCTAGTCAAAGACGGTCCTGTTACGAATTTACTGCCGAACGGTTTTCAAGCGGTATTGCCAGCAAATACAACTGTGAATGGTGTAGACATTAAAGATGGAACCGCGATTGCGGATTTCTCCGCCGAATTTAAAAAGTATAAAAAAGAAGAAGAGCGCCGCATTGTTGAGGCGATTACTTGGACACTCACGCAATTTAAAGATGTGCAGCGCGTTAAAATTCGGATAGACGGTCAAGACTTGGCGATGATGCCTGTGGATAAAACACCAATCGGAGAAGGGTTGAGCCGTGCTGATGGTATTAATTTTGATGATCGACAAGTACTTGATGTTATGAATACAAAGCCAGTTACGCTATATTTTGTAGCTCAAAACAATAAGCAAACATACTATGTACCAGTTACACGACGTATCGCAAATAATAAAGAAACGGCTACAAAAGAGGGCGAAGTAATGGCAGTAGTAAATGAACTTGTAAAAGGTCCTTCTTATAAATCCCAGCTTTCAAGCGATTTTAATGCTGGGGTTAAGGTGTTAACACCACCGAAGCTCGAGGGTGGTAAGGTAACGCTAAACTTTAATCAAAATATATACGGTGATACTAAGAAAAGCATGATTTCAAATCATGTACTGCAGGCGCTCGTATTGTCTTTGACGGAACAAAAGGGTGTGGAAGGGGTAGCGATTCAGGTGGATGGTAAGGGGAATATTGTAAAGGAAAACGGAGAAAAGCTAACTGCGCCTGTAACAAGACCGCAAAATGTGAACACAGGTAGTTTCTAATGAATATATTTTGCTATACTTAAAAAGAAGAAGGATTCCTTCTTCTTTTTTCCATTCATAATCACTTTTTTGGTCATACTACAGGGTAGGAGGGGTTTATATGAGAGTGGACGGACGTCAAAACAATGAGCTGCGACGTATACATATTCAAACAAATTATTTAAAGCACCCGGAAGGTTCGGTTCTAATTGAGGTAGGCGATACGAAGGTAATCTGTGCTGCAAGCATCGATGATCGGGTACCATCGTTTATGCGTGGAGAGGGAAAGGGTTGGATTACGGCGGAATACGCGATGCTACCTCGCGCGACAGAGCAACGCACTATTCGGGAATCTAGCAAAGGAAAGGTGTCCGGCCGCACAATGGAAATTCAGCGTCTGATTGGCCGTGCACTGCGCGCCGTAGTAGATTTGGAAGCACTCGGTGAGAAGACCGTGTGGATTGATTGTGATGTCATTCAAGCGGATGGCGGTACGAGAACAGCTTCAATTACTGGAGCGTTTGTTGCAATGGTATTGGCGTTTCAAAAGCTTGTAGAAAACGGAAAGCTGACGCACATTCCGGTTAAAGATTATTTAGCTGCGACATCTGTTGGTATCATTGATGAGCATGGTGTTGTACTTGACTTGAATTATATGGAAGATTCTGCAGCCAATGTGGATATGAATATTATCATGACAGGAAAAGGGCACTTTGTGGAAGTACAAGGAACAGGTGAAGAAGCAACATTCAGTAAAGAAGAAATGGCTGCGCTTCTTGAGATGGCCGAACATGGTATACATAAGCTGGTAGCCATTCAGCAAGAAGCACTGGGTGAAATTGCAGAACAAATGGATGAAAGGATGAAAGCGCAATGAAGGATGTGGTAATCGCAACAAAAAATATGGGCAAGGTACGCGATTTTGAGCTGTTGTTTTCTCGCTATGGATTGCGTGTAAAGTCACTGCATGATTTTCCTCATATTGAAGAGGTAGAAGAAACAGGTGAGACGTTTGAAGCGAACGCGATTTTGAAAGCCGAAGCGTTATGTAAGCAGCTAGGGCATACAGTTATTGCGGACGATTCAGGACTCATTGTTGATGCGTTGTTAGGTAAGCCAGGTGTATATTCTGCGCGCTATGCAGGAGAGCCAAAGGACGACCAAAAGAACATTGAGAAGGTACTGGATGAGCTTACAGGTGTACCGAAAGATAAGAGAAAAGCACGCTTTTATTGTGCTCTCGCAGTTGCTTTTGCAGATGAAAACAAAAAGCCTGTGATTGTGAACGGTACTTGTGAAGGCACTATTTTGGAACAGCCGCGCGGCATGAACGGTTTCGGTTATGATCCTATCTTTTATGTGGAAGAGTATAAAGCTGCGATGGCCGAGTTATCATCTGAGCAAAAAAATACAATTAGTCACCGCGGACGAGCGCTTCGCAAGCTAGAGGAAAAAATTCCGGAGTGGTTTTTAGATGATGAACTGTAAGGTACTGATTGTTAGCGATAGTCATGGCATGACAGGAGAGTTACAGGAATTATACAACCGACATGCCGTGGATGTATATATTCATTGTGGTGACTCGGAGTTGCCCGCTGCACATCCGGCACTTGCAGGCTATTCTGTTGTGAAAGGTAACTGCGATTTTGAATCGGCATATCCTACTAATTATGTAGAAAAAGTGAATGGTTTATCTATTTTTGTAACGCATGGCCATCTATACAATGTGAAAATGACACTGCAGAAGATCTGGTATAAAGCAAAGGAAGCGGGAGCGCAGGTTGCCTGTTTTGGTCATTCTCACATCATGGGTGCGGAACTAATTGAGGATGTGTTGTTGATTAATCCCGGCAGCATATTGCTGCCGCGCGGCCGGAGGGAGCGCACTTATGCACTCTTAGATGTGCAAAACAAACAAGCAACCGTCATTTTTTATGAGTTAAGCGGCAAAGAAGTGGCAAAAGAATCATTTGTATTACAATAAGAGGGCGAACAGCCCTCTCTTTTATAAGAAAGTAAGCAATGGCCGCAGTAATTTGGCGACTTTTAAAGAGAATCTGTCAACATTAAATTTTTGGCTACTTTTTCTAATAAAAATGAAAAAACGTGTTGACTTCAATATGTTATAAGAATATAATAAAGAATGTCGATACGACATCATGTAAAACACATGCGGGTGTAGTTTAATGGTAGAACTTCAGCCTTCCAAGCTGATAGCGTGGGTTCGATTCCCATCACCCGCTCCATGTCCCAGTAGCTCAGCAGGATAGAGCAACGGCCTTCTAAGCCGTCGGTCGGGAGTTCGAATCTCTCCTGGGACGCCATTACATAACAGTTTAACCTTTGATATGACAGGGGTTTTGACAGATAAGGGATGCTAACACAGATTATAACACTGTGGGAGCATCTCTTTTTTTATCCCTACAATTTTCTATTGCCTCCAAGTTAATTTTACTGGAGGAGATAGCATGACAAAGAAAAAAGGTATTTTTGATGTAGGAGCAGATATTAACCTGTTTAAGCATGGCATAGGATCAGGAGCAGAGACTAAGCCATCTGGGCAGTCTAAGTACTCAGGAACATCCTCAGCTCATACAACAGTAGCTGTAAAGGAAGAAGGCAGAGATTTAGACAGTGTTATTGAAATTATCATTCAGCAAATGAAAGTTAGTGGATACAGAGAAAGAACTATTACTGACTATTTAAACTACATGGTACAGTTTAGGAAAGCCACAAATGTAAAATATCTTGAGCAAATAACAACAGATACTATATACTCATGGCTCAATTCAATGGATGTATCCAATCAGACTAAACTGACTAGGCTAAAATGCCTCAAGGCTATTCTAGGCAAGTGTTTTAATAATGGATGGGTACAATCAAAGTTTTGGCATGGCATTAACATTAAAGTTGATAAACAGGTCAAGAAAGGTGCTAAGAAAGATGATGTAATGGTTTTACTCTCTTTGTTAGACTTAAATACCTTTATAGGTTTGAGGGATGCTGTGGCAGTTCTCACTCTTTATAGAACAGGGGTTAGAATAAATACTCTGGGACAACTCCAAGAGAAACATATTGATTTTGAGAATAAGCTATTATGTATGGATGGAACAATATTAAAAAACCACAAGCTGTTAAAGTTACCTCTTGATGATGAGTTATTGCATCTGATGAAAGTTCTTATAATGCAAAATAACAAAATAAGGGAGTATTATGGGCAGAAAAACTCTTATCTGTTTATTAGCTATAAAGGGACATCATTAGATACAAAGTCAACTAATAATGCTATATCTAAGCAGCTCCACAAATACTCTAAAAGATATGGATTAAATAACATTAATCCTCATGCTCTTAGAAGGGGTTATGCAAAGAGCTTATTAGATAAAGGAGCTAACTTAGCATTAATATCTAAGGCTCTTGGACACTCTAATTTAGCTGTTACAACTCAGTATCTAGATTTAGATGTTGAGGAAGTTGCTGATAATCTGAGGGATTTTTTATAAAAGGTATCTCCTCCTGCTGTTTTAGCAGGGGGATTTCTTTGTTTGCATACAGAAAAGACAGAGCTGAAAACTCTGCCTCTTTGTCTAGTTGGTTATTTTTAAATTTTACATGTACCAAATTAATTCTTTTTTCATTTTTTTCCCTTGCTTACTTTTTTTATCTATAACTTGCCAAGTACCATCTTTCTTTTCCAGTGTATAAACCTCATTTGTACCATTTGCTCTTTTAAAAAGAATATATCCTTTGTTATCCTTAATAAAAGTAACTGGTTTAATGACATTCTTTAAAGGTGGTTTAATGTCAGCGTATGGAATGTTGGCACTAATTTTTTCTACAATGTCTGAGAGTTGTTTGTACTCCTTTTGCTTTTCTGATTTATATAACAATTGGTTATAGGTATAAGGCAAATAAGTATCTAATTTTAAATTAAATGATTTTATAATATCTGTTATTGTATCCTGATAGAATTTTTTAACTTTTTCCTCATCTTTATCTCCCTCATGAATAAAGTCAATAGCCTTTACTCCAGCAGGATTTATTTCAAAAGTTATAGTTTCTTTCCCATAAGGGGGATTGTGAGCATGTTCAAAAGTCTCAACTTGGACTTTTACTTTAAAGCTATAGCCACCCTCACTTTCCCTGTTAATACTTAAAATTTCAGCATCAAATAAACCAAATTGTTTGTATTCACCATAATAATTATTTATTTGATCTGATATATAAGGTGAAAGTGTAGTTAGTAAAGTATCTTGCAATAGCTTATTATCTAAATTTATTGGGCTTGCTTCTATCTGGTAAGGTATCATAAGTAAGAAAAAGATAATACCTGTAATTAATAAATTAACTTTTTTCCTCATTTTATCTGCCTCCTTTACCTCTTCTTTAATTTTACTGTTACCTATATTAAAGAAAGTATAAATTGGTATATATTTACATATAAAGTATTTTTCATTTTAGATATTTATCAGGCACTTCTCCCCCTGCTCCATACCCCCTAGTCCCCCCCTGTACCCCCCTATAACATCTAGTGTCTATTTAGACTCTACCTTAATTAGACAAAATAATTACTCTGAATTATACTGAGTTTCTAGTGTCTATTTTAAATGTCTATTTAATTATCTGCATACATCAGGAGGATACATATATGGCTAAACAGTATGGATATGCAAGAGTTTCAACAGCAGAGCAAAGTCTTGAGGTACAGATACAGGCTTTAAAAGAGGCTGGAGTATCTGAGATTTTCAAAGATAAAGCAACAGGTAGAAATACTAAAAGGGATGGCTTACAGTCTCTCCTGAGTATTCTAGATGTTGGAGATACCCTTGTGATAACAAAGTTAGATAGGATAGCTAGGAATGTTAAGGAAGGCATACAGCTTATAGATGAATTAGCAGAGAAGGGAATAAAGCTCCATGTACTTAATATGGGATTGTTTGATGGTACAGCTACCTCAAAGCTCCTGAGGAATATACTGCTCTCTGTAGCTGAGTGGGAGAGAGAAATGATACTTGAGAGACAAAGAGAAGGTATTGCAATAGCTAAGACTCAAGGTAAGTACAAGGGTAAGCCTAAGAAATACACAGATAAAAATCCTGCTCTAGTCCATGCTTTAGAGTTGTTTGCAAACAGAGCAACAAATGGTAAGACTGTAAAAGAAATATGTGAGATAACTAAAATTAGTAGAGCATCCCTGTACAATATAGCAAAAGAGAAGGGGATTATTTAAGGGCATCCAATGTGATGCTCTTTTTTTTTCTTTTTTAAGTGGTCTTCTCCCTGTGATCTGTGGAAAATACAAACTTTAAATATTTTTATGAATTGAGATACTCTGCATTTCTTGGATGTTGCATGGTTAGAAACATTGATATAACAACATTCCTACTTTATAGAAAATCCAAGACCAGCTTATCCATTCCTGTAAATTGCCTTAGTCAATAATTTCAATTTTCTCTCTAGGTAAGGCATTCCCCTAACATTCCTCTTGTTTACTTACTCCATAAATGAAAAAGGGATTCCATATATATTCATTACAATCTGTCACAGTTCTGCATTGAATTTCTAATGATAGTTTTGTGAGCAGGTTGTTTAGTAAGAAATTGTAAAGCCTGTCACAGCAAAATTTAATCATCTAAATAAAGGTTGGAGGGAAGGAATATCTTATGTCACAGTTTCCATTTCTCATCTAATTATAGTTATGGGCAGTCAATCAATTCTAACTGTCTAACATTTTAAGGGGGAATGTCTACTTAACACTAAAGAACTGAAAGACATGAAAGCAGAGAAAGATTTTAAAGGTTGTAAAGGATGGATAGTACAACTATTCAATACAACTTTGTATCAATATGAGTAACAACAATATTAATAGGAGGTAAGTAAATGAATGCAGTGAATGAAAAAAACTCAAAACATATTCCTAGAGATACCATTCAACAAGGAAAGACTCTGCTGAGTGAAAGGCTTTCTAATACTGATTTAGAACAAGAGCCATTTGTTCATCTGTCAGTAAAAGAATCTTACAATTTTGCTACTGATGAAATTGATAAAAAAGTTTATCTATCATTAGACAAAGACTTTATTGCTCAAGGAGGACTGTCCAAACTTCATCCCTCAGCATTAAAAGTATTACTTGTTATTGCATCTCATACTGATAAAGATGGTTATGCTTGGATTTCACAGGAGAGCATTGGAAATCTAGTAGGACTTTCAAGACAGCAAGTAGGTGTTGTAGTTCATAAGTTTTTGTTAAGCAATGTTTATCTAAATAAAAAGCTCTTGGAGGCAATAAAGCTAAGGAAAAAAGATGGTCAGGAATTTTATCTTTATCATCCAATCAACTGTTATCTGGATTATGAGGTGTACTCAGGAGAAGATGAGCTTTCTAGGGAGTACCAGGAATTAGATGCAATTGAAATTGACTAATAAATTATTTGGGGGAATTTAAAATGAGAACAGAGATTAATAAACCAATTGTAAAAAAGAATATGGCTGCTAAACTTGATGAGCTAAAAACTTCAAGACAGGAAATAGAGACATATTTAGAGGAGCTAGAGGAGCAGGAGAAAAAGGATAATGAATATATAAAATCATTAAAAGATAGATTGACTGAGGCTGAGGAGGCAAAAGCAACTGCCACTGATAAAGAAACTGTCAAAAAAGCAATCATTACAATTACAGAGCTAACTCAAGAGATTACATTAGAGGAGGCATCTGCTGTAGCAATGGCTAACAAGTCTAATCAGGAACTGAGTAAACTAGTAGAAACTTTCTTTGATAAGTATGTTCAGTCTAGGCAGATATTTAATAACTTAAAATATGTTTTCATTGCTGAGACAAGCCCTAAATCAATAGAGGCAGACATAGCAGAGTTAAAAGAAATTATGATGAGTATCAATGGTTCTTTTGCAATGGTAAAGAGTATCATGACTGATAGGAAATTGGTTTCTACAGCAGATAGGTTCTTTAATGCTCCATCAGGAAAGAGAGTTCATCTAAGTCAGATGGGATTAGAAATTAACAAGCTAGAGCATTTAAGGCAAGACATAATGCCTCTTTTAAGAGATTTGAAAAATGAGGGGTTACTCTAAAGGAGGAGAAAGTCAAATGAGTATTAATTATCTGTTTAATACTTGGAGAGTCTCAGAGAATCAAGCTCCTGTATTTAGTCAGAAGTCTTATAACCTCCTGAGAATTAATACAGAAAGCAAGGGTTACACAGGAGAAATACTAGGAGCTATTTTGTTTCTCCATTATGTCAAAGGTCTCACAGTTTCTGAAATTAGAAAAACTCCAATAGGCTATACTATCCCTTATGTCCATATAAAGAGCATATTAAAAGGATCATTTAATCCAAAGGCATATAATTTGTTTATGGATATGCTTAACACTGAACCTGAGATGTTGGACAATTTATTTAACAAAGATAAAAAAATCAATGCTTAACTCAGCAATTGAATAATTACTAGGTCTTGGACATATACCTCTCTTTAGGGAGGTGTGTGTCTTGAAGCTTGTTAGCAATAAATACATTATTATTCTTTTTTGTTTTTACATTACCTTAGTCTTGAAATTTAGTTTTATTGGTGTTGGTGTTTCTTTTCCAGAAAGGCTTTTAGGGAATTATGATGATGTATCACACAATTTAATCCCTTTTGAAACCATAGGGACTTATTTAACCAATTTTCATCATTATAATTTCAATACTTGGTTTTATAATACTTTTGGCAATGTTTTATTGTTTATGCCTTTAGGAATTCTACTTCCACTTATCTTTACTAAGATAGGGGGGATTAAACAGTTAATCCTAGCATCTTTTATTGGTATCCTGACAATAGAGTTTGTTCAATATTTTACTTTGTTAGGTGTTTTTGATATTGATGATATTATTCTAAATCTACTTGGTGTTGTTTTAGGATTTTGCATTTTAAGTCAATTTACAAAATTTAGAAAGAGAATCATCATACACAAGTTTAGATAGGTAGTTGTTTATTTTTAGGGCAGATGTAAAACTTCTCATAATTTTCTAAGTTAAAGACAGAATAATTTAGAGGTGAAAATATGAGAAAAATACTCTTGCTCTTTATTTTATTTATTTTTATGTTTCCAACAGTATCCTTAGGGGACATACTTGGTTCAGAATGCCCTAAATCTGAAAACCTTGTAAGGACTACTGATAAAGATAAAGATGAACTTGTGAAAGCCTTGAATGAAATAATTCCAAAAGTATATGGGGCAAGCCCTGAATATAAAGAATGGAAAATTGAAATTATTGAACCTATGCCAAGTCTTACAGGTTTTGAGGAGAATTATTACAAAATGGCAATAAACTTTTGTGGAAAGGAAGTAGCAGATCATTCATGGTTTGTTAGGTTAAGGTTTCCAAGACTACTTCCTGCTCAAAGTGCATCATTAGGGGAGCTTTACATTGTAAAAGATAAAAACAATAATTGGTTTGCATGGTTTCAATATCATTAATAATTAATGAAACAGGAGAGGCAACTTAATACCTCTCCTTTTATATTCCTAAAATTTAAATGTATTAATAATCTGATATGCCTTTTAACCATGTTTGTATTTTAGTAAATGCCTTATCTTTGTGAAGGAAAAGGAGTAAGCATACTTTTTTTACTTTGACTATACCTGCTGTATGTCTAGATAACAGGTTGGAACTGTTTCTCCAATAAGCTATAAATTTGCAACTTGAATTAGAGGATAATCCTTGATATTTAGTCAGGAACTGAGTTATTCTGTTGATATAAGGTAATAGAACTTTGTTAGGGAATTGTACTAATCCCTACTATAAATACATTGTAGACAGACAGTGAAAAATTAATCTGTGTTAACCTTTGATATGCCTGTTGTTTGGCTGATAAGGGACAGTATTCCTCCCAGTAGCTCAGCTGGATAGAGCAACGGCCTTCTAAGCCGTCGGTCGGGAGTTCGAATCTCTCCTGGGACGTTACTGAAAATCTCGTTACTATATAGTGACGAGGTTTTTTATATGTACGAACGCACAACAATACAGGTTGTATTTTGTAATTATCGTGAGATTTCATAAAAAAACTGCGCTTGTCTATGCAAGCGCAGTTTTTTATGCTTCATTTCGTTTTTTCCACACACCGAGCACAACAGCGGTCACGATGGAACCGATTAGAATTGCTGCAATATATAGAAGAGGCTTATTCACCAACGGAACTACGAACAAGCCGCCATGCGGTGCGGGCAATGTGATGCCCGCTGCCATTGTGATGCCTCCTGCAACAGCTGAACCAAGAATGCAACTGATAATAACACGCAGTGGATCAGCTGCTGCAAATGGAATGGCGCCTTCTGTAATAAAGGATAAGCCCATAATGTAGTTAGTGATACCAGATTTTCGTTCTGTGTCCGAGAACTTTGTTTTAAAGAAGGTTGTTGCTAGTGCGATACCAAGCGGTGGTACCATACCTCCTGCCATAACAGCGGCGTGCGGGCCAAAATTTTGCGCCTCGATGGCCGCTAGACCAAATGTGAAGGCTGCTTTATTAATGGGCCCACCCATATCGATAGCCATCATTCCTCCTAGAATGATACCTAATAAGACTGCATTTGCACCACTAAGACCATTTAACCAACTTGTCATGCCTTTATTTAACGCAACAACTGGATCATTTACAACTAAAATCATAATTAAACCTGTAAGCAATACGCCGAATAAAGGATATAATAAGACCGGTTTAATCCCTTCAAGTTGCTGTGGTAGAGCTTGGAATACTTTTTTAAGTAACACGACAATATAACCTGCCAAGAAGCCAGCGATTAATCCACCGAGAAACCCTGCTCCTGCCTGTGCTGCTAGATAGCCACCGACCATGCCGGGTGCGAAGCCAGGACGATCAGCAATGCTGCTCGCAATAAAACCAGCTAATACAGGTACGATAAAGAAGAATGCGCCTTTGCCGCCGCCAATTTCCATCAGAAGTGAAGCGATAGGACCTTCTGCTTTAATGCCGCCAAATGCGAATGCCAAGGCTATTAATATACCACCGCTCACGACGAATGGAAGCATGTTAGACACACCGTTCATAAGATATTTATAAAAACCGACGCGTGTATCTTTAGTTGCTGTCTTGCTACCGTTTCCTTGGTATACAGGACCATCCTGTTTTAAGGCGCGCTTAATGAGCTCTTCTGATTTTCGAATCCCTGCCGCTACCGGTACTTGTATGACGTGCTTTCCTTTAAAGCGCTCCATCTCCACCTGCTTGTCAGCTGCGACAATAATGGCTGTGGCATTTTGGATGTCTGTTGCTGTTAATTCGTTTTTTACACCTGTGGAACCGTTTGTCTCGACTTTGATGTTTACGCCGAGTTCCTTCGCTTTTGCTTTTAAGGCATCCGCAGCCATGTATGTATGAGCAATACCAGTTGGGCAAGCGGTAACAGCAAGGATAGAGCCTTGTTTTGCTGCACTCGGTTGCTCTTCGCTCTCGATTTGCTTTTCTTTTTCATCTATGAGTGTTAATACTTCTTCCTCTGTTTGCGCTTTCAAAAGGTTAGAACGAAATTCAGTATCCATTAAAAAGGAGGATAATCGTGAAAGTGTTTCTAGGTGTGCTTGATTTGCGCCTTCACTTGCTGCAATCATGAAAAATAAATGAGCAGGCTGACTGTCTAAAGACTCATATGGAACGCCGGATACAGATTTTGCAAAGCAAATGGCTGGCAGTTTTACTGCTTGTGTTTTAGCGTGCGGAATTGCAATTCCTTCGCCGATGCCAGTTGTGCTTTGCGCTTCGCGCGCTAAAATTGCTTCTGTAAATCTTTCTTTATCTTGTAATCGACCTGCTTGCCAAAGTTTTTCAACCAGCTCCTCGATTGCTTCCTGCTTAGAAGAGGCTTGTAAAGACAAGATAATAGTATCTCTTTGTAGCAATTCTGTAATTTTCATGGCTTACCCCTCTCTCTTTATAAGACAGTTACTTTCACTTGAGGTAACAGTCTTTCAATTGTATCGCGTGTTGTCAAATCGGAAGAAAAAGCTGTTGCGCTACCAGTTGCTACCCCATACCGAAACGCTTCCAAAATATTTTGCGTTTGTACGTACCTGCCTAAAAAGCCTGCAACAAGTGAATCGCCTGCGCCTACCGAATTGATAACATTACCCTTTGGAACTGTTGCAAAATATGTTTCGTTTTCTGTAAGGAGAACTGCACCGTCACCGGCCATAGATACGATTACATGCTGAGCTCCCATTTCAGCCAGTTTTCGTCCATATTGAACCGCATCTGTAACACTGTTTATTTCTGTATTGAATAGTTCTCCGAGTTCATGATGATTCGGCTTTACAACAAAAGGTTTATGGCAAACTACATCGAGTAATATTTTTTTGCTTGCATCGACTGCAACACGAATACCACGATTGGTACCGATTTTTGTTAATGTTTCATATAGATTTTCTGGCAGAGAATTTGGGATGCTACCAGCTAGAACCAATGTGTCGCCTTTTTGTAGAGTGTTAATTTGCTCTATTAATTGTTGTAGTTTATTTGTTGGAATAGTTGGCCCAGTGCCATTTATCTCCGTCTCTGTATCTGTTTTTAACTTAATGTTAATACGAGAATCGCCAGCGACTTCTATGAATTGTGTTGTAACTCCTTCTGTTTCCAATTTCTCTTTAATGAAACTTCCTGTAAATCCTCCTATAAAGCCGAGTGCTTTTGATGGAACATTAAGTCTTTGGAGAACGCGAGAGACATTAATTCCTTTCCCGCCAGGATATTTCACCTCTTTTTCAGTACGATTTACTCCATTTAAAGCAAAATCTGGCACTTCTACTACATAATCAATAGAGGGATTTAACGTTACTGTATATATCATGCTGTCACAACCTTTACATCTGTTTTGCGCGTAAATTGCGCAATCTCGTGCTCCTCTATATTTGTGGTAATAATAGAAGCAGCGTTAAGCTCTTCTATTTTTGTAAAAGATACCTCGGAAAATTTACTTGCATCAGCTAGTACATAGGACAATTTCGATAGCTGTAATGCGGTTTTTTTCAGCATTGCTTCTTCCGGATCTGGTGTAGTGTAACCAAAGGTCGCGTGAATTCCGTTTACACCTAAGAAGCAAATATCAAATCTATATCGTAGCAATGCATCAAGTGCGGCGCTGCCAATTAAGGCACGAGTGTTATTTTTCATCATACCGCCCAGTAGATAGGCGTGTATGTTTGCTTGGAATAATGCTTCAATATGCATAAGTCCATTCGTCACAACCGTAATATGCTTTCCTTCCAAATATGGAATCATTTCGTATGTGGTGCTACCTGCATCTAGATAAATACAATCCCCATCTTCCACAAGAGATGCTGCATGTTGACTGATTAAACGCTTTTCGTGAATGTTTTTGGAGGATTTTTCTGTCATGCTGGGTTCTTTTCTCTTTCCTTGTAGCGAAGCAGCACCGCCATGTACACGCTTTAGGCAATTTTTCTCCTCTAGTTGAATGAGATCACGTCTTATTGTGGACTCCGAAGAACTTGTTGCATCTATAAGCTCTTGAAGTTTTACAATTCCTTTTTTTTTCACTAAATCTAGAATCACTTGTTGACGTTCTGGTGTTAACAAGTAATCACCTCCTTATGGTTTAATCATAACGAAAGCCTTTTCATAAATCAATCAAAAATATTCAAAAACAATCAATTTAATTCAAATGATATCTTTAGCATAGAAGAGATTTCATGTATTTTTTACATTAGTTACGATTAAAAACGAACCTTATTTTGGGGAGTAATAGAGAAGAACGAGCGATGTTTGGCTGCACGTGCCTTGTAAAAACATATACACGTAATGGGACGTTCTGGAGATGTTGTTTCCTGTCAGGAAAACGAGTTGAACATATATACATTCATTAAGCAATAAACAAAATAACTTATGTTTTCTAACAAACTGAAGAAGACGGTTGTTGCACTGGTACATGCTTAGGATGCATTCCTAAGAATTGAAAACATACAAGATTGGAAACTAGATGCTTTGGCACCTGATTTTTGTGTAGGAAAAGCGCAAAGTTTATCATGTCTTATCCTGCTTATCTACATTTGCAATCTATCTATGGTTTTACTATGCTAGAAGCAGATGATAGGAATGAGAGGGAAATTGAATTCAGGTCGATGCTTGGGCTGCGCTGCTGTTTATAGGGCAAGCGCACCACAGTGTTTACATATAGTTAAAATCGTCCTGTATCCTCTTAATCAACACTATTTGATAATGGTTAACGGAAGAGGCCGAAGTAATGAAAAATGAAGAAACAGTTGTATTATTTCCTAATTTAGCAGCTCGTTTGAAAGAGAATGGTTTCCAGGCATTGCAGTCTAAAGATTTTAGCGAAGCACTTGCTTATTTTGATCAAATGCGCGCACACGATATGCATGACGAACGTACTGAATTTGGTGCAGTAGTATGCTTAATGGAGACGGGTGAATGGAAAGAAGCCAGAGTGCGTTGCAAAGAATTGCTTGCTAATCAAGATACGTTTGATGTGAATGTATTGGATATGTATATGAGCATTCTTGTGCAACTGAATGACTATACAGGAATCTCTCAAATGGCAAAACAAATACACGGGTATCCTATGCAAGAAGAGCAGCGAAAGAAGTTAGAAAGTTTAGTGTCATTTGCTCAAAAGATGCAGCAACAACCGTCAAAGGACATGAACCATGAATTCAAAACAATCTTTGCAGGCACAGATGTCGTTGCACAGTTACAAGCGTTGCAAACGTTAAAACAACAAGGAACGGTATATGCGTTTCCTTTTCTAAAAACATTTTTATCTGATACGCACAAGCACCCATACGTCAAAACGGCAGTACTGCATTTACTGAAGGAGCATGAGATAGAAGAGGCGGTGACAGTTAGTAAGTATGGCTTAAGCGAGCGAGTGGTGCCGTCCGAGCTGCTTGAAGTTAATGAAATGGCGTTTACGAAGGCTGTTTTACAAGAATTAGATAATCGTTTGAGTCAGGAAAATCCTACCTTGCTTGAAGCGTTATCTGCCTATTGGTTGCAGTTGCAGACACTTGTATTTCCGCTTTCTATGCAGCCGAATGACCCGAAATTATGGGCTGTGGCCCTAGAAATGATTGGAAACGATAGATTTGCAATGCATGAAGCAGATACCGGACATGAAGAAGAAAATGCTGTGTTTCAGCAACTTTTAGAAGAAGCGCAGCACATGCTGCTCCGTATTGAAACTGAAGGATTTTTACCGCTGTGACGAAAAAGAATGGCGTGATTGTTGAAACAGAGAATTTGTATGCTATAATAAAAGGGTTGCAGAAGGTGTAATTTGCCCCGCACAGAGGGAGTCTCTCATCATATTGTATGATTCTCGGATTACATACCGAGTATTTATAGCTTATCACGCATGAACGGGTAATATGCCCCGCTGCGGTGGGGAAAGAACCTGCAAAATGCTAGATCACAAACTGCACCGGTTTGTGTAAGTTTACTTTTATTTACATGGAGGGAAAGAATAAATGGCTGTAAAATGGGAAAAGTTAGAAGGTAGCGTAGGTGTCTTAACTGTAGAGGTTGAGGCACAAGAAGTAACGAAGGGTTTGGACGCGGCATTTAAAAAAGTTGTAAACCGCATCAATGAGCCTGGATTCCGTAAAGGAAAAATGCCACGCGTATTGTTCGAAAAGAAATACGGTGTAGAATCTCTTTACCAAGATGCATTAGACTTCATCTTGCCACGTGCATACACACAAGCAATTGACGAAACAGGTATCTTCCCTGTTGCGCAACCTGAAATCAACATCGAGCAAATGGAAAAAGGCAAAAACCTTATTTTCACTGCGAAAGTAACAGTTAAGCCAGAAGTAAAGCTTGGTGAATACAAAGGTCTTGAACTTGAAAAAATGGAAACTGCTGTAACAGATGAGGATGTAGCAAACGAATTGAAAACTTTACAAGAGCGCAACGCTGAGCTTGTTGTAAAAGAAGATGGCGCAGTAGAAAACGGCGATACAGCTATCATCGATTTTGAAGGTTTCGTAAACGGTGAAGCATTCGAAGGCGGCAAAGCTGAGAACTACTCTCTTGAGATCGGATCTGGTTCTTTCATCCCAGGTTTTGAAGAGCAGCTGGTTGGTCTAAAAGCTGGCGAGTCTAAAGACATCGAAGTAACATTCCCTGAAGAGTACCATGCAGAAGAACTTAAAGGTAAACCTGCAGTATTCAAAGTGACTGTTCACGAAATCAAAGCAAAGCAAGTTCCTGCTTTAGACGATGAGTTCGCTAAAGATGTGAACGAAGAAGTAGCAACTCTAGATGAGTTAAAAGCAAAACTTCGCGCAGATCTTGAAGAAAGCAAGAAAAATGAAGCAGAAAACAAACTTCGCAACGATGCGGTAGAAAAAGCTGTAGCAAACGCTGAAGTTGAAATTCCAGAAGCAATGATTGAAACTGAGCTTAATCGTATGGTTCGTGAATTCGACCAACGTCTACAAGCGCAAGGTATGAGCATGGAGCTTTACTTCCAATTCACGGGACAAGATGAAGCGAAGCTGAAAGAGCAAATGAAAGAAGAAGCAGCACCTCGCGTAAAAACAAATCTTGTATTAGAAGCAATCATTGAAGCTGAAGGCATTGAAGCTACAGATGAAGAAGCAAACGAAGAAGTAAACAAAATGGCTGAAATGTACAACATGCCAGTTGATGCTGTAAAGCAAGCTCTTGGCAGCCTAGAAGGCCTAAAAGAAGATCTTAAAATCCGTAAAGCTATTGAATTCTTAGTAGAAAACAGCAAGTAATATGATAAAACAGGGCGCGATGCTGGATCGTGCCTTGTTTTATAAAACGATTAAATAATTGTGCAGGAAATAAGCTCATGCAAGCAGAATATATGTATTCTAAAAATTAAAATGATTTAGAATATATACATAAGCGACCATATCATTTGTATTTAATCCAACATAGTGACATAATATGTATTTACATACGGTAATAATTTCATTTACATAGTGTGTAAGGTTTCTAGCACTTTTAAGGGGTGTGAAAATATGTTCAAGTTTAATGATGAAAAAGGGCAATTGAAATGTTCTTTTTGCGGTAAAACGCAAACGCAGGTCCGTAAGCTTGTGGCGGGGCCTGGAGTTTATATTTGTGATGAGTGTATTGAGCTTTGTACAGAAATCGTGCATGAGGAGCTTGCAAAAGATGATGAAGTAGAATTGAAGGATGTTCCAAAACCAATGGAAATTCGTGAAATCCTTGATGAATATGTCATCGGGCAAGATAATGCGAAAAAAGCTTTGGCTGTAGCGGTATATAACCACTATAAACGTATTAACTCCAACAGCAAAATTGACGATGTAGAGCTTTCTAAAAGTAATATTGCAATGATTGGTCCGACAGGAAGCGGTAAAACATTGCTTGCGCAAACTTTGGCACGTATTTTAAATGTGCCGTTTGCGATTGCGGATGCAACATCTTTAACAGAAGCTGGTTATGTTGGAGAAGATGTGGAAAACATTCTTCTTAAACTGATTCAAGCTGCTGATTACGATGTGGAAAAAGCGGAAAAGGGTATTATCTATATCGATGAAATTGATAAGGTAGCTCGTAAATCCGAAAACCCTTCTATTACGCGTGATGTTTCAGGCGAAGGTGTACAGCAAGCGCTTTTGAAAATTCTTGAAGGTACAGTAGCGAGCGTTCCACCGCAAGGCGGACGTAAGCACCCACATCAGGAGTTTATTCAAATTGACACAACAAATATTTTGTTTATTTGTGGCGGGGCATTCGATGGTATTGAGCAAATCATCAAACGCCGTCTAGGTAAAAAGGTGATTGGATTCGGAACAGACGGGAAGCGCAACATTGAGGATGACAAAGTGTTATCCCATGTTCTACCGGAAGATTTACTGAAGTTCGGTTTAATCCCTGAGTTCATTGGTCGTTTGCCGGTAATTGCTAACTTAGAGCAATTAGACGAGGAAGCGCTTGTTGAAATTTTGACAAAGCCGAAAAACGCACTTGTGAAACAATATCAAAAGCTGCTTGAGCTTGACGATGTAAAGCTTGAGTTTGAAGAAGGTGCGCTTCTTGAAATCGCGAAAAAGGCGATTGAGCGTAAAACAGGAGCACGTGGTCTTCGCTCTATTATTGAAGGCATGATGCTGGATGTGATGTTTGAGCTTCCTTCTCGTGAGGATATTGAGACATGCATCATTTCAAAAGAGACAGTTGCAGACGGCGCTCCTCCAAAGCTTGTATTGCAAGATGGTACAGTGCTTGAGCAAGGAACCAAAACGTCAGCGTAACCAAAAGAAACAGCAATTCCTAAGGAATTGCTGTTTCTTTTATGTTTAGGGCTCTTTCGACTCGGCGATACTACAAAGTATCAATGAACTGGGAGGGATTTACATGAGCTGGACGAATATTATTTTACTCGTTCAATTGGTGTTCGGCGTAATCGTCGGCTTATATTTTTGGCATTTGCTACGCAATCAGCGAACACAGAAAATATCGATTGATAAAGAATCTAAGAAAGAAATGGAGCAGCTGCGGAAAATGCGCTCTATCTCCTTAACAGAACCACTAGCCGAAAAAGTTCGCCCTGCTACATTTGCAGATATTGTAGGGCAACAAGATGGCATTAAATCATTACAGGCAGCGCTATGTGGTCCTAATCCGCAACATGTCATTATATATGGTCCGCCGGGAGTTGGAAAAACGGCGGCAGCTCGTCTTGTGTTAGAAGAGGCGCGCAAAAATGAGAAATCCCCTTTTCGTCCATCTGCTGTTTTTATCGAACTGGATGCGACAACAGCTCGTTTTGATGAACGAGGCATTGCAGACCCGCTTATCGGCTCAGTGCATGACCCGATTTATCAAGGAGCCGGTGCCATGGGGCAGGCTGGCATCCCGCAGCCCAAAAAAGGGGCGGTTACGGATGCGCACGGAGGGATTTTGTTTATAGATGAAATTGGTGAACTGCATCCGATTCAAATGAATAAAATGCTCAAGGTACTTGAAGATAGGAAAGTGTTTTTAGAGAGCGCCTATTATAGCGAAGAGAATACCTTTATTCCTACCTATATTCATGATATTTTTCAAAACGGGCTTCCAGCTGATTTTCGGCTTGTTGGAGCTACGACACGTTCTCCAGAAGACATTCCGCCCGCCATTCGCTCACGTTGTCTTGAAATATTTTTTCGAGAGTTGGACACAGAGGAAATTGAACGAGTGGCTCGCAACGCCGCTCATAAGGTGGAACTTGCAATCGGAGAGAAAGGTGTAGCATTAATTGGGAAATATGCACGTAACGGCCGTGAAGCTATTAATTTGGTACAAATTGCAGCAGGTATGGCAATTAACGAAAATAGAACTGACATTCATGATGCAGACATTGAATGGGTAATCCATTCTAGTCAGTTAACACCAAAGTATGAGAAGCGTATTTATCCAATTCCTAAGATTGGTCTTGTCAATGGTCTAGCTGTATATGGTCCAAACACGGGGGCTTTACTGGAGCTCGAGGTCACAGCAATGCAAGTGGAGGGAAAGGGCGATGTTGTGATTACCGGTATTGTAGAAGAAGAAAGTCTTGGGGGGCAAGGAAAATCCATTCGCCGTAAAAGTATGGCCAAAGCTTCTGTGGACAATGTAATTACTGTATTGCGCTCCTTTAACCTTCTTCCATCCGGATATGACATTCATATTAATTTTCCAGGCGGGGCACCGGTTGATGGTCCCTCTGCAGGAATTGCAATTGCAACGGGTGTCTATTCTGCGGTGCATGGACGATATGTACGCAATGATGTGGCAATGACCGGGGAAATTAGTATTCAAGGAGAAGTCAAGCCTGTGGGTGGTGTGTATGCGAAAATTAAAGCAGCAAAGAAAGCCGGTGCCAACACCGTCATTATTCCTGCTGAAAATATGCAACCTATTTTATATTCAATAACAGACATCGACATTGTTCCGGTCCGTCATCTTCAGGATGTACTGAAGTTAGCGATTGCGGAACAAATACAGGAGCATGCTCATTTTGAAGAAGAGTCACAGTC
The DNA here is from genome assembly GCF_003852715.1 of Ectobacillus antri. GTDB lineage: Bacteria > Bacillota > Bacilli > Bacillales > Bacillaceae_G > Ectobacillus > Ectobacillus antri. The sequence continues at coordinate 21,736 of NZ_RIAV01000002.1, forward strand.
TGGATAAGAAAAACAAAGCTGTCCCAAAATGGGACAGCTTTGTTTTTCTAACATTCACATACAAATCAAAAGCGGTTCTTAAAAGAGTATTCTTTAAAAATACATAACAGAATTGGGTAATATAACTCATAGGAACCATTTCAATAATTCACCGCGATTGCATAAATGTTCTTTTGTAATATACAATAGGTGAACAGACTATAAAATGGAGGTGCCATAATCAAATGAACCAGAGCGAAAAAATCGTTCCCCTCCTGCCACTACGAGGTATTCTCGTGTATCCGACAATGGTGTTACATCTTGATGTGGGACGTGAAAAGTCGATACGAGCAATTGAGAATGCGGCACTTGATGAAAATCTTATCTTTTTGGCCACACAAAAAGATGTGAATGTCGATCAACCGACTGCAGAGGATTTATATACAATCGGTACATTAGCAAAGATAAAACAAACGTTAAAGCTACCAAATGGTACCGTTCGAGTGCTTGTGGAAGGATTACATAGAGCAGAGCTTTTACATCTGCAGGAGCAAGAAGATGTAGTAAATGTGAACATACAAGTATTAAAAGATAAGGAAGCGCATGACTTGGAAGAGAAAGCACTCATGCGCACACTAACACAAGATTTTGAGCAATATATTAAAGTGTCCAAAAAAATATCCAATGAAACGTTTGCAACAGTGGTGGATATAATGGAACCGGGACGTTTGGCGGACTTAATTGCCTCTCATTTACCGCTTAAAATTAAAGAAAAGCAAGACGTGCTGGAAATTTTAGATGCAAAAGAGCGTTTGCGTAAAATTATTTCATTTATTCAAGACGAAAAAGAGTTGCTCGATTTGGAGAAAACCATTAGTCAGCGTGTGAAAAAATCCATGGAGCGTACGCAAAAGGAGTATTTTCTACGCGAGCAAATGAAAGCTATTCAAAAAGAGCTTGGCGATAAAGAGGGGAAAACCGGTGAAGTTGAAGAGCTGCGTACTAAAATTGAACAGTCGGGCATGCCTCAAGAAACAAAAGATGTGGCGCTACGTGAATTGGGTCGGTATGAGAAATTGCCTTCTAGTTCGGCAGAGAGCGGTGTTATTCGAAATTATATAGATTGGCTATTAACATTGCCTTGGACAGAAGCAACAGAAGATATTCTAGACGTTGTACGTGCAGAAGAGATTTTAAACAAAGACCATTTCGGATTAGAAAAGGTAAAGGAACGCGTATTGGAGTATTTGGCTGTTCAGCAGCTCACACGCTCATTAAAAGGACCAATTCTTTGTCTTGTAGGACCGCCTGGCGTTGGTAAAACATCACTGGCTCGTTCAATTGCGACATCGCTTGGTAGAAATTTTGTACGGGTTTCACTCGGTGGTGTACGCGATGAATCGGAGGTACGCGGTCATCGACGCACTTACATTGGTGCTATGCCTGGACGGATTATCCAAGGTATGAAAAAGGCCAAAACAATTAACCCGGTATTCTTACTAGATGAAATTGATAAAATGTCCAATGACTTCCGCGGTGATCCGTCTGCGGCATTGCTAGAGGTATTAGATCCTGAGCAAAACCGAAATTTTAGTGATCATTATATTGAAGAACCTTACGATTTATCCAAGGTGATGTTCATCGCAACAGCCAACACATTGGCTACGATTCCAGGACCACTTCTTGACCGTATGGAGATTATTAATATTGCAGGTTATACCGAAATTGAAAAAATACATATTGCGCGTGATCACTTAGTTCCAAAGCAAATGAAAGAACATGGCCTTGGGAAATCAAAGCTACAAATCCGTGAAGATGGTTTAGTTGCACTTGTTCGTTATTATACAAGAGAAGCGGGTGTTCGTGCCTTAGAAAGACAAGTCGCAACGATATGTCGAAAAGCGGCGCGTATTCTAGTTACAGAAGCTAAGAAGAAAGTCGTTGTAACTGATAAAAATATTGAAGAGTTTTTAGGCAAGAAGAAGTACCGCTACGGGCAAGCAGAAGCGCATGATCAAGTTGGGGTAGCAACAGGGTTGGCATACACATCCGTTGGCGGTGATACGCTCCCGATTGAAGTGTCTCTATATCCCGGTAAAGGTAAGTTGATTTTAACGGGGAAATTAGGTGATGTGATGAAGGAGTCTGCGCAAGCAGCATTTAGTTACATTCGATCCCGAGCGAGTGAGCTGGACATTGATCCAGAATTTCACGAGAAGAATGATATTCATATTCATGTACCGGAGGGAGCGGTTCCAAAAGATGGCCCGTCAGCTGGTATTACCATGGCGACAGCACTCATTTCCGCTTTAACAGGTAAGGCTGTAAGTAAAGAAGTAGGGATGACCGGAGAAATTACACTACGTGGGCGCGTTCTTCCAATCGGCGGTCTAAAAGAAAAATCTCTAAGTGCACATCGCGCTGGCTTAAAAAAGGTCATTATGCCAGCAGAAAATGAGAAGGATTTAGATGACATTCCGGATAGTGTAAAGGAGAACATTACATTTGTCCCGGTTTCTCATCTCGATGAAGTGCTTGCGCACGCTTTAGTAGGAGTGAAGGAATGAAAGTAACAAAATCAGAAATTGTAATTAGCGCCGTAAAGCCGGCACAATACCCACAAGAGGATATGCCGGAAATTGCGCTTGCCGGTCGCTCAAATGTAGGAAAGTCGTCGTTCATTAATAAGATGCTAAATCGAAAAGGACTGGCGCGTATCTCCTCCAAGCCTGGAAAAACACAAACTTTAAACTTTTATATCATCAATGAGATGATGCACTTTGTCGATGTTCCTGGCTATGGATACGCAAAGGTGTCAAAAAAAGAGCGTGAAGCTTGGGGGAAAATGATTGAGACGTATTTTACATCAAGAGAACAATTAAAGGCGGTTGTTCTTATCGTTGATTTACGTCACCCACCGACTGCAGATGATGTCATGATGTACGATTTTTTAAAGCATTATGAAATCCCGGTTATTATCGTTGCGACAAAGGCTGATAAGATTCCAAAAGGAAAATGGGATAAACATCTTAAGGTAGTAAAAGAAAAACTTGAAATTGAGCCGGGAGATCGTCTCGTGTTATTTTCTTCTGAAACAGGTCTTGGAAAAGATGAGGCCTGGTCAGCTATTCATTATTTTACTAATACAAAAAACACGTGAGTTTGATTCACGTGTTTTTTTATGTTAGCTGTGTTACAGCTTAATATTTACAATAGGCAATTATTAATTAGAGAAAATGGAGAAAGATTTATATATGAAAGCGGTTTAAAAATTGATATAATGGGAAAATAAAGGAAGGGTTATTTTAAGGGAATATAGATTGCATTGCTTGCTTCACTATCATTTTTTTGATAACGTACAAGATAGAGTCTATGTTCGAACGAAAAAGTCATATTATATGGGGATGGGACTTTTTTAGCACATATACAGATGTTCACATTATTGTCAGATTTAAAACAAGTGGGATGTACTATCATTAACATTATATACATGTAGGATGAAGTACGAGAAATAGGAAAACAAATGTGAATATAGCTGTGTATTATAGATACAGTTATTTGTTTGCGCAAAGCACTCAATATGTATTTGGATAAGAATGAAGGGGGGCACGTAAAGTGCATATTCTAGTAGTGGGTGTTAACTATCGAACTGCCCCTGTAGAGATTCGCGAAAAGCTTTCATTTCAACCGACAGATTTGGAGCAAGCGATGCTGCAGCTGCAGCAACAAAAGAGTATATTGGAAAATATTATTATATCGACATGCAATCGAACGGAAGTCTATGCAGTGGTCGACCAACTGCATACAGGTCGATATTATATTAAAAAGTTTTTATCTGAGTGGTTTCAGCTCCCGATAGATGCGTTTTCTTCTTACTTGTCCATATGGGAGGAAGATGGGGCAATTGAGCACTTGTTCCGAGTTACAAGTGGTTTGGATTCTATGGTGATTGGTGAAACGCAAATTCTAGGACAAATTCGTACGAGCTTTTTACAAGCTCAAGGTCAAACAACAGGAACCGTGTTTAATGAGTTGTTTAAGCAAGCTATTACGTTAGCTAAACGTGCCCATTCAGAAACAACAATTGGTGGAAATGCCGTTTCTGTAAGCTATGCAGCTGTTGAACTTGCCAAAAAGATTTTCGGTAGCCTACAAGATTGTCATGTTCTTATTTTAGGTGCTGGCAAGATGGGGGAGTTGGCACTGCAAAACCTATACGGAAACGGTGTAGGACAAGTGACCGTGATGAATCGCACGTTTGAAAAAGCGGAAGCGATGGCAAAGAAGTATATGGGGCAAGCCAAATCATTACACGAATTACAATGCGCCTTAGTGGAAGCAGATATTTTAATTAGCTCCACTGGTGCTTCAGAGTATGTCGTAACAAAAGATATGATGATAAAAGTAGAAAAGATGCGCCGTGGTCGTCCAATTTTTATGGTGGATATTGCTGTTCCGCGTGATTTATCACCGGAAATTGCGGAGTTGGAATCAGTCTTTTTATATGATATTGATGATTTGCAAGGCATTGTGGAAGCAAATAAAGAAGAGCGTTTACGTGAGGCGGAAAAAATAGGTCTTATGATTGAAGAGGAGATTGTCCTATTTAAAGCCTGGATGAACACGCTTGGTGTTGTACCACTTATCTCGCAGCTAAGAGAGAAAGCACTATCTATTCAAAGTGAAACAATGAAAAGCTTAGAGCGGAAAATGCCGAATTTAACAGAGCGAGAGCGTAAACTTATCAGCAAGCATACAAAAAGTATTATCAATCAAATGTTGAAAGATCCTATTTTAATGGCAAAGGAATTGGCGGCGGAGCCTGATGCAAAGGAACACTTGGAACTGTTCGCAAAAATATTTAATTTAGATGTAAATCAGCAAGCATCTAAAGTAGAGCAAGTACATGCAGTTCCGGCATTATCCGCGCGTCCCTTATAACAGGTATGGAACTGCTTAATAACAGTATTATTTATCATGTAGCGATCATCCTTTATGCATGCAGTGTGAGTTTGTATTGTATTGATTTTTTACAAAGCAATCAAAAAGCAAATCGAACAGCTTTTTGGTTGCTTGCTATTGTATGGTTGCTACAAACGGTATTTATGTGCATTCGTGCTGTCGAAACGCATGCTAATCCGATTCTCACACTTGTGTCAGGTGTCTATTTTTATGTATGGCTGTTAATAACGCTATCTCTTATCTTAAATCGGTTGCAGCGCATTGATTTTTTGGTGTTTTTTACGAATGTACTGGCGTTTAGCATTAGCGCGCTTTCCATTTTTACACCATTTGGTAAAACACCGCCTGTTCTTGCAAATCGTTTAGTTTCAGAGCTAGTGTACGTACATGTTGGGATGGCGTTTTTATCGTATGCAACATTTACAGTTTCATTTATTTTCTCACTCATGTACTTGTTGCAGTATCGACTATTAAAGCAAAAGAAATGGACGGTTCGTTTGCGACGCTTAGGAAACCTACCTAAACTAAATACGTTATCTTATGTTTTAAATATATTTGCAGCACCATTCTTTTTGTTTGCCATTTTACTTGGCTGCATATGGGCTTACACAAAGCTTGAAAATTTTCACTGGTATGACCCTAAGGTAATTGGGTCTTTTGTTGTATTTATTGTATATTGTACAGGTTTATATCTGTATACCTCTGGGAAATTGCAGGGAAAGCAAATTGCACATTGGAATGTAGGTGCTTTTTTAACATTACTTATTAACATCTTTTTACTCAGTAGCTTATCTTCGTTTCATTTTTGGAACTTATAAGCGAACATCGGTATGTAGAATGAACAATGAAAGAGAAGTAACAAACGAGAGAGGTCACGTATGCGTAAAATTATTGTAGGTTCAAGAAAGAGTAAATTAGCTTTAACACAAACAAATTGGGTGATTGAACAGTTAAAACAATGCGGCTTACCTTTTGAATTTGAAGTCAAAGAAATTGTTACAAAGGGAGACGTCATTCTTGATGTTACTCTGTCAAAAGTGGGCGGAAAGGGTTTGTTTGTAAAGGAAATCGAACAGGCTATGCTGGATAAGGAAATTGATATGGCTGTGCACAGCATGAAGGATATGCCGGCTGTATTGCCGGACGGTCTAACAATTGGTTGTGTGCCAAAGCGAGTAGATCCACGCGATGTATTTATTACAAAAAACGGTAAATCTCTTTCGGACTTACCAGCAGGTGCCGTAATTGGGACAAGTAGTTTACGTCGCAGTTCGCAATTGTTGGCTGAACGCCCCGATTTGCAAATCAAATGGATTCGTGGAAATATCGACACACGTATTCGCAAGCTACAGGAAGAAGATTATGATGCCATTATTCTTGCGGCAGCTGGTTTAAAGCGCATGGGCTGGGCCGAAGATGTAATTACAGGTTATTTGGAGACAGATCAATGCGTGCCAGCTGTTGGTCAAGGTGCTTTATCCATTGAATGTCGCGCTGATGATGAAGAGCTGTTGTCGGCACTTCGTTTATTTAATGATGTAATTACAGAGCAAACAGTTGCTGCTGAGCGTGAATTTTTACATCGTTTAGAAGGTGGTTGCCAAGTACCGATTGCTGGTTATGCCGTAATGAAAGAAGGAGAAATCGAGCTGACAGCACTTGTTGGTTCAAAGGATGGTTCGATTTTACTGAAAGAGACTGTACGAGGTACTGAGCCGGATAAAGTAGGGACAGAAGCTGCGAATCGCTTAATTGCAAAAGGTGCAAAAGAACTCATTTTAGAAGCGAAGGAACAACAGTGAAACGTCTCGCTGGTAAGAAAGTTCTTTCACTACGGGCAAAGGGACAAATGAGAGAGGTGGAGGAAGCTATTATGTCGTTCGGAGGTATACCAATCTCTGTGCCGCTTCTTCATATTGTTCCGAAAGCAACGATAGATCTTTCCCTTGCTACTTACGATTGGGTTATTTTTACGAGCAAAAATGCTGTGCGGTGTTTTTTTTCGTCCTATACATTACCTATTCATGTTCGTATTGCTGTTGTGGGAGAGAAAACAAAGCTGGCTTTAGAAGAAATGGGCTATCATGCTTCTTTTATGCCAAGTGCCTATGTGGGAGAAGTATTTGCTATAGAATTTTCACAGGTTGTAAAGAACAGCCAGCGTGTATTGTTCCCGAAAGGAGATCGAGCACGAGATGTGATTTCGACCACATTGCGTTCTCAAGGCGTATTTGTACAAGATATAATCGTATATAAAACAGAAATTAATCGGCACATGCGCCCGGCGCTGATACAAGCAGTTTCAGAGGGAGTCGACGTCGTTTTATTTACAAGTCCTTCTACTGTGCAGGGGTTTGTAACTTTGCTTGCGGGTACAGAGTGGAAGAACTGGTTAAAAACATGTACGATAGGATGTATAGGTCCTGTTACGAAGCGAGAGGCACTTCCCTATTTTAAAACTGTGGTAATGCCTAATACGTACACAATAGCTGCGTTGCTTCAGTGTATAGTGGAAAAAGAAGAAAAAGGAGTCGAAGAAGTATGAAGCAATTACAATTCAACCGTCACCGAAGATTGCGTCAATCTGCAGGGATGCGCGCACTTGTACGTGAAACCTTTTTACATAAAGAAGATTTCATTTACCCGATTTTTGTGGTGGAAGGGGAAAATAAACGTAACCCTGTCAAATCTATGCCGGGTGTGGAGCAAATCTCATTAGATTTGTTACATGCTGATATACAAGAAGTAGTTGATTTAGGTATTAAGTCCGTTATCGTATTTGGTGTACCGGCAGAAAAGGACGAAGCTGGCTCATCGGCTTATTGCAGCCATGGCATTGTACAACGTGCGATTACTTTGATTAAAGAGAGCTTTCCTGAGATGGTTGTAATAGCTGACACGTGTTTATGTCAATATACATCCCACGGTCATTGCGGCGTTGTAGAAGATGGTGTTATTCTAAATGATGAATCGCTTGAACTGCTAGCTAAAACAGCTGTAAGTCAGGCACAAGCCGGAGCAGACATTATTGCACCTTCTAATATGATGGACGGTTTCGTAGCCGCAATTCGCCATGCGCTTGATGAAAACGGCTTTACGCATATTCCTATCATGTCTTATGCGGTTAAATATTCTTCTGCTCATTACGGTCCGTTCCGCGATGCAGCACACAGCTCACCTAAGTTTGGTGATCGTAAAGCATATCAAATGGATCCAGCAAACCGTTTAGAGGCACTTCGAGAAGCGGAATCTGATGTAGAAGAAGGCGCCGACTTCTTAATGGTAAAGCCAGCGCTTTCTTATCTAGATATTATTCGCGATGTGAAAAATAACTTCAACTTGCCGGTGGTTGCTTATAATGTGAGCGGCGAGTATTCTATGGTCAAGGCTGCTGCACAAAACGGCTGGATTAATGAAAAGGAAATCGTATTGGAACAATTACTAAGCATGAAGCGTGCCGGAGCGGACTTAATTTTAACATACTTCGCAAAAGATGCTGCAAGATGGCTTGAGGAGGAAATGTAATGAGAAGTTTCGAGAAATCAATTCAAGCATTTGAAGAAGCAAAGCAAATGATGCCAGGCGGTGTAAATAGTCCTGTGCGCGCGTTTAAATCTGTAGGGATGAACCCCATTTTTATGGACCATGGCAAAGGCTCAAAAGTATACGATATTGATGGCAATGAATATATTGATTATGTATTATCTTGGGGTCCGCTTATTCACGGTCACGCTAACGACAGAGTAGTCGAAGGTCTAAAACAAGTTGCGGAAAAAGGTACAAGCTTTGGTGCACCAACTGAAATTGAGAACGAATTAGCCAAATTGGTGATTGAACGTGTTCCATCTGTAGAGGTTGTGCGCATGGTAAACTCAGGTACAGAAGCGACAATGAGCGCGCTTCGCTTGGCACGCGGCTACACAGGGCGAAATAAGATTTTAAAATTTGAAGGCTGCTATCATGGACATGGTGATTCTTTACTGATTAAAGCGGGCTCTGGTGTTGCGACACTGGGTTTGCCTGACAGTCCGGGTGTTCCGGAAGGAGTGGCTCGTAATACCATCACAGTGCCATATAATGACTTAGAAAGCGTGCGTGTTGCATTTGAACAGTTCGGTGACGATATTGCTGCGATAATCGTAGAACCAGTAGCAGGCAATATGGGTGTAGTACCACCGCTTCCAGGTTTCTTAGAAGGTCTTCGTACGATTACATCTGAATACGGGGCACTGTTAATTTTTGATGAGGTGATGACTGGCTTTCGTGTTGGCTATCACTGCGGTCAAGGCTATTTTAACGTGATTCCGGATTTAACATGTCTTGGTAAAGTAATTGGCGGTGGTTTGCCTGTAGGTGCATATGGAGGCAAGGCGGAAATTATGGCGCAGGTTGCGCCAAGTGGACCTATTTATCAAGCTGGTACGTTATCTGGAAATCCATTAGCAATGACGGCCGGATATGAAACGCTTGTGCAGCTTTCTCCGGAATCCTACGAAGAGTTTGAACGTAAAGCAATGAAACTAGAAGAAGGCTTGAAAGCTGCGGCGAAAAAGCACGGCATTCCGCATTGTGTAAATCGCGCAGGTTCCATGGTGGGCTTGTTCTTTACAGACGAGAAAGTGATTAACTATGAAACGGCCAAAACATCCAATCTTGCTTATTTTGCGACATATTATCGTGAAATGATTGAGCAAGGGGTATTTTTACCACCATCTCAATTTGAAGGTTTGTTTCTATCAACTGCACATAGCGATGAAGATATTGAAAAAACAATTGCTGCTGCGGAAATTGCATTTTCTAAGCTTAAATAAAAAACGAGGGTGTCGACACCCTCGTTTTTTATTTTCATTCATAAATGATCGCCCCCGCACATAATCTGTAATGTCATATACTGTGTTGAGAGGGGGAAACGCAAGTGACGTTGGATAATCAAACATCATTGCGCTTTTCGTTAAAGGAGTCTATATGGTTTAAAAAAGGACAGGAAGTAGCGGAGTTAATTTCCATTTCGTTAGATCCAGATATTTCTGTGCAGGAGAAGGATTATGAGGTAGTGGTAAGAGGAGAGCTACAATTAACAGGTGAATATGTACCTGAGCCGGAGGAAGAAGGATTTTCTTTACGCGATTTATCGCCAGTTCATACAGTAGATGCAATTTTTACAAGAGAAGACGGTGTTAATGAAATCTCTCATGCTTTTCCGCTCGAAGTTTCGATTCCTCGTGAACGTGTCAGGGATGCAGCGGACTTATATGTGATGATTGAATCATTTGATTATGAGTTACCTGAACGTGGCTGTTTACAGCTTATCGCAGATATTGCAATCGGTGGTCTTTGTGATCGAGATGAAATAGAGGTGCATTACGATGAATCTCAAGAGAATGAGTGGGATGCTTATTATAATGAGGATGCACGTGAGGAAGATGAAGTATACGAGGCACCTCATTTTAAAGAGCTAACATTAGAGCCGTTTCAATTAGAAGCAAAAAAACCGCCAGCAGAAGAAGTACCCGCCACCTTTTCTTTTCAGAAATTTAGGGAGGAAGAAGAAACTTATGAATATTCTCAGCGTGACGAAAATGCACTGTATTTAACAAAGTTATTCACAAAAGAGCGTGACGAAGAGTTTACAAAAATGCGGATGTACTTTGTTCAGCAAGGTGACACAACCGAATCGATTGCTGAAAAATATAATATCACTTCTCAACAATTAACACGTGTCAACCAAATTGACGAAGGATATTTGCAGGAAGGAAAGATTTTATACATTCCGATAGTCAAGCCAAAAGCGAAGTCGTAAAAGAGCAGTGTGAGTGAAGAATTTTCTTCCTCACCTCTTTTTATTTTTACGAGAAAGGGTTGTCTCTATGGAACGAACGGTGCGAGAACGATATGAGCCGCTGCTGCAATCTTATCGGTTGCAGGCAGAGCATATAGAAGAGCATGGCAGTGTGGTTAAGGTGCATACGAGCCAGGGAGCATATGCTTTGAAAAAGCTGGAACCGGCGAGGCTGGAACGAAGTAATTTTATGCAGCATTTGCAACTCTTGGCGGAGAAGGGCTTCACCAATTTTGCTCCTATTTATCATAACGGAGTTGGCGAGTATATTTTATCGGATTCTGAATATCGATACTATTTGATGCCATGGCTTGAAGCACATGCGCAGGGCGAAGAAAATGATGAGTATCATAAAATGTTTCAAACCTTGGCAAGTATGCATCAAAAAACATTGCGCGAAGAAAAGTTGACAGAGGACGTGCTTGATAATCATTACGATACTTTATCAGGACTTTGGGAAAGAGAACGAAATGCACTGGAAGAGTTTGTGGTAAATTGCGAGAGCAGATGGTATATGTCTCCGTTTGAGTTGCAATACTGTACGTATTTTCATCAGGCCATACGTGCGCATGAATTTGCCTCCAAAAAGCTTGAAGAATGGCATGAAGCTATGAAGGAGCAGGAGACTACACGTATTGCACTAATTCATGGTAATTTGTCCATGAATCATTTTTTATTTGATCATGAACGAAACGGATATTTTATCAGTTTAGAAAGATCTCAATTTTCCACACCTGTTCAAGACCTTGTCCAATTTTACTCTCGCTCGTTTCAAACGTATCCAATTGCACGTAATGACAGATACGAATGGTTTCAAGTCTATCAAAAAAACTTTCCATTCACATCTGAAGAAAAAAAGTTGATGTTGGCCTATTTAGCATATCCTCGTTTATTTACCAAGCAAGTAGCTACCTATGCGGCACAGCCGAGTCGCAATGATCGCAACGAACGTGAATCTGTCACCCAACTGCAACAAGTGCATTGGCTTATCAACAATACTGAGTTTTTTGTTTCACAAATTCAAGCAGCAGAGCAGCAAGCCCAACAATCTCAGCAATAAAACAATACGTTGTTTTCTTTCTTAGGGTGTAAACATAATCATTTTTCTTTCCTATGCATATATTATAAAAAACTTGGCTAACCTTATTGACGATTAAGCTTTTCTTTTTTAGACTATAGTGTATATCATATGAAATGCTTAGACAGGGAAGAGTAGAGTGTGTTTGCGTTTTTCAGAGAGAGAAACCATTGGTGGGAGGTTTTTCAAATGACAGCACTTGAAGGTCGCCCTTGAGCAGCTTCTTTGAACTTGCAGTAGGAGAAGCCGGTGTAACCCGTTACGTATTTGAGTGTGCAGGCGTAGTCTGCAAAAAAAGGTGGTACCGCGAATATAACTCCATTCGTCCTTTTATAAGGGATGAGTGGAGTTTTTTTATTTTTAAGGCTGTGTCAAAGCGTGATGTTGATAATCAGCACTTGTTAATTGGAGTGAAAGAGGGACAAAAGCGAATCGAAGGGAAATTATGCAGGTACGTAACGTCGAGGAGGCTTTCACTTGTAGCAGAGATCAACAAAGAACTTTCACAGAGCCATTTTTAAAGGAGGAAATGATATGACGGAAAAAAACTTACCAACAAAATACGACCATTTGTCCGTCGAGGAAGGTCGCTATAAATGGTGGCTAGAGGGCAAATACTTTGAAGCAAAGGGTGAGGCGGAGAAACAACCTTACACAATTGTGATTCCACCGCCGAACGTAACAGGTAAACTCCATTTAGGACATGCGTGGGATACAACATTACAAGATATTCTTACACGTGCGAAGCGTATGCAAGGTTACGATGTATTATGGCTACCTGGTATGGATCATGCGGGCATTGCAACGCAGGCGAAGGTAGAAGCAAAGCTTCGTGAAGAAGGCTTGAGCCGCTATGACCTAGGTCGTGAGAAATTCTTAGAAAAAGCGTGGGAATGGAAAGAGGAATATGCTTCTCACATTCGTGCGCAGTGGGAAAAGCTAGGTCTGGGCTTAGACTATTCTCGTGAGCGTTTTACACTGGATGAAGGTCTATCTGACGCTGTAAAACGTGTATTTGTTGAACTGTACAAAAAAGGTCTCATTTACCGCGGTGAATATATTATCAACTGGGATCCGGCCACCAAAACAGCATTATCTGATATTGAAGTTATTTATAAAGACGTACAGGGTGCGTTCTATCATATGCGTTATCCTCTTGCGGATGGTTCCGGTTACATCGAAGTTGCCACAACGCGTCCTGAGACTATGCTAGGAGATACAGCAATTGCGGTGCATCCGGAAGATGAACGCTATCAGCATTTAATTGGGAAAACAGCAATTCTACCAATCATCGGTCGTGAGATTCCAATTATTGGAGATGAATACGTAGATAAAGAATTTGGTTCTGGTGCTGTTAAAATTACGCCAGCACATGATCCGAACGACTTTGAAATCGGAAACCGTCATAACTTACCGCGCATTCTTGTGATGAATGAAGATGGTACAATGAACGAGAAAGCAGGCAAATACGAGGGAATGGATCGATTTGCTTGTCGCAAGCAGATTGTAAAAGATTTACAAGAGCAAGGCGTACTAATCAAAATTGAAGAGCATATGCACTCTGTAGGCCACAGCGAGCGCAGTGATGCAGTTGTCGAGCCATATTTGTCCACACAATGGTTTGTGAAAATGCAGCCTCTTGCGGATGCAGCCATTGCACTTCAAGAACAAGAAGAAAAAGTTTCCTTTGTTCCAGAACGTTTTGAGAAAACATATCTGCGCTGGATGGAAAACATTCGTGACTGGTGTATTTCTCGTCAGCTTTGGTGGGGACACCGTATTCCAGCTTGGTATCATAAAGAAACTGGCGAAGTGTATGTAGATGAAAAACCGCCGGTTGATATTGAAAATTGGGAACAGGATAATGATGTATTAGATACATGGTTTAGCTCAGCGCTGTGGCCATTCTCAACTCTTGGCTGGCCGGACGTAGATGCTACAGATTTCAAACGCTACTATTCAACTGATGTATTAGTAACAGGATATGACATTATCTTCTTCTGGGTATCTCGCATGATTTTCCAAGGTTTAGAATTTACAGGACAGCGCCCATTTAAGGATGTATTGATTCATGGACTTGTTCGTGATGCACAGGGGCGTAAAATGAGTAAATCTCTTGGTAACGGTGTAGATCCAATGGATGTTATTGCACAGTACGGTGCGGATTCACTGCGTTATTTCTTATCTACAGGAAGTGCGCCAGGGCAAGATTTACGCTTTAGTATGGAAAAGGTAGAATCTACATGGAACTTTATCAATAAGATTTGGAATGCTTCTCGCTTTGTATTGATGAACTTAGGTGAAATGAAGCATGAAGATATCGATTTGACAGGTGAAAAGTCTGTTGCGGATAAATGGATTTTGACTCGCTTGAATGAGACAATTGAAAACGTAACAAAGAACCTTGATAAATACGAGCTTGGTGAAGTAGGTCGTGCACTATATAACTTCATTTGGGACGATTTCTGTGATTGGTACATTGAAATGGCAAAGCTACCTCTTTACGGGGAAGATGAAGCCGCTAAGCACACAACACGCTCGGTACTCGCATATGTGTTGGAAAGCACAATGAAGTTGTTACATCCATTTATGCCGTTCGTAACAGAAGAAATTTGGCAGCACCTTCCACATGAAGGCGAATCCATTACGGTTGCAAAGTGGCCGACAGTACGTGAAGATTTAGCTGATAGCAAAGCTGCGGAAGAAATGCATCTTCTTGTGGAGATTATTCGCTCTGTTCGTAACATTCGTGCGGAAGTAAACACACCGCTTAGCAAAAAGATTCAGATGCAAATCAAGGCAAAGGATGGAGAAATCCTTGCGAGCTTGCAAGCAAACAGTGCATATATTGAGCGCTTCTGTAATCCAAGCGATTTAACAATTGCAACGAATATACAGGCGCCGGAAAAAGCAATGACAGCTGTTGTGACAGGAGCAGAGTTGTTCTTACCGCTAGAAGGCTTACTGAATTTAGACGAAGAAATCAGCCGTTTGGAGAAAGAGTTGAAAAAGCTAGATAGCGAAGTGGAACGTGTTGAGAAAAAGCTTGGTAATGAAGGCTTTGTGAAGAAAGCACCGGCTCATGTAATCGAAGAAGAACGTAAGAAGCAGCAAGACTACATGGAAAAACGTGAAGCGGTTCGTGCACGCTTAGCGGAAATCAAGAAATAATAGCATAGCCCAACAAGGATATAATAGGTTCAGAAGCTGAACAGCCCTTGTTGGGTTTTTTTATAGGGGGGACTTTTTATGCGTACATATAAAGAAGCGCTCGACTGGATTCACAGTCGCCTGCAATTTGGTATTAAACCTGGGCTAGAACGAATGGAATGGATGCTGAATGAGCTTGGAAATCCGCACAAAAAAATAGCATGTGTTCACATTGCTGGTACGAATGGTAAAGGCTCTACTGTTACTTATATGCGTACAATTTTGCAGGAAGCTGGTTATACAATTGGGACGTTTACTTCACCTTACATCGAAACATTTAACGAACGGATTAGTGTAAATGGCACACCGATTTCTGATGAGGATATCACTTATTTGGTACAGATGGTGAAGCCAGCTGTGGACAAGTTAGAGCAAACAAATCTAGGAGCGGCAACCGAGTTTGAAATTATTACGGTAATGGCTTTTTACTATTTTGGATTTGTTCAAGCTTGTGATGTAGTGCTGCTAGAAACAGGACTTGGAGGCCGTTATGATTCAACCAACGTTGTCCATCCGTTGCTTAGTGTTATCACAACGATTGGTCACGATCATATGCATATCCTTGGTGAAACACTCGCGGCAATTGCAGGAGAAAAGGCCGGCATTATTAAACAAAGCGTCCCTGTTATTACAGGTGTTTCACAGCCAGAGGCTGTAGAAGTTATTCTGGCGGAAGCATCTAGTCAGAAAGCACCGGTATATCAGCTACATACCGATTTTACCAGCCGATACATTGCTTCTTCTGAAGAAGGAGAAGTGTTTTCGTTTACAAGTGAAAAAGACTCATGGGAAAGACTGATTATTTCTATGAAGGGAGAGCATCAAGTACATAACGCTTCCTTAGCATTGCGAGGTGTATTATACTTACGCGATCACCACCGATTTAATATTACAAATCAGCATATAGAAAAAGGACTACGTCAAGCGTTTTGGCTGGGACGTTTTGAAATTGTTGCCTCTAAACCAGATGTGATTCTTGATGGTGCCCACAATCCGGAAGGTGTAAACGGTCTGGTCAAGACATTAGAAACACATTATGGTGACCGGCGTATCACAGTTTTATTTACCGCTTTGGGGGATAAGCAGGTTGAGGGCATGATTGCAGCGCTTGAAGGCATCGCAAATCAAATGATTTTTACGACATTTGACTTTCCGCGTGCTGCAAGCCCTGAACTGCTGGCTGTATACAGTAAACAGCCAATTATCTATCATAACTGGAAAGAGGCCATTGAAGAAGTATATGGTCGCTTGACGCAAGAAGACGTATTTGTAATAACAGGTTCTCTCTACTTTATCGCAGAGGTGCGAAAATATTGGCGGTCACGGTAAAGAAGACAGTTCGACAGTTCTACAACTCCTTCTAGCCGAATATACATGAGATATAAGGGAAAATGACGAACTCTTACCGACAAATCTCATGTTATTTCTCAAGGGAGACATGTTACGATTTGGATAGAAAGGGGATGGGGTTGTGGACAAGCAGTCTCCGAAAATATCGATTAAAGTCAATGGAACAGAAGCGAATTACATGGAAAAAGGTAGTGCCGCAACCTTGTCGTCTGCGGTCGATAATGTGCTGCCGTTTCGAGGAGAATATGAGGCGCCAATTTCAAAAAAACGAATTGTACCTCATAAAAAATTACTGTTAACCGTAGGGTCTGCGGTTTTAATTGGGACAGGCTTTGGCGTAACCGTACTGCAAGTGATGGGCAGTGGCGAGGTCGCATCAAAAAAAGTGGCTTCAGCCCCGGTTACAACATCTGCACCCTCTTCTGGCGCTTTACAAACTTCTGTACAAGAGTTAACACCTGTACAAGCGCATGTGATGCAAGCTGCGGCCTTTTCGACGAAAGAGCAGGGAAATACAGCCGTGTCAGATTGGAAAAAACAAGGTATTCCAGCGGTTTTACGAGCGTCCGGTGCTAAGTTTTTTGTATTCGTATCCGTTGCAGACAGTGAGGTAACAGCCAAAGGAATTGGACAAAAGGAAAATATAAAAGGTTTGTACAAGCCATGGCTCATTGAAGCAAAAAACGTACCAAAAACATATGAAAAACAAGCTACAGTTATTATTAAGGCAAATCAAGCGCTAAATGCTCTCTTACAACAAGCGTCTCAGTGCTTTACGACCGGAAAGGTAGATGAGGCAACGTGGAAAAAACTTGAAAAAGAGATAGATACTATAAAAAAGCAGGAAAAAAGCATTGAAGATGATGAACTTAAAAAGCTTACAACGTACACTTCGTTGGCGTTTGATACACTAAAAAGCTACCGCCAAAAGCAAGAAGCAGCTACCTTGGTTAAGCTGCAACAACTTTTATTGGATGGTCTACTCGCATACGAGACCATTGTTACGACCACATAAGTGTATATTGGTGAAAACGTGTAGGAGAAGAAGGGAGTATTCTTCTCTTTTTTATGTTTACGGAAGAGAAAAAAGACATTTTTCCAACATTGTGACAGGATAGAAATTTTGATACGATGACGATATCTTCCTTCTAAAACGAAAAGAAAGAAAGGTGATAACATTGAAACCAATAATATTGGCATCTGGTTCTCCCCGTCGTAACGAGTTGCTTTCCCTTTTAGATATCCCTTTTGAGGTTTGTGCTAGCAAGGTGGAAGAAGTTGTGGATGAAACAAGCTTGCCTGAGGACATTGTAATGTCGCTTGCACTCCAAAAAGCTCATGATGTAGCTCGTAACATGAAGGATGCCATTGTATTAGGTGCGGACACAGTTGTGGTAATTGACGGACAGGTGCTTGGGAAGCCTGAGAATAGACAAGATGCGGCTGCAACCCTGCGGCGGTTATCCGGCAGGACACATGAGGTGTTCACAGGTGTTGCAATTGTTTCCCGGGAAAAAGCGACAACATTCTACGAACGTACAGAAGTGACGTTTTATGAGCTAACAGAAGAAGATATCACGGCTTATCTGCAAACCGGAGAGCCGTTTGATAAAGCAGGAAGCTATGGAATCCAAGGAAGAGGCGCTGTATTGGTACGAAAAATTGCCGGGGATTACTATTCAGTTGTTGGTTTACCGATTGCTCGCGTAGCAAGAGAGCTACAGAGGTTTTTTATATGAGCGGTATTCGTGACATGGTGCGAGAAGATCAGCCACGTGAACGAATGCTAACAGAAGGAGCAAGCAGTTTATCTAATACAGAACTGCTTGCTATTTTGCTAAGAACGGGTTCAAAAGAGGAAAGTGTTCTGACATTAGCAAATCGAATTTTACATCATTTTGACGGATTGAGATTGTTAAAAGACGCAACAGTGGAAGAAATTACTGAAATTCATGGTATTGGTACAGCAAAAGCGGTTCAAATTATGGCTGCTTTTGAGCTTGGGCGCAGAATGGTACGACTTGAATATAAACAGCGTTATAGTATCCGAAATCCAGAAGATTGTGCCAAGTATATGATGGAAGAAATGCGGTTTTTACAGCAGGAGCACTTTGTTTGTCTATATTTAAACACCAAAAACCAAATTATCCATCGACAAACGGTGTTTATCGGTAGTTTAAATGCCTCCATCGTACATCCGCGCGAAGTCTTCCGCGAAGCATTGCGCCGTTCGGCGGCTTCTTTAATATGCCTTCATAATCATCCATCCGGCGACCCCTCGCCAAGCCGAGAAGATATCGAGGTTACCAAACGTTTAACTGAATGTGGTAAGATTATGGGGGTAGAGTTACTTGATCATATCATTATTGGCGAACATAAATTTGTCAGCTTAAAGGAAAAAGGTTATATTTAATACTATTCATTTGTTTCATTTTGTTTTATAATGTGTTTTATGAGTTTTTTATAGGCTTTAGCTAACAATAAGATAAGTGAAATGTTGAAACGTTTTGTTTTTTAAATAAAAGCAAAGTATTTTCGTTTTAGAAAGGAAGATACAGAATATGTTGGGATTTGGCGGTTTTACTCGTGACCTTGGAATAGATTTAGGTACTGCAAATACGCTTGTATATGTGAAAGGAAAAGGTGTTGTAGTGCGTGAGCCATCAGTTGTGGCTATGCAAACAGACACAAAGCAAATTGTGGCGGTTGGTAACGATGCGAAAAAGATGATTGGTCGTACACCAGGAAATGTAGTGGCACTGCGCCCGATGCGTGATGGTGTTATTGCTGACTATGAAACAACGGCTACCATGATGAAATATTATATTAAGCAAGCACAAAAATCGAATGGCTTTTTCTCACGTAAGCCATACGTTATGGTATGTGTACCATCGGGTATTACGGCGGTAGAAAAGCGCGCTGTTATTGATGCAACACGTCAAGCGGGTGCACGTGATGCATATCCGATTGAAGAGCCGTTTGCAGCTGCAATTGGCGCAAATCTACCTGTATGGGAGCCAACAGGTAGCATGGTTGTAGATATCGGTGGTGGTACAACAGAAGTTGCTATTATCTCTCTTGGCGGTATCGTAACAAGCCAATCTATTCGTGTGGCTGGAGATGAAATGGACGAGTCCATTATCCAATACATTAAGAAAAACTATAACTTAATGATTGGTGAACGTACAGCCGAAGCATTAAAATTAGAAATTGGATCTGCAGGAAGCCCAGAAGGTATTGAGCCGATGGAAATCCGTGGACGTGACTTAATTACAGGTCTGCCAAAAACTGTTTTAATTCAACCAGAAGAAGTGGCAGAGGCACTGCGTGACACGGTAGTTGCAATTGTGGAGTCTGTGAAGAATACATTAGAAAAAACACCACCTGAGCTAGCAGCGGATATTATGGACCGTGGTATTGTATTAACTGGCGGTGGTGCATTGCTTCGTAACTTAGATAAGGTAATCAGTGAAGAAACAAATATGCCTGTATTAGTTGCGGAAAATCCTTTGGATTGCGTAGCAATCGGAACAGGAAAAGCGCTTGATAACATTGATTTATTCAAAACAAAATTAAGCTGATTTAAGAGGGTGTAGGCGTGCCGCAGTTTTTCTTCAATAAACGTTTAATTGTATTACTGGTTAGTATTATTCTACTTGTAACGTTAATTGGGATTTCTTTAAAGGAACGCCAAAAACTCACTTGGCCGGAGCAGTTTATTAAAGATGCTGTTGGTGTCGTAGAACGAGTGTTGAATAAGCCCGCACAAGCTGTGGCGGGCTTATTTCAAGATATTGAAGACTTAAAGCGTACATATGAAGAAAATAAAGTACTAAAGGCAAAGCTGGATAAATATGCCGAACTTTCTTCAAGAGTAGGAGAGTTGACAAAGGAGAATGAAGAATTTCGTGCGATTCTAGGGAAAGCGCAATCTCTTCGTCAATTCGATCCGCTTCATGCGACAGTGATCGGACGAAATCCGGATAAGTGGTACGATTTGGTTTCTATTGATAAAGGTGCCCAACAAGGCGTAAAAAAAGATATGGCAGTGATTACTGATAAAGGTTTGATTGGAAAGGTAAAGAGTGTTTCGCAATTTACAGCTACCGTAGAGCTGCTTAGTTCATTGAATCGAACCAATCGTATTTCTGCGTTTGTGCAAGAGGATACAACTATTTTTGGTTTGATTGAAGGATATGACAAAAATAAACAAGCACTTATCTTCACCAAAATTCCATCAGATGCGGTTATTAAAAAAGATCAAATCGTGGTAACATCAGGACTTGGCGGCATTTTTCCAAATGGACTTGTAATTGGAACAGTAATAGATGCAAAACCCGATGAATATGGGTTAACCCAAACTGCGTATGTAAAGCCTGCGGCAAATCTCAATGATGTAAATAATGTCATTGTGGCGAGACGTACCATGCTTGCGGCGCAGGAAGAATTGCGATAAAGGGAGGAGTACGATGCAAAAGTTTATTCTTCCTCTCTTTTTGTTGCTGATTTTTATTTTAGAAAGTTTGTTTTCCTCAGTTATACCGACCGATTTATTTAAAAAAGATACAATCGCCGCGCCGCATTTTTTATTTGCAGTACTGGTGTTTATCACAATTTACTATAACTCCGGAAAAGGGATATATTTTGCGCTTATCTTCGGATTTCTATTTGATATGGTGTATACAGAATTGATTGGGATATATTTATTTGCGTACCCCATTTTAGTTTATATTGTTTTCAACGCAATGCGTATTTTGCAGATAAACGTATTCATTGTGTCAATTCTGGTATTGCTAGGTACAACAGCGCTTGAGTACTATGTGTACGGTTTCTTATCCCTTTTAGGAAGGGCCCATTTATCATTGGGACTGTTCACCATGCAGCGTTTATTGCCAACATTGTTATTGAATTTAATTTTCCTCATCCTTTTCTGCATTCCGCTACGAAAATATTTATTAAAACTTCTTGCGGTTACAGAAGAAAAATAAAGAGGATTTTTTGTCTTTATGTCGAATTGAATCGATGGGGTGAGTTTTAGTGAAGCAACAATACGTAACTATTAAAGGAACAAAAGACGGATTGACGTTGCATTTGGATGATGCTTGTTCATTTGAGGAATTGTTACAAGAAATCGATGAAAAACTTTCGACAAGTTACTACGATAGCGATGATCGTTCGCTTATTGAAGTTCAAGTTAGGGTGGGGAATCGTTATGTGACAACCAAGCAGGAGGAAATGCTTCGAACTCTCATCCGTAATAAAAAGAATTTAGTTGTAGATACCATTGAAAGCAATGTGATGACAAAAGAGCAGGCAATCCAATGGAAAAGTGAGACAGAGATTGTATCTGTAACAAAAATTATCCGCTCTGGTCAATGCTTGGAGGTAAAGGGAGACTTATTATTGATTGGAGATGTGAATCCCGGTGGTACTGTTATTGCTGGTGGGAACATTTTCATTATTGGAGCGCTCCGTGGTATTGCCCATGCCGGATCTCGTGGCAATGACGAAGCAATTATTGCAGCTTCGCTTATGAATCCGATGCAACTTAAAATTGGTGATATTGTGAATAGGGCGCCTGATGCAAAAGGGGATGGGCATACCATGGAATGTGCTTATATAAATCAAGACAAGCAAATTGTTGTGGACCGCATTCAACTTCTCACTCATCTCAGACCTAATTTAACAAGGCTAGAAAGGGGAATTGTATAGCTGTGGGAGAGGCAATTGTTATTACATCTGGAAAAGGCGGAGTCGGCAAAACAACTACCTCCGCAAATCTTGGGACAGCTCTGGCTTTATCTGAGAAAAAGGTCTGCTTAATAGACACAGACATCGGTCTGCGCAACCTGGACGTTGTCATGGGACTAGAGAACCGCATCGTATTCGATTTGGTGGATGTAGTGGAGGGACGCTGTCGCTTGCCGCAGGCACTGATTAAAGACAAGCGCTTTGAAGAACTATATTTATTACCTGCTGCGCAAACTAGAGATAAATCAGCGGTCACACCGGAACAAATGAAAGCAATTATTCAAGAATTACGACAAGACTTTGATTATATATTAATTGACTGTCCAGCGGGTATCGAGCAAGGATTTAAAAATGCTGTTGCGGGAGCTGATAAAGCAATTGTAGTGACAACGCCTGAAGTTTCTTCTATGCGTGATGCAGACCGCATTATTGGTTTATTGGAGCAAGAAGATATCGAACCGCCAAAGCTCATTATTAATCGCGTGCGTAGCCATATGTTAAAACAAGAAGAAACATTAAGTGTAGATGATATTGCAAGAACACTTTCTATTGAACTAATCGGTGTTGTAGAAGATGACGATGCGGTAATTAGAGCTACAAATACGGGAGAGCCTGTGGCTTTACATCCAAACGGTAAAGCTTCTTTAGCGTATCGCAATATTGCGAGAAGGCTTCTTGGCGAAGAGATTCCTTTACAAAACTTAGGAACAGAAAAAGGAAATGTACTTTCAAAAGTAAAAAAATTCTTTGGTTTCCGTTAAGCACTTCATCATTTGATGAAGTGCTTTTTGTATAACGAAATCCCTAAGCTTATGAAGAACATAGGCTTGCGCTTTTCTGGTCTATCTCCATAGGACAACTCATACATATTAGAGTACAAGTTGCGTGTTGGCATCGTGGTAAGCGTGTATGAGAGTACGGATAAGTATGCGTACAGACGAAAGAGAGGAGAAGGTGTCTTGAAAAAACGGCGTGTGGATGAAATTCGTAAGCGTATTGCCAAACGTAAGGCAGCGCAGCAAAAGCAGACATATG
Source organism: Ectobacillus antri (assembly GCF_003852715.1). Taxonomy (GTDB): domain Bacteria; phylum Bacillota; class Bacilli; order Bacillales; family Bacillaceae_G; genus Ectobacillus; species Ectobacillus antri. The sequence continues at coordinate 44,940 of NZ_RIAV01000002.1, forward strand.
AAAAAGATGCAGATGTGTTCTTGCTACCAGATGAAGAGTATACAGCACCTGTTATTTTTGAAGAGGAAGAACGCACAGTACACCCGTTGTTCCGAAAAGAAGTATTCTTATTGAAAACACTTTGCGCTGCCTGTTTGGTTCTTCTTCTTGCGGTTGCTTTTAAAAAGCCCTCCGCTGCACTTGAGCCTGTGCGTTCCGCAGCGCAAACAGTTATGCAACAGGAGTTTCAGTTTGCGACCGTTACCAATTGGTATGAAAAGCAATTTGGTAAGCCATTAACACTGCTTCCATCTTCTCAAAAAGTAGATAAAGTCAAAAATACGTATGCAGTTCCGGCATCAGGAAAAGTATTGCAAAATTTTAAAACAAATGGGCAAGGTGTACTGTTTCAAACAAATGTAAATGCAACTGTGGATGCAGTGAATGAGGGAGTTGCTATTTTTGTAGGGACAAAGCAGGACTTAGGGAATACAGTTATCATTCAACATACGGATGGTACGGAATCCTGGTACGGTAATTTAGCGGAGGTTTCTGTAACCTTATACGGCTATGTCAAGAAAGAGCAAAAAATTGGCGTGGTGCAAAATAGTGCGGACGGTAAAAATGGACAATTTTATTTTGCGTTTAAAAAAGGTAATGTGTTTGTAGATCCAATTGAGGTGATTTCATTTGAATAGATACATGGATGTGTTCACAAAACTATCCATTCACCCTCTGTTCTGGGTGCTTATTGCTGTTGGAGTCATAACTGCACACTTTAGAGAAATCTTAATTCTGTTTAGCATCGTTTTTATTCATGAGCTAGGTCATGCGTTTGCAGCCGCTCATTACCGGTGGCGTATTAAACAAATTCAATTGTTGCCGTTTGGCGGTGTCGCAGAACTTGAAGAGCATGGAAATAAGTCGCTAAAAGAAGAGTTGGTAGTCATAGCTGCCGGTCCCATACAACACGTGTGGATGATGGGAGCGGCTTATGCTTTATATGAGATGGGGATGCTATCTTCTTATTTATATACAACCTTTTTTTGGAGCAATATCAGTTTGTTGGTATTTAATCTATTGCCAATTTGGCCGCTTGATGGAGGTAAGATTATGTTCAATGTTTTCTCCACCAAATGGCCGTTCCTTGAAGCGCACCGTCGCATGTTGTTGGCATCCAGTGCTTTCTTTTTTCTGATTGCGCTTGGTAGCTTAGTTCTCAATACACTGAACCTTACCATGTGGATAATGCTATGTTTTCTCGCTACTTCAATTTATCTCGAGTGGAAACAACGGAAATATGCGTTTATGCGTTTTTTACTGGATCGCTACTATGGAGGTAAGCGTGCCATTGAGAAGATCAATGTAATTACCGTCAATGAAACGATGCCCTTATATACGATTTTTGAACAGTTTCGTCGTGGCTATAAGCACTCAGTGGTAATCAAAGGGCGGCGGGAACAGTTTACACTTGATGAAAATGAATTATTATATGCGTATTTTACTGAAAAACGGATTACCTCTTCCATTGGAGAGTTAATTGGCTAGTGTTGACATCGGCACTAGCCTTTTTGTATCTTAAGTACACCGAGATAAAAGTGAGGCTATCAGATTTGAGAACATTATACGTAAATGCAGTAGGAACAGAGAAGCGTGTTGCTGTTGTAGAAAATAACCGTGTTGTAGAAGTATTTATGGAGCGGCCAGGAGAAGAAAATCCTGTCGGTAATATATACATAGGAAGAGTGACGAAAGTGCTGCCTGGAATGGATGCTGCTTTTGTTGATGTAGGATTAGACAAGCAGGGATATTTACACAAAAGCGCTATTCCTGGGGGAGAAGAAAAACAGATTCATGAGCTCGTTCATCAAGGACAAGCTGTAGTCATTCAAGTTGTAAAGGAGGCTATCGACACAAAAGGCCCGAAACTAACAGCTAAAATCGAAATATCAGGTGTATATACTGTGTATTTGCCGCATGAAAATATGTCTGCGGTGTCCCGCAATATTCAAGAACAAGAGCGCAAACTGGCGCTGCGAGAATTAGGTAATGGAATGAGCGGTGGTTTTATTTTTCGTTCCGCCTGTGAAAATGCGGATTTATCAATTATTGAGAAAGAGATGAAGCAACTGCAAGCGTTATACAAAGCCATATGTGCAACAAACGGATCTCCACCTATGTTATTGCATCAAGCTAAGTCTTTTTTAGACAGAATTCTTCATGAAATTCCGCTTCATACCATTTCTCATATCGTAACGGACCATATCGAGATGCAGCAATTGATTCAGACTAAAACAAAAAGCGATATAACAACTCTTTATCGCGGCAAGGAATCATTGTTTTCTGCTTATCATATTGAGAGTGAAATCGAAAAAGCATTAAAAAAGATTGTTTGGCTGGATAATGGTGCATATATACTCATTGAGCAAACCGAAACAATGACAGTCATTGATGTAAACACGGGAAAATTCATTGGAAAAGGCAGGCAAGAAGATACGAATTTACAGACAAATATATACGCAGCAAAAGAGATTGCAAGGCAACTTCGCCTGCGTGATATCGGCGGTATGATTGCTGTGGATTTTATTAATATGAAAGAGAAGCATCATCAAGAACAGGTAAAACAGGTACTTAGGGATGAACTTTTGAAAGATGGTGCAATTACAAAAGTATTCTCTTTTACAGCGCTTGGTATACTAGAGATGACGAGAAGAAGAAAGCGAAAATCGTTACGTGATTATTTGCTTGCAACTTGTGATTGTTGTAAAGAAGGGTTTGTCATGTCTGCGCAAACAGCTGCATATAAGCTAGAACGAGAGTTGTTACAATATCGTGGCAGCGATTATGAGGCAGCGTTAGTAGAGGCAAATACTCATATACAAGAAGTGTTTCAAACACTTCAGAGCGTACTAGATGTACATTTTACGACTCGTATGACACATGGTTTTACCATTCGTCATCTCGGGACAAAAGAAGAGGTTTTACGACTGAAAAACCAATAACCGTTATTGACATTGCGGTTTGTTCATGATAACATCTTTTTGTTATGGTTTATAGCACCTAATTGGCTATACGCTGCAACCGCACATAACAGGTTTTAAATGACATAGCTCTGCCTGTCTATGGCGTGTCTTATAAATTATGAGGAGGTGCAATTATGTACGCAATTATCGAAACTGGTGGTAAACAAATCAAGGTTGAAGCAGGTCAAGTAATCTATGTAGAAAAGCTTGATGCACAAGCTGGTGACACAGTTACTTTCGACAAAGTTCTTTTTGTAGGCGGCGAAGATGTTAAAGTTGGTAGCCCGCTTGTAGCAGGTGCAACTGTTACTGCGAAAGTTGAAAAACAAGGTCGCGCTAAAAAGATCATTGTTTTCAAATACAAAGCTAAAAAGAACAACCGTCGTAAGCAAGGTCATCGTCAGCCATACACAAAGCTTGTAGTTGAAGCAATCAACGCGTAAGGTTGAAATGATTAAAGTTACGATACATCGCACATCATTAGGCATTCAATCGTTTGAAATGACGGGACATGCCAACTTTGCAGAGCATGGTAAAGACTTGGTCTGTGCCGGCGTATCAGCAGTTGTGTTCGGTTCCATCAATTCGATTGAAGCACTTTGTCATGTGCAGGCGAACATCAACCTTGGAAAAAACGGTGGTTTTTTAACGTATAGATTGCCTGAATTGGATAATGAAACGTTTCAAAAAACGCAGTTGCTTCTTGAAGGTATGCTAGTTTCGCTACGAACAATCGAAATGGACTATGGTAAGTACATTCGCATAAAAGAAATCATGCAGGAGGTGTAAACTATGTTAAGATTAGATCTTCAGTTTTTCGCATCCAAAAAAGGTGTAGGTAGCACAAAGAACGGTCGTGACTCTATTGCGAAGCGTCTAGGCGCTAAGCGTGCAGATGGTCAATTCGTATCTGGTGGCTCTATCCTTTACCGTCAACGCGGTACGAAAATTTATCCTGGAGTAAACGTTGGCCGCGGTGGTGACGATACTCTATACGCGAAGGTTGACGGCGTTGTACGCTTTGAGCGTCTTGGTCGTGACCGTAAGCAAGTGAGTGTATATCCTGTTGCTCAAGAAGCATAATGAAACTCACGGAAAGCTCTAACCTGAGTGCAGGTTAGAGCTTTTCTATATTAAAGGGGTATTCAGATGAAAACACAATGGACGGTTGTTGACGCTTTGCGGCATTCACGTCATGATTGGCTGAATCGTCTGCAATTGATTAAAGCTCACCTTTCTCTTGGAAACGAAGCACGAGTACAAGAGCTCATTCATGAATTTGTAGGGGAAGCACAACAAGAGTCACGTCTTATGAATGTAAAAATGCCTCTATTCACAGAATTATTATTAACATATACATGGAGTCATCCACCTTGCAACTTAGAATATGAAGTGCTGGGTGATGTACATACACTAACGAAGTATGATGAAGTAATGTATACATGGACACTACATTTTTTTAGCATGCTTCATCAAGTAGTTGATGTGCATGCAGAGAATCACTTATGTATTACAATTGAGCAGGATGACCGGTTTGCTCGTTTCTTTTTTGATTTTCGTGGCAAACTAGAAAATATAGATGAAATAAAAAACTGGGTTATACACAGAAGTAATAATATTGTTTCTTCTCATATTGCACCAGAAGAGATATCAATTGAAATACAACTAACCAAAGAGGGGTGAAATAATGTTCGTAGATCAGGTCAAGGTATACGTCAAAGGCGGAGACGGCGGAAACGGAATGGTTGCCTTTCGTCGTGAAAAATATGTGCCAAACGGCGGTCCGGCAGGCGGAGATGGTGGAAAAGGTGCCAATGTTATTTTTGTAGTAGATGAAGGCTTGCGCACATTGATGGATTTCCGTTATCAACGTCATTTTAAAGCGCCGCGCGGAGAGCACGGTATGAGTAAAGGACAGCATGGTAAAAATGCGGAAGATATGATTGTTAAGGTTCCACCAGGAACGGTGGTAACTGATGCAGCTACTGGCCAAGTGATTGCTGATTTGGTAACACATGGTCAAGAAGCCATTATCGCACGTGGTGGTCGCGGTGGTCGTGGTAATAGCCGTTTTGTGTCACCATCAAATCCAGCCCCAGAGCTTGCTGAAAATGGAGAGCCAGGGCAAGAGCGCGATGTCATTCTAGAGTTAAAGGTGCTTGCCGATGTTGGCTTGGTAGGTTTCCCAAGTGTAGGTAAGTCTACTTTGCTATCAGTTGTTTCAGCTGCTCGTCCCAAAATCGCAGCATATCATTTTACAACAATTGTTCCTAATCTTGGTATGGTAGAAACAGAAGACGGTAGAGGCTTTGTTATGGCTGACTTACCAGGATTAATTGAAGGTGCGCATGAAGGTGTGGGGCTTGGCCATCAATTCCTTCGTCATATTGAGCGTACACGCGTAATTGTTCATGTGATTGATATGTCCGGTATGGAGGGACGTGACCCGTACGAAGATTACATTACTATTAATAATGAGTTAAAAGAATATAATCTCCGTTTAACAGAGCGCCCACAAATTGTGGTAGCGAACAAAATGGATATTCCAGAGGCAGAGGAGAATTTGGAAATTTTTAAGTCCAAAGTAGGACCAGATGTAAAAGTCTTTCCAATTTCTGCAGTTACCAGACAAGGCCTACGTGACCTGTTGTTTACAGTAGCTGATTTGTTAGAGACCACACCTGAATTCCCGCTTCATGAAGTGGAAGAAGGTTCTGCGCGCGTTATGTACAAATTTGAAAAAGATGAGCGTAACTTCTTTATTTCTCGTGAAAGTGATGGCTCCTTCGTTGTATCCGGCGGCGAGATTGAAAAGCTATTTAAGATGACAGATTTCAGCCGTGAGGAATCTGTACGTCGTTTTGCGCGTCAAATGCGCGGTATGGGTATCGATGAAGCACTTCGTGAACGCGGTGCGAAAGATGGCGATATTGTTAAAATTATGGAATATGAATTTGAATTTATTGATTAAGCTGCCAAATTTGGCAGCTTTTTTGTATGTTGTGCACAATAAAACCTTTGGTTGCTTAAATTTCCATTATAATAGAATAAGGAATAGAGAATATAACGATATTTTAACGTAATTCCGAAAGAAGTCTCCCACTTCAAGAGAATCTAAGTGGTGAGTAGGTTACGTTGTTCTCGGATATTGAGAGAGATCACCTGCAATATCATCCTTTTTATACGTATAGGAATAATAGGGAAAGAAATAAAGAGATGCGATTTGGTAAATGTTCGTTCTTTTTGTTTGAATATTCTAAAATATATAGCGAAAACGTATGTGACATGTTATAAATAAAAGATATATAAAAGAGGTGAGGATATGAGCAATAAAATTGGTTATTTAGGACCGGAGGCAACGTTTACGCATATGGCGGTAAATCATTTTTTTCCAAATGAAATACGTGTGCCTTATGCGACCATTCCTGACTGTATAGACGCGGCAGCGAACGGGGAGATTGATTATGCGGTTGTCCCGCTGGAGAATGCGATTGAAGGCTCGGTTAATATTACGATTGATTACTTAATTCATGAGCAACCATTGACGATTGTAGGCGAAATTACCGTGCCTGTTCGGCAACACCTACTCGTGCATCCTGACCGAGCAGAGACATGGAAGCAAGTACGTGCTGTATATTCTCATCCACATGCAATTGCGCAATGTCATAAGTTTCTCAACAGTGAACTAAAGGGTGTGCGTACAGAGGACATGACTTCAACAAGTGCAGCCGCAAAATTTGTGCATGAAAACCCAGAGCAGCATATTGCGGCAATTGCTAACGAGGCTGCGGCAGAGAAATACGGATTATCTGTTGTGAGACAAGATATCCACACGCATCAGAATAATCATACAAAGTTTATCGTATTGCATAAACAGCAGTCATATTTACCTGCAAAACACAAGCCTTATGGGGAAAAAACAACCTGGATGATAACGATGCCATCCGATTATGCCGGGGCTCTTTACCAGGTTCTAGCGGCTTTTGCATGGCGCAAGCTAAATCTTTCTAAAATTGAATCACGTCCTATGAAAACAGGACTCGGGAGATATTTTTTCTTAATTGATGTGGAGGGAAGTTATGCAGAAGTATTACAGAACGGCGCGAAGATGGAGCTAGAAGCATTGGGCTGCTCTGTTACTTTATTGGGAACGTATTCGTGCTTTCGATTTTAAAAAGGCGCAGCAATTGCTGCACCTTTTTTCGAGTGAATCAGGAAATCAAGAAACCGGCGAAAGCGAGTGCCTCGCAAGCAGCATCCAGCTTGTCCTCCGTATCTGCTTCAATTGTATGCAGATGAACGCCGCCTGTAAGCTGGGACAAGTAGGAGGCATTTGTTTCCGCGATTTTGTTTAAATACTGTCCAATTTCATAACGATTGCTTACCATAATTGGTGCTGTTATATCTCCATATACTGGATGCTCTACTTTTACATCTTTAATAGTAACACCGTGATCTACTAAAAGTGACAACTCTTCACTTACTTGCTCTGGCGTATGATTACAAGCAATTACACGTTCATATTTTGGTAGCTTAGAAATAGGTTTCAAATACACGTATCCTTGTGCTGTAGCCATAATTGGTTCATTTCGCGCTTTTAACAGGGAAATATCTTGGACAATTACTTGACGACTTACATTTGTCTTTTTTGACAGCTCACTTCCTGATAAAGGACGCGTTGCTTCCACTAGCCACTGTAAAATAAGCGATCTACGTTCCTCTCCTAAAATTTTCTTTTTATCTTGATCTGTCATTGCGAAACGACTCCTTTATACTCATCAATCATGGTTTGTAAAATATGCAGTGTGGTCTTTAATTCTTCTTTTGTTGTATGCTTTCCGAACGAAAATCGAATATATTGTTTTGCTTCTTCTGCTGTTCTTCCAACTGCAAGCAAGGTTTTAGAAGGTTCTTGTTTGCCAATTTGACAGGCACTGCCTACTGAAATTGCAATACCGTGCCGGTTGCACGCAAGCATCGTGTATTGTCCTTCAATACCTTGTATTCTTGCTGCTGCGATGTGAGGTAAGCTGGCGGATGGATGGCCTTCTATATGGATTGGGTGTGTAATATTTGTCAATCCTTGCAAGAAAAAGTCACGCAGTGTGTATAGTCTTGTAGTCTCTTTTGTTTGAGCCTCTATGACATCCTGAGCAGCTGTTAAAAAAGCTGCGATACCGGGAACATTCACTGTACCAGGGCGAAACCCTCCTTCATGAGAGGTACCTGTAAAAATAGGTTGCCAACGAACACGCGGATTGATATAACAAGCCCCTACTCCTTTTGGACCGTATAATTTATGGGCAGAAATAGATAAGCTGTCAATGCACATATCTTGTACATGAATTGGAATTTTTCCAAAGGTTTGCACACAGTCCGTATGAAATAGAATATCATGCTCACGTAACAAGTGACCAATTGCGCGGATATCCTGTATTGTCCCAATTTCAGAATTACCATGTTGAATGCTTGCTAAGATTGTGTCAGGACGAATTGCTTTCTGTAACTCTTGTATTAGTACGATTCCATGTTTATCAACAGGCACGTATGTGACGGTGAATCCTTTTTTCGTAAGCTCGTGAAAATAATTGCGAATGGATGCATGCTCAATAGGAGTAGTGATGATATGCTTACCCTTATGCTGATGTGCAATAATCAACGAATGTAGCGCAAGGTAATTTGCTTCTGAACCGCCGCTTGTAAAGTAGACGCCTTGTTCTTTACCACCAAATAGGTTTGCTAACGTTTGTCTGCAAACGTTGAGTAAAACAGAAGCATTGGAACCGATATCATGCAAACTTTGCTCATTTCCAAAATACTGCTTGGATGCATGTAAGAAGGTCTGCAAAGCTGCATCGCTCATCGGTGTTGTGGCTGCATAATCTAAATAAATCATAGCATATTCCCCTTGATATATTAAAGTTTGACAAAAGAACAGTATAAATAAAAGGCTCGTGCCTTGGACAACAATGTAGCATGATATGACAGATGGTTACATGTATACTTGTTTTTCTTTTTTATCTGCAGGACACCTATATTATATCTATATAGTGTATCATAACTCGTTTGTTTCTTAGTATATACACTTACACTTTTTTCCTGATCGGTAGATTCATAAAAAAATGTCTTGTCATCAGTTTAAATATATGTAAATATAGGTGTCAAGACATTTAAAATGTGCAGGCAATGTTAAATTATGATTAATAGGGGGCACTTATATGCCTAACGCAGATGTTGTCATTGTAGGAAGCGGACTTGCGGCTCTTTGTACCGCAGAAAAACTTTGTCAGCAAAAGAATGTGATAATTATCACAAAAAGAAGCATAAAGGATAATAATTCATATATGGCGCAGGGGGGGATTGCAGCAGCGATTGCACTAGACGATCATTGGTGCTATCACTATCAAGATACAATGGAAGCCGGCTGTTATCATAATAATCCTGAAGCTGTTTCTTATCTCGTGCAGCAAGGTTCAAGTGAGATTCGGAAGTTGCTTCGAGAAGGTATGCTATTTGATCAGGATGAAAGCGGTTTAAGCTTAGGTCGTGAAGGTGCGCACGGGAAAAGGCGTATTTTGCATGCAGGCGGTGATGCGACGGGGAAATATCTACTAGAGCATATGCTGGAGAAAGTTAAAAAACATGTCACTATTATTGAGCACGAAATGGTATTGGATTTAATCATAGAAGAGGGGATATGTAAAGGAATTATCACAAGAGACAATCAGCAGGTCACTTATTATTATGCACCTCATACTGTTTTGGCAACGGGAGGAATAGGTGCATTGTATGCATTCAGTTCTAATCAAAACACCATTACAGGAGACGGTATTGCCATGGCTTATCGGGCCGGCGCAAAGTTGGCGGACTTAGAGTTTGTTCAGTTCCATCCAACCATGCTGTATGTAGACGGAGCTTGTAAAGGATTAATTTCCGAAGCTGTTCGGGGTGAAGGAGCGGTGCTACGTAATAGTAAAGGAGAGCAATTCATGAAACGCTATGCACAAGGTGACTTGTCTCCGCGAGATGTTGTATCAAGAGCTATACACGAACAGATGCTACAAGGTGAAAAGGTATATCTGGACATTACACCGGTTGCTGGATTTGTAGAGCGGTTTCCAAGTATTTCTGCACTTTGTGACGAGTATGGTGTGTGTATTGCTCACGGAAAAATTCCTGTTGTACCAGGTGCCCATTTTCATATGGGGGGGATAGCTACCAATTTGGATGGAGAAACAAGTGTTCCAGGCTTATATGCTGTAGGTGAGGTTGCTTGTAATGGGGTTCATGGGGCAAATCGTTTAGCTAGCAACTCCTTGCTTGAAGGTCTTGTATTTGGAGGACGTCTAGGTAAATATCTTCTGCAAAAACAAGAAGAACCATTTTCTTTACCTATTCATAAAGAGGTCTTGTATTGTAATACCCTTTTTCCAAAGCAAGAAGAACTTCAACATATGATGATGACTTATGCAGGTATCGTCCGAACAGAAGAAGGGTTACAGCATGCGCAGCGATGGTTGAACCAATATACAGCTCATACAGAGAATGCTATAGAGCCTACAAACGAGCAAATGAAAATGAAAAATATGTTACTAGTGGCATGGCTCATTGTTACCGCAGCTTTAAACAGAAGAAACAGTATTGGCGGTCATTTCAGAAAGGATTTTCCTCATCGAGAGGCGTCTGAGCTTCATGTCACAATCTAAAAGGAGCGTACAGATATGAATACGATTAAGCTAAAACAAGCATTAGAGCAGTTTTTTGTAGAAGATATTGGAGAGAGAGATGTCACAACAGATCTTATCTTTCCCGAAGAGTTGCAAGCAAAGGGAACCTTTTTGATAAAAGACGAAGGCATACTAGCTGGCGTGGAGATTATTGCTACGGGATTAAAATTGTTAAGTGATGATGTTGTTGTGGAGTTACATAAACAAGACCGGGAAAGAGTAGAGTATGGTGATGTTATTGCTGTTGTACATGGACCAATTCGAACATTATTGACAGGAGAACGTGTAATTTTAAACCTGCTGCAACGAATGAGTGGTATTGCTACGATTACACAAAAGGCAGTTCAAGCTTTAGATAGCAAACACACTCGTATTTGCGATACACGTAAAACGTTGCCGGGATTACGAATATTTGACAAGTATGCAGTCACGTGTGGAGGAGGCTTTAATCATCGCTTTGGTTTATATGATGGTGTGATGATTAAAGACAATCATATTGCATTTGCCGGTTCCATTACAAAAGCAGTGGAAGTTGTAAAGAAAGAGCTAGGTCACATGGTAAAGGTAGAGGTGGAAACGGAAACGAAGGAGCAGGTGCTTGAAGCGGTTCAAGCAGGTGCGGATATTATTATGTTTGACAATCGTACACCGGAAGAAGTACGTACGCTGTGTGAGCTTGTTCCGTCAAATATCATAACTGAGGCGTCAGGCGGTATTACACTGCAAAACCTAAAGGATTACGGTAGTACGGGTGTGGATTATATTTCTCTAGGCATGCTAACACATTCTGTAAAAGCGCTAGATATTAGTTTTAATATTGAGGTATAAAAGGGGATATGACTATGAACATTTTAGAGTTGGCTCAGGGTGTGCAAGTCACATTGCCACAAAGGTATAGCCAAATGACGAGAGAAGAAATGGAAGCGCGCGTTTCAGAGATTAAAGAACATTTCGGTGAAACATTATTTATCCCAGGACACCATTATCAAAAAGATGAAGTGGTTATTTTTTCAGATGCGACAGGCGACTCCTTACAATTAGCACAAGTTGCTGCGCAAAATAAAAAAGCCAAATATATCGTATTTTGCGGTGTTCATTTTATGGCAGAAACAGCAGATATTTTAACAACAGATGAACAGGTTGTCATATTACCTGATATGCGTGCAGGTTGTTCTATGGCTGATATGGCTGATATTGAGCAAACAGAAAGAGCTTGGCTGAAATTGCAGCAACTGTTTGGCGATACGATGCTTCCATTAACATACGTAAACTCAACAGCTGCTATTAAAGCATTTTGTGGCCGCAACGGGGGCGCGACAGTTACATCATCTAATGCCAAAGCAATGGTTGAATGGGCTTTTACACAAAAGGAACGCATTTTCTTTTTACCAGATCAACATCTAGGACGTAATACTGCGTATGATTTAGGGATACCACTTGCGCATATGGCGGTGTGGGATCCGCAAACAGATACGCTAGAGTATGAAGGAAACCTTGCAGATATTAAGGTAATTCTGTGGAAGGGGCATTGCTCAGTTCATCAAAATTTCACAGTGCATAATATTGAAAATATACGTAAACAGCATCCTGATATGCGCATCATTGTTCATCCAGAATGTTGCCGAGAAGTTGTAGCAGCCTCAGATGATGCAGGTTCAACGAAATATATTATTGAAACCATTGAAAAGGCACCGGCGGGTAGCAAGTGGGCAATAGGAACTGAAATGAACTTAGTCAAACGCATGATTGCGCAGCATCCTGATAAGCATATTGTATCTCTAAACCCATACATGTGTCCGTGTTTAACGATGAACAGAATTGATTTACCGCATTTGTTATGGGCATTAGAGTCTTTAGAAAAAGGTGAGGAAGTCAATATTATTAAGGTAGATCAGACAATTGCAGCAGAAGCAACATTGGCACTTAATCGTATGTTGGCCCGCGCATAATCATCTCTTAAAGGTAGCGAAATGTTTGCTACCTTTTTTATTTCGTTCATTTCATGCTTTTTCGTCCTTTCTCATTTCACATGTACATAAATGTATTTCTCCGCGCATACATTGTGATGAAGTAGCAACTTGCCTGAACATACCGTTTCTATCATAGAGAAGTCGTACAGGAGGGGGAAAATGTGAAAATTCACATCGTACAAAAAGGAGATACCCTGTGGAAGATTGCGAAAAAATATGGGGTAGACTCAGAAACGTTAAAGCAAGCTAATGCACAACTGAGTAATCCGGACTTAATTATGCCTGGCATGAAGATTAAAGTACCATCGACTAGTGCCAAATACGCCGGAGGAGGATCAGCACCTCCAAAAGAGTATGTGAAGCAGACAATACCAGCTCAATCACAAAATTTAACAATTTTGGACGAAGATGAACAGCAGGCCCAAACTGGCCCAGCTTCTGAACAACCAGCTATGCAAATGCCAATGAGTAAGCAAAAGGAAACACAGTTACAGACAGTGCAAAAAGAAACGCAGATAACAACTCCGCAAAAAGAAAAGCCGGTGACACCAACTGTACAAAAACCAGAAGCGCCGATTGCTGCGAAGCCAGCACAAAAGCCAGAGGCACCAATTGCTGCTAAACCAGCACAAAAGCCGGAATCTCCTCTTAAAGATGTAACGAAGTTTTCCGTCAACATTTTACCGCAACCACCGCAGCCACCATCTAAGACCTTTAATATGGCAAACGAGTTTAAAGTACCGGCAACTAAAACAGAGCCTATCGCAACAAAGCCGGCAAACAAAGACAATACGATAGCACCTGCTGCACAAAAGGATAACGTTGTGGCACCAGCCTTTGAAGCAAAAAAAGATGCTGTGCAAGCTGCAAAAGATAACCAAAATACAGCACCAGCAGCAAACAAAGCAATGCCAATGATGGAGGCACCGAGCTTTACAGCACCAGCAGCAAACAAAGCAACGCCGCTGATGGAGGTACCGAGCTTTACAGCACCGGCAGCAAACAAAGCAATGCCAATGATGGAGGCACCGAGCTTTACAGCACCGGCAGCAAACAAAGCAATGCCAATGATGGAGACACCGAGCTTTACAGCACCAGCAGCAAACAAAGCAATGCCAATTATGAATGCGCCAAACTTTACTGCGCCTGTTACAGATAAAACGATGCCGGTTATGAACGAACCGGTAGCACCACCGGCTCCAGAAGCAATCCCCGGTGTAATGGGGCAAATGGATGTGCAACAACCGTATTCGTCTTATAATAATATGCCGCCTGTTGATCCTGGTATGTATATGAATCCAGGTTATCCGCAATATGGTTCGCCGATGATGCCATACGATATGAATCCATACCCAATGCCATACGATATGTCGCCAATGCCTTACGCGCCGCAGTATCCGCCACAAGGTATGATGCCGTATATGCCGCCTACACCATACCCGCCGCCATATGCACCGCAGGGGATGATGCCATATATGCCGCCAATGCCTTATGCGCCGCAGTATCCACCGCAAGGTATGATGCCATACATGCCACCTGCGCCGCAATATCCGATGCCATATCCGGAATATGTGCAAGGTGTGATGCAAGAGTCATCTTCCTTAATGCAACCAAATCATCATGCGCCTTATGAGTCATCATCATTGTATATGCCAAACGCTGCACCTGGAATGGATAACTATCCACCACAGGCACAAGGGGATTGCGGATGCGACGATCAGCAATCAAGTTATCCGTATGCACCTCCACCAATGTCAGGTGGACCATATTATCCATTCAACCCGCAACAGGCACCGTATTATCAGTCTATGCCATATGTACCGTACGCACCGCAACCGATGGCGCCGTATTATCGCCCGGATCAAGCTGCAATGTTTGGTGTGCCAAGCGCGGACGATGATACAGAATGAACAAGAAAAAGGCGATGCGTTTACCGCGCGCCTTTTTTCATTCTTACGCACATATATGCCGGTTTACCGTATTGTGCAGCTTAAGGCGTTTGTATATATGGTGTATACAGAAGAACATATATATATTGTAAAGGGTTACAAAGATATATATAAAGTCCACCAACAGTCTTTGTTGTTAAGCGAGCTACAACAGGTCGGCTTTTCTCAAACAACATGTATACGGCCCTTTGTGTCTAATGTATTATATATACCTTTCTCAGGTGTATATTGGTTAGTGATGGATTATATTGGTCATACAGAATTATTTACGCTTTCACAAAAAGACAATCGGTTTGCGGGACTTCGAGTGTTAACGAAATATCATCAATATGCAAAGTTGTTGCCGCAGCATATACGTTCTATGGTACCTAAGCTGGATTGGCTTGCGAAATGGGAGAAGCGTTTGCGAACGTTTTTTCATTCTCGAGATGAAATTTCAGGATATGTAGGGTCGGAAGTTGTAAATGATATCTTAGGTTGGGCATATACTGCGCTACGAGAATTATGTATGGAAGATATACGTCGTTTATCATCATGCGTTCTCCACGGTGATGTAGTACCGCATAATTTTATTAAAGCAGACCAGGTTTACCTAATTGATTTTGATTGTGTAAGCTACGGACCCTGTATATATGATTATATTAAGTATTTTCATGCCTTGATGCCTAATTTGAGCTGGGATTATGAAGCGATTTGTGAAGAATACAAAGAGTATACTTTTATGAATATAAAAGTATTTTTACTGGGCTTGATATTTCCAGAAGACCTGTTACGAGAGTGGCAGTACTTCATATTATTGCCTGAAGAAACGAAAACATTATTTGAAGAAAAAATCATTACGTTCACCATAGAGCATTATGAAAAGCGTACATCATGTTTAAGACAGTTGTTACAACGTGCAAATCAAGTTAAATACTGACAGATTAAAACCCCTTCTAAAGCGCAAGCTAATACAGAGCCATTTTCTTGGCTCGATTTTGCAGAGGGGGTCTTTGTATTGAACAAGAAACTTAAGATTGTGACAACTTCGTTGTTGGCGGTGGGCGTCTTGGCAGCTTGTAATACAGATAAAAAAGACACCGCTATGGAACGATATAAAGAACAAACAGCAGATGATTTTGCGTATGAGCGTACGTCTTATTATGGCTTTGGTAATTATCCAAACTCTTATGGATATGCTCCAAGGCCAGCCAGCATTACGGACCGTTATAGCGATTTAAACATGAATCGTGTAGCATATCGTGAGCCAAAAACAGATCATTACGGCAATGTAAAGTATACAAAGATAAACCAAAAAATTCATAAAAACAAAGACAAAGTGGGATATAATTACTATGGTGACCGGAATTTTCACAATCACCTTGATAACTCCTATTCTACACGTAATGTTACTATGAATGGATATTATACAAACGGAGACGGCGCAACTTCTGAAAAAATTACCAATCGTGTAAAGCGATTACATGAAATCGATCGTGTCTCAACCGTTGTATATGGAAATGATGTGTTAGTTGCCGTTAAGTCTGACGGAACAATGAGTGAAGGTAAACTCAAAGATAAAATCCGTCAAGTAGCAATGCCATATGCAAAGGGAAGAAACGTACAAGTTACAGTAAGCGAAAGTATGTACAACCGCGTGAACAAAATGAATACTAATTTGCGTGATGGTACGATGACAAACGATATGAACAAAGATTTAGAAGATATGTTCCGTTCTGTACGTTCCGATTACAATCGTATGACACGCTAAAAAAGCAAAGGGAGAAGCATTATGCTTCTCCCTTTGTCATGTAAAGACATGGTACAATTATATTAAGAAATGTAGGGGGATGGATACATATGACAAACGAACAGGAGTTAAAAAGAGAACTGCAGGCTATTCAGGAAAATCATTATGCTGTGCCGGAAGATGTAGATGCGTATCCATACGCACAATGGATGTTAGATGCTATTGGATCAACTGATGCAGAATTACGTGATCATTTAATTTACAGTACATTGGCGAAGTGGATTACCAATGGTGTATTTCGTGAAAAAGAATTACGAGGCTTGTTGCTTCAGGCACTGAGTGAGGATTATTTGTTTTACGGTATTGGAGAAGTAGGAACGAATTCTGTGTTTAAACGAGCATTTTCTGTATTAATACCACCACTTGTATTGACTGTTCACGAAACAAAGCTTTTTCTTAATAATAGATAAGGATAATTTTTTGAAGTTTAGGAAATCCTATCTAACAGAAGTTACCATGTGCAAAGAGGTGAAGGCAATGAGCTTCCTAGTGAAGGCAATCTTAACCGCGTTTGTGTGCTGCTCTTTTACGGGCTTATTAATTCCTACTTCGTATGAAGCAAAAATTCCGAACGACATGGTTGGACCGACTAAGAAACCTACTGTAACTATTATCTTACAACGCACATATTTGGACGGGGAAGTAAGTGAAGAGATGTTTCGCGTGGATACGGTGAGTCTCGAAGATTCATTGCGCCGCTATAAAAATTGGCAATTAGTAGATCGAGATGACGTGCAAATTGTACTGCAAAAGCGTGTGAACGATATATCTCCTTTACTTAAGACAAGTGGTTATTTTGGCGTTTCCAAGGAAGGTATTTTACAGATCTTTAAAGGTATACCCGATGAAAAAAATGCTATTCATTCGTTTTTTCAGATTGATATGGAGAAGCTGAAGAGCTACCAAAGAGAGAAATTAGAACGTGGTATTCGTGTCAAGTCGAAAAAGCAATATGAAGAAGTAATTAAAACGATGAAACCCTATTCTATGAAAAAGGACTAGCCAAGGCTAGTCTCATTCTTTTTTGTACGGCTTCCTTGTGGTAAAATGGAATACATGACTAAAAAGGGAGAGAGCTTAGGTTGTTTGAATATATCACAGGTAGTGTTGAGTTTGTAGGGCCAGAATATATTGTTTTGGACCATAATGGAATTGGTTATCAGTTATTAACACCTAACCCTTATATGTTCCGTAAAAGTGAACAACAAATTCGCGTATATACATATCAATATGTAAGAGAAGATATTCTTGCACTATATGGATTTCAATCGCGAGAAGAGCGTGCGCTGTTTATGAAACTGATTAGTGTGTCTGGAATTGGACCAAAGGGAGCGCTTGCTATTTTAGCAGCGGGACAAACGAAACAAGTTGTACAGGCTGTCGAGCAAGAAGACGAGAAATTTTTGGTTAAGTTCCCTGGAGTGGGGAAAAAGACAGCGCGGCAAATGATTTTAGATTTAAAAGGCAAGCTGAATGATCTTGTCCCTGATGCGTTGCCTGACTTATTTTCTGCGCCGGATGCATTTGAAAAGTCTGAGCGTGTATCTGTAGAACTGGATGAAGCACTTGAGGCATTAAAGGCTCTTGGTTATGCAGAAAGAGAAATTGCTCGTGTTGTCCCTGATCTTATCAAAGAAGCGTTATCTACCGATCAATATATCAAAAAGGCGTTGCAACTTCTATTAAACGGTAAGAGGTGAGTAGCATGGATGAACGTCTTGTTTCAGGAGAGTCGATATACGAGGACGTGGATTTTGAATATTCACTCCGTCCCCAAACCCTGCGGCAGTATATCGGTCAGGAGAAAGTAAAACATAATCTTGAGATTTTTATAGAAGCAGCTAAGCTTAGGGAAGAAACGCTAGATCATGTGCTTTTGTACGGGCCACCAGGGCTTGGGAAAACGACATTAGCTTCGATTATTGCTAATGAAATGGGAGTGAATCTTCGAACTACCTCAGGTCCTGCTATAGAGCGTGCGGGGGACTTGGCAGCCGTGCTGACAGCTTTGCAGCCTGGGGATGTGCTGTTTATTGATGAAATTCATCGTTTGCCGCGGTCAGTAGAGGAAGTGTTGTATCCGGCAATGGAAGATTTTTGTTTAGATATTGTAATTGGTAAAGGGCCTACTGCTAAGTCGGTTCGATTGGATCTGCCACCTTTTACGCTTGTTGGTGCGACTACACGAGCTGGTGCACTTTCGTCACCGCTGCGAGATCGTTTTGGTGTATTGGCGCGTTTAGAATATTACGGAACTGATCAACTTTCAGATATTGTAACAAGAACAGCCGAAGTATTTGCGATTGAAATTGATCGAAATGCGGCAGTCGAAATTGCGAAACGCGCACGCGGAACGCCTCGTATCGCCAACCGCTTATTGCGGCGTGTTCGCGACTTTGCGCAGGTACGCGGAAATGGAACAATTACAATTGATATTACACGTACAGCACTTGAATTGCTTCAGGTGGACCGTTTAGGACTCGATCATATTGATCATAAGCTCATGCTCGGGATTATTGAAAAATTCCGAGGCGGCCCCGTCGGCCTAGAAACCGTCGCGGCGACCATCGGAGAAGAAGCCCATACAATTGAAGATGTATATGAACCGTATTTATTGCAAATAGGCTTTTTGCAACGTACACCACGCGGCCGTATTGCAACGCCGCTTGCGTATCAACATTTCGGAATAGAGGTGCCGCAATAATGGACATGTCAAAGCTGTTTCTAACAGTAGGTATTGTCTTTATTGTCATGGGCTTATTGTGGCGTTTTATTGGTAAGATTCCAGGTGATATTTTAATTAAAAAAGGTAATGTAACCTTTTACTTTCCAATTGTAACTTCAATTGTTCTCAGTGTTGTGATATCTCTCATTTTGTATATATTAAGCAAGTTTCGATAGAATTAAGTTGACTAAACAGCAATTAAATTTACATGAGAAATGAAACAGGTGAAATTATGAACATTAATGACTTTGATTTTCATTTGCCAGAGGAGTTAATTGCACAAACTCCCCTTGAAAACCGAGAAAGTTCCAGATTGATGGTGTTAAACCGTGAAACAGGAGAAATTTCTCATAAGTATTTTTACGATATTACCTCTTATTTTAAAGCGGGGGATACACTCGTTTTAAATGAAACGAAGGTGATGCCTGCACGTTTGCATGGGGTAAAAGATGATACGGGTGCTCATATCGAAGTGCTACTTTTAAAGCAAGAAGAGAATGATTGCTGGGAAACGCTTGTAAAACCGGCAAAACGTGTGAAGGAAGGAACGGTTCTTTCCTTTGGTGAAGGCAAGCTTCGTGCAGAGTGCATTGGTATAAGTGAACAAGGCGGACGCAAGCTGAAGTTTTCCTACGAGGGTATTTTTTATGAAATTTTGGACGAGCTTGGTGAAATGCCACTGCCTCCGTATATTAAGGAGACATTAGATGACCGTGATCGATATCAAACAGTATTTGCTCGTGAAGTTGGTTCTGCTGCCGCACCAACTGCTGGGTTACACTTTACAAATGCTATTTTAGACGAGCTGCGTGCAAAGGGTGTACATATTGCTTTTATTACTTTGCATGTAGGTCTTGGTACATTCAGACCGGTTTCAGTGGATAATATTGAAGAGCATGATATGCATGCGGAATATTATTATATGTCTGAAGAGACGGCTGCTTTATTAAATCGCACAAGAGAAGAAGGCGGTCGCATCATCACGGTAGGAACTACATCAACACGTACACTCGAAACCATTGCGGCGGAAGATGGTACGTTCCAGGCAGCATCAGGCTGGACGAGTATTTTTATCTATCCTGGGTACACCTTTAAAGCCACTGACGGTATGATTACAAATTTTCACTTGCCAAAATCTACGTTAATTATGCTTGTTAGTGCTTTAGCTGGAAGAGAGCATGTACTTCATGCCTACAATGAAGCAGTTCGTGAAAAATACCGCTTCTTCAGTTTTGGAGATGCAATGCTGATTTTATAAGCAGCATAAGAAAGGAGTTTCTCTTATGGCAATCACATATGAATTAATTAAAACTTGTAAACAAACGGGAGCGCGTCTTGGTCGTGTTCATACACCGCATGGTTCCTTTGAAACACCAGTATTTATGCCGGTTGGAACTTTAGCAACAGTCAAAACAATGGCACCGGAAGAACTAAAAGCAATGGATGCGGGCATTATTTTAAGTAATACGTATCACCTATGGCTTCGTCCGGGTCATGAAATTGTTCGTGAAGCAGGTGGTCTTCATAAATTTATGAACTGGGATCGCGCAATCCTAACAGATTCTGGTGGCTTTCAAGTATTTAGCTTGAGTGAATTTCGTCGCATTGAAGAAGAAGGCGTTCACTTTCGTAACCATTTAAATGGTGATAAGCTGTTTCTTTCTCCTGAAAAGGCGATGGAAATTCAAAATGCCCTCGGTTCCGACATTATGATGGCATTTGATGAGTGTCCGCCGTACCCTGCTGAGTACGACTATATGAAGCGTTCCGTGGAGCGTACGAGCCGCTGGGCAGAACGTTGCTTAAAGGCGCACCAACGACCGCATGATCAAGGGCTGTTTGGAATTGTACAAGGCGGTGAATATGAGGATTTACGTCGCCAAAGTGCGCAGGATTTGGTGTCTATGGACTTCCCGGGCTATGCAGTTGGTGGATTGTCAGTAGGAGAGCCGAAGGACGTAATGAATCGTGTACTGGACTTCACAACGCCTTGGTTACCTACGAATAAGCCGCGCTATTTAATGGGAGTGGGCTCACCTGATTCTTTAATTGACGGTGCCATTCGTGGTATTGATATGTTCGACTGTGTATTGCCAACCCGTATCGCACGAAACGGCACATGTATGACAAGTGAGGGGCGTGTCGTAATTAAAAATGCGAAGTATGCAAGAGATTTTGGACCACTAGATCCAAAATGTGATTGCTATACATGTAAAAACTATTCACGTGCTTACATTCGCCACTTGTTAAAATGTGACGAAACATTCGGAATTCGCTTAACATCTTATCATAACCTGCATTTTCTGCTAAAATTAATGGAGCAGGTTCGTCAGGCCATTCGTGAAGATCGTCTCGGTGATTTCCGTGAGGAGTTTTTTGAGCAATATGGCTTTAACAAACCGAACGCTAAGAATTTCTAAATAGATAAGGAGGTATACTCATGAACGCTTTAGTGACACAAGTATTACCATTGGTTCTTATGTTTGCGGTATTTTATTTTTTGCTAATTCGTCCGCAACAAAAACGTCAAAAAGCAGTTGCTGCTATGCAAAGCGGTCTACAAAAAGGTGATCGTATTATTACAATTGGCGGCTTGCACGGTGTAATTGATTCTGTCTCTGATACAACAGTTGTGATTAAAACAGGTGATGGCTCTCATTTAACATTTGAGCGCAACGCAGTCCGTGAAGTAACGGCGAAGAAAGAAGCGGTAACAAACTAAAGAGACTTGGCATATGCCAAGTCTTTTTAGTTTTTATTAGCAGTGTTCACACCAAAGATACCGCCGATTGTGCTCGCCGCAATAAGCCCCAGATGGTATACCATGCTTTCTTTTGAGAGGCCTTGGGAATAACCTAAATAATTAATAAGAAATACAAATAAAGAAAAGAAAATACCTGTTGCGCCCCCTGCAAGCCACCCTTTCATTTTTGCTTTCATGCCAGATACAAAGCCTGAGGCAAGCATTGAGATGATAGCAAGTATAAATATGATAACAACGAGAGAAGAATCACTTATATTTGTGAGCTTTGCCAGCAATGCAATTCCAAAGCTCGCGATGGCAGCAAGCACAAGGACTGTACTGAGACCGAATAGAACAGCTGTGGATAGTTTTTTCGTTCCGGACATTTTATCCCCTCCTTAATACAAGCATATTTCTGAAACGTACAAGTTAGACTAGAGAAGTAGAAATAAACTTTCCTGCTTGCGTATGATATATAAGTACATATGATTTGTTGTACATTCGAACTGTAAAGTGATAGTTTCATGTGAAAATGGGCATTATAGTACAGGTATATTTGTATTTACGGAGGGATCTCGGTGGACTTATTAGAGATTGCTATACGTACAGTCGTATTGTATGGTGTAATTATCATTATTTTTCGCTTAATGGGCAAGCGGGAAATTGGCGAACTCAACGTTCTCGATTTAGTTGTTTTTTTAATGTTGAGTGAACTGGCAGTCGTCGCAATTGAAAAACCTGATAAGCCAATCGTGCATCAACTTACACCAATGATTCTACTTATGGTGTTGCAAATTGTGTTAGCTTTTCTATCTCTTAAAAGCCAAAAAGCGCGCAAGATGTTAGATGGAGAACCGTCTATTTTAATTCGTGGCGGAAAAGTTGATGAAGTGCAAATGAGAAAACAGCGTTATAATTTTGATGATTTACTTATGCAACTCCGAGAAAAGGATATAGGTGATATTCGAGATGTGGAATATGCTATTTTAGAACCTTCCGGCAAATTGTCAGTATTTAGGAAGCCGCAAAAAGGCAACGTAGATACAAAAGCTGTATTCGCGCTGCCTCTCATTATTGATGGTACAATTCAAGATGATCATTTAGAAAAAATAGGAAAAACAAACTTGTGGTTGCGCCAAAAGCTACGTGAGCTTGGTTATAAAGATATTACTCAAATTTCGTACTGTACGGTACAAAATGATGAATTTTTTGTAGATCTAAAAGACGAATAACACAGCCATCGTGGCTGTGTTATTTTCTCATGAGTTTATGTAGGAATGGAATACGAGCAAGCTCTTCTTTGCGGATTAATCCAAGTACAAGTAGTAAAACTATATATAAAAGTGTGATAGATGTAATAGAAAATAACGTTTGCACCCCAAGGGAAGAAAATATTGGGTGTGTCTCTGATAAGCGGCCTGCCATTCCGGCAATAAAGATGGCCGCTACCCCCAACAGATAGTCACGAGCATAGATGGTAAACGTGATTTTCTTCAAGACGGTCGCATAATGGAGCAATGTTACCGTCACAAGACCAGCAGCAATGGCAAGTGCTACGCCCATAATTTGAAATTCACTTCTTGAGGCGAGCAAAAAGATACCTGCAATTTTGACTGCTGATCCAACTAGGCTATTTAACATGGCTGCTTTTGCTAAGTCCAATGCCTGCAACATCGAGGTAAGAGGACCTTGAAAGTAATAAAAAATAAAACAAGGTGCTAATAGCTGTATAAACGGTGCAGCATGATCCGTTCCATACATTAACGTCAAAATAGGAGATGCAAAGATATATAAAATTACAACCGACCACCCTCCTGATATAAACGAAAGACGAAGAGCTTGTTGTAGGCGATATTCAACGAGATGTGGTTGTTTTTTTGCAACAGCTTCACTCACAGAAGGAACAAGTGAGGTTGATAAAGCATAGGTGATAAAAGACGGTAAAAATAACAGTGGCAATGCATACCCAGTCAATTCCCCATACTGCTTGGTAGCTACTGCGGCTGTTACACCAGCAATTGCTAAGCTTTGTGTGACGGCGATGGGCTCTAAAAAATAGGAAAGAGAACCAATGATTCGACTACCTGTTGTCGGTAAGGCGATACCCATTAGGGAATGCAATGTGTCTTTTCCTGCTTTTACAGTCGTAAAAAAGCGATGACGTACTGAAAATGTTTTTTGTTTCTGAAAGATAATCAGCATATATAAGAGTGAAACAAGTTCTCCTGCTGCGGCCGATACCATGGCGCCAGCAGCGGCATACTCAATGCCGAACGGTAGAAAAATTTTAATACAAAAGGCGATGAGTGCAATACGGACAACTTGTTCAATTACTTGTGCGTAAGCACTCGGTTTCATATTTTGTTTTCCTTGGAAATAGCCCCGTAGCACAGATGATACAGCAATGACCGGAACGACCGGCAAGATGGCAACAAGCGGATATAATGTGCGAGAATCTGTTAATAGCTTCTGAGATAGCATAGGTGCAGTGAACAATAACCCAATCGTAAAAATAAAACTAAGTGATAATGTAATGCTTAAAGAAACAACAAGTATCTTTTTGACACGTGTTTTGTCGTGTAAGGCCTCGGCTTCTGCAACCAGCTTTGCAATGGCAACAGGAAGTCCCATTTGTGTGACAGTAATGGCTAAGATAAAAGTCGGTACAGCCATCATGTATAAGCCAACACCTTCTTCACCAAGAATTCTCGCCATTACAATTCGATTGATAAAGCCGAGCACCCTTGTAATTAAACCGGCGGCTATTAAAATTAGCGTGCCACGTAAAAAGCTCTGCTTTGTCATTTCGTTCCCACCTTCTCAAAAGCCATAGAATGATTTACAATAATCTATATGCACATACATAAGGCAAGCATGACAAGTATATGTACAAGCATTTTTTTCTAAGGTTTTTTCAAAACCTTTCAAAAATTCTCGTGCAAATATGTATAGCGCTCAAAAATGAAGGAGGATTCTGGATGGGTGTGAAGGAACATCCTGTGAATGCGTATCGAGAACAGCTTCAAGTTGTGCTTGAAAGCAAGGCGGATGAGTTTAAGTTATTAGGCTATGATCAGGTAACGGCGCAAGAAATATGGGATTGCTTAATGAGTAAGAAGTGGAAGCAACCGGAAGAAATAAAATTATATCAACTAGTCAACGACGTGTTGGCGCTCTCATCAAGCGACTATATGACATATTTGACAATGGAGGCCTATAAAGCACCACTCAGGTCTTTTGAAGAATACGAGAACAACTGATGATGTACAATTACAGCTCGTTACAAACAAAAGGAGGAAGTCTATACTCATGGCAAAGCGGAGCAGCAGAATTGTCGCGTTTTTTTTAATCGTCCTAATAGTGGGCGCATTGATGGGTGCGACAACAAAGAATATCACACAAAACATTAATCTCGGACTCGATTTGCGCGGCGGCTTTGAAGTTTTATATGAAGTGAAGCCGGCTAAAGAAGGGGACAAAATTACACGTGATGTGCTTGTCAGCACGGTGCATGCCCTTGAAAATCGTGTCAACGTTCTAGGGGTTAGCGAACCAAACATTCAAATTGAAGGAACAGACCGTATTCGCGTCCAACTAGCAGGCGTTAAAGATCAAAATAAGGCGCGGGAAGTTCTATCTACACAGGCAAAATTAACGTTTCGTGATGTAAATGATAATTTGCTCATGGACGGTTCAGATTTAAAAGAAAATGGAGCGAAGCAAACGTTTGACGAACAAAATCGACCAAGTGTGGGACTAACACTAAAAAGTGCAGAGAAGTTTCGCAGTGTAACTGAAAAGGTATTGGCAATGAAGCCAGAGAATTTCATGGTCATTTGGCTTGATTTTGAAGAAGGAAAAGATTCTTATAAAGCGGAAGCTGGAAAACCAAATCCCAAATATCTATCCGCAGCAAGTGTAGACCAAGTCTTTAATCAAACGGAAGTGTCGATTGTAGGTAACTTTACGCCGGAAGAAGCGAAAGATCTAGCGAAGCTGTTAAATGCTGGTGCGCTTCCAGTCGAGCTAGAAGAAATGTATTCTACATCTGTTGGGGCGAAGTTTGGGGAAACAGCGCTACAAAAAACAATCCTAGCAGGTATCATCGGTATTGCACTTATCTTCTTGTTTATGATTGTGTACTATCGACTACCTGGGATTGTCGCAGTTATTAACTTGTTGATGTATATTTATGTGACCTTACTTATCTTTGATTGGATGAACGCAGTGTTAACATTGCCGGGCATTGCGGCACTTGTACTAGGGGTTGGTATCGCTGTAGATGCGAATATCATCACGGATGAGCGCTTTAAAGATGAACTAAAAATCGGTAAATCTGTGATGGCTGCATATCGTGCGGGGAATCGCCATTCGTTTTTAACGGTACTAGATGCACACATCACAACGATGCTAGCAGCAATTGTGTTGTTTATTTTTGGAACAAGCGCCGTAAAGGGTTTTGCTACAAGTTTAATGGTCAGCTTAATCGTAGGTTTTGCGACAAACGTAGGTGGAACGAGACTGATGCTCGGACTTCTTGTAAACAGCCGTTATTTTGATAAAAAAATTGGTTATTTTGGTGTTAAAGCAAAAGATATTATTCCAATTTCAAAAGGTGTAGAACATGCGCCGACGAAGTTTGATAAGATTGACTTTGTGAAAGTGGGCAAATCGTTTTTAACGTTTTCTATTGTATTCACTGTAATAGGTATCATTGTATTGTCTATCTTTAAACTAAACCTAGGCATCGATTTCTCTAGCGGTTCTCGTATTGATGTAAAGAGCAATGCTGTAATGAATGTATCTGAGCTGAAGGCAGATTTAAAAGCTCTAGATATTGTTGCGCAAGACATCGTGTTAACAGGGACGAACAATGACAGTGCTGCTGTTCGTTTGAAAGATGTGTTAACGAAAGACGAAATTGCAAAAGTGAAGAGTGAATTGAAGGATAAATATGGTAATGAGCCAAGTGTGAGTACTGTGTCTCCTACAATTGGAAAAGAAATAGCACGAAATGCACTTATTGCTGTACTGATTGCATCCGTAGGTATCATCCTATATGTAAGTTTACGCTTCCGTTTTACGTATGCCGTAGCTGCCGTTATTGCTTTGTTACATGATGCGTTCTTTATCATTACTGCATTTAGTGTGTTGCGTTTAGAGGTGGACTTACCATTTATTGCGGCTGTATTGACAATTGTGGGCTATTCTATTAATGACTCTATTGTTACATTTGATCGTAACCGTGAGTTGTACAAAAAGCGCAAGATTCGCACCATACAGGATTTAGAGGAGATTGTAAACTTAAGTGTGCGTCAAACATTGGCACGCTCTGTAAACACTGTATTAACTGTATTGTTACCTGTTATTTCCTTGTTGATTTTTGGTAGTGATTCATTACGAGGCTTTTCAATCGCTTTGTTTATCGGATTAATTGTGGGAACCTATTCTTCTGTATTTGTCGCTTCACAAATTTGGCTGCTCTTAGAAAAGAGTCGTTTGAAGAAAGGCAAAGGAAAGAAAGAGGAAGAAGAAACAAAACCGGAATTACAAGTGTAAAAAGGATGCTCCATAGCGGAGCATCCTTTTCTGCTTAAAAACAAGTGTTTTTTCATAATATATAAAGAGTATTAGCGTTTAAAGCTGTTCAGAAGAGAAGGGAAGTTGAGTATGGAAAACCAACAACGGTTAAAACAAGCTCAAATTGGTGCCATTGTAGGGATTGTTGGAAATGTGATTTTAGCGGCAATTAAAGCGATTGTGGGGTTTTTGGGAAATAGTACAGCTTTAATTGCTGATGCAGTTCACTCTGCTTCTGATGTTGTTGGGTCTTTAGCGGTTTTATTTGGTATTCGCGCCGCAAATCGACCGCCGGATGAAGATCATCCGTACGGGCACGGCAAAGCAGAACCTATCTCCGCTATTATTGTTGCCGTTTTACTAGCAATCGTCGGTTTTGAGATTGCTATGTCGTCTATTGAAGCATTTAAAGGAGAGGTGGAAATTCCTAAGTTTATCGCACTCTTGACGGTTATTTTTTCTATCTTTATTAAAGAGGCGATGTTTCGCTATAAATATAACTTAGGAAAACGGATCAATAGCGCTGCTATTATCGCTAATGCGTATGAACATCGTTCAGACGTATTTTCTTCTTTAGCAGCACTAGTCGGTATTGGTGCAGCTATGCTTGGTGGGCGGTTTGGTATACCGTGGCTGGTTTATGCAGACCCTGTTGCTGGATTGTTTGTATCTTTGCTTGTCATTAAAATGGCTTGGTCAATTGGAAAGGAAGCCATTCATAGCACACTAGATCATGTATTGCACGAAGAAGATATCGCTCCTATGTATCAGATTGTTTCTGGTGTGGAAGGGGTAAAAAAGGTTGACGCTTTGTATGCACGGGAACATGGGCATTATGTTATTGTAGATATTAAAGTTTCCGTTGATCCTCATATTACTGTAGAAGAGGGACATCGTATTGGCAAACGAGTAAAAGAAGCTTTGATGACACAGGCGAACGTACAAAATGTATTTGTGCACATCAACCCATATTCATCTGAAGAATAATAGAAAAGTCTTGGCCAATTTAGTATAATAAATTGGTTAAGGGGTGATTTCGTTGTTACAAGCGAAAACGCGTTGGCGACAAAAGACTGGTAACGAGGAACTTATCGAGAACCTTTCACATTCTCTCGGTTTAACACCTTTTGTTACGGCTTTGTTGGTCCACAGAGGATTACAAACAGAAACTGCAATCACCAATTTTTTGTATACAGAAAAGCAAGATTTTCATGATCCTTTTTTACTACAGGATATGAAAAAGGTAACAGATAGAATATACAGAGCTATTAAAGAGAAAGAACATGTTTTGATATTTGGTGATTATGATGCAGATGGTGTGAGCAGTACCACGGTTTTATATGAAGCCTTGCAAGAGCTCGGTGCACAGGTCGAGTTTTATATTCCGAATCGTTTTACAGAAGGATATGGACCAAACGAAGGTGCCTTTCGCTGGGCAAAAGAGGCAGGTTTTTCTCTTATTATCACAGTGGACACCGGAATTTCGGCAGTAAAAGAAGCAAATTTGGCAAAAGAACTTGGAATCGATCTTATTATTACGGATCACCATGAACCGCCGCCGCACCTTCCGGACGCATATGCCATTATCCATCCGAAGCTCGATGATTATCCATTTAAAGAGCTAGCTGGCGTGGGGGTGGCGTTTAAGGTAGCACACGCGTTGTTAGGACGTGTGCCGGAGCATTTGCTTGAAATTGCGGTTATTGGTACAATTGCGGACCTTGTGCCCCTGCACGGCGAAAATCGCTTGCTTGCAAAGCGCGGGATTGAAAAGCTACGTCAAACGAAAAGACCAGGGCTTCTTGCACTTTTACAACTAGCAAACAGCAACCCAAAAGAAGCAAATGAAGAAACCATTGGATTTACGATTGGTCCTCGCATTAATGCAGTGGGACGCCTAGAAGACGCTGCACCGGCGGTTCATTTGCTTTTAACAAAAGATATGGAGGAAGCAAAGGCCTTAGCAGAAGAGATTGATGTATTAAATAAGCACAGGCAAGAAATTGTCAAACAAATTGCACAGGAAGCCATACAAGAAGTAGAGGAACTGTACCCACCAGAGCAAAATAAGGTATTGGTGATTGCTCGTGAAGGGTGGAATGCCGGCGTTGTAGGTATTGTGGCGTCCAAGCTGGTAGAGCGCTTTTATCGACCAACCATTATACTGAGTATCGATCGTGATAAAGGAATTGCTAAAGGATCGGCTCGAAGTATAGAAGGCTTTGATTTATTTGCAAATCTTTCCGATTGCCGTGATATACTCCCACATTTTGGTGGTCATCCCATGGCTGCGGGTATGACATTGCAATTAGAGGATGTTGATGAATTGCGGGTACGCCTTAATAAGTTGGCTGACATACAGTTAATGCCGGAAGATTTACTGCCAGTTACTGCAATTGACGTAACGTGTCAGCCGCGTGATATCACGCTGTCTTCCATTGCAGAAATGTCTATGCTGGCACCATTTGGAGTGGGAAACCCCAAACCGAGATTGCTCATAGAAGACGCATCATTAGAAAGTATCAGACAAATCGGGGCAGATGGTTCGCATTTAAAGCTGACAATGAGGGATGAAGAAGTAAAGCTTGACGGTGTTGGCTTTGGATTTGGGCAGGCGGCGGAGGAAATATCGCCGATTTCAAAAGTATCAATTGTAGGAGAGGCGTCTATTAATGAATGGAACAATGTAAGAAAGCCGCAAATTATGATTGCTGATATTGCTGTAACAGATTGGCAGCTATTTGACTGGCGCAGCATGAGAAATGTGGAAAAGCATATAGCTATGCTGCCAAAGAATAAAGTAAAAATTGTTTATTTTCGTCCAGAAACGCTTGAAAAGTTTTCAGTGGATGAATATAGAGATTATCTAATTCCCGCTGCTAAAGCATCGTCGCATATGGAAGGCAACTATGTCATTTTATTAGATATGCCTCCTACAACCGAGCATTTACGGCAAATGTTTATAAATGCTTTTCCCGCACGCATTTATGCGGTTTTTTATCAAGAAATGCAGCATACTTTCAGCACAATTCCAACAAGAGAACATTTTAAATGGTATTATTCTTTTCTTCGTCAACAAGCGCCTTTTTCAATTGTAAAGCATGGTGCACAGCTGTGTGCGCATAAAGGTTGGTCAAAAGATACAGTAAATTTCATGACAATGGTGTTTTTTGAATTAGAATTTGTTAAAATAAAAGATGGTGTGATTTTTATTGCTCATCAAACACAAAAACGAGATTTAACAGAATCGGCAACGTATCGCGAAAAAGTAAATCAATTACAACTTGAAAAAGAATTGGTATATTCCACGTATCAACAATTAAAAATGTGGTTTCAACATATGAAAGACGGTTCTGCACATGAGGAGGCACTTAGGTAATGGACTTGAAACAATATATTGCGATTGTACCGGATTATCCAAAAGAAGGGATTGTATTTAAAGACATCACCCCTTTGATGAATGACGGTGCAGCTTACAAAGCGGCAACAGACCGCATTGTAGAATTTGCCAAAGAAAAGCAAATTGACCTTGTAGTTGGACCAGAGGCACGCGGATTTATTATTGGCTGTCCGGTTTCTTACGCGCTAGGTGTAGGTTTTGCGCCTGTACGTAAAGAAGGGAAATTGCCACGCGAAGTAATTAAAGTCGACTACGGCAAAGAATATGGTAAGGACGTTTTAACCATTCACAAAGATGCAATTCGTCCGGGACAGCGCGTTTTAATTACGGATGATTTACTTGCAACTGGTGGTACAATTGAAGCAACAATCAAGCTTGTTGAAGAGCTTGGAGGCATTGTTGCTGGTATTGCATTCTTAGTTGAGTTGTCTTACTTAGATGGTCGCAAGGTAATTGGTGATTACGACGTATTAACGTTAATGACATACTAACATTTATTGAGTACTCGATAAGAGTGCTCTTTTTATATAGGCTGTGAGAAAGGGTAGTGATTATTGGCACTTGTTAATTAGAGTGAAGGGGTGAGACTTCTGTGAAACAAGCGCACAAGCGTGTAGCGCTGAGGAGACTCCCTGACCGCTCGCGGCAAGCGAACCCTGCAGCGAAAATTAACAAAGAGCGTTAACCTAGCCTATTAGTATGAATGAAAAATTGGAAGTAGGAGAGAAGAGATGATTGTGGTTCGTGCTAAAGAGTAGCACATACCGGTAAATGAGTTTATATAGTTGTTATTGCTATTCTCTAGACGGTGTGTATAACCGGACGCACAAAAGGTTTCGGCAATACAATTTCTTTCCTTTTCACAATTATGCATAATTGCGTTATAATGGTGAAATACAGTTATAAGCAATAGGATTAATTATGATAAAAAGGTGATTCCATGGCGAATGAACAAGTGCTTACAGCAGAACAGGTGCTGGAAAAAGCAAGAACGTACTTAACAGATAAAGACGCGGAGATTGTGAAACGTGCCTATGAATTTGCGTACGAGGCACATCGTGAACAATATAGAAAATCAGGTGAACCATATATTATTCATCCTATTCAAGTTGCAGGTATCCTTGTTGACTTAAAAATGGATCCAGCCACAGTATCAGCAGGCTTCCTTCATGACGTTGTTGAGGACACTGATGTAACGCTGGAGGATATGGAAAAAGCATTTAATCAAGAGATTGCCATGCTGGTAGATGGCGTAACGAAGCTGGGAAAAATTAAATATAAATCTCATGAAGAACAACAGGCAGAAAATCACCGTAAGATGTTTGTTGCGATGGCAAAAGACATTCGCGTCATTTTAATTAAGTTAGCTGACCGTTTGCATAACATGAGAACACTCAAACATTTGCCCCTTGAAAAACAACAGCGAATTGCCACGGAAACTTTGGAGATTTTTGCACCACTTGCGCATCGTCTTGGAATTAACACGATTAAATGGGAGCTTGAAGATACGTCATTACGCTATCTTAACCCCCAGCAGTATTATCGTATTGTTAACTTAATGAAGCGAAAGCGAGCGGAACGTGAAGAGTACCTAGAAACAGTAATGAAAGATATTCGTGACAAATTGGATGATGTGTCTATTCATTCAGATATGTCAGGTCGACCTAAACATATTTATAGTATCTATCGAAAGATGGCCGTACAAAATAAGCAGTTTAATGAAATTTATGACCTTCTTGCAGTTCGTGTTGTCGTGAATAGCATAAAAGATTGCTATGCTGTTCTTGGTATTATTCACACGTGTTGGAAACCAATGCCAGGTCGCTTCAAAGATTATATTGCAATGCCAAAAGCAAATTTGTACCAGTCTTTGCATACAACGGTGATTGGTCCTAAGGGCGATCCTCTTGAGGTGCAAATTCGTACGAAGGAAATGCATCGCATTGCCGAATACGGAATTGCTGCGCACTGGGCTTATAAAGAGGGAGCTGAAGCAGCACCGGAAAATGCACCTTTAGAGAAGAAGTTGGCGTGGTTCCGTCAAATTGTAGAATGGCAAAAAGATGCTTCCAATGCGGAAGAATTTATGGAATCTTTAAAAATCGATTTGTTTTCAGATATGGTGTTTGTCTTTACGCCAAAAGGTGATGTGATTGAGCTACCGTTAGGCTCTGTTCCGATTGACTTTGCGTATCGCATTCACTCTGAAATTGGCAGTAAAACAATCGGGGCTAAAATTAACGGAAAAATGGTACCACTCGATTATAAGCTAAAGACAGGAGATATTGTTGAAATCTTAACATCTAAGCATTCGTATGGACCGAGCCAAGATTGGGTCAAGCTTGCTCAAACTTCTCATGCCAAAAATAAAATTCGCCAATTCTTTAAAAAGCAACGTCGTGAAGAGAACATTGAAAAAGGGAAAGAGTTGATTGAAAAAGAATTGCGCAACTTAGATTATGATTTAAAAGAAGTATTAAGCGCAGATAATTTAAAGCGTGTAGCTGATAAATTTAATTTTCCGAATGATGAGGAAATGTATGCTGCGGTAGGATATAACGGCATTACGGCAGCACAAATTGTGACGAGGTTAACAGATAAGTTTCGTAAAAAACGAGAAGAAGAACAGCTACTAGAAGAGACGATGACCGAAGTGCGCAAGCCGATGAAAATTCGCAGGCGCGATTCGGGCATTAAGGTAAGCGGGGTTGACAACTTGTTAATTCGCGTTTCGAAATGCTGTAACCCAGTCCCTGGTGATGATATTGTCGGGTATATCACAAAAGGAAGAGGTGTTTCCATTCACCGTTCCGATTGTGTAAATATTCATACGGAAGAAGCAAAAGAGCGTCTGTTGGATGTAGAATGGGAAAATGATCCACAAAAAGAATTAGAATATAATGTGGATATTGAAATTTCCGGTTATGACCGCCGTGGTTTGCTTAATGAGGTACTGCAGGCTGTGAATGAGACGAAAACCTATATATCGGCTGTTTCCGGAAGAAGTGATCGAAATAAAATGGCAACCATTCATATGTCTATTTCTATTCAAAATGTTCATCATCTGCAGAAGGTGGTAGAACGAATCAAACGTGTGCATGATATTTATGCAGTACGCCGATTAATGCATTAAAAGGAGATTGTAATGAGAGTAGTTGTCCAACGTTCAAAAGAAGCATCTGTAACAGTAGATGGAACTATCGTAGGAAGTATTCCGTTTGGCTTAACACTTTTAGTGGGAATCACGCACGAAGATCAAGAACAAGATGCAACGTATGTGGCAGAAAAAATTGCAAACTTACGTATTTTTGAAGACGAGAGTGGCAAGATGAATGCATCTGTTAAAGACAAAGGCGGGGCTATTTTATCTATTTCACAATTTACCTTGTACGGAGACTGTAGAAAGGGACGGCGCCCAAACTTCATGGAAGCTGCGAGGCCGGAGCATGCTAAACCGCTGTATGATTTTTTTAATGAGGAACTTAAAAAGCAAGGTCTTCATGTGGAGACCGGCAAGTTTGGTGCCATGATGGATGTACAACTCATCAATGATGGCCCTGTGACACTCATTGTAGAAAGTAACTAAAGGACGAGCAAACGCTCGTCCTTTAGTTTTTTCGTATTCGTTTAGTTATACAAACGCTCCATTCTGGTAACACTATCAACAGATTGCTACAGAATGTGAGGAATGAACCTGATGAGAATGAACAACAAAATGAATTATGCAACAAACAGTGTAAACCAGCTCTTTAATGTGAGTTTTCATGATTTTTTGGCAAAAGAAAGCGATATGACGTATATGGAGTTGGCATCTGAGTTTGGGATTTCTCTGCATGATGTAAAAAAGCTAAAGAAACATATGGACCGGTCTTGACAAGCAACGTGAAGAAACGTATATTAGTAAACAAATTCATATTTCTAACAAAATATTGAACTGATGATGGAGCACAGTACACAAGAAGCACATGAAAAGAGAAGAAACGCCTTGGGCTGAAAGCGTTTCTGCATGATGACTTGTCGAATGAACACTCCGGAGGTTTCTCTCTGAACATGAGTAGGAGAAGAACGCGTTCAGGCGTTACTGAAAAAGTGGAAGCGTAATGCTTCAATTAGGGTGGCACCACGGGTATTAAACTCTCGTCCCTACTGTTACAGTAGGAACGGGAGTTTTTTGTGTATAGAGAAAAGAGAGTAGGTATACTTGAGTATCTAGCTTTATCTAGAATCGTCTACGCTTTTCTTATCTAGCTATGGCGTCTAGTTCCTCCGGGCGGAGAACCTCTTTTCAAAAAGGCAAAAAGCGCCTTTATGGGTAGAGAACCTCAGCCCTATGGAGCTGAACGAGCCATCTACGCTTTTCTAAATAAAAGGAGGAAGGTTTATGTTGATTCAAATTCCAAGGGGAACGCAGGATATACGTCCCGGCACGGTTGAGCTGTGGCAGTATATTGAGGAGCAGGCGCGTGATATTTGTCGCCGCTATAATTATAAAGAAATTCGCACACCAATTTTTGAGCATACTGATTTATTTTTACGAGGGGTCGGTGATACAACAGATATTGTTCAAAAAGAGATGTACACTTTCACTGATCGCGGTGAACGTAGTCTAACGCTTCGTCCGGAAGGAACAGCAGCTGTTGTACGCTCCTATGTTGAGAATAAAATGTATGGCGATGCGACCCAACCAACGAAGTTATTTTATATTGGACCAATGTTCCGATATGAAAGGCCGCAATCCGGTCGCTTCCGTCAATTCGTTCAATTTGGTATTGAAGCGCTTGGCAGCAATGATCCAGCTATCGATGCAGAAGTAATGGCACTGGCAATGGATTTTTATAAAGGTCTTGGATTGAAGGATGTAAAGCTAGTATTAAACAGTCTTGGAGATAAAGAGAGTCGTCAAGCGCACCGTGAAGCGCTCGTAAGTCACTTTGCACCACGCATCGATGAGTTTTGTAGCGATTGTCAATCACGTTTACATAAAAACCCGCTTCGTATTTTGGATTGTAAGAAAGACCGTAATCATGAATTGATGGGTACAGCACCATCTATTACAGCGTATCTCAATGAAAGCTCACAGGCTTACTACGAGAAAGTACAAGAGCTGCTGACAATGATGGATATTCCGTTTGAAAAGGACCCGAATCTTGTACGAGGCTTGGATTACTACCAACACACTGTATTTGAAATCATGAGCGAGGCAGAGGGATTTGGTGCAATCACAACGCTAAGCGGCGGCGGCCGTTATAATGGTCTTGTTGAAGAAATTGGAGGACCTGAAACACCGGGGATTGGCTTTGCTATGAGTATTGAGCGTTTACTAATGGCGCTTGAAGCAGAGAAAGTTACGTTGCCGGTTTCCTTTGAGATGGACTGCTTCGTTGTAGCTTTAGGTGAAAGAGCGAAGGATGCAGCGACAAAGCTTGTACATGATTTGCGCAAGGCTGGCTTGAATGCGGAGAAAGATTATCTAGATCGCAAGATTAAAGCCCAATTTAAAGCAGCAGATCGCTCAGAAGCAAAATATGTAGCGGTATTAGGAGAGAACGAGCTAGAGCAAGGCGTTATTAATGTAAAAGATATGAGTACAGGTGACCAAACAGAGGTTGCCTTAGATACATTCGTTACTTATATAGCAGAGAAAGTACAATAAGGGGGAAGAGAACATGGCTGAGAGAACGCATTATTGTGGGGAAGTAACATTGCAAGAAGCAGGAAGTACAGTACAGCTAAAGGGCTGGGTGCAAAAGCGCCGCGATCTAGGTGGACTTATCTTTATTGATTTGCGCGATCGTACAGGGATTGTGCAGGTTGTATTTACACCTGAAACATCAGCAGAAGCATTAAAGCTTGCTGAAGGAATTCGTAATGAATATGTGTTGCATGTAAAAGGTACAGTTGTTGAACGTGCAGAAGGACAAATCAACAAAAACTTGGCAACTGGGTACATTGAAGTACAAGCTACAGACGTTCGTATTTTAAATACGGCAAAAACGCCACCTTTTACAATTGCAGATAAAACAGATGTATCTGAAGATGTGCGCTTAAAATATCGCTATTTAGATTTGCGTCGTCCGGTGATGTTGGAGACGTTTAAACTTCGTCATAAAGTAACGAAAGCAATGCGTGATTTCTTGGACGGAGAACAGTTTATTGAAGTAGAAACACCGATTTTAACAAAAAGTACACCGGAAGGAGCTCGTGACTACTTAGTGCCAAGCCGTGTACATTCAGGTGAGTTTTACGCATTGCCGCAATCACCGCAAATTTTTAAGCAACTGTTAATGGTTGGCGGCTTCGAGCGTTACTATCAAGTAGCTCGTTGTTTCCGTGACGAAGACTTGCGTGCGGATCGCCAGCCGGAATTTACACAAATCGATATTGAAACATCCTTCTTAACGCAAGAAGAAATTATTGAAATGATGGAAAGAATGATGAGCGGTGTTATGCGTGATGCGAAAGGTGTAGAAGTGATCCTGCCGTTCCCGCGCATGACATATGATGAGGCTATGAGCCGTTATGGTTCTGACAAGCCGGATACGCGCTTTGGAATGGAACTGACAAATTTATCTGAGTTTGCGGTGGACTGTGGCTTTAAGGTATTCACAAGTGCGGTAGAAGCAGGTGGCCAAGTAAAAGCAATCAACGCCAAAGGTGCTGCTGATAGGTATTCCCGTAAAGACATTGATGCGTTAACTGAGTTTGTGAAAATTTATGGTGCCAAAGGTCTTGCTTGGTTGAAAGTAGAGGCTGATGGACTGAAAGGTCCAATTGCGAAGTTTTTTGGTGAAGAAGACAGTGCAACAATCATTCGCTTGTTAGAAGCAGAAGTTGGAGACTTACTTCTATTCGTAGCTGATAAGAAAAGTGTAGTAGCGGATAGCTTAGGGGCACTTCGTTTAAAACTGGGTAAAGAGCTGGGTCTTATTGATGAAAGCAAGTACAACTTCTTATGGGTGACAGATTGGCCGCTTCTTGAGTACGATGAAGAACAAGGTCGTTATTTCGCGGCGCATCATCCATTTACGATGCCGTTCCGTGAAGACTTGCCGCTTCTAGATACAGATCCAAGTCAAGTGCGCGCACAAGCATATGACCTTGTATTAAATGGTTATGAATTAGGCGGTGGTTCTTTACGTATTTATGAGCGAGATGTACAAGAAAAAATGTTCCGTGTACTTGGTTTCTCACAAGAAGAAGCACAAGAACAGTTTGGCTTCTTGTTAGAAGCATTTGACTACGGTACACCGCCGCATGGCGGAATCGCGCTTGGTTTAGATCGCCTCGTCATGCTGCTTGCGGGTCGCACAAACCTTCGTGATACAATTGCATTCCCGAAAACAGCGAGTGCAAGTTGCTTGTTGACGGATGCACCAGGTGAAGTCGCTACGGCACAACTGGATGAATTGCATTTACAGTTGAAAGTTACAAAAGAATAAATGTAAGTAACGACCATATGGACATACTATGTTCATATGGTTTTTCTTTAAAATATAATTTTTTCTATACAAATAGTAGGAAAAGAAGGTAGAATACAAATTGGACTAATTTGCAGTAGGAGAGTGAAAGCATGCTACATCAATTTTCACGTAATGAGTTAGCCTTCGGTAAGGAAGGTCTTGAAATATTGAAAAATAGTACAGTCGGTGTACTTGGCATTGGCGGTGTTGGTTCTTTCTCCGCAGAGTCGTTGGCGCGCTCTGGTGTAGGAAGACTGGTGCTTGTTGATAAAGATGTGGTAGATATTACTAACATAAATCGTCAGGTACATGCACTTATGTCGACGGTTGGGCAATCTAAAGTTGAACTTATGAAACAACGCATTCTTGATATTAATCCAGATTGTGAAGTCATTGCACTTCAAATGTTTTATACAGAAGAAACATATGAGCAATTCTTTTCTTATGGTCTTGATTTTGTTATTGATGCATCGGATACCATCTCTTACAAAATTCATTTGATTAAGGAATGCTTGCACCGTAAAATCCCAATTATTTCGAGTATGGGTGCTGCGAATAAAATGGATCCAACCCGCTTTAAAATTGCAGACATTTCTAAAACACACACTGATCCAATTGCAAAAGTTGTGCGTACACGGCTTCGTAAAGAAGGGATTAAAAAAGGTGTTAAGGTTGTGTTCTCAGACGAAAGTCCAATTGTAATTCGTGAGGAAATTCGCAAAGAAATTGTACCAGATGAAAATGCAAAGATTCGCAAAGCAAAGCTTCCGCCTTCCTCCAATGCTTTCGTTCCATCTGTTGCTGGACTCATTATGACAAGCTATGTTGTCCGTCAACTACTGAAGAATATAAAAGTGAATCGAGTAGGGCAGGATTGAT
The DNA here is from genome assembly GCF_003852715.1 of Ectobacillus antri. GTDB lineage: Bacteria > Bacillota > Bacilli > Bacillales > Bacillaceae_G > Ectobacillus > Ectobacillus antri. The sequence continues at coordinate 84,164 of NZ_RIAV01000002.1, forward strand.
AAAAAACCTTCCGATCGGAAGGTTTTTTATCATATATACGTGTAACTAACATAACAGCCGTGGAAAAGTAAAAACGACTTACTTTATGCACCTAGTAGGATCAGGCACGAGGCGCTCTTAGGTCTGATTACAACTGCACATTGCTCATTCTTCTTTCTCACCTAGAAAATATCTTTTACTCACTGTGAAATAATCTCTAAGTTCCCGTTTTTATCCATTTTGAAGATTGGTGCAATTCGCTCTTCCATTTCATCAAATAACACCATTTTACGAGCGCGATCCATAATTCGAACGAGATTTTGATAGTCTTCTTGAATTGTTCCTTGTTCACTTTGCAACTGTTCTAGCTTTCTTTGTAGATTCTGTTGTTTTTTTCGCAAAGCTTCATTTTCACAGCGAAGTACATCGTTTTCTGTTTGCAGTCTAATAATATCTTTTGTATCTGGCTGAAATTGCTGCAAAAAGTGGATTACATCCTGCATACAAAGAGAAGAGACATGTGGTTCTTCTGAAAATTCAGCTTCAATGGCTTCTGCTCTTAAATGAGGTGTAATAAGCTTCTTTTGCGGCTGCTGTAGCTGTGCTCGTTTTGCCTCCTTACGCTGTTTTTTGGCAAGCTGCACTGCTTCTTCATAACGGCTACGTACCTCGGCATTCCAACGGAAACCACAAGCAGCTGATGTTCGATTTAGTATATCTCCTACTTCATCAAATGCTTTTATTTGTGTACTGCCGCTTCGAATATGCCGCAATACTGTTTCTGCAAGAAGTAAATCATTTTCCGGGGTCCAGGCATCCTGACGCACTTTCATAGCAAGCCTCCCAATGGTTTTTTGCTTATTGTCTCCCATGTGCATCATTTTATACTATTTTTTTGAGTTTTGCAGATTGTGATAAACAGCTGCGAGGGCCTGCTCGAATTTCCCGGTTTGTTTTGGTGTATAGTACTCTTTATTTTTAATTTGATCCGGTAAATATTGCTGCTTTACCCAGCCATTTTCATAATCATGCGGATATAAGTAGCCGATACCGCGCCCCAATGCTTGTGCCCCTTTATAATGTGCATCCTTTAAATGTTTTGGCACGTCACCTGTACGCATTGTACGTAAATCATGAAGTGCTGCATCAATGGCTTGATAAGCCGAGTTAGATTTAGGTGAGAGACAAAGCTCTATAACCGCATTGGCAAGTGGAATACGTGCTTCAGGAAATCCGACGCGCTCTGCTGCTTCAATTGCGGCAAGGGTGCGAGGGCCAGCCTGCGGGCTTGCAAGACCAATATCTTCATAGGCGATCACAAGAAGCCGTCTTGCAATGCTAGTTAAATCACCAGCTTCAATGAGGCGTGCCAAGTAATGAATAGCGGCGTTTACATCACTGCCGCGAATACTTTTTTGAAAAGCGGATAATACATCATAATGAGAGTCGCCGTCTTTGTCATGGACAAAGCTCTTTTTTTGCAAGCATTCTTCAGCAATCTCAAGTGTAATGGTTCTAACGCCATCTACAGGTAACGTAGATAATACCGCGAGCTCAAGCGCATTATAAGCAGAACGGAGATCGCCGCCTGATGCTCTTGCAAAATGTTGTAGCGCGTCTTTAGTCACTTCTGCTTCAAAAGAAGCCAGTCCCTTTTCGTGAGTGCTAAGAGCCCGGGTCAGGCCAATTAAAATATCTGCTTCTGTTAATGCATGTAACTCAAAAATTTGGCAGCGACTCCGAATCGCGGAGTTGATAGAATGAAAAGGATTACTTGTCGTAGCGCCGATCATTGTAAGTAATCCGCTTTCTAAATGCGGAAGTAAAAAATCCTGTTTGCCCTTATCAAGGCGATGTACTTCGTCTAAAATTAAAATAAGATGACGCGACATCTTTGCCTCTTCAACTACAATCTCCATATCCTTCTTGTTATGTGTAACAGCGTTTAAAAGCCGAAACGGCGTGCCGGTACTGCCGGCAATAGCACGGGCAATAGAGGTTTTTCCCGTGCCCGGCGGCCCATATAAAATCATAGATTGCAGGTGCTTAGCCTCCACCATACGGCGGAGAAGCTTGCCTTCTCCAACGAGGTGAGACTGACCAATTATTTCTTCAATTGTTGTTGGTCTCATGCGATGTGCAAGTGGTTGTTTCATACAATCTCTCCTGTGTGTGTTGTGTGTTTATCGTATCATGTTCTCGTTTCAAGATGAAATTTCTTCACATGTGAATTTATGATATAATCTTATAGGCTTACTTAGGTAAGAATGAAAAGAGGTGCTTGGATGAAAATTTCAACAAAAGGCCGCTACGGCTTAACAATTATGATTGATTTGGCAAAGAAGTATGGGGAAGGTCCCATTTCATTAAAATCTATAGCACAGGCACATGAATTGTCTGAGCATTACTTAGAGCAATTGATTTCACCACTGCGAAACGCACGTCTTGTGAAAAGTACACGCGGCGCCTATGGCGGATATGTACTGGCTGATCCGCCTTCCAATATTACAGCTGGAGATGTAATTCGTGTATTAGAAGGACCAATCAGTGTAGTTGAGGGGATTGAAGAAGAACGTCCTGCACAAAGACAGCTTTGGACGCGTATTCGCGATGCGGTACAAGAAGTACTAGATAGCACGACACTTGAAGACTTAGTGAAGTATGATGAAGAGCACGGACATGGATATATGTTTTATATTTAAGAAAGGAGCTGTATGAATGGAGCGTATATATTTAGACCATGCAGCTACATCTCCTACGCACCCACAGGTTGTGGAACATATGATTCCGTACATGATGGAGATGTTCGGTAATCCTTCGAGTATCCACTTTTACGGCAGACAAGCGCGACATGCGGTTGATGAAGCAAGACGGGCTTGTGCAAGCAGTATTGGTGCGACGCCCAATGAAATTATTTTCACAAGCGGTGGTACAGAGGCCGATAATTTAGCACTATTAGGTGTTGCTCGTGCGAACAAAGCGCGAGGCAACCATATTATTACAACAGCAATTGAACACCATGCTATTTTAAATACATGTAAAATGCTTGAACATGAGGGGTTTGAGATAACGTATTTGCCGGTTGATGAAACTGGACGTGTGAATGTGCAAGACGTACAAGAGGCATTGACAGAAAAAACGATTTTAGTCTCAATTATGTATGGTAATAATGAAGTAGGTACAGTACAGCCAATAGAAGAAATTGGTGCGTTGCTTCGGGAACATAGAGCATATTTTCATACGGATGCTGTACAAGCATATGGTATAGTGGAGATTGATGTAAAGAAGTTAGGAATTGATCTACTGTCCGTTTCTTCTCATAAAATTAACGGTCCTAAAGGTGTAGGCTTTTTGTATGCAGCTAAACATGTCGCATTTGCTCCTCTATTAATTGGAGGCGAGCAAGAGCGTAAGAGAAGAGCAGGCACAGAAAATGTGCCTGGTATTGTTGGATTTCATCAAGCGATTTTGCTTGCAGAAGCAGCACGTGAGCAAAAAAATCAACAATACCGATTATTTAAGGATATAATGATATCTGTCTTCGTAAATGAAGGCATAGAATTTGAGGTCAACGGAGGAGAAAACAGCTTGTCACACGTATTCAATGTGAGCTTTACAGGCATGCATATTGAGTCGTTTCTTGTAAATATGGATTTAGCGGGAATTGCTGTATCGAGCGGTTCAGCCTGTACAGCTGGTTCCATTGATCCATCACATGTTCTTGTGGCGATGTTTGGAAAATCCTCTGATAAAATACGTTCATCCGTACGATTTAGCTTTGGTCTTGGCAATACAAAAGAGCAGGTCGAAAAAGCAGCGTACGAAACTGTGAAAATCGTGAAGCGATTAGCACAAAATTAATAAACGGAGGTGAAGAAGATGAACAAACAACCTCATGAAACACGCGTTGTAATTGGCATGTCAGGCGGTGTTGATTCTTCAGTGGCGGCTCTTTTGCTTAAGCAACAAGGTTATGAAGTAATCGGTGTGTTTATGAAAAACTGGGATGACACTGATGAAAATGGATTCTGCACAGCAACAGAAGATTATAACGATGTGATTCAAGTATGTAATCAAATTGGGATCCCTTATTATGCCGTGAACTTTGAGAAGCAGTATTGGGATAAAGTATTTACGTACTTCTTGGAAGAGTATAAAGCTGGACGTACACCAAACCCAGATGTGATGTGCAATAAAGAAATTAAATTTAAAGCGTTTTTGGATCACGCGATGGCACTGGGCGCTGATTATGTAGCTACAGGTCATTATGCACGTGTAGTTTACGAAGACGGCGTATATAAAATGCTGCGAGGCGTTGACGACAACAAAGACCAAACTTATTTCTTAAATCAATTAAATCAAAAGCAATTATCAAAAACAATGTTTCCGCTCGGACACTTAACAAAACCGCAAATTCGTGAAATTGCCAAGGAAGCAAATCTTGCAACGGCAACGAAAAAGGATAGTACGGGCATTTGCTTTATCGGTGAGCGTAACTTTAAAGAATTTTTAAGCAACTATTTACCAGCACAGCCAGGATTGATGCAAACATTGTCCGGTGAAGTAAAAGGCAAGCATGATGGTCTTATGTATTATACAATTGGACAGCGTCATGGTCTTGGTATCGGTGGTGATGGAGATCCGTGGTTTGTTGTTGGTAAAAACCTACAAGACAATATTTTATATGTAGAACAAGGCTTTCATAATGAGCTGCTATACGGTGATGAAGTGGTTGCAGTCGATGTAAGCTGGGTAAATGAGCCAAAAGTATCGGAATTTACATGTACGGCAAAATTCCGTTATCGTCAAGCTGATAACAAGGTGACGGTACAAGTGATGGAAGGTGGAAATGTTCGCATTTTTTGTGATGAGCCAATTCGTGCACTTACACCAGGACAAGCTGTTGTGTTTTACGATGGCGAAGTATGCTTGGGCGGGGGAACGATTGATGAAGTGTTCCGCGCCGGAAATAAGCTTTCCTACTTGGCGTGATTTAGAAACCTCGGACTTTTCATGAGCCGAGGTTTCTTTTATGATGAATATAGAGTCTAATGAAGAGGTGATAAGTATGGCAAAGCTAGAACAAGGCATTGCGATGATGCAGGAAGGAAAATGGGAGCAAGCGGCCCAGCTATTAACAGAAGCGATTCAAGAAGAGCCGAACAATCCGCTCGGTTATGTGAATTTTGCAAATTTGTTGGATGTTCTTGGAGAAGCAGAACGGGCAGTAACCTTTTATAAAAAAGCACTGGAGATAGATGATACGTTAGCAACAGCGTATTACGGCTTAGGCACGATTTGTTATGAACAGGAGCAGTTCGAAGATGCCAAGGTGATGTTTGAAAAGGCCATGAAGTGTGGTTTACAATCTGGAGATGTTTATTTTATGCTCGGATTTACTTATGTAGAGCTCGGTAAGGATTTAATGGCACTGCCGCATTTGCAAAGAGCGATGGAGTTGAATGATAGCGATGCGGAGGCTGCATTTCAGTATGGGCTTTGTTTAGCGCGTTTAGAGCATGTGAAAGAAGCAAAAGCGGTGTTTGAAAAGGTACTGGAATTAGATCCGACACATACAGATGCACTATATAATCTTGGTGTTGCATACGCATTTGAAGAAAACAATGAAAAAGCGCTGGAATTCTTTAAACAGGCTGTTAAGTTGCAACCGGATCATTTTCTTGCGGGCAACGGTATTCGCTTGCTTGAGCAGGACTAACCGCAAAGGGGCGTGAAGTATGCAGGACACAATGGATTTGTTTAAAGAGGAACACAAATACATAAAAGGCCAAGTCCTTCATACGATTTTTCATAACGAAGACAATTTGTATTCTGTTGTGCGCATGAAGGTGCTAGAAACGAACGAAGTATTCGAAGAAAAAGAAGTTCTGATTACTGGCTATTTTCCGCGCATGCATGAGGAAGAAATATTCACACTAAACGGTGTATTTAAAGACCATCATCGTTATGGCATGCAGTATCATGTAGAAATGTTTAAAAAAGAACTTCCGCAAACAAAGAATGGAATTGTCCAGTATTTATCTAGTGATTTATTTAAAGGCATCGGTAAAAAAACGGCTGAACGCATTGTAGAAAAACTCGGCTCACAAGCAATTTCTAAAATCTTGGACGATGCATCAGTGTTAGACGGCATTGTGAAGAAGGATAAAGCACAGGAGCTTTATCAAACAATTCTTGAGCATCAAGGGCTTGAAAAAGTAATGAGTTTTTTGGGCGGTTATGGTTTTGGCACCAAACTAACAATTAAAATTTATCAGAAGTATAAAGAGCAAACATTAGAAATCATCCGCAGCAATCCATATCAGCTGATTGAAGATGTTGAAGGTATTGGCTTTGGACGTGCTGATGAAATTGGAAAAGCCTTTGGGATATCAGGTAACCATCCCGATCGAATTCGAGCGGGGTGCTTATTTACTTTAGAAAATGTATCCTTGCAGGAAGGACATGTATACATTACAAAAGAGCAACTAATCAGACGAACAATAGAACTGCTAAATCATCATGAACATACTGTTTCAGAGGCTGATATTACGCAATGTTTGGAACTTTTACAAGGAGAAGACAAACTCATTATTGAGCAAGATAGGGCATATCTATCATCGCTATATTATGCAGAGCAAGGACTTGTTACTTCGTTATTTCGGCTAATGGGAAAGGGAGAACTAGAATCTTTTTCGGAAGCTGATTTTCTTATGACGCTCGGCTCGATTGAAGACAAGCTTGGTGTGCAGTATGCATCGCGACAAAGGGAAGGGGTACAAACAGCGCTTACGCATCCTGTGATGATTTTAACGGGTGGACCGGGTACAGGCAAAACAACAGTAATTAACGGTATCGTTGAAATGTACGCCGCGATGAATGGTTTGTCTTTAGATGCAAAAGATTATAACGAAAAAAATCCGTTTCCTATTTTGCTTACAGCTCCGACAGGTCGCGCGGCAAAGCGCATGAGTGAAGCGACAGGATTGCCTGCAGGTACAATTCATCGCTTGCTTGGATGGACGCCGGAAGGATCTTTTCAGCGTAATGAGCATGAACCAGTAGCTGGAAAGCTGCTTATCATTGATGAATTTTCCATGGTGGATATATGGCTTGCAAATCAGTTGTTTAAATCATTGCCTTCTGATATGCAGGTTATTATTGTTGGGGATGAAGATCAATTGCCTTCTGTAGGACCTGGTCAAGTGCTAAAGGATTTGCTAGCAGCGGAAATTATTCCAACGGTACGACTCACGGAGATATACAGACAAGCGGAAGGGTCATCCGTGATTCAGCTTGCTCATACCATTAAAGGTGGGAAAGTACCGGAAGATATTGCTGTGCAAAAAAGCGATCGTTCTTTTATTATGTGCAGTGGCGGCCAAATTGTTGATGTGGTTAAGAAAGTATGTGAGAATGCACAAACAAAAGGATTTACAGCAAAAGACATACAAGTGCTCGCGCCGATGTATCGTGGTCCGGCAGGTATTAATATGCTGAATCAGGCACTTCAGGAAGTGTTTAATCCAGCTCGTGAGAAAAGACGAGAAATTATCTTTGGTGAGGTAGTATATCGTGTTGGGGATAAAGTACTCCAACTTGTCAATCAGCCGGAAAGTCAAGTATTTAACGGCGATATCGGTGAAATCGTATCTATCTTTTATGCAAAAGAAAATGTAGAGCAACAGGATATGCTTGTCGTGTCCTTTGACGGTATTGAGGTAACGTATACGAAGTCGGATTTTAACCAAATTACACATGCGTATTGCTGCTCCATCCATAAGTCACAAGGAAGTGAGTTTCCAATCGTTATTTTGCCGGTTGTAAAAAGCTATTACCGTATGTTACGTCGCAACCTTCTTTATACAGCAATTACTCGCAGTAAGAAATTTTTAATTTTATGCGGTGAACCGGATGCTTTTCAATCTGGCATTAATCGAATGGATGATGCGGTGCGGCAAACGACGCTATGCGAGAGGTTAAAAGAACGGACTGTGTTGAAGGAAGAAGATGACGTGGAAGAACTTTCTCCTTATGATTTTTTATAAAATAGCATAAGTTATAAAAGGACAGTGAAGAAATTTCTTAGTCCTTGTTTAAACTCTTTCAGTTTAGACGATACTGGCGTAATAGAAAAAGGTACGGGAGTGATTACGCCTTGTTAATATGTCCAAACTGTAAAGGAAAGGATATCGGTAAAATTGGCGTGAACCAATTTTATTGCTGGACTTGTTATATTGAGCTGTCTGTGACAAAGGGGAAAATTTTTACACATCAAGTTGAAGAGGATGGTTCATTAAGTTCGCTTGATGATTTGTTTGATGATGATGAAAGAACAATCAGCATGTAAGGAGTGACACGCATGAACATGAAATCTTCACTGTTGGCATTTAGTTTAGGTGCCGCGGCTTATCATTACGCACGCAAAAATAATATGCTTTCTTATAAAAGCATGAAAAAAGCGAAGAAAATGATGAAATCCTATTTGTAAAAAACAGTACGGTTTACCGTACTGTTTTTTATTGTATTGGCTCTGTTAAAGTTCTTTGTTAATGTCGGTTACGGGTGTTCTCTTTTCGTGGGCAGTCATGGAGCCTCCTCGGTGCTAGACACCTGCGAGGTCTCCCTTTAACTCACTTTTCTCGCAGGCGTCTCACCTCTAATGAACAACGATCAATTATCAACCTCTTACTTTAACACAGACCTTGTATGTAATGAATTTGCATAAAGAGCCCATATGTTTCTCAAACTAGAGAAACGGAGGGATGTGCGGTGAAAAATATTAAGCTGATTTGGATTTACCGTTTGGCCCTGCTTTTGCTGTTATTTTTATGCTTGCTTGTATTTTGGAAGCTAAGGCCAATGTGGCTTCCTATTTTACAATTAATGAAATTGGTGATGGTTCCGTTTTTAACAGCTTATTTTATCGCTTACTTATTGCATCCACTTGTGGAGAAGCTTCATAAGAGAGGAATGCCGCGGGTTCTTGCTATTGTACTCATATACCTTTTGTTTTTTGGAGGGGTAGGCTATGGAATATATAAAGGTGTTCCGGCAGCGATCTCTCAATTAAAGGACATGAACCGCAATTTCCCGCAATTTATCGATATGTATGAAAGCTGGACAAAACAAGTAGAAACAAGAACAGCTAATTTTCCAGAATTTGTTACAGATAAGCTAAGAGAGGCGTTTCTTGGAGTTGAAGCTAAGCTTCAATCTTTTTTGGATCGGATGATGAGTACAGCACAGGGAATATTAGATTCTCTGTTAATTATTGTACTTATTCCATTCATCGTATTCTACTTGCTTAAAGACTACGATCGCATGTATCACTTTTTTTGGCGGTGTGTACCGGGGAAGTGGTGTGTAGAGGGAAAGAAGCTTGTAGATGACATTGATAAATCATTGGGAAACTATATTCGTGGTCAGCTATTTGTATGTGCTGTATTGGCTGGAGTTGCTGCATTTGCATTTTGGATTATTGGATTAAAATATCCCTTGTTACTTGGAATTTTGATAGGTGTTACAGATATTATTCCGTACTTTGGTCCTATTTTAGGAGCGATTCCAACTCTTATTGTTGCCGCCACCGTATCGGTGAACATGGTAATTAAAGCCGGGGTGGCGCTTGCTATTTTGCAGTTCTTAGAAAGTAATATATTATCGCCATATATCGTGGGCAAATCGCTTCGGATGCATCCTGTTGTGATTATGTTTGCTTTATTAGTAGGCGGTGAGATTGCCGGCCTGCCTGGCTTGCTGCTTGCGGTGCCGGTACTTGCGGTATTACGCACTATTATTATTCATTCTAAAACCCTGCTGGCAAGGCGTTGACAACGCTATAAATTGTAGGCTATAATTCGCTTGAATACATAAATCTATGACGGATCGAGTACGTCACAGCCCATTTTCCAGAGAGAGGTCCCTTAGGCTGAAAGGACTTTCAGATGAAGAGTGACGGAACGCTAATCCTGAGAGCAGCTAACACCTGCCGTCTTGCCACGTTACGGCAACTTGAGGTGATGGACTCCGGTCCATAATCAGGGTGGTAACGCGAGTATACTCTCGTCCCTGCTATGGGGGCGGGAGTTTTTTATTTGTTAAAAAATAAGGAGGAAGTATACATGAAGAAGTTAAAAGCAGCAGAAATTCGTCAAATGTTTTTAGATTTTTTTCAAGAAAAAGGACATGCTGTAGAGCCGAGCGCGTCTCTTATTCCACATGAAGATCCGTCTCTACTATGGATTAACAGCGGCGTGGCAACATTGAAAAAGTACTTTGACGGTCGTGTAATTCCAGCAAATCCGCGCATCACAAATGCGCAAAAATCCATTCGTACAAATGACATTGAAAACGTTGGAAAAACAGCACGTCATCATACATTCTTTGAAATGATGGGAAACTTCTCGATTGGTGATTATTTTAAAGAAGAGGCTATTACATGGGCTTGGGAATTTTTAACAAGTGAAAAATGGATTGGTTTTGATAAAGAAAAGCTTTCTGTTACGATTCATCCGGAAGATGACGAAGCATTCCAAATTTGGAATGAAAAAATTGGTGTACCAAAAGAGCGCATCGTTCGTTTAGAAGAAAATTTCTGGGATATCGGCGAAGGTCCAAGTGGTCCAAATACCGAGATTTTCTATGATCGTGGTGAAGCCTATGGTAACGATCCGTCTGATCCAGAGTTATATCCAGGTGGTGAAAACGAGCGTTATCTTGAAGTATGGAACTTAGTATTCTCCCAATTCAATCATAATCCAGACGGTACATATACGCCGCTTCCAAAGAAAAACATTGATACAGGAATGGGTCTTGAGCGTATGGCTTCGGTTGTGCAAGATGTACCAACAAACTTTGATACAGATTTGTTTATGCCAATCATTGGTGCGACAGAATCAATTTCTGGTGAGAAGTACCGCGATGGCGATGTAGATAAAGACACAGCATTTAAAGTAATTGCTGACCATATTCGTACGGTAACGTTTGCGGTTGGAGACGGAGCGCTACCTTCTAATGAAGGTCGTGGTTATGTACTGCGTCGTTTATTGCGCCGTGCAGTACGATATGCAAAGAAATTAAATATGAATCGTCCTTTCATGTATGAGCTAGTACCGGTTGTTGGAGAGATTATGCAAGACTTCTATCCGGAAGTGAAAGAAAAGACGGAATTCATTCAGCGCGTTGTTAAAAATGAGGAGGAGCGCTTCCACGAAACACTTCACGAAGGAGAAGCAATTTTGGCGCAAGTCATTGAAAAGGCAAAAGCAACAGGTAGTACAGTTCTTTCCGGTGCAGATGCGTTCCGCTTGTATGACACATACGGCTTCCCTATTGAGTTAACGGATGAGTATGCGGAAGAAGCGGGTATGACAGTAGATCACAGTGGCTTTGAAGCAGAGATGGAACAGCAGCGCGAGCGCGCAAGAGCAGCTCGTCAAGATGTAGATTCCATGCAAGTACAAGGCGGTATTCTCGGTGAAATTAAAGTGGAGAGCCAATTCGTAGGATATAATGAATTGCAGGCAACAAGCACAGTTGTAGCATTGCTACAAAACGGCGAGTACGCACAAGTTGTAAATGCGGGTGAAGAGGCACAACTCATTTTGGATGTCACACCGTTTTATGCAGAGAGCGGCGGTCAAATTGCAGACGAAGGTCAATTAATTGCTGAGGGTGTTAAGGTTGCAGTGAAGGACGTACAAAAAGCGCCAAACGGGCAAAACCTGCACAAAGTGGTTGTACTAGAAGGTACATTACAAGAAGGTGCAACACTAACAGCTGTGGTTGATGCTCCAAATCGTGCAAGCGTAATTAAGAACCATACAGCAACTCATATCTTACATCAGGCGTTAAAAGATGTACTAGGTACACATGTTAATCAAGCAGGTTCCCTTGTAACATCTGAGCGCTTACGCTTTGACTTCTCTCACTTTGGTCAAGTGACAGCAGAAGAGCTTGAGAAAATTGAACGTATTGTAAATGAAAAGATTTGGGACAGTATCCCGGTTGCTATTTCTCAAAAGCCAATTGAAGAAGCCAAAGCGATGGGCGCAATGGCGTTGTTTGGTGAAAAATACGGAGATGTCGTTCGCGTTGTACAAGTTGGAGGCTACAGCTTAGAGCTTTGCGGTGGCTGTCATGTTGATAATACATCGTCTATTGGCATCTTTAAAATTGTATCTGAATCAGGTATTGGCGCAGGTACGCGTCGTATTGAGGCAGTAACAGGCAAGGCTGCTTATGAAATGATGAACAGTCAAGTTTCGCTACTGAAAGAAACAGCAAGCAAGTTGAAAACGAACACGAAAGATATTTTAACAAGAGTAGACGGCTTGTTTGCGGAAGTAAAACAACTGCAAAAAGAAAACGAGTCTTTGGCAGCGAAGCTAAGCAACATTGAAGCAGGTAACTTAACAGATCAAGTACAAGTAGTTGATGGCGTAAGTGTTCTTGCAAGCAGGGTGAACGTCGCGGACGTAAATAACTTGCGTACGATGATGGACGATTTGAAAAATAAAATCGGTTCCGGCGTTATTTTACTTGCGGCTGTTAACGAAGGAAAAGTAAACTTGCTTGCGGGTGTTACAAAGGATCTTACGGGCAAATTCCATGCAGGGAACCTTGTAAAAGGCGCAGCTTCTATTTGCGGCGGCGGCGGTGGTGGTCGTCCGGACATGGCACAAGCGGGCGGAAAAGACCCTAATAAAGTAGATGAAGCGATTTCATATGCAACCGAGTATGTTAAATCTGTTTTAAATTAAGACTAGTTTGGTGTACAATGATAGGGAGAGAAATCTCCCTATCCCTATTTAAAGCGAGGTGCTTACTATGGACCAGTTCGATAAAACGATGAAGTTTACGTTTCAAGAAGAAAAGCAAAGTGTCCAAGTGAATGAAGTATTATTTACGGTGTATGATGCACTTCAAGAAAAAGGTTATAATCCCATCAATCAAATTGTGGGTTATTTATTGAGCGGCGACCCTGCGTACATACCTCGTCATAAAGACGCACGTAACAATATCCGTAAGCTTGAACGTGATGAACTAATTGAAGAATTGGTAAAGTCGTATTTAAAGCATCATCGTGAGGACTAAGCATGCGCATACTTGGTTTAGATGTCGGCACGAAAACGGTCGGCGTTGCGGTTAGTGATGAAATGGGCTGGACGGCTCAAGGTATTGAAACGATTAAAATCAATCAAGAGCGTAATGAATTTGGATTTAATCGTATTGCGGAGTTAGTAAAACAGTACAATGTGGATAAGATAGTGGTAGGGTTGCCGAAAAATATGAACGGCACAATCGGTCCTCGCGGCGAAGCTTGCCAAAAGTTCGCTGAGGATCTGCGCGCATTATTCGGTCTTGAAGTCATCATGTGGGACGAGCGTCTGTCTACTATGGCAGCAGAGAGATTCTTAATTTCTGCAGATGTAAGCCGGAAAAAGCGCAAACAAGTAATTGATAAAATGGCAGCGGTTGTCATTTTACAAGGTTACTTAGACAGCAAACAATAGGAGTGAAGAACAATGACAGACAAGCACGATATCGTGGATGAGAATCAAATTACAATTGTAGATGAAAATGGCAACGAGCATTTATGTGACATCATTACAACATTTGAATCCGATCGCTTCGGTAACAAAATGTATGTCGTGTATTCGCCAATCGGTGAATATGACGAAGATGGTGATCCAATTTACGATGCTGCTATCGTAGAGCCGGATGAGGATGATGAAGAAGGCGGAAGATTGGCTCCAATTGAAAACGAAGAAGAGTGGGAAATGGTGCAAGAACTATTTAACACACTAATGGATGAAGAAGAGCTATAAGAGAGACGGACTGTTACAACAGTCCGTTTTTTTATATGTTATGAAAATACACGGTCTACAATCTAATACTGCTTGAAGTAGGGTTTTCTCGGCTAAAATGGTATAAAAGATAGCTTTATCATTCTTTGGTGTAGAATAATATCGAAAACGGTCGATTGGTTGTAGTATAATAAGACCAATGAAAAGGAGGGCATGGTATTTGATGAGTTGGAACGAGCAAGCAAAAAAGAAAAAGCGAAGAAGAATTGTTGCCATAATTATTGTGTTGCTTATTGCAATCGCAATCGGTGGCTATGGATACATTGCATCTGCCCTAAAGCCGGTGGCTGATACTGCGGAGAAAAAAGAAATTGAAATTCCATCGGGCACTTCAACAGCGGGAATTGGTAAATTGCTTCAGAAAAACGGAATTATTAAAAATGGTACCGTGTTTCAATATTATGTAAAAGCAAATTTCCAAAACGGTTTAAAGGCAGGAAATTATTTATTGAGTCCCTCCATGAGCGTAAAAGAGATTGCGACGATTATTACAAGCGGAAGCGTATATAATCCTGCGCGATATAAAATAACCATTCCAGAAGGCTCACAGCTAAAGGATATTGTTAAAATCATTGCCAATGAATTTAAGCTTAAGGAAGAGGAGGTACTGAGACAGTTAAATGATGGGAATTTTCTGGCGGAACTACAAAAAAACTATCCACAGCTTATAACCGATAAGCTACAAAACCCAGCTATCACGTATAAATTAGAAGGATATTTGTACCCGGCAACATATTCGTACTATAAAAAAGAAAATACGCTACAAGAAATTGTGGCACCGATGCTTGAAAAAACAAATCAATACGTAACGGCAAACAAGCCTGCAATTGAGAAGTTAGGCTTTGATGTGCATCAGTTTCTAACAATGAGCTCGCTAATTGAAGAGGAAGCAACAGCAATGACGGATCGCCGCAAAATCGCAAGTGTTTTTTATAATCGCTTAAAGGCAAACATGCCTTTGCAAACTGATCCAACAGTGTTATATGCGCTTGGCAAACATAAGGATCGTGTTTTGTACAGTGATTTGAAGATAGCGTCACCTTATAACACATACGTCGTAACAGGATTACCGGTAGGTCCTATTGCGAATGCCGGAGAGCCTTCTATGAAAGCCGCTCTTGATCCAGAACAAACAGATTATTATTATTTCTTGGCAGCTTTAAATGGAGAGGTGTTTTTCGCAAAAACATTAGCGGAGCACAATGCATTAAAAGAAAAACACATTACGTCACAGCGTTGATACAAAGAGATGCGCAATAAAAAGTTCGCATCTCTCATTTATATATGGTAAAATATATCGGGTTAAAAACTAGGATATAATCTTTGCATATCGTACATTTGCCTGTATAATTCAGATTGCCCGGAGTAATTGCCGGGCTTCTTTATAGTGTGCAAACGTAATGCTTGATGAAAGGAACTTCTTCATATGGACAAAGTACAAGAATATCTGCTTTCGCTAGTCAAGCAGGACGACGCGTTGCTTCAAGAAATAGAACAATTTGCAGCAGAGCACGGCGTTCCTATTATGGACAAGTTGGGCATGGAATTTATGTTGCAGTTGCTTCGACT
Organism: Ectobacillus antri; assembly: GCF_003852715.1. Classification (GTDB taxonomy): domain Bacteria; phylum Bacillota; class Bacilli; order Bacillales; family Bacillaceae_G; genus Ectobacillus; species Ectobacillus antri. The sequence continues at coordinate 99,583 of NZ_RIAV01000002.1, forward strand.
GATTCAGCCCAAAGCGATTTTAGAGATTGGCGCGGCGATTGGTTATTCAGCCATTTGTATGGTAAAGGCAACGGATGCGCGCGTAGTTACGATTGAGCGCGACGAAGAACGGTACAATAAAGCTGTATTTTATATAGAAAAAGCGAATTTAACAAATTCTATATCCCTTTTGTTTGGTGACGCACTGGAAACAGGGGAACAAGTGCAAGCATACGGCAAGTTCGATGTTATTTTTATAGATGCTGCAAAAGGTCAATATCAGCGCTTTTTTGAAATGTATGAGCCGCTTCTTGCAGATGACGGTGTTATTCTGACTGATAATGTGTTGTTTCGCGGTCTTGTAGCAGAAGAAACTATTGAAAACAAACGGATGCGAAGTTTAGTGAAAAAGATAAAGAGCTATAATGAATGGTTAATGGCTCACCCTGGGTATCACACGACGATTTTTCCCATTGGCGATGGTGTAGCTGTAAGTAAAAAAAGAGGTGAACACAAATGAAAAAACCTGAACTATTGGTAACACCAACTAAGGTGGAAGATATAGAAGCATTAGCAAAAGCGGGTGCAGATGCAATTATTATTGGTGAACAACAATTTGGACTTCGTTTGGCAGGCGAATTTTCGCGTGAAGACGTGAAGCGTGCTGTAGAAGTAGCGCATGCAAACAATGTCAAAGTATATGTTGCGATGAACGCATTATTTCATAACGAGAAAGTAGAAGCGTTAACAGAGTACGCCGCATTTGTAAAAGAAGCGGGTGCAGATGCAATTGTATTTGGTGATCCTGCTGTGTTGATGGCTGCGCGTGAAGTGGCACCTGATATGAAATTGCACTGGAATACAGAAACAACAGCAACAAATTGGTTTACTTGTAATTATTGGGGCCGTAAAGGCGCAAAGCGTGCTGTGTTGGCGCGTGAGTTAAGCTTTGATGCTATTCTTGAAATTAAAGAGCACGCAGAAGTTGAAATTGAAGTACAAGTGCACGGTATGACATGCATGTTCCAGTCCAAGCGATCTTTAATTGGGAACTATTTTGAATACCAAGGTCGCGAAATGGAAATTGAAAAGAAAAAACTTGAAAAAAATATGTTCTTGTATGACAAAGAGCGAAATAACAAATATCCTGTATTTGAAGATGTGAATGGTACGCATATTATGAGTCCAAATGATATTTGTATCATTGACGAATTAGAAGAACTTATTGATGCAGGCGTGGATTCTTTTAAAATTGACGGTGTGTTAAAAAGCGCTTCTTATATTATTGATGTTACTCAAAAATACAGACAAGCAATCGATTTATGTGTAGAAGATCGTGACGCTTACTATGATGTAAAAGATCGTTTATATAAAGAAATTGAAGAGCTACAACCGGTGAACAGACCGCTGGATACAGGCTTTTTCTATAAGGAAACAGTATATTAAGGAGGCGATAGCATGACAGTTGTACGAGAGATATCAAAAGTTGTAGACGGCAAACGTGTTATTGTGAAAAAGCCGGAATTGTTGGCGCCTGCTGGCAATCTAGAAAAGTTAAAAATTGCTGTTCTCTACGGTGCAGATGCAGTGTTTATTGGGGGCCAAGAGTTTGGTCTGCGTTCTAATGCTGATAATTTCACCCTAGAGGAAATGGCAGAAGGTGTTGCATTTGCGAAGCAATACGGCGCAAAAATATATGTAACAACGAACATTTTTGCACATAATGAAAATATGGACGGCTTGCGCGAGTACTTGCAAGGTATTGAACGTGCTGGTGTAACTGGTATTATTGTTGCAGATCCGCTTATTATTGAAACATGTCGAGAAGCTGCACCTTCTATTGAAATTCACTTGAGCACCCAGCAATCCTTATCCAACTGGAAAGCGGCACAATACTGGAAAGAAGAAGGTTTGCATCGCCTTGTATTAGCACGAGAAACAAGCTATGAAGAAATTAAAGAAATTAAAGAAAAAGTAGATGTTGAAATTGAAGCCTTCATTCATGGTGCGATGTGCATTGCGTATTCTGGTAGATGTACATTAAGTAACCATATGACAGCACGAGATAGTAACCGTGGCGGGTGTTGTCAATCTTGCCGCTGGGACTATGATTTAATTCAAACATTGTCACAAGATAAAAATGCGCCCGAAATAGCGCTGTTTGCTGAAGGTGATGCACCGTTTGCAATGAGCCCGAAGGATTTAACACTTGTAGAGTCTATTCCGAAAATGATTGAAATTGGCGTGGATAGTTTGAAGATTGAAGGGCGCATGAAATCCATTCACTACGTTGCAACAGTGGTAAGTGTATACCGTAAGGTTATCGATGCATACTGTGCAGATCCTGACAACTTTGTATTTAAGCAAGAGTGGATTGCCGAGCTTGATAAGTGCGCAAACCGCGATACAGCATCAGCATTCTTTGAAGGTGTACCGGGCTTTGAAGAGCAAATGTACGGCAAGCACAGCAAAAAGACAACATATGATTTTGTAGGTTTGGTACTGGCTTACGACGAAGAAACAGGCATTGCAACAATTCAGCAACGTAATCACTTCAAACCTGGACAAGAAGTAGAGTTTTTCGGACCGGATATGGATAACTTTACACAAACAGTAGGAACAATTTGGAATGAAGAAGGAACAGAGCTAGATGCAGCAAGACACCCGCTTGAAATTGTAAAGATAAAAGTAGCGAGTCCTGTACGTCCTTATGACATGATGAGAAAAAGATTTCAATAAGAAAGAGTGGTACGATTAATGGGGAAGAAAAAACCGGTTGTAATTGGGATCGCGGGAGGTTCTGGTTCGGGAAAAACGAGTGTGACAAAAGCCATTTTTGATCAATTCAAAGGCCACTCCATTTTAATGCTGGAGCAGGATTATTATTATAAAGATCAAAGTAACTTGCCGTTTGAAGAAAGATTAAAAACCAACTATGATCATCCGTTAGCGTTTGATAATGATTTATTAATTGAACATATTAAACAGTTGTTGCAATATAAACCAATTGAAAAGCCTGTATATGATTATAAAATTCATACTCGTTCTGCTGAAGTAATTCCTGTAGAACCGAAGGATGTTATTATTCTAGAAGGCATTCTTGTACTTGAGGATAAACGTCTGCGTGATTTAATGGACATTAAATTGTTTGTTGATACAGATGCGGATATTCGCATTTTGCGTCGGATGCAACGTGATATTGAAGAGCGTGGTCGCACTATGGACTCCGTTATTGAACAGTATGTGAATGTTGTACGTCCTATGCATAATCAATTTATTGAACCATCCAAGAAATATGCGGATATTATTATCCCAGAAGGTGGCCAAAATCATGTTGCCATCGATTTAATGGTAACAAAAATTGGGACAATCCTTGAACAAATTACAGTTTTGTAATAGTATAGAAAAAGACGTCCATTAGAAGGGATTTCATTCCCGTATAGCGAATAAAATGGAGCATACAAGCCTCACCCGGAAACGGGTGAGGATGTCTTTATATGGAACAACTCCTCCGTGCGAGGAATCGGCATACATAAAAGGAGTGGAAAACATGGCAATGGAAAAAACGTATCCAATGACACAAGCAGGAAAAGAAAAACTAGAACAGGAACTAGAATATTTAAAGACGGTAAGACGTAAAGAGGTTGTTGAGCGCATTAAAATTGCACGTAGCTTTGGCGATCTTTCTGAGAACTCTGAGTATGATGCAGCAAAAGATGAGCAAGCATTCGTTGAGGGTCGTGTAACACAAATTGAAAACATGATTCGCAATGCGGTTATTATTGAAGAAAATGCAGAAACATCTTCTGTTGTAACACTTGGTAAATCAGTGACTTTTGTAGAGTTACCTGATGGAGAAGAAGAAACATATACAATTGTGGGAAGTGCGGAAGCAGATCCGTTTGAAGGTAAAATTTCCAATGATTCTCCAATTGCAAGAAGTGTTCTTGGTAAACAAATAGGTGATGAAGTAATAGTACAAACACCGGGCGGAGATATGAAAGTAAAAATTGTTTCTGTAAAATAAAAGTATGAAATATAAAACACCTCGTCAACACTGTTGACGAGGTGTTTTATATGCAAAAAAAACGTATATATATATTTCTTATTTGTATAGCAGGCGGAATGATGCTTTTGCTAGCGAGGCTGGTGCAAATTCAGTTATTTGAAACGGAATCATTTTCTAAGCGGAATATAAATTTGTTAGAAGAAAGTGTTATGCAACGTGTACATGCTGTATCTATACATGATGGTAGAGGCAGTTTTGTGGACCGAACAGGTAAACATCTAGTGGACGATGTGCATGGCAGTGTGGTGTTATTTCCTTTTCTAAAGTATGTAGATTGGCCAGTAGAGCAATTGGCACATATTTTAGATATTTCCCCTCAACACATTATGCTACAACTTACACAGAAGCCGGTTATATTAAAGCAGAATGGAAAAGTGTTGCAGTTATCTGCAAAGCAAGTAGAGGATATAAATCATCTTAAAGTACCGGGGGTAGTTGCTGTTTACGCCAAAACCGGTGGAGCAGTAACTGCAGACCATCTCATCGGTATTACAGGACAAAATGACACGCAGGTCCGGGCACGATATGGAAATAAAATACAGGAAGGGGTTATATCGCCGCATACTCCTATTGGTATATCTGGGCTGCAGCGTGCCTTTGATGAATTTTTAGTAACAAGCGGAGAGTCAAAGTTATTGTATCATGTGGATCGAACAGGTGAGCCGATGTTTGGAAAAACAGTGAAGTATAGTAGTACGGCAAATCCCTTTTATCCGCTTGTCATTCGTACAACCTTAGATAAAGAATTACAACAACTAGCTGAGAAAGTAGTAGATGACTCTGGAATGAAAAAAGGTGGTCTTGTTCTATTGGATGTGCAAAGCGGTGAAATTTTGGCAATGGTAAGCAAACCGAGTCTTGCTACATATTCTCAGCACGCATATACCAGAGGAGCTAAAAATCAAATGCTTTCTGCTCATATTCCGGGTTCTGTTTTTAAAACTGTAGTAGCTGCTGCTGCAATTGATAAAAGAAAAACAAGCGGTGCGTTTAATTGTGACCAGGATTTATATGGAGAAGGTCCGCCAGAACACGAAATGGGGATGTTAACATTTAAAGAGAGTTTTGCACAGAGCTGTAACTATACGTTTGCAAAGATTGCTTCTGAACTAATCAAAGAGGACGAAGATGTTCTAGAGAGATATGCGAAGATGCTAGGATTGTCTCAAACTGTGGGATGGAAGGGAAATGTCTTTCATTTTACCGAATTTAAGCAATTTCCTGAGGAAGAAGCGAGGCAAATTTGGAAGGAGCAATCAGACAAACATATTAATAAGGCAATTGCACAGACTGCGATTGGTCAAAAAAATGTTCGGGTTTCTCCGCTTGCAGTCGCTAATATGATGGCAACAATTGCACGCGGGGGACAGACCATTGAGGTAACCGCCGTTAAAGAAATTCAGTATAAAAATGGCGCTGTTATGCATGCATTTCCTGTACATGAAGTACAGTCGCAATTGAGTCAACGTGTTATGGAACAATTACAGCAGCTTCTGCGAAGTGTTGTTACTTCCTCAAAAGGAACGGGTAAACGATACCAAAGTCTTCCTGTCACAGTCGCAGGTAAGAGTGGCACTGCAGAAACGGGGAATGATGATTATGTAAATCGTTGGTTTGCAGGTTATTTTCCTTACGAAGCACCTCGATATGCGCTGGTGAGCGTAGAACTGTATACGAACGAAGTTGACAATTTAGCAGGGAAAGTATTTGCAGATTATGTAGAAGCAATCGCTAACAAGGGTATGTAACAAATGTTTTTGTTTTATAACAATCGACAAAATTTTATTCAACCTCTTTCAAAATAGTGCTACAATGAACGTTGAATGATTGTTGATGGAGGTTGTAAACATGCCGCAGTTAGAAGACAATTCAAGATTGCAAACAAAAAGACAAAAACGCCGAAAAGCATGGTTTTTAAACATATTTATCGGAATTGTGTTGCTTGCAGCTGTTACAGTTGCATATCAAATCTTTTTTGCCGCACCGGTGGCAAAAGAACAAGCATCGAAAAAAGAGGTAACAAAGAAGGAAGAGTCAAAGAAAGAACAAGCACCGAAAAAAGAGGGTTCTTCTAAATCTAAGCCAAAAGAAACAGTAACTGAAAATCCGGCACCTGTCGTAGAAGATCAGAAGGTACAAGTTCCTGAGTCTCAAAGTCCTGGTGTTGCAGAAGCATATACAAATCCTTCTTGGAAGCCAATTGGTACTGTACAAAGTGAGCCCCATGTTACCAAATTTGATTCTTCTTCTCAAGACTGGAAAGAGATGACCCAGGCCATTTCTTATGCGCTTGATATTCCTGCAGATACATTAACTATTTTGTTCCTTGGCAATAATGGTCCAAATAAAGCGATTGGAACGGTGCAGGCAAAGGATACAAAAGAAAGATTCAAAGTATATATTGAATGGGTAGAAGGACAAGGTTGGCAACCGACACTGGTTCATAAATTAATGTAAGACGAGCATATTAACTTGCTCGTCTTTTTTATGTAATGGCTGTGTTAAAGCCTGATACTCAGTTAATTAGAGTAGAGGGATTGAGACGCCTATGGAAACAGCGAATGTCCCTGACCGCCCGTAGAAAGCCATCCCTATAATGGAAATTCACAACGAACTTGTATAAACTGTCTAGCTCCTTGGTTCAGAGAACTTCTGTTCTTTGGGACTAAACGAGCTGTTTCAGCTTTTCTCATTTGGAAAAGAATTCATAGTATGGATAAGTTGACTTTTGAAGCAAATCAGCATATTATACTGATAAATCCGATAAGAAAAAGGGGAATTAGCATAATGGGAACAGAGTTTAATCAACTATTTGATGAATGGGCACATACTTATGATTCTTTCGTTGCGGGAGAAGACGATGAATATAAAGAAGTATTTTCTAATTATGAAGCAATTTTAAATGATGTTGTCGCAAAATCTACAGGCACAGTATTAGAATTTGGTGTCGGCACTGGAAACTTAACAAATAAATTATTAGAGGCAGGCCATCGTGTGTACGGTATTGAGCCATCTAAAGAAATGCGTGCAATCGCCAAACAAAAGCTACCGAAGCATGTTTCTGTAAGCGAAGGTGATTTTTTAGACTTTCATGTACCTGAACAGGTCGATACAATTGTAAGTACGTATGCGTTTCACCATCTAGTGGATGAAGAGAAGAATACAGCTGTAGAGAAGTATGGGCAAATGCTTCGAAAAGGTGGTAAAATAGTATTCGCCGATACGATATTCATAAATCAAGAAGCATTTGACAAGACTGTTGAAGAAGCAATTGCGAAGGGATATCATAATTTGGCAAAAGATTTGCAATCGGAATACTATACACGTATCCCGATTATGGAAGCTATCTTTACAAATAATGGCTTTACAGTCAACTTTACACGTTATAATCATTTTGTTTGGGTGATGGAGGCTGTAAAGAACTAAGAAAGAGGGATTACGTTTTGAAAATTGCAGTCATTGGAGCAATGGAAGAAGAAGTACGCATTTTACGTGAGCAGCTAGAAGGTGCTCGTACAGAGACTGTAGCTGGATGCGAGTTCACATTGGGACAGCTTGCAGAACATGAAGTGGTATTGCTTAAGTCTGGAATTGGTAAAGTAAATGCCGCAATGTCTACAACAATTTTGCTTGAGCGTTATCAACCTGAAAAAATTATTAATACAGGCTCAGCAGGCGGATTTCATCATGCGTTGAATGTAGGAGATGTTGTAATTTCTACAGAAGTACGTCATCACGATGTAGATGTGACTGCCTTTAATTACGAATACGGACAAGTTCCAGGTATGCCAGCAGCCTTTAAAGCAGATGAAGAGCTTGTAGCACTTGCAGAGCGCTGCATGAAGATGAGCGGTGTGCAGGCTGTAAAAGGAACAATCGCAACGGGTGACTCCTTTATGAATGATCCGGCGCGCGTAGATTATATTCGCGGCAAGTTTGCTGATTTATATGCTGTTGAAATGGAAGCGGCAGCTGTAGCACAAGTGTGTCATCAATATGAAGTACCGTTTGTCATTGTCCGTGCACTGTCCGATATTGCTGGAAAAGAATCACATGTTTCCTTTGATCAGTTTCTAGATCAAGCAGCACGCCATTCTACGGCATTTATTGTGAACATGCTGAACGAATTGAAGTAAGAGTGAGAGAAGCAACTGTCACATGAAAAGGTCTGGCAGTTGCTTCTTTACGGGAAGAGGAATTCCTTCATAATGGAGGTTGAATAGATGAAGGTGTATAAAAACGTGCATGAGTTAATTGGTAATACACCGCTTGTTGAGATTACAAGTTTTCCGCTCCCAAAGGATGTGCGGTTATTTGCAAAGCTTGAGTTTTTTAATCCCGGCGGTAGTGTAAAAGATCGACTTGGTAAGCACTTGATTGAAGATGCTTTAGCAAAAGGTCTTATTGCGCCAGGTGGCACAATCATTGAGCCAACGGCTGGTAATACAGGAATTGGTTTAGCGCTTGCGGCGCAACAATATGGATTGCGCGTGCTTGTATGCGTACCGGAAAAGTTTAGTGTGGAAAAGCAGGACTTAATGCGTGCATTAGGTGCAACTGTCGTTAATACGCCAACAGAGCAGGGGATGACAGGTGCAATCGCAAAAGCGAGGGAATTGTTACAGGAAATTCCGAACTCATATTGTCCGCAACAATTTGCGAATGACGCAAATCCAATCACGTATTATCATACGTTAGGACCTGAATTGTGGCGAGATTTAGACGGTAAAATAGACATCTTTGTTGCAGGCGCAGGTACAGGTGGTACATTTATGGGAACTGCTCAATATTTAAAAGAGAAAAATGTCAATGTAAAAACAGTGATTGTCGAGCCTGAGGGGTCCATCTTGAACGGCGGAGAGCCTGGCTCGCATGCAACAGAGGGAATTGGTATGGAATTCTTGCCGCCTTTTATGGATCAATCATATTTTAATAGCATTCATACTGTATTAGACAAAGATGCATTTCGTCGTGTAAAGGAGCTAGCACAGCAAGAAGGATTGTTGGTGGGAAGTTCTTCCGGGGCTGCATTACATGCCAGTTTACAAGAAGCAGAACAGGCAAAGCCGGGTACACATATTGTGACTATTTTCCCGGACAGTAGCGAACGTTATTTAAGTAAACGAATATATAAGGGGTGGGAATAATGAAGGCAAAAACAAAATTAATTCATGGTATTCATATAGGAGACCCTTTGACGGGTGCGGTAACAGTACCTATTTACCAAACGAGTACGTATAAACAAGAAGCGATTGGAAAACATAAAGGTTATGAATATTCTCGTACTGGTAATCCAACTCGTAATGCACTAGAAGACATGATGGCAGTCATTGAAAACGGTCATGCTGGTTTTGCATTCGGTTCTGGGATGGCAGCAATTACGGCAGTAATGATGCTATTTTCAAGCGGTGATCATGTTGTTTTAACAGATGATGTATATGGCGGCACATATCGTGTGATGTCTAAAGTATTAAATCGTTTTGGTATCGAGCATACTTTTGTTGACACAACAAACTTGGCTGAAGTAGAAGCTGCCATTCGTCCGAACACAAAAGCGATTTATATTGAGACGCCGACAAATCCATTGCTAAAAGTCACTGATATTGGTGAAGTGTCTGCACTTGCTAAGGCACACAATTTACTAACAATTGTAGATAATACATTTATGACACCATATTGGCAAACACCAATTTCTTTAGGAGCGGACATCGTTCTTCATAGCGCCACAAAATACCTGGGGGGTCATAGTGACGTTGTAGCGGGTGTTGTTGTAGTAAATTCCGAGGAATTGGCACAAGACCTTCATTTTGTTCAAAACTCTACAGGTGGCGTTTTGGGGCCGCAAGATAGCTGGTTGTTGCTTCGCGGTTTGAAAACACTGGGTGTACGTATGCAAGAGCATGAAGCAAACGCACATGCGATTGTAAAATTCTTGCAAAATCATCCGAAAGTAACAAAGGTATACTATCCTGGTATAGAAAATCATCCCAATCATGATGTAGCTAAAAAACAAGCAGAAGGATTTGGGGCTATCGTTTCTTTTGATGTAGACAGCGAAGAAACATTAACAAATCTTATGGAACGTCTGCAGTACTTTACGTTGGCAGAGAGTCTTGGAGCAGTAGAAAGCTTAATTTCTGTTCCTTCTAAAATGACACATGCGTCTATTCCGGCAGACCGTCGTGCCGAACTTGGCATCACGGATACATTAATTCGAATCTCAATTGGAATTGAAGACGGAGAAGATTTAATTGAAGATTTGACGCAGGCATTGTCATAAGCAGAAAAGACACCTTAAATGGTGTCTTTTTTTTGCTTTTGTAATCTTTTATATCCTTTAATGATAACTATGCTTCCAATAGTCTCTAAAAATACAATCGATAAATAGGGAGCAAGTATATAGTAAATAGCAGTGCCGATAGCCACAGCAACGATGAAAAATGTTTTTAGTTTGGAGGAATGAATTACATACATTCTAAATTTCTGTTTGCTATGGTTGTACATCATTTTTTCCTCCCCTCTATGCATTATATGTTGTCCTAATATTTCTATGAAAACAGTTGGTTATATTGGTTGAATTTACTTGATTAAAAGGATAGTAGAGTATGTTACAGTAGAGATAGAAGAACAAGCATTCTTTTGATAATGGCTGTGTTAAAGCCTAATGTTGCTAATTGGCACTTGTTCATGGAGTCTCCCTGACCCCCTGCGGAAAGCGAATTCCCCTAACGGAAATCAACAACGAACTTTAGCAAAGTCTGGATAATAGAGAAGAAATGACCGAGTCAGACCATAAATATGAAGTAAGTTATCTCGGTATCTTGCTTCTTGACTGTTTACATGTGTGGAAAACAATATGAACCGATATAGGTGGTGTTAGGAATGAAACAATTGCGTCAAAAAATAGATGACTATACCCGTTTTGCTCAGGTTTTGTTAGCGCTAAGTACCATTTTGATGACAGGCTTACTTATTCCAAATGGTGATAAGGAAGCATTGCAGCTGTATGTGATGATGGGAGCTATTATCCTGTTTTTATTAGTTGCATTTGGCTTGTTTTATCAAGTAAAAAAACTGCGTGAGCAATTGGATGAAGTAGAAGAAACGCTCCGTTAATAAGGCTAACGAAGCGTTTCCTCCCCCGTATATATGTAAGAACACTACTTGTTATATGGCAAAATTAATGAAATAAGAAGTTACCGGAATCGCTCTTGATCTTAATGACAGGTCCATTTTCCCCTGCGCTTGCACGTAGGCGATGGGGAGTTTGTTCTTGGTATTGAAGAGAAGAACCTTGTACATTGTAGGTACCGGATTTACTTGTAACACGAAATTGAACGGCAGGAACATTGGTGGCTGCAATTTCTGTATCACCGCTTTCGCTATAGATACTAATCGGGTTAGTTAACTCTCGCTGCTTAAACAGAGTATCTCCAGATTTTGTTTGGATTACGGTACTGCCTTTGATTTCACGAAGTTTGATATCTCCTGATATAGATGAGATATGAATGTTCTCATTCTGAATAAAGTCAGCAATTATATCGCCTGATTTTGTATCAAGTTTTGTGTGTGTAACAAGTGCTGACGTTAAAGCGAGATCTCCTTGTTTAGTTTGAAGGTTGATTGTTTCCCCTGAAATATTTTTTATACGAACAGCACCTGTATTTGTTACCGCAACGAGTTTTTTTGTCTGTAAGCTGTCGCCGTGTATGCCACCGCTATTCGTTTTGAGGGTAAGGGTCTCATAGATTTTTTGTGGGATTTGCAATTCGACTTGGACATTGTTTATGTGAAAACCAATGGCCCATTTCTTTTTTTCTTTAATATTTATCTGCAATTTATCACCAGATGGCAACATGTGAATAGCGAAGCGATCTTTGTGTGTATCGGAAATCTTCCCCGTTAAAGTGGCGACAATTTGCTGCTGGTTGCTTGTAGGAGTAATATGAATATCCGCTGAATCAGTATGTACTTCTATTTGTGTAACCTGATTTGCATTTACGCTTTTGGTGGTTTCAACGGAATGGGTGTTTGTGGACATTGTTGCAATTTCTTCAAAGAAGAGAAAATATACAATCCACCCTATAATACCAAAGAAAGCTAATGTAGTCATAACCCGTATAATCCTCAATATAAATCCTCACTTTCGTTCTTTATAATGAATGCTATGTTATAAAGAGAGATAAAATAATAGCATACTTAAATTTTATAACACATGTTATATATTCGTATAGTACTAATGGGAATATTGAATATATCATACATTTTTTGTATAATTAAAGGGTGGAATCGTGTAAAAATTAAGAAAATGATTCTGGATAAAATCTATGAATATATTTGCTCCTTCTGTATAGGTAAATAAAGCACATATAGGATATGATTTAGAAATAACAAAGTAGGTTTTATCTTAAAATAAGAAAGGAATTCTTCATGAACAGCATACAGCAAGCAATACGCACCATTGTAAAAAAAATGAAGAATGAAGATGTACAAGTGAGATTACAAGCCATAATGGCTATACAAAGACTCGATCTTGCTATTGTAAACACGTCCATTTTACGGCGTGTTATAAAAGAAGCCGCATCCTCATTTCCCAAATCGGTTGCAAAATGGGATGATCCTTGTGCACAATTATTGCAGTTCGTTTGTCAGTATGAAGATGAAGCTTTATTGCCTTTGCTTACAAGATACTACCCAAGGTTCAGTTCCGCAGGTCAAGACTTAGTCATGCTATATGCTTGCCGCCTAGGACCCAAAAAAGCGAAAAGCAGCATGCTTTATATGCTACAAATGTATATTCCAACACAGCAGGTCCGCTTGCCTGTTTCTGAACTTATGATGCAACCGTCTTGGTTATCTGAATTAGTTCCAATGTGTATATCTTATATAGATGATCCTTATTATAGTTTTGCTTTTCATCAATTACTTGAAGCAGCATTAGAAATAGGTGCTTTTTCTATTCAACAACATGAAGTACGTTATCAGATATATGAAAAGTATAAGAAACTTCTCTACAGTATTATGGAGTACAATGAGGCCTATTCTGAGGTGTTTGTATATCACGCATGGCGTGCAAGTTATTTGGCTGTTCGAACCGAATTATGTTTGTATATTCGTATGATGGGACATTGTACAAGGGAAGAAGTAGAAGCATTGCTCATGGAAACATTAAATTTGAAGGATCCTGTCATTCGCACATATGGTGTGTGCACCCTTATTCATTTAGGGATAGCTGTGGAGCAAGAGTGCTTGTTTTCTTGTGCAACCAATATAGAATCAGCTTATTTATTGTACACAGAGTTACACCGAAAGAACAAAGCATATCTGTATCCAATAGGGAATAAAATGGAACATTTAGTAAAAAGCTTTTTGTTTTACTACTTATTAGAACATGAAGAATGTGGAATGGTACCAAGTGACATAGAAGTTATGAGTGCAATGAAGCAGGAACAGTACACTAATGTAAAAGTCCGCTATCGTTTCGCTCATACAGATTGGCTACAAAAAGGATGGCTCATAGCTGAGATTATATTATTAAAAACTGAGCCAATTGAAGTATATACCGATTTTACATGTTTTGCTATAGAGGGTGAAACAAGTACAGGAGCGTTTTGAAGTCTTTCTATAGAACATATATTTAAGATGGAGGCAGCGCTATGAAAACAAAACGCGTCATGTATGGTGTTTTAATTGCTGCAATGACCTTGGGTGCATGCAGTGAAGAAAATCAACCAGAATATGTGCAACAACCGTATACACCAATTGAGCCAGCACCACCAGTACAGGAACCTACACCAATTGAGCCAGCACCACCAGTACAGGAACCTACACCAATTGAGCCAGCGCCAATAACAGAAACTGAGCCAGTACCTGAATTGCAGGAAGAAGAAGGTATCTCCGATTCATATGAAGCGTGTGGTTATTATGAGATAGAAGAAGATTTTGAGGTGTGTGAAGACGAATCCTCTCCATATTACAGTTATGTACATCACAATGGTTTGTTCTTTACGTCTTTAGCAGCAGCTTCTATGTACCGGACTAAATATGGTACAAGTGGTGGAACAGCACAAAAAGGATTTGGAACCGGTTCGCCAGGTTATGGAGGATAAGGCGAGGAGGTGTTAACCCTCGCTTTGTCGCAATATCCCGTAAAAGAACATATTTAAGAAGTCTTCAACTAAGGTTTCTATAGGAGAAGGCATTTTTTGAATGGTATCCAATTGGGTAAAGACCTGTGAGATCATATTAAGATAAAATAATAAGGTTTCATCACGTACAGAGGGACGAATAAGCTGCTTATCACGTCCTTCTGCAATGAGTTGAAATAAAAGTGGCATGGATTGCTCTTGCTGTTTTTTTAACATTTTTTCGCGAAATATATCGTCCATCTGCATGAGTTCGTTGAAAGTATGTAAGTCAATTACATGTGCGCTTTGTTTTTTTAATAAAATAATTTGCTTTAACTTCTCTTCAAAGGAGAGGCTCCCTGTAATGACTTCTTTAAATTGTTGTAATTGATGATCAACGACGCGTTCTGTTGCAACCTGTAACAATTTTTCTTTGCTTCCATAATAATTATAAATAGTTACTTGAGATACGCCGGCTTGCTTTGCAATGTCGGCTATTTTAATGTCTGCAAGCGGCAGTGGAAGCATGGCGGCTGCTACGTTTTCAATGCGTTCCATTTTTTGCTGTGTTCGTTTTGTAAAACCGTCCAATCCGGTCACCTCCCTTTTTATTGTACCATGTTTTGAAATATTTTATAACATTCATTTCAAAACCTATTTACATGTAAGATGAAAAGGAGTATATTAGTTTTGAAATAAGTTTTTATTTTTATTTCAAAAATGGGGGTGAAGACATGATTGTTTTAGAACAGGTAACGCGGAGCTTTTCAAATGGAAGAGGCATATTTGATGTGTCTTTGCAAGTGAGAAAAGGCGAAGTATTTGGTTTTATAGGTCCGAATGGGGCGGGGAAATCTACAACCATAAGACATCTCATGGGATTTATGAAAGCTGATTCGGGTAAAGCTACGATTTGCGGGCTTGATTGTTGGAATGATGCTACAACTGTGAAACGGAGTGTAGGATATTTACCAGGTGAAATTGCATTTATAGAAGGGATGACCGGTACCTCATTTTTAATGATGATGGACGGCATGAGAGCTATAGGTGATACGCGGCGTAAGTCAGAATTAATTGAGCGATTTGAATTTAATCCAGATACACCTATACGTAAAATGTCAAAGGGTATGAAGCAAAAAGTAGGAATCGTCGCTGCATTTATGCATGACCCGCAGGTTTATATTTTAGATGAACCGACTTCAGGTTTGGATCCGTTGATGCAACAAAGGTTTGTAGAATTAGTTTTAGAAGAGAAGCAACGTGGTAAAACAATCTTTATGTCTTCACATATGTTCCGCGAGATGGAAAAAACCTGCGACCGTGCAGCCATGATTAAGGATGGTCGTATCGTTATAGAAAATGATATGAAAACATTTCAGAGAGAAAAGAAGCAACGGTTTCATGTGACCTTACGAACCGAAGAAGATATAAAACGCTTATTAAGCTATCCGCAGGTAAAGAAATTAACTGATGCTACATGTGAAGTTTGTGTAGGTCATGATATAAAAAGCATGATTGATATGCTTCATGGTCTGGATATTGTTTCATTTCATGGTGTGGAGGAGAACTTAGAAGAGTTATTTTTACACTACTATAAAAGAGGTGAAAGCGTATGATGACTTTATATACAACAATGCTTACAAAATATAGCAAGGGTTTTCTAGGATATGCGCTTGGATCCTCTCTATTTTTGCTGTTCATCACGTTGTTGTTTCCAAACATACAAGAAGCCTTAAAAGCCAAAGCGGATATTATGAATACAATGCCTGAAGGAATGCTAGCTGCGTTCGGTCTTGAAAAGGGGCAGTTTATTTCAACTTTATTAGATTTATTGTCTGTTCAATATTACAGCATGTTATTTTTAATTTTACTTTCTATTTTTACAATAACTACAGCCTCTAAATTACTTGCACGTTTAGTGGAGCAGGGCAGTATGGCGTATATACTGGCTATGCCGATTAGTAGAGGCAAGGTAGCTGTTGCTATGATTCTTGTATATTTGAGCGGTCTATTTTTTATCATCGCAAGCAATTTTCTAATTAGCTTAGTGGGAGCTATGATTATTCAGTATGACTTGGATGTTATTCTTTTTTTTCAGCTTCATATGTTAGGCTTTTTATTGTTTTTTGCAATTGGTGGATATAGTTTTCTATGCTCAGCTTTGTTTACGGAGGAACGTCGCGTGCTCAGTGTTGCCGGTGGTTTCACCTTTTTGTTTTATGTGCTTCATATGATAGGGGGCATTAATAAAACGTATGAGGTGGCAAAATCGTTTTCTCTTTTTTCCTTGTACGAACCATCCACAATTTTAAAGGGGGACACAAATACGCTCGTAGCCGTACTGATTTTATTGCTTGTAGGTATGCTTGGATATGTAGCTTCTGTATATGTGTTTCAGCGAAAAGACCTGCTGCTGTAATGTGAAAGGATGCTTAATTTGGCATCCTTTTTATTTATATGAAATAATGAAATAACATTTCCTTTATTCACTTTTTTAAGCGCTGGCTTGGTTAATGTGTTTGTTCCATCCGGCGGGGGACAGTGGGCTGTGCAGGCTCCTATTATGATTCCAGCTGGCGCAGAGCTCGGTGTGCCTGCTGCAAAAACAGCGATGGCAATTGCTTGGGGTGATGCCTGGACAAATCTCATCCAACCGTTTTGGGCGCTTCCTGCATTAGCAATCGCAGGCTTGGGTGCGAGAGATATTATGGGCTTTTGTGTTATTAACTTGTTATATTCCGGTGTGATTATAGGTCTTTGCTTCTTGTTTTTATAATAATAATTCTGTATGTTTGAAATAGTTAAGTAAAACAAGGGCAGGAGTTGAAAACAAGATGAGCGCGGTAATGAATCGTGTTACAAAAGAACAATTGGTCGCATGGCGAAGATACTTACATATGAATCCGGAGTTATCCTTTCAAGAAGAGAATACATCGCAGTTTGTATATGAAACACTACAATCTTTTCCGCATGTAGAAGTAACGCGTCCTACTAAGTATAGTGTAATGGGCAGACTAATTGGTGCCAAATCAGGACCTGTATTGGCAATTCGAGCTGATATGGATGCTTTGGCAATTCAAGAGGAAAATGATTTTGCGTTTGTTTCACAAAAGCCAGGCGTGATGCATGCTTGCGGGCATGATGGACATACAGCTATGTTACTTGGAGCAGCGCAAGAGCTTGCGTACAGACGAGATGAACTTCAAGGAGAAGTTCGATTTTTGTTTCAGCACGCAGAAGAAGAATTCCCGGGCGGCGCGCAGGAGATGGTAGACAATGGTGTTATGGATGGCGTGGATTATGTGATAGGGGCGCATCTTTGGTCTCCCATCGAGGTGGGCAAAATTGGTATCGTATACGGCAAAATGATGGCATCTCCTGATGCATTTACGATTACGGTGTCTGGTAAGGGAGGACATGCAGGTATACCACACGAAACGGTAGACTGCTTAGCAATTGGTACGCAAATTGTATCCAATTTACAACATATTGTCTCACGCAATACCAACCCATTTGAGCCCCTTGTTGTATCTGTTACGCAATTTCATGCCGGTACAGCCCACAACGTAATACCAGATCATGCGACAATTGGTGGCACTGTCCGTACGATGAAACAAGAGCTGAGAGAAGAAACTGCAAAGCGTATTGAGCAAATTGTGAAAGGAATTACAGAAGCGCATGGTGCTTCCTATTCGTTTGATTTTATATACGGTTATCGACCTGTTGTAAATGCCGACGAGGTGACAAAACAGATTGAACAAACAGCAATAAAGTTATTTGGAAAAGAAGCTATTGTTTATCCAGAGCCTACAATGGGAGGAGAAGATTTTTCGGCATATTTACAAAAAGCGCCCGGCTGTTTTTTCTTCATCGGAGCGCGTAACGAGACGAAGGGAATTGTATATCCGCATCATCATCCACGCTTTACCATTGATGAGGATTCGTTACTTATGGGAACATCTTTATTTGTGCAAGCTGCATTTGACCTGTTGCAAAAATAACAAATCTTGTTGACAGATTACTAGAGAACATTTTATAATGAGTCCCATACTTAAAAAACCTTAATATTTATAAAAGCGATGAAGGGAACATAAGTAGGATTTGCCTCCCTATTCTAGAGAGCTGATGGTTGGTGAAAATCAGTATATAGGCAAATGTGAATTTCAGTCCCAGAGCATCTTTTTCGTAGTGAAGATACCTCATGAAGGAAAAGCCGGTCATATGATCGTTAACAAAGCAAAGAGGCGGAGTTTTTCCGCAATTAGGGTGGTACCGCTTATATCCATAAGTCCCTGTTGATACATCAGCAGGGACTTTTTGTTTTTAATTTTATATTGTATGTGATGAAGGGAATGTATAAGTGCAACAACTTTTTCAACATAACAGTGACAAAAGGACGACAGTGCAAGGATAGCTTGCTCTATGTATAGGGTCTCACAGGGTATTAGGTACTGACCATAATAATACAATGCTTGTTCTTTCGCTCATTTAAAAGGGATGTTGATTTTTTCGTTTGCACGTATATAGTAGTGTGTATGATTTCGTTTGCAGAGAGCCGGTGGAGGGTGCGAACCGGTACAAATGTACACATGAATTTCGCTCCTGGAGCATCTTTTTCGTAGTGAAGCTATTTCATGAAGGGAAAGACGGTCATGTTGATCGTTAACAAAGAAGAGCGACGGATAATAAAGTGTCCGTAATCAGGGTGGTACCGCGGTTTTATCGTCCCTGCCGATATAATTCGGCAGGGACGATTTTTTTGTTTATGTACAAAGAAAGGCGTGTAGTTTCCGCTTTTTTATAAAAACTGTAGTAAAGGAGAAAACAGCATGAACACAAATCAAACAGAGTTGCAAAAAAAGCTATTGCCAAGACATATTCGTTTTATGGCACTTGGAGGAGCAATCGGAACAGGGATCTTTAAAGGAACCTCCGAAACAGTGTCTATTGCTGGGCCAGCTGTAGTATTGTCCTATATATTTGCAGGTTTGCTCCTACTTGTTGTGATGACTGCCATTGCAGAAATGGCAATAGCCTATCCAGGTACAAATATGAAAGGTTTTATTCATAAGGCTTTTGGAACGCGTGTATCATTTGTTATCGGTTGGTTGTATTGTTTTATGTGGCTTGTTGTTTGTATTATTGAGGTTATTGCAGCAGGAAGTTTTTTGCAATATTGGTTTCCATCAATACCGCTATGGACATTAAGTGTGCTATGTGCATCAGGAATTGTCGCAATTAATTTCTTAAGTGTTAAGCATTACGGAGAATTCGAATTTTGGTTTGCAGGTATTAAAATCACGATGATTGTGTTGTTTATTCTATTAGGAGCAGGTATTTTATTTGATATCATCCCAAGTAACCAAGTTGACTACTTACAAAATTATACGAATGAAGAGTTTTTTCCTAAAGGCTTTAGCGGGGTTGTATCTGCTTTACTCGTTGTCATCTTTTCTTATGGCGGTTCAGAATTAATCGGTCTTACTTTAAATGAAACAAAAGATGCAGAGAAAGTGTTGCCTAAGGTGGTAAGAGGTGTCATTGTTAGGATTGTATTATTTTACACGCTACCAATTCTTATTATTTGTGGACTGATTCCGTGGAACCAGCTTAGCGGAGATAGTAGCCCGTTTGTACAAGTATTATCAACGGTAGGTTTCTCCTCGGCTGCTCATATCATGAACTTTGTATTAATTACCGCGGTTCTCTCAGCAGCAAATTCTGGCTTATATGGATGTACACGAATGTTACATTCCTTAGCAATGGAAGGAGAAGCACCTAAGTGGTTTGCTTACGTATCAAAGAAGGGAATTCCTTTATATGGATTAATATGTAGTGCCATTGTCCTAATTGGCGGCTCTTTTATTGCTTATTTGTCACCAGAACGCATTTTTGGTTATCTTATGGCAATTCCCGGATTTACCGTTTCAATTGTATGGATTAGCATTTGTTTGGCTCAAGTAAAATTGCGTAAAACGTATGAAAAGCAACCCTCCTTTAAGGTATGGGGATTTCCTTACATCTCTTTATTTACAGCACTTGTGTTAACTGTTATATGTGTGATTTTTATGCTAAACCCTCAAAATAGAATTAGCATGGGTGTGTGTTTAGGTGTGCTATGCCTATTAATAATTGTTTCCGTACTAACCAAACAGAGGTCAAAATAAATTACATGTAGAAGCCCGCTTGTTATAGGCGGGCTTTTGTGTGGTGAATTAAGTAATAAATTTTCTTAATTTTCAAAAAGCATATTAATTTTTCATTTTGTCAGTGTAATACTTATATAAAAATTAAAAACAACGTATTTTTATAAAAAGGGGAATGTACATATGAAAAAGATGAGTTTAGTAATATTGTCTACAACTTTAGCTGTCAGTATAGGACTAGCAGCATGTAGTGGAAATGAAACAGCTTCTGTCAAAAAGGCGTCAACAAATACACCTAAGCAGATTTTAAATGTAACAGAAAACGCAGAAATTCCTTCAATGGATTCTACTCTGGCAACAGATGCAGTTTCCTTTAGGGTAATGAATAATGTGTTGGAAGGATTATATCGTTTAGATCAAAATAATAAACCGCAACCGGCAATTGCGAAGTCTGTGAACATTAGTGAAGATAAGAAAACATATACATTCAAGCTTCGAGAAACAAAGTGGTCGAATGGAGATCCGCTTACTGCGCATGATTTTGTTTATGCATGGAAGCGCGCAGTAGATCCAAGTGTTGCGGCAGAATATGCTTATATTTTGTTTGATGTTAAAAATGCGGAAGAAGTAAATAATAAAAAATTGCCTGTTGATCAATTAGGCGTAAAGGCATTAGATGACTATACGTTCCAAGTAGAGCTAAAAAATCCTGTTCCTTATTTCCTGGATGTTATTACGTCACCAACGTTTTACCCTCTTAATCAAAAGTTTGTAACACAACAAGGACAGAGGCATGGTACATTTGAAAACCAGATGATGGGTGCCATAATGGATGCTTGGGTACGTGAACTATACAAACACTCAGATTACTATAAGAAAGCAGAACCAACAATTATCATTAATGACTTGTCAGGTTTTGAAATTGCAAAAAACGATAAACCTGTAAAATTTGATGAAGATGCAAAGACATCCAAAGATTTGGGAACTTTTAAAATAGGTGACAAAGTGGATGTAGGTGGACACATCATTACTCTAAGTAATGCAGTCTATGATGATAGTAAAAAAGAAGAATACGAGGTAACAGTAGCGAAAGTATTGAAGGTAGACTTCGTGTATCAAAATTCAACGAAAGAAGAACAGTTTATTGATGGTCACCAGTTTGAGATCTATGATGCTGATGGTACGAAGCAAGAAGTAACATCTATCGATTTCTTTGGAGAAAATGTACAACCAGGGAAAAATGTATCTGGTTCAGTTCATTTTGGTGTAACTGGTAAAGGGCCTTATGAGATATTTTTCGCTGATATGGCAACAGACACAAAAGCAAAATGGATAATTGACATTAAATAAAAGAGAGATACACAGTAAGAGTGGTAGCAGATGCTACCACTCTTTTTTATGTGAAGTGTATTTTCACAGTTTGAGAGGAAAACTTTAACCCTATGTTGAATTGTTAATGTAATAAAGTGGTATTTTTTAAAAAGTATTAGTCTCCAATGGTTTGATGTGCTAATGGGGTGAATGGGTGTATTTTAGTTTAGACGCCTCAACTTTTCGAATGTAGGGAAAAAGTGAATGAAAAAACAGGTGATAAAGGGTATAATGTTGATTTTGATCTGCAGTGTTAGCACAAGTTGTATATCAGCTGGAGCAGAAAAAAACGAGAGTAAGGATAACGTAGTAAAACAAAAGGGTGTTGAATGTAAAGAAGGAACAGTCAATAAAAATGAAGGTGGAGTAATAAGTTTTGAGGAATATAGGAAGCTTTTTGAACAACTTAATGATTCGATTAAAGTAGATGGATACACACTAAAAGCAAGTAGTCTGGGACCGGATGTTACTGCAATTGATAAGGATTTAAGTTTTGGAAAACGTGAATGGATAACAATTGATGGAAAGATGAATAACACAGAGCCAGAAAGCACGCAGGAAATGCTCTTTTTTGAGAACGCACGTGGTACAAGTCAAATTACAATTACTGTTGGTTATACGGATAATTATATAGCTGAAGATTTGTTGATATATCCAACAAACAGAGGTTACGATGAGTTGAATAGGGAGTTGGCAGATAAGACTGATTCAATTGTGGTAGCTTATAAGAACATATTAATCTCGGTGCAACATGTTGCGACTGAAAAAGCAGATATGGTAGCTACGCAATCCGCATTGCGAGAAGTCATAAAAAATTTAAAAAAAGCCCCTAATAACTAAAAAAACCTTTTACTAAATCTAGGAAAAAAGTATATTTAAAGATTTTCGTGCCACTGCAGGTACATATAACAAGATAAACATGGCAGAAGGCAAAAAGTTATGGGAAGAAGCGAAAAAAGAAACGGGAGTAGATAAGGTCACAATTCAGCTGTTGAATTATGATAATGAAGATGCAAAGAAGATTGGAGAATACTTAAAAGAGCAATTGGAAAAGAACCTAAACGGTCTGACCATTACAATTTCTCAGCAACTATTTGCACAAAAACTTGATCAGGAAAAGAAGATGGATTATGAGATGTCCTTATCCAGTTGGGGCTACGATTATCCAGATTCTATGACGTTTTTAGATATGTTTGTAACGGACGGTGCATTTAATCAAACTGGATACACCAATCCTACGTATGACCAATTAATTCTGGATGCCAAAGGGAAACTACTGTATGACTTGCCCGCGCGCTGGGAAGCTTTAAAGAAAGCAGAGAAAATCTTGCTTGAGGATGCGGCAATTGTACCAATCTATCAAAAAGGAGCTTCATATCTTCTTCGCTCTAATGTAAAAGGATTTTATTACGCATCAGCTCTTGATACGTATAAATACGTATACATTGATTAAGTTAATGTTAAAAGAACAGCCATATAGGAGGCTGTTCTTTTTGAATTTAGTTTCATTAAAAAGAACTTTTAATAAGTTAGGTTAAGAGGTTTTTACATAAGCAATCTATTAAAAGTTTCTTTCGCATATATATAAGGGGAGAGGAGGCGAATGATGTATTTGCATGGAACGAGCAAAATCAATGGACGGGGATATTTGGAGATAGGCGGTGTGGAAGCAGAGGAAATTGCTATGCGATATGGTACACCTGTTTTGGTGTATGACGAAGAGCTAATTCGTATGCAATGTCGTAAGTATAAGGAGGCTTTTTCCAAGAGCGGTTTTTCGTATAAGGTTTCATATGCAAGTAAGGCTTTTCTTTGTAAGCAACTAGTGAAGCTCATTGAAGAAGAAGGACTTGCATTGGATGTTGTATCAGGAGGAGAATTATATACCGCACTGCAAGCCGATTTTCCTGCTGAGCGTATCCATTTCCATGGTAATAATAAAACAGTTCAAGAAATACAGATGGGGTTAGAAGCGCATATTGGCTGCTTTGTGGTCGACAATTTTTGGGAACTAGAGTTGTTGCATACATTAGCTGAACAGCGCCGACAAAAAGTTGATATTTTATTGCGTATCACACCTGGAATAGAAGCAAGTACACATGCATATATAACGACAGGACAGGACGATTCTAAGTTCGGGTTTAGTGTAAAGAACGGGCAAGCTCTGCAAGCAGCTCGTATTGCTGTAAATCAGCCTTTTTACAATTTAATTGGTGTTCATTGCCATATAGGCTCGCAAATTTTTGAAACAGTAGGATTTGTAAAAGCAGTAGAGGTAATGACATTCTTTTTTAAACGTGTACAGGAAGAAGGTCATCGCATGCATGTGCTAAATTTAGGCGGAGGATTCGGTATCCGCTATAACGAAGATGATGGACCTTTGCCAATAAAAGAATACATCGACGCAATGATAAAAGAAGTTGAAAAAGCTTTTCACACGGAAAAGGATTTGCCCGCTATTTGGATTGAGCCGGGGCGCAGTATTGTAGGAGAAGCGGGTACAACACTTTATACAATTGGTGCCATCAAAGAAATTCCGGGTGTTCGCAAATATATTTCGGTGGATGGAGGCATAAGTGACAATATTCGGCCGGCACTATACAAAGCGCGGCATGAAGCGATGATTGCCAATCGAAATGATGAGCAAAAGGAATTGGTTTCCGTTGCAGGTAAGTGCTGTGAATCTGGAGATATGCTAGTTTGGGATATCTTGCTTCCTAAAGTAAGAAGTGGTGATATTTTAGCAGTTTCATGTACAGGTGCTTACACTTATGCGATGTCGAATAACTATAATAAGATGCCGCGGCCAGCAGTTGTGTTTATCAGCGGTGGTAAAGTGAAGCAAGTGATTAGAAGAGAGACATACGAGGATTTATTACGAAATGAACTGTAAGTAAATGAAAACCTTACGCAAATGCGTAAGGCTTTTTATATGAGATACGATTTCTCTTAATCCAAAGTACTTGCAGATTTACCAAATTGCTTATATAGGGAAACCAAGGTTTCAGATGCAAATTTGTAGTAATAAGAATCAGGTAAACTTTTAATGTTTGTATAAGCCTGTTCTGCTTCTTGGATAGACTTTTCCTTTTCACCAAGACGGGCATAGCAAAGAGCCTTATAGACACCTGAAGTATAAATCATGGCACGATCAAGCGGATGAAAAAGCTGCTTTGGAATGTTCACTTGATTCAGCATTTTTAGAGCTTCAGTGTATTGCTGCAAGCCAAATAAGGCTTTGCCTTTTTCTAAATAGTAAAGTTCACTTAGTTCAGTGGTGTATTGACGGTATGCTTCTACATGATGCAGGGATTTTTTGTAATCTTTGCAAAAGGAATTATAATAGAATGCCTGCATCATTTCAATTAAAGCCAACGAAAAATTACTTTCTGTAAATGTTGCATATTGTTGAGCCTTTTTTATAAATTCTTGGTACTCTTCTATGTTGCCTTGTAAAACAGCTTGATAGGCAACAATACGATAAAATTCATCTGCCTTATAATAGGTATGCTTTTCTTTGGAGAGTGTAATAGCGCGAAGTAAGATATCTTTTCCTTCTTGATAATGACCTAGTGCAAGCATTGAAATTGCTTCGTCATACAATAGTTTTAATTCAAAAAGGATATCGTTTTCAATTTGTTTTTCTGCGTAATAACCTCTAACATCATTAATGAGTTGAAGATGCTCAGTAAATTTATTTTGCTTAAATAATTGTATTTTAAAGGCGAGTTGAGCTTGGGCACTTTCGCGATACAATGAATGTCTCTCATAGATAGAAATAGCTTTATTTAATGCTTCTTTTGCTTCAGGTTGCTCTTGGTGCATGCAAGCAATGGCAAATTGCTCAAGTAATCTTGCTGTATTTACCGTAGCAGGTAACTTCTCACTCATAAAGGGCTTTAATTCATGGTATACAGCCATATATTTTTTTTCATTTAAAGCCCGCTCTGTTTTACGTACTAGAGAGATAAAATCGTCTCTATCACTTTCAAGAAAGTAGCCAGGTTCACAGCCAAGCTTTTCTGCGATATAGTTCAATGTTTTCATAGAAGGCAGTGCTCGTCCGTTCTCTATCTGACTCATCATACTTTTAGTCAATTCATCTCCCGCCAATTGAGATTGCGTGAGCCCTTTTTGTCTTCTCAGTGTTCGAATTCTGTTTCCGATATCCATATCGTACATCCCTTTCCTGTGCCTCTCCTTATAGTATACAGAAAGATTGGTTCATCTCAACCTATAAAAAGTTTAATTAAATTTAACTTAAAGGTAGACGTTTCTGAAAAATCAGAATAAAATAAGTTTAATTAAATTTAACTTTTAGCGAGGGGAGACGAATAATACATGTATGCTACGGAAGAAATGAAAGTAATACAGGCTACAAGGAACATCATGTTGTTTGTGATTGGCAAGTTTTCGTCATTATTAGGAGCAAGCATTTATAATTTTGCAATCGGTTTGTATGTATTAAAATTGACGGGCTCAGGTATGAACTTTGCTATAACCATTGTATGTGGGATGGTACCACGTATTCTTCTTGGCCCTTTTGTAGGAGCCTTAGCAGATCGTATAAACAGAAAAAAGCTGGTTATTGGTGCTGATATATGCAGTGCTATTATTATGTTTTCCGTTGGTGTTTTTTCACTCATTCACCCCGTTTCTTTACCTGTTATTTACGGGTCATGTGTTCTTTTGGCAGTGTGTGCTACATGCTTCTCTATTGCCTTTACCTCTTCCTTACCATCTCTTGTCGATGATCAACGCTTGCAAAAGGCAGGAGCTCTTAATCAAGCAGCTTCTTCTTTATCAAGTATCTTAGGACCTGTGATCGCTGGTATCTTATACGGCACGACTCCTTTATCAGTATTTGTGTTTGTTACTGGCGTAGCATTCTTTATTTCGGCTTGTGCAAGTGCATTGATTGTCTTTGATTTGTATCAAACGAAAGAAAAGGAAAAAAGTATGCCCCTGCTTAAAAGTATTGTAGAAGGATTCGAATATGTACAACAAAATAGGATGTTATTTTCCATTGTAAAAACCGCTTTTTTTGTTAATTTCTTTTTCTGCGCGCTACTGGTTTCCTTACCGTATATTACTATTAATCATTTTCACTTATCTCCAAAACAATACGGGATAATTGAAGGTATGTTTGCGGTGGGAATGCTACTTACTTCTCTTATATTTTCTTCACGAAAAGAAGTAGCGGATCAAATCAAAGTGGTGAGACTAGGGCTTTCTATCATGGGAGTATTGATAGTCCTTACATCGTTACCCATTATATTTGGAACATTTAAATCTGTGACGTTTATCTATTATATACTGCTAATGTTTTTAATCGGTGTTACCATTGTGGCTATAAACATTCCTATTCAAATGTTTGTTCAGCGTACAACAGCCGAAGTATATAGAGGTAGGGTATTTGGATTGGTGGAAACAATTGCTACTGCTATTTCACCATTGGGATTGATGCTGTTTGGCCTCTTATGCGATTATATATCCGCATTTTGGCTTCCTTTTTTGGCAGGCAGTGCATTATTGCTTGTAGCAAACATCGGCATGAGAAAAAGTCGCATGGCAAAGGCAAGATCGTTGACTGTAGAGGGATGAAAAAATTGTGTGTTCGAAGGGAGGATATACAAAAGAGAGACAACAGGTCTCTCTTTTGTATTGTCTTGTTATAGCACATGTAGTAAGGTAAAGCCTAGCATTGATAGCAGCAAGGATCCTATTAAAGTGGCTAAAAACACCCTGCTCCCTTTTTGTTGAAAAGCATTTATATTTACACTTATTCCCATGCCGGCCATTGCCATCGCCATAAGAAGATAAGCGCATGTTATAAGCAGATCTACAATTTCTTTCGGGATTATATGAAGTGAGTTAACCCCGCTCATCGCAAGAAATCCGAAAATAAACCAAGGGATAGGAATGGAATGCTTAGCGTTGTCTGTAACAGAATCGCGTCTGGTCCACCATATACCGATAAGGAGCGCTACAGGTATTAATAATGCCACGCGCGTCAGTTTTACAATAATAGCCGCATCTAGGGCTACACTTCCACCCGGAGCTGCTGCTGCGACAACGTGTGCAATTTCATGAAGTGTGCCGCCCGCTAACACACCGTACGCATTGGCAGACAAGGATAAAACGGGATACAGCAATGTGTATGCGATGGTAAAAATTGTTCCAAGCACAGCGACTGTAGCAATGCCTAAAGTAGTTTCTTCCTCAGATGCTTTGACTTGCGGCGCAATGGCAGCTATAGCTGCCATTGCGCCACAAATCGCTGTGCCGCACGCTGTTAGTATGCCAATCTTTTCATCGCCGCCTATCCATCTAGTGAGTGCGTATATCATTGTGATTGTAAATAGGATATGAATCACAGCAATTATGAAAACTTTGGGTCCCGCTTGTATAATGTCTTGAAAATCAAGGCGCATGCCAAGGAGAATAATACCAAACCGAAGCAATACCTTGCTGGAAAAAGCGGTTCCTACATTTGATGTGCCACCTGCACCTCTCCAAAGCATGCCAAGTATCATAGCAATGACAAGCTGTCCCACAATATGTAATAAAGGAAGCTGCGCCGCAAATCTTGCTATGATTGCCAGGGCAAGTGTTATTGTAATGCCTTTATAAAAGATCAATCGTTTTTGTTTTGTAGCTGTTATGAGTTGTTCTGTCATGATGTCACCCCTTCTTACTCGTACCTGTTTACTATACGGACTTTCAGAGCGGAAGGGAAGAGTGAATACGTTTTATTTTGCTTCGATACGATGGAGTGCTTCGTAGACAGCATATACCGCAAGCGCATCGTCTTGAGCACGGTGCGCATTTGAAATCGTATGTCCAAAGTAAGAAGCAACATCTCCTAGCTTGAATGAAGCGATTTTATATTCTTGTTTCGCGCGTGCTAGCCTTTTTCTAGCAATTGTAAGTGTATCAACAGCAGGAATATTCCATTCTCCTTTTGTGTAGTGTTTTAAGAACGTAAGGTCAAAGGATAAATTATGCGCAATAAGTGCCAATTAGCAACATTAGACTTTAACACAACACATCATAAAAATAAGAGCTTGTACCGAGTGAACAAGCTCTTATTTGCATAGCGCATGTAGGTGCTGTAGTACAATGTTTTTCATCATATCGGGAGACAGCTTATCAGGCTGCATAATGCGGTGTAAAGCCAGCCCGTCGATGAGTGCAAACAGCATTGTACTTTCTACGTTTCTGTCAATAGAACGTTTAATAAATCCATTTTCCACTAATGCATCAATAATCATCCTAACTGCACGCTTTGTCTCGTCATATACCTGTGAAGCAAGTGGCTGCATGCCTTTATCTGTGAGCGCTTTGAGATGAAAAACAGTCCACACCTCCATTTCCGCACGGCGCTCATCATCGAGCGGTAATAGTTCGAATAATAACGTTTGTGCATCTTCAAATGGGTTACCTGTAAAGCGAATAGCGGCAACTCTGTCATATACACGATCACTGACGAGCTTCATAGAAAACTGAAATAATTCAGATTGACTTGAAAAATAGTATCGCATGGAACCCGGTGAAATACCTGCTTCTTCGGCCACTTTTCGTACAGTTACACTTTCAATACCATCGCGTCTAATAAGTCGCCAGGCGGCCTCGGCTAGCTTTTGTTTTTGTTTATGGTGATCTACGATTTTTGGCATGTTTTTATTATACCACTGTTGCCTTTTTTAATACAAATGTGTTACATTGATTTTAATACAATTGTATTAAAAAAGGGTGGTTAACATGCTCTGGCTTATTATAGCTTGTGAAATTGGATTTTGGGTGTTTGTTGTTTTGGGACTATGCTGTAGATATATATTAGGGCAAAAGAAAATAGGAGCCTTACTTTTGTGGTGTACGCCAGTTATTGATTTAGTTTTGCTTACTTTAACGGTAATAGATTTAAAAGATGGTAAATCGGCAACCTTTTTTCATGGTGCGGTA
This sequence comes from Ectobacillus antri, assembly GCF_003852715.1. GTDB lineage: Bacteria > Bacillota > Bacilli > Bacillales > Bacillaceae_G > Ectobacillus > Ectobacillus antri. Next base: position 129,240 of record NZ_RIAV01000002.1, read on the forward strand.
GCTTACTATATAGGCATGACAGTGGCGTTTGGTCATGTGTTAATTAGATGGGCGGATGAACGATTTGCATATCAATTTGCAGATGGAGCGCTTCCGACCCGTCAACCCAAGTATGGGCGAGCGCATGCAGCAAGAGAACGAAAGGGATGGTATAGGCATCTGATTGGTTGGGCGATTGGAAACACCTTATTAGTGAGCATGATTGTATTGGTAGGAAATCAAGAGAGGACAGAGGCATTATACCAAGTTATGCAATTGTGGGGACTACTCTTAGCCATAGACTTTGTATGGAGTTTTAGCTACAGTGTATTTCCTAAAAAAGAAAAGAACACTGCTGTATAAAAAACAGACGATTTTTATATCGTCTGTTTTTCTATTCCTTTTCTTTTGCCAACTTGTCTTTATCCTTTGTTCCCGGAGGCTGCTCTAGCCAATTATTTTGAAGCATAAGATAAGCGTCGTCTTTTGCATACTTGGCGATTTCTAGAGAGAGTCTTTCGTAACTTAAAACAAGATCGTTTCTTTGACTAGCAGCCGCGGCTGTTTCATAGTTTCCTATTCCAGCGGCACCGAGAAATGACATATGAAACATCATTAATTTATCTGAAAAGATGGATGTAGTTGAATAAGTAATGCATACATCTGGTGAACCTGGAACAATCGTATCGTTATCAACCAGAGCTGATGAGAATATTTTCACATGTTTGTTGCTCAGTTCCTTGCCTTGTAACATATACTCTTGTACCCTTAGGGTTTGTGATGTTTGAGCGAAGCTGGTTGCCAGTTTTGCGCCGATGTAATTGGTTTGGATGTTCATGTAAAGGTGTGAAATCTCAATGGCATTAAGCGGTCTAGGGTTGGAAAAAGGGTTGCTACCGCTTAAATATTTTTTGCTATCAATGTAATCAGTTTCAATAGGTAACATAATATAGGGCGCACGCACAAATATACCTTAGAACAGCGATTTCAGATTAGGTAAGATGAATCTGTTTTTCGGAAAAAGAAACAATCCTCCTTTATTATGTAGCGTGGTATTTATGTATATGAGTAGTTTTTCCTAAAACGAACTGTATATGCTAGTTGAGGAACCCTTTTGTACATAGAAAGCAATATGGATGTTCTTGCGCATACTCTTATTAAGATGGAAAGGGCTACAAATAGTTCTATTCGACCTGAATACATTGTAACTGAAAAGAAAAGGGTATATATGTCCTTGAACAGGTAACAAATCTAAAGATTAGCGTTGTTTCTTTAGAAATGTTCTTAAAGAATAGGCTGTGTTAAAGTTCGTTGTTGATTTCTGTTACAGGGTGCGCTTTCCGCGGGCGGTCAGGGAACCTCCTCAGCGCTATGCGCCTGCGAGGTCTCCCCTTGACTCGCTTTTCCCGCAGGAGTCTCACCCCTTCACTCCCATCAACAAGTACAAATAATCAACATTGGACTTTAACACAGCCAAAGAATAAAGAATCATTAGAAATGGCAAGGTCGTTCAAAGAAACGAATTCGATTTAAAATATGAAAAAACGTGGGGATAGTCCACCACGTTTTTGGTTTATGTATTAGTCGCTTCAAGCTTTGATCTTAGTTCACTCAGAACCTTTTTTCGTTCTTCATAGTCTTCATCTTCTCCACTTTCAGCCCAAAGTTCTAAGTCTGCGCCTTGATTAATTAAGTCGATGGCTTTTACGCGAATTTCTTCTTGCAGCACATTTTTTTCTAGTTGCGCAGCTGCGAGTCCGGTGTATACCCAGGAAATTACTTCTAGGTCTTCTTCTTCAAACTCCTCTAAATGCGTATCTAATACTTGCTGTGTTGCTTCTTGAACTGATAATCCTTCTTCTAAGAATTCGAAAAAATCATCTCTCACATCACAAGTTGTATCATTATCAAATATGCCGGTTCCCCAAGCTCCCATCCATTGTCACTCCTTTAATACAGAAATAGAATTCTTACTCTACTTAACTATACTATACTATATTTGAGTAAATTCAGATATTTTATTTATCGCAAGAAAAATAAGATGTCTCATGGGTGTAATTTATGATGAAGACTTATATGAAAAAAGGAGTTGGTATCTCCGCCTAAATACATTTAAGGAGTATGATGTAAAAAATACGTGAATAGTTAAAATTCTTATTTTTTATTGCTTCGTCATACGATGTTACTTGCCGTTCATGTGTCATACCCCTTCACCGCTAGCGCAACTAATCTGCTCATAAACCGCTATATATTTATTTCCGCATTTGGTACAAACAAGGACATTCCTGCAACTGCATACATTTAGTAACGAACACGATTTTGACGGGGGTGAAGAAGTGAGTATATTGGCTGCAATTGGATATTTAGTTCGAGAATTGATCTTGTTTGTTTCCTACGTAAAAAACAACGCATTCCCGCAGCCGCTGTCACCGGATGATGAAAGAAAATATTTAGAATTGATGGAGCAGGGAGATGCGGAGGCGCGTAATATTTTAATTGAGCATAACTTGCGCCTTGTGGCTCATATTGTTAAGAAATTTGAAAACACTGGTGAAGACGCTGAAGACCTTATTTCAATTGGAACAATCGGGTTGATAAAGGCTATTGAAAGCTACTCGCAAGGAAAGGGAACGAAACTCGCAACTTATGCGGCAAGGTGTATTGAAAATGAAATTCTTATGCATCTCCGTGCGCTCAAAAAAACAAAAAAGGATATTTCCCTGCATGACCCGATTGGGCAAGATAAGGAAGGAAATGAAATATCATTAATTGATATTTTAAAATCAGAATCAGAGGATGTTATTGATACCATTCAACTCAGTATGGAACTTGAAAAGATTAGAGAGTATATTGACATTTTGGATGATCGAGAAAAAGAGGTAATTGTAAATCGCTTTGGATTAGGATTAGAGAAGGAAAAAACACAACGCGAGATTGCAAAGGAGCTTGGTATTTCACGGAGCTACGTATCTCGCATTGAAAAACGAGCACTTATGAAGATGTTTCATGAATTTGTAAGAGCAGAAAAAGATAAGAAAAACAACAAATCCTAACGATATTGTTAGGATTTTTTATGTGTATTAAAGAGAAAATGACGGACTTGTAGTAGATTCTATATACGATTTGACATATAATAACGTTTAATTGTACTTATAAAACACCTTTAGGAGGATTTACAGATTGCAACGCACATTTTATCGCTTATTTATTGAATTAACGAACGGCCGCTTTACATCTTACCTGTTGCGCAAGTTTACACAATCGCGCTTGAGTGCATTTCTCATTCCTTCATACGCACGTGTGTTTCAAATTCAACAGGATGAAATGGAGCGCGAGTTACGAGAATATAAAACGCTGCATGAACTGTTTACAAGACGTTTGCAGCCTGGACGTCGCTCCATTGACGCCGCACCAGATAGTGTAGTGAGTCCTGTAGACGGTGTGCTAGAAGACTACGGCGCAATTACAGATGAAAAGCAGTTTGTAATTAAAGGTAAGACGTATTCCATTGTAGACATGCTTGGTACGAATGAAAGAGCGGAAGCGTATGGCGGCGGTACATATATGGTGCTATATTTAAGTCCGAGTCACTATCATCGTATCCATAGCCCTGTATCAGGAATGGTACGAGAGCGTTTTGTGTTAGGACGTAAATCATATCCGGTAAATCAGCTTGGTTTACGCTACGGAAAAGAACCGCTTTCTAAAAATTATCGTTCGGTCACAGAGTTTGTAACAGAAAGAAGTCGCATTGCTATGGTAAAAGTGGGTGCCATGTTTGTAAATAGCATTGAACTTCTTCACGAACGAGATGCTGTTGAGAAAGGTGAAGAGATGGCCTACTTTACGTTTGGATCGACCGTTGTTTTATTATTTGAAAAAAATGCGGTTGTGTTAGATCATCTGGACAAAGGCAAAGGTATTCGAGTGGGCGAGCGTTTAGGACGTATGCTATAATTAGTGAGAAAGTGATTTGATGGTAAGGGGAAAGAGCCGTCTGATTTTAGGGATGGCTCTTTTTACGCTTGCTGTACAGGTTGCTTAGGCTTGTCCTGTAAAGAGCGACGAATCATTTCTTGTTGAATCAGTAAAATGAACTCGGGATTTAATTTCAGTTCTTTTGCTTTATAATAAGATTCAGTAAGTAATTTATCAGATAATCTTTGCATTATTTTCACACCTCCGATTATTGGGTAAGCAGGTGGTATCTGCTTGGGTATAATGTACCAAATCTTACCGGCCAATACAAACGCTTGTTTGTCCACATGTCTCGGTGGATAACCTGTGTAATACCTGTGTGTAAATTTAGGATTCGCTTAGTATTTCTGTGTGGAAAATGTGTAAAAGGTTATCCACAGTGCAGGTTGCGAAAAATGCTGTCGAAACATTTTTGTGAATAACTGTCATAAATAAGAGGTGTAACCATGTTAAAACTGTTTTTACCGAGTGAGTATGTTAAAAATGTCTATCATATCACACCGGCAGCTCTAAAAGAGCGTGGTGTGAAAGGAATTATTACAGATCTTGATAATACTCTGATCGAGTGGGATCGACCAAGTGCAACGCCGCAATTAATTCAATGGTTTAAAGAAATGCAAGATGCGGGCATTAAGGTGACAATCGTATCTAATAATAATGAAAAACGAGTACGCTCCTTTTCGGATCCATTGCAGATTCCATTTATCTATAAAGCAAGAAAGCCGATGGGAAAAGCCTTTCGCCGTGCATTAAAAGCAATGCAACTGAAACCAGAAGAAGTAGTGGTAGTAGGTGATCAACTACTTACAGATGTACTTGGAGGAAATCGTATGGGATTACATACCATTTTGGTTGTACCTGTTGCCCAATCTGACGGTTTTATAACACGTTTTAATCGTAAAATTGAAAGAAGAATTATGAGTAACTTAAAACGCCAAGGCTTGATTCAATGGGAGGAATAAGATTTTGATAGAAGTAATGAAATGTGTAGGATGCGGTGTGACGATTCAAACAGAAAACACGAAAAAACTCGGCTATGCACCACCGTCTGCGCTTGAGAAAGAAGAAGTAATATGTCAGCGTTGTTTTCGTTTAAAGCATTACAATGAAATTCAAGATGTTGAGCTAACCGATGATGATTTTTTACGCATTTTAAATGGTATCGGACAAACGGATGCTCTTGTGATTAAAATTGTAGATATTTTTGATTTTAACGGAAGTTGGCTTCCGGGATTGCACCGTTTTATCGGTAATAATAAAGTGTTGCTAGTAGGAAATAAATCTGATTTAATTCCTAAATCTGTGCGTCCAGAGAAAATGATTCATTGGATGAAGTACAGCGCCAAACAACTGGGCTTAAAACCTGCGGATGTATTTTTAATCAGCTCTGCTAAGGGTCACGGTATTCGCCAATTAGCGCAAGCGATTGACGAGCATCGTGAAGGAAAAGATGTGTATGTGGTTGGTTGTACCAATGTGGGAAAATCAACGTTTATCAATCGTATGATTAAAGAATTTAGCGAGGAAACAAACAATGTGATTACGACATCACATTTTCCTGGAACTACGCTTGACTTAATTGATATTCCCCTTGATGAGACATCTTCTATGTATGACACACCAGGAATTATTAATCATCATCAGATGGCGCATTTTGTGGGCAAACACAGCTTGAAAATAATTACGCCGACAAAAGAAATTAAGGCGAAAACGTTCCAGTTGAATGAGGAGCAAACTTTATTCTTTGGAGGAATGGCTCGTCTTGACTATATCAAAGGTGGCCGTCGTTCGTTTGTATGTTATGTATCTAATCAAGTGAACATTCATCGTACGAAGCTTGAAAAAGCGGATGAATTGTATCGTGAACATGCTGGCGAGTTACTGAGCCCGCCTTCACCTGAGGAACTTGCCAATTTTCCAGAATTGATTCGTCATGAGTTTATGATTCGCGAACCCAAAACGGATATTGTCATATCAGGTCTGGGTTGGATTACTGTAAATGAAGCCGGTGCTAAAGTGGCGGTTCATGTACCAAAAGGTGTTAGTGCCTCTTTACGAAAATCACTTATTTAAGGGGAGAGCTATGGGACGTTTATATGGTGTAATTGGAGATCCTATCGGGCATTCTTTATCGCCCGCCATGCACAACGATGCGTTTTTACATCAAGACATAGATGCGCATTATGAAGCGTTTCATATTAAAGAAGCAGAGCTTGCAGATGCAATTCAGGAATTGCGCGCAAAGCAAATTGATGGTTTTAATGTTACAACACCACACAAAGAAACCATTATGCAACATTTAGACGAAATAGACGATTTAGCGAAGCGTATCGGAGCTGTTAATACGGTTGTGCGCAGGGGAAACAGACTTATCGGCTATAACACCGATGGTATTGGTTATGTTCGTGCACTCCAAGAGCTGAGTGGTACTGTTACAGATAAACGAATTTTGTTGGTTGGTGCGGGCGGTGCATGTAAAGCGATTTACTTTTCATTAGCTTCAGTGGGGGCTAAATATGTAGATATAGCAAATCGCACTGCTGCACGAGCGCAAGCTATAGTAGCTTCTGGAAAGCTAATCTCGCGTGTATTTACACCGCAGGAAGTGAATCTTGAAGCATATGATATCATTATTAATACGACAACAGTGGGCATGTATCCACAGGTGAATGAAACACCTGTTTTGGTACAGTCTGTAAAACAACATGCCGTTGTTTCAGATATTATTTACAACCCGTTTGAAACGAAACTTCTTCAAGATGCCAAGCGAGCCGGAGCAATGGTACAAAACGGAATAGATATGTTTGTGTATCAAGGGGCGTTGGCATTTGAATTATGGACAGGTATATGGCCTGATGTTGCTCGAATGAAAAAACTTGTAATTCAAAAACTCGGAGGTTGACATATGTTAACAGGAAAACAAAAGCGTTATTTACGTGCGCAGGCACATCATCTTTCTCCTATTTTTCAAGTAGGGAAAGGCGGTGTAAATGAAAATATGGTAAAGCAGATTCAAGAAGCGTTAGAAGTGAGGGAATTAATTAAGGTGAGCGTGCTTCAAAATTGCGATGAGGATCGTCATGAAGTAGCAGAGACACTTTCTGAAGGCGCTGGAGCGGAGTTAGTACAAATAATTGGCAGCACCATTGTATTATACAAAGAATCCAGAGAGAATAAACAAATCGTTTTACCATGAAGAAAACAGGAATTATCGGCGGCACATTTGATCCTCCGCACAACGGCCATCTTCTCATTGCAAATGAAGTGAAGCATGCGTTAGAGTTGGAGGAAGTCTGGTTTATGCCCAATCGAGTTCCTCCTCATAAGCAAGACAGAAAAATTGTCAGCGAAGCGCACCGTGTAACTATGCTTGAGTTGGCGTTGAACGGAGTTGCTAACACTACCATCTGTAAAGAGGAATTACATGGAAATAGCCCTTCTTATACGTATGATACAATGACCAGGCTATGTGGTAAGCATCCGGAACGCGAGTTTTATTTTATTATCGGGGGAGATATGGTAGAATATCTCCCGAAATGGTACCGTATAAACGAACTATTAAAACTCGTTACATTCGTCGGAGTAACGAGACCAGGTTATTCGCTATCGTCTCCATATCCGCTCATTCGCCTAGAGATTCCAGAGTTTGCGGTGTCTTCTTCTCTTTTGCGAGAGCGTTTTGCGAAGGGTGAGACAACAGCGTACTTGTTGCCGGAAGAAGTGCGCAACTATATTGAAAGGAATGAATTGTATGGAACAAAAGGAAGCGCTAGAAATTGTTAGGAAGCAACTTCATGATAAGCGTTATGTTCATACGATAGGAGTTATGGAGACCGCTATACAACTGGCTCGTCGATTTGGAGCGGATGAAAAAAAAGCGGAGTTAGCCGCCATTTTTCATGATTACGCAAAATGCCGACCTATTCGTGAGATGCAGGAAATTATTGAAAGAGAAAATATGCCAAAGGATTTGCTTGATCATAATAAGGAGCTTTGGCATGCACCGGTGGGAGCTTACCTTGTGCAAGAGGAGGTAGGTATCTATGACAAAGACATTTTACAAGCGATTGCGTATCATACAAGTGGACATACAGAGATGACATTGCTAGATAAAGTAGTATGGGTAGCTGATTATATTGAGCCGGGCCGGCAATTCCCTGGTGTTGAGCAAGTAAGAGAATTAGCGAAGCAAGATTTGGATGCCGCTTTGTTGCAAGCGCTGAAAAACACAATTACGTACTTGCTGCAAAAGAATCAGCGTGTATATCCACTTACATTTCATACGTATAACGCACTACTCAAGGAGGAATAGACTGAATGAAAGAATTAGAACTATTACATGTAGCAGTGAAGGCTGCTGATGATAAAAAAGCAGAGGATATTGTGGCATTAAATATGCAAGGTATTTCTACAATTGCAGATTATTTTATTATTTGCCATGGTAATTCCGATAAACAAGTACAAGCCATTGCTCGTGAAATGAAGGAAAAGGCGCATGAACACGGATTTGATGTAAAGCGTATTGAAGGATTGGAAGAAGCGCAATGGGTGCTTGTAGATATGGGAGATGTTGTGGCTCACATTTTCCATCGGGATGACCGTGATTATTACAATTTGGAAAGACTGTGGGGCGATGCACCGCGTGAAGACATCGAGGTGGCGTTGCGTTAATGAGTTATCAACAATTCGCGTTGCTGTATGATGAACTCATGAACGATGTTCCATATGACAAATGGGTGTCGTTTGTTGAAAGAAAAATGGATCAATATGATGTGATGGCTCCTTCCTTATTAGACGTTGCATGTGGAACAGGAAGTGTTGCTCTTCCCCTTATGCAAAAAGGGTATGATGTAACTGGGGTAGACTTATCAGATGATATGCTATCTGTTGCTTATGAAAAGGTGCGATCTGCAGGATATGATGCTGCATTTTATCAACAGGATATGAGAGAACTGTCACTTGATAGAGAGTTTGATTGTGTCACAATTTTTTGTGATTCCCTCAATTATGTAACATCAGAAGATGGCATAAAACAGACGTTTAAAAAAGTGTATGAACATGTAAAGCCCGGTGGCTTGTTTTTATTTGACATACACTCACTTTATAAAATACATCAAGTATTTATGAATGAAACGTATACGATTAATGAGGAAGAAGTGGCTTTAATTTGGACTTGCTTTCCTGGTGAGGAGCCTGACAGTGTTGAGCATGACATGACATTTTTCGTGCAAGACGGTGAATATTATCAGCGCTTTGATGAACTTCATGTGCAGCGAGGATATGAAACAGACCATATTATATCTTGGCTCGAAGAAGCTGGCTTTACTGTACTGTGTGTAGAAGGTGATTTTACAGAAGAACTGACAGATACAACAGAACGTATCTTTTTTACTGCGCAAAAAAAACCGCGATGAGATAGTCGCGGTTTTTTGTTCTATGGAAGGAAAAGCAAGATTCATGTCGAATTGTATCTTCTAGTAGCTTTTAAATTGTTTATGAATTGTCTTGATATCCTCGTGATACTTACTGTGTGTTTTTTGGAACACGTGTGCAAACATGTCTCCGAGCTCTGCCTCCATCACCGCAATGCCTTCACCTGTAATACCGCCTTTGACACAAACCTTTTCCTGTAGTGTATCAAGGGTAAAGACTTGCTTTTCAATTAATTTTCCCATTCCGATTAGCATACCGCTAGCTAGTTCTGTTGCTTGTTCCTCCGTAATTAGCGTTTCTGCAACTGCAGCATCAATAAAACGGCGCAATAAGTAGCTAAAAAAGGCAGGACCACAGCTTACGATATCAGAAGCGACCCTTGTAACATTTTCTTCAATATGAACAGTGTGTGAGATATGTTGAAATAAGAGAAGTAGCTTCTCTTCCCATTCTTTTGTGCAAGCGAACGTACACAGTGAAATGCCAGATAACGCGCGATTTGTAATACTGGGGATAATTCGTGCTACACCACATGGTACAACAGAAGAGAGAAGAGTTGTGCTGATTGGACTGGTGATGGAAAGTAAGCATTGCTTTGGTGTAAAAGCATCTTTATTCTCTTGTAAAATCGGGTATATTTCGTGTGGCTTAACACTGATTAATACTAGGTCAGATCGCTCAATTACTTCTTGTATAGAGCTTGCTATATGAATGGAAGGATACTTTTGTTTAAGATGATATGCCTTTGCAAATGTGCGATTAATAATCGTTATGTTTGCGGGCTCGACTGCCTGCGCTTCAATAAACGAATCAATGAGAATTCGTCCCATATTCCCCGTTCCGATGATACCTATGTTCAATGTTCCGTCCCTCCCTTGCAATGCTTTCTCCTAAACAATATGAAGTATCTATGTATTTTATGATTTTGGTTTACATGTCGGAAAGGAGTACTTATGATGGAAGTCTATAAAAAATGGTTAGTGCTAGCTGCTGTAGTGTGTATCATACTATACTTGTTTTTTTGGAGCGTACATCAAAAAAAAGATGAAAGTGTACCTATAACCACGCCGCAGGAACAGCTAAAAGAAGCAGAACAAACTGTTATGTTTGTAGATATTAAGGGAGCAGTTGCACGAGAGGGGGTATATGAATTTTCTAAAGGAACTCGTGTGAAAGATGCGATTGCCAAGGCGGGAGGATTGCTACAAGAAGCAGATTCTTCTAAAATTAACTTGGCGCAGTTTGTACATGACCAGATGTTATTGTATGTACCAAATAAAACAGAAGGAGCATCTCTTGTCTCTCCTCAGACCAACAAAATTGCTATAAACATAGCATCGAAAGAAGAAATTGAAAAAATTCCGGGAATCGGCCCGAAAAAGGCGGAAAGTATTATAAGATATCGAGAAGAAAATGGACCCTTTCAAACGGTAGAAGATTTGCTTGAAGTAGACGGAATTGGTGAAAAGTCGTTAGCAAATATAAAAGAACAAATTGTCGTTCCCTAAAACGAATGATACACTGTAAACAAAAAAGGTGAGAGCGATGGAACGTATTTCTTGGGATCAATATTTTATGACGCAAAGTTATTTACTATCACTGCGTAGTACTTGTACAAGGTTAGCGGTTGGAGCAACAATTGTAAGAGATAAACGAATTATTGCTGGTGGATATAATGGATCGATTGCTGGTGGTGTACATTGTATTGATGAAGGCTGTTATGTTATTGACAATCATTGTGTACGTACCGTCCATGCGGAAATGAATGCTTTGTTACAATGTGCTAAATTTGGAGCGAAAACGGAAGGGGCCGAGCTATATGTCACGCATTTTCCTTGTCTGCAGTGCTGTAAAGCAATCATTCAAAGTGGTATTGTAGCGATATACTATGCGAAGGACTATAAAAACCATCCGTATGCATTGGAACTCTTCGCACAGGCAGGTGTTAATGTTAAGCACGTGCCGTTGCATTATACGATTGCAGAAAAAGAATAAAGGATTCTAACGGAAAAGCTGACATACTCTATTTTGTTTTATGTCAGTTTTTCTGTTTATCTATCATGGTAAAGGAGTGGATGAACTTGCAAGGTCAATGGATATATATTTTAATATCCGTTGCAGCAGGAATTGTAACGGTGTCGTCTCAGTTTGCCTGGTATATGCTGCTTATGATCGTGTTGTATACACTATATTTGTTTTATATGCGTCCTGTACGTAGCTTTGTTATATGTATCAGTGGTTTTCTACTTGCTGTTGTGTATATGCAATATATAGAAAAGGAAAATACGCCTTCTGTTCCTCTCTCTTCGTTTTATGGTGTTATTGAAACTTCTCCTCTTGTAGACGGTGATCGACTCTCTTTTATAGTTACTACTGAAAATGCGTCTTTTCGTCTCGTTTATAAACTCCAAACCTATAGAGAACAACAGAAGTGGAACAAGCAAATGCCTGGACTAACATGCTTCTTTACAGGTACAAGTGAAATTCCTTCACCTTCTCGTAATCCTGGTTTATTTGACTATCGGGAGTATTTAAGAAAACAACAAATCCATTATTTGTTTCGTGCCTCCACAATTTCTTCTTGTACGTCCAACCCATCGTTTACTCATCGGCTATTCTCTATAAGGAAAACAGCTATAACCTATGTGAATACTCATCTTCCTGAACAAGCTGCAGCCTTTACAAATGCCCTTGTATACGGTGACCGTTACGGGCTAGATGAGGAGACAGAGCGTGCGTACCAAGAGCTCGGTCTTGTTCACTTGTTAGCGATATCGGGTTCGCATATCAGCTTGTTGATTGGTATAGGGGGATATATATTATTGCGTTTGGGTGTAACAAAAGAGATAACAGCTGTTGTATTTGTTGTAATTGTACCATTGTATATGTTTTTAGCAGGGGCCTCGCCATCGGTTATCCGCGCTTCTTTGATGGGAATATGTGCGCTAGTAGCATTACTATTTGCGCTTCGTATATCCGGCTTAGACATCTTATCCATTGCAGTTCTACTCATGTTACTCCACAACCCCTATGTGTTATATGATATTGGATTTCAGTACTCTGTATTTTCAACCGCTGTTTTACTTCTTTCCTCCAGAACCATACTTATGGGTGGATGGTGGCAAGCTTATCTTAATATGAGCATTGTAGCCCAACTGGCTGCCATTCCTGTGACTTTGCACTACTTTGGACAAATCTCCCCGTATAGCCTTGTTTTAAATCTTGTATATGTCCCATACCTCTCCTTCATCATTTTACCACTTTGTCTTATAACCCTCTTTTTATCTGTAGCACTCCCTTCTCTAGCACAGCTAACAGCACAGCTCCTTACTTACCTTCTAGATATATCCAGTTTGTTGCTAGCCGTTTGTGAAAAGTTGCCGTTTCGTCAACTGACATTTGGTGCGTCACCAATGTATGTAACAATTTTGTATGTGGTTTGTATAACTGCAATCTTTATTGCTTGGGAGGGAAGAGTATGGCGTAAATGGCTAGTACATTGTATTTTTATGCTGGTTTTATTATGTAGTTTGCATTATGTGTCACCATTTTTTCGTGGGCATGGCACCGTTACATTTCTAGATGTGGGACAAGGAGATTGTATTATTATTCAGTTGCCGTATTCGAAAGCAACCTATGTAATTGACACTGGGGGAAATATTTCATTGCCAAAAGAGTCTTGGCAGATTCGGAAACGAGAATACTCTATAGGAACGGATGTGCTCTTGCCGTATTTAAGAAGTCAGGGCATTCGCCGCATCGATAAGCTCATTCTAACACACGGAGATCAAGATCATATTGGCGCCGCCAAGGATATCTTAAAAGCGGTATCGGTAAAAGAAGTTATAGTGGGAAAAAAGAGGTTGTATGGTGAACTAGAGGAAGAAAGCAAGCGACTAGCGCTAAAAAAGGGAATTGCTGTGCGGACTGTGACGGCGGGGGATACATGGAAGAGTGGAGCATATCAATTTACTATTTTAGCACCAGCACACGAGGCGAGAAATGAAAATGATTATTCTATTGTCTTGTATACAGAAATGGGCGGCAAACGGTGGTTGTTCACTGGAGATTTAGAGGCGAATGGGGAAGAAAGTTTGGTGAAGCGTTATGGTTCGATTCCCGCAGATATTTTAAAAGTAGGGCATCATGGCAGTAAGACATCTACAACGGATACGCTTATCCGTGCAGTACAACCTACAACTGCTATCATTTCAGCTGGTGTACAAAATCGATACGGTCATCCTCATCAAGAAGTGTTACAGCGTTTAAAAGAAAATAAAATTTCTATATGGCGTACAGATCAGCATGGGGCAATTATTTTTACATTTACAGCTGAAGGGGGAACCTTTCAAAGAAATATTACATATGATGACATATAAAAAAGAGAACCCCATGATATAGGTGTAAGTCGTTTAAATAGGAAATAATAACGGGCAATGTATAGTGAGTTGGTAGGGCTTGTAGGGAGTGCATGCTCTAAGCCCGTAAGCATCGATGAGTGCTTCTTTTGTGCGATTATTTTCTTGCTGTTTACACATGGGGATGACTACATTATAAATTCTACTATTTTTAATGAGTAGAATTCCTCGGGTGTTTGCAAAAATAAAACCAAATGAAAATAAGACTGCACGCGGCAGTCTTAGGAAGCAATAAAATGAATTACTGTTGCAATGACAAACAAAGTAGTGAAGAACCCGAAGGAAACAATGAAACCAACCCCTGAATCTACTGCATCATTTCGCGTGCTTTGAACGTTTTTTTCAAACTCATTCATTGATATACCCCTCCCAACTCATTACTTTCAGTATAAGATAATGTCAGAAAAAAATCTACAATTTCTCTGTGAGATATGATGTTGATGAAGAAGTCGTCGCGAAGCGTTTATCGTTAACAAGTAAGTATCCCGGGGCTTGCGTGTTGACGTTTCATATAGATTGGGGGCGGGCACAACAGGTGCCTGTCCTGGCTGTGCTTGTAAAAGATACGTGCTACAAGTAGTATAGAGATATAACTGTTTACGGGAGAGTTTACTTATGAACAATATACATAAAAAGCTAAAAAGAGGCGAATTTGCTTCTATTTATTTACTATATGGCACTGAAATGTATTTTATAAATGAGACGCTGGAAATATTACTTACAGAAGCACTAGAGGAGCAGGACCGGGAGTTTAATGCGGTCATATATGACTTAGAAGATTCTTATGTAGAAGATGTAGTGGAAGATGCGAAGACGTTACCGTTTTTTGGAGAGCGTAAAGTGATTATTGTGAAATCACCGCTGTTTTTAACCTCACAAAAAGAGAAAATCGAACAAAACGTAAAGGTGCTTGAGGAATATCTAGAAGAGCCATCTCCCTTTACTATTCTAGTTTTTGTGGCGCCATTTGAAAAATTGGACGAGCGTAAAAAAATTACCAAGCTGTTAAAAACAAAATCAGAAGTCATGGAAGCTAACGTTATGCAATTGGCGGATGTACGGAAATGGATTCATGAAAAAGTGGTTGAACATCAAATTACGATGGAAGAAACAGCTATTGATCAGCTACTAGATTTGGTAGGAAGTAATATTATGGTTTTATCGCAGGAGATAGAAAAACTTTGCTTGTATTGCGAAATTGGAGGCAATGTCACAGCAAGTATGGTCGCGGAGCTTGTTCCTAAATCGATTGAGCAAAACGTATTCATGTTGGTGGAAAAAGTAGTGCGACGGGATATTGGTGCAGCTATGCGCATATTAGATGAGTTGCTTGTACATCAAGAAGAACCAATTAAGATTTTGGCATTGCTTGCGGGGCAGTTCCGCTTATTATATCAAGTAAAGGAATTGCAGCAGCATGGATATGCACAAAATCAAATTGCTTCTCATATTGGTGTCCATCCCTATCGTGTTAAGTTGGCGATGAAGCAAACAAATTCGTTTTCGTTTGAGCAGTTACGCTTTATTACAAGTAAGCTTGCTGATGCAGATTATGATGTGAAAACGGGTAAAATGGAAAAACGGTTGGTGTTAGAGTTTTTTATTATGAGCTTAAATGCTTTATAAGAGGCTGGGACAAAAGGTTTTCAGCCAAAGAAAAATCCGAACTATTAGTCGGAATTCTCTACACAGAATTCGATTTAGTTCGGATTTTTCCTTTATGAGTGTTCGTTATTCTCTATTCTTTCGGCTTTAGAGTTACATGATGCCGTTATGTCCGGGCCTCTTTTTGTATAAAGATGCCAGTACAATTTTTGTTCATGATGAGATTTTTTAATGAAGTATATGGCAGGGATTTGAAAAAGTAAACATTCAAAGTTATTAGTAGAATGTAACCATTGATTTGTGCGGATTCATAAAAAAAACGACCCAGTTGGATCGTTTCATCATTACGCGTTTGTAACGTTAAGACGTTTCGCTAAGCGAGACTTCTTACGAGCAGCAGCGTTTTTGTGGATCAAGCCTTTTGTTGCAGCTTTGTCAAGCTTTTTCGCAGCAGTTACGAAAGCTGTTTTTGCATTTTCAAGATCGTTATTGTTAAGTAAAGCTTCTACAGTTTTAACAGCTGTACGCATGTCAGACTTTAGAGAAGCGTTATGTGCACGACGCTCTTCGCTAAGGCTAGCGCGTTTGATAGCAGATTTAATGTTTGCCATATCTTTCACCTCCCTGGTGCGATCGAGTAACTCGATACTTACATAGAACAAGAGATATTCTATCAAACGAAAGAGGGAATTGCAATAGAGTTCAGCAATGAAATTTTTACAAACTATATTTTGTCTAAGAATGGGCGTCTTTACTTTAGGGAAATATAAGCACATTTCATATAGATTAGGAGGATGAATAATGAATGAACTGGATTTAAGTCAATATTCCGTACGAACAGATTTAGCGGTAGAAGCCCATGAATTGGTACAAGAGCGTCAGCAAGTTCCTGGGGTGGTGACAGGTGTCAATGTACAAGAGCGTGAGGAAGACGGGGTGATCATTACAAAGGTAACGATTGCAGATACAGGAACGGAAGCGATGGGAAAAAAACCGGGCAATTATTTAACGCTGCAAATACAAGGAATACGTCAACAAGATACAGAACTGCAGCAAAAGGTAGAAAAGGTATTCGCTAGAGAATTTTCACGTTTTTTAGAGGAAATCGGTGTAGGAAGAGAAGCGAGCTGTTTGGTGGTAGGTCTTGGGAACTGGAATGTAACACCTGATGCGCTAGGACCTATCGTTGTAGAAAATTTACTCGTGACACGCCACCTCTTTGAATTGCAGCCCGAACAAGTCGAAGAAGGATTTCGCTCTGTTAGCGCGTTACGTCCCGGTGTGATGGGGATTACAGGACTTGAAACAAGCGATATTATTCATGGAGTAATTGAAAAAGCAAAACCTGACTTTTTAATTGCTATTGATGCATTAGCAGCACGCTCTATTGAGCGAGTAAATACAACAATCCAGATTTCAGATACGGGCATTCATCCAGGCTCAGGAATTGGGAACAAGAGAAAAGAGCTTAGCAAAGAAACACTCGGAATTCCAGTAATAGCAATTGGCGTTCCTACTGTAGTAGACGCTGTTTCTATCACAAGCGATACAATAGACTTTATTTTAAAGCATTTTGGGCGAGAGATAAAAGAAGGACATAAACCATCGCGATCTTTGTTGCCGGCAGGTTTTTCATTTGGAGAAAAGAAAAGATTAACAGATGATGATATGCCAGGAGAAAAGCAACGCAATATGTTTATGGGGATTGTCGGGACATTAGAAGAAGAGGAAAAAAGAAAGCTTATTTATGAAGTATTGGCACCTCTTGGTCATAATTTAATGGTCACACCTAAAGAAGTAGATGTATTTATTGAAGATATGGCCAATATTTTAGCTGGGGGATTAAATGCTGCCTTGCATCATCAGGTAGATCAAGATAATGTTGGGGCATATACTCATTAATGGAGGAGTTCCTAAAAAAATGCGGACTTTTGTTAGTGCTGCTTTCCGTTATTACAGCAACGTGCATACACCTTGTGGGAGATGGATTGAAGCGTATGAAGGGGTATTCCTACAGCTATGATGATATTGCCCATGTTGCGGGAAAAGCTGAACCATTTAGGATAGAGGAAAAAGAACGACAGTTAGAGAGTATCCACACCTTTAACATATGGTCAGGGAGTGCTCAATTAATAACAAGTATAGTTGAAGAATTAACATACGTAGTCACAGACGGGATGATTCAAAAAATTCGTGACATCTTTACAACGTGGGTCTACAAATAGGTAGTTGCCTAATTTGTTGGTACATAGTGGTTATAGAGGCACTATCTCTTCTTATTTTGGCCATGGGTAGATAAATTTTAGCATTGTGTTTTTATGCCCAAAACCATAGATATACTTTATGCGATCGGTTTCTGGCAATTTTCGTTGAATCTTCGTTGTCGTATTGATATAATCAAGGCTAGTGTGTGAGATCAGTAGGAGTGAGAAGATGAATAAAGAAGAAAGAGCAAGTAGGCAATCTCGAATTCGTAATTTTTCTATTATTGCCCATATTGACCACGGGAAGTCAACGCTAGCCGATCGTATCTTAGAAAAAACAGGTGCGCTTTCGCAGCGTGAAATGAAAGATCAGCTACTAGATTCAATGGATTTAGAGCGTGAACGTGGAATTACTATTAAGCTGAATGCGGTTCAGTTGAATTATAAAGCAAAAGACGGCGAAACGTATACCATGCATTTGATTGATACGCCAGGGCATGTCGATTTTACATACGAGGTGTCCCGTAGCTTGGCAGCTTGTGAAGGGGCAATCTTAGTTGTGGATGCTGCACAAGGCATTGAAGCACAAACGCTAGCCAATGTATATCTTGCACTTGATAATAACTTGGAAATTTTGCCGGTCATTAACAAAATTGATTTGCCAAGTGCTGATCCGGAGCGCGTGCGTCAAGAGGTAGAAGACGTTATCGGTCTGGATGCATCAGAAGCTGTATTGGCTTCTGCAAAAGCGGGAATTGGAATTGAAGAGATTTTAGAGCAAATTGTAGAAAAAGTACCTGCCCCGCCGGGAGACCCAGAAGAACCACTACAAGCTCTTATCTTTGACTCGTTATACGACGCATATCGTGGTGTTATTGCGTATATTCGTGTTGTGAACGGTACGGTAAAGGTTGGAGATAAAGTCCGCATGATGGCGACAGGGAAAGAGTTTGAAGTCACAGAAGTTGGAGTATTCACACCGAAGGCAGTCCTGCGTGATGAGTTGACGGTTGGTGATGTAGGATTCTTAACCGCGTCTATTAAAAACGTAGGTGATACGCGCGTGGGTGATACTATTACACATGCCAAGCGTCCAGCTGCTTCACCTTTGCCTGGTTATCGTAAATTAAACCCAATGGTATTCTGTGGTTTATATCCAATTGATACAGCACGTTACAATGACCTGCGAGAAGCACTTGAAAAACTACAACTGAACGACTCTGCCTTGGAGTTTGAAGCAGAAACATCACAGGCACTTGGTTTTGGTTTCCGCTGTGGCTTTTTGGGGCTTCTTCATATGGAAATCATTCAGGAGCGCATTGAACGCGAGTTTAAAATTGATTTGATTACAACAGCGCCGAGTGTTATTTACAAGGTGTATTTAACAAACGGAGAAGAAATTGTTGTAGATAACCCTTCTAATATGCCAGATCCACAAACAATTGATCGCATTGAAGAGCCGTATGTGAAAGCGACAGTAATGGTACCAAACGATTATGTCGGTGCTGTTATGGAAATCTGTCAAGGCAAACGCGGCACATTTATTGATATGCAATACCTAGACCAAAGTCGCGTTACATTAACATATGAAATTCCTTTGTCTGAGATTGTATATGACTTCTTTGACCAATTAAAATCCAGTACGAAAGGATATGCATCATTTGATTATGAGTTGATTGGCTACAAGCCTTCCAAGCTTGTAAAGATGGATATCTTACTAAACGGAGAGAATGTGGATGCTTTGTCCTTTATTGTGCATCGTGATTCTGCCTATGAGCGTGGCAAAGTAATTGTAGAGAAATTGAAGGAACTTATTCCAAGACAACAATTTGAGGTACCTGTACAGGCAGCCATCGGAAACAAAGTTGTTGCGCGTTCTACTATTAAAGCAATGCGTAAAAACGTTTTGGCAAAATGTTATGGTGGAGATATTTCTCGTAAGCGCAAGCTTCTTGAAAAACAAAAAGAAGGTAAAAAACGCATGAAATCCGTCGGCTCTGTTGAAGTGCCGCAAGAAGCGTTCATGGCAGTTTTGCGTATGGATGATAATAAATAAAAAGCCGCGATCGCGGCTTTTTATTTATTATCTGCTTGTGTTCTTATCAAGGTATAACCGTATGAAGAAAGGAAGCTTCAAATGCGAGCAGCGTATATTCATATTCCATTTTGTCAGCATATCTGTCATTATTGTGACTTTAACAAGGTTTTTATTGATAGACAGCCTGTTGATTTGTATTTGGATTATTTAGAAAAAGAAATAGTAAATACTTTACAAGTTGCACCATTTCAGCAATTAGACACTATTTTTGTGGGAGGTGGCACACCGACCGCATTAAATATGGCGCAAACGGAAAAACTTCTTTTTGTAATTAATAAACATCTGGTACCACGTACAGTAAATTACGAACTGACATTTGAAGCAAATCCAGGTGATTTACCAAAAGAAAAGTTACAACTTTTGCTTGACGGAGGGGTGAATCGACTAAGTTTTGGCGTTCAGTCTTTTAATGATGAACTACTTCAAAGTATTGGTCGTGCTCATACAAAGCGTGACGTATTAACGGCTCTTACAGAGGCACAAGAAGTAGGGTTTACAAATCTAAATGTAGATTTAATTTACTCACTTCCTGGACAAACATTAGAAGACTTACAAGATACCTTGGAGACAGCTTTTACGCTCGATGTGCAGCATTTCTCTGCGTATTCGCTTATTATTGAGCCTAAAACGGTCTTTTATAATCTTATGCGCCGTGGAAAGCTACCTTTGCCTGGAGAAGAGAATGAAGCTAACATGTATGAGATGGTAATAGATGCGATGTCGCGTAATGGCTATTCCCAATATGAAATAAGTAACTTTTCAAAGCCAGGATATGAAAGCAGACATAACTTAACTTACTGGAATAATGAGTACTACTATGGATTTGGTGCCGGAGCGCACAGCTATGTAGATGGCAAGCGTATTCAGAATGTGGGGCCGTTGAAAAAATATTTTGAAACGATAGATGCTGCAGGATTTCCATACCTTTCTGCACACGATGTGACAAAAGAAGAACAAATGGAAGAGGAAATGTTTTTGGGACTTCGTAAGGAAAAAGGTGTACACAAAACAACATTTGCTGCGAAATATGGTATATCTGTACACGAAGTATTTGAAAAACAAATTCGTGAACAGGTAAAGCATGGTTTGCTCGAAGAAACAGAACATACAATTCGTCTTACAAGAGCAGGTAAACTATTAGGGAATGAGGTATTTCAAACATTCTTAATGGAATAAGCGTTACATGTAGAACCAAATTTTTTGCTTGCGTATGCATAAGCGTTGACAATGATACAGAAGTTTTGGTAATTTAATATTAGATTTAGCACTCAAAGTAAAAGAGTGCTAACAGAGGTGATGATATATGCTTACAGAACGTCAGCTCTTAATTTTACAAATTATCATTGACGACTTCATCCGTTCTGCGCAACCTGTAGGTTCACGCACATTGTCAAAAAAAGATGAGATTACGTTTAGTTCTGCGACCATCCGAAATGAGATGGCGGATTTAGAAGAACAAGGGTATATTGAAAAAACACACAGTTCTTCTGGTCGTGTACCATCTGAGAAGGGTTATCGGTTTTACGTTGATCATTTGCTGTCTCCGCAGCGCTTACCTGCAGAAGATATTGTGAAAGTCAAAGGCGTATTCGCGGAACGCATGATTGAAATGGAGAAAATTGCACAGCAGTCGGCGGAAATTTTATCAGATTTGACAAGTTACACAGCGATTGTACTAGGTCCTAAGGTCAGTGAAAATAAGCTGAAGAACGTTCAAATTGTTCCAATCGCAGCCAATACCATAGTGGCTATCATCGTAACTGACTCCGGTCATGTACAAAGTAGAACAATTACAATTCCGGAATACATTGAAGTTGCAGATTTGGAACGAATGGTCAATATTTTAAATGAAAAGCTCACTGGTGTACCAATCTCTGAGCTTCACAATAAAATCTTTAAAGAAATTATCACTGTATTGCGGCAACACGTACAAAACTATGATCAGGTTATTAAATTGCTCGATGGTACGTTTCAGTTTAGTGCATCGCAAAAAATTTATTTTGGCGGTAAAACGAACATGCTATCGCAACCAGAGTTTCATGATATTCAAAAGGTGCGTTCATTGCTTCATATGATTGATCAGGAGCAGGATTTCTACCACCTATTAGGTAATACGGCCGGGTTGCAGGTAAAGATTGGTCGAGAGAATGGTCCATCCGCTATGGAAGATTGTAGTCTTATTACAGCATCTTATTCTATCGGCGAGGATACACTAGGTACATTCGCAATTCTAGGACCAACCCGCATGAATTATGCACGTGTGATTAGCTTGTTGCAATTATTTACCGGGCAGCTTGCCGATGTATTTGAAAAATCGCAGCAAAATAAAACGTAATTGGTAAGAACCGCATTTTTAAGGGAGGTGAAAATGGTGGAAGAACGTAATGAACATACAACGGAAGAAGTAATGGCAGAGCAAGAGCATGTTGATACTACGGAAGATCAGGAAGTGTTGGAAGAGGCGAGCTCCGAACCTAATGATTTACAAGAACAAGTAGCTGAGCTCACAGCAAAGCTTTCTGAAACAGAGAATCGCATGCTTCGTCTGCAGGCTGACTTTGATAATTACAGACGCCGTGTTCAACTTGACAAAGAGGCGGCTGAAAAATACAGAGCACAAAGCCTTGTATCTGACATTTTACCTGCACTTGACAACTTTGAAAGAGCAATGAAGGTAGAAGTAAGCGATGAGCAAGCACAATCTCTTTTACAAGGTATGGAAATGGTATATCGACAATTAACAGAGGCTCTTGCTAAAGAAGGTGTAGCAGCAATTGAAGCGGCGGGACAGCCGTTCGACCCGCATTTGCATCAAGCTGTTATGCAAGTAGAAGACAGCGCTTATGAGTCTAATACGGTAGTAGAAGAGTTTCAAAAAGGTTATAAACTAAAAGATCGTGTTATTCGCCCTTCTATGGTGAAGGTCAGCCAATAACACTACATATTGAGGAGGATGAACGATGAGTAAAATTATCGGTATCGACTTAGGTACAACAAACTCTTGTGTCGCTGTAATGGAAGGCGGCGAGCCAAAGGTAATTCCAAATCCAGAAGGCAACCGTACAACTCCTTCAGTGGTTTCTTTCAAAAATGGTGAGCGTCAAGTAGGTGAAGTGGCTAAACGTCAAGCCATCACAAACCCTAACACAATCATCTCTATTAAGCGCCACATGGGTACTGACTACAAAGTGGAAGCTGAAGGAAAAGAATATACACCGCAAGAAATTTCTGCAATTATTCTACAAAATCTAAAAGCTTATGCAGAAGAGTACTTAGGTGAAAAGGTAACAAAAGCAGTTATTACAGTTCCTGCTTATTTCAACGATGCGGAACGTCAAGCTACAAAAGATGCAGGTAAAATTGCCGGCTTAGAAGTTGAACGTATTATCAATGAGCCAACAGCTGCGGCTCTTGCATATGGATTAGATAAACAAGACGAAGAACAAAAAATCTTAGTATACGATTTAGGTGGCGGTACGTTCGACGTATCTATCCTTGAATTGGCCGAGGGCACATTCGAAGTAATCGCGACAGCTGGCGATAATCGTCTAGGTGGAGATGACTTTGACCAAGTTATCATTGACTACTTAGTAGCGGAATTTAAGAAAGAAAACAGCATTGACTTATCTCAAGATAAAATGGCAATGCAACGCTTGAAGGATGCAGCGGAAAAAGCGAAAAAAGATCTTTCAGGTGTAACATCTACACAGGTTTCGTTACCGTTTATCAGTGCAGGAGCGGCAGGTCCGTTGCACTTGGAAGTAACATTAACTCGCGCGAAGTTTGAAGAACTTTCCGCAGAATTAGTAGAAAGAACACTAGAGCCGACTCGTCGTGCGCTTCGTGATGCTGGTTTAACACCAAGCGATCTTGACAAAGTTATTCTTGTCGGTGGTTCAACTCGTATTCCAGCAGTGCAAGAAGCAATTAAACGCGAAACAGGCAAAGAGCCGTATAAAGGCGTTAACCCAGACGAAGTAGTTGCACTTGGTGCAGCAATTCAAGGTGGCGTATTAACAGGTGATGTAAAAGGAGTTCTATTGCTTGACGTAACACCATTATCTCTGGGTATTGAAACAATGGGTGGCGTATTTACGAAGTTAATTGAGCGTAATACAACAATCCCAACAAGTAAATCACAAGTATTCTCTACAGCAGCTGATAACCAAACAGCAGTTGATATTCATGTGTTGCAAGGTGAGCGTCCGATGGCTGCTGACAACAAAACATTGGGTCGTTTCCAATTGTCTGATATTCCACCAGCACCACGTGGCATTCCTCAAATTGAGGTAACGTTTGACATTGATGCCAACGGTATTGTTAACGTACGTGCGAAAGATCTTGGTACAAATAAAGAGCAAGCAATCACAATTCAATCCTCTTCAGGTCTTTCTGATGAAGAAGTAGAACGCATGGTAAAAGAAGCGGAAGCAAATGCGAGCGCGGACCAAAAGCGTAAAGAAGAAGCTGAACTTCGCAACGAAGCAGACCAACTTGTGTTCCAAACAGAAAAGCTTGTGAAAGATTTGGAAGGTAAAGTAGATGCGACAGAGGTAACAAAGGCAAATGAAGCTAAAGATGCATTAAAAGCTGCAATTGAAAAGAACGAACTGGAAGAGATTCGCGCGAAAAAGGATGCACTTCAGGAAATCGTTCAAAATCTTTCTGTAAAGCTATATGAGCAGGCGCAACAAGCAGCACAAGCACAAGGTGGGTCCGAAGCAAACGGAAAGAACGATAACGTTGTAGATGCAGAGTTTGAAGAAGTAAAAGAAGATAAGTAAGAACAAAAAAAGTCAGAGTCAGGCGCGCCTTGACTTTGGCTTTTTTCTGTATTGCAAAGGAGTTTCACAAGGTGTTACAATTACGTTTATGTGAAAGGAGACGGCCATGAGTAAACGAGATTATTATGAAGTGCTTGGTGTTGGTAAAACGGCTTCTAAAGATGAAATTAAAAAGGCATATCGCCGCTTAGCAAAAAAATATCATCCTGATGTAAGTACTGAAGCAGACGCGACAGAAAAGTTTAAAGAAGTACAAGAGGCATATGAAGTGTTAAGTGATGATACAAAACGTGCCCAATATGATCAATTTGGCCATGCTGGTCCAAATCAAGGATTTGGCGGATTTGAAGGTGGCTTTGGCTTTGAAGATATCTTCAGTACGTTCTTTGGCGGTGGAGGTAGAAAACGTGATCCAAATGCGCCACGTCAAGGCGCGGATCTACAGTATTCTATAACACTTGAGTTTGAAGAAGCTATTTTTGGTAAAGAGATGGATATTGAGATTCCATCTGAGGAAAATTGTGGTACATGTGACGGCTCGGGTGCAAAACCTGGAACGAAAAAGGAAACATGTTCGCATTGTAGCGGAGCAGGTCAAATTAACGTGGAGCAGAGCACGCCATTTGGTCGCATCGTAAATCGCCGCACATGTAACCATTGTGGTGGTAGCGGACAAATTATCAAAGAGAAATGTACGACATGCCACGGTACAGGGAAAGTTCGAAAAAATAAAAAGATTCATGTGAAAATTCCAGCAGGTATTGATGATCAGCAACAAATTCGTGTGTCTGGTAAAGGTGAAGCCGGCGTGAATGGAGGACCTCCAGGAGATTTGTATGTGTTAATCCGCGTACGTTCTCATGAGTTCTTTGAGCGTGAGGGCGATGATATTGTATGTGAAATGCCGCTCACATTCGCGCAAGCTGCGCTTGGTGCAGAGGTGGAGGTTCCTACTGTACACGGCAAGGTGAAATTAAAAATTCCTGCTGGTACACAAACAGGAAAGCAGTTCAGATTGAAAGGAAAAGGTGCACCGAACGTAAGGGGTTATGGACAAGGAGATCAATATGTTATCGTGCGTGTGGTGACACCGACAAACTTGAGTGCAAGACAGAAAGAGTTGCTGCAGGAACTGGACGGACATGAAGAATTGCATAAAGACGACAGCCTGTTCGGAAAGCTTAAAAGAGCTTTTAAAGGGTAATACTGGTAGAAAAACCGCAGGAGTGGTCACATAATGAAATGGTCAGAAATTAGTATTCACACAACGCAAGAAGCTGTGGAACCTATCTCTCATATACTGCATGAGATGGGAGCGAGCGGTGTTTCTATCGCAGATATTGAAGATTTTAAGAAGGAACGTGAAAATGTCTTTGGTGAAATCTATGCATTAGATCGCAATGATTATCCGGAGGAGGGTGTGCTAGTTAAAGCATATTTCCCTGTTAATGATGAGCTGGATCAAACTGTGGAAAGTATTCGCGTAGCTGTAGATTCCCTAAAGCTTTATGATATTGATCTTGGTGCGAATACAATTACTCTTCATGAAGTAAACGAAGAAGACTGGGCAACGTCTTGGAAGAAATACTATCATCCTGTAAAGGTATCGAACACGTTTACGATTGTCCCCACATGGGAAACATACGATGCAGAACCGGAAGAGCGCATTATCGAGCTTGATCCTGGGATGGCGTTCGGTACGGGTACACACCCGACGACCGTGATGTGTATTCGTGCGTTGGAAAAAGCGATTCGACCAGGAGATCATGTAATTGATGTTGGTACAGGGTCAGGAATTTTAAGCATTGCGGCTGCCAAGCTTGGTGCTGCAAAAGTAGAAGCGTATGATCTAGATTATGTCGCAGTAGAAAGCGCCAAATCAAATGTTACGCTGAATAACACAGAACATGTGGTTACAGTTGGGCAAGGAAATCTGCTGCAAGGAATCGATGGTCCTGTGGACTTAATTGTTGCGAATTTACTAGCAGACATTATTTTACTGTTTGTAGAGGATGCGGCAAAAGTAATAAAGCCATCTGGCTTATTTATTACATCTGGTATCATCCAAACAAAACAAAAAGAAGTAGAGCATGCACTTATACAAGCAGGTTTCACTGTAGAAGAAGTTTTAAACATTGAAGATTGGGTAGCGATTGTAGCTCGAAATAAATAAGCGGTTTGCCCCGTTTGTGTAAACGGGGCATCCGCATTGTCAGGTGATAAATATGCAGCGCTATTTTGTTGAACGTATAGAAAATGATGAGGTTTTATTGACCGGTGATGATGCGCACCATATTGTCAAAGTAATGCGCATGCAGCCAGGCGATTCCATGTATTGCTGTGCAAACGGAAAAACGGCCCTTTGTACAGTTGCTGAAATTACCAATGAATTTGTGAAAGCGGCTGTTGTACAATGGGTGGAGGAATCCAACGAGCTTCCTGTCTTCGTTACGATTGCCAGCGGCTTGCCAAAAGGAGATAAGCTCGAGCTTGTAGTGCAAAAAGGTACAGAATTGGGCGCAGCAGCTTTTCTTCCCTTTCAAGCAAAGCGCTCTATTGTAAAATGGGATAGTAAAAAAGGTGATAAAAAGGTTGAACGTTGGACAAAAATTGCAAAGGAAGCGGCCGAACAATCGCATCGTGCCGTTGTGCCTTCTGTATATGCACCGGTAACGTTTAAAGAGTTATTAGCAATGAGTGCTAATTATGACATATGCATTGTCGCTTACGAAGAGGAATCTAAACAAGGTGAGCAAGCACGATTTGCAGGCGCATTAGAACGATTACAGCCTGGGGAAAAGGCGTTGCTTGTCTTTGGGCCTGAGGGGGGTCTTGCGGAAGAAGAAGTTACACAGTTACGTGAAGCGAATTTTATTCCGTGCGGATTAGGACCTAGAATTTTACGGACAGAAACAGCGCCGCTTTATGCGTTGTCTGCTGTGTCCTATCATTTTGAATTAATGAGGTGATCATGATGGCAACAGTCGCGTTTCATACGTTAGGTTGTAAGGTAAACCATTATGAAACAGAGGCGATTTGGCAGCTGTTTAAAGAAGGTGGCTATGAGCGCACAGAGTTTGAGCGTACGGCAGATGTATATGTAATTAATACTTGTACAGTAACAAATACAGGTGATAAAAAGAGTCGTCAAATTATTCGCCGCGCCGTTCGTCAAAATCCAGATGCGGTAATTTGTGTTACGGGTTGTTATGCCCAAACGTCTCCTGCTGAAATTATGGCCATTCCTGGCGTGGATATTGTTGTAGGTACACAAGATCGTGAGAAAATGCTTGGTTATATTGAACAATTTAAAGAAGAGCGTCAGCCAATTAACGGTGTGCGCAACATTATGAAAACACGTGTTTATGAAGAATTAGATGTACCTTATTTTACGGATCGCACACGCGCTTCTTTAAAGATTCAAGAAGGGTGCAATAACTTCTGCACATTCTGTATCATTCCTTGGGCACGTGGTTTAATGCGCTCTCGTGACCCGCAAGAGGTTATTCGCCAGGCACAGCAACTTGTAGATGCAGGTTACAAGGAAATTGTGCTAACTGGAATTCATACAGGTGGCTACGGCGAAGATATGAAAAACTATAATTTAGCGATGTTGCTTCGCGATATGGAAGCCCAAGTAAGAGGATTAAAGCGTCTTCGTATTTCTTCAATCGAAGCAAGTCAAATTACGGATGAAGTGATTGAAGTACTACGCAATTCTAAAGTGGTTGTACGCCATCTTCACATTCCTCTTCAATCGGGTTCAAACACTGTATTAAAACGTATGCGTCGTAAATACACAATGGAATTCTTTAAAGAAAGATTAGACCGTTTAAAAGAGGCATTGCCGGGTCTAGCTGTTACATCAGACGTAATTGTAGGGTTTCCAGGTGAAACTGAAGAAGAGTTTATGGAAACATATAACTTCATCAAGGACAATCGTTTTTCAGAGCTTCATGTATTTCCTTATTCTAAGCGCACAGGAACACCGGCAGCTCGCATGGACGACCAAATCGATGAAGAAGTAAAAAACGAGCGCGTGCATCGTTTAATTTCGTTATCTGATCAATTGGCAAAGGAATATGCTTCACAATTCGAAGGTGAAGTACTTGAGATTATACCAGAAGAATACAATAGTGATGGATTGTTAGTTGGTTATACAGATAATTACTTGAAAGTGCTTTTAGAAGGACCGGAAGAATGGATTGGACAGCTTGTAAAAGTTAAAATTACAAAGGCTGGTTATCCTTACAACGAAGGTCAATTTGTGCGCGTGCTGGATGAAATACCATCAGAATCTGCTAGCGCATAAGAGATTGGGACAACAGGTTTTCAGCCAAAGAAAAAACCGAACTATTAGTCGGAATTCTCTACACAGAATTCGATTTAGTTCGGATTTTTCCTTTATGAGTGTTATTTATTCACTATTCTTTCGGCTTTAGAGTTACATGATTCAGTTATGTCCCATCCTCTTTTTTATGGGTGCAGTATAAGAAGTCGATCACTTTTGAATGAAGCTTTTCATGCAATTCTAGAATGAAAATGAACTGGAGATTTCATTAGCACAATTCATAAAGCTATATGTATGCAAATGCTTGTAACAGGAAAACTTAACATAGGAAATGTCTTTTTTTTATGTTATAATGACTAACGAATTGAGTTGTCAGACAACTAACAAGTGATATACATATACGAAAGGGGTATAAGAAATGAACTACGCAAAATTAATTGATCACACATTATTAAAAGCAGATACAAAAAAAGAGGCAATTGAGACACTTTGTGCAGAAGCAAAGCAACACGATTTCGCATCAGTATGTGTAAATCCGACATGGGTAGAAACAGCGGCACAACTATTAAAAGGTACTGATGTGAAGGTATGTACAGTTATCGGCTTCCCTCTTGGCGCGAACACACCTGAAACAAAGGCATTTGAAACAAAAGATGCAATTGCAAAAGGTGCTACAGAGATTGATATGGTAATTAACATTGGTGCTTTAAAAGATAAAAACGATGAGCTTGTTGAGCGTGATATCCGTGCGGTTGTAGAAGCAGCAAACGGAACGTTAGTAAAAGTTATTATTGAAACATGCTTATTAACAGAAGAAGAAAAAGTTCGCGCATGTGAGCTATCCGTAAAAGCAGGTGCGCATTTCGTTAAGACTTCTACAGGTTTCTCTACAGGTGGTGCAACTGTAGAAGATGTAGCATTGATGAGAAAGACTGTAGGACCTGATATTGGCGTAAAAGCTTCTGGTGGTGTTCGTGATGCTGCAGGTATGGATGCAATGGTAGAAGCGGGTGCAACTCGTATCGGCACAAGCTCCGGCGTATTACTTGTAAGTGGTAAAACAGCAACAACTGACTATTAAAAAAACTGTCCCAATTTGGGACAGTTTTTTTAATAGATAGATGGAAAATTTCCATAGCAAGAGTACTTGGCCTTGCAAAGCATGAGCGCATCGTAAGCTTCAACTAAACAATGCTCGTCTTCTCTCCTATCTCAAGAGTCTCTTTTGTCACTTCTTTATGCTGGTTTTTGTCTTTTATTCATGCAACTGTTGACCAATAGGAGTAAAATGTATTATAATTTCAAAAGACATGCTGAAGAAGTGTTTCTTTTTTGCATGCCCTAGATTAGTGTAAGTGGATGTTTCGGAGGGAGGGAAAGAATAATGTCTAAAACAGTCGTTCGTAAAAACGAGTCTTTAGAGGATGCACTTCGCCGTTTCAAGCGTTCAGTTTCTAAAACTGGTACTCTTGCAGAAGCAAGAAAACGCGAATTTTACGAAAAGCCAAGCGTAAAGCGCAAGAAGAAATCCGAAGCAGCGAGAAAACGTAAATTCTAAGAGAGGGTGTAAGTATGAGTCTTCTCGAAACTTTAAACAATGATATGAAGCAAGCGATGAAGAATAAGGAAAAAGAAAGACTTTCCGTCATTCGCATGGTAAAGGCTGCTTTGCAAAATGAAGCGATTAAAATGCAACGTGCTCTAAATGAAGAAGAAGAGCTTACAGTATTAAGTCGTGAAGCTAAGCAGCGAAAAGACTCCCTCCTCGAATTTGAAAAAGCGGGTCGTGAAGACCTTGTGAATAAAGTAAAAGACGAAATGAAAGTTTTGGAAACGTATATGCCAAAGCAGCTTACGGAAGAAGAGCTCACAGCGATTATCCGTGACGTGATTGCGGCTACAGGTGCGTCATCCAAAGCTGATATGGGTAAAGTGATGGGTGCTGTGATTCCGAAAACAAAAGGAAAAGCAGACGGTTCATTGGTCAATAAGCTTGTTTCACAGTTGCTAGCATAAAAAAACACCTCCGATTGGAGGTGTTTTTTTATGCTTTTTTTGTTTTTAGTGATAGATGCCTCGTCTGTTTCATACATATGAGATGAAAGGGGGGTCTTTTGTGAAAAAGCTGCAACAGATGAAAGGTTGGATGACAAAGAAGATGGACCTGCCTGCGGATGTTCTGATGGATCTTCCGCGTATTACACTGATTGGACAAATCCACATTTATATAGAAAATCATAAAGGTTTACTTGTTTTTTCAGATACCGAAGTACGCTTGTTGTTAAAGCAGGGGCATCTTCTTGTTAAAGGAAGTGGCTTTGTAATTAAAACAATCTTGCCGGAAGAATTATTGCTCGAAGGGACGATTGATCAAGTATTATTTTTAGAGGAGTAATGGGGGAGAGCGATGAAAAATCAATGGATAACCTTCTTTTTTGGACATGTTAAAGTCAAGCTCACTGGACGAGGGGTAGAGCGTTTCTTGAATGAATGTGTGAGACAAGGTATGCATGTGTGGGATGTTCGAAGAGTAGGAGAGGATATTTTAACTTTTCGTATCTATGTCAAAGATGTTAAAGCACTTCGTCCTATCTTTCGTAAATATGAATGTGATTTAACATTCGTTGGAAGGGGTGGGCTTCCTTTTTTGCAAAAACGAACATTTCGCAATGCAGGATTTGCTCTTGGTTTTCTAGGTTTTTTTGGTATTTTACTGTTGTTGTCTAATATGGTATGGAATGTGGAAATCAAAGGAGCTAAGCCAGATACTGCGTATATTATTGAAAAGGAACTACAAAAAATGGGGGTTACGAGAGGAAAGCTACAATTTCAAGTGCCCAATGTAGAACAAATTCAGTGGCAACTTACAAATAATGTAGGTTCTATCACTTGGGTGGGTGTTGAATTACGTGGAACAACATATTATTTGCAGGTCGTTGAAAAAAATGAGCCGGAGCAAGAAAAAGCTTTGCCGCCTCAAAATTTAGTTGCTCGTAAAAAAGCAATTGTTCAAAAGATGTTTGTTGAACATGGTAAAACAATGGTGCAGTTATATGACCATGTGGAACCAGGGCAACTTTTGGTGTCAGGTATGTATGGTCCTGAAAATCAACCAACCGTTACAGCTGCAGAAGGAGTTGTATTTGGAGAGACGTGGTATGACTCTGTCGTTGAGGTACCATTAAAAACATCATTTCAAGTGTATACGGGAGAATTTTTTCATAAACATTATCTGAGAATCGGTAATTTCAAGATAAAAATATGGGGTTTTGAAAAAAATAAGTACAAGCAATATAAAGAGGAAATGACAACTCATTCTCTTCGCTTTTTAAAATGGGAGCTTCCTTTCGGGTATGAGAAGGTTATTGTAAGAGAAGAGGAGGGAGCTATGCGTCAATACAGTGAAAAAGAAGCGCTAACAGTTGGCGTTGAAATGGCGAAGGTGGAGCTTAAGAAAAAATTGGAAAGTAATGCAGTTATTTTAAGTGAAAAGGTTTTACAGAAGCAGATCGAGAATGGTACATTAAAATTAAAGTTATATTTTAAGGTAATAGAAAACATAGCAGTAGCGCAACCGATTACAGAATCCAATATTCAAGGAGACTAAGTAATGGCCGAACGTTTAGTAGAGATGAAGCAACAGGTAGAAAATCAGAATGAGGCCGCCGTATTATTCGGCGTCCAAGATGCAAATTTAAAACTTATTGAGCGCGAATTACAGGTTACAATTGTAACGAGAGGTGAAAGCGTTCGTGTATCAGGTGAACCAGAGGCTGTAGAACTTGTTGAAGACATTTTGCAACATTTATTGGTAGTAATTCGAAAAGGGATTTCAATTTCTGCCAGGGATGTTGCCTATGCCATTCAGTTAGGACAAGAAGGCAATCTAGCACAGTTTGAAAATCTATACGTTGAAGAACTATTAAAAACAGCAAAAGGGAAGCCTGTACACGTTAAGACAATTGGACAACGTCAGTATATCCAAGCTATAAAAAGGAACGATGTTGTGTTTGGGATTGGACCTGCAGGAACGGGAAAAACATACTTGGCTGTGGTCATGGCCATTCGAGCATTAAAAAATGGCTCTGTTAAAAAGATTATTTTAACAAGACCGGCAGTAGAAGCGGGGGAAAGTCTCGGCTTTTTACCGGGTGACCTAAAAGAAAAGGTAGATCCGTACTTAAGACCTCTTTATGATGCGCTCCATGATTTGCTTGGACAGGAGCATACACAGCGCATGATTGAGCGAGGTACGATTGAAATTGCGCCTCTTGCTTATATGCGCGGCCGAACATTGGATGATTCGTACGTTATTTTGGACGAAGCACAAAACACAACCAGCGCGCAAATGAAAATGTTCTTAACGCGTCTTGGATTTGGTTCCAAAATGATTATAACAGGAGATCCGTCTCAAATTGATTTACCAAAAGGTGTTCGTTCCGGACTGGCTACAGTTACGACGATTCTAAAGGATGTCTCGGGTATTGCATTTGTAACTTTGGAGCAGTCTGATGTAGTACGTCATCCTGTTGTACAAAGGATTATTGCGGCATATGAGAAAGCAGAGTAGAGGGTGTCCTGTAAGGACACCCTCTTTATTCTGTAAAATAATATTTGGTGTTTATGTATTTTTTTTTATGATAAACTTAAAAGTAACATAAAAATTTAGCTGTGTTAAAGCGTAATATTGATAATTGGCATTGTGAAGGGGGGCTGACCCCGTACCTAATCGCCCGTGGAAATCAACAAAAAACTGTAACATCGCCAGAAAGTTAAGGAGGTTATACGCAGGGTATGCGTTTTTTCTCCCAGTAGGAAAATATGTATACAGAACTGGTCATGGAAGTAAACCAGAGAGGAGGATGGAAGCGAACATGTTGAAAACAAACAAGGTCTCTCGATTTGTGAGAAGGCTTTCACATATTAATTTTATCACAATGAGTTTATACACTGTACTGGGTCTTATCTTATTTGCAGCCCTGGCCAGTCATGTAAAGCCGGACGAGCTTGATGTAAAACTGCTTTCAATCGCAAAAAAAACCATTCATTCTCCCATTACTATTGAAGATAAAGCCACTACTGAAAAGAAGAAGAGAGAAGCTGCCCAAAAAGTAGAGGATCAATATATATATCGTACCGAATATAAACAAAATCGAATCGATATTGTGAATTCTGTATTTGATATCGTTAAAGAGGTAGGCGATGATAGCAAAGGGTCGGCTACAACAGTGCCTGTTTCAGAGCAAGTTGATATGCTGAAAAAGAAGCTTCCAAGCGATATTATTAAAAGTGTTACTGAACAAGGATTATTAGCTATGCTAAGTGCTACGCCGGAGCAACTTGCGGCGGCGCGAGAGTTTTCTGTCACGGCTGTTAATAATGTAATGAGTCGTCAAATAAAAATCAATGAAGTAAGTGAAGCAAGAACAAGACTCAGCAATGAATTACGCTATGCAAGTGTTACTGGCGCTTTAAAAGATGCCATTATTTCTTTAGGGCAATATGCTGTTATACCTAATTATTTTTATGATCCAATCGCAACGAAAGAACGTAAGCAATTAGAGATGAGCACAGTGGATCCTGTATACATTTTACAAGGGCAAGTTATTGTAAAAGAAGGAGACACCATTAAGCGAGAGGTATATGAGCAACTCAAACTGGTAGGGCTAGCGGACAATCAAACAGCACTTCAACCGTTTCTTGGGTTAATTATGTTAATATCACTCTTATTGTTCTTTGTGCATAAGCAGTTTACACGTTTTTTGAATCATAAGCATGAAGATAAGCCTTACCTTGTGGCATATATCATTATCGTTGCTATGACGGTTTTTCTTATGAAAATAATTAGTTTATTTCAACAAGTGGAATATGCGGGACTTAGTTATATGGTACCGGTAGCAATGGGGACAATGTTAATTAAACTAATGATTGGTGAGCGATTTGTTTTTGTAACAAGTATGATTCTTTCTATCAGTGGAAGCATTATGTTTAATGAGGGTGTAACCAGTGCATTTAATTATTCTGTCGGTACGTATATTTTGTTAAGTGCGTTGTCGGCTAACATCTTCTTAAAAGAGAAAAACCGCAGAAGTATGATTTTACAAGCGGGTATTTTTATTAGCTTCTTTAATGTACTAGTAGTATCGGCGTTACTGTTACTTCGTAACGGACAGTTTTCCTGGTTTGAGGTTGGATTGCATCTGATGATGGCTGCGGCATCAGGACTGCTTTCTTCCGTACTCGTTATGGGTCTTTTGCCTTACTTAGAAAGCGGACTTGGGATTGTTTCGACAATGAAGTTAATGGAGCTTGGTAGCCCCAATCATAAATTATTACGTAAAATTTTACTCGAAACACCAGGAACGTATCACCACAGTATTATGGTAGCAAACCTATCAGAAGCTGCCTGTGAAGCAATAGGTGCAAATGGACTAGTAGCACGAGTGGGTGCTTATTATCATGATATTGGGAAAACGGTGCGACCACATTTCTTTATAGAAAATCAAATGGGTGCCGCTAATCCTCATGATGAGCTTTCTCCTGAAGTTAGTCGCGATATTATCATCTCTCATGTAACGGAAGGTGTAAAACTACTGCGCGAACATAAAATTCCTAAAGAAATTGTAGATATTGCTGCTGAACATCATGGTACAACGCTCTTAAAATATTTTTACCATAAAGCGGTTCAAATTGGAGACAAAGAATACAAGGAAGAAATGTTTCGGTATCCTGGTCCAAAGGCCAGGTCTAAAGAATCAGCTATTGTTGGCATTGCAGACAGTGTAGAGGCTGCTGTGCGCTCATTGAACGCACCCACGCCTGAGCAAATTGAAAATTTGGTTAAAGGGATTGTATCGGATCGTTTGCGAGATGGACAGTTTTCTCAATGTAATTTAACATTTCAAGAGTTAGAAATTGTAACAAAAACATTATGTGAGACGTTAAATGGGATTTTTCATTCACGTATTACATATCCGGATTAATAGTAGTGGAGGTACGAGATGGGTATCATTGTTGATTTTTTTGATGAAACGAATGAAGTAGAGGAGAAGCATATTAATATGTTACAAGAACTGATTGCGTTTGCGGCAAAGAGTGAAAAGGTTGAAGATGCCGAAATGTCGGTCACGTTTGTAACGAATGAACGTATACAGGAGTTAAATTATGAATATCGTGGCAAAAATCAACCGACGGATGTGATTTCGTTCGCAATGGAGGAGATGGGTGAAGGAGAGCTAGAGGTTATGGGCGGAGAAGAAATGCGGATGCTTGGAGATATTGTTATTTCTGTTCCCCGTACAAAAGAGCAAGCGGAAGATTACGGTCACTCGTTTGAAAGAGAGCTTGGATTTTTAACAGTTCATGGGTTATTGCATCTTCTTGGTTACGATCATATGACGGAAGAGGAAGAAAAGGTGATGTTTGATAAGCAAAAGAAAATTTTGCATGCTTACGGACTAAAGCGATGAAAAAGGGGAAGCTAATAAACAGTTTCCAATACGCATTTTTTGGCCTTTGGATGTGTGTTCGTGATGAACGTAATATGAGAATTCACATTGGTGCAGCGGTGGTTGTGTGCGGAATGGGGCTTTGTTATGACATTTCTAGGCAGGAATGGAGTGTTCTTTTGCTCACAATCGGTGCTGTAATGAGCTTGGAAGCTGTAAATACAGCAGTGGAGAAAGTAGTGGATCTAACAACAACTGAACATCATCCGCTTGCGAAATATGCCAAGGACGTAGCGGCAGGAGCTGTTTTGTTGTTTGCGTTTATTGCTGTTGTAATCGGCATATTAATTTTTTCCCCTTACGTTCAGCAATCATTTTAATTTTGGGAAGGGTTGGTTATATGAACAGTCAAGAATTGATTCAAAAAGCGATTGAAGCTCGTCAAAATGCTTACGTACCATACTCTAAATTTAAAGTGGGAGCTGCCTTATTAGCAGCAGACGGAAAACTATACCAAGGTTGTAATGTGGAGAACGCTTCGTATGGTTTGACAAACTGTGCCGAACGAACAGCATTGTTTAAAGCAGTGTCGGAAGGGGATAAGGACTTTACAGCCATCGCAGTGGTAGGAGACACAGCTGGTCCGATTTCCCCGTGTGGCGCATGCCGTCAAGTTATGGTAGAATTATGCAAGCCGGAAACAAAAGTTTATTTGGCTAACTTAAAGGGCGACGTGCAGGAAACGACCGTTGCGGCGTTATTGCCCGGCGCATTTTCATCGGAGGATTTACATGAATAAAGAATACAAATCAGGGTTTGTCTCCATTATTGGGAGGCCTAATGTAGGAAAATCTACATTTTTAAATCGAATCATCGGTCAAAAAATTGCAATTATGAGCGATAAGCCGCAAACGACGCGGAATAAAATTCAAGGTGTGTATACAGAAACAGATGCGCAAATCATCTTTATTGATACACCAGGAATTCATAAGCCAAAGCATAAGCTTGGTGATTTTATGATTAAAATGGCTGAAAATACGCTAAAGGAAGTAGACATTGTTTTGTTCATGATTAATGCGACAGAACAATTTGGACGCGGAGACGAATATATTATTGAAAAATTAAAGAGCACAAAGCAGCCTGTCTTTTTGGTAGTTAATAAAATTGATCAGGTACACCCTGAAAAGTTATTGCCGCTGATTGAAAAATACAAAGAGGCTTATAGTTTTACAGAAGTAATTCCAATTTCCGCATTGGAAGGTAATAATGTTGAAGCTTTAATTGGAACGATTAAGAAGTATTTACCGCCGGGTCCGCAATATTATCCTGCCGATCAGGTAACGGACCATCCAGAACGGTTTATTATCGCGGAATTGATTCGCGAAAAGGTGCTGCATTTGACGCGTGAAGAGGTGCCACATTCTGTTGCGGTTGCAATTGATGCGATTGAAAAGCGTGAGGGAGGAGCAGTGTATGTGAATGCCACTGTGGTGGTTGAGCGCCCTTCTCAAAAAGGAATTATTATCGGTAAACAAGGTGGCATGTTGAAAGAGGTTGGGAAGCGTGCGCGTCTTGATATTGAAATGCTTCTCGGTTCAAAGGTATTTTTAGAACTATGGGTAAAAGTACAAAAGGATTGGCGCAACAAGATGTCGCAGCTTCGTGATTTTGGATTCCGGGAAGACGAGTATTAATTAACAAAATTTTTCTCACATGAAAATGAACAAATAAGGTCATTTTAATAACAATAAGGAATTGGAGTATATGCTGGTCTTATTGAGGAAGGTGGGTTCTTATGTTGAAGTTTACCTGGAGTGTGTTTTCAAAGACGGGCAATATCGAAACATATCTTCTCTTAAAGGAATTAGAGAGAGAAGGGCAAAACATACCAGACCAACAAATGGATGAGCTAGCAGAAAGCGATTCGCCAATTTCTTGATCTTATTTGTTCAATCCCAGGGGGAGCGAACGTGTTTCAAAAAATTGAGGGAATTGTGATTCGAACAACTGATTATGGAGAAACCAATAAAATTGTCACCATCTTTTCCAGAGAATTTGGAAAAGTAAGCGCAATGGCGAGAGGTGCTAAAAAACCGAAAAGTCGTTTAGCAGCAGTTTCACAGCCGTTTACATATGGCTATTTTCTCCTGCAAGTTGGTTCGGGTTTAGGAACACTACAGCAAGGTGAAATTGTTTCTTCTTTTCGTGATATACGTGAAGATATATTTTTGACTGCATATGCTTCATTTGTAGTAGAATTGACTGACAAGGCAACCGAGGAAAAAAGGAACAATCCGTATTTGTTTGAAATGCTGTATCAAACGCTTCATCATATGAATGAAGGAGCTGATGCGGAAATTTTATCGTTAATGTATCAGACAAAAATGTTACCTGTTCTAGGGCTTCACCCGTCTTTTGACGAGTGTGCGATTTGTCATCGGTTAGATACATTCGTCGCCTTTTCTGTACGTGAAGGCGGCTTTCTATGTGCTTCGCATGCTGAACAAGATTCATATCGTATTCCGTTGAATGAAGCGGCTGCAAAATTATTACGATTATTCCATCATTTTGATTTAACAAGGTTAGGTAACATATCTGTTAAACCAGAAACGAAAAAGCAAATGCGTATAGCATTAAACGCTTATTTTGATGAGCATTGCGGTATTTATTTAAAGTCACGACGTTTTTTAAATCAGTTAGATAAACTAACACCGTAAGACCGTCACGGGATTTTCCCCAATGTGACGGTCTTTTTTGAATCTTCCATTTAGTATATAATATTGAAAAGACAGTATAACGTTTTTTCACGAAAGGATAAAGGTGGTGAGTGCATGGAGTTGAATAAGAGGCAGGAACAAATCATTCAGATTGTCAAAGACTTCGGTCCCATTACAGGAGAAGCGATTGCTGAGCAATTGCATTTAACAAGAGCAACGTTGCGACCGGATCTCGCAATTCTAACGATGGCGGGCTACCTAGAGGCACGCCCACGCGTCGGTTATTTTTATACAGGAAAAACAGGCGGACAATTATTAGCAGAAGCTGTAAAGAAATTAACCGTACAATCCTATCAATCCAGACCTGTAGTTGTTGATAAAAATGTATCGGTATATGATGCGATTTGTACGATGTTTCTTGAAGATGTAGGAACATTGTTTGTTGTAGACCATAATACAGTATTGGTAGGGGTAGTTTCCCGTAAAGATTTGCTTCGAGCAAGCCTTGGTAAACAAGAGTTAACGGCTGTACCTGTCAATATTATCATGACGAGAATGCCCAATATTACGATGTGTAGACGCGAAGATAGTTTGTATGAGGTTGCTAAGAAGCTAATAGCGAAGCAAATCGATGCTATGCCGATTGTGCGTGATACTGAGCATGGGGCAGAGGTAATTGGACGTATTACAAAAACGAACATTACACGTGCATTCGTAGATTTAGTCAACAATGAAACGTTGTAATCACAAAGTGAGGTTAGAACATGAGCAATCAAATTGTATATGTGGTGTCTGACTCAGTCGGGGAAACAGCTGATTTAGTCGTTCGTGCTGCCATGGGACAATTTTTATTTACACCGGATATTAGACGTGTGCCGTATGTAGAAGATATGGGTACACTTAAGGAAGTTGTTTCAATTGCTAAAAGTAACGGTGCCATTATTTGTTTTACGTTAGTAAAACCTGAAATGCGAAATTATTTAATTAATGAAGCACAAGCTGAAGGTGTACAAGTATACGATATTATTGGTCCGCTCATTGATTGTATTCAAGCTACAACAGGAGCAATTCCAAGATTTGAACCCGGTTTGGTTCGAAAGCTTGATGAAGATTACTTTAAAAAGATTGAAGCAATTGAATTTGCGGTAAAATATGATGATGGCAGAGATCCGAGAGGTATACTAAAAGCAGATATTGTGTTAATTGGCGTATCACGAACGTCTAAAACACCACTTTCACAATACTTGGCCCATAAGCGATTAAAAGTGGCGAATGTACCGCTTGTGCCGGAAATAGATCCTCCAGAAGAACTGTATCGCGTGCCAAAAGAAAAGTGCTTTGGTCT
Organism: Ectobacillus antri; assembly: GCF_003852715.1. GTDB lineage: Bacteria > Bacillota > Bacilli > Bacillales > Bacillaceae_G > Ectobacillus > Ectobacillus antri. The sequence goes on from NZ_RIAV01000002.1 coordinate 169,540, forward strand.
AAAGATTGATCCGGATAAGTTGAATAACATTCGAAAAGAGCGATTAAAATCGCTTGGGCTCAGCGATGGTGCCAGTTATGCCAATATGAACCGCATTCAATCTGAGTTAAAGCATTTTGAAAACGTTGTTAGTAAGATTGGATGTCAGGTTATCGATGTATCAAACAAAGCAATTGAAGAAACAGCAAATCTTATTTTAAACGCCATACAAACACAGCGGCGGTTTTAATCAGAAACCAACTCTGTATTTCGTAGGCAAGAAGAGCGGGCCGTGTGTGGATACAGTCGGTTTCCGTAAGGAGTAATAATTGACACTCAGGGGATTGTGCAATTTCTTTTTTTTTATTAGCTGTGTTAAAACTTGATTTATTTATAGGTTAGAAAAGTACATGAGCTTATGTAGCTACTAAGTGTTATGCGAGAAAACATCTACGCAAATGTGTGGGTGTTTTTTATCGTGGAATAATGTGTGAGGCCTATGTAGCAGAACGAATATAATAAAATTATGTGCAAATAATTTTCTGCAAGAAACAGTTTTTTTGTGTAGCCAATAAAATAAAAATATATTATAATAAAAAATTGTGATAAAAGCATGTGTTTTTTACGTTTAGACTTTGATTTTTCAGAATAAACTAGGGATAGATTCGTGATACCTATTCTTCTACGTAAAATCGACAAAAATCCAAACAATTAAGCATGCATTATGGAAGGATTCGCTGAAGGGATGTAGAATAGAGAAATATGCTGAAATCGAAACGGATTTTTGTAGATGCTGATGCTTGCCCTGTAAAGCAAGAAATAGTTGATGCTTGTAAGCCGTATGAAATAGAAGTTTATTTTATTGCTTCTCACGCTCACCGAACCAATTTTGGGAGTGGTACATGGATTTATGTAGACTCTTTACAGGATGAAGTTGATTTTGCAATTTTTCAACGTGCTGACGCAGGGGATATTGTGGTGACCCAAGACATGGGTTTGGCCGCTCTTCTAGTAAAAAAGAAGGTTATTGTGATTTCCCCCAGGGGTATCCTAATTCAGGACGAGCAAATTGATTGCATATTGCATTCACGATATGTATCTGCAAAATTACGCCGACAAGGCACATTTACAAAAGGACCTAAGGCATTCACCAAAGAAGATCGAGAGAGATTTTCAAATATGCTACAAAAAATATTGTCGAATCATGAAGGAATTCACTGATTTATACCGAATATAAAGTTACGGAGTGGAGTTATGGGAGAGAAAATCCCTGATGAAGTTGTAGAGCGCGTCCGTCAGTCCGTTGATATTGTAGATGTAATCAGCGAATATGTGCAACTGAAAAAACAAGGACGCAATTATTTTGGTTTATGTCCTTTTCATGGCGAAAGCACCCCGTCTTTTTCCGTTTCGTCAGATAAGCAAATTTTTCATTGCTTTGGTTGTGGAGAAGGTGGAAATGCATTATCTTTTCTTATGAAGATAGAGGGTATTTCCTTTTCGGAAGCTGTACAAAAAGTCGGTGAAAAAGTTGGCGTAAATGTTGCAGGGTACGTGGGGGAGCCGCAAGTTGTAGACAATGCTGAAGGGCGAATGGTGGAGGCTCATGAACTTCTTAAAAAGTATTATCATCATTTGTTATTAAATTCGCAGGAAGGTCAAATAGCTCTCGAATATTTGCTGAAGCGAGGAATATCCAAGGATCTTATTTCTAAGTTTGAGCTCGGTTATGCAGGTCCTGCTTGGGATCACGGTGCAAAAGTGTTGCAAAAACGAGGGTTTTCTCTTGTGAATATGGAAAAGGCAGGCTTGGTTATCGAAAACGAGCAGGGAGAAGGATATCGAGATCGTTTTCGTCATCGGGTTATGTTTCCTATCCACAATGCCCAAGGAAAAACGATTGCATTTAGTGGTAGAACGCTAGGAGATGATGCACCAAAATATTTGAATAGCCCTGAGACCCCAATCTTTCATAAGAGCAATGTATTATATCATTTTCATCAAGCACGAACCAGTATGCGAAAACAGCAACGTGCCTTATTATTTGAAGGGTATGCAGATGTGATTGCCGCTGTTGGTATCGGACTTGAGGAATCTGTTGCAACAATGGGAACAGCGATTACCAAGGAGCAAGCTTTGTTGTTAAAGCGCCACGCGCAAAACGTTGTTATTTGTTATGATGGTGATAAAGCGGGACAAGAAGCGACTGCAAAAGCAGGGGTAATGCTTTTAGAAGCTGGCTGTAATGTCAAAACTGTTATCATCCCGGACCGAATGGACCCGGATGAATATATTCGCACACATGGTGCGAGTTCTTTTCGAAAGCTTGTGGAAGAAAGTCTTACATTTATTGATTTCAAACTTCACTATCTTCGTTTTGGTAAAAATTTACAAAACCCACAGGAACAAGGAAAATATGTACAGGCTGTCGTACAAGAACTCGCAAAATTGACAACGTTTGTACAGGCCCAGCCTTATTTGCAAGCATTGGCTAAGGAATTTCCGTATGAGATGGAAGATTTGCGTAATGAATTACGCAAGCTTCAAAAGGGACGTATGCAAACCGACTCTGTTGTACCTGTAAGACGTCAGCTCACTAAACCTCGTTTTAAAGGGTATGAACGAGCCGAAAGAGAACTAGTTTATCATGCCTTACACAGTGAAGAAGTTGCACAACGTCTGCAGCCGTATATCCAAGATTTTTATACTGAAGAACATAAAGGGATTTTATATGAACTATATGCATATTATGAAAAGGGATATGAAGCAAGTGTCAGCAAGTTTTTAGACTGGCTTTCTAACGAAACGCTCAAAAAAATTGCTACAGATATTTCAACTGATGAATTAATTAACCCAAGCTATTCGCAAGAACTATTTGAAGGTGATTTGAAATCGCTACAAAATCATAAACAAAAAATAGAAGAAATGAGTTATGCTTTTGAAGTTCGTAAGATTGAAAAAGTTGATCCAAAAGCAGCAGCTCAGTTTGCTTTAGAAAACATCATCAATAAGCGGAAAGCAAGAAGATAATAAGCAAAATAGTTTGTATCTCGTGCAAGGAGGGGAACAGATGGCTGACAAATCAGCACGTTCTAAAGAAATTGAAACAGATGTAACTGTTGAACAAGTAAAAGAGCAATTGATGGAAATCGGTAAAAAACGAGGCGTTCTTACATACGAAGAAATTGCAGAACGCATGAGCGGATTCGATATGGAGTCCGAACAAATGGATGAATATTATGAATATCTTGGTGAACAAGGTATTGAGTTAATTGGTGACTCCGATGAAGACCCAAATATCCACCAATTAAAAGAAGAAGAGTTCGACTTAAATGATTTAAGCGTACCACCAGGTGTGAAAATTAATGACCCTGTACGTATGTATTTAAAAGAAATTGGTCGAGTTGATTTGCTGTCAGCAGAAGAAGAGATTAACCTTGCAGAACGAATTGAACAAGGTGATGAAGAAGCGAAACGTCGTCTTGCTGAAGCGAATTTACGATTGGTAGTAAGTATTGCGAAACGTTATGTAGGGCGCGGTATGTTGTTCCTTGATTTAATTCAAGAAGGGAACATGGGTTTAATTAAAGCCGTAGAAAAATTTGATTACCGCAAAGGCTTTAAATTCAGTACGTATGCAACTTGGTGGATTCGTCAAGCAATTACACGTGCCATTGCTGACCAAGCAAGAACCATTCGTATCCCAGTTCATATGGTTGAAACGATTAATAAATTAATTCGTGTTCAGCGCCAGCTTCTCCAAGATCTTGGGCGAGAGCCTTCTCCTGAGGAAATTGGTGAAGAAATGGATCTTGCTCCGGAAAAGGTTCGTGAAATTTTAAAAATTGCACAGGAACCTGTTTCGTTAGAAACACCAATTGGTGAAGAAGATGATTCGCACCTTGGTGATTTTATTGAAGATCAAGAGGCCACTTCTCCTGCTGAGCATGCAGCATATGAGCTTTTAAAAGAGCAGCTGGAAGACGTGCTTGATACATTAACAGATCGTGAAGAAAATGTGCTTCGTCTACGTTTTGGATTGGATGACGGCCGAACTCGTACACTTGAAGAGGTAGGAAAGGTATTCGGTGTAACGCGTGAGCGTATCCGTCAAATTGAAGCAAAGGCGCTTCGTAAATTGAGACACCCAAGCCGTAGCAAACGTTTAAAAGATTTTCTTGAATAGGTTTGATACTTTGAGTTTACTTCATATTTGTGAAGTAAACTCTTTTGTTTTGTAATGATTGTTTTACAGTTATGCAAAGAAAGGAATTTGTGAATTACAATTCTTGTAATTCATTTTACAGAATTGTCTATTGATTTGCAAATGCTCCTTTCTATATTTTTCGAGTCCTTTCTTTGTTCTGTTGCAGTTTTCTTTATAAAATATGCAATATTTCCTCGTTTAGACGTGAGATTTGGCAAAAAATGCGTATGGTTCTTATAATTATGGAGAATTTACAAAATTTCTAGAATATTTTTTCGCTAACATACAGTTTGTACTTTTCCGATACAGCGTTTTCAAGTACAATAGTAATGTCTATATAACATGGGGGTACATAGAGGGGGAGAAAAACAATGAAACGCAACCCATTAATTCCGTTCGCACTTATTGCCGTACTAGGCATACTCAGCATGTTTTTACTTTCTTTTCAAGGATTGCATAAAGCGGATGAGCTTGCTGCGGCGCAAAAAAATGGTGGAAAAGCAACGCAAGCTGCTTCCAAACCTGAGGATATTGTAAAACAAAGCTGTACAAGTTGTCATGGTGAACAGTTACAGGGCGGTGTTGGCCCTAACATTTCTAACATTGGTAGTAAGCTGTCTAAGGATGATATCCAAAATGTCATCCTAAACGGTAAAGGCAACATGCCAGCTGGTTTATTGCCAGCAGACCAAGCGGCAAAAGTTGCTGACTACTTGGCTAAAAAGAAATAATGTAAAAGCCCTTCGCAGATGCGGAGGGCTTCATTTTGTATGAAGCAGCTTTGAGTGTGTATGGTTTGTCGGACTTGCATCTCATTGCTGAAATTCTTATGATAAAATCATATTGAAAAAAGAAGGGTTTGTGAAAAACGAATGAATGAAGTAAAACTTTCAAAACGACTGGAAGCTGTAGCTGCTGAATTGCTGACAGGTTCAAAGATGGCTGACATTGGTTCGGATCATGCCTATTTGCCATGTTATGCGGTCTTGCGCAAGATTGTAAAAGGGGCAGTAGCTGGTGAGGTTGTTGAGGGACCATATCAATCGGCTTTAGCAAAGGTTCGCGAATGTGGACTAACTGATATCATATCTGTGCGAAAAGGAAATGGCTTGGCGGTTATTGAACCCGGTGAAGTGGATGTTATTACAATTGCCGGTATGGGTGGTGCGTTGATTCGCGATATATTAGATAATGGCAAGGAAAAACTTGTAGGCGTAAAACGTCTCATTTTGCAACCGAATATTGGAGCTCATAATATTCGGAAGTGGCTTGTTGAACATGATTGGGAGCTTATAAAAGAAATCATTTTAAAGGAAGACGGCAAGATTTATGAAATTCTTGTAGCCGAGCGTGGAGATGGAAATGCACCATACACTACTTTTCGAGAACATGGCATGTTGCTCGGACCATTTTTGTTACAAGAGAAAAGTGATGTGTTTGTTGAAAAATGGATGCACGAAAAACAAAATTTATCTCGTATTTTTCATCAATTAGAACAGGCAGCCGATACAGAAGAAAATCAAAAGAAAAAGCAAGAAGTATTACAAAAAATAGCATTAATTGAAGAGGTGTTATGATGGGGAAAATTCCGAACGGCTATGAAATCATTGAACTGTTTGAAGAGTTGTACCCGAAATACTTAGCGGTAGAGGGAGATAAGATTGGTCTTCAAATCGGTACATTAAACAAGCCCATTCATCGAGTTTTGATTGCTTTAGATGTAACAGAAGAGGTTGTGCAAGAAGCCCTCTCAAAAAAATGCGAGCTTATTATTGCCCACCACCCACTCATTTTTCGACCTCTTACACATATTACAACGAACGATGTATACGGAAAAATTATTGAAACGTGTATTAAATATGATATTGCCGTATACGCAGCACATACAAATGTTGACGTAGGGGAAGGGGGTGTAAATGACCTCCTTGCTGAAGCGTTAGGTCTAGTGGAGACAAAAGTATTAGTGCCTACATATGAAGAGGTTCTTAAAAAGCTAGTTGTATTTGTTCCTTCATCACATGCTGAAAGTGTGCGAGAAGCATTAGGCAAAGCGGGAGCAGGTCATATTGGCGGGTATAGTCATTGTACGTTCTCTAGTAACGGTATGGGGACATTTATGCCTGGAGAGGAAACCAACCCGTATATCGGAAAGCAAGGTATGTTAGAGAAGGTAGAAGAGGTCCGCATCGAAACGATATTTCCCGCGCACATGCAGCGTAAAATTGTACGCGCCATGCTAGAGTCTCATCCATACGAAGAAGTTGCTTATGATATTTATCGAATTGAAAATCAAGGGAAAACATTAGGGTTAGGTAAAATAGGTAAACTACCTAAGGAGATGACTTTAGAGCAATTCTCCCAGCACGTTAAAAAGTGTTTAGATGTCAAGGGGGTACGTACTGTTGGAAACTTACAAGATACAGTGAAAAAAGTAGCTGTGTTAGGTGGGGATGGAAATAAATACATTTCACACGCCAAGCGAAGTGGAGCAGATGTGTATGTAACAGGAGATATGTATTATCATGTTGCGCATGATGCAATGCTTATGGGGCTTAACATTGTAGACCCGGGACATAATGTAGAAAAGGTTATGAAAACTGGTGTGCAAGAACAATTGAAGCAACGAGTAGTAGAAAAGCGCTATGACGTTGAAATTTATGCTTCGCTTGTTCATACAGATCCCTTTACTTTTATATAAAAAGGCAGGAGCATGCTCCTGCCTTTTTGTTGTTCTGCTTAGCCTTTTGTTCAATACTGCCTAAGTGGTCGATTTCTCTTTTCTTATTTCACTTTTACTTTTGGTAAGATTTTATGAAGTGGCACTTGGCGTTTTCGCTCCCATGTTTTTTCATCTGCCGGGTCATATTGTTCTAAAAAGGCAATAACTTCTTTTGTGATAGGTGTAGGTGTAGAAGCTCCTGCTGTAACGGCCACGCGTGTAATACCTTCTAACCACTCTAACTGAATTTCGCTTACGTCAGATATACGATAGGCTTTCGTGCCAGCAATTTCAGCAGAGACTTGAGCAAGACGGTTGGAGTTATTACTTTTTGGATCGCCTACAACGATTGTCAATTCAGCTGCTCCTGCTTGGTTAGCAACAGCTTCTTGACGAACTTGAGTGGCCAAGCAGATTTCTTTATGAATCTCTGCAGTGGGATAGCGCTGCTGAATTTTCTTCATCAAATGTTGCACATCCCATTGGCTCATTGTTGTTTGATTTGTCACCAAAATTTTATTTGTAGGAATATTAAGATGGTCGATTTCCTCTTCTTTTTCAATTAAATGCACAATTTCAGGTGCAATTCCAACAGCACCCTCTGGCTCTGGATGCCCTTTTTTACCGATGTAAATCACATGATACCCTTCTTCTTTTTTTTCGCGAATTAAATCATGTGTTTTTGCCACATCAGGACATGTGGCATCGATGGTAGTAAGTCCCTTTTCTTTAGCACGTCTTTTTACTTCAGGAGATACACCGTGCGCTGTGAAAATAACAGTACCTGATTCGATTTGGTCTAAAATTTCTAAACGATTTGGTCCATCCAATGTAATAATACCATCTTCTTCAAATGCGTCTGTTACGTGTTTGTTATGGACAATCATGCCTAAAATGTATATTGGTCGAGGTAATTCTTTATCAAGTGCCGCATTGCGTGCAATAACCATTGCATCTACTACGCCGTAGCAGTAACCACGCGGGGCAATTTTAATAACTTCCACAACTAATCCTCTCCTTTAACAAGGAATCCTTAATAGTTTTCCTTTTCATTATATAGGACAGAGCGGAAGTTGACAAAAGTTATCATACATACAGTTTTGGTTTCATTTGGCTACTCACCGGTGGTTCTGGTTTTACTTCAGGCTCAGGCACTGTCGTTTTCTTCTTTTTTTGAACAGGTTTTACTAAATCTGCTGAGGGAGGAGTTACTTCTGTATTTGCTTCACTTTCTTCACTTTCTTCACTTTTTTCTGTTGATTTAGAAGTAAGAATTTTCACGATACTAGGGAAGCTTTTTACAATAGGTCCGTATTGCTGAACCATTGGGCTAACAGTTTGTGCAACCTTTACCACTTTTTCTACGTTACCGAGCATAGCTGATGGGTTAGACAGCATATTGGAAAAAAAGCTTCCAATACCTGCTGTATTTTGTGTAGCGGCTCCGGCTGCGGCAGATGCTGCTTCAGGCATCATGCGAACAGGTCCTTGCTGATGATTTGCTTGTACCTGAAAAGGCTGTTGGTTGGGGCCTGGCATAGGTGTTTTTTTGCCAAATAACCTTGCAAGTAGTCCTGGTGGCTTTTGTTGCATATGAGGCTGCATTCCCTGATAGTAAGAAGGGTGCGGATTTATAGTAGGACTAGGCGAATTTGTATAGGGCATTCTCATAGGATGAGGTGCTCCTTGCAGAGGATGCCTCTGCATTTGCTGAGGCGGTAAGGGTGACATGTGACGTGGTTGCATGTTGTGCGGATAGGGTGTTCTTATCATAAGACAACTCTCCTTTGATGGGTGTATATACTACCATATGCACAAATGAGAAAAGGGTTTAGTTTTCGATGCAGAAAAGTAAACTATATACATCCTAATAGAAAAACAACATTCTTTTTAAAATCAAGATATAAGAGCAGTTAAGACTATGTGACATGGAGCGAAAAATTCTAGCGTTTCAATATTCTGTCACTGTTAAGTGAGAAAACTTGTTACGCTTACGCAAACGCTCAATCAGCTAAGTATTGTGTGTTTGTGATGATAGATACTAAGTTGTCTAGCGTGGATTTTCTATGAAAAATCTGTTATAATATAGTCTTGTCTTACTTTTGAACGAAAAATTAACGAAAGAAGGTGGCGAAATGAAAACTGAAGCATTTAAGAAGTTTGATTTTCAACCGTTCCTTATAGAAGCACTTCAAGAACAGGGTTTTTCTAAGCCTACAGAAATCCAGGAAAAAATTTTTCCAGTTGCCAAAAAAGGATTGAGTGTTATTGGCCAATCTCAAACTGGTTCTGGTAAAACACTCGCATATTTACTTCCCTGTATAAATGTAATCGCTGCTGAGCGTGAAGAGGTACAATTAGTTATTACTGCACCTACAAGAGAATTGGCACAACAAATTTATCAAGAGATATTAAAATTAACGAAGTTTTCTCCGGCAGGTAAGGAACTTACAGTTCGTTGCTTTATTGGAGGTACGGATAAACAGCGCACAATTGAAAAGCTGAAAAAGCAACCTCATATTGTAGTGGGTACGCCAGGACGCATTGAGGACCTTGTAGCGGAGCAAGCGCTATTTGTGCATACTGCGAACATGATTGTTGTGGATGAAGCTGACTTGATGCTGGATATGGGCTTCATTCAAGAAGTGGATAAAATTGCAGCCCGTATGCCTAAAACCTTACAAATGCTTGTTTTTTCAGCAACAATTCCGGAAAAGCTGAAATTGTTTATGAAAAAATATATGGAAAATCCCGAGTATGTACAGGTTAACCCTAAGCAAGTGGCTGCGGAAAAGATTGAACATGCCATTATACCGTTACGTCATCGAAATAAATTAAACTTGTTAAAAGATATTTTAGTGACATATCAACCATATCTCGCAATCGTATTTACAAATACGAAAAAAACGGCAGAGGAAGTTGCGATGGGGTTGGCAGAGCGTGGTCTTAAAGTAGGTCGAATTCATGGTGATTTAACGCCGCGTGAGCGCAAGAAAATGATGAAGCAAATTCGTGATTTAGAATATCAATATATCGTGGCGACTGACTTGGCAGCACGGGGTATTGATATTGAAGGAGTCAGTCATGTTATTAACTACGAATTGCCAGAAGATCTTGATTTCTATGTACACCGTGTTGGTCGTACGGCGCGTGCTGGACAATCCGGTCATGCTATTACCCTATATGAGTTGTCTGATTCCGATGCTTTAGAAAGATTAGAAAAGCGTAATATTAATTTCCGTCATATGGATTTAAAAGATGGCGAATGGGTAGAATTAGGTGCACGTCATAAGAGACAAACACGTAAGAAGCAACAGGATGACTTGGATATAATGGCACAAAAGGTTGTGAAAAAGCCAAAACAAGTAAAGCCTGGGTATAAGAAAAAGCTTGCAGAAGACCGTGAGAAAATCAAAAGAAAATACGGTAAAAAAAGATAAAGAGCATAGGCTCTTTATCTTTTTTCAAAGCCTGGAGGTATGATGATGAAAATTGGGTCACACGTTTCAATGAGTGGAAAGAAAATGTTACTTGCAGCAAGTGAAGAAGCTGTTTCATACGGTGCGAACACATTTATGATTTATACCGGTGCACCGCAAAATACGCGTAGAAAACCGATTGAGGATTTGAATATTGCTGCGGGGCTTTTACATATGGATGAGCATGGGATTGATGAGATTATTGTGCATGCGCCTTATATCATTAACATAGGTAACTCTGAAAATGGAGCCACATTTCAGCTTGGAGTCGATTTTTTAAGAATGGAAATTGAGCGTACAGAAGCATTGCGCGCGGCTAAGCAAATTGTACTTCATCCGGGCGCTCATGTGGGAGCTGGAGCCGACGTTGGCATTCGAAAGATTATTGAAGGATTAAACGAAGTGATTACATCGAATCAATCCGTTCAAATTGCTCTGGAGACAATGGCGGGCAAAGGAACAGAATGTGGTCGTAGCTTTGAAGAGCTAGCTCAAATTATAGAAGGTGTTACGCACAATGAAAAGCTTTCAGTTTGCTTTGACACTTGTCACGTGCATGATGCAGGATACGATATCGTAAATGATTTTGACGGTGTGTTGGAGGAATTTGATCGTATCGTTGGCTTAGAACGTTTGCGCGTGTTGCATATTAATGATAGTAAAAATGAGCGAGGAACAAAAAAAGACCGACACGAAAATATCGGCTTTGGACGAATTGGTTTTGAAGCTTTACATTATATTGTACATCATCCTCAGCTTGCTCACGTGCCGAAAATTTTAGAAACACCATATGTGGGCGAGGATAAGAATAATAAAAAGCCTCCATACAAGCATGAAATTGAAATGTTGAAAAATGGGACATTTGATCGTACTTTACTGGATAAGATTATAGTAGGCTAATTATAGTAGCTTTTGTAGTAGGGTATTGACTTGTTGAGCGGTTACTGGTGACGTGACCTTTGCGATTTTTTGGATTAATGCGAGTCGTTCTGCGTCATTATAAATGTTGATGTTCTGTCCTTTAATTAAGACGGATACCTGCTGCGCTTGCTCAACAGTGATAGAAATATTGTACTCTTTACTTAATTTTAGTAAGTCGGGACCAGTCATATTATTTAATTTTTTATTCACTAAATGTTGAATGATATTCATATGATTTCCCCCTTGTAACGCGTTCTATGCCAATATATGTGCAGCCGGCTTGTTCATATTCCGGGAAAGCTAAGGTAAGCATACGCTACAATAAAATAAAACAATATTTAAGGAGGAATTATGGTGAAAAAACAGCATAAAAAAGAAAGTTTACTTCATTTAATTTACAGGCTTGTGATGATTATTATTGGAGCGGCTTGTGCGGCAATTGCCATCGAATTGTTCTTAATGCCAAATCAGATTATTGATGGCGGCATTATAGGTGTTTCTCTTATCTTAGATTATTTAACACCTCATATGCCTTGGTTAAGCTTCTCTACGTTGGTTGTGATTTTAAATTTACCATTTATGTATTCTGGTTATAAGCAAATAGGAAAAACATTTATGTTTTCATCTATCTTTGGAGTTGTATGTTTAGCTCTTATTGAAAGTAGCCTGCATGATTTTGATCCATTTACCACAGAACCAATTTTAGCAACCGTATTTGGAGGACTTATACTTGGTGTAGGGGTAGGGTTGGTAATCAGACATGGCGGTTCATTAGATGGAACTGAGATTATGGGCATTTTACTAACAAAGAAATTGCCATTTTCTGTTGGTGAGTTTGTTATGTTCATTAATATTTTTATTTTTGCATGGGCTGCCTTTGTGTTTGGGTTGGAGCAAGCGATGTACTCTGTAATGACATACTACATTGCCTTTAAAACAATTGATACAGTTATCCAAGGTCTTGATGAAACAAAAGCCGTGCTCATTGTATCAGATTACTATGAAGACGTATCAGATGCTATTTTACATCGTTTAGGCCGAGGGACAACGAAGTTGATGGGGAAAGGCGGCTATACAGATGAGCAAAAGGAAGTTATCTATGCTGTTGTGACAAGGCTAGAGGTTACGAAATTAAAGTCCATCGTTCATGAAATTGATCCAGCAGCATTTATTACAATTATGAGTACACAAGAAACACAGGGGGCTAAATTTAAATCGGCAATTCACTAGCAGAGCTGTTGCAGCTCTGTTTTTTCTTTTATTATTGGCTCCGTTAAAGCCTGCTGTTGATAATTAGCACTTGTTAATGGGAGTGAAGGGTGTAAGACTCTTACGAGAAAAGTGAGTCAAAGGGAGATCTCGCAGACTCCCTGACTTCCAACGGAAATCAACAACGAATCTTAACAGAGACTTATCGTTAAAAATTAATTATTTGACGTGTTATCTGCAATGCGTTACAATAATTTAGTTTAAGCTCGTCATAAACAAATCGTAATTATTACGCATATAAAAGGTGAAGAATATGAAAGAACACGCTATTATTGAAGTTGATAATGTTTCATATCGGTATGAAGGTGAAAATGTCTTGGAACATATTCATCTAACGGTTCCAAAGGGCGCGTTTCTTGGTCTAGTTGGACCAAACGGCTCAGGAAAATCAACTTTATTAAAATGTATACTTGGTATTTTAAAGCCAAAAGACGGCCAAATTCGTTTGTTTGGAATAGATAGTCGTAAGTTTAAAGACTGGAGTAAGATCGGTTACGTATCACAAAAAGCGAACAGTTTTAACTCGGGATTTCCAGCTACTGTGTTTGAAGTGGTAGCAATGGGGCTTGTTTCAAAAAAAGGCTTATTCCGTTTTCTCAATAAGACGGATAAAAACAAAGTGAAACAAGCGATTGCTAATGTTGGGATGAGCGAGTTTTCCGCTCGAAATATTGGAGAGCTTTCAGGCGGTCAACAACAGCGTGTATTTATTGCACGTGCGCTTGTAAGTGAGCCACAGCTACTAATATTAGATGAGCCTACTGTGGGTGTTGACGCAGGAAATGTAGAAAGCTTTTATAGTATGTTAGGAGATTTAAATCAAAATTTGGGAATCACGTTATTGCTTGTCACACATGATATTGGTACCATTACGGATAAAGTAACGCATATAGCTTGTTTGAATAAATATTTACACTTTCATGGAGAAACAGAAAAGTTTGAAGAGATGAAGAAAGATGAGTTATCAAATTTTTATGGTCATCATGTGCAAGTTTTGGAGCATGGGCACGCGCACGGGAGGATACAATGATACAAGACTTTTTACAATATGATTTTTTAAGGAATTCACTGTATGCAGCACTGCTAATTGGTTTAGCAGCTCCTTTATTAGGTGTGTTTGTTGTCATTCGTCGTCTTTCCTTAATTGCTGATGCGCTCAGTCATGTAACATTATCAGGCATTGCGGCAAGTTTATTGCTAGAAAAGACGGTATTTACAGGAGGGTTCATCAATCCTTTATACATGGGTATGCTTTTTTCCATGGGCGGCGCCCTATTTATTGAAAAGTTGCGGGTGGTGTATAAGCATTACCAAGAGCTTGCTATTCCTATTATTTTATCAGGCGGCATCGGTTTAGGGGTTATTTTTATTTCATTAGCAAAAGGATTTAACACAGATCTTTTTAATTATTTATTTGGTAGTGTAAGTGCGGTGAGTGAAAATGATTTAATTGCGATTACAGCTATTACATTTCTGGTTGTTATCAGTATCATTTTACTGTATAAAGAGTTATTTTTGCTGTCATTTGATGAAGAATATGCTACTGCAACAGGATTAAAATCGAAATGGATTCATTTTGCATTTATTATGCTAGTTGCACTAGTGATTGCGGCTTCTATGCGTGTTGTGGGGATCTTGCTTGTTTCATCATTGATGACATTACCCGTTGCAGCAAGTATTCGGATTGCAAAAGGCTTTAAGCAAACGATCTTGTTTTCTGTTCTCTTTGGAGAGTTAGCTGTTGTTGGTGGATTAATTACTTCGTATCAATTAGACTTAGCTCCTGGTGGCACAATTGTTGTCATTGCGGTTATAATCCTCGTAGGAGCTATTCTTTGGAAAAAGAAAAAAACTGCGTAATGAGGGGATGTAAATGAATGTAACATCTGCGCTGCAACTCATGAAGGATAAAGGGTATAAGTATACAGGCAAACGTGAGGATATGTTGCAGCTATTTGCCACGCATAATAAATATTTAACAGCAAAAGATGTTCTTGAGAATTTAAAGGATTATTATCCTGGCCTCAGCTTTGATACCATCTACCGAAACCTATCTATTTTTGTAGACTTAGGGATAGTGGAACAAACTGAATTGAATGGCGAAAAGCATTTCCGTTTTACTTGTCCGGTAAAAGAACATCACCATCATTTCATTTGCCTGGAATGCGGGCAAACGAAAGAAATTCAAATGTGCCCAATGGATGATCTTTTAGATGGCTTTTCGGGATATGAAGTGACAGGACATAAATTTGAGGTATATGGTAAATGTCCAAAATGTACACAGTAAAAGGGAGCTGAGCGCTCCCTTTTTTATTTCTCTTGCTTTGCTGCATATTCCTCAGCAATTTTATCAATTTCCTTTTTTAGCTCTTCCACCATAGTCGCTTCAGGCACTTTTCTTACAATCTCGCCTTTTCGGAAAAGGAGACCTTCTCCTCGTGCCCCTGCGATACCAATATCAGCTTCGCGCGCCTCGCCTGGACCGTTTACCGCACAGCCGAGAACTGCAACTTTAATTGGCGCTTTAATTTTAGAGATATATTCTTCTACCTCATTTGCAATACTAATTAAATCAATTTCAATACGACCACATGTTGGACAAGAAATAAGTGTCGCCGCGTTTGAAGCAAGTCCAAAAGACTTGAGTAGCTCACGTGCGACTTTAACCTCTTCTACTGGATCGGCGCTTAAGGAAATGCGCAATGTATTCCCAATACCTTTGCTTAGGATAGCGCCTAGACCAGCTGCGCTCTTTACAGTGCCAGCAAATAATGTACCGGACTCTGTAATTCCTAAGTGTAACGGATAATCAAATGCTTTTGCTGCTTTTTCATATGCTTCAATTGCTAAATTTACATCGGAAGCTTTCATGGACACAATGATGTCGTGAAAGTCTAAATCCTCAAGAATTTTAATATGGTGCAGAGCACTTTCTACCATGCCATCAGCAGTAGGGTATCCGTATTTTTCTAAAATTTTTCTTTCCAGAGAGCCTGCGTTTACACCAATTCGAATGGGAATACCTTTTGCTTTTGCCGCATTCACAACAGCTTCTACCTTCTCCCGGCGTCCAATATTACCAGGGTTAATACGAATTTTATCAATTCCGCCTTCAATTGCTTTTAAAGCTAGACGATAGTCGAAATGGATATCTGCAACTAGCGGTATATTAATGCGTTTTTTAATCTCAGGAATGGCATCTGCGGCACGCTCATCTGGAACAGCAACACGAACAACCTGACAACCAGCTTCTTCAAGACGCAGAATTTCTGCTACTGTTGCCTCCACATCATGTGTTTTGGTTGTGGTCATGCTTTGTATGAATAATTCATTGCTTCCACCAATAGTTAAATTCCCTACTTTGACGGGACGTGTTTTCGTACGATGTGTAATTTCACTCACGAATAGATCGCTCTCCTTATAAAGGGTTATGTGTGTATCATTTGTTATTCTTGTCTATTGTATCAATGCTTCTGCTGTGCGACAAGAATTATGCTGTAATTTCTCTTTATTGGTAGATTGGAAATTTGTACGTTTTTCCGATGCGCAGTTTGGAGGGGGATTCCCCCGGGTTTAATTTTTTAAAATCTGCTACCACTTTTTCAATGGAAGGTGATTTGGACTTGCTGATGGCTTCCACAATCGACAGTGCTGTATCGCCGCTTTTCACTTCAATGTTTTTATAAGTAGCTTTTTCTCCTTGTGGTAAAGCTACTGTTTCTTTTTGGATTGGATAAGAGCTTAAAAAGGGCAGTGTGCCAATTTTGATATCATAAAATACAGCATAGCCAATTACGAGTATAAACAACGTAACGAATAGTCGTTTCATATAGTTCTCACTCCTTTTGTAGAGAAATATATGCTTGTCCCATAAAAAAATGCCGCATTTGCGGCATTTAGGCTTTTACTTTTTTGGTGGAATTTCTTTTATAGTCAAATATAAAACAAAAATCGCTGTAAATAGAAATACGAATAGATGCGCACTTACATGAATTCGTAAAGAATCCATGATAATAAAGAAGACAGTCGGTAATGTAAAACTATAGGCTGTAAGCGTCCAAGCTTGTTTATACTGCATCGGGCGCTGTAAAGAACGAGCCAGTATATTACCGATAAAAGCAACAAAGGTAACACCAATAAAAGTTGTAAAGGCGTTTACTAAGAATAAAAAGAACCCGATAATGAACAATGCGATTGGATACATAGATTTCACACGTGATAAAAATGTTTCTATATCTTCCTTTGTAACTGTCCACTCTTTGAAAGTATCATACGTGTAGGTTTGTACTTGCCCTGCCGAAACTGTAATGGCCCGATCTTGTAAGATATATAACCCGTTTAGGGCATCGCTTTTGTATTCTGTTGTATTTGGGTCAAATAAAAAGGTAAACGTTTCGTCTTCTTTTATAATGGGTTCAGAGATGTTAGCGCGCAGCTCCCCGTTTTCAATTGTAAAGTCCGGGAGCTCTGAAGTAACCATATTTTGCAACTGTGAAAATTGCTGCTTAAGCATTGTGCCGAATTGGGTTGTCTCAGGGATGGTTGCAAGCAATGAAAGGAGTAATATGTATAAAATGGTTTTTCCGACTTTTTGAAAGCGAAAACGCGCTATATCTTTCGGTGAGTATATGCTTTTTACAAGCTGTGTAAATATGGACATTGTATTCCTCCTTCTACGTACTCTTCATATTGTAACGCAAAACCGGGATAGTCTACAAGATTGTACAATTGGCATGTGCAAAACATATCATTTGAAATCCCTTTTAAAATTTGATACTTTTATGATGAGAAGTGTACCTTGTAATTCTCACTTTTCTGAAAATGTTGTAAAATAAAGCTGAGCAGCTTATATATTGCTCAAAATACATATCTTTAGGAGGAATTTACAATGGCGAAATACGAATTGCCTCAATTGCCTTACGCTTACGACGCTTTAGAACCACATTTTGACAAAGAAACTATGAATATCCATCATACAAAGCATCACAACACGTACATCACAAATGTGAACGCTGCTTTGGAAAGCTATCCGGAGCTTGCTGCAAAGAGTGTGGAAGCTTTAATTTCTGATTTGAACGAAGTACCGGAAGCAATTCGGACAGCTGTTCGTAACAACGGCGGCGGTCATGCGAACCACTCTTTATTTTGGACAATCCTTTCTCCAAATGGCGGTGGCGCTCCTGTAGGTGAGCTTGCGACTGCAATTAACGAGAAATTTGGAAGCTACGATGCATTCAAAGAAGAGTTTACAAAAGCGGCAACAACTCGCTTCGGTTCTGGTTGGGCATGGCTTGTTGTAAACAACGGCGAATTAGAAGTAACAAGCACACCAAACCAAGATTCTCCACTAATGGAAGGTAAAACGCCGGTATTAGGTCTGGACGTTTGGGAGCATGCATACTACTTGCACTACCAAAACCGTCGTCCTGACTACATTGGTGCGTTCTGGAATGTAGTAGATTGGAACGCAGTAGAAAAACGTTACCAAGACGCAAAATAATGCAATAAGTAAAACCCCCTTTCTCATGAGAAAGGGGGTTTTACTTATTTATGGGGTTAAAAGTGAGCCCGGTTTAGCAGTTTTGTGTATACTCTTTGCTCTTTTTGAGAGACTAAAGCGTGAAGCAAAGGAGAGTTATATCATGAAGATGAAGTATTTACTTGGTGATGTGCAAGTGAATCGCGACTTGGTTTTACTTTTAATCGTAGGTGGGCTTTATACACTTGCCATATCCCTATCAAACACATTTGTAAATATCTATCTGTGGAAACAAACAAAGGACTTTGTTAATTTAGGATTGTACAATTTATCAGTTGTTGTCTTGCAGCCTCTTACATTTGTGATAGCTGGAAAACTGGCGAAACGAATTGACAGAATTATTATTTTGCGACTTGGTGTAAGTGCACTTGCAGTGTTCTTTATTACAGTACTAGTCTTAGGTACAAACGCCTCCCAATTCATTCTTCTAATTGGTGCAATTTTAGGTACGGGCTATGGATTTTATTGGTTAGCATTTAATTTGTTAACATTCGAAATTACGGAACCAGAAACACGCGACTTTTTTAATGGCTTTTTAGGGTTGTTAACATCATTTTCCGGCATGATTGGTCCTATTGTAGCCGGACTGATTATTTCGCACATGAAAAAGTGGAATGGTTATACGTTTATTTTTATTTTATCTTTAATTATGTTTAGCATCGCTGTTGTATTAAGCTTTTTCCTGTCACGGCGTGAATGTGATGGAAAATATGAATTAATAGAAGCATTTCAGGAACGGCAGCACAACCGAAATTGGAAGCGAATTACATGGGCACATTTTTTTCAAGGACTGCGCGAAGGAACATTTATATTTGTTATTTCTGTATTTGTGTTCATTGTGACTGGCAGTGAACTTGCGATCGGAAAGTTTGGATTAATCAGCTCTGGTATTTCCTTTTTAATGTACTATATGGCTACACGTCTTATTAAAGATCGTTTTCGTAAAAAAGCGATATTGATTGGCGGGCTTATTTTATATGCCGCTGTCTATTTAGTGGCAATTGATGTTACATATCCCAAACTACTATTGTATGCTGCTTGTATCTCAGTGGCATACCCTATCTTGTTGGTGCCTTATAATTCTATGACATACGATGTAATTGGAAGAGCGACTAAAGCAAAGGAGCGTCGTGTAGAATATATTGTTGTTCGTGAATTATTTTTAAATGGTGGCCGAATTTGTTCTATACTCGCGTTTTTATTTGCAGTTTGCTTTTTTGATCCAAAAGAGAGCCTTTCATATTTACTCATGATTGTCGGAATCGGACATTCACTTATTTATTTTGTGATTCGAAACATTGATCATACTCAAAAAGCACCAGAAGGTTTAGATGTTTCTAGATCAAGACAAGGAGTTACAGAGGGTGATGGTTAACTTAGTTGTTTATTTATGCTACAATAAACTGTACGTACAAGGACACCTGCTGAGGTGTCTCTTTGCTGTAAAAGGGGGACCGTCATGAAAAAGAAGCAAAAGAAGAAAAAGAGTCATGTGCCAATTCGGCTGAATATATTGTTTTTCATCGTGTTTGTTATGTTTTCTGCGCTCATTTTGCGATTGGGTGTTGTTCAAATTGTATATGGAGAAGACTATACTAAAGAAGTTGAGCGTACGGAAAATTTAACGGTTAACACACCTGTACCGCGCGGAAAGATGTTTGATCGCTATGGTAGAACAGTTGTTGATAATACACCACTTCGAACTATTACATATACACGTATGAAAGGATCGAAGAGCGAAGAGCGCCTTGAGCTTGCAAAAGAATTGGCTAAGCTTATGGATATGCCTACAGATAAGTTGACAGAGCGAGATAAAAAAGATTTTTGGATTGAATTGAACCCAGATAAGGCTAAAAAGAAAATTACCAAAAAAGAATGGGATGCATTTGAAGCAAAGAAGCTGAGCGATAAAGACATTTATAATTTGCAATTAGAACGTGTCACTGCTGCAGATTTAAATCAATTTACGCCTGCAGACTTAGAAGTGTTAGCGATTAAGCGGAAAATGGACGGTGGTTATGCCATGACACCGCAAATTATCAAAAATAAAGATGTAACGCCTGAAGAATATGCGCGCATCAGCGAAAATCTAGATCGCTTGCCGGGAGTGGATACAACTACAGATTGGGAACGTAATTATACGTATGGTGATATGTTTACATCTGTACTGGGAAGAGTCACTAATGCAGATGAAGGTCTACCGCGCGAACAGCTTGATTATTACTTGGTGCGTGATTATAACCGGAATGACCGCGTTGGAAAAAGCTATATTGAGCAGCAATATGAAGATGTGCTGCACGGAACAAAGGCACAAATTAAAAATGTGACAGATAAAGATGGGAATATTTTAGAACAGGTGTATTTGTCTAAAGGAGAGCGCGGCAAGGACTTGATTTTGACCATCGATATGGAATTACAAAAAAGAGTAGAGCAAATTATTGAAGAAGAGCTAAAGGTGGCCAAGTCTAAGGGTGGCACCCAATTTTTAGACCGCGCGTTTGTTGTGATGATGGATCCGCGCAACGGAGAAATTTTATCTATGGCGGGCAAGCAACTTGTCACGAATGAACAAGGACAGCTACAGGTGAGTGATTACGCGCTTGGAACTATGACCAGTTCTTATCAAGCGGGTTCAGCAGTAAAAGGTGCGACTGTGCTAACTGGTTTTCAAACAGGCGTTATTCAGCCTGGTAGCAAACTAATAGATGAACCCATCAGAATCAAAGGTACACCAGTTAAAAAGTCTTATAAAACAATGGGAGAAATTAATGATTACTACGCGTTAGCGCGTTCATCTAACGTATATATGTTCCGAATTGCGATGGAAATTGCAGGAGCCAAATATGTACCTGGCGCACCGCTATATATTCCTTCTAAGGCATATGATACAATGCGCTATTATTTCAGCCAATTTGGGCTAGGTGTACCGACAGGTATTGATCTTCCAAATGAATCGGTCGGATTTAAAGGAGCAGAAACAAAAGTGCCCGGACTATTGCTTGACTTATCCATTGGTCAATACGATACCTATACACCTCTTCAATTGGCACAATATGTTTCAACCATTGCCAACGGTGGATATCGTATCAAACCGCAAATTGTAAAAGAAGTGCGCGATCCAGTTTCAAAACCAGGTGAAATTGGTAAAGTGGTAAAATCAATGGAACCCGTAGTATTAAATCGGATTGATATGAGCACAGAGTATATTAAACGTGTACAAGAAGGCTTTCGAGCTGTAATGTCCGATTCAGAAGGAACTGCGACAAATGTGTTCGGCACAGCTCCATATCAGCCTGCGGGTAAAACGGGCACAGCACAGACCTTTTATGATGGTCCTGATGAAGCAAAACGAAAGAGCGGTCCAAAGGGGACATTGCCACCAACGTACAATTTAACGTTAGTTGGATATGCACCTTACGATAATCCAGAGGTTGCTTTCTCAGTAGTTGTACCATGGGTTTCTGATGATAATAATCGCATTAATAAAGTTATCGGTCGCAGAGCGTTAGATGCATATTTTGAACTGAAAAAAGAAGCTGTTAAAATAGAAGCAGATCCTACCATTGTACCGGAGAGTACAGATAATCCATAAAAAGCTTTGCGCATATTGGCGCAAAGCTCTTTTGTCAAGGTTTTGTTAACCTTTGATTGCAATGATTGACAGATGTTAATGAGATAGGTTCGCAGACCTCTTTCGAATCTGCTGCAAAAATTTATAAGTAATTTTAGGAATTTTTTGTTAAAGAAAGTGTCTCTATTTACAAAACATTTACAAAGTATTAAAACCGCATTAATAGTTAAACCTTATTCTTATAGTTATGGTCAGTACGTTTGCCGTGTATACGATTAAACCACGTTACATTTATATTCGTAATTAAGGAAGAATTGTAATAATTTTTTCGGTCATACTAATGTATATATGATTACGTACTGTATGTTATCAGAGTGTGGCGCGGACAAACGGAATGCAAGACAGATGCTTCCTGACATGTGGATGAAAGGGGAAAACAAAATGGTTTCTACAGTTGTAAATGTAAAAACAAAAGAACAAGTGACTAAGGCAGAAGCGCCTAAAAATATTGTATTTGATACAAAAGATTTAAACTTATGGTATGGTGAAGATCACGCGTTAAAAGATATTAATTTAAGTATATATGAAAACGAAGTAACAGCAATCATTGGTCCAAGCGGGTGCGGAAAATCTACTTATTTAAAAACGTTAAATCGTATGGTTGAACTTGTACCTATTGTACGTACAACAGGTGTAATTGAATACCGAAACAGAAATATTTTTGATAAGGCATACCATGTAGAAGAATTGCGCACACATGTAGGAATGGTATTCCAAAAGCCAAATCCGTTCCCAAAATCCATTTATGAAAACGTTGTTTATGGTCCGAAAATTCATGGTATTCGAGATAAGAAGACACTCGATGAAATTGTGGAGAAGAGCTTGCGCGGTGCGGCGATTTGGGATGAATTAAAAGATCGTTTACATGACAACGCGTATGGATTATCAGGTGGACAGCAGCAACGTCTTTGTATTGCGCGTTGCTTAGCAATTGAACCGGATGTAATTCTAATGGATGAGCCAACGTCCGCGTTAGACCCAATCTCTACTTTAAAAGTGGAAGAATTGATTCAAGAGCTGAAAAAGGACTTCAGTATTGTCATTGTAACACACAATATGCAACAAGCGGCACGTATCTCTGATCGTACAGCATTCTTCTTAAGCGGTGAAGTTGTGGAGTATACAGATACAAACCGATTGTTTACAACACCAACTGACAAGAGAACAGAAGATTATATCACAGGACGATTTGGCTGATTCATTTATCTCAGGAGGTAATGGCATGGTACGTGAGCAATTTGATTACGATTTAAAAACGTTGCGAGCTAAGTTGGTTGAGCTAGGGGCGTTGTCTAAGGAAGCGTTGGAAATAGCGATGGAAGGACTGCGTACTCGCAACGTAGAGTTGGCTTTGCAGGTCATTGATAATGACAACCGTATGGACGATTTAGAAGAAGAAATTAACGAGTTAGCACTAATGTTAATTACAAAGCAGCAACCAGTTGCAACAGATTTGCGACGTATTTTTGTTTCCATTAAAATTGCAACCGATTTAGAACGAATTGCTGATCATGCTGTTAACATTGCAAAGTCAACAATTCGTTTAGGAGACAAAGAAGTAGCTGTAACAATAAATGTACTAGAAACTATGTTTCAACAAGCTGGTTCTATGTTGGAATTATCTATGGATGCGTATCAAGAAGAAAATTTAACATTTGCGAAACAAATTGCTGAAATGGATGATGTGGTGGATGAACTATACGGACAAGCCGTACGAGACTTCATGTCTTCTATTCCACAGAACCCTGAAGGAATCAATCAGATTACACAATTATCATTCATTGCCCGCTACATTGAGCGTATAGCAGATCACATTACCAATATTGCTGAGAATGTGTTCTACCTTGTTAAAGGTAAGCATTATTTATTGAACGAATAAAAGCGTTCCCTTAAGGGACGCTTTTTTATTTATTTTCAGTTCGTTGCAACAAATTTTTTGTTTATTTGACAAAATAGGCTTATTGTGGATGGAAAAGACTGGTGCTATCATTTTTGTATACGAGAAAATAAAAATATAAGGGGGGAAGGTATGGAACGAAAGCGTGTATTGATTTTGTCATGGGAGTATCCGCCTATGCTGATTGGAGGGCTTGGGAGGCATGTGCACGAATTGTCAAAAGCATTGGCCAACGCAGGTCATATCATTCATATTATCACTACGTATGTAGAAGGTTCCCAGTTATACGAAGAAGTGGAAGCTGTACACGTACACCGTGTATGCCGTAAGGGTAGCCGGGAACATTTTTATCATTGGATTAGCGAACTTAATGAAGCTATCTTACAATATGCTTTATGTTTATGTGAAGAAGTAGCTTTTGACCTTGTTCATGCTCATGATTGGCTGGTAGGTGAAGCAGCAAAACAGCTTCAGAAAAGCAAGGGCCTGCCGCTTATTACTACCATCCATGCGACTGAGCATGGCAGAAATCAAGGCATCCATACACCCCTGCAATGGGAAATACATATGAAAGAAAAGGAATTAGTAAAGGAATCGCAAGCTGTCATCGTATGTAGTGAGTATATGAAAAAAGAAGTACTACGCATATTAAATCCTTCTTTGCAAAATATATTTGTGTTTCCAAATGGTATTAATGAAGCATTCTTCTGTAATGCAAAGCCTTTAGCTACTGTGTATCGGACCTATGATTTGCAAAATCGTACTATTGTATTTGCAATTGGTCGCATTGTAAACGAAAAAGGTTTTTATACAATTATTGAAGCTGCGCCTGAACTGATTCGATTTGATTCAACCTTAATCTTTATCATAGCAGGAAAAGGTCCGATGCTTGAATTTTACAAGCACGTAGTTGCTGAGCGTGGTTTAGGACAATTCATCCATTTTGTCGGTCATGTGAGTGAAGAAGAACAACGTGCTTTTTTGCAAAGTTGTCATATTGTTGTTGTACCGAGCTTATATGAGCCTTTTGGAATTGTTGCATTAGAGGGGATGCTTGCTAACAAGCCAACTATTGTTTCAGATGTAGGAGGACTTAGTGAAGTAGTACAGCATGGCCATAACGGCTATAAAATGGAACCGGGCAGTGCTCACAGCTTAACCATGCGAATCAAAGAAATTATAAATGCACCTGAAATTGCATGTCAAATTGCACAAAACGGATATAACCTCGTCAAAAAACAGTACAGTTGGAGCAAAATTGCTATGGATACCGTTCGTGTATATGAGGATAGTGTCTATCAAAAGGGGAGGTAAACAGGATGAAGGGAGTTATCTTAGCCGGGGGCAAAGGCATGCGTTTAAGGCCGTTAACTTGTAATCTCCCAAAACCTATGCTGCCTCTAATGCATAAACCTGTTATGGAATATAGCCTGGAATTGTTGAGAAAGCATGGTATTCGTGAAGTAGCAGTTACGGTTCAATACATGGGAGCGGCAATTCGTAACTATTTTGGAGATGGCAGTAAATGGGGAATGAAGTTATATTATTTTGAAGATACACCGCCTTTAGGTACTGCAGGCAGTATAAAGCAGGCGGAAGAATTTTTAGATGAGACGTTTGTGGTTGTAAGCGGAGATGCTCTTACAGATTTTCATTTATTAAAAGGCATGGATTTTCATAAAAGTACAGGTGGGATGGTTACAATTTTTCAAAAGGAAGTTGCTAATCCGCTCAACTTCGGCCTTGTTGTTACAGAGGAAGAAGGCCGGGTTATGAAGTATATTGAAAAGCCCAGTTGGAATGAAGTTGTATCTAATACAGTAAACACGGGTATTTATATTATAGAACCGTCCATCTTTTCTTATATGAAGGCACACACTTTTTATGATTTTAGTCATGATATTTTTCCTACACTTCTTAGTAAAGGAGAACCTTTGTATGGTTATATGAGTGAAGGGTATTGGTTGGATATTGGTACATTTCAAAACTACCGACAAGCTCATTTTGATGTACTTACCAAAAAAGTGGAAGTATCAATGGAATGTACAGAAGTATTCCCCGGAGTATGGATGGGGGAGGGAGCCAGGATCGAGAACGGTGCAAAAATTCAAGGACCAGCCTTAATTGGCGATTGTGTTACGATTAAGAAGGGAGCTGTGATTCATCCGTACACAATTATCGGAAAAAACAGCTTTATTAGTGAGGATGTGCAAATCAGTAAATCCATTATAGGCAATGATGTACATGTAGGACAATGTTCGGAAGTAAATGGGACTGTTATTTCATATGGTACGATTATTGAAGAATGTGTTACTCTTTTCGACAAAAGCGTTGTTGCAGATCGAAGTGTGATTGGTAAAAATACAGTTATTAAGTCAAATGTAAAGGTTTGGCCAGATCGAATCATTGAAGGCGGCTCTGTTCTTCTTTCGTCTGTCACAGCACAAGAGGAGCATGATGCGTCGTTATTTTATCGAGGCGAAATTAAAGGTAGGGCAAATATACACATCAAGCCTGAAACCATTGTGAAAATTGCACATGCATATAGTATCGCGCTTACATCAAAAGCTACTATTTTAATAGGATATGACTGTCATCGCTATGCGGAGATTGTAACTCGTGTTTTTATGGAGACTTTACATGCTGCAGGTATTACAACGCGTGAGTGCAAACACACAAATGATGCTTGCTTTAGATATATGATTTCAAAGGCTCGTGTACAGGGAGGTGTGTTTATTTACGTGCAAAGTAACGGAGAGGTTGTATTGCGTTTTTATGATAGCTGCGGAACCATTATATCAGGTCGCTTTGAAAAAGAAGTAGAGTCGGCATATGTTCTAGATGAATCCAAATATGTAGAGATGGAACAATTAGGAACAAATGTATTGTGTCCTCCTCAACACATAGAATATGTAAGTGCTATTCTTCAAATAATTCGCGTCAGCAGCATTCGCCAATGTGCATTTCATCTATGTGTATATCAATCCAGCTCCCTACAGAGAGAGATGCTATCACATTTCTTCAAACAACTGCATTGCCGGATTACATGGGTGGAGACAAATCCTAATGATGTCATGGGTATGATACGAAGCAGTGGAGCAGATGCAGGCATGGTGTTGCAAGAACAAGGCAATGATTTTGAATTATATGATGTATACGGCAATGTATATACGAATATTAAAGATACGGTTGCATCTCACATTTTACGACATGTATATCCCCTTACTATTAAGCAAAGAGGCAGTTATATATGCTGCTCTGAACACGAAGATCGTTCCGGTCAGTTCGGTCAGGATGCACTATTACAAGTTGGAAAAATTATGGAGATTATGGCAGTGGAGAATGCTCCTTTACATACCATTGTACAGAATCGTCCCCACTTTCATTTGCTATGGGACGAAGTACTATGCCCATGGAAAGAAAAAGGGCGAGTCATGCGCATGCTAACTGAAGAAGGAGCACAACAAGAACTTGAAGTGTCTGAGGGAATTAAGTTTTTGTATGAGCATGGTGAATGGTCATACATTATATCTGACGCCCAGCAGCCAAAAATTATTGTATATGCTCAGTCTGCAAATGCAGCTAAAGCACGTAAGAAAATCCTTAACATAATAGAAAAAATTAGACAATATCAAAAGGTGTAGAATTTTTATTTAAAAAGTGATATCATAGTAAAGTCTGATTTATGTTATTAAAGACTGGAGGGAAATTAACATGCGCGTAAACATTACTCTAGCATGCACAGAGTGCGGAGATCGTAACTATATCACTAAGAAAAACAAGCGTAATAATCCTGAGCGTATCGAACTAAAAAAATACTGCCCAAGATTAAAGAAAGTTACATTACACCGCGAAACAAAGTAAACAGTAGGGATTCCTACTGTTTTTTTGTTGGAAAGATATAAGGATGCAGGTGGAGCTAATGTACATGGCTATCAGTGGAGGCATTCGCTTTTTGTATGTAAACATGGATTTGCTTGCTTAGGTAGCTCTAAAGCTTAATATTAATAAGTGTCGCTTGTTCATTGGAGCGAGAAACACTCGTTTGGAAAAAGTCAATCACTGTAACGAAAATCAACAAGGAACTTTAGCAGGGTTTTATGTGACATACAATTTACTTTGCAGTTTTTGTAATGTACAGAGGTGAAGTGATGAAAACAGAGCTGAGAAAAGCAATATTAATGGAATTGAAGCATATGACGTTGAAAGAGCGTACAGAGAAATCACTAGTGCTTGCACAACAGTTATATAAACAAGCTGAATGGAAAAAAGCAAAGACTATTGCAATTACAATCTCAATGGGACATGAGCCGGATACACACAGCATTATCAAACATGCATGGCAAATGGGCAAAAAGGTAGCTGTTCCAAAATGTACACCTAAAACAAGAGACATGGAATTTCGGTATATTACCTCATTCAAACAGTTAGAGACTATTTATATGGAACTTCAAGAGCCAATTCCTGCTGAAACTGTACTTGCAACTCCCGATGAAATTGAACTTATGCTTATTCCTGGTGTAGCTTTTACAAGGGAAGGTGCCAGGATAGGGTATGGTGGTGGTTATTATGACCGGTATTTATCAAAGTACAAAGGGAGAACAGTTGCCTTAGCATTTGCTGAGCAAATTATTTCGTCGATACCGATGGATATGCACGATCAATATGTACAAAAAGTAATTACAGAAACAGATATTTTTATAGGAAAGCTATAGGAAAGCTATAGGATTCATGTCACAAATTGACGCATGATGTGCTTCTTTTTATAATAAAAGATGTGAACGTTTTCTTAAGGATAGGTAAAGGGTGAGAAGATGACATCCATTTATGACATTCAGCAGCTTTTAAAACGGTTTGGAACCATTATTTATACAGGTGATCGCATTGCGGACCTAGAATTGATGGAAGATGAGTTACGTGAGTTGTCACAATCACAGCTGATTGAAAAACAAACATATGAAGCGGCATTGATGGTGCTTCGCAGTGAAGTGCAGCAATTAAAAGAAAAAATGCGGTGAGGACGGTAATAAAATGGAAGACAAATGGTTGGTTGGTGTCGATCTTGGTGGAACGACGATTAAGTTAGCATTTATCAGTATGTACGGTGAAATCCTTCATAAATGGGAGATTCCAACGAACATCAGTGAAAGCGGTAAGCATATCACTTTGGATATTGCCAAAGCGATTGATAAAAAGTTGCATGAGTTAGGTGAGATGAAGCAACGCTTGTTAGGTATCGGTATGGGGGCACCTGGTCCGGTTGATTTAACAACAGGTGTGATTTATGAGGCGATTAACCTAGGGTGGAAAAACTATCCATTAAAGGATTTATTAGAAGTTGAAACAGGGCTTCCGGTTATTGTTGATAATGATGCTAATATTGCAGCTCTTGGTGAGATGTGGAAAGGTGCCGGAGAAGGTGCTAAAGATCTTGTTTGTGTAACGTTGGGAACAGGTGTAGGTGGCGGTGTGATTGCGAACGGCGAAATTGTACACGGTGTGAGCGGTGCCGCTGGCGAAATCGGTCATATTACGGTTGTACCCCATGGAGGAGCGCCTTGTAACTGTGGAAAAACGGGATGCTTGGAAACTGTAGCATCAGCAACAGGTATTGCACGTTTGGCTAGAGAAGCCCTTGCAAAAAGTGAAGAGAGTCAATTGTCTCAGCTTGAAATGGTTACGTCTAAAGATGTGTTTGAAGCAGCAGAAGCAGATGCTTTGGCAAAGCAAGTGGTAGAAGAAATGGCATCTTACCTCGGTTTGGCAATTGCTAATATCAGTAATATTATGAACCCGGAAAAAGTTGTTATTGGTGGTGGTGTATCAAAAGCTGGTGATGCACTTTTGAATCCCGTACAACGTTATTTTGAACAGTATGCATTTTCACGTGTTGCTAAGAGCACGAAATTGGCAATTGCTACACTAGGTAACGATGCAGGGGTAATTGGGGGAGCTTGGTTAGTAAAAACAAAAATTGGGCAACACTAAATAAAACAAAAAAGTCTGCGTAATAGCAGACTTTTATATATACCTGTATTGCTTTAGACAAGTAATTTTAGCAATTTAGGAGCAGGTATTAGTAAATTACAGAGTGATTAGGAACGGACTTTCGCGGATATTATTATCATTCTAGTGTGGTATGCGGCGCTTTCTTAACAATAGAGGGAAGAAATATACAGAAAAAGAATACAGCTATGAAAAAAGCTCTGAGATATCAGAGCTTTTAATGTGTAGGCGGATAGCCATTTTTGATGATTGTCATGATTGTGAACCAACCGAATACAACCAGTGTGGCAACAGAAAGTGACGCACCAAGCATATTCTTTTCTTTTAATGTTTTGTAGCTGGAATACACAGATAAAAGTGTTACTAGTACGAAAATCACAACAAGACCGTATTTCATATAAATCCCCCTTTATTATCCCGCTCTTTCTAAGATTTGCAATATTTCTTCTTTTATTATTGTACAACTTACATTTTCAAATGTCGAGGGTTAACGGAAAGCGAATACAACACTTATTTGTACATTTTGCAAAATGTTGTATCATGAAGAAGAAGGTAGAGCAGTAAAAAAAGGAGGAAATGATACATATGAAATGGAGACAATTGCCGTTAGGTCCATTGCAAACCAATGCATATATCTTACATAATGAACAGGGGCAATGTATTGTCTTTGATCCAGGTAGTGAAGGGAAACGTCTTATTACTTATTTACGAAAGCATCATTTACATCCATTAGCGATCTTACTGACTCATGCACACTTTGATCATATTGGTGCTGTGGATGAGGTGAGAAATGCTTTCTCTATCCCTGTGTATGTGCATGAAGCTGAGCAAGATTGGCTGGCGGATGCAACTCTTAATGGTTCTAACTATTTTGGACAGGGAAGTATTACAGCAAAGGCTGCAGATTGTATAATTACGGAAGAAAGCACGCTTAAAATAGGTGATTTTACTTTTGAGGTTCTTGAGACACCGGGTCACTCCCCTGGAAGTGTATCGTATTATTGTAAAGAAGCAGGTGTAGTATTTTCTGGTGATGTCTTATTTCAAATGAGCGTAGGACGTACGGATTTACGTGGCGGTAGCTTTCATGAATTGGTGTTAAGTATTGAAGAGAAACTTTTTACCTTGCCTGATGATACCGTTGTAATGTGCGGACACGGACCGGAAACAACCATTGGATTTGAAAAACAACATAATCCATTTTTAAATGCGTAACATGATGCAAGCAATTATAGAGGGGATTAAAGCAAGTAAATTGCAGGCTATTTCGTACGCAGATTTTATGGAAAAAGCATTATATGATCCCGCTTTTGGTTATTATATGAAATACAAACAGAAGATTGGAAAACAAGGTGATTTTTATACAAGTAGTAATATATCCATATTTGCAAAGCAATGGGCTAAATTTTTTGTTTCGTTAGTAGAAGCCAATGTCACTTCCCCTGTTATTTGTGAAATAGGTGGGGGAACAGGACAATTTGCATATGATGTGCTAACGGAATGGCAACGTATTTCCCCGCAAACCTATAAAACTTTAACTTATATAATGGTGGAAGTTAGTCCGTATCATCGAACGTTGCAACAAGAGAGATTAGTAGACTTAGGCGTACGCTGGTGCACATCTATCCAAGAAGTAGATAGCTTTAAAGGAATTGTGTTTGCAAATGAACTGTTTGATGCATTTCCTGTCCATGTTGTGGAACAGCAAGATGAGTTGTTTGAAATATATATCACTTTTAATGAACAACAGCAACTGATAGAGCGTGCTATTGTATTAGAGAATCCAGAGGTTATATCTTATTTACAAAAGCAAGATCTCAAGTTGAAGTATGGACAAAGAATGGAAGTGCCTCTTGCGATGAAATCTTATATTGCTGAAATCGGCCGTGTCTTGCAGCAGGGGCTATTTATCACTGTAGACTATGGCTATACCAATGAAGAATGGTGTGAGACTGTTCATCGCCAAGGAAGCTTACGAGGATATTATAAGCATCAATTGATTTCAAATCCATTGTTATATCCAGGGGATATGGATTTGACGACGCATATACATTGGGATGGTCTGCAGTCAGTTGCAGCAGAAAATCAAATGGAAACGCTGCTTCGTGTTAAACAAACAACATTTTTGCTTGCGACAGGTATCCTCGAACAGTTGATTGATCATGTTGATTTAGACCCGTTTTCTACAGTAAGTACTCATAATCGAGCGGTGCGATCCTTGCTAACAGGTGGTATAAGTGACGCCTTTCAAATAGCGATTATGGGGAAGAAACTAGAAGGTTACCATGATTTGTTTATAGCTATGACTGATGAAATGCGTCATGCATCTTTATGAGCGACCATATACAAGTAGTATGTAAAAAGCGCGGCAAATGCCGCACTTTTTACATATAAAACAAGGGCCCTATTTAATTTTTCACATAAGAAAAGCAACATTTTATAAATGCTGCTTACCTTTCCCCTAATTAAAATAATATCTTTATAAGTTGTGTTACTTTTTCGTTATCAACACTATAAAAGATTTCTAAACCTTTTCGCTCACTCGTAACAATTTTAGAGCTTTTTAACTTAGCTAAGTGCTGTGAAATGGTAGACTGTGGCATGTCAAGGCTTGTATACATGGTTGATACATTACATGCCCCTTTTTCAATTAATCCCTTCACAATACAAAGGCGAACGGGATGAGCCAGTACTTTCAACATCTCAGCATTTTCTTCAAATAAATTGGCTTCATTTTCGAATGTTTCAATCATTTGCTTTTACACCTCCGTATATGCTCTTGACATTAAGATATACAAAAAATTGTAAGGTAAAAAGAATCTCCTTTGCAAATCTTTTGACCAAACGTAAAGATAATGTAAAGAAAGAGATTGCTGTGTAATCATATAAGTACCTGCAGTCATAGACTTTTTTTCTTAACTCTATTCAGATTTGGAAATTGATTTACAAGGCTCCTGTTGATGCATTTTTCAAACCTAATCAAATACAGTTAATTTTTTAAAAAGAAGATATAAATGTACTTATATAAATAACATTGTAGCATAATTTTTGTTCTTTATATAGTGCCATAATACAAGCAGTTGCGAAAATACTTCTTTAGCAACTGCTTGTATCTCTTGATTGTTATAGAAGATATGTTTTTTGTTAGGATAATTGAATGTGACTTTTTGTTCTCTCAAAAGCATTTTCAAAGTCACATACAAGATCATCAATATGTTCTAAGCCAACAGATAAACGAAGCAAATTCGATGAGATGCCTCGTTTTTCTCGTTCTTCCACAGACATAGCGGCGTGAGACATCTTAGCTGGGTAAGATAATATAGATTCAACAGCGCCTAAACTCACAGCAAAGACTGGCAGTGTAATACATGATAAGAATGAGTTTAGAGATATTTCTTCGTGCAATTCAAAGGAAAGAACAGCACCGGGATGTGATGCTTGACGTTGGTGTACGTCATAGCCTGGATGATGAGTAAGCCCCGGATAATGTACATGCTTTATTTTCGGATGTTGATCGAGATAGGCGGCCATAGCTGATGCATTTTGTGCACTTCGCTCTAAGCGAACTTGTAATGTTTTCAGCCCGCGAAGTACGAGCCAGGCATCTTGTGGCGCGAGCACTGCACCGAAAGCATTTTGTAAAAAGCCGAGTTGTTTTGCTAAAGATGCATCCTTTACCACAGCTAAACCCGCAGTTACATCGCTATGCCCAGCAATAAATTTTGTTGCACTGTGTAAGACTACATCAGCTCCTAGAGATAAGGGACGCTGATACAAAGGTGTCATAAAGGTATTATCTACAAAGGTCAAAGCGCCGTGTTTTTTAGCAATTTGACATACAGCAGCTAAGTCGGTGACTTTTAAAAGTGGATTGGAAGGAGTTTCTACATATAGTACTTTTGTATTTGGCCTAATTGCGTTTTTTACAGCTTGTAAATTACTCATATCAACAAAGGTGTTCTCTACACCGTAACGTGCCAGTACTTCTGTTACAACTCTAAAGGTTCCGCCGTATACATCTTCAGAAATGAGAACATGATCTCCTTGTGATAGGAGCAAAAAGGTAGTTGAGATAGCAGCCATACCTGATGAGAATGCAAATCCTTTCACACCGTCTTCAAGATCGGCAATTACCTCTTCTAGAGCTTCGCGAGTAGGATTTCCGGAACGACTATAATCGTATTTGCCAAATGTATCGGGATTTATTTGATGAAAAGTGGACGTTTGATAAATAGGTACACTGACAGCACCTGTTTGTGAATCAAATTTATGTTTATTATGCAATAAGCGCGTATCAAAGGATAAGTTGCTCATATTTGAACCTCCTCGTGTACAAGATAAAGTGCGTGCGTTAAATCTTGTATCAAATCCTCAACATGCTCAATGCCCACCGAAAAGCGAAGAAGACGATTGCATACACCACGTTGTAGCCGCACCTCAGCAGGAATATCTGCATGTGTTTGAGTAGCCGGATATGTAATAAAGCTTTCCGTACCACCTAGACTTTCTGCAAATGTGATTAGAGACAGAGACTGCAGAAATGGGTCAATCCATTCTTCGTGTTGTAAACGAAACGAAATCATTCCCCCTTTGCCAGGGTACAGGACATCTGTTACTGATGCGGAAGATTGCAAGAAAGAAACCAAGGCTTTTGCGTTCTCTTCATGCTGCTTCATGCGCAGTGCTAGAGTTTTCATGCCTCTCATTAAAAGCCAAGAGTCAAAGGGACTTAAAACAGCACCGGAAGCGTTATGAAAATGACCGAGTGCCGTGCAAAGTGCTGCTCCTTTCGCTACAACAAGACCAGCCAATACATCATTATGCCCTCCTAAATATTTTGTAGCACTATGAATGACAATGTCGGCACCAAGCAAGATAGGCTGCTGTAGCACCGGTGTGTAAAAGGTATTATCAACTATGAGCAGTAAATTATATCTTTTCGCAATGTCAGCTACGCCGGAAAGGTCTGTGACTTCCATGAGTGGGTTAGTAGGTGTTTCAATGAAAATA
The DNA here is from genome assembly GCF_003852715.1 of Ectobacillus antri. Classification (GTDB taxonomy): domain Bacteria; phylum Bacillota; class Bacilli; order Bacillales; family Bacillaceae_G; genus Ectobacillus; species Ectobacillus antri. The sequence continues at coordinate 204,197 of NZ_RIAV01000002.1, forward strand.
GCCTTTGTGTTTGATGTAATGGCTTCCTCGATATGATGTAGATCATGAGTTGATACATATCTACATCGAATGTTCCATCTGTTTTCTAAATCATTAAATAAGCGGAAAGTACCGCCGTATAAGTCTTCTGATACAATCAATTCCTCTCCAGATTTAAATAAAGAAAGTACAAGAAGAATAGCTGCCATACCTGAGCTACAGGCAAACCCTTTATCTCCGTGTTCCAGCTCTGCAATGGCTTGCTCGAGAATCTCACGCGTTGGATTGCCTGTACGCGTATAGTCATATCCGGTTGATCTGCCAATTCCTTCATGTCTGTAGGCTGTAGATAAGTAAATAGGAGCGCTCACAGTTCCTGTAGTGTGTTCACTTCTATTTCCAATTTGAGCCAACTTTGTTTCCTGTCTCATATTTTCTCCCCCTTTAATATAAGGTTTTCTAGTTCGTTGTTGATTTTCGTTACAGGTGTTCGCGTTGCGCAGGAGTCTCCCTCCTCTACATCAACAATTGCCAATTATTAAAACACAATCTAACATAAAAAAAGCCTTCTAAAGAAGAAGGCTTTTGATGCAGAATACGCTTCTTCTTATCTGTCAAATTCCTTTGAATTTGCTGGAGTTAGCACCTTTTTAACAGAATTGTTAATGGTTGCTGAGGTATCTAAGGGCCAGTCCCTCCACCTCTCTGGATAAGAAATACATATGAAGTTCGAAGTCTTTTTTATACTGTATACTTAATACCTAGAAAAAAGCAATGATTTTTTTGTTAATTTAAAATTTAAAAATAATTCTGCTTATTTTTATTGACTTCTAAAAAGCGAATATGCTAAATTATCATGAAAAGCGCATAAGTTGTATCAAACTCTTATCGAGAGCGGCGGAGGGAAAGGCCCTGTGAAGCCCGGCAACCTTCAAACGAATTGTTTGAAACGGTGCTACAACCTGCAAAACAACAAGTTTTGCGTGATAAGGGGCGGATGTTTCCGAATCCTCTCCTTTCATAAAGGAGAGGATTTTTTGTGAAATCATTTGCCCTACAAAAAGGGGTGCGATGAATGTTACGAAAAAGAATTGAGGAAGGTATCTTACTAGGTGATGGAGCCATAGGAACATTGCTCCATTCTCATGGATTGCAGAGTTGCTTGGAAGAACTCAATCTAGAACAACCAGAGCGCATCATTGATATACATCGTCAATATAGAGATGCAGGAGCAGAGGTTATCCAAACGCATACATATGGTGCTAATGAAGGGAAATTGCGCGCATATGGCTTGGAGGAGCAGGTTGTTGCCATTAATAGAGCTGCGGTTAGAAACGCTAGAGTCGGTGCAGAGGGTGCTTATATCCTTGGAACGATTGGCGGCGTGAAGCATACGGGAGCCATGATAACAACAGAAGCAGAACGTGAGTTTATGTTGCTTGAGCAAGCGTATGCTTTGCTTGAGGAAGGTGTGGATGGGCTTATTCTGGAAACCTTCTATGACGAAAGGGAATTGGTACGGGCTCTACGTATTTTGCGATCAAGAACAGATGTGCCGATTATTACGCAGGTAACTTTACATGAGGCTGGCTTGACACAAAGCGGAAGATATATTGAAGATGTATTTGCTGAACTATTTCAATCTGGCGCTGATGTTGCGGGCCTAAATTGTCGATTGGGACCGCTTCATATGATTGAATCGTTGACCTATGTTCCACTTCCAAAGAAGGGGCATCTTTCTGCCTACCCGAACGCAGGTCTTCCTAAATATGTAGATGGTACATATGTGTATGAGGGAACACCTGAATACTTTAAAGATATGGTCAATCAATTCGCCAATCAAGGTGTCAAACTGATTGGTGGTTGCTGTGGTACTACACCTGCACACATTCGGGCGATGAGAGAAGCGTTACAACAAGTACCAGTCTTAAGGAAAGAGGTAGAGAGAAGAAATATCATTACCATAGCAGAGACTCGTTCCCGTCAGACAGGAAAGGGTTTATCTGCAAAGGCAAAAGAGGAAAGAACAATTATCGTTGAGTTAGACCCTCCTAAAACTTTGGATACGAGTCGCTTTTTTGAAGGAGCAAAGGCGTTAAAACGAGCAGGAGCTGATGCGATTACTCTCGCTGATAATTCATTAGCCAGTCCACGTATTTCTAACATGGCGCTTGGCACGATGCTAATGAGGCAGAACATACCTGTGTTAACACACTTAACATGTCGAGATCACAATTTAATTGGTTTACAGTCCCATTTACTGGGTCTTGCTTCCCTCGGTATGAATGAGGTGCTTGCTTTGACGGGAGATCCAGCTCGTGTCGGCGATTTTCCAGGAGCCACGTCTGTTTATGATGTTTCCTCATTCGAACTTATTTCTATGATGAAACAAATGAATCAAGGAAAATCACCTCTTGGCAAATCAATTGGCGATGCTACTTCTTTTTCAGTGGCTGCTGCATTTAATCCAAATGTACGACATATCGATGCTGCTGTAAAAAGAATGGAAAAGAAGATTGCTGCTGGCGCAGATTATTTCCTTACACAGCCTGTATATGATGTGGAAACACTTCTAAGAACCTACGAAGCAACGAGACATATAAAAGTACCTATTTTCATAGGAATCATGCCGCTGGTCAGTAAGAGAAATGCAGACTTTTTACATTATGAGGTGCCGGGCATCACCCTTCCTGAAAACGTAAGGCAAAGGATGGATTGCCAGCCGCAGCGAGCTATACAAGAGGGCTTGGCCATTTCCAAAGAGCTGTTGGATGCTGCAGTAACAATGTTTCATGGAATCTATTTGATTACGCCTTTTCTGCGTTACGAGCTAACGGAAGAGCTTGTGCAATATGCAAAAATACAACAGGAGGCGAACGTATGAGCAGGATTGAACAAGCATTGCAGGAACGAATTTTAATTCTTGATGGCGCAATGGGAACAATGATTCAACAATATGATTTAACAGCAGACGACTTTGGTGGCGAAGTATATGAAGGATGTAATGAATATCTTGTAAAAACAAGGCCAGATATTATTTTATCCATCCATAAAGAATATTTAGAAGCGGGTGCCGACATTATTGAAACCAATACATTTGGAGCTACTAATATTGTATTAAGCGACTATCATTTATCTCATTTAGATGAGGAATTAAATGAATTAGCAGCCAAACTTGCCAAACAAGCAGTTGCTGAAGTGGGAAAAGAAGCCTTTGTGGCAGGAGCAATGGGACCGACAACAAAAGCCATTAGCGTAACAGGTGGTGTTTCATTTGAAGAGCTTATTCAGGCATATATGCGACAAGCGCTTGGTTTATTGCGGGGCGGTGTGGATGTATTGCTTGTAGAAACAAGCCAAGATATGCGCAACGTAAAGGCTGCATCAATTGGGATACGCCAGGCATTTGAAGAAACGGGTATTACGGTGCCTCTTATGATATCAGGTACGATTGAACCGATGGGAACGACACTTGCGGGTCAAAGTATAGAAGCCTTCTACTTATCTATTGAACACTTAAAACCACTCGCGGTTGGTCTGAACTGTGCGACTGGTCCCGAATTTATGCGTGATCATATCAGAACTTTGAACGAGGTATCGGAAAGTTATATTTCTTGTTATCCCAATGCAGGTTTGCCAGACGAAGACGGTCATTACCATGAATCGCCGCAATCGCTCGCAAAAAAAGTGAAAGCATTCGCAGAAGAAGGCTGGATAAATATTGTTGGGGGCTGCTGCGGGACTACACCCGCTCATATTCGTGCAATGAAGCAGGAGCTTGTATCGCTTTCGCCGAGAACCAAAAAAGTAAGACAAGGTCATGCTGTAAGCGGCCTCGAGAGCCTACAATATGAAGATTCCATGCGTCCGCTTTTTGTAGGTGAACGCACCAATGTTATTGGCTCTCGAGCATTCAAACGTTTAATCGCTGAGGGCAAATTCGAAGAAGCAGCAGAAATAGCTAGGGCACAAGTGAAGCGGGGTGCCCATGTCATCGATATTTGTATGGCAGATCCTGATCGCGATGAAAAAGAAGATATGGAAAAGTTTTTACAAACTGTGACCAAAATGCTGAAGGTTCCCATTGTTATTGATTCTACTGATGAAGACGTCATGGAACGTGCACTTACGTATATCCAAGGTAAAGCGATTTTAAATTCTATTAATCTCGAAAACGGAGAGGAGCGCTTTGAAAAGGTAATTCCGCTTGTGCATAAATACGGTGCTGCAATTGTAGTAGGGACGATTGATGAAATCGGAATGGCGGTCACTGCGGAGAGAAAATTGGAAATCGCATTAAGAAGTTATAAATTGTTGACTGAAACATACGGTGTAAGACCTTCAGATATTATTTTCGACCCACTTGTATTTCCAGTCGGAACAGGTGATGAAGAATATATAGGATCAGCTCTAGCGACTGTAGAAGGCTTGCGGTTAATAAAAGAGGCGTTGCCGGAATGTTTAACAATACTTGGTGTTAGTAATATTTCATTTGGATTGCCACCCGCTGGGCGAGAGGTTTTAAATTCTGTATTTTTATATCATGCGACAAAAGCTGGTCTTGACTATGCAATCGTTAATACTGAAAAGCTAGAGCGCTATGCTTCTATTTCAGATGAAGAAAAAGCATTGGCAGACCGCTTGCTATTTCAAACAAATCAAGAGACGTTGGAAGAGTTTACATCCTTTTACCGCGTTGCAAAGCAGAAAAGTGTTGAGGTGCAAGAAACACTTACACTGGAGGAAAGATTAGCAAATTATATTGTAGAGGGAACAAAGCAAGGTTTATTTGATGACTTGCAAATCGCTTTAGATGAAGGTTGGAAGCCGCTTGATGTTATCAATGGACCGCTTATGTCAGGCATGGATGAAGTAGGGCGTTTGTTTAACAATAATGAGCTCATTGTGGCGGAAGTGCTGCAAAGTGCAGAAAGTATGAAGGCAGCGGTAAGCTATTTGGAACCACATATGGAGCAAAGAGATGTGAAAAAGAAAGGAAAGGTTGTACTGGCAACAGTCAAAGGAGATGTACACGATATTGGAAAAAATCTTGTTGAGATCATTTTAGCAAACAATGGCTTTGAAATCGTTAACTTGGGTATTAATATTCGCTCGGATGAGTTGATTCGTCAAGTGAAGGAGCATAAACCTGATATTATTGGCTTATCCGGTCTTCTGGTGAAATCAGCACAGCAGATGGTTACTACAGCCGAGGACCTAAAGGCAGCAGGTATTCATATGCCGATTTTGGTAGGTGGAGCAGCTTTGACACGAAAGTTTACAGATACACGCATTTCACCATCTTATGAAGGATTGGTTTTATATGCAAGTGATGCAATGAATGGTCTTGATCTTGTCAATCGTTTACAGCATCCTGATGAACGTGAAAAACTAATGGTAGAAAAAAGAGAGAAAAAAGTAACGCTTGCCCCTTCAGTAGCGATAGTACCGGAAGAATATGTACCTGTTCCACTAGAAGTAGCGGAAGTATTGCATCCTCATACATTGCAACGTGTTGTTATGAAAGATATTCCTGTGTCATATATTACTCCTTTTTTAAACAGGCAGATGCTCCTTGGGCATCATCTGGGTGTGAAAGGAAATGTACAAAAATTATTGGCACAAGGAGATGAGAAGGCTGTCGAATTAAATGCGCTTATTGATGAGTTGCTACAGGAAGAAACTTGGCTTCGTCCGCAAATTGTATATCAGTTTTTCCCTGTTAAAGCAGATGGACAGAATATTTATATCTATGATCCATCTCAAGAGAAACTACTTGAAAGCTTCACTTTTCCTCGTCAGCAAAAGACACCGCATCGCACTCTTGCTGACTACTTACATCCAACAGAACGTGATTACGTAGCGTTTTTCTCCGTTACTGTCGGGTCTGGTGTACGAGAAGTAGCTGAAAAGTGGAAGCAAGAGGGAGATTATTTACGCAGTCACACCATTCAATCATTAGCGCTTGAATTGGCCGAGGCTTTGGCTGAATATACGCACATGTTAATTCGTGACCGCTGGGGCTTTCCAGATTCGGTGCGTATGACAATGGAGGAACGTTTCCGCGCAAAATATAGAGGTATTCGAGTTTCGTTCGGTTATCCAGCTTGTCCGGAGCTTGCTGATCAAGAAAAATTGTTTCGTTTGCTACGTCCGGAAGAAATTGGTGTTGAATTGACGGACGGTTATATGATGAACCCTGAGGCTTCGGTTACGGCAATGGTATTTTCACATCCGGAAGCAAGATATTTTAGTGTAATGTAAAGTTTGCAGCAAAAATGTACTATAATGATATAGGACGTTTATAGTAAAGGAGCTGCAAAAGTGAAAACAATCGTATTTACAGGTGGAGGTTCCGCCGGTCATGTAACGCCAAATTTAGCCTTAATCCCTAAGCTGCAAGAGGGCGGCTGGAATATACACTACATTGGATCTAAAACAGGAATCGAAAAAGATATTATTGAAAAAGAAGGTATTCCTTATCATGAAATTTCAAGTGGTAAATTGCGTCGTTACTTTGATATGAAAAATTTTAAAGACCCGTTTCTTGTAATGAAGGGGGTAGCGGAGGCTTACTTTTTAATTCGTAAGCTCAAACCCGATGTTATTTTTTCAAAAGGTGGTTTTGTTTCTGTACCTGTTGTGATTGCGGGCTGGATGAACCGTATTCCCGTGTTTCTTCATGAGTCTGATATTACGCCGGGGCTTGCTAATAAAATTGCGATTCGATTTGCCACCAAAATTTTCGTTACATTTGAAGAAGCAATCAAACATTTACCGGCAGGTAAGGCGGTACATACTGGCTCTCCGATTCGTGAGGATATTTTAAAAGGAAATCGCGAAAGCGGTCTTCGCTATCTTGGATTCACAAGTACAAAACCAGTCATTACGATTATGGGCGGAAGTCTAGGGGCAAAGCGTATTAATGAAACAGTACGCGAAGCATTGCCACAACTGCTTGAAATGTTTCAAATTGTGCATCTTTGCGGAAAAGGAAATCGTGATGAGTCATTGAATGAAGTAAAAGGATATCAACAGTTTGAATATGTAAGCGATGAATTGCCTGACATTATGGCGGCTACGGACATGGTGATTTCACGTGCTGGTTCAAATGCAATTTTTGAATTTTTAACATTGCAAAAGCCAATGATTTTAATTCCACTTCCAAAGGCCTCTAGCCGTGGCGATCAAATTTTAAATGCAGCAGCGTTTGAGAAGAAGGGATATTGCCGCGTTTTGCAGGAGGAACAGCTAACAGAAGCATCATTATTACAGTCTGTGAATGAGGTATATGGATACCGTCTTCGTTATAAAGAAAACATGCGTGGCTATTCCGCGTCTAGTTGTTTAAAAGAAATTATTGAATATATAGAAAAAGCATCAAAATAACCCTGCGTTTGCAGGGTTATTTTTGTAAGTAGCCGTACTCTACAGATTCGGTAATTAATTATAAAACCGCTTCTAAAGGATGCTTTAAACGCTGCTTGTCCAAATGGCATAGACATATATTTTGATAACGTTGGCGGTGAAACCTCAGATCGTGTGCTACGTTTTATTAATAAAGGGGCACGTATTCCTATTTGTGGACAAATTGCTTTATATAACTTAGAAAAAACAGATCTCGGTATGCGCACACAAACAACTTTGCTTCTCAATAGTGCTCTGATGCAAAATAATCTCTTTCTTGTAGGCTATGCATCTCAGTATCTGAATTGAAAAAAATGTGATACAATGATATAAAGTGTCATATTCATTAAGCGGGAGGACTATATGCTTGCATTTTATGACAATATAATGCTCGTTGCTTGTATCGGGCTATGTGTTTTATGGATTGGATATCACATTGTTAAACGATTTATAAGAGAAAGAAAGTTAAAACGTTTAGAAATTATTGCTGAATTAAATATTTTACTAGAAAAGAATAAAACGGAGGAAAAATGAAGCCCTGCTTGTAGTGGACATTTTCTTCCGTTTTTTCTGTTTATACTGCTTCTCTCCTGTTGTATGATTAATATATTCAAAGACAGCCAGGAGGAAGAGCAAGCATGAGAAGTGAGTGGAGAAAAAAGAAGCGATTGATTATGATAGGCATTATTTCTGCATTAACCATAGTTTGTGGAATAGGCCTATTTATCATGGTATCTCAAAAGCAACACGCTGTGGCGGTTGCTAAGCCTACAAAACAAGCGCAAGATCAAGTAGTGGTTCCACCTCCTCCATCAGAAGCGGAAATTTCTATTGCATTTGCAGGTGATACGATGTTTGATTGGCAGCTTAGACCTGTTATTGAACGAAATGGGGCAGATTATCCATTTCAATACGTGAAAAAGGAAATTGAAGCAGCTGATTACGCATTTGTCAATTTAGAAAGTGCTTTTACAGAACGAAACGAAAAGTATCCTGGGCAATTGTTTTGGATTAAAAGTCATCCCAGTACATTACAAGCTATTAAAAATACAGGATTTGATATTGTTTCATTAGGTAATAATCATACACTTGATTACGGACAAGCAGGTATGATCGACACGATTAAGTATGTAGAAAACATGGGCTTTAAGTATATAGGTGTTGGTCGCAATGAAACGGAAGCTTATACAGCTAAAGAAGTTGTTATTAAAGGAAAGAAATTTAAATTCTTATCCTTCGTTCGCTTTATGCCTGACAGCGCATGGGTTGCGACTGGCGACAAGCCAGGGGTTGCTGGCGGATATGACTTAAATAAAGTAACAAATACTATTCGAGCGCAAAAAGGTGATGCAGACTATTTAATTGTTTATATGCATTGGGGTGTGGAAAAAACAAATCGTCCAGCACCGTATCAAAAGGAATATGCAACACAAATGAAAGCAGCGGGGGCAGATGTAATTATTGGTAGTCACCCACATTGGCTACAAGGTTTTGAATATTACGGTGACATGCCTGTAGCTTATTCACTGGGTAATTTTCTGTTTCCTGATTATGTGAGTGGTCACTCGGCTGAAACGGGTGTACTTACAATTACGTTTAAAGGAAAAGAAAAGAAGATGTCTTTTCAGCCCTATGTCATTCGTAATAATCAAATTCAACCGTTGAATGGACAAGAGCGAGAGCAAATGCTTCGCTATATGCAATCTATTTCATATGATGTAGAAGTAACGGCTGAAGGGACTATTATAAACAAGAAGAATAGTCAATGATAATGGAGGAGAGAGAATGCGCTTTTATATCGCCTCAGAATTTGCAAATCAAGAAATGGTTCGTAGGTTGACATTGCACTTAACAGAAGCTGGCTGGATTCATACATATGATTGGACCCAAAATAAGAAGGCAACTGATAGTAAGCGATTGAAAGAAATTGGTGTTCTTGAGAAAGCGGCTGTGAAGGAGGCAGATGTATTCATCTTGCTGCTTCCTGGGGGCAAAGGCAGTCACACGGAATTGGGAATGGCTTTGGCATGGGGCAAATCTATTGTGGTTTGTCATGATAATGATGAACTAGCTACCACATTTTATCATTTACCTGAAGTGAACATCGTGCAAGGTGATATTGGTATGTTAGGTGATTATCTATTGAATAATATTCATATATATAATTCGAGGTGAGTCGTATGGAGCGAAATAAACTGTTTTTGAAGGTTGTACAGGAAAGTGATTTTAAAAAACAAGCTTCTAAAGAGCAATTATTATGTGAAGCTCGTGAGGAAATAGAGGAACTCGTAGATGATTATGGATATGAAGAAATATTATCCGGTGAGCATGATGATGAATTATGTGAGCTTTTAGGGGAAGAGTTGTTTCAGCAGTGGCTGGATACTGTGAGAGGTAGTTCTGATATGCGTCACCAAGCCATTGCGTTTATCAATGGTCTTGGCTTTGAAATCTTGGATCTGATTGTAATACTGGAAACAGAATGCGCCATCTCAAGTGATATGTTTACATCAGAAATAATAAAGAAGATGGAAAAGCAATTATATGAATTTCCTATGCTTGGCGATATGTCTATTTTTGATTTAACAATGGAAGAAGTGGATGCTCATTTGTTACGAATAACAAATGGAAAGATTGGTTTATATTTATAACCGGTAAGGTTTATATAAAGGTAAAAAGGCACGTCCATACAACTTAGAAAATTAATACTCTTTTAGACAGAAGAGACGAGGTGGTAACAATAGTATGCATACCACTTTTTGCCCTACCATAGCCATTTCAGCTATAGTAGGTTTTTTAATTCTTATTCAAATTAAATTATCTCAATAAAATGTTATGGTATGAAAAAAGATAGCTGATAAGGGACTATTTCTCCGTTTGTATCATATATATACAGAAATAACGAACGGATAAGAGGTGAGTCTCGTGGACTTTGATATTATAGGGCAAAAAGCATATATTAATCATGGACCGTATCGCAATCAACTTGGGATTGTTGACAAAAAAAAGCCGTCAGGATACGTATTGAAAGTAGGTTATACGTATTTAGATGTTGAGTTAAAGGATTTGGTCTTAGTAGATGTGGATGTTGCACAATTTCATGATTGGTGTGAAAAAAACGGTATATAAAAGAGAAATCTCTTTTATATACTCCGTAATGTCGCCTTCAATCCATCTATAACATAAAAGTACTTCCACAACCATTTTGCCCGATGGAAACGCCAAAGGATGCGGCAATTCCTTCAGATACACCGAGCTTCTTTGTTTGCGTTTCAATATTTAATGGCATTGTACCTGCGCCTGTACGAGAAGTGAATGCAAATGCTCACACCGAGAATACTTTTTTACATACTGAACCGGGTTTAGACCTGTTGCTGCAATTAATACCAGGTGAATCACAAACATCACCAATAATTCTACGTAAGAAGCTAACATGAAATTGCTAATATTTAACAGAATGAAAAGAAAAAGAGGTCGGGACATAACTGCATCATGTAACTCTAAAGCCGAAAGAATAGAGAATAACGAACATTCATAAAGGAAAAATCCGAACTAAATCGAATTCTGTGTAGAGAATTTCGACTAATAGTTCGGATTTTTCTTTGGATAAAAACCTTTTGTCCCAGTATCTTTTAGTGTTGTTCTTTTAATGCCCTACGCCAGGGGTGAACAAGAACGTTGTATAGTAGGTAAAGCCGATAAAGAATACAGTTAAGTACGCGCCAAACACATAGATATACATACGCTCTGTTAATTTTAAATAACCTAAAAGTACAAAAAAGCCGGTTTGTCCGAAAAATAAAAGGGCTGTTGCGTGCATATCTCCTAGATAAAACATTACTGCGAAAATTCCTGTCCAAAACCCTAAAACGCGAAACATGCGGTCCATCTTTTTCCCCCTCCCCTTTTGAACGCATAATCATTTATTATTATAAGGTACTTTTCTTACTATTGTAAACATTTACAACAGTTTTTCTTATTGAGCTAAAAGCTGATAATTACAGGATTTGCAGCTGTGTAACATACTATCAGTACGCTGTAAGTCGATATCTGTAAATAATGTTTGAAACACACCCTCCATAAATGCACCATGCATATCACAAATTGCATGCGTAGTGGTAGCTAGTTCTTTAAAAGGACAATTATAGACTTGATAAAACACTTGTTTTGTCTCATTGTTCACTTTGAACTCTGGTGATAAGCCAGCTGTATGAAAAGCTTCTTTAGCAATGTTAATTTTATCCTCAAAAGATAGCTCAGTAGTATGTTGTAGTATATGCTGTTGTATAGCTACGTGCCCAAATTTTTGTCCTACTTGAAATAGCGCTTGTTTTCCAGGGTCTCCAAGACTGATTAATGCTTCAATTGCGATCTTTGATAGTGTTTGATAATCACGAAATGGAAATTGTAGCTGCACAACTGTTGTAGATACGCGGTACACTCTACTTGGGCGTCCTCCTTTTCCTGTTTTTTGTGTATCAGAAACAAGCATGTGAACATCTTCAAGTTTTGTAAGATGCAAGCGTGCTACATTCGGATGAACAGCAAACGCATCAGCAATTTCTTGTACAGTTACGTCTCCATGTTTTTTAGAAATATATTGATAAATATGATAACGTGTTGGGTCCGCCAGCACGTTTGTAATTTTTAAAGCTTGATCCATTGCTACTACCTCCTTAGATAGGCATAGTACTATTATAATATAGAGTACATATGTAATAGAAAAAATTTACAAAATTTCATCAATTGTTCAAAATTAAAGTTGCTTTTATTGTAAATGTTTATGGTCTTTTTTTTGTAATGACTATTATAAAAGATTGTTTTATATATTTTTCCCTCTACTTTATTTGTGATATATATAAAAGAGAGGAGGCGATGCTATGAATACCATTGAACAATTTGCTGATACGGTTATTAAGGAGGCATTTGAGTTAAAGGCATCTGATATTCATGTGATACCGAGACAGCGTGATGCTGTGATTGAAATGAGGGTAGATAGAGATTTAATTCAGAAGCATGTGATTGCTAAAGCATTTGCAGAAAAACTCATTTCACATTTTAAATTTTTGGCTTCTATGGACATTGGTGAAAAACGAAAACCGCAAAATGGGGCTCTTGAAGTCAATGCTCATTACGCCAATCTTCATTTACGTTTATCCACACTTCCCACACTCAATCAAGAAAGTTTGGTAATTCGCGTTCATCTGCAAGCAGCCACTAAACCGCTGTCCCATCTCTCGTTATTCCCCAATTCAGCTAAAAAACTTCTTTCACTTCTTCATTATTCACACGGACTGATTGTGTTTACAGGTCCTACAGGATCTGGAAAAACGACAACCATGTATTCTCTGCTACATACTGCACAGCATACCTTAAATCGCAGAGTGGTCACACTTGAGGATCCTATTGAAAAACGTAAAGATGGCATGCTCCAGATTCAAATTAATGAGCGTGCTGGTATCACATATGCGAGTGGCTTAAAGGCCATTCTTCGTCACGATCCTGACATTATTTTGGTAGGTGAAATCCGGGACGAGGAAACAGCAAAGATAGCAGTGCGTGCGAGTTTAACAGGTCATCTTGTTCTGACTACATTGCATACAAATGATGCGAAGGGAGCTGTTCTTCGATTATTGGACTTTCACATTACACATGCTGAGGTGGAGCAAGCGCTTCTTGCTGTAGCTGCGCAACGTCTTGTAGAAATACCGTGCCCGTTTTGTCGAGAAAAGTGTTCTCCCCTTTGTAAAAAGATGCGTAAAATCCGTCGTCTAAGTGTATATGAGCTGCTCTACGGAAAAGACTTGGAACAAGTTTTATTGGAAGCACGAGGAATAAAGGGAACGTATAGCTATCCAACACTACAGAAAATGATGCAAAAAGGCTATGCGCTTGGTTTTGTAGAAGCGGATGATCTTCAAAGAGAAAACTAAGTGGAGTTTACACGAACAGGCTGAGTTGCTTCGGCAACTTGGTGGATTGCTGGAGAAAGGCTATGCTCTTTTACATGCACTGGAGTTTTTGCAGCTGTATATGCATGAGAAGCGAAAGCAACAACTGGAGCATGCAATTCAAGAATTGAAGACGGGCAGCAGTTTGTATGTTGTATTCCGTAATTTGCAATTTCATTCTGATTTGCTAGGATATATGTTTTACGCTGAGCTACATGGTGACGTTGTTTTTGCCTTGCAACAAGGAGGAAAGATTTTAGAAAGAAAGCAAGGGCATATAAAGAAAATAAAAAAATCTTTACAGTATCCACTTATGCTTCTATTATTTCTGCTTGCTATGGTCTGGGCATTTAACGGTGTGTTGGTTCCTCAGTTTTCCTTGCTTTATAGTTCTATGCAGTCTTCTTCTCCTTTATCAGACTATATTTTCATGGTGTTGCATCTGTTACCTTATGTTTGTTTGGGATGTGTAGGTTTAGGTGGTCTTGGTGTTGTTGGATACTTTATATGTATTAGAAAAGTGACCCCAAGAAGGCGTATGGACATTTGGCTAGCCATTCCTGGCATTAAAGATTTTGTTATGTCCTTTAATTCTTACTATTTTGCAGTACAAATCAGTAGCTTACTACAAGGAGGATTATCGGTACGTGAAGCATTTATATTGATGGAAAAACAGCCACATTACCTGTTCTTTCAATGTGAGGCGAAGGTGATGACAAAGATGCTAGCAGAAGGTGAAACGCTTGAGCGTATTTTAATGCAGCGCTCTTACTATGAACCTGAGCTGGCATATATTGTGTCTCATGGTCAAGCCAACGCTAATTTAGCAGAGGAATTAGGCGCATATAGCGAACTTGTCATAGAGAAGCTTGAAAACCGTTTACATCGTTTCATGATGATTATTCAGCCCATGTTGTTTTGCTGCATTGGTATTATTGTTGCTCTAATGTACTTGGCGATGATGCTACCTATGTTCCAAATGATGAATTCTTTATAGGGAGTGAACTGTATGAATGAAAAAGGCTTTACTTTATTGGAGATGCTTTTAGTATTGGTTGTAATTTCTGTTTTATTGCTTCTAATTATTCCAGGTGTTGTTCAGCAGAGAGAGCGTGTAAACGCTAAGGGATGTGAAGCATTGGTAAAATCTACGGAGGCACAGGTGCAGGCGTATCAACTTGAGAACAATACATGGCCAACAGCAGCACAATTGGTTGACGGGGATTATATCTCTACCGATAAATGTCCGAATGGTAAGGTTATTGTTGTAAGTGATGAAGGAGCAGTTACTTTAAGTGATACGGAGTAAGCTTAGTAAAAGGCAGCAGGGCTTCACGTTTTTGGAGACCCTGCTTGTATTAAGTATTGTAGCTATATTGCTCATAGTGTCATTTGGGTTATATCCCAAGTACGAAACAAGAGTAATTGAGCATTTTTTGGAGCAATTGCAAAAGGATATTATGTTTATGCAGCAGACGGCCATGAGTCATAACATGCGACATCGGTTGCATTGGTTTTCTTCTGATTCGCGTTATGTAATTACCGGTGAAGGGGCAGTGGCAATATTGGTGCGGGATTATGATGCAGATATTAAAGTTCACTTTGGAACATTGTCACTTCCTCTTATTTACAGTGCGAACGGCAACATAGCGAGAGGAGGTACTATGTATGTCTCCTACAAGAAAAGCACATATAAGGTTGTGTTTCATCTTGGAAAAGGGCGCTTTTATTACAGTTCGATCTGACAGGGGTACTACATTGTTAGAAATGCTCGTCGCGCTTAATTTATTAATGGGGTTATGCATGGTTGTATTTCCTCAAATTATAATAGTGTTGCGGGAGAGAGAGCATGTTAAGCAACACTATTATGCCTATGCAGCATTGCGTAATGAAGTATCCGCACATTATCAAAATGTATCGATGATACAGGAAAAACAATATCGAATCTTTTGGGACGATAAACAAAAAGTATGTGTAAAGTGGGGAGATCTGCAAGCGCGGGAAAGGAAGATATGCACATATGTCAGTCAGAGGTGAACAAGGCTTTACTTTGTTAGAAATGGTGATGTGTCTCTCCATATTAGGTCTGTTTTTTGTAATTGCACCTGCGTTATTTCATGTACAATCTAAGAAAAGCGCTCCGTTTAATGAATTAGAATGGTTGTTGTATGTAGAACAATTACAAATAGAATTTAGAGAAGCGCAAGATGTACAAACTTACGATAGAAGACTTGTACTTACAGATCAAACTGGCAACGTAGTTTCTCATGTCATGCAGGGCATGAATGTGATTCGGAAAGTAGGAGACAAAGGTCATGAGATCGCGCTGCAACGTATAAAAAGTATTACTTATATATATTATCCTGCATATTTGGTTATAAGAGCGGAGGATAATGAGGGGGAGATACATACAGGTATGGTAACAACGTTTCAGAAGGAGTGATTATGTGAAGGAACGCGGTTTTGTAATGCCGGTTACCATTGCTTTCTCTTTCATATTACTTGCCTTGCTTATTCATCAGGCTAATATTTTGCTAATGGAAAAGAGGTTTTATCAAGAGGGAGAAGCACTATTAGCATTAGATATAATCATGTACCGAGCGCTTGCAGATTTACATACTGATATTGTTAATGGTCATGTGAAAGATACTTATGTATATGAAGAGGGTCAAGTAACCTTTGCAGCCATTGATTCTTCAAAATACAGAGTCGAGTGTCGCACCAAACAAAATCACGTATATAAAGCTGTTTTCAGCTATAATAAAGAAACAAAACAGATTTTAATTTGGTCGGAGGAACGAACATGAGATTGTATTTAACGGGCTTTATGGGAGCTGGAAAAACCACAATTGGTAAGGCGTTAAGTAAGCAATGGAATATACCGGTTGTCGATACGGATGAGTTAGTGGAGCTTTTTACTGGTAAAGCTATACGTGATATTTTCCTAGAAGAAGGAGAAGAAAAATTTCGGCAATATGAAACTGCAGCACTGCAGTCAATTCAAGAAGATCCTGTTATTATTACGACTGGAGGAGGTGCGGTACAAAAACAGGAAAATCGTGAATGGATGCTAACGCACGGAATAGTATTATACGTATACTGCGATGTTGAACACATCTTTAATCGATTACAAGGGGATACATCAAGACCATTATTAAAAGATCGTAGCGCATTTATTGAGCTTTTTCAAAGTAGGCAAGCGTACTATAAACAGGCGCACTACCAAATTGATACGACCGGGAAATGTATTGAACACATTGTAGAAGAGCTCACCTTCTTGATTAAAGAAAGGTGAAGCCGGACATACTGGGAATATCATTGTAAGTGGAGATGATAGTATGTCTATGAATGATTATATTAAGTTTATGACACAACAGTTTGTATCTTATATGGATAGCCCTAAAGAAGAAAGAAAAGAGAAGCGGCAACAAAAGAAAAATCAAAAAGCACCGTTTTTAAATCGCTGGTTTGGCGTTTTGCCGTTAGGTGTAACGTTATTGTATCGCAAAGCATCTGATAAGCAGTCTAAAAAGCAAGCATAAAAAACACCGGATACGGTGTTTTTTATATGAATTTTTACATATATTCATGACAAACAAGGAGGTTTTAATATGCAAAAAAAAACAAGTCTTTGGTTATGGACTTTGTTGAGTTTAAGTATTGGTATTGTAACTGGATGGATAACATTCATTATGATGATAGCACTACAAGCTATTCATAAATGAAGGTTTTAAGGTATGTATAAAAAGTCAGATAATTGTCATAAATTAATGAAAAAAATATATAAACATTATGTCAATATTGTTTTATAATGTACACATACACTACAACACAACATATATTATTGTGAAATTTATAACATGAATAAAAATGAAAACGTTATCAAAAGGAGGGGGACTATGAGTAAGTTTTTTTGCAACAATCATTCTTCGAATGTAGAGGATTCAAAGTTGATTGCGTATGCCGAAGCAATCTATGGAAAAAGCGGTCGTTCTGTACTAGAGAATTTATTGGCAAAAGCATTGATTCGCTTACGTGATAAATATCCGCACGAATCTGATGAACAAATTGCTGTAAGGGCCAATCGCGGTTTGTATGATATGTTAAGTCGCTATGTAGAAGAGTAGCTAATAAAGTGTTTCTTTTTACTAATTAGTTACAAAAAGAAAAGCCGATATTTTTGGGATGGGAAAGAAGAATAGACAAGGTAGGCAATGTCTTAAATTTATCCCAAGTAACAATACCGCAATTGGGCACTTCGTTTTTGTTACCTTCTAAAAAAGAAGTATTTATATGCAAAATATACTGCTAAATGACCTTCTTTTGTATAAAATGCAAACGATAGCATAAGCTACGAATAACTTATATGAGGGAGGGATTGCAGTGAGCAACGGAGCAGGAGGTTCTAAAAAGAACGAAGAAAATGATGCGAATCATGTAAGTGCCAGAACAAAGGCATATCAAAAGCGCATAACTGAACATCAGCAGCAAGAACATAATAATGGTCGCAAATATAACGGTAAAATATGAGTCATTGACAAGTGTCAATGACTTTTTTGTCTCATTACCATGAAAATGTAAACGTTTTCTAAAATAAACTAAAAATATAGTGTTGACAAGTTGAATTCTAAGGTGTATTATTCGGACTAATCAGAAAATAAATAATTCACTTATCAAGAGAGACTGAGGGATCAGGCCCAATGACGTCCGGCAACCACCATAACTGGAAAGGTGCCACTTCCTGCAGAATGTACCCATTCTGAAAGATAAGTCGCGACTATAGTTGACGATGTCTCTTTCGGATGAAAGAGGCTTTTTTATTGTGTTAAAGGAGGTCTAGATGTGATTGAGATACGTAATCTTACAAAAGAGTATGAAACAACGAAAGGAACTGTAATAGGGGTAGACCGTGTTTCTTTAAAAATTCACAGTGGTGAAATCTTTGGAATTGTAGGTTATAGTGGTGCGGGGAAAAGTTCACTGCTGCGTTGTTTAAACTTATTAGAACGCCCTACTGCTGGACAGGTACTGATAGGTGGAGTGGATTTAACAGCCTTACATAAAAACCAATTGCGACAAGCACGGCTTAAAATAGGAATGATTTTTCAGCATTTTCATCTTATTAGCTCGAAAACGGTTTATGATAATATTGCGTTTTCTTTAAAGGCGGCAGGAAAAAGCAAACAAGAAATTGAGAAAAAAGTAATTGAATTGCTGCATTTGGTAGGTTTAGCAGATAAGAAGGACGTATATCCAGCACAGCTTAGCGGCGGTCAAAAGCAACGTGTGGGTATCGCAAGAGCGCTTGCTAATGATCCATCTGTTTTACTGTGTGACGAAGCTACATCAGCGCTCGATCCCAAAACAACTAAAAGTATTTTGCGCCTATTAAAAGATATCAATCATGAATTAGGGATTACAATTGTTCTCATTACACATGAGATGGAGGTCGTTAAAGAGATATGCGATCGAATGGCTGTGATGCAGGATGGCAAAATCATAGAAGAAGGTCCTGTATATGAATTATTTGCAAACCCACGTGAAAAATTAACACAGCAATTCATTGAAAGTGTATTGCAATTTGAAATACCAAAGAGAGTATTAGAACATCGTAAAGGTACTATCATTAAAATCCAATTTCAAGGCTCAATTGCAGAAGAGTCCGTTGTATCAGATGTATTTCAGAAGTTTCGTGTACAAGGTAATATTTTGCATGGAAAAATTGAGTATATACAAGAAACACCACTTGGAATTTTTGTGATGGAGCTAATTGGTGATGCTGCGGAAGTACGACAAGCAATTGCTTATATTACAGCCAAAACGAAGCGATTGGAGGTAATGTATGATGCCGCTTGATAGTTTAATAGAAATTTTACCAGATTTAAATAAAGCATTTTTCCAAACGTTGTATATGGTCAGCATTTCATTGGTTGTAGCAATCATTGTTGGGTTGCCACTGGGCGTTTTGTTATTTGTGACAGACCGAGGTTTGTTTTTAGAAAACATTCCTGTCAGAAATGTGGTAGGGTTTGTGGTTAATATGGTTCGATCAATCCCCTTCATTATTTTACTTGTGGCACTCTTGCCATTAACGAAGTTAATTACAGGAACGACAATTGGTCCGACAGCTGCTTCTGTTTCTTTGTCTGCTGCCGCCATTCCGTTTTTTGCTCGTATCGTAGAAACGGCGTTGCGAGAGATTGATAAGGGTGTGATTGAGGCTGCTGTTGCTGCAGGTGCCACGCCGTGGATGATTATTAAAGATGTGCTGCTACCAGAAGCACGCTCTGGGATTCTACAAGGTGTGACGCTAACAACTATCAGCTTGGTTGCATACTCTGCAATGGCAGGTATTGTTGGTGGTGGTGGCGTTGGTGATTTGGCTATTCGCTTCGGTTATTACCGTTATGATAATGCAATTATGATTACAACAATCGTTATACTTATTTGCTTGGTACAAATCATTCAAATTGGCGGCGATCGTTTGGCAAAAGTACTAGATAAGAGATAAAAAGGAGAGCTACACAATGAAAAGATATATGATGATATTTTTGGTATTCCTAGTAGGAATGTTAGCTGCATGTGGAGGAGAAACAACAACTAAAGAAGCGGGAACATCCAAAACGATAAAAATTGGTGCCACAGCAGGACCATATAGTGATATGGTAACAAAAGCGATTAAGCCGCAGCTTGAGAAAAAGGGGTACAAAGTAGAGGTTGTGGAGTTTAGTGACTACATCCAACCGAATAAAGCGTTGGCAGAGGCGAGTATTGATGCAAACTTATTTCAACACAAAATATATATGGAAACATTTGCGAAACAAAATAATATGCAGTTATCAGAAGTAATTGTTGTACCGACTGCACCAATGGGTGTATATTCAAAAAAATTTAAGTCATGGAAAGAAGTAAAGGATGGCAGCACCATCGCAATCCCAAATGACCCTGTTAATGCAGCACGTACATTAACGATGCTACAAAGTGAGGGAATCATTAAACTGAATGCTTCTGTGGACCCGTTAAAGGCATCTGAAAAAGATGTAACAGAAAACCAAAAGAGTTTAAAATTCCAACCAATTGAAGCTGCACAATTGCCAAGGTCTGTAGAAAGTGTTGATTTGGCAGCTGTTCCGGGCAATTTTGCATTGGCAGCTAAAATGAACTTGTTAGACGCCATCCAACTGGAAAAAATGCCTGATTTATATCGCAATCGAGTGGTGGTCAATACAAAAGATTTAGATAAAGCATTTGCTAAGGATTTAAAAGAAGCTGTTGAGTCTAAAGAATTTGATACAATCATTGATAAAGAATTTAAAGGTTTTGGTAAACCAGAGTGGATGGTAAATCGTAAATAGTAAAAGCAGCGCCTTTGGAGCGCTGCTTTTACTATCGATAGAGGTGATGAAGATAGAACGTAAGTTAGGGAAGCAATAATCTGTATGTTCCAAACGGGCTAGACAGAACCTCTTCATCTAAATTGAAAGATCATATCAAGCGTTGTCCCTCTAAACAAAGGCATGTATGTTATGGAGCATGTAATTGGAAAAAACAATCCCTATTAAAAGCATGCTAAGTAGCGCCATACTAGGATGTTACTGCATGTACCGAGGCGATAAATAAAATAACCCCGCATTAATCACTTGCATAACGATTTGCGGCTCGTATTGTTCTTTGAGTGCTTGCTTTTCTACTTCAAAGCTATCGGGTAACTCTTCCTTATCTTCATAAAACTTGTGAAGTAGCTGCAAATCGTGATTCCAACGCTTTCTTGCCTCAGCTGCCCATGTGTGATCTTCCCGGGCAATGATAGCTTTTAAAGCCTCTTCTACCCGTTTTATGCCGCTTTGTGGCTTAATGATGGGACTAAGGGTAAAACAAAAATCAGGAATTTTTGGTGTAAGCGGAATCTCCTGCAATGTTTCATGAAAATTGTTCATCATCGTCCCTGTTAACAGGTGAAGGCCGAGTGAATACAGCGTATCTTTTTTTCTATCACATTGATAAGAGATTTTCATATTTACACCAAGCCACGGATGTAGTGGTGTTTGTTGTCCTTGTGCGTGTACGCGCTCATACATACGTATATAAGAGCCAAGACTTCGTGACACGCCAAAAATTTGATGTAAACGAGGCGACCCATAGTGAATAGGTTCGCCTTTCAAATCTTTGGGCGCTTTATTTTGATCTGTAATAAATGTAAGGCGCATTGGATTTGGTACGCCTCCAGTTTTCTCTAAATAATGCCAATAAAATGGTCTGTTCATGAGCAGTTTATCCATTTCAATCGTAAGCTGCACATCTAGATGATAATCTGTTTGTGCGAGAACTTCACAGTGATTGGCAGTGAAAAAGCGATGTAAGTAGTGATGAATTTCATGTTGCTGCATAGCGGTCAACTCCTGTATCGTGGCGTCGGGCAAAGTCAATAATAGATGTCAAATTATCCATTTTAATACGAATTTCCCCATCGCTTTTGGAATGGGCAAAAATGTCTTGAATGTGCTCTTCAATATTTTTCATATCAATACGTGTCAAAATTTCATCGAGCTCACCAATTACACGCTCAAATAAATCAATTTTTTCATACAAAAGTTTTAAAATATGCTCTTCGACTGTATGTTTTGTCGCCATATTGTAAATATGAACATCATTTTGCTGACCAAGGCGATGAATGCGACCAATACGCTGCTCAAGACGCATTGGGTTCCATGGCAAATCATAATTAATCATGTAGTTACAAAATTGGAGATTGATACCTTCACCGCCAGCTTCTGTAGCGATTAATACCTGTGCATGATTTTGGAATAGCTCTTTCATCCAATCTTTTTTTCCGCGCTTAAATCCCCCGCGGAACGGAACGGAAGAAATACCATTTTGTTTTAAGAACCATTGTAAATACATTTGTGAGGCGCGGTATTCCGTAAAAATGACTACTTTGTCGTCAATCTCTTTAATGATTTCTAAAATTCGCTTTGCTTTTGAGTTAAAAGGAATGCTATTAACGTGGCTCATTAATAGATGAATGTAAGGATCGACTTCATAGGAAGAGTCTTCCTTGGTGCGTTTTTCTACTAGTTTTTGCAAAGAAAAATATACAGCTTCTCTGCTACTACATGCTTCTCGCTTTAATGTTAAAGCGGAAAAAGCAGAAGAATAGGCATTTTCTTTCCAATTTTCAATTGTTGTGTATAATGCACGTTCTTCGTTATTAAATTCCACAAATTCTGTGTACACATGGCGCTTTGGCCATTCAATGCCAGTATCGTTGCGCCGATTGCGCACCATAACACCGTTTATTAGTTCTTTTAAATGCTGATCAGTTTCAAGTGTCCTATTTTTAGAAGTGTAATATTCGTCAAAGTTTGACTGATTTCCTAAATGACCTGGCTTTAGTAATGAAACAAGATTAAAAATTTCTTCAATTTTATTTTGTACAGGTGTTGCGGTTAGCAATAAGCAAAATCGTTTCTTTAAAAGCTGTGCAAATTCATAGTTTTTTGTTTTATTGTTCTTTAACTTATGTGCTTCATCAATAATGATTAAATCGTATTCCTGACTCAGTACGATATCCCGGTGCGGCGCTCGTTTTGCAGTATCGATAGAAGATACAATAACATCTACTTGCTCCCACGAATAGCTTTTTTTCTGAGCGACCGCCGGGATATGAAACTTTGTATTCAATTCATAAGCCCATTGTGATACTAAAGAAGCAGGTACAAGTATCAATACTTTTTTGACAAGACCACGAATCATATATTCTTTTAAAATAAGTCCGGCTTCAATGGTTTTGCCAAGACCTACCTCATCAGCCAAAATTGCTTTTCCGTTCATCTCTTCAAGTACAGTACGTGCAACTTCAAATTGATGCGGTAAAATAGTGAGTTCAGGTAAAAAAGACGGGGCCTGTAAACCTTCGAAAGAAGGAATAAGGAGCTGCTTTTCCGTTGCATAAGCTAGATTATATAACTCCCAATTTGTCCAAGGACCATCTTCCATTACGCGCTGCAGAAATTCGTCGTACCAAGATGAATCCGTTGTAATTGTCACATTCATATATTCACGCCCTCTACAAATTCGAAATTATTTTTTTTGCTAGAATATTGATGAAATAGAAAGAAAAATGTTAGGATAATGATGAGTCATATATAGAATCTTTCGTATTTTATCCGTAAATAATAACTTTTATTTACGTTTTCACGAAAAAACTTATGAAGATTCCGTATATCTGATAGGTTTTGTGCAAAAAATGTTTAGTTGTTTGCCAGTTTGCGATAAGGGGGAACACAGGATGACGTTACAACGTACACCGCTGTTTGATGTTTATGCTAAGTACGGTGCAAAGACAATCGACTTTGGCGGTTGGGATTTGCCGGTTCAATTTTCAAGCATTAAAGAGGAGCATGAAGCCGTTCGAACGGCCGCAGGACTTTTTGACGTATCTCATATGGGAGAAATCGAAGTAAAAGGAACGGACAGCTTGGTCTATTTACAACGTATGCTGACAAATGATATCGCACTTTTAAAAGATGGTGGTGCGCAATATACAGCAATGTGTTATGAAGACGGCGGTACAGTAGATGATCTATTGGTTTACAAAAAAGCAGATCATGATTACTTGTTAGTTGTGAATGCTGCGAATCTTGTAAAAGATTATGATTGGCTTGTTTCACATGTACAGGGAGATGTAACAGTAACAAATGTTTCCGAAGAAATTGCACAATTGGCTCTGCAAGGACCAAAAGCAGAATCTATTTTACAAAAGCTTACAGAGCAAGATTTGAAAGAAATCAAATTTTTTAAATTTAAAGATCATGTAGATATAAAAGGTATTCCTGCTCTTGTATCT
This sequence comes from Ectobacillus antri, assembly GCF_003852715.1. Lineage (GTDB taxonomy): Bacteria > Bacillota > Bacilli > Bacillales > Bacillaceae_G > Ectobacillus > Ectobacillus antri. The sequence goes on from NZ_RIAV01000002.1 coordinate 228,380, forward strand.
CGTACGGGCTATACGGGAGAAGATGGCTTTGAAATCTATTGCAAAAGCGAAGATGCAGCTCAGCTATGGGATATGATGTTAGAAGTTGGACGAGAAGAAGGCTTACAGCCCTGCGGATTGGGTGCGCGTGATACGCTGCGATTTGAAGCAACACTGCCTTTATATGGGCAAGAGCTGACAAAAGATATTACTCCCATTGAAGCGGGAATTGGCTTTGCAGTAAAGCCTAACAAGGAAGCTGATTTCATTGGCAAAGCCGTGTTAAAGGCACAAAAAGAAAATGGTACGAAACGAAAGCTAGTGGGTATTGAGATGCGTGACCGTGGTATCCCGCGCAGCCATTATGAAGTATTTAAAAACGGTGTTAAAATCGGGGAAGTAACAAGCGGTACGCAATCACCAGGCAGTAAAAGAAATATTGGTCTTGCCTTGCTTGATCTAGAATATACAGAGTTAGGTACAGAAGTAGAGGTACAAATCCGCGGAAAGCTTGCTAAGGCGGTTGTGGTACCAACACCATTCTATAAGCGTTCTAAGTAACAGAGAGGGGAATTTTGATGTTGCATCGCTATCTTCCAATGACAGAAGAAAACAAACAGGAGATGTTGCGCACGATTGGTGTTGAAACAGTCGAGGAATTGTTTGCAGATATTCCTGAGCGCGTAAGGTTTCAAGGAGAACTTAATATTAAGGCAGCTAAATCAGAGCCGCAACTAATGAAGGAACTCTCTAAAATGGCAGCCAAAAATGCCAATTTAAAGGAGTATGCATCTTTTCTAGGAGCAGGTGTATATGATCACTATGTTCCGGTTATTGTAGATCATGTTATTTCACGTTCAGAATTTTATACAGCATATACACCGTATCAGCCGGAAATTTCACAAGGCGAGCTACAAGCCATTTTTGAATTTCAAACTATGATTTGTGAATTAACGGGAATGGACGTTGCAAACTCATCCATGTACGATGGTGGAACAGCTTTAGCAGAAGCAGCAATGTTGGCTGCCGGACATACAAAACAAAAGAAAATTCTTGTTTCTCAAGCAGTTCATCCGGAAACAAGAGATGTGTTACAAACTTATGCAATCGGTCAAAATTTACAAGTGGTTGAAATTCCATATAAAGATGGTGTAACCGATATTGATGTGCTAAGACAGGAAATGGATGAGCAAGTGGCTTGTGTTGTTGTACAGTATCCGAACTTCTTTGGTCAAATCGAAAAATTACAAGAGCTCGAGGCAATTGCGCATCAACATAAAGGGTTGTTTGTTGTATCCTCCAATCCACTTGCACTTGGGGCATTGACACCACCAGGAAAGTTCGGTGCGGACATTGTAGCTGGGGATGCACAGCCGTTCGGTATTCCTTCTCAGTTTGGCGGACCACATTGCGGCTATTTTGCTACGACAAAAGCACTTATGCGTAAAATTCCAGGACGCTTGGTAGGTCAAACAAAGGATTCGGAAGGACGACGCGGCTTTGTACTTACGTTACAAGCGCGTGAACAGCATATTCGTCGTGATAAAGCAACATCCAATATCTGTTCTAATCAGGCGTTAAATGCATTGGCTGCCTCCGTAGCAATGACTGCGCTTGGCAAAAAAGGTATAAAAGAAATTGCCGTTCAAAATATTGCAAAAGCGCAGTATGCCAGAAAGAAATTTGAGGAAAATGGCTTTACAGTGACATTTACAGGACCGTTTTTTAATGAATTTGTCGTAGATTGCAAGCGCCCAGTAGCTGATGTGAATAAAGCTCTTCTTCAAAAAGAGATTATTGGCGGCTATGATCTGGGTACATACTACCCTGAACTGCACCATCATATGCTTCTTGCAGTAACAGAACTTCGTACAAAAGAAGAGATCGATGCACTTGTGAAGGAAATGGGGGATCAGCAATGACATATCAAGACCAACCGCTCATTTTTGAAATCAGCCAACCAGGACGTATTGGTTATAGCTTACCTGAACTGGATGTAGAAATGGTGGAACTTAGCGATATTTTTGACAGCGTCTATATTCGCCAAGAGGAGCCTGAGCTTCCAGAAGTATCGGAATTAGATATTATGCGTCATTACACAGCATTATCGCGCCGTAATCATGGTGTTGATTCTGGCTTTTATCCGCTGGGCTCTTGTACCATGAAATACAATCCAAAAATTAATGAAAATGTAGCTCGCTTTCCTGGATTTTCATATATTCATCCGCTGCAAGATGAAAGTACTGTGCAAGGCGCACTAGAATTAATGTACGATTTACAAGAACATTTAAAAGAAATCACAGGCATGGACGAAGTAACACTTCAGCCTGCTGCCGGTGCGCATGGTGAATGGACAGGCTTAATGCTCATTCGTGCTTATCATGAGGCACGGCAAGATTTTAAACGTACAAAGGTTATTGTACCGGATTCTGCACACGGTACAAATCCAGCCTCTGCAACGGTAGCTGGGTTTGAAACAATCACTGTAAAATCTAACGAAGCTGGGCTTGTTGATCTTGAAGATTTAAAACGTGTTGTTGATGAATATACAGCTGCACTTATGTTGACCAATCCTAATACGCTCGGTTTGTTTGAGGAGCATATTTTAGCAATGGCAGAAATCGTCCATGAGGCGGGCGGTAAGCTATATTATGATGGAGCGAACTTAAACGCTGTATTAAGTAAAGCGCGTCCAGGTGATATGGGCTTTGATGTGGTGCACTTGAACTTGCACAAAACATTCACAGGTCCTCATGGTGGCGGTGGTCCGGGTTCAGGTCCAGTTGGCGTGAAAGCGGACTTAATTCCATATTTGCCAAAACCAATTTTAGAAAAGACAGCAGAAGGATATCGTTTCAACTATGACCGCCCGCAATCAATTGGGCGAGTAAAACCATATTACGGAAACTTCGGGATTAACGTACGTGCATATACGTACATCCGTTCTATGGGACCTGATGGATTAAAACGGGTAACAGAAGAAGCGGTTCTGAATGCAAATTATATGATGCGACGTTTGGCGCCGTACTATGATTTGCCATTTGATAAGCATTGTAAGCATGAGTTTGTATTATCTGGAAGGCGTCAGAAAAAGCTTGGTGTTCGGACGCTTGACATTGCGAAGCGTTTGCTTGACTTTGGGTATCATCCCCCAACAATTTACTTCCCGCTCAATGTGGAAGAATGTATTATGATTGAACCAACAGAAACAGAGTCAAAAGAAACATTAGATGCATTCATTGATGCAATGATTCAAATTGCAAAAGAAGCAGAAGAAAATCCGGAGATTGTGCAAGAAGCACCTCATACAACTGTTATTAAGCGTTTGGATGAAACAATGGCAGCGCGTAAACCAATTCTTAAATATGAAAAGTAAGCAATTCTTTCTTTGTATAAACGGACTTACCCCTACAAGACAAACTAGTAGGGGGATTTTTTATTATTTTTTCTTTACACTTGTGGCATAGAACAAGTTTCGTTACAATAAACATTTAAACGTTGAGTTTGTAGGAAAAGAGGGAATCGGATGAACCAAAAGGTGAGTTTTTATTTGTTTTTAACAGCATTTGTTTTGGTTGCTGCTTTGACTGTCTACTTAATTTTTGATAACGGATGGTACGGAGCGGTAAACTCTTATGTACTTTTATTTATGTACATCGGATTAGCAGTTGTAAGCTTTGGTATGCGAGAAGAAATGCTTCGTCGCTTTGAGAAGTAATGTAAAAAGCTGAACAGTTGTTCAGCTTTTTAATTTTGACGCTGTTAAAGTTTCTTGTTGCGCTCGCTTTTCTTGGTGTGTCTTAATTGTACTCCTCCCGCACTTCTATAAACAAATCTCACTCAGTAACTTAAGTTGTCATTTCCTTTTTTACATTTTCTTTATTTCTATCGCTGTTATCTGAGGAGTTACTGGCGATTGTATAGAATGTATATCTATGGTGTGGACATATATGCTTAAAGATGGTAGATTGTGGATAGAAAAGAAGTAGACGTCTAAATTAAAAAAGAAGGGAGTGGTGGCAGGGATGAAGGTTAGGGTTATATTTATTCTTTTCTTGCTATGTCTTGTAGGGTGCGGAGTGGAAAAGGATGGACAAATAAGAGAAGTTTCTTCAAAGGAAAAATCTAAAACAGAGGTACAAAAGGAGGAGGACGATATGTACACATTTGAGGTAGAAGCTCAGCCGCAAGAGAGTCAATTAGAAGTGCGCTTAACGTTAACAAACACAAGTGAAAATCAATTGATTATGACATTTCCTTCTTCGCAACAATTTGAAGTAATCATTTCGACAAAAGAGAGACAGGTCTATAAATATTCTGCCGATAAAATGTTTTCACAGGCACTTACAAAAGTCGAGTTAGAACCGGGTGAAACAAAGATTTGGAAAACCGCTTGGAAATACGATGTACCGGGCGCTAAAGAAAAAAGTTATAAAGTGGTGGCAGGGCTACAACCAATTGAGGTTAACGATGATAGTGTCAAGCCGGGTGCATTTCAAAAAGTACTATTGGTTGGGGGAGCTAAGCAGGAACAATAAACAAGGTGTCCTATGTCAGGACACCTTGTTTATTTTGCTTTAATTTTTCCTGTCCACATTTTAAAACCGCCTTGTAGCTGATAGAGCTCTTTATAGCCTTTTTTCTTGAGGAGCTGTGCAGCACGGCCTGTACGCAATCCATTTTGACAGTAGAAGTAAACAGGTTGATCAGCACGAATTTCTTTATAGCGCATTCTAAGTTGTGAGAGCGGGATGTTACGCGCGCCGAGAATATGACCTGCTTTATATTCATCCGGCTCACGAATATCGATAAGCTGTGCTTTTCGATAACCGGCACGAAACTCTTCTTCATTTAAATTTTTAATCAGTTTTTTCTGATAGAAGTACATCGCCACACTATATGCAACGAGCGCCACTACAGTGCCTAAAATGATAATTAAGCTTGTTGACACCAAAATTGCCCCCTTTATCTTATCTATCATCAATATTATAATGTTCGTGCCTATTTATGCAAGAACAAGGTTCATTTTCATATCTTTTCACAAAGTGTATCTGATTTGTTACACTAAAGTGAAAGAAAAGCTATGACTACAGCATGAGGTGTTAATTATGGAAAAAGAAAAATGGTATTATATTGATTCAGGTGCGCGTTCCGCTGCTTATAATATGGCACTTGATGAATGTTTATTAAATTGGCAAAGTGAACGAAAAATGCCTCCTATTGTTCGATTTTATCAATGGGCAACACCGACTTTGTCTATTGGTTATTTTCAAAGAGTAGAAAAGGAAATTAATATGGATGAAGTCGAAAAAAGAGGTTTTGAATTTGTACGTCGTCCAACGGGAGGCCGCAGTGTTCTTCATGATAAAGAATTGACGTACAGCGTAATTGTATCAGAAGATCATCCGGATATGCCGAAAACGGTTACAGAAGCATATCGGGTCATTTCACAAGGAATTTTAGAAGGATTTCAATCGCTCGGCTTGGATGCTTATTTCGCTGTTCCTAAAACGCAGCAAGAGCGAGATGATTTGAAAAATCCACGCTCTTCCGTTTGTTTTGATGCACCTTCTTGGTATGAAATTGTTGTAGAAGGAAGAAAAATTGCCGGTAGCGCGCAAACGCGCCAAAAGGGTGTTATTTTGCAACATGGTTCAATTCCGCTTGAAATTGACTTAGACACGCTCTATGATTTATTTTTGTTTCCTAATGAACGCATTAAAGAAAGAATGAAGAGCATGTTTTCTTCTAAAGCAGTCGCTGTAAATGCGTTAACAGATAAAACATTTACGATAAAGCAGTTAAAAGAAGCATTCCGAGATGGTTTTGAAAAGGGACTTCATGTAGAATTGCAGACGTATGAGTTAACGAACGAACAAAAAGCTGAAGTAGAGCAGCTTATGAAAGAGAAGTATGAAACAAAAGAATGGAATTATAAAAAATGAGAGGCACTAGAGTGCCTCTCATTTTTATCATACAAGGTCTAAAATTTTATGAAGGTCAATGCCTTTTAATTTTAATGTGCGCAGTTGTGCTACTATGTCTAAAATATCTTTATCAGGTACTACTTTAACCCCTTGTATTTCTAGCTCGCCTTTTAAGTCGGAGATAGAATCATCCACGTCCATGCCCAGCTCATAATCCTGACATACACTGACTGCTTTTGCAATTAAGCGGCTGTAGCGTTCCTGCCATTCTGCTGATGGTGTTTGTAAGGGAATGGTTTGGGAAGTGTTTTTCACTGTTTGCATCAGTGGTTCTTCAGCCTGCGCTGCTTCTACAGGTTTTGCTACTGTAATCGTTTTTGCTTTTTGACTTGTTTCTACAGTTTGTGTCATAGGCTGGGGCGCGGCTTTTTCAGGAACAAGAGTTAGTGTAGCTTCAGGCTCTGGTGTTTTAGGTTCGGGAGCTGTTTCGATATGGCCTTGCTTATCCTTGCTCCACATAATCCGCTCAATGGAAAGGGATAAGTTATTTTTTTTCATTTCTGTTAGAATGGCTTTCCCTACCTCAACCTTGCCTGAGAAATCCACGATTTTATATATAACGTTACTGTTCCAATCTATATCTCCGCTAATGAATAGTTCTTCGTTAGATTTTGGATTTAAGCCCTCCACCTTAATTTCCTTATTTACATTTGACTCACTATATACCATCACTAGAGATGCTGTGACGTCTAAGTCTGCAAGCATGAGTTCTCGAACCATCTTGCCTGTGCGTACTTCTGTTTTTTTCTTTAATGACATTCTGCTTCCCCTCTCGTCTTTTATGTCGTCCTTTATGTGCTCACGAAGAAATATAATACTGGTAAGAAAAGAGATGCGTCAACTGTTTCTATCTGTATTTTTCTATTTTGTCAGCTGTTTATGAAAGTTTTAAATTTTGGAAATGCGTTTAGCTCTGCATGGATCTTGTATAAACCGCTTGCACGGTTGGCAAGATGATACCTTCCTCATGTATTTTTTTAGCCAGCAAAAATTTGGTTTCTTGTGCAGCTTTTAAGTAGTGAACATCATGTACTGTTGCTACGATGGAGAAACGAAATCCGTATGGACATGCATCAAGTGAAGACATGCCCCAATACTGATATGGCTCTACAATTTCACCGTGTGGGTGACGGAGTAAATAGTCATCGTGCAGTTCATTTAATAATTCGCAAACTTCTTCAAGGAATATGCGAATACGAGTAGGATCTTCTTGAAATCCTACAACCACACTTTCGAAAATACGACGATGATGTACATTCCCGTTAACCACTTTGCGCACTTCTCCGTTTGACACGGTCATCAATTTGCCATCCATTAATCGGACGCTGACAACTCGAAATCCTAAATCTTCTACAGAACCTGCTTGTTCATTGTTTATCGTTACAAAATCCCCTTTTTTTAATTGACCTTCAAATAAAAAGAAAAAACCATACAGAAAATCTCTAATTGCAGACTGCGCGCCAAAGCCAATGATAATCCCGATAACTCCTCCAGCCACGAGCAACTGCTTTAAATCAATAAAAGGTTTGATAGCTACTAGCAACACAATAATTAAGGTTGCATATTTCGATGTATTTTTTACGACCGTTTCAATCGTTTGTTCTTTTTTCTCTTCAATGAGATTGGTTCGTTGAAAAAGCTGATGTAAAAAATAGCGTATTAACGCAAATCCAAAGTAGGAGATAAAAAATGTGAGCAACACAGAAAAGATATATGCTTTTGTTTTACTCCAGTCTAAGGAAAGAATTGTTTCTAGCATATAATCGCCTCCTTTTACTATAGTCCCCAATCATATAGCATTACAAAGAAAAAAGTGATTGGCAAGAGTTTTTTGAGTGAAGAGAAGGAGAATTTTTATATGGAAATTATTGATGGTTGTGGTGGCTGATGAAAAAATGTGCAGCGCTTATACTACATAAAGAGAAAGTAACGAAGGGAATGAGTCGCTTGAAGCCATTTTTGCCCAAATTGGTATATTTTGAGCCACAGGCCTTAGAATATCCACTTGGAAAAGAGTTGTACGAACAGTTTACAGCAATGGGCCTTGAAATTAGAGAAACTACTTCACATAATCAAATTCGTGATCTGCCTGGAGAAAATGAACTACAAAAGTATCGATATGCTAAAGCGACGCTTGTTGTAGGTGTGCGCCGGACTTTAAAATTTGATACGTCTAAGCCATCAGCTGAATATGCCATTCCGTTGGCGACAGGTTGTATGGGACATTGTCATTATTGTTACTTACAGACAACGTTAGGGAGCAAACCGTATGTACGTGTATATGTCAATTTAGAGGAAATTTTTGAACAAGCGCAAAAGTATATGGAAGAGCGTGCTCCGGAGATAACTCGTTTTGAGGCAGCATGTACATCAGACATTGTTGGTATTGATCATTTAACACATGCTTTAAAGAAAACGATAGAATTTATTGGTCAAACTGAATACGGACAATTGCGGTTTGTAACGAAGTATTCACATGTCGATCATCTCCTAAATGCGAAGCATAATGGGAAAACGCGTTTTCGCTTTAGCATTAATTCACGTTATGTTATTAAAAACTTTGAGCCCGGTACATCGCCGTTTGAAGACCGAATTGAAGCGGCACGTAAGGTAGCAAATGCCGGTTATCCGCTTGGGTTTATTGTAGCCCCCATTTATATGCACGATGATTGGGAAGAGGGGTATCGAGAATTATTTGAACGATTGCATGCTTCTCTTAAAGACATAAGTTTACCCAATTTATCTTTTGAAATGATTCAACATCGTTTTACCAAACCAGCGAAAAAGGTGATTGAAAAGCGGTATCCAAATACAAAGCTTGAGATGGATGAAGAAAAGCGTAAATATAAATGGGGTAGATACGGAATTGGAAAGTATGTGTATCCTACTGAAGAAGCGGCTCTTTTAGAAAAAACTATTCGTTCGTATATCAATACTTACTTTCCTGATGCCCATATACAATACTTTACTTAAAGGTTTCTTCCCTTGTCACTTCGCTGTTTCTGTTGTATGATTTTATTGATTGCTTAGAGACGGAAAAAAAGCGAAGAAAACGTTTGGATGGAGGAAACCAATGCCTACTCCGAGTATGGAAGATTATATAGAACAAATTTATTTGTTAATTGAAGAAAAAGGGTATGCACGCGTTTCAGACATTGCAGAAGCGCTAAATGTACACCCATCTTCGGTTACTAAGATGGTACAAAAGCTTGATAAAGATGAATATTTGATTTATGAAAAGTACAGAGGCCTTATTTTAACGACAAAAGGTAAAAAAATTGGCAAACGCCTTGTATATCGTCATGAATTATTAGAACAGTTCATGCGTATCATCGGACTGAACGAAGCCAAGATTTATGACGATGTAGAAGGGATCGAGCATCACCTAAGCTGGGAAGCGATTGATCGCATTGGTGATTTAGTACAATTTTTTGAAGAAGATAAAACGCGCATTGAGGTATTACGTGCTATCCAAAAAGTGAATGAAGAACAAAATCAATGACAGGAAGCTGTGTTTGTACAGCTTTCTTTTTTATTGTAAAAAACTGTTTATTCTTAAAGTTTAAACATGTATAATTTGTATATAAAGGTAAAATTAGGAGGTGTGAATTGATTACAGAAGAGATGCGTAAGTACTTAAGTGGCAATCCATACGGCTTTGAAAAGAGCAAATTATTGACTGAAGAAAAAAAGGGGAAACATGTGCAAGTTGCAACAGCCCCGATTATTCAAATTACTCCTGATATGCGCGCTGTGATAAGTGGTAATCCATATGAAATCTAAAAAAGACCGTGCTAGAATGAAGCACGGTCTTTCTTTTTACCTTTTTTTCCTTCAATAACAGTCAGGTGGGATGGTTTGCGCTTTTTCTTAAATACAGAGCCGTTTTTTCCCTTCTGCGCATCCTGCATTTTCAATGGTGCAGTAAATGATTTTGCATACTTACGTTTTGATTGCTTTGCAGCACGATTATAAGATGAGCGCGCACTTCCGCTACTGGAAAATAACTTGAATAGCAAAAAGAAGGCGCCGATAACAATACCAATAGTCAACACGTTTTGGATCATACCTGCCGGGTCATTCATAGTGGAAGTAATCATCTGATATGCTGCTAGCCCAATAACAAGTAGAAATAGAATTAGCGCAAATGAACGGCCGCTCACGGCACACACCTCCTAAAGGCATTTATTTAATCATATTGAGAAGAGCGGAATATTTATGAATGCTTTTGCTCTAAACGAAGTAATTCATTAAAAGAAGCAATCGCAACCTCAACCTGTTGGTCATTCGGTTCTTTTGTTGTAAGCAATTGTAACCAAAGTCCCGGATAGCCCAGAAAGCGAAGCACCGGAACGTCTCGCAATTTGTTTGTGAGCTGCAGTACTTCAAATGAGATACCAAGAACCACAGGGATTAATGCTAAGCGGTTTACAAGACGTAGCCAAAGCGGTTCTGTTGGCACCAATAAATAAATAAACATACTGATGATAACGGTAAAGAGAATAAAACTGCTACCGCAGCGATAATGAAGTCTCGTTTGAAGTTGCACATTCTCTACGGTAAGTGGTAAGTTGTTCTCATATGCATTAATTACTTTGTGTTCAGCCCCATGATATTGAAAAACTCGTTTTACGAGCGGTGTAAGCGAAATCATATAAATGTAACCTAATAAAAAGAACAATTTTATGATGCTTTCTAAAAGTACCTGCGCAGTGTGTGTTGGAAAAATGGGTTTAGCTAAGGCTGCAAGAATGGCAGGTACTGCCGTAAAAACCACTTTGCCAAAGATAAAAGATAAAACACCTACAACTGCAACCCCAAGTAGCATCGTCAGTTTGGATTGATTTTCATTTTGCTTAGCAATCTCATCATCGTCTTCTGGATTTACGCCAAATCGTTCCGAAGAAAAGTTTAAGTGCCTAGCTCCAGTTGCACTGGCATGTACAATTGCTGCGATACCGCGTATAAAAGGAATTTTTTTTGTAACTTGCAAAAGCCTGTTATTTGTTCGAGGTAATCGAAAAAATTCAATTTCTTTATTTTTTCGACGAATTGCTGTAACTGTATATTCTCTACCGCCAAACATAACTCCTTCTACAACAGCTTGTCCCCCATATATTTGTTTTGTCTCCTCTGTCATGTAAACACCAACCTGCATTTGTTTTTCTTCATTGTATCTGTAAAACTAACCGCATGACAAGAGAAACTGAAAGGGGCTATGTCAAAGTGTATAAAGTTAGCTACAAATTCAGCCGTACTAACCGACATGATTTTTCATAGGAAGGATATACTAACGAGCGGAGGTGTACCTATTGAATAATCATAAAAATCAATCAAAACCAACATCGTTAGCGAAAAAAGCAATACAAATTGGTTTATTTGCCGGTCTTTTTTGGGGATTGGTCTGGTATTTCTTTCATATCTTTTCCTTTACAAATGTTGGACCGAATCATCTCCTTATGCCGTTTGCTTTAGGAAAATGGAAGGAAGGGGTATGGGGAAATTTATCCGGGGTAATCGTCATGACAATCTTGTCCATTTTACTTGCGATATTGTACGGTGCATTCTTTAAGAAGTTTCAGGGGGTTATACCCGGTGTGATACAGGGGTTAATATTGTGGAGTATTTTATTTTTTGGAATTGGCTTTCTATCCCCTGTTGTCGATATGCCTTTTGAACTTTCAAGAGCTACACTCGTTACAACTATATGTATTTTCATCTTACACGGTGTATTCATCGCCTATTCCGTCTCTTTTGAAGCAAGCGAACAAAAATTGACGGGTGTAGGGAAAGAGGCGAACTATTCAAATAAGTAAAGGGTATGGTAGAATGTTGTATGAACATTCTTTTTTGTCACGTTTTAACACAAAGCAGTTCTATACGAGGCGATATGATCTAGCTTGCTATCCATCAGAAGAGTAGTTCGTATTGATGGAAGTTTTACTTGATAAGGAGTTTGCGATGAAAAAATTACTACTTATTAATGGACCTAATTTAAATCGTCTTGGTGTGCGAGAAGTTGGCGTGTATGGCGTCGAAACCTTGCAGTCCCTTGAGTCTGGATTGCGTCAATTTGCAAGTGAGCACGGTGCTGTACTTGATTGCTTTCAATCTAATCTAGAAGGCGCTATTATTAATAAGTTACATGAAGCGGATGAACTATATGAAGGGATTGTACTGAATCCTGGCGCTTACACGCATTACAGCTATGCAATCCGGGATGCAATTGCAAGCATTTCAGTTCCTGTAATTGAAGTACATATTTCTAACATTCATAAGCGTGAAGAATTTCGTCATATTTCAGTTACAGCACCAGTTACAGCAGGACAAATTGTAGGTCTGGGGTTTTATGGATACAAACTAGCCGTTTTGGCATTATTGGGGGAGGAACATAATGGATAAGTTATTACAATTACGTTCTTTGTTTGCCAACAAGGAAATTGATGCGTTATTAATCACAAGTCAGTATAATCGTACATATATGACAGGATTTACTGGCTCAGCAGGTGTTGCAGTCATTACAAATAATCGTGCTATCTTCATTACAGATTTTCGTTATGTGGAACAAGCGCAAAACCAAGCGGTTGGGTATGAGATTGTGCAACATACAGGTACGTTAGTAGAAGAAGTGGCAAAACAAGTGAAGGAATTAGGCATTCAAAAGCTGGGTTTTGAACAAGATGCATTAACATACGCCTCTTTTAAATTATATGAAACAGCAGTAGAAGCGGATTTAGTCCCAACATCTGGACTTGTGGAAAAGTTACGCTTGATTAAGACGGAATCTGAGATTAAGATATTAAAGGATGCGGCTCAAATTGCAGATGCGGCGTTTACTCATATTTTGTCTTTTATTCGACCGGGTGTTACAGAATTAGAGGTTTCTAATGAGCTTGAATTTTTCATGCGCAAGCAAGGGGCCACTTCTTCTTCCTTTGACATTATTGTGGCTTCAGGACTTCGTTCGGCATTGCCACATGGCGTAGCTTCTGACAAAGTGATACAACAAGGCGAATTGATTACACTTGATTTTGGTGCATACTATAAAGGCTATTGCTCTGATATTACGCGCACGGTTGCTGTCGGAGAACCTGCAGCTGATTTGAAGAATATTTATGATATTGTTTTAGAAGCGCAGTTGCGTGGTGTAAACGGCATTAAAGCAGGTATGACGGGACGCGAAGCAGATGCTTTGACTCGTGATTACATAACGGAAAAAGGCTATGGTGAGTATTTCGGTCATTCTACAGGACACGGAATCGGTATGGAGGTTCATGAAGGACCGGGATTAGCGTTCCGCTCTGAAGTGATACTGGAACCGGGCATGATTGTAACAGTAGAGCCTGGCATTTATGTTCCGGGTCTTGGCGGTGTGCGCATTGAGGATGACGTGCTTGTTACTGCAGAAGGCAATGAAATTTTAACGCATTCACCAAAAGAGCTGATTATTCTATAATACAGGAGGATTTTTTTCATGATCTCAGTAAATGATTTTCGTACTGGTTTAACAATCGAAACAGACGGCGGTCTTTGGCAAGTATTGGAGTTTCAACACGTAAAGCCTGGAAAAGGAGCGGCTTTCGTACGTTCTAAACTGCGTAACCTACGTACAGGTGCAATTCAAGAGAAAACATTTCGTGCAGGTGAAAAAGTAGAAAAAGCGCACATTGAAAACCGCCGCATGCAATATTTATATGCAATGGGTGATGAGCATGTATTTATGGATAACGAAAGCTATGAGCAATTAGAATTACCAACTCAACGTATTGAGCGCGAGTTGAAATTCTTGAAAGAAAATATGGAAGTGTATATTATGACTTTCCAAGGAGAAGTGCTTGGTGTTGAGCTTCCAAATACAGTTGAGTTAAAAGTTGTAGAAACAGAGCCTGGTATCAAAGGTGATACAGCTTCTAACGTTACAAAGCCAGCTACAATGGAAACAGGACTTGTAGTGCAAGTTCCGATTTTCATCAACGAAGGCGAAATATTGGTTATTAATACAGCCGAAGCGAAATACGTTTCACGCGCATAAGAAAAAGGCATTCCCTAGGGAATGCCTTTTTCTTATGCGCGTATTTACATGCAAAATTGTTCTGAAACGGACAACCTCTGCATAATGTGTTACAAAACGTATTTTGCGAATGGAAAGAAGGTGGATCGTTGAAATGGCTGACGTGGATTGAGTCTGCCGTATTGGCAATGGCATTGCTTCGGCTCATATCAGGTAGCATTGAGATTACGGCCGCCTTGTCCATGCTGTATGTAAATGATGTAAAAAAAGCGTTATTCATTAATGGGATGTTAGCTCTTGTCGGACCGACTGTATTGGTCATTACCATGATTATCGGTGTGACGCAAGTGGCAGGCGGCCTGTCGTTTGTAAAACTGTTCTTTCTGATTTTAGGGGTTGGCTGTATATTTATCGCACTTTTAAAATGATGGCTATGTTAAAACCAACTATCGACAATCAGTACAGAACTTTGACAGAACTACAATGATAAGGAGCCGCGTATGAGGGAATTGTTAGAAATGTTACCAATGCGAGTACAAGAAATATTGCAGACTGTACAGTTAGATGATTTAGAAGAAATTCGTATGCGTGTGCAGCGCCCGTTAGAATGCAGTGCCGCCGGTTGTGTAAAAGTATATCCCTATGTTGTGACAACAGAAGATGCGATGCAGTTGCTAAATAGAATTAGTCAATTTTCAATTTATACACTAGAGGAAGAGCTACGCAGAGGATATATCACTATACGAGGTGGACATCGTATTGGGTTGGCAGGACGAGTTGTTACAGAAAAAGGATTTGTTAAATTGATTCGTGACGTATCTTCATTCAATATTCGAATTGCCAGACAAAAGCTAGGGATTGCTGAACCGCTACTTTCATACGTCTATGAAAACAATTGGAAAAATACAATGATTGTCGGTCCACCCCAAACAGGGAAAACCACATTGCTACGAGATTTTGCACGAATTATCAGCATAGGCCACAAAGGAATTCCTTCGGCAAAGGTAGGTATTGTGGACGAGCGCTCGGAAATTGCCGGATCAGTCAAAGGGGTCCCGCAATATGAGCTTGGGGTAAGAGTAGACGTGTTGGATGCTTGTCCAAAAGCAGAAGGGATGATGATGTTAATTCGTTCAATGAGCCCTGAAATAGTCATTGCGGACGAAGTTGGAAGAGAAGAAGACGTCGAAGCGATATTAGAAGCGGTTTATGCAGGTGTTGGTTTATTTATTACAGCGCACGGTTATGGGTATGAAGACGTGAAAAAACGACCTTCTCTACGAAAGATGATAGAGTATGGTGTATTTGACCGCGTGATTGAGCTTTCTAAAACAAAAGGACCTGGAACGATTGTAGCTGTAAAAACGGGTCAAGGTCAGATGCTTCGAGTACAGGGGGCGGGGCAAATATGTTGAAGTTGATTGGTGCGGTACTAGTGGTCAGCGCAACGACATGTATTGGATTTCAATACGCAAAAAAAATGAGCGAGCGTCCACGACAGATTCGACTTCTTAAAACAGCATTGCAGTCGCTAGAGGCAGAGATTATGTATGGACATACCCCTTTGCGAGAAGCAGCACAGCGACTTGAAGCACAAATGCCAAAACCAATCAATTGGTTGTTTCAAAGCTTTCAAAAGCGCTTGGAGAACGGAAATCAAACGGTTCGTGAGGCGTGGGATGACAGTTTGGGAGAGATATGGAAGCTTACGGCGTTAAAGCAAACAGAGAAAGAAATTTTAAAACAGTTTGGAGAGACGCTTGGTCAGCATGATCGAGAATCACAGCAAAAGCATATCCTCCTTTGTATTAATCATCTGGAGCGAGAAGAAGACGAGGCAAAGGATGCGCAGGCACGATATGAAAAAATGATGAAAAGTTTGGGAATATTAGCTGGGCTGCTCATCGTCATTTTATTGTACTAGGGGGATTGTGATGTCTATGGAAGTAGGACTTATTTTTCAAATCGCAGGCATCGGTATTATCTTGGCGTTCATTCACACAGTGTTAAAAGAGCTGAAGCGAGAAGATATTGCAAACTGGACCATTTTAGTTGGCTTTGTTGTGATCCTGCTTCATGTTGCAGCATTAATCAATAGTTTGTTCGATAAAATCAAGAGTGTGTTTTTGTTTCAGTAAAGGAGGCGCTACGTATCGAAATTTTACAAATTGTAGGTCTCGGATTAATTGCCACCTTTTTAGCGGCAGTGTTAAATCAGCAAAAATCAAGCATTACTTCGATGTTTATCGTGTTTGTCGGTGCAGTGATGTTTTTGCTTTTAATTGATCAAATTGGGGCCATATTGGACATGATTCAGCGCATCGCTAGCGAAGCGAACGTGAATAACGTGTATGTAGAAACGTTACTAAAAATTATCGGCATCGCTTATATTGCTGAATTTGGTGCACAAATTACAAAGGATGCAGGGCAGGGAGCAATTGCTTCTAAAATTGAATTAGCTGGTAAAGTTCTTATTCTTGTAATGGCCATCCCCATTTTAACAGTAGTTATTGAAACTATTTTAGGCTTTTTACCAAAGGGAGGATAAACAATGAAGCGAAAAAGAGGTATGCTGTTTCTCTTTTTCTTTCTTTTCTTTTGTTCCGTATCTGTACAAGCCTCCCCTGTACAACAAGAAATTGCAAATAGTCAGCTAGAACAGATTGGTGTTACAGAGATTAAGCAGTACTGGGACGAGCTTGTCAGCAAATACGGTGTGTATTTGCCGGAAAGTCAAAAGGGAAGTTTTATGGAATTTATTAAAGGAGAGAAACAATTTTCATTAGAAGAATGGGTTGGTGGATTTCTTTCTTACTTATTTCATGAATTAATTGCCAACGGCAAGTTGCTTGGTACTTTGATTATGTTAACAATCTTCAGCGCGTTGCTACAGTCTTTGCAATCTGCATTTGATAAAAGTAATGTGGGTAAAATTGCCGATGTGGTCGTTTACATGGTGCTGATGATTTTTGCGCTTAATAGCTTTTATGTTGTTACAACGTATGCTAAAGACACGATTCAAATGATGATTGATTTTATTCTGGCATTGCTACCGATTCTATTGGGGTTGATTGCCGCAGGCGGCGGTGTTGTGTCCGTATCTTTCTTTCACCCAATTATCGTATTTCTCATGAATACGAGTGGTGTGCTCATGAATTATGTTGTACTACCTCTTTTATTCTTGGCAACGATTTTAAGCATTGTGAGTACGATGAGTGATCAATACAAGGTAACAAAATTGGCGAAGTTGTTTCAAAATGTAAGCGTAGGATTAATAGGAATTTTTTTAACGGTTTTTCTTGGCGTTTTGTCCGTACAAGGAACTGCAACGGCGGTAGCGGATGGTATTGCGGTTAAGACAGCTAAGTTTGTTACGGGTAATTTTATTCCAGTAGTCGGACGCATGTTTACCGAGGCTGCTGATACGGTTGTGACTGCTTCCGCATTGCTGAAGAATACAGTAGGAATTGCGGGTGTCATCATTCTGCTGTTGATTGTTATCTTTCCGGCGATAAAAATCTTTGCGATTGCGTTTATTTATAAATTTGCCGCTGCAATTTTACAACCGGTAGGTAGCGGTTCTATCATCCAATGTTTGGATATTATCGGAAAAAGTATTATTTATGTATTTGCATGTTTGGCAATTGTTTCTCTCATGTTTTTTTTAAGTATTACCATTATTATCGCGGCTGGTAATGTCACGTTGATGATGCGGTAGGAGGGATATCGTGGCTTATATTACAGAGTGGATCCGAACCATTATCGTTTTTTTGCTGCTGGCAACCGTACTTCACATGTTGCTTCCGAATACGAGCTTACAAAAATATGTTAAGTTTGTGGTGAGTCTATTGCTTATCGTATTAATTCTTACACCTGTTTTTAAATTATTGCGCACAGACGTACAAGAGGTCATTGCCGGCTTTAACACTTCTGCATCAAAAAAAAATATAGAAAATGTAATAGATCAGAAGAAAAAAGAAATACAAGCCTCACAACGTGCATATATTTTAGAACAGATGGCTGTCCAAATGAAAAAACAGGTTGCAAAAGATCTGGAAGTCGAATATGGCGTGCAAGTGGTCGATTTACGTATTACTGCTGTGAGTGAAGTAAAATCACCAGAAGATATTCAAGAAATCTCAGTCACTTTCAAAGAAGCGGACAGAAAAACATCTGGTACAGTTGAAGCAGTGAAGCGCATTAAAATTGACACAAGCACGCCACATCAGCAGACCGTCGACAAGCAAGCAACACAAGATATACAACAATTCCTGGCGCGGGAGTGGCAACTAGAGGAAAGCAAAATAATGGTACAGGAAGGAGGGAGGGGACATGAACGACAATAAACAAAGTGTTTGGCAAAAGTGGCTACGGCCAAATGAAGAAGAGAAGAAGCGGAAAAAGTTTAACCCGAAGTTCATTGCGCTGTTGCTGGTCGCTGGCATTTTACTGATGTTTTCCGGGAGTTTGTTTCAAAGCAAACCGCAGGAAGCGCCTGTATTTCGTACCGATCCAGAAGAGCCTAAAGATGTAGCTGCTTTTGCGCAAAAAAGTACAAGCGGTTCTGCCATTGAAAAATACGAAAAGCAGTATGAAGAAGATTTACAGGCGCTACTGGAAGGGATGCAAGGAGTTAAGGATGTAACAGTAATTGTAAACTTGGACTCTACTGCAGTGAAAGTGCTAGAAAAAGAGCGCATTAACCGCCATCAAAAAACGAATGAAACCGATCGTGACGGTGGGACACGAACCGTTGAAGATGAATCTGTGGAAGAAAGACCAAAGACCATCCGCGTAGGTGACAAGGAAGAGCCCATTGTACTTAAGGAAGATAAACCGCCTGTGCGAGGAGTGGCCATTACGGCAAAAGGAGCCGACAACATAGAAGTGAAAAAAGCAATGATTGAAATGGTTACGCGTTACTTAGATGTTCCAAGTCACCGCGTATCTGTAGCACCTAAAAAGAGCTGAGGAGGATTTAAAATGGTAAAAAAGCAAACGATTTGGTTGTTAACAATGCTGAGTTTAGTGGTTGTATTGTCCGTATATTATGTAACAACGCCAGATGGACCGAAATCTGATATGGTGAGCAAGTCTGTAGAACAGCTAAGAACTGACAGCAAAAAAGCGGGTGAAATAGCAGTCAAAACATCTGGTGATGAGCAATTTGCACAGCTGCGTTTGGAAATGGAAGATAAGCGCAGCGAAGCCAAAGAGAAATTACAAGAAGTAATTACATCAGTTGGCACTTCTGCAGAAGAAAAAAGCAAAGCAAAAGATCAACTAGAAGCAATTGAAAAAGTGTCTGCGAAAGAAGCAGTGTTAGAGACATTAATTAAATCACAGGGCTATAAAGACGCTTTAGTACGAGCTGACGGAACAGATGTACAAATTACTGTTAAAGCTGATAAGTACTCCAGCAAAGAAGCAAACAACATCATCCAGCTTGTCACAAAAGAAATTGGCGCACAAAAAGTTGCAGTACGTTTTGATCCAGCCAAGTAAATGAAGAAACCGCCTTTCATGGCGGTTTCTCTTTTTGTATAGCGCTGCTACAGCTTGATGTTAATTATCAATATCAAACTGTAATAAGCCTTTTGTTTAGTAGAGAAACGCGAAAAAAAACGTGTCAGTTTCGAATGGGGCGTTTTTCTATAACACAATATCTTTCTCTGTATAACAAGTGATGTGTGTTCATGTGGAAAATGGAGGGTTCTTGTAGCATTCGGGCATTTTTCTTTGCTTGATACTCGATCCATACAACGGCAAGCCACACGAAAACCATGGGAACGAACAAAAACAACCAAATGTTCATGACACACGCTCCTTAACGAGGAATTAAATTACAGGAACATCATAGCAGTCTTATATTAATCGTCTGTGAAGGAAATGTTAAAGATTATGGCGAAAAGGATAGTATTACAATTCCTTATTGATTTCCATAAAATGTGATATAATTTATTTTGAAAGTGGTCTTGCCAATTTTGTATTGTAGTTGATATTATTACTAGGTAATAATATTTAGCTATATTAACAGAGAAGGTATGTTAAAATTTTGCGTGGTTGGAATTTTCAAAAAACTGTCGTAAGATAAAGTAGTAAACAAGTATATGGGAGTGAATGATAATGTTCAAAATTCAAGAAGTACGTGAATTGATTAAGTTGATTGATAACTCAAACATTGATGAATTTGAATACACTTTAGATGGTGCGACTATTAGGATGAAGAAGCAAATCAGTACTGCGCTAACTTATGAAGCACCTCGTTCTATGATAGTGGAAGAAAAAGCAGCTGCAACGGAATCTATACCTGTTTCTGTACCTGTTTCAGTGCCGGTACAAGAAGCTCCGAAAGCGGCTACTTCTGAAGACAATCTCCATAAAATCACTTCGCCAATGGTAGGTACATTCTACGCTTCCCCATCTCCGGATGCGTCGGCTTATGTAAAAGTAGGTGACCGCATTTCTGCAGATACAGTGGTATGTATTGTAGAAGCAATGAAACTATTCAATGAAATCGAAGCAGAAGTTGAGGGAGAAATCGTAGAGATCCTAGTGAAAAACGGACAACTTGTAGAATACGGACAGCCTTTATTTTTAGTACGATAATTGACTAAGCACGTAAGAGGGAGTTTTGTCTTATGATTAAAAAGGTATTGATAGCAAACCGAGGTGAGATTGCTGTACGCATTATTCGCGCTTGCAAAGAATTAGGTATTGAGACTGTTGCCATCTATTCTGAAGCTGACCGTGAAGCACTTCATGTACAGCTTGCAGATGAGGCTTATTGTGTAGGACCTACAGCATCTAAAGAAAGCTATTTGAACTTTACAAATATTATTAGTGTAGCAAAATTAACAGGATGTGATGCTATTCATCCTGGTTACGGCTTCTTGGCTGAAAACGCTGATTTTGCGGAACTATGTGAAGAATGCAATTTAATTTTTATTGGTCCTAGCCCCGAGGCTATATCTAAAATGGGAACAAAGGATGTAGCGCGTGACACAATGGAGCAGGCGGGTGTTCCAATTGTACCTGGATCTAAAGGAATCATCAAAAGTGTAGAGTCTGCAGTTGAACTTGCATCAAAAATGGGCTATCCTGTTATTATTAAGGCAACGGCCGGAGGTGGCGGGAAAGGAATTCGCGTAGCCCGAACCGAGCAGGAACTTGTAAAAGGCATCCAGATTACACAGCAGGAAGCAAGTACAGCTTTTGGAAACCCTGGCGTGTACATCGAGAAATACATAGAGGATTTCCGTCACGTTGAAATCCAAGTTATAGCTGATTCGCATGGACAAGTTATTCATTTGGGAGAACGGGATTGTACCATTCAGCGACGCCTGCAGAAATTGCTTGAAGAAACACCATCTCCTGCTCTTGATGCAGAGATTCGCGCCCAAATGGGTGAAGCCGCGGTGAAAGCAGCACAAGCCGTAAATTATCGCGGTGCCGGCACAGTTGAGTTTATCTACGAGCATAAGCAAAAGAAATTTTATTTCATGGAAATGAATACAAGAATTCAAGTAGAGCATCCTGTTACTGAAATGGTGACCGGCGTTGACTTAATAAAAGAGCAATTACGTGTGGCAGCCGGAGAACCATTATCTTTGAAGCAGCAAGATGTTCAATTCCAAGGATGGGCAATTGAATGTCGAATTAATGCTGAAAATCCGGCTAAAAACTTTATGCCTTCTGCAGGAAAAGTGCAAATGTATCTTCCACCGGGAGGGTATGGTGTACGTGTTGACTCAGCCGTGTATCCTGGATACGTCATCCCGCCTTATTATGATTCCATGGTGGCAAAGTTGATTACGCATGGAAAGACGCGTGAAGAAGCAATTGCGAAGATGAAGCGAGCGTTAAGTGAATTTGTAATTGAAGGTGTGCATACTACAATTCCGTTTCACTTACAACTCTTGGAGCATCCTGCATTTGTAGAAGGTGACTTTAATACAAAGTTTTTAGAAGAGCATGAGATTGTTATGAGATAAATCAAAAAGGAGGTTCACACATGACTGAGCATATGTTAGATATGGGACAAGAAACAACGCTTGGTAAAGTTGAAATTGCCCCTGAAGTCATTGAAGTCATTGCAGGTATTGCAGCTGCAGAAGTAGATGGTGTAGCTGCGATGCGCGGTAACTTTGCTACAGGTGTTGTTGAAAAGCTAGGTAAGAAAAATCACGGTAAAGGCGTAAAAGTAGAGCTAACAAATGAAGGTATTCTTGTAGACGTATATGTGCAAATGTTTTTTGGAGTATCAATTCCGACGACTGCACAAAAAATTCAAGACAACATCCGTCAAGCGCTTTTAACGATGACAGGACTTGAATTAAAAGAGATTAATGTTCATGTTGTGGGAGTTACTTTTGAAACGCAAAAAGCAGAGATAGAAGGTCTGTAAAAAGACTTGCGCGCAGGCGCAAGTCTTTTTTATTTGGCTGTGTTAAAGCTTTATGTTGATAATCAACAACGAACTGTAACTGAGCTTTTTCTTTAAATACCTCCTAGGTACTCGTTTATCAAGTAAGCAAGAAACGCTTGCCCTCAAGAAGTATAAGATTTAATCCAACATTAGAACCATATGTGCTTCATCAACATATTGACCTTCTGAGAATGCGCCGAGAACAAAATGATTATTTTCTGTTGGAAAGCTTTCCATGATCTCTCCAATGGGGTGTTTTACAAATTCATCGTAACTCGCACTAAATGACTCGGGATGCTCACGCAAACCATGCAACCGTAACTCCCAAAAGTCATGAATTTCCTCTGTTGTTAAAATACGAAATTCCATGATGTCCCCCCTATAATAAGCATTTGTATGATAAAAGTGATGAGTATGAAACGTTTTAGGATTAGTATTTAAAAAGAATTCACCATGTATACGTTGTTTCTAAGTAATGACAGGAATTGAAAACTCATACTTGTTCTTGTCTGAAAAATCCGTACATTTTGTGTGGTTACGGGTATTGTAGTTCATATTTTTCACTTTTATCTAGTAAGAAGAAGTGTATAAAAAGAGGAATTGTGGTATTATCATGATATTGTGCAAGAATAACATAATCTGTACAACATGTGATAAATTGCGATACTATAACAAAATATAAATAGAAAACAAAAGGAGAATTACGTATGAAAAGAAGAAAGGCAAGGGAAAAAGCTATGCAGGCTTTGTACCAAATGGATATAACGAGTGAATTGGATGCAATGTCAGCTATAAAAAATACATTAGAAGAGCAAGAAAGTAATAATGAATTTTTAGAAAAGTTGGTAACAGGTTGCACTGCGCATAAGGAAGAATTGGATGCTCTGATTGCGCCAAGCCTGGATAACTGGAAAATGGATCGCATTGGGATTGTTGATCGCAATATCCTGCGTATTGCTGTATATGAAATGAAATATATGGAAGATATCCCGCACAGTGTCTCCATTAATGAAGCTATTGAAGTGGCAAAAACGTTTGGTGATGAGGAATCTCGCCGCTTTATCAACGGCGTTTTATCCAAAATAAAAGAAACAATTTAACAGATACGGGGGAGTAAGAGATGGCAGCAGAGCTCATTAAAGGAATGGAAATTGCACAAAAGAAACGCAATGAAATTAAAGAAAGAGTAAATGTACTAAAAAGCCAGGGGGTTACACCAGGGTTGGCTGTAATTTTAGTCGGTAATAATCCAGCTTCTCGTTCGTATGTTACTGGAAAGGGAAAAGCAAGTGAAGAAGCTGGTATATACTTTGAATTAATTGAAATGCCAGAAACCATTACACAGGAGCAGCTCTTACAGGAAATTGATCGAATCAACGAGGATGCGCGTATTCATGGTCTTCTCGTTCAGCTTCCGCTGCCAAAGCATATTCACGAAGAAGCTGTTATTGAAAGAATCTCACCTGAAAAAGACGTGGATGGTTTTCATCCAATTAATATCGGTCGCATGATGATAGGACAAGATACATTTTTACCTTGTACACCGCACGGTATTATTGAATTGGTTAAAGAAAAAAATATTGAAATTAGCGGTAAGCATGTTGTTGTTATTGGACGGAGTAATATTGTCGGTAAACCAGTGGGACAACTGTTCTTAAATGAACATGCAACAGTTACCTATTGTCATTCTCGCACGCCAAATGTAAAAGAACTTGCAAAGCAGGCTGATATTCTTGTAGTCGCGATCGGCAAGGCGAAGTTTGTTACAGCAGATTATGTCAAAGAAGGCGCTGTTGTTATTGATGTTGGTGTAAACCGTTTAGAAACAGGAAAACTTTGCGGAGATGTGGATTTTGATGAAGTAGAACAGGTGGCTGGCTACATCACTCCGGTTCCAAAAGGTGTCGGACCGATGACAATTACAATGTTGCTTCATAACACAGTATTATCGGCAGAACGTACAGTTGCAAGCAACTAAGGGAAGAAGACAATGGAAAAACAATATTTAACGGTTACAGCGTTAACCCGTTATCTAAAAGCGAAAATGGATAGGGATGTGCATTTGCAGCAAGTTTGGCTAAAGGGAGAAATTTCAAACTTTAAATATCATAGCCGTGGGCATATGTATTTTACCTTAAAAGATGAACAAGCACGCATTTCAGCAGTTATGTTTGCCAGCGCGAATCGTAGAATGGCTTTTCGTCCCGAAGATGGAATGAAGGTACTGGTTAAAGGTCAAATCAGTATATATGAAGCGGGTGGAAACTATCAAATGTATGTACAAGATATGCAAGCTGATGGAATAGGAAATTTGTATCTCGCTTACGAGCAGTTAAAGGCGCAGTTAGAACGCGAAGGTCTGTTTTCTCAAGTGTATAAAAAACCATTGCCTGCTTATCCACGTACCATTGGTGTCATCACTTCTCCAACCGGCGCTGCAGTTCGCGATATTGTAACTACGATTAAAAGGCGATACCCTATTGCTGATATTATGATATTGCCTGCTTTGGTACAAGGAGAGTTTGCCGCAGCTTCTATCGTGCGGGCTATTGAACAAGCAAATTTGCGCAGTGATATCGATGTATTAATCGTAGGGCGTGGTGGTGGTTCTATTGAAGAGCTATGGGCATTTAATGAAGAACCCGTGGCACGTGCTATTTTTAACAGTCACATTCCACTTATCTCTGCGGTAGGACATGAAACAGATTTCACAATTGCAGATTTTGTAGCTGACTTAAGAGCACCTACACCAACCGCAGCTGCTGAACTGGCGGTTCCGAGTATGGTAGAAATTGAAGAGAGAATTGGGCAGCGAAGACTTAGATTGCAACGCGCATTGCGTGAGGTTATAAATAGTAAAAAAGAGCAGCTTCAATCATTGCAATCTTCCTATATACTTCGACATCCGAAGCAGTTGTACATGCAAAAGGAAGAGCTTTTAGACCGGCTGATCGATCGATTAGCACAAGGTGCGACACGCTATCAGCAAAATCAGCAACGTTTGCTTGAACGTTTACAGCTTCGTTTGCAGGCAGAACATCCTGCCCAAAAGATAGCTGTATCCAAGCAGCAAGCTTACATGCTTCGTAAGCAGCTTGAAAGAGAAATGAAAGATATACTATCAGCTCATGAACATACATTTTTAAGAGTTGCGGAAAAGCTAGCGATTTTAAGTCCATTGCAAGTAATGATTCGCGGATACAGCGTGGCTTATAAAGAACAACGGATTGTAAACAGCGTAAAGCAATTGGAGCCGGGTGATACAATCTCAGTTAGGCTAACAGATGGAATTGCAGATTGTCATGTATGGGGAATTGAGGAGCGTGAATTGAATGAAAAAACAAATGAACTTTGAAGAAGCTATTGCCGCGCTTGAGCAGATTGTATTGAAGCTTGAACAAGGTGATGTACCGCTTGAAGAAGCGATCACCTATTTCAAAGAAGGAATGGAGCTTTCTAAACTCTGTGATGATAAATTAAAACATGTGGAACAACAAATGACGACTATTTTAAGTGAAGACGGTCAACTGCGCCCGTTTCAAGGGGAAGGCACATGATGAATTTTACAACTTTCGCAAAAGAAAACAAACAGTTTATTGAACATGAGCTCATAGCTTTTGTTGAACGATTAGAGAGTCCATCCATTTTGAAGGAATCCATGTTGTATTCGTTACAAGCAGGTGGAAAGCGAGTGCGACCGTTGTTATTGTTTGCAACACTTGAGGCTTTTGGTAAACCAAAGGAATTAGGAATGGCAACAGCATGTGCATTAGAAATGATTCATACGTACTCTTTAATTCACGATGATTTGCCATGTATGGATGATGATGATCTGCGCAGGGGTAAACCAACTAACCACAAAGTATTTGGAGAGGCAATCGCCACGCTTGCGGGAGACGCTTTACTTACGATGGCATTCGAGGTTATTGCACGTTACTCACATAGTGATGTAACACCAGAAATCAGGCTACGCATCATTTCTGAATTGGCTAATGCCGCCGGTCCAGAGGGAATGGTCGCTGGTCAAGTAGCGGATATGCAAGGAGAAGGACAATCGTTGTCTGTTGTTGATTTAGAGTATATTCACAGACGTAAAACAGGAAGACTGTTGGAGTTTGCGGTACTAGCAGGTGCAGTATTAGCAGGAGCGAATGAGGAACAGGTTGACAAATTGCTTGTATTTGCTGCAAATCTAGGGTTGGCGTTTCAAATTCGTGATGATATTTTAGACGTAGAGGGAACAGAAGCTGAGATTGGTAAACCGGTGGGCAGCGATATCGGAAACGGAAAGAGTACGTATACAGAGTTACTTTCAATAGAAGGTGCGAAAATAGCTCTGTATGAAACAGCAGAAAAAGCAAGAAACGCTATTGATGACCTGGAATTGAATACGGTCTACTTGCACGCGCTTTGTGACCTGGTAGTAAACAGAAACAATTAAAGGGACTTTTGTTGAGCAATATTTCATTTTATGGTATAAATGAAACACAAAGTTTTTTTCATTATCATCGGTAAAACTATATAGAAATGGTAGCCGTTATCACTTTGTGTTAGCGGCTATTTTTTCATAACCCTTTAAAAAGGTGTCTTGCACGCTGTTTAGCTGACTTAAGGGTATATGCGGTGGAATACAAGAGTGCCTGTTACATGGTGAGGGTTTCCGGATAAAAATAATTTCGATTATGAGATGAAAGTGAGTGGTCCTGATGGATCTGACGCAAATTCAAAATCCAGGTTTTTTGAAAAAGATGTCAGTTGACGAACTGGTGGCGTTGAGCGCAGATATACGTGAGTTTTTAATTAAGGAATTGTCTACGACCGGCGGACATATTGCGCCTAATCTTGGAGTTGTCGAGTTGACGATTGCTCTTCATAAAGTATTTAACAGTCCTCAAGATAAATTCTTGTGGGATGTGGGACATCAATCTTATGTACATAAAATTTTAACAGGGCGAGCTAAAGATTTTGGAACACTTCGTCAATATAAAGGACTTTGTGGGTTTCCTAAACGTTGTGAAAGTGAGCATGATGTATGGGAAACTGGTCATAGCTCAACGTCTCTATCCGCTGCAATGGGGATGGCGATTGCTCGTGATTTAAAGAAAACAAAGGAATACATTGTACCAATTATCGGTGACGGTGCTTTAACGGGTGGTATGGCATTAGAGGCACTAAATCATATTGGTCATGAGAAAACAGATATTACTGTAATTTTAAATGATAATGAGATGTCCATTGCCCCGAACGTAGGGGCATTGCACAATGTACTGGGACGTTTGCGTACAGCAGGAAAATATCATTGGGTAAAAGATGAACTAGAGTATCTACTAAAAAAAATCCCAGCAGTAGGCGGCAAGGTTGCTGCTACAGCGGAGCGTTTGAAAGATAGCTTAAAATATATGCTTGTCTCTGGTGTATTCTTTGAAGAACTTGGCTTTACTTATCTCGGTCCAGTGGATGGGCATGATTTTGAAAGCTTGTTGGAAAACTTGCATTATGCTAAGAAGACCAAAGGGCCTGTTCTTGTTCATGTAATTACGAAAAAAGGGAAGGGTTATAAACCAGCTGAAAGTGATGTAATTGGTACTTGGCACGGAACAGGTCCTTATAAAATCGAATCAGGCAATTTTGTTGGGCCTGCCAGCGCACCGCCAGCATGGAGTAAAGTAATCAGTGAAACGGTCCGTAAACTGGCGAGGGAAGATTCGCGCATTGTAGCTGTTACACCGGCAATGCCAGTGGGTTCTAAATTAGAAAACTTTGCGAAGGAATTTCCAAATCGTATGTTTGATGTGGGAATTGCAGAACAACATGCGACAACAATGGCAGCAGGGCTTGCAACACAAGGGATGAAACCGTTTTTGGCAATTTACTCTACATTCTTGCAACGCGCGTACGATCAGGTTCTACATGATGTATGTCGTCAGAACCTCAATGTGTTTTTCGGAATTGACCGTGCTGGATTGGTAGGAGCAGATGGAGAGACTCATCAAGGTGTATTTGACATTGCATTTTTACGCCATATGCCAAACTTGGTCATTATGATGCCTAAGGATGAAAACGAAGGACAGCATATGGTATATACGGCTCTTTCTTATGACAAAGGTCCAATTGCTTTGCGTTATCCGCGCGGTAATGGGTATGGTGTACAAATGGAGGAAGAGCTAAAAGCAATCCCAATCGGTACGTGGGAAACCTTACGTGAAGGTGAAGATGCGGCTATTTTAACGTTTGGTACAACCATTCCTATGGCAATGGAAGCCGCTGAAATTCTTGCAGAAAACGGGATATCTGTTAAAGTTGTTAATGCGCGCTTTATTAAGCCGATGGATGAGGTGTATTTACATGAACTTCTTGGTGCAAATATGCCAGTGCTAACCATTGAAGAAGCTTGCTTAGCTGGTGGATTCGGAAGTGCAGTTGTAGAGTTTGCCCAAGAAAAAGGCTATCAAGCGAAAATTGACCGCATGGGAATTCCGGATGTATTTATCGAGCATGGCAGTGTAGATAAGTTGCTTGAAGAGATTGGCATGACAACAAAAGATACGGTAGAGCGTGTACAAGCGTTGTTGCCGTCAAAAGAAAAAAGGGCGTAATGTATGAAAAAAGAAAGAATTGATGTTTTGTTAGTAGAACGCGGTCTCGTGGAAACGCGAGAAAAAGCGAAGCGCGCCGTGATGGCTGGACTTGTGTATATGAATGAAGAACGTGTAGACAAGCCAGGTGAAAAAGTTTCATCTGATGCAGTAATAACAGTAAAAGGTCAACTTATGCCTTATGTGAGTAGAGGTGGCTATAAGTTAGAAAAAGCGCTACAAGAGTTCGATATTCATTTACAAGATAAGATTATGATTGACATCGGAGCATCTACAGGTGGCTTTACTGATTGTGCGTTACAAAATGGAGCGAAGCTGTCCTATGCACTTGATGTAGGATATAATCAGCTTGCATGGAAACTTCGTCAAGATCCCCGTGTTATTGTAATGGAGCGTACAAATTTTCGGTATGTTACACCAGCGGATTTGCAAAAAGGTCTACCGGAATTTGCGAGTATTGATGTATCGTTTATCTCATTGCGGTTGATTTTGCCTGTTTTAAAAACGATGCTTATGCCAGGTGGTGATGTTGTTGCCCTTATTAAACCACAATTTGAGGCCGGAAAAGATCAAGTAGGAAAAAAAGGAATTGTTAGGGACGCAAAGGTACATGTTAAGGTTATTGAAAACATTGTGATATTTGCATTGGATCAAGGATATGATGTGCATCAGTTAACGTATTCTCCAATTACAGGAGGAGACGGTAATATTGAATTTTTAGTCCATTTAAAATGGCAAGGAAACAAGGAATGTGGAGAAAATTATATGAAGCAAACTTTTGGGCAAGTTGTGGAAGAGGCACATCATATCTTGAAACAAGCTAAGGAGGAGTAACGAGCGTTGCTCCTCTTTTTGTAAACAGTCAGTAAATTATGGTGTAATAACAGAAACAAAATATATGGGAGCCTTATAGTGTTACAAAACAAATATGTACAATCTTTGTACTATCAGTTAACATTAGGGATGACGACGGAAAAATTTTTAAGTTTGTGTGAGGTGCAAGTGATGAACAAGGGTCAGCGCCATATTAAAATTAGAGAAATTATTGCAAGCAAAGAAATTGAAACACAAGACGAGCTTGTAGATATTTTGCGAAATAGTGGCTTTAATGTGACACAAGCAACAGTGTCGCGAGATATTAAAGAATTACATTTAGTAAAGGTACCTTTACATGATGGTAGATACAAGTACAGTTTACCAGCGGACCAACGATTTAATCCATTGCAAAAATTAAAACGCAATTTAGTGGATGCATTTGTAAAAATGGATACAGCAGGTCATATGATTGTATTGAAAACACTACCTGGAAACGCAAACGCTTTAGGGGCTTTGATAGACTATTTGGAGTGGGATGAAATTTTAGGAACCATTTGCGGAGATGATACATGTTTGATTATTTGTCGAACTCCGGAAGATACGAACGTGGTGTCGGAGAAATTCCTAAATATGTTATGATGTTAATGAGGTGAATAAGCATTGTTATCGGAGTTATCAATTAAAAACTTTGCTATTATAGAAGCATTGAATATTTCATTTGAAAAAGGCCTTACGGTGCTTAGCGGTGAAACGGGGGCAGGTAAATCCATTATCATTGACGCCATTCATTTGTTGGTTGGAGGAAGAGGGTCTGCGGAATTCGTCCGTTATGAAACAGAGAAGGCTGAAATTGAAGGATTATTTTACTTAGATGATGAACAACACCCTTGTATAGAAAAGCTGCAAGAGTTTGATATTGATGTCTCTGATGGAATGATGATTTTAAAGCGAGATATTTCAGCAACTGGCAAAAGTACTTGTCGAATTAACGGAAAGTTAGTTACGCTTAGTATGCTAAAAGATGTTGGTAAAACATTAGTGGATATACATGGGCAGCATGAAACACAAGATCTTATGTCGGAAGATAGACACATGTTCTTATTGGATTCATTTGATAATGATGCTGTATCTAAGCAATTGGAGCGTTATCGCTCGTTTTTTGAACAATACGAGCAAACAAAGAAAAAACTGAACGCGCTGACCAATAATGAACAGCAAATGGCTCATCGTTTGGATTTAATTCAATTTCAGCTCGAAGAAATTAGAAAAGCAGATTTACAAGTGGGAGAAGATGAGGAACTCTTAGAAGAGCGTGTGAAAATCTCTAATTTCGAAAAAATTTACAAATCTCTCAGTGATGCATATCGTTCTTTAGCAGGGGATGATTGTGGTTTAGACCATGTTCGTTACGCGATGAATGAGGTAGAGGCTGTTTCTGATTTGGACACTTCATTACAAGGTATCCATGAAAGTGTTGCTAATAGTTATTATGTACTTGAGGACATGAGTTATCAGTTACGTGAGAAGCTAGATATGATGGAATATGATCCGGCTCGTCTTGATTATATTGAAACGAGACTGAATGAAATTCGTACATTAAAGCGTAAATATGGTGAATCTGTCCAAGATATTTTAATGTATGCGGATAAAATAGAAGAAGAAATAGCAACCATTGAGAATAAAGATGTACATATTGAAGCGACTCGAAAGCAACTAAAGCAGTTAGAAGAGCAAGTAATGAAAGAAGCTGTTAGGTTAAGTGATTTGCGACATAGCCTTGCGGTGCATCTGACAGAAGCCATTCATAAAGAGTTGCAGGAATTGTATATGGCAAAAACCACTTTTAAAATTATGTTAGACAAGCAATTGGGCGGCGCGGATGATCCTGTGGTAGATGGTGTATCAGTACGGTTAACATCAACAGGCTACGACCAAGTAGAATTTTACATTTCCACTAATCCAGGTGAACCGCTCA
This sequence comes from Ectobacillus antri, assembly GCF_003852715.1. Lineage (GTDB taxonomy): Bacteria > Bacillota > Bacilli > Bacillales > Bacillaceae_G > Ectobacillus > Ectobacillus antri. Next base: position 260,172 of record NZ_RIAV01000002.1, read on the forward strand.
AACCGTTATCTAAGGTTGCATCCGGCGGCGAATTATCACGCATTATTTTAGCGCTTAAAAGTATTTTTAGTAAGCATCAAGGTGTTACTTCTGTTATTTTTGATGAAGTAGACACTGGCGTTAGCGGCAGAGTTGCACAAGCCATTGCAGAAAAAATTTATCGAGTTTCTATCGGCTCTCAAGTGTTATGTATCACTCACCTTCCGCAAGTTGCTTCAATGGCGGATACGCATTTGTTCATTCGTAAGCAAATTGAAGATAACCGTACAAAAACATCTGTAGCAAAGCTTAGGGACGAAGAAAAGGTAATTGAAATTGCTCGTATGATTTCAGGTGTGGAAATAACAGAGGTTACAACGCAACATGCGCGTGAATTATTACAGCAAGCACATAATCTAAAAGCAGAAGCTATCCAATAATAGGATAGCTTTTTTGCATCTCCCAGTTATAAACAGAGCCATACAAGGAGAAATTAAAAGATGAAGCCACTTGGCTGAATGTGGGTAGAAGCGAGGAGAGTGAAAGGATTGAAATTGGAACATATTCGGAAATTATTTGGTGCATTTCTCCTTATCTCGCTTCTTGTAATGGGATTTTGTACGCCCGTTCGAGAATTGATTGCAATTCCGAAGGACGTTGTTTTATTTGAGGGACAACATTCTAAGTTGTCAGGTAAGCGCGTATTTGAAGTTATCTCTTCAAATCCTTCCATTTTCACTGTAGATAGTAAAGAGACTATGGCTGTAGCTGCTCATGAAAGTGGAGAAGCGGATATGGTATTGCAGCTAGCTGGATTTCCTGTCAAAACAGTAAATGTAAAGGTATTGAAAGACTTCAAAGTTCTTCCTGGTGGACAATCAATAGGTGTCAAATTAAATGCAAAAGGCGTATTGGTAGTAGGTCATCATTTAATCCAAACAGAAACCGGAAAAGTATCGCCTGGTGAAATTGCAGGTATCAAAGTTGGCGATATGATTACAAAGATTAATGGTAAAGAAATTGAACGAATGAGTGATGTTGCGCCGTTTATTCAAAATAGTGGTACAACGGGCGAAGCACTTGATCTTGTCGTTCTCCGTGATTCTAAGTACATTCAAACAAAACTTAAGCCTGTAAAGGACAAAGGTGATTCTTCTTATCGAATTGGATTGTATATTCGAGATTCTGCTGCTGGAATTGGGACAATGACCTTCGTGCATCCTGAATCCATGAAATACGGGGCGCTAGGACACGTTATTTCAGACAGTGATACAAAAAAACCAATTGAAGTAGAGGATGGACAAATTATGCGCTCCACTGTAACGTCCATTCAAAAAGGAAGCAATGGAGATCCGGGGGAAAAATTAGCGCGTTTTTCACCAGATCGTGAAGTAATTGGAAACATTACAATCAATAGTCCGTTTGGGATATTCGGTAAATTGGACACTCAAATCCGTAATGGTATTATGGATCAAGCGCTCCCAATTGCTTTATCTAGTCAAGTAAAAGAAGGCAAAGCGCAAATTTTAACAGTGGTTGAGGGAGATAAGGTAGAGGCTTTTGATATTGAAGTTGTAAGCAGTGTTCCTCAAAAAGCACCTGCAACAAAAGGTATGATTGTAAAAATTGTGGACAAACGTTTACTTGAAAAAACAGGTGGTATTGTACAAGGGATGAGCGGAAGCCCTATCATACAAGATGGTAAGCTTATTGGTGCAGTAACGCATGTATTTGTAAACGATCCTACCTCAGGTTATGGTGTTCATATTGAGTGGATGCTTCATCAAGCAGGTATCAATATTTATGAGCAGCAAGAACATGGGAAGAAAGCGAGCTGAAATACAGCTCGCTTTTTAGTTTTTGTCCTTTCTAAGGTTTCTAAGTACTGCTTTTTGTTGTACAATAGAATATAAATGCATATTTTGTTTCGTAAATAAACATAATACAATTGTGAATGTTGATACTCTTGTGACATTATGATAAATATGATAGGAAATTGACGAAAAAACGAGTAAAAAGGAGCAAAACAGAGGTTTTTTTGCTTTTTTAGTAAATTAAGTAAAAGTTAAAAGGATATATTAAACAATTGTCGAAAACTACATGTACAAACCTGTGTTTTCGTTTAGGGAGAAGTAAATAGGGGGAGGAAAAGCTGTGGAGAAGATTAAGGTGTGTCTTGCCGATGACAACAAAGAATTAGTATCCATGCTAGAAGGATATGTATCTGCCCAAAATGATATGGAAGTGATTGGTGTTGCGTACAATGGGCAAGAGTGCATTGATTTAATGAAGGAAAAGAACCCGGACGTACTTGTGTTGGACATTATTATGCCCCATCTTGATGGGTTGGCTGTACTTGAAAAGTTGCGCGCGATGGATAAATTGAAACAACCCAATGTAATTATGTTGACGGCGTTTGGACAAGAGGATGTAACAAAGAAAGCTGTAGATTTAGGTGCTTCCTATTTTGTATTAAAGCCATTTGATATGGAAAATTTAACAAATCAAATTCGTCAGGTGAGTGGAAAGACAAATTCCATTATTAAACGCCCACTCCCTGTATTTCGTACAAATACAGATGGAAAGCCGAAAAATTTAGATGCTAGCATTACAACGATTATTCACGAGATTGGTGTTCCTGCCCATATTAAAGGTTATATGTATCTACGTGAAGCGATTTCAATGGTGTATAATGATATTGAACTTCTTGGTTCAATTACGAAAGTTCTGTATCCGGATATTGCAAAAAAATATAATACAACTGCAAGTCGAGTGGAGAGAGCCATTCGTCATGCCATTGAGGTGGCGTGGAGCCGCGGAAATATCGATTCCATTTCGTCTTTGTTCGGGTATACGGTTTCTATGTCAAAAGCGAAGCCGACAAATTCCGAATTTATTGCAATGGTCGCAGACAAACTAAGACTAGAGCATAAGGCATCTTGAGAGAGTTAGGCTTGAAACACTGTCTGTAAGGCAGTGTTTTTTGCTTTTCAGTACTAACAGGAGGAGTCATATACATGATTGTTAAAGAAAACTTAGAAGAAGCACTACACAATTTAAAACAAACGTTACAAGGGAAAGAATATCGTATGCTACACAGTGTGCAAGATGAAGGGGCTGAAAAAGGCTTTTTAGGGCAAATTTACAATCCTTTTGCACCGGATGAAATATTATACGAGATTGTTGCTTATCATAATATTGAGAAAAGCACAGTGCAGTTACGGTCGACAGGTATTGCAGAAGCGACCTTTTCATTTTATGTGCGACGTAAGCAGCAAGGTATTTCTTTGTTAGTGCAATATTTTGAGTTACTGGATTATGATTTTATTGATGCATTGTTTCATGTAATTGTAAAAACCAATCCTGTATTAAAGCAAATATGGAATGATTGCACGGAACAAGAACGTGAGGACATGGTTTTATATGTAAAAGATGTGTTATTGTCAGCTGGATTACCTGTGCTAGATATGCCTTCTTTAATGATTGAAGATATGTTACAAGACGCCGGTGTTTTATAGCTAGCCTCTGTTAAGAGTGCCTGTTGGTTTCCGTTGTAGGAGTTTGCTTTCCGCCTGGCGGTCAGGGAGCCTCCCTAAATGGCTACGCTCCTGTGGTCTCTCTGTTGCCATTATCAACATAGGGTTTTAACGTAGCTATCGGTTAAAAAGCACCTGCAAAAATCTTGTTGACAAGATTTTTGCAGGTGCTTTTTTGTTTAGTCGCTTTTTTGTTTTTCAAGTTCAACAAGCTTTTGAACTAAAATATGCTGCGGCATATGCATTAATTGTTCTAATGGTACATTTAATGCTTTTGCTAACTTAACTGCAGTTTCAGGTGATAATTGTAATGGTCGCATAGCGTGGGTCCCTCCTTTTTCTAAGTGAATGTTTAACGTTTAAAGCGAGCTTGCACCTTGTTTCTTTTTCGGTCGCGGTGAAGAATAAAGCCTCCGAATATGTAAATACCAATCGCGAAGCTTGCGGCGCCCACAAGAAATTGCAGGGGCAGTGAAGGAATGGGAGATAACAAAATGCCAAATACAGTATCCCGCATTAATTTAATGCCGATAATTGCCATAATAACGGGAATAAGAGCAAGTAGTAGTGCGATATAGCGATGCAAGGTAAGTCCCCCTTTCATTCGTCCCTCTGTTGCCTAATACAGTGAATTACATTTCTCTTTAACAGCATCTTATATATATTGTGAATTTGTCAAGTGTATATTGGTAAGGTAAGATGAGAGTATGAAAAAATTTGCATATGTGAGAGGTGTCATGATGAAGCGAAAAGTCATGATTGTAGGAGCCGGAGTGGGTGGTACGGCTATTTTAAGGCTTATACATCGTTCGAACGTTGCTGAGGTAATAGCGGTGGTTGATATTAATGTCAATGCAGAGGGAATTCAGTTGGCGAAAGATATAGGGGTTGCTACGTATGTGCATTGGTCTAACGCGCCTCAAGCTGATATTGTGTTTGATGCAACAGGTAATCGCTATGTATATGAAGAGCTTGTGCAAAGATACGGGGAAGAAACGTTTGTGGTGTCCGGAGCTATGTCCGATATTATTGTGCGTCTGCTTACTGAAAAGAATGAACTTATTAGACGTTTAGAAGAGCAAACTCATCAGCGAGATCTTATTTTCAATTCGGCTCACGATGGCATGATTGTTGTAGACCCAAAAGGAAAAATTCTACTCTTTAATCATAGTGCAGAAAAGATGATTGGGTATAATAAAGCTGACGTAATTGGCAAGTATATCTTGGAAATCGTGCCGAAGAGTCAGTTGCCACGTGTTTTAGAAACAAAACAAATCGAAGTGCATCAAGAAGTAGAACTTGAAAATGGCAAACGCATTATCTCAACCAGAATTCCGATTATTGGTGAGCGAGGGGAGTTGCAAGGTGCTTTTTCGGTATTTACAGATATTACAGAAATTGTAAATTTGGCCGAAGAGGTGACTGATCTTAAAGAGGTCCACACACTTTTGCAAGCAATTATTCAATCTTCGGAAGAAGCGATTTCAGTAGTGGATGAACAAGGTCGCGGTCTCCTTATTAATCCAGCATATACAAGGATGACTGGATTGTCACAGGAGGAAGTTATCGGAAAGCCAGCGACAGCGGATATCGCAGAAGGAGAAAGTATGCATATGCGCGTATTAAAAACGCGTCGTCCTGTAAGAGGTATTCAAATGAAGGTAGGTCCTAAAAAAAGAGATGTGGTGGTCAATGTTGCACCCGTTATTGTAGATGGCGTACTTAAGGGAAGTGTGGGAGTCATTCGTGATGTATCTGAAATTCAGAAATTGACTAATGAATTAAGTCGTGCACGACAAATTATCCGAACTTTAGAGGCGAAGTATTCTTTTGAAGATATTATCGGTGTATCTGAAGGTATCACTTCAGCTATAGAGCAAGCAAAAATGGGGGCCGATACACCGGCAACTGTACTTTTGCGCGGTGAGTCCGGAACTGGAAAAGAATTGTTTGCTCATGCGATTCATAATGAAAGCAGCCGTAAATATAACAAATTTATTCGAGTCAATTGTGCTTCTATATCTGAATCTTTATTGGAAAGCGAATTGTTTGGGTATGAAGAGGGTGCCTTTTCAGGAGCAAAGCGCGGAGGCAAACGAGGTTTTTTTGAAGAAGCGAACAATGGAAGTATTTTTTTGGATGAAATTGGAGAACTTTCTGCTGGCACACAGGCAAAATTATTACGTGTCTTGCAAGAAAAAGAAATTGTTCGTGTTGGAGGAACAAAAGCAATTCCGATTAATGTACGGGTTATTGCTGCTACTAATGTCAACTTAGAAAAGGCAATTGCAGAAGGACGTTTTCGTGAAGATCTATATTATCGCTTGAACAAAATTCCAATTTATATCCCTCCGTTACGGGAGCGTAAAGAAGATATAGAGAGTATAGCAACGAGGTTGATTCAAAAAATCAACCAAGATTATGGGCGGAATGTAGAAGGGTTGACCGGTGATGCAATACGTGTACTGCAAAATCATGAATGGCCAGGGAATGTAAGGGAGCTCGAAAATATTCTAGGAAGAGCTATCATCTTTATGGCGTCAGGAGATTTGTATATTGATGTATTGCACTTACCGACACTCGGGAAGTCTTCACCTGTACCACGCGTTCATGTTGGTTCGGTTTCAGAAGGGTCCTTGGAAGATATGGTAGTGCAATTTGAGGGAGAAAGAATAGTTGAATGCTTAGAGCGTTGTGGAGGAAACAAAACCCAAACGGCCAAGATGCTCGGTATTTCCGTACGAAATTTATATTACAAACTTGAAAAATATAATCGTGCAAAAAATAGCATGCAATAAATTGCGTATAACGCAATTTATTGCATGGTTATTTCGCCTGACTGTTAAGATACAGAAAATTTCGTTTGTAAGCGTTATCCCTTGCTATTATGGGAATAATATGAGAGGTTTTTAAAAATAATGCGTATTTTTAAAAGTTGGCATGCTATTTGCTTTATTAAGAGTGACGGCGATGAGAAAGGATTGAATGCATATGAAGTTAGAAACGCTTATCGACCGCGCCGCATTGCAGCCCAAAGTAATAGCTGTAGCGGCGGCTGAAGATAATGAAGTAATAGAAGCTGTAGCAAAATCCATACAGGCAGGATTAGCTCACTTTATATTATTTGGAGATGAAACCAAAATTGAAGGTTTGTTAAGATTTTACAACATCTCCGATTCTGCTGCAGTTACAGTACGTCATTGTACACAGCCTGCTGAAATGGCTGTACGTGCTGTCAAAGAAGGAAAAGCAGATATTTTGATGAAGGGGAATATTGCAACGGCAACTCTTTTAAAGGCAGTGCTTAATAAAGAGTATGGCCTTCGAAAAGGAAAGGTTCTATCGCATGTTGCGCTGTTTGAAGTGCCTGGTTATGATCGCTTGATCTTTTTGACAGATGTTGCAATGAATATTGCGCCTGATTTAGAACAAAAGGTCGCTATTATACAAAATGCTGTACAGGTAGCGAACTCCATTGGTGTCAAAATGCCGAAGGTGGCGCCTCTTGCAGCAGTAGAGGTAGTAAATCCTGCAATGCAGGCTACTATAGATGCGGCGCTTTTAGCACAGATGAATCGTCGTGGGCAGATTACCAATTGTATAGTAGACGGACCATTGGCATTGGATAACGCCATCTCAAAAATAGCAGCTGAACATAAAGGTATCACAGGGGATGTTGCAGGTCAGGCAGATATTTTACTTGTTCCAAATATTGAGAGTGGAAATGTACTTTATAAATCGCTAGTGTACTTTGCGAATGCGAAAGTAGGAGCGATCATTGCGGGTGCGAAGGCACCGATTGTATTAACATCAAGAGCGGATTCAGCGGAAGCCAAGTTGTATTCAATTGCACTTGCCGTTGCAACTGCTTCATTATAAAAAAGGGGGATTTTACAATGGAAATTTTCAAATATATGGAGAAATATGATTACGAGCAATTGGTATTCTGTCAAGATAAAGAGTCAGGCTTAAAAGCGATTATTGCAATTCATGATACAACGTTAGGTCCAGCCTTAGGTGGAACAAGAATGTGGCAATACGCGTCTGAAGAAGCAGCTATTGAAGATGCACTTCGTCTTGCGCGTGGTATGACGTACAAAAACGCAGCGGCGGGTCTTAACCTTGGCGGTGGTAAAACAGTTATTATTGGTGATGCAAGAAAGGACAAAAATGAAGCGATGTTCCGTGCATTTGGTCGCTTTATCCAAGGATTAAACGGACGTTACATCACAGCCGAAGATGTTGGTACAACTGTGGATGACATGGATATTATTCATGAGGAAACGGATTTTGTAACAGGTATTTCACCTTCTTTCGGTTCTTCTGGTAATCCGTCTCCTGTAACAGCTTTTGGGGTGTACCGTGGTATGAAGGCAGCGGCAAAAGAAGCATTCGGAACGGATAGCTTGGAAGGAAAAGTAATTGCGATTCAAGGGGTAGGGAATGTAGCATACAACCTATGTAAATATTTACATGCCGAAGGTGCGCAGCTAATTGTTACAGACATCCATAAAGAGTCTGTACAGCGTGCTGTAGAAGAGTTTGGTGCTAAAGCGGTTAGTCCAGAAGATATTTACGGTGTAGAGTGTGATATTTATGCACCTTGTGCATTAGGTGCAACTGTAAATGATGAAACAATTAAGCAATTAAAAGCGAAAGTGATTGCGGGCGCTGCGAATAACCAGTTAAAAGAAGCTCGTCATGGTGACATCATTCATGAAATGGGGATTGTATATGCGCCGGATTATGTAATCAACGCAGGTGGTGTAATCAACGTTGCAGATGAACTTTATGGTTATAACAGAGAGCGTGCGCTGAAGAAGGTAGAAGGTATTTACGATAATATTGCTAAGGTTATTGAGATTTCTAAACGTGACGGAATTCCAACGTACTTAGCTGCAGATCGTCTTGCAGAAGAGCGCATTGAGCGTATGAAAAATTCTAGAAGCACATTTCTAAAAAACGGCCACCACATTTTAAGCCGCCGTTAATGACCAAGAAGATGAGGAAACTCATCTTCCTGTAAGTTTATGGAGGGAAAAACATTGTCTAGTTTTCGTATTCTTGTAATTAATCCCGGAAGTACATCCACTAAAATTGGTGTGTTTGATGATGAACGTCCAATTTTTGAAGAAACTATTCGTCACGATGAAGAAGAAATTGCAAAATACAAACGCATCATTGATCAATATGAATTTAGAAAAAGAACCATCCTAGAAGTGTTGCATGCGCAAGGAATTAATATATCAAAGCTAAGTGCTGTTTGTGGCAGAGGTGGATTGCTTCGTCCGATTGAGGGCGGAACTTATGCAGTGAATGAAGCAATGCTTGCTGACTTGCGTGCTGGCTATAGTGGTCATCATGCTTCAAACTTGGGCGGGATTTTAGCGCATGAGATTGCAACAGGATTAAATATCCCTGCATTTATTGTAGACCCGGTTGTGGTTGATGAAATGGAGAAAGTTGCTAAGATAAGTGGTGTGGCTGGAATCGAGCGCAAAAGTATTTTTCACGCATTAAACCAAAAGGCAGTAGCGCGCAGTGTTGCCAAAGGTTTGAAGCAAAAGTATGAAAAGTTGAATTTAATTGTGACACACATGGGCGGAGGCATTACAGTTGGTGCTCATAAGCAAGGGCGTGTCATTGATGTAAATAACGGACTACATGGGGACGGTCCATTTAGCCCTGAGCGTGCAGGTACTGTACCTGCAGGTCAGCTTGTTGAAATGTGCTTTTCCGGTGAATACTACCGAGATGAAATTATGAAGAAGCTTGTTGGTCAAGGGGGACTGGTTGGTCTTCTTGGCACGAATGATGCAAGGAAAGTTGAGGAGCGGATTGAAGCAGGGGATCAAGAAGCTGCTCTTGTATATAAGGCAATGGCTTATCAAATTGCGAAGGAAATTGGAGCGGCTAGCGCTGTACTTCGTGGTAAGGTCGACGCCATTATTTTAACCGGTGGGCTAGCTTACAGCAAAAGGCTAGTCGAAGACATTAAATCCCATATTGATTGGATTGCTGATGTGATTGTACATCCTGGTGAAAACGAATTACAGGCTTTGACAGAAGGTGCGCTGCGTGTACTTCGCGAAGAAGAAGAAGCAAAAGAATATACGGTAGGGAAAAAAGTGAGGGATTCCTATGGCAACAGAGTATGATTTGGTCATCATCGGAGGCGGAACAGGTGGTTATGTAGCTGCTATACGCGCTTCACAATTAGGATTAAAGACAGCTTTGGTGGAAAGCGGTAAGCTTGGCGGAACGTGTTTACATGCTGGGTGTATTCCAAGTAAAGCGTTGCTTCGTAGTGCGGAAGTATTTGCAACGGCGAAAAAAAGTGCTGAATTTGGTGTTATGACGAGTGATGTAACATTGGATTTCACGAAGGTACAAGAGAGAAAAAATAACATAGTTGATCAATTGCACAAAGGTGTGCAACATTTAATGAAACAAGGAAAAATAGATGTGTATGAGGGATATGGACGTATTCTTGGACCGTCTATTTTTTCACCGATGCCGGGTACAGTGTCCGTAGAAATGAACAATGGTTCTGAAAATGAAATGCTAATTCCGAAAAATGTAATTATTGCAACAGGTTCTCGTCCAAAATCACTTCCAGGGTTAGAATTGGATGGAGAGCATGTGTTATCTTCGGACCATGCCTTGCAACTTCAAACATTACCTGCATCAATCATTATCGTAGGAGGCGGCGTAATTGGAATTGAGTGGGCGTCTATGCTGTCTGATTTCGGTGTTGATGTAACAGTGATTGAATATGCGGATCGTATTTTACCTTTAGAAGACCAAGATATTTCTAAAGAAATGCAGCGTCTATTTAAGAAAAAGGGCATAAAAGTTGTAACCAATGCAAAAGTATTGCCTGATACGCTTGTAAAAGCAGAAGGTGTTTCTATTAAAGCTGAGCATAATGGGGTAGAGAAAGAGTTTTCTGCTGAAAAAATGCTTGTATCTGTAGGACGTCAAGCTAATATTGAAAATATTGGTCTTGAGAATACTGATATTATAGTTGAAAAGGGCTACATTAAAACTAATGCTTACTATCAAACGAAGGAATCACATATATACGCAATTGGAGATGTGATTGGTGGCTTACAGCTTGCGCATGTTGCTTCGAATGAAGGAATTGTCGCGGTAGAACACATCGCAGGTCAAAATCCCGATGTATTGGATGCGTCACTTATCTCAAAATGCGTGTACAGTAGCCCTGAGGTTGCATCAGTTGGTTATACAGAACAAGAAGCAAAGGAAAAAGGATTTACGGTGAAAACAGGTAAGTTTTCATTCCGTGCCATTGGCAAAGCGCTTGTATATGGAGAAGCTGATGGTTTTGTAAAGCTGGTTGTAGACGAAAAAACAGATGATTTACTTGGTGTGCATATGATTGGTCCTCATGTGACAGATATGATTTCGGAAGCGGGACTTGCACGTGTATTGGACGCAACACCTTGGGAGATTTCTAAAACGATTCACCCCCATCCTTCCTTGTCGGAGGCGATTGGTGAGGCGGCGCTTGCAGTGTACGGAAAAGCATTGCATTCTTAATTTCGGGAGGATATGAACATGACTGAAAATGTAAAAGCGAAACGTCATGAAGAGCTAGGCTTGAGTGATGAAACAGTATTAGAAATGTATCGTACGATGCTATTGGCGCGTAAGATTGATGAGCGCATGTGGCTGTTAAACCGTGCCGGTAAAATTCCATTTGTTATTTCTTGTCAAGGTCAAGAGGCAGCGCAAGTAGGAGCAGCATTCGCACTTGATCGCAATAAAGATTATGTTCTTCCTTATTATCGTGATATGGGCGTTGTATTAACATTTGGTATGACAGCAAAAGACTTAATGCTTTCTGCTTTTGCAAAAGCGGAAGATCCAAACTCAGGCGGCCGCCAAATGCCTGGACACTTTGGTCAAAAGAAAAATCGTATTGTAACAGGTTCTTCACCGGTTACAACGCAAGTACCTCATGCGGTAGGTGTAGCACTTGCAGGTCGTATGGAAGGCAAAGATTTAGTAACATTCGTTACGTTTGGTGAAGGCTCTTCTAACCAAGGAGATTTCCATGAAGGTGCTAACTTTGCAGGTGTGCATAAGTTGCCTGTTATTTTCATGTGTGAAAATAATAAATATGCAATTTCAGTACCAATTGAGAAGCAACTTGCCTGCGAAAAGGTTTCTGATCGTGCAATCGGTTATGGTATGCCAGGATTTACAGTAGACGGAAATGATCCTCTAGAGGTATATAAAGCTGTAAAAGAAGCGGCGGATCGTGGTCGACGTGGCGAAGGCCCGACGTTAATTGAGACGATTTCTTATCGTTTGACAGCGCACTCCAGTGATGATGATGATCGCGCATATCGCTCCAGAGAAGAAGTGGAGGAAGCGAAACAAAAAGATCCGATTTATACGTTTGGATTGTACTTAAAAGAAGTTGGTTTGTTAACAGATGAGTTGGAAAAACAAATTACGAACGAGATTATGCAAGTTGTAAACGAAGCAACAGATTATGCGGAAAAAGCGCCATACGCGGATCCGGAATCTGCATTAAAGCACGTATACGCGGAATAAGGGGGAAGTATTAATGGCTGTAATGTCTTATATTGACGCGATTACTTTGGCAATGCGCGAAGAAATGGAACGCGACAAGCGCGTATTTGTATTAGGAGAAGATGTTGGTTTAAAGGGCGGAGTATTCAAAGCAACGCAAGGATTGTATGATCAGTTTGGAGAAGACCGTGTAATGGATACGCCACTTGCTGAATCTGCCATTGCTGGCGTAGCAATTGGCGCTGCAATGTATGGTATGCGTCCTATTGCAGAAATGCAATTTGCAGATTTTATTATGCCGGCTGTCAATCAAATTATTTCTGAAGCGGCACGCATTCGTTATCGTTCAAATAATGATTGGACTTGTCCTCTTACAGTTCGCGCTCCGTTTGGTGGCGGTGTGCACGGTGCTTTATATCACTCTCAATCTGTCGAAGCGGTATTTGCAAATCAACCTGGTTTGAAAATTGTTATTCCATCAACGCCTTATGATGCTAAAGGACTGTTAAAAGCAGCAATCCGTGACGAAGATCCGGTATTATTCTTCGAGCACAAGCGTGCGTACCGTTTGATTAAAGGTGAAGTACCGGAAGAGGATTATGTATTACCGATTGGTAAGGCTGATGTGAAACGTGAAGGTGATGATATTACTGTTATCACATACGGTCTTTGCGTACACTTTGCTCTGCAGGCAGCAGAGCGCTTGGCGCAAGATGGTATTTCTGCCCATGTATTAGATTTGCGCACGATTTATCCACTTGATAAAGAAGCGATTATCGAAGCGGCATCTAAAACAGGTAAAGTACTTCTTGTTACTGAAGACAACAAAGAAGGTAGCGTCATGAGTGAAGTAGCTGCTATTATTGCCGAGCATTGCTTGTTTGATTTAGATGCACCGATTGCACGTTTGGCTGGTCCGGATGTACCTGCAATGCCATATGCACCAACAATGGAAAAATTCTTTATGGTTAATCCGGATAAAGTAGAAAAAGCAATGCGCGATTTGGCTGCATTCTGATTGAGGAGGAAATTGGGATGTCTGTAGAAAAAATTACGATGCCTCAGCTCGGTGAGAGTGTAACGGAAGGCACAATTAGTAAATGGCTTGTAGCTGTAGGAGATCGTGTGAATAAGTACGATCCACTTGCAGAAGTAATGACTGATAAAGTGAATGCCGAGATTCCATCTTCTTTTGCCGGTATTATTAAAGAATTAATTGCTGGTGAAGGAGATACATTAGCAGTGGGAGAAGTTATCTGTCTTATAGAATTAGAAGGTACTGAGGTTTCAACACCTGCAGTAGAGGCAGAAACTGAAATGAAAGCTGAAGCAGCGCTGGTAAAAAGTGATGTACCGAAAGCGCGTTACTCTCCGGCTGTCTTAAAACTTGCAGGTGAGCATAACATTGATTTGAATCAAGTACAAGGAACAGGTATGAATGGCCGTATTACTAGAAAAGACTTGCTGAAAATAATTGAAACTGGAAACATTCCAGCACCTGTGGCAGTGGCGCAATCTATAGCTTCAACACCAGTTATTGAAGCCACAAAAGCAGAGCAACCGAAAGCGGCAGTTTCAACACGAGTTATTGAAGCCGCAAAAATAGAGCAACCGAAAGTGGCAGCTCCAACAGCTGAAGCTGCAAAGTCAGTTTCTATATCTGCGATGCCAGGGGATATTGAGATTCCTGTTTCCGGTGTACGTAAAGCAATTGCCGCAAATATGTTACGTAGTAAGCATGAAGCACCTCATGCATGGATGATGGTGGAAGTAGATGTAACCAACCTGGTAACGTATCGCAATAGCTTAAAAGATGAGTTTAAAAAGCGTGAAGGCTTCAATTTGACGTTCTTTGCTTTCTTTGTGAAAGCAGTGGCACAAGCGCTCAAAGAATTCCCGCAAATCAACTCCATGTGGGCGGGCGACAAAATTATTCAAAAGAAAGATATTAACCTCTCCATTGCTGTAGCAACTGAAACAGAATTGTTCGTACCAGTAATCAAACATGCGGATGAAAAATCCATTAAAGGTATTGCACGGGAAATCACGGAATTGGCTCATAAAGTAAGAACAAAAACATTAAAGAGTGAAGATATGCAAGGTGGAACGTTTACTGTTAATAATACTGGCTCTTTCGGATCAGTACAATCTATGGGTATCATCAACTATCCACAAGCTGCTATTTTACAAATTGAATCCATCGTAAAACGTCCGGTCATTATGGAAGGTGGTATGTTTGCGGCACGTGACATGGTAAACCTTTGTTTATCTCTTGACCATCGTGTTCTTGATGGTCTCATTTGTGGCAAGTTTTTAGCCCGTGTAAAAGAAATTTTGGAGAATGTATCAAAAGAAAATACATCGGTTTATTAAATGAAAGCTCACCTACTCGGTGAGCTTTTTCTTGTTTTCCACGTGGGTACGATACAAATTTGCTAAAACATGAGTACGATACAACTCTAATTTCCGTTGTTCATGCTTGGAAATACCAACTGATTTTAACTGCTGGATATACCAGCCTTTTGAATAAATGTGTGCCATATACGCCCTCCTCATAAATGACTATTATTGTATATATGCAAAAATAGTCTAAGAAGAACAAAATACATATATCGCTGAGGAATTGGTTCAAACTATAAAAAAGGAGGGAAGCTATGCATTTGTTTTCACATGCCGAGCATTTGACAGCTATAGAATGGATTCTTCGTGCCGTTATTGCTTACGTGTTTTTACTGCTGGCTGCCAAGTTAATGGGGCAGAGATCCATTGCACAGTTGCGATTTGCGGATGTGGTGCTGGCTTTGTTGTTAGGAGGAAACCTATCTAATCCATTGACAGATGAAAGGTTAGATTTGGGGGGAGCTATGATTACAACCTTTGTTTTAATCGTATTACATGCATCCAGCTCTGCCTTAAGTTTGAAGTGGGAACGATGGAGAACTTTTTTGGAACCGTCTCCCCTTTTATTAATTCGGAACGGGGATTTGCAATTAAAGAATTTACAGCGTGCGCGAATTAGTATTGATTATCTTTTTTCAGAATTACGACTGCAAAATATTGATACGTTTGATAAGGTTGGAGTAGCATTTTGGGAACCTGGGGGAAATATTTCTGCTTTTCTAAAACCTGAATATGAGCCTCTTGCTCGAAGAGATGTAAATATAAAAGGGGAAGCAACGGAGCTGCCTGTTATCGTAATTAAGCAAGGGAAAATTCGTAAAGAAGCACTAGCATCTCTCGGAAACAGCGAAGCTTGGATACATGAACAATTGCAGGATATAGTCCTTACTAATGTTTTATTAGCAACAGCTAATAGCAAAGGAATTGTCCATCTCATTTTAGAAAAATAGTTGCTGCTTTAGATGCAATATATCAGAATAAAGTATATAGAGTATGAGATGGAGGTTTTTATGGGATACGTGGAGAACCTAAGAGCTCTTGTTGGGCATAGAGCTCTTATTTTGGTAGGAGCAGTAGTATTAATTTTACGTAACGAACAAGTTTTGTTGCAGCAACGCAATGAACCGCAGCAAAGATGGGGGCTGCCGGGTGGGTTGATGGAACTGGGCGAATCACCCGAAGAAACAGCAAAAAGAGAAGTAGAAGAAGAAACTGGTTTACTTGTGGATGATTTGCGGCTCATTGAAGTATTTTCAGGTAAAAATTACTTAGTGAAGCTCCCAAATGGTGATGAATTTCAAACTGTGACAGTAGCCTATCATACAAAAATGTTTAATGGGGAGTTCAAGCAAAATGAGGAAACGTTGAAGTTGCAGTTCTTCTCGCTGAATGCCTTACCTGATTGTATGGTAGGTTCACATCAAATCATTATAGAAACATATAAATCGTTGATGGAAAAGCGCGCTTGAAAAGCGTGCTTTTGTCATGTTACTTTGAATTTGCCCTTTGCGCCATATGAAAAATTATAATAAGATTTATATGAGTGATAATTTAGAAAATTTTATATTTTCATCACTTTAATTGTGGCAAAGGGGGACTCGGATATGAACAAATATACCTTTCGTGAATTTGAAGAGGTATCGTATGACGAGTGGAAGCGTTTGGCTGGAAAAGCACTAAAGGGGAAATGTGTAGAAAGTCTAGAACAAAAAACATATGAAGATATTGTAATAAAGCCTTTGTATACAAAACACAATCAGGCCTTTGTAAGACCTAAGCTATTGCAGGAGAATAAGGATGGTATTGCGCAAGAGCTGTCCGCGTTAACCCCTGAAGAAGCCAATGCGGCTGTAAAGCGTGCGATTGCGCATGGACAATCTATTCTTCACCTAGTGGTGGATGAAGCGACGCGACAAGGAGAAGATTCAAACGAAAAGACCAAAAAGGGGATTCCGCTTAGTTGTAAACAAGATATTGAAAGCGTTTTACAGGGCGTAGATATAGAAAATCATCCTATCTTTTTATATGCAGGATATCATGCAGTACCGCTGATCGGGATGATTGCATCAATCTATCCAAACACTAGTGATATGAAAGGTATCGTGGGTGCTGATCCGCTTGGGCATATGGCGGAAACAGGTCATATGCCGGTAACTTTTGGGGCTTGTTACGATGCAATGAAAGAAGCGATATCTTGGAGCAGGAAGAAGGCTCCGGGTTTACGTACTATATTTGTCAGAACAGATGCATATCATCAGGCTGGTGCAAATAGTGTGCAGGAGCTGGCTGTTGCTTTAGCAACAGGAGCAGAGTATATGCGCGAGGGAATAAAACGTGGTTTGAATCCAGTACATATAGCGCAGCAAATGATGTTCAGCTTGTGCGTAGATACGCAGTTGTTTACTGAAATCGCTAAGCTTCGTGCAGCGCGCGTTCTGTGGAAGAAAATTGCCGAGATGTTTGGAGCTCAAGGAGATATACACATGCATATTCGGACATCTGGTCGTACAAAAACAAAGTATGATCCGCATGTAAATTTATTACGAGCGACAACAGAAGCTTTTTCAGCTGTTATAGGGGGAGCCGATACACTTCATGTAAGTGTATACAATGAAGCACTCTGTAACAACGATGAAAATGGTGAACGCTGGGCTCGAAACATTCAGCATATTTTACGCGGGGAATCGCACTTGACAAAAGTATTAGATCCGGCTGGAGGCTCTTATTATATAGAAACGTTAACAAAGGAAATTGCGGAGCGAGCATGGCAGTTGTTTTGCCGGATTGAACAAGCAGGTGGGATGAGTATCGTTTTAAAAGATGGCTGGCTACATAAAGAGATTGCTAAAGTAGCTGAACAACGAAAAACAGATGTTTTACTTTCACACAAAAAAATAATAGGTACAAACGTGTATATAAACCATAATGAAACTTCTAAGCTCTTAACAGAAACTGTGCAGGTAAACCGGTTGATGGCACTACAAGCGTATAAAGCAGGGCGACATGCTACTGTGCTTTTGCCAACATGTGATGTAGAAGCATGTATTACTGCCTTTAAGAATGGCGCAACAATTGGTGAAGTAACGGCATCATGGGCAACACAGGGAGAGAAGATGAAAGCTTTACCTGTTATGCGAGATGCAGAAGACATTGAAAGATTGCGAGAAGCAGCAGAACGGCATAAAGTAGTACGAGGCTCCCGGCCTATTGCAGCTCTTGTGAAAATGGGAGAGGGCGAACTTCCTTTCTATGTTGTTTCATTATTAACTGCATGTGGTTTCTCTGTGGAAAGTCAAGAAGTACAAGCAGATATCAGGCTAGTATATGGAAGTGAAGCAATGCATAAAAAAACAGCGATTGCATATACAGCACTTGTCGGTGTAAAAGCGAACGAATATGAACGCTGCATTCAACACCCGGCAGACTTACTGACATTTTTGGAGGACTTTTATCAAATGCAGGAGGTGGCATTATGAAGTTTCCTGATTTTACAAAGATAGAATTTGACTCACTATTTGAAAGAGAAAGCAGCCCGCAGCAAGAGGTATCTTTGGCATATAAAGCAAATGAAAAAATTGATATTAAAACGGTATACACAGAACAAGATATTGCAACCTTGGATTATTTAGACGGTAAACCAGGGGTAGCACCCTATCACCGAGGCCCCTATGCGCTTATGTATACAAACAGACCCTGGACAGTTCGTCAGTATGCTGGTTTTTCGACCGCTGAAGAGAGTAATGCCTTTTATAAGCGCAATTTGGCGGCGGGACAAAAAGGACTGTCTGTGGCGTTTGATTTGGCTACGCATCGCGGTTATGATTCTAATCATCCACGCGTTGTTGGTGACGTTGGGAAAGCAGGAGTAGCAATTGACTCTGTTTTGGATATGAAGATATTGTTTGAAGATATTCCTCTTGATCAAATGTCCGTTTCCATGACAATGAACGGTGCTGTTTTACCTATTATGGCTTTTTATATTGTTGCGGCAGAGGAACAAGGCGTACAACCTTTGCAATTATCGGGTACGATCCAGAATGATATTTTAAAAGAATATATGGTAAGAAACACTTATATTTATCCACCAAAAATGTCCATGCGAATTATCTCTGATATATTCTCTTATACCTCAAAACACATGCCAAAGTTTAATAGTATCAGTATTTCAGGCTATCATTTGCAGGAAGCGGGTGCACCAGCTGACCTTGAGCTGGCGTACACACTATTAAATGGTATAGAGTATGTGCGTACCGGTATACAAGCTGGTCTAGATGTTGATATGTTTGCTCCTCGCCTTTCATTTTTCTGGGCGATTGGTATGAATTATTTTATGGAAGTTGCTAAAATGCGGGCTGGTCGCTTGCTTTGGGCAAAGCTAATGAAGCAATTCCACCCCAAGAATGAAAAGTCGCTCGCTTTGCGGACGCATTCTCAAACATCGGGCTGGAGCTTGACTGAGCAAGATCCATTCAACAATGTAGCACGTACATGTGTCGAAGCATTGGCTGCTGCGCTCGGTCATACGCAGTCCCTACATACAAATGCTCTTGATGAAGCAATTGCACTGCCAACAGATTTCTCCGCGCGTATTGCGCGAAATACACAATTATATTTACAGGAAGAAACGGGAATCTGCTCGGTTATTGATCCGTGGGGAGGGTCTTATTATGTAGAGTCATTGACAAATGCTCTTGTCGAAAGAGCTTGGACGCATATTGAAGAAATAGAAGCATTAGGTGGTATGACGAAAGCGATTGAAAAGGGCATCCCAAAACTGCGTATTGAAGAAGCTGCAGCACGAAGGCAAGCACATATTGACTCTGGAAAAGAACCAATTATCGGTGTAAATCAATATCGGTTAGAGCAAGAAGAACCGCTTGATATTTTAAATATAGACAATACCGCTGTGCTTAAAAACCAGCTAGCACGTCTTGAAGCTTTGAAGCAAGCAAGAGATGAGGAACAAGTACAAATAGCGCTTAGAGCTTTAACGGAGGCTGCAAAAGGAAATGATAATCTTTTGGAGCTGGCAGTGCAAGCAGCGCGCGTCCGTGCAACGCTTGGAGAGATTTCAGATGCAATTGAACAGGTGGCAGGTCGGCACAAGGCGGTTATTCAATCTGTAAGTGGTGTATATGGTTCGGAATATGAAAACCGGCAGGAAATTGAACGAGTGCGTGATAAAATAGATGTATTTGCGGAAGAAGAAGGTCGTCGTCCGCGCATCTTAATTGTTAAGCTTGGACAAGATGGGCATGATCGCGGCGCAAAAGTTGTGGCAACCGCTTATGCGGATCTTGGTTTTGACGTTGATATCGGGCCGCTATTTCAAACACCAGAAGAAGCGGCACGGCAAGCGGTAGAGAACGATGTACACTGCATTGGGATGAGTTCGTTAGCAGGAGGACATAAAACCTTGCTTCCACAATTAGTAGAAGAACTTAAAAAATTCGGGAGAGAAGACATTGTTGTCATTGTAGGGGGAGTAATCCCTGTGCAAGATTACGAGTTTTTATATAAAGCAGGGGCAGCTGCGATTTTTGGACCTGGTACTGTGATCCCGCAGGCGGCAGAAAAGATTCTTGAAGAAATTCAAAGTCGTCTTGTCGGAGAAACGGAGTAAATTATGAAAGAAGAGAAGCGACCGGAATGGGTTCCTATAGAACAATCAGAAGCCTTTGCATCCACGATTATGGACGGGACAAAGCCCCCGTTTCCTGAAAATCCCCCCATTAAGAAAAGAAATATTTCTGTGGAGGAGCTAGCACAAGGTGTGAAGTGTAACGATCGGGCATTTTTAGCCCAAGCGATTACATTGATTGAAAGCAATGCGCAAAAACATAAAGACAAAGCGCAGCAACTTCTTAAGTTGCTGCTTCCTGACACAGGAAAATCCATTCGGATTGGAATTACAGGTGTGCCCGGTGCTGGTAAGAGTACATTTATTGAAGCGTTTGGTACGATGCTATGTGAGCAGGGATATAAAGTGGCAGTGCTTGCTATTGATCCAAGTAGCACGCTGACGCGAGGTAGTATTTTAGGAGATAAGACGAGAATGGAACGTCTTATTCAGCAGAAAAATGCTTTTGTACGCCCTTCTCCTTCAGGAGGAGCACTTGGCGGTGTGAATCGCCGGACACGAGAAACAATGCTTCTATGTGAAGCTGCGGGTTACAACGTTATTATTGTAGAAACAGTTGGTGTCGGTCAAAGTGAGGGTATGGTTCGAGATATGGTTGACTTTTTCCTTCTCCTTACATTGACTGGAGCAGGAGATGAATTACAGGGCATAAAGCGCGGTATTTTAGAGTTAACCGATGCTATATTAATTAACAAGGCAGATGGAGAAAATAAAGTGCAAGCATTGCAAACAGCTTCCTTATATACACGTATGGCCCATGTGTTTCAGCCTATCACAGACGGATGGACTGTTAACATTTCTACATGCTCAGCTCTTTTAGGTGAAGGGATAACGGAATTTTGGCAGACAGTACGCATGTTTGAAGCAGAAACGAAGTCCTCTGGCGTATTTGAACAGCGGCGCTTACAGCAACAAAAGAAATGGCTATACACTTCAATCCGAGAGGAATTAGAGCAACGCTTTTTTTCGCAACCTGAAATGAGAGCGCATATTTTTGCTTGTGAGCGTGATATTTTGCAAGGTAAAAAAACGGTAACCACAGCTGTAGCGGAACTATTGACATATTATGAAGCGCTGTAAATGGCAATCCTTCTAGGGAATTGATAAAATGATAATAGCTACACAAAGGAGGATTTATTATGGTTAATTTTAACTTTTTTATGAACGACGTTGTACAACAAGCACGTCAAGAAATTGCAGCAGCCGGTTATACGCAGCTAACAACGCCTGAGGAAGTAGACGATGCATTCAAACGCCCGGGTGTTACGCTTGTAATGATTAACTCGGTGTGTGGGTGTGCAGGCGGTGTGGCTCGTCCTGCAGCAGCGCATTCTGTACATTACGATAAGCGTCCTGACCATTTTGTAACGGTATTTGCAGGGCAAGATAAAGAAGCGACACAACATGCGCGTGAGTATTTTGAAGGATATCCGCCTTCTTCACCTTCATTTGCACTTTTAAAGGATGGAAAAATCTTAACGATGGTTGAACGTCACGAAATTGAAGGACATTCTCCAATGCAGGTTGTTGAAAAATTACAAGGGTATTTCGATCAATATTGTGAAGAAGTATAAAAGCTGACAGCTGTCAGCTTTTTTATTTCCCCATTGCACCTACGATTGGAAAAGTGAGCATTCTGACGAACACTTCCCGTACGATTTGCGGTTTATTTTACGATCTTTGCGATGAAATGCAGGAACTGAATTGGGCTGTCGCTCTTCAGTAGATGATCGAGATTCTTCAGGATGTCATAAAACAGTTAAAAACTGATTGAGAGTCAAATTCAGCAATGGATTAACGGAATTTCTAGATATATCAAGGTTTATTTACCAATTTCATTCTGTGAAAGTTGAGTAATTAGGTTCAAACTTAAAAACTTTTTTAAAAAATTTTTTATGCGACCCCCTTAAAAATAAGTAAGCCCCCGAATATATATAGTGACCTAAGCAAATGGGGGAAGGTAATATGAAAAACGTATTCGTAAAAGGCACTATGACAACCATATTGCTGTGCAGTCCGTTTTTGGTGGGAACGGCCTATGCAGACACAAACACGGAGAAAACAACAGAAGAAGCACCAGCACTTGTGCAAGGCGATTTCTTTTATTTCATCAAAACGATGATGGAAGATATTCGTTTGGCACTAGCGACAAACGATTTAGACAAAGCGAAGCTCTTATCTGAACAAGCCGCAGATCGTATTGCACAAGCGCGTGTATTGATCCAAGAGGGGAAAGACAATTACACACAAGATACATTAAAAGAAGCTGCCGATAAATTAGAAAAAGCAGATGAACTTTTGGGAGAAGATACAGAGCAAACGCCTTCTGAAACAGATCAATTGATAGTAGTAGCAGATGACGCTTCTGATAAAACGGAGGAAGAAGCGACAGAAACAGAGACAGAGACAGAGGTAGCAAAACCTGTTACAGAAAAAGAAAAGGTGAAAATTCATATCGGACACAATATTGAGGCTTTAGCAAAAGTACTCGATAAAGTAAAGAATCCGAAGGCAAAAGCCGCCATTGCTAAAAATATAGAGAAAAGCTTTGTAAAACTTGCGAATAAAATAGAAAAAAAGCAAGCAAAGCAAGAACTTGTTATTATAGGGGAAAGCAAGCAGAAACAAATAGAGACAAAACCTGAGGAGTCTGTGGATGTACAGGTGATGCAGCCGGAACAAGAACAAGAGGCGGTTACAGCACCGGCACAACTAGAAATAGCAACGCCAGCAGTACCTGCAACGCCAGCAGTACCTGCAACACCAGCGAAACGTCCGGTAAAACCAGCGGTGCAAAAGCCTGAGCATACACAAGGTCCAAAAGAAAAGAAAGAACACCATGATAACGGTCAAAAGCATGGTCATGAAAAGAAAGAGCAAGGAAAACAAGGTCACAAAAAGCATCAAGACAAGCAGTAAGACCCTGTGGTATAATGGTCACTTCTTAAAGAAGTGACCATTCTGCTATTGACAGAAGAGGGGAGAATTACTTGTGTTAAGTTTGTTGTTTAAAGTGAAAAGACCGGGCGCGGAAGAGCTTGTTATGCAGCTCCAATCCGGCAAAGGAGATTTAGATGAATTTCTTACGAAGTACCGCCCTTTTATAAGAAAAACAGTTTCAACAGTTTGTCGTCGCTATATTACGGAGCAAGATGACGAATACAGCATCGGATTGTTTGCTTTTCATCAAGCAATTCAGCAATATTCATATAAGAAGGGAAAGTCATTTTTTGCATTTGCTGAGCTTCTTATAAAAAGAGATATTATTGATCATATGCGTAAAGAATTTAAACATAATCTTGTCTTTTTACAAGAAGACCAGCAAGAAGAAGCCATTGAAATAAAAATGGCTTTGTCTGAATATATGAAAGAACTGGAAACATCAGATCGAAAAGACGAAATACTGCATTTTCAGACAGTATTGAGTGAATTTAAAATCTCTTTTTCCGATTTGGTAAAAGACTCTCCAAAGCATCGAGATACACGGCAAAAGCTCATGTGTATTGCGCAGCAATTGGCGCATGAAGAAGAGTTGTTACAAGAATTGTTTCAAAAGAAAAAGCTACCTTTAAGACGAATAGAAAGTTCCTTTCATGTAAGTAGAAAGGTCTTAGAAAGTCATCGTCGCTATATTATCGCCATTTGCATTGTGTTTGTGAACCAATATACTCATATTTTGGAGTATATACAAGGAGGAAAGAGCGATGAATAAAGGGATTATTATGGAAATGAAACGAAGTACTGTGGTCGTTCTGACCCCAAGTGGAGAATTTATCACATGCAAGCGAGAGCAGGCATATACGATTGGACAAGAAGTCTCAATAAGACCTGTTCAGCGTTGGAGCTTTTCTATTTTAAAGCCAGCAGTTGCTATTTTGTGTTGTGTATTTTTGATGATGCTATATAGTAACCGGCCAGATCGGGTGTTAGCATATGTTGCTATTGATATTAATCCGAGCTTAGAGGTAGGAGTAACAGACCAGCTCCGCGTGGTTGAATTGTATGCGTATAATAAAGATGGAAAGCGTATTATTCAGCATTTATCAAATTGGAAACATCAGTCCTTGCAAAATGTTATTAACAATATCGTAGCAGAAAGTAGAGAAGAAGGTTACTTAAAGGAACAGGGCATTACATTTACGGCTGTTACGAAGGAAAAGGAAATGTCTGACAGATTGAATCAGAATCTGAAAGACTTGAAGGCTACTTATGAAGCGCAAAGCGTTCAAGTTGTCTATCAGCAAAGTACGCTAGAACAACGAGCTATTGCTAAAAAGCAAGGCATTAGTACAGGAAAGTACCTACAAAAACAAAACAAGCAATTTAAACAACCAAAGCAACAAGAAGACAGAAACCAACAAGATATAATTCATTCAAATGAGTCACACATAACAGTGCCTCCACAGGATGCTCCTCCTGCTATGCCTGTTGTACCAAAACAGAAACAGAAACAGAAACAGGAACAGGAACAGGAACAGGAACAGAAACAGGAACAGAAACAGGAACAGAAACAGAAACAGAAACAGAAACATCCTGTTAACCAGTCTCGCTCGAATGAAGATAAGCACAAGTTTGAACAAAAAAAGGAACGTGTTCAGCCGCAGCACAAACCTGAACAAGGCAATCGTTCCAATCATGGGAAGCAGCCAGAACATAAAGAAAAGCCTGAGAAAAAATGGGAAAAAGAGCCTAGATAAGATGTATATATTTGTTAAAAAGCAGAGCTTTAGGCTCTGCTTTTTTTGTTTTGGAATAAATAATACTACTATATTAATTGTATGAAAAAGCATAAATATTCACTTGTTAAGCTTAATGTTGCACATTTTTTTAGAATAATTTAGGGGTTTTTAATAATAAAACCTTGTTTTATAGGTGTTTTATTGAAATTCACTGATAATGTAAGAAAAATACAGATAGAAAATTTTAAAAAGAATATTGTATAAATATAAAAATGTGTTAAAATACATTTTGTAGAATAAAAATAACAAAAAATCTTCTTGCATATGTGGTTTGTTTACCACATAATAAGTAAGTAAATTCAGAAAATTTAAAACAGGGGGAATTATAATGAAAAAGTTATTGTCGATTTTATTGGCCAGCTTACTTGTTGTAGGTATTCTGGGTGCTTGTTCTAAACAAGAGACTTCAGACAAAAAGAAAGTGCTTGTAATGGGAACATCCGCAGATTATAAGCCGTACGAATACATTGATTCAGCAAAGAGTGATGAAATTATTGGATTTGATGTAGATATAGCAAAATATATTGCTAAAGAGCTAGGATACGAGATTAAGATTAAGGATATGGACTTTACGGGTTTATTGGCTGCAATGGAAGCCAAAAAAGTTGATTTTGTTATGGCTGGTATGACACCAACAGCAGAGCGTAAGAAAAATGCTGACTTTACAGATATTTACTTTACAGCTAAAAATCTGGTAATCTCCAAGGATGGCGCAGTACAAAAAGTAGAAGATTTAAAAGGTAAAACAGTGGGTGTCCAAACAGGATCTATTCAAGAAGGAAAAGCGAAGGACATTCAAAAAGCAACAGAAATTAAGATTACAGACCGAAACCGTATTCCTGAGTTGTTTGAAGAGCTAAAAGCAGGTCGCGTTGATGCAATTATCATTGAAGACACAGTAGCAAAGGGTTATTTAGCAAAAATGTCCGAGCTAAAAAGCATTGAAATCCCTGAAGCTGCTGATGAGGCTGGTTCGGCTATCGCATTTCCAAAAGGAAGCAAGCAAACAGAAGAATTCAATAAAGTAATTAAAAAGATGCAAGATAATGGTGAGATGGAAAAGTTAATTAAGAAATGGTTCGGCGACGAACAATAAGTATAAATATGGGAATCTCCTCAAAGAATGTAGGAGATTCCTTATTGCCTTTATGAAGGTATAACAAAAATGTTCGAAAGTTACTTTAATTGTACTTTTGGATAGCTGATTTGAGAGGAAAGGACGGCATATAGATGAATCTTGATTTTTCACAAATTGCGCCATCGTTACCGTATATACTAAAAGGCTTACAAGTTACACTTCAAATCGTAGCTGTGTCTGCAATATTTGGCTTTACCCTAGGTACTCTTCTGGCATTATGTAAGATTGCTAGAATTAAAGCTTTAGGCTGGTTCGCAGATGCGTATACGTCTGTATTTCGCGGGACACCACTTGTACTACAACTCATGATTATCTATTACGGCTTGCCGCAGCTCACCGGCTATGATATTACCGCGTTTTTAGCAGCAGTTCTTGCGTTTGGACTAAACTCCGGTGCATATATGTCAGAGGTTATTCGAGCTGGTATTCAAGCTGTTGATAAGGGACAAACAGAAGCTGCGATGGCTCTTGGTATTCCATACCGTAAGATGATGTTAAATATTATCTTACCGCAGGCTCTTAAAAATATCCTACCGGCCTTAATGAACGAATTCATCACTCTTACAAAAGAATCAGCTGTTGTAACAGTTATTGGTGCAGCTGATTTGATGCGCCGTGCCTATATTGTCGGCGGCGAAACATATTCTTACTTTGAACCGCTTCTGTTTGTAGGTGCTATTTACTACTTACTCATTATGCTGTTGACGCTTCTCGGAAAAGCGATTGAAAGGAGAATGAAAAAAGGTGATTAAGATTGAAGGACTTCACAAATCGTTCGGCAAGCTAGAAGTTTTAAAAAATATTAGCACAGTGATTGAGCAAGGACAAGTTGTTGCTATTATAGGTCCTTCTGGATCCGGAAAATCCACATTTTTACGCTGTATGAACCTGTTAGAGCAGCCTACTTCTGGCCGTATTTGGATTAACAATAAAGAGGTTACAGATGCAAAAACAGATATTATGAGAGTACGTCAAAATGTAGGGATGGTGTTTCAGCACTTTCACTTATTTCCGCATATGACTGTGTTGGAAAACTTAACGTATGCACCAGTGACAGTAAAGGGAGTAGCTAAAGCGTCTGCAGAGCAGAAAGCAAAAGAGCTACTTGGGAAAGTTGGGTTGCTAGAGAAAGCTAACGAGTTTCCAGGGCGTTTGTCAGGCGGCCAAAAGCAACGTGTAGCGATTGCACGTGCTCTAGCGATGGAGCCTGAGGTGATGTTGTTTGATGAACCAACATCGGCTCTTGATCCGGAGATGGTAAAAGAAGTGCTTGAAGTTATGAAGTCATTAGCGCATACAGGTATGACAATGGCAATCGTGACACATGAAATGGGGTTTGCGAAAGAAGTAGCAGACCGTGTGTTGTTCTTAGATGGTGGTTACCTTGTTGAAGATGCGCCCCCACACGAATTTTTTAGCGCACCAAAGAGTGCACGTACACAGGAATTTTTACAAAAAATGTTGTAGAGGCCAAAGTGCCTCTTTTTTTGTTTTTTAGTACATGACAAAAGGAAGAAATATATGTAGGTAAAGCCAGATCCATACAATGTCAGACGTCCAAATAACAGAAGTAATCAGAAAAGCGAATGTATAGCGCCAATGTTTAAAATATGCAGGGGAAACAGAGAATGAAAAAAGCATGTACAAAATAAAACCTGTACCTTGCAACAATGCTTCGTATGGAATGGTAATGCGCAGTTCTAAATGTAAAAATAAAAATAATGCTTTATAAAGACCGTATAATAAAGAAACGCCGAGATAAAAGCGAATTGCGCGCATATATCCTCCTTTAAATTAGATTGGTGCGTCCAATATATTCGCAAAAGTATAATTTTATGCAATACGTAGTACATTTTCACCTGCTTTCCTTTAAAATAAACATAAGAGGTGAAATAATAATGTTTAGAATTGGATACCGGACCTTAAAAACAGCTGTTGGCGCCGCATTTGCTATTTTTATTGCACAATTGTTTGAATTGCAGTTTTACAGTTCAGCAGGTATTTTAGTCATCTTATGTGTACAAAACACAAAGAAAAAATCACTTGAGGTATCATTGCAAAGGTTTGGCGCATGTTTATTGGCAATGTTATTTTCCTTTGTAATATTTGAAATTCTTGGCTATCATCCATTAGCTGTTGGCATTTTATTGCTTTTATACATACCTACTGCCGTAATGCTTCGCGTGCCGGAAGGAATTGTAACGAGTTCAGTTATTGTAATGCATTTATATTCATTGGAAAGTATTACATGGCATGCTATTAGAAACGAGATTTCCATTTTGACAATCGGAATTGGTATTGCATTGTTGATTAATTTATATATGCCGAGTGCGGAACGAGAGTTGGAACGGATGCGGGATGAGGTGGAATCACATTTTAAAATAATTTTAACAGAAATGGCAGCGTATTTGCGAGATCGGGAGCGTCAATGGAATGGCCAAGAGTTGATTACAACGGCGTCTGTTTTAAAAGATGCGCGAGATCTGGCTTTTAAAAAGCTGGAAAACCATTTTGTCAGAGAAGACAGCTATTATTATCGTTACTTTAATATGCGTTTGCGACAATTTGAGATTTTAGAGCGTGTTATGCCGCTTGTTGCCTCTTTATCATGGACATACGAACAAGCTGAAATGATTGCGGATTTTATTGAAAATGTGGCCCATGCTATCAGACCTGAAAGTACAGGTTTAATATCGCTACATTTGCTTCATGAAATGCGAGAACAATTCCGTGAAATGCCTTTGCCGCAAACGAGGGAAGAGTTTGAAACGCGCGCTATGTTGCATCAGCTTGTCAATGAAATGGAACAATATTTGCTCATTAAAAGTGAGTTCCAAGGGAAGAATATGAAGTATCAAATGTCCCAAAAAGGTGCATAGCTCTTAATTTTTTACCACCAGGAGGCGTATAATGCTGCAGTTGCTTTCTTTGCTATTATTAGTTTCATTGTCCCCTATATGGCCAATGGGCGATAACCCACGTGTAGGAGACCCTTATATTATTGTAAATAAGCAAAATAATAAGCTGGCTTTTATTGATGACGGTATGATTCAAAAGGTATATCCAGTAGCAACCGGAAAAACGAATGATTTAACACCTGAAGGCGAGTTTGATGTGGTCATGAAAGTGAAAAATCCATATTATATAAAAGGCAATATCCCGGGTGGATCTCCTAAAAATCCGTTAGGGTCACGTTGGATAGGGTTTAATGCAAAAGGCACAGAAGGAAATAAGTACGGCATTCATGGTACAAACCAGCCGAGCTCGATCGGCAAGTATATTTCACAAGGATGTATTCGCATGTATCCGAAAGATGTAGAGACTTTGTATGAAAAAGTTCCCGTTGGAACGAAGGTATTAATTGTTCGAACTAAAAAATCGTTTGAACAGCTTGCGAAAGAAAAAGGGGCAATGAGTAGATGGGAATAAAAGAGGCTGATATGAAACCGCATAAAACGGTTTTCATATCAGCCTTTTCTGTTTGTTAGTTCTCTTAATGTAAAAACCTCAGCCCTATGGAGCTAAACAAGCCGCTTTCGCTTTTCCTCTGTCCAGCTACAGCGGCTAGCTCCCCCGGTCTGAGAACCTCGTCCCATTAAGGCAAAAAGCGCCTTTATGTGCCGAGAACCTCAGCCCTATGGAGCTAAACAAGCCGCTTTCGCTTTTCCATCTACCAAAACATGCTTAAGCCTGTAAGCAAGGTTGTAAGTAGCATGGAAAACAGCATCACGTAAACGACAATTTTTTGAGATGTTTTTCTCATAATATAACCTCCTTGTTTGTTACTTGTATTGTAGCTAGAACGCTTTTAAGGGGCAATAAAGATTTTGTTATTCAAAATTCTCTGAAAACAAGGAGAAGTGACATGAAACAGCGAATAAAGAAAATATATGTCTAATTTTGCAATTCATGTACAACAAGGGGTGGAAGTCATGATTCAAAAAATTGATCATATTGGAATTGCAGTTCAATCTTTAGAGGAAGCGCTACCATTTTATACGAACGTATTGAAACTTAGGTTGCTAGGAGTTGAAGAGGTAGCCTCGCAGCAAGTCAAGGTAGCTTTTTTGGAGTTGGGAGAAAGTAAATTAGAGCTGCTCGAACCTTTAAGCAAAGAAAGTCCGATTGCGATGTTTATTCAGAAGCGTGGAGAGGGCATTCATCATGTGGCGTTAGGTGTAAAATCAATTGCGGATAGAATCCAAGAGATGGAGCAAAATGGCATTCAAATGATTGATTCTTCTCCTCGCATTGGTGCGGCAGGAGCAAGTATTGCCTTTATGCATCCAAAGTCTGCACACGGCGTTTTATATGAACTTTGCGAGAAAAAGGGGGTAGAGACACATGGTTGATATTTATGAGAAAATCAATGATTTATATGATAGAAAACGAGAGATTGAGTTAGGTGGGGGAGATGCGAAGATTGAAAAACAGCACGAAAAGGGGAAGCTTACAGCGCGTGAGCGCATTGATCTACTTGTAGATCCTGGTACGTTTATGGAGTTAAATCCATTTATGGAGCACCGTTGCAGTGATTTTGGTCTTGGAGATAAGGCTGGGCCAGGAGATGGAGTAGTAACCGGATATGGTAAGATTAATGGGCGTCCTATATATGTGTTTTCACAGGATTTTACCGTGTTTGGTGGAGCCCTTGGTGAAATGCATGCTAAAAAAATAGCGAATGTTATGGATTTGGCTGCGCAAAATGGGGCACCAATTATTGGGTTAAATGATTCCGGCGGTGCAAGAATTCAAGAAGGTGTATTATCCTTGGATGGTTATGGCCATATTTTTTACCGAAATGCCATCTATTCAGGTGTCGTCCCGCAAATTTCGGTGATATTAGGACCTTGTGCTGGTGGTGCAGTGTATTCACCAGCTATCACTGATTTTGTAATTATGGTAGAAACAACGAGCCAAATGTTTATTACTGGACCAAAAGTAATTGAGACAGTGACAGGAGAAAGCATTTCAGCCGAGGACCTTGGCGGTGCGAAGGTACATAATACGATTAGTGGAAACGCACATTTTGCAGCTACGGACGAGGAAAATGCTTTAGAGATCGTGCGAATGCTACTCAGTTACTTACCGCAAAACTGCGAAGAACGTCCGTTTATGTACGGCACACCTGATGAGGATGATTATCGTCCTGATTTAACGGATGTGATTCCATTTGATGCTGTTCGGCCATACGATGTGCGTCATGTTATTGATGGAGTTGTTGACGAAGGTTCTTTTTTTGAAATTCAAAAAAACTTTGCAAAAAATATTGTAATTGGTTTTGCAAGAATAAAAGGAGAAGTGGTTGGTCTTGTTTGTAATCAGCCAAAAGTTATGGCTGGCAGTCTTGATATTGATTCGTCTGATAAAGCAGCGCGCTTTATTCGTTTGTGCGACTCCTTTAACATCCCGCTAATTACTTTTGAGGATGTAACAGGATTTTTTCCAGGAGTCAAGCAAGAGCACGGAGGCATTATCCGACACGGAGCGAAAATTTTATATGCGTATTCTGAGGCAACAGTTCCTAAAATTACAGTCATTTTACGTAAAGCATATGGCGGTGCTTATGTTGCTTTAAACAGTAAGGCGATTGGTGCTGATGTTGTATTTTCATGGCCCAATGCGGAAATTGCAGTAATGGGACCACAAGGAGCCGTAAATATTATTTTTGCCAAGGAGATTGAGGGCAGCGACAATCCTGAAGAAACAAGGGCGCAGCTCATTGAGGAATATCGTGAAAAATTTGCTAATCCCTATGTCGCAGCAAAGCATGGTATTGTTGATGATGTAATTGATCCGCGTGATACAAGAATTAAGTTGATGCAAGCACTCGATATGCTGCGTAATAAAAAGGAAGAGCGTCCGAAAAAAAAGCATGGCAATATCCCATTGTAACGAGGCGAGCGTCTATGCGCTCGCCTTTCGTAACTTGGATATAGTTCTGTTATAATGAAACTTGTACATAACAAGAAATAGAGGAGGCATATATATGATTAATCAAGAACGTTTAGTAAACGAATTTTTAGAGCTTGTTCAAGTTGATTCAGAAACAAAGCATGAAGCAGAAATTTGTAAAGTGCTGAAAGAGAAGTTTTCTGCACTTGGCGTAGAGGTGTTTGAAGATGACACAACAGCACAAACTGGACATGGTGCAGGTAATTTAATTTGCACACTGCCAGCCAAAGTAGAGGCGGATACCATCTACTTTACAGCTCACATGGATACGGTTGTGCCTGGTAAAGGGATTAAGCCGTCTATTCAAGATGGCTATATTGTCACGGATGGTACAACGATTTTAGGAGCGGATGACAAAGCTGGTTTGGCGGCAATGCTAGAGGCAATTCGCGTACTAAAGGAAACAAATGCGCCGCATGGTAAAGTTGAGTTTATTATTACGGTTGGAGAAGAATCTGGTCTCGTTGGTGCAAAAGCGCTTGATCGCTCTTTAATCACAGCAAAATATGGTTATGCGCTTGATAGCGATGGTAAAGTAGGGGATATTATCGTTGCAGCTCCGACGCAAGCAAAATTAAAAACAATTATTCGTGGTAAGACTGCCCACGCTGGTGTAGCACCAGAAAAAGGTGTTTCCGCAATCACAATTGCAGCAAAGGCGATTGCTAAAATGCCACTAGGTCGTATTGATGAAGAAACAACTGCCAATATCGGGCGCTTTGAAGGAGGCACACAAACGAATATTGTATGCGATCATGTGTTTATTTTAGCGGAGGCTCGTTCTTTAGTGGAAGAAAAAATGCTCGCACAGGTTGAAAAAATGAAAGCAGCATTTATCTCCACGGCAGAAGAGATGGGCGGACAAGCTGAAGTCGATGTGGATATCATGTATCCTGGCTTCAAATTTGCAGATGGAGATCACGTTGTAGAATTGGCAAAACGTGCAATTACAGCCATCGGACGTACACCATCACTGCATCAAAGCGGGGGTGGAAGCGACGCAAATGTAATCGCAGGTCACGGTATACCGACTGTGAACCTTGCAGTGGGGTATGAAGAAATTCATACCACAAATGAAAAGATGCCGGTTGAAGAACTTGTAAAAACGGCAGAGCTTGTAGTGGCAATTATTCGCGAAACAGTCAAATAATACATGAAGAAGGTGTCCTAAAGGCTAGCAAAAACAGCTGAACCTTTGGGACACCTTTTTATTTACCTAATGAGTAAGGCTGTAAAATGTTATTGCTTTTTTAGTTTGATACTTTACAACTTATAATATAAAGAAAATGGTTCTGGCTTTTTGTATTGCTAATAGGGCCCGCTTTCCGTAAGATAGTGGATAGATGTCGGAAAAGAGGTAAGAATTATGGATTTGGTTTTTTTAGGAACAGGAGCCGGTGTGCCGGCTAAGGGACGAAATGTTTCTGCAATCGCGCTTCAGTTATTGGAAGAGCGTGGTGTGACGTGGTTATTTGATTGTGGTGAAGCAACACAGCACCAAATTTTATATACATCAGTAAAGCCGCGCCGCATTGAAAAAATATTTATTACACATTTACATGGTGACCATATTTTTGGATTGCCGGGTTTACTAGGAAGCCGTTCTTTTCAAGGTGGCGAAACGCCGTTGACTGTATACGGTCCAAAAGGAATTCAGGAGTTTATTGACGTAGCGATGCGAGTGAGTACAACGCATGTAAAATATCCGATTCATGTGGTAGAGATTGAAGAAGAGGGTATTATATTTGCAGATGAACAATTCATTGTGGAAGCCGGTAGGTTGTCTCATGGTATCGAATGCTTTGGGTACCGCATTATAGAAAAAGATATTGCGGGTCCGCTTCTTGTTGACAAATTGTTAGCTCTTGGCATCAAGCCTGGTCCGGCATTTAAATTATTGAAAGCTGGTCATAGTATTACACTTGAAGATGGTACCCAATTACATGGGAAAGATTATGTGGGTGCACCGCAAAAAGGCCGCATTGTTACAATATTAGGAGATACGCGTTATTGCGAGACAAGTATAAGACTTGCGAAGAATGCAGATGTATTAGTTCATGAAGCAACATTTGCCGCAGCAGATGAGGAACAAGCATACAATTATTTTCATTCTACAACAGCACAGGCTGCTGAGGTAGCTAAAAAAGCGAATGTGGGATGTTTAATCATGACGCATATTAGCTCGCGTTATCAGGGAGAAGATAGTGAGAAGCTACTACAAGAAGCACGCGATATTTTTCCATATACGGAGTTAGCAGAGGATCTGAAGCAATTTCTGATGACCAGATAAAAGACGATGCAATTGCATCGCCTTTTATTTTTTATTTAATAATTGTGTTAAGCCTTCACCAAGTTCCTGAGATCTAATGGTAGCACGAGTAATACAACGAACGAGAATATTTTGAAAATCATGGTGTTCCAGCACACCAATACCAGCTTCTGTTGTCCCGCCCGGGGAAGTAATCTCTTTTCGTAGCACCGATGGATGCTTTGGTGTTTCCATTAACATCTCAGCTGCACCAATCATGGTTTGTAAAATCAAAGGCTTGGCAACGTTCTCACATAATCCGATTTGGGAAGCAGCTTTTTCCATAGCTTCCACCACATAATAAATATAGGCAGGACCACTGCCTGATAATGCGGTGACAGCATGCATTTGCTCTTCTGTTACAACAGAAACGAGACCGATTTTTTCAAATATAGAAGTTGCCATTTCTATATGTAGCCCGGTTGCATGAATAGATGGAGAGAGGGCCGTTGCTGATTTTAAAATGGCCGCCGACGTATTTGGCATAGCTCGTATAATGGGATTGTTTTGTTCTAGCAGATTTGTAAGAGACTCGGTAGATACGCCTGCCATTAAAGAAATAATCAATTGCTCTTGGTGTACATAATCTTTTATAGATTTTATCGCTTCTGCAGCATCCTTCGGTTTTACAGCTAAAATAACGAGGTCTGCATTATTCACTAGCTCCTCTGTATTTTGTGTAAATGTGACACCATACATAGTTTGCAAATCTAATAGTCTACTCCTATTATTTCGGTTGCTTACCATAATACTTTGGCCATTCATGCTTTGAGTCAATCCTGCGATAATAGCCTCTGTAATGGAACCTGCCCCTATAAATGAAATTTTCTTCATACATACGCCTCCTTTTTACATAACAATTCGACTCCTTCAGATATATCCCTGTTATTTGTTTGAAAATAATGACAAAGAAAGGAATGAGGTGTAAAATGAATGTACATTCATTTTTGAGGTTGTATTTTGGATGATGAAGATGTATATGGAGGATTACTATGCAAATTCACTGCTTACCATTACCGGTGCCGTTTGCAACGGAGACAGTTAATACCTACTTAATTAAAGGAGACGCGCTTACGTTAATTGATACAGGCACAAAAACAGAAGAAACGCGACAAGCTCTCGTTCATCAACTAGCGCAATTTGGTTATGAAATCAAGGATATTGAAACAGTAGTGTTAACCCATCATCATGCCGACCATAGTGGATTACTCGGCGAGTTCAGCGACAGAACAAATATAGTGGGACATCCGCTGAATGAGCCGTGGATTACGCAGAATGTCGCATTTATTCAAAAATATGAGCGTTTTTCTGCTTCGCTTGCAAGTGAACTTGGTGTTCCGGAAGCATTTATTGAAAAAGGTCTTTCGTTAACCAACACATTGAAGCTTGCATGTAAGCGTTCTTTAACTAGATCTGTATGCGAAGGAGATGAAATAGCAGAGTTACCTGGTTTTCGAGTCATTGAGACACCAGGTCATGCCTCTACTCATAT
Source organism: Ectobacillus antri (assembly GCF_003852715.1). Lineage (GTDB taxonomy): Bacteria > Bacillota > Bacilli > Bacillales > Bacillaceae_G > Ectobacillus > Ectobacillus antri. The sequence goes on from NZ_RIAV01000002.1 coordinate 295,925, forward strand.
CGCCCTGTACAGAGAGCAAGACGGACTTATGATCGGGGGAGATGTTTTGCTGGCGCGCATTTCATCAAATCCTTTGTTAGAACCTCCCTATGAGGGCGGAGAACGAGAAAAGCCGTTATTAGCATATAATCATTCATTGCGTCGCTTAGCGGAGATGCCAATTTCACGTATTATGACAGGGCATGGTGAAGATGTAACCGAGGTGGAAAAGCTTGTGAGAGAGCGTCTTCAAAAACAACAAAAGCGCGCTGAGCAGGTGCTACAAATGATAAAGAAAAGACCGATGACAGCTTTTGAAGTGTGTCAGGCATTATTCCCTGGGATTTATCAAAAACAATTGGCACTTACTATCTCTGAAACAGTTGGTCAATTGGACTTTTTAGAATATAATCAAAAAGTGAAAGTTGATTCAGTGTCCGGTGTATTGATTTATCAAAGTAGGTGATGTGAATGGAACTGAAAGGGAAAATAGCTGCTATTACCGGGGCATCAGGCGGTATTGGCGAACAATTGGCACGTTTGCTGGTGAAAGAAGGGGCTACTGTCGTACTGTTAGCAAGACGTGAAGAAGAGTTGATGCGGGTTCGTCAGGAAATTGGTTCAGCATGCTATGTTTACAAACTGGATGTTAGTGACGAGAAGATGGTAGCAGACGTATTCGCACGCATCTCACAAGAAGTCGGAGACGTTGATATTCTTGTGAATAATGCAGGCTTTGGTATATTTAAAACATTTGAAGAAGCCTCTTTGCAAGAAGTAAAAGCGATGTTTAGTGTGAATGTGTTTGGTTTGGTAGCTTGTACAAAAGCAGTGTTGCCAGCGATGAAAAAACGAAGCAGTGGACATATTGTAAATATTGCCTCGCTTGCAGGTAAAATTGCGACACCAAAATCAAGTGCTTATTCCGCTACAAAGCACGCTGTTCTTGCTTTCTCAAATAGCCTGCGCATGGAGTTGGCTATCTCAGGCATTTACGTGACAGCTGTTAATCCAGGACCAATTCGTACGGACTTCTTTAATATAGCTGATAAATCCGGTACCTATGTGAAAAGTGTAGAACGATATATGTTACGACCGGAATATGTAGCTGCTTGTATTGTAAAAGCGATTAAAAGAAATAAACGTGAAATCAATTTGCCGCGCTGGATGAGTGTAGGACCACTTATGTTTGCGTTATTGCCACGTGTGTTTGAAAAGTTGGCAGGAACGGCTCTAAACAAGAAATAATTATACAAAAGACTGAGATGCTTTTTGTCTCAGTCTTTTTATTTTGTTAAAAATTCATATACAGCATCTTCAATCAGTTCGTGTAGATTATCACCGGTCTGCTGATATTCCTTCCAAACCTGCTTTGCTAATGTAGCACATTCTTCTTCCGACAAAGCATCTTCCTCACAATGATACTGATAAAAGCGCGCTTGTATCATCTTATATAGCAGCAACATATTCATATGTAAACTCCTTGTATATGCTATGAAACCAAACATCTGGTTATATCAATCGGGCATAGGCATACATATAGATTATGTACAACCTGTATAAATCTAGATACTATTCCCTATCGTAGGTGATTGTAACATACATGTAAAGAGATAACAATGCATGGATGACATGAATTTTTTTAGGTTAAAAATTTATAAATATTTAATTGACTTAATAAATATACAATAATATAATCAGAATTAAATTTCGTTTGAAGCGGAGGTACGTGATGAAAACAGCTATTATTGGAGCAACCGGATACGGGGGACTAGAGCTTATACGCCTGCTACAAAATCATCCTTACTTGGAAGTAGTATCATTACATGCATCTTCTGCAAACAGTGAACCTCTGTTTCGTCAATATCCGCACTTGCAGCATATTCTAGATAAAAATATAGAAGATATTCATACAGAACACATTGCTTCTAAGGCAGAACTTGTATTTTTAGCAACGCCTCCTGGAGTAGCCAGATCTATTGCACCGCGCCTGCTAGCACATGGAATGAGAGTGATAGATTTATCAGGTGACTTTCGTCTTCGCGATCGACATACATATGAAACGTGGTACAAGCGCGAAGGAGGAGACGAACTGCATGGCGCAGTGTATGGATTATCAGAATGGCAACGAGATGCAATTGCTAAGGCACAATTCATTTCTAATCCCGGTTGCTATGCAACAGCGACTTTGTTAGCAGCCGCTCCTTTAATGAAGGAAGGATTGGCTGATTCGTTAATTGTAGATGCTAAATCGGGCGTTTCTGGTGCGGGAAAATCACCGACTACTATGACGCATTTTCCAGAGATACAAGACAATATGAAAATATATAAAGTGAACGAGCATCAGCATATTCCAGAAATCGAACAGATGCTTCTGGAGTGGAACGAGGAAGCAAAACCCATTACATTTAGTACCCATCTTGTGCCTATTACAAGAGGTATTATGGTGACGATGTATGCACAATCTAAGCGGGAAGTTACAGCTCATTTTTTACAAGATTTATATAAACAAAGTTATGAAGAGTCGTCTTTTGTTAGAATTCGAGAAATAGGAATATATCCATCTCCCAAAGAAGTATGTGGTTCTAATTATTGTGATATCGGTGTTACATACGATGAACGAACCGGCCGCATTACAGTTGTAGCTGTTATTGATAATTTAATGAAGGGTGCTGCCGGGCAGGCGGTGCAAAATGCAAATTTATCACTGGGGCTAGATGAGCAAGTAGGTATTAGATTTGTGCCCATGTATCCGTAAAGGAGGAAAAGAGATGATCGGTTTAACGGTAAACATAGTAACAGAGGGTTCTGTTATAACACCAAAGGGATTTCAAGCAACCGGTGTACATGCAGGTATTAGAAAGGTACGTAAAGATTTGGGGCTGATTTATTGCGATGTGCCGGCTAGTTGCGCAGCGGTATATACACAAAGTCATTTTCAAGCAGCACCTCTTAGAGTGACGCAGCAAAGCATTGCAGTTGCACATAAGCTACAGGCTATTGTTGTAAATAGTGGTAATGCCAACGCTTGTACAGGTGCACAAGGGGAAAAAGATGCTTATGAGATGCGATCATTGACTGCTAAGCATTGTGGTGTTGCGGAACATTTAGTAGCAGTTGCCTCAACTGGGGTAATCGGTGAAGTGCTGCCGATGGAAAAGATTAGAACGGGGATTGGGCAGTTAATGCCAACGAGTGCTGTAGAGCAAGCTGATTCCTTCTATGAAGCGATTTTGACGACTGATCTTGTGACCAAGCGTGCGTGTTATCAAACAGTGATAGATGGTAAGACAATTACAGTAGGAGGAGCGGCAAAAGGATCGGGTATGATTCATCCAAACATGGCTACAATGCTTGCGTTTATTACAACAGATGCGGTCATTGAAAGTGATGTATTACAAAGAGCATTATCGAGCATTACAAATTGTACATTTAATCAAATTACGGTAGACGGAGAGACTTCTACAAATGACATGGTAATTGTTATGGCAAGTGGCTTAGCGGGTAATGATTCCTTGCACGAAGCGCATGTGGATTGGCCACATTTTTATGAAGCGTTAAAAGAAGTATGTGAATCGCTAGCAAAGCAAATCGCAAAAGATGGTGAAGGAGCTACAAAATTAATTGAAGTAAATGTGAAGGGAGCGGTGTCCACACAAGATGCTCAAATTGCCGCCAAAAAGATTGTTGGTTCAGCCTTAGTAAAAACGGCTGTGTATGGTGAAGATGCGAACTGGGGAAGAATTATTGGTGCGCTTGGTCATAGTGAGATTGTATTAAATCCGGCCAATATCGATATATATATAGGAGAATTTTGTGTGTTAAAGCAAAGTGAACCACAAGTGTTTTCTGAAGAAGCTGCAGCAAGATATTTAGCAGGAGATACCATCGTTATTTATGTTGATTTGCATATGGGAGCAGCCAATGGTACGGCTTGGGGCTGTGATTTAAGTTACGATTATGTAAAGATTAACGCTAGTTACCGTACGTAAGGAGGAGAGAGTTTGAAGGATATTATTGTAATAAAATGCGGCGGCAGTATACTTTCTCGTTTATCAGAAACATTTTTTAGCAGTATAAAAGAATTACAGAAAACATGTGATGTTGTTATTGTACATGGAGGTGGACCGGAAATAGATGCGATGCTAAAAAAGCTGGGTATTGCTGTACATAAAAAAGCCGGTTTACGCGTAACAACTGCAGAAGTTTTAGAAGTCGTACAAATGCAGCTTTGCGGTACTGTAAATAAAAATCTAGTAGCAACTTGCTCTGCATACGGCTTGCAAGCAGTGGGGTTATCTGGATGTGATGGAAATCTTCTGATTGCTGAGCCCGTTGAAGAGCTTGGTTTTGTTGGAGAAGTAGAGGGTGTGAATCGAAAACTAATTCATCATCTATTGCAACAAGGATTTGTGCCAATCATTGCGCCAATTGGTATGAAAGATGGGCAGTTATACAACATTAACGGGGATACCGCTGCAGCTGCAGTAGCAGCTGCTTTACAAGCACGACAATTATTATTCGTGACTGATGTACCCGGAATTTTATATCAAAACCGTCTTGTGCGAGAAGCAGAAGAAACGTATGTGCTGGAATTGATTGAGGCAGGTGTCATTACAGGCGGCATGATTCCGAAAGTGCAGGCTGCACTTGCAGCTTTGAATTGTGTTGATGAGGTGATAATTATTAATGGTTTACAAAACTTTATAGATGAAGCAGGTTATATAACTGGGACAAAAATTATTAAAAAAGTAGGTGTAAAGTAATGACTTTATTTCCAACATATGCACGTCGAAACCTTGAGATTATAGAAGCAAACGGTACGATTGTTCGCGATGCTAAAGGTAAGACATATTTAGATTTTGTGTCAGGAATTGCGGTATGCAATTTGGGTCATTGTCATCCAGCTGTGAAAAGTGCAATACAAGAGCAACTTCAGAAGGTGTGGCATGTGTCCAATTTGTTTCAAAATACGTTGCAAGAAGAAGTGGCGGAGCTTCTTGTTTCTAAAAGCGTCGGTTCATATGCATTTTTTTGTAATAGCGGTGCGGAAGCAAACGAAGCAGCAATTAAACTAGCGCGTAAGTATACAGGGCGAACAAAAATTGTGACATTTCGTCAATCATTTCATGGCCGCACCTTTGCAACGATGAGTGCAACTGGTCAAGAGAAAATTCAAGAAGGATACGGCCCTATGTTGGAAACATTTGTATATGCACCTTTTAATGATATAGATGCCCTCCAGAATGTTGTGGATGATGATACCGCAGCTGTACTTGTTGAAGTTGTGCAGGGTGAGGGGGGGATAATGGTTGCGGATATCGCTTTTTTACAAGCGATAGAGACACTTTGTAAAAAACACAATGCGCTGTTTATGGTAGATGAAGTACAGACTGGGATAGGACGTACAGGAAAAGCTTTTGCCTATGAGCATGCCGCTGTTGCACCGGATATTATTACAGTGGCGAAAGCATTGGGGAACGGAATACCTGTAGGTGCGATGATCGGAAAACAAAAGCTCGTGACAGCATTTGGACCTGGTTCTCATGGTTCTACGTTTGGCGGTAATATGATTGCAATGGCAGCGGCGAAGGCTGTAATGGAAGTGGTATTTCAAGATGGCTTTTTAGAAGATGTGGCAAAGAAGGGACTGTATTTTTCCTCCTTGCTACACAAGAAATTACAAAATATCCCTGGAATTGTGGAAGTGCGTGGACAGGGTTTAATGATTGGTATTGTATGTGAAGAAGCAGTCAATAGCATAATCGAGCAAGCGCAGGAGAAAGGTTTGTTGGTGTTACAGGCAGGACAAAATGTGCTGCGATTACTACCGCCTCTAACTGTTACCATAGACGAATTAGAACAAGCCGCTCTTATTCTAGAGCGTGTGTTTCAAGCAGCACTATGTACAAAATAAGGAGGTTATGATATGTTGCAATCTCTTTCAAATATACAGAGAAAAGATGTACTGTCATTAGAAGAAATGAGCTCTTTAGAGGTAAAGGAGTTAATTCAATATGCAATAACCTTAAAAACGCAACATCAGCGTGGGCAGAATGTCCCTCTTTTAGCAGGTAAAATACTTGGTATGATTTTTGATAAACATTCAACGCGTACGCGTGTATCGTTTGAAGCTGGCATGGTGCAGCTTGGTGGCCATGGTATGTTTTTAAACGGAAAAGAGTTGCAACTTGGCCGCGGTGAAAGTATCGAAGACACTGCTAAAGTATTATCACAGTATGTAGATGCCATTATGATTCGTACATTTAGTCATGATACAGTGGTTACATTAGCTAAGTATGCAACTGTGCCTGTTATTAACGGTTTGACAGATGACCATCATCCCTGCCAGGCGCTGGCTGATTTAATGACAATATATGAAGTGAAAGGGACATTTAAAGATGTGAAACTCGCATATGTGGGAGACGGCAATAATGTATGTCATTCACTAATGCTTGCTTGTGCAAAGGTTGGGATGCATATTGCGATAGCTTGTCCGGCTGGGCATTTACCGAAGCACGCAATTATCCAATCTGCTCAAAGTATTGCGGCTTCGACAGGAGGGATAGTTGAAGTGCATCATGATCCTCATTTGGCTGTTCAAGATGCTGATTTCATTTATACAGATGTCTGGACCAGTATGGGGCAAGAAGAAGAGTCGGCTGAACGCTTAGCTACGTTTCAACCGTATCAAGTCAATGAAGAATTAACGCAACATGCAAGTGAGACGTATCATTTTTTACACTGCTTGCCTGCACATCGCGGAGAAGAAGTAACTGCTGCTATCATTGATGGACCGCACTCACTAGTATTTGAACAAGCTGGAAATCGTCTACATGCACAAAAGGCGTTGCTTGTTAGCTTACTGCAATAAGTAAGAAAGGTATCTCGTAACTTTTGAGATATCTTACGTCACAAAACTGTTCAGGCTGTAGGAAGATCGTGAACAAGTCTCTTTCTATGCAAACGCCTCTATGCACAAGCTGTGGTAAGATGTAAGAACGGCCCGCAAGGAAAGGCAAATGTCTATGAAGCAGGAAGCCCCCGTTTCAAGCGGAAAAGCCGATAGGTGAGGGGAGTTCGCCATAGCCTGCCAATTTGCTTGAGAAGAGTCTATTCAAATGCTATAAAAATGTAGATAAGGTCTACATCTTACATAAACATAAAAAGTACAATCCAACATTTTCTTTCGATAGACATAAGATAGCAGAAGAATATGTTAAGGAGGATGTTTATGATAAGATATTGGCAACTTTACTATCCAATCTTATTTCCATCAACTTTGCATAATGCGCAAAGTTATAGGATGCGACAAATCATTGGATTAAGAGAACCATATTTACGAACGTGGCCGTATTCTAATGTATATTACGGTAATTATTTTGAGGCGTAGATATATTAAAAACCTTATTATGGAAATAAGGTTTTTTTGTTTTTTTATTACGCAAAGAAACACTACACAGTTCAGTAAGTATGATTGTTAATGTACGTACCTTAAAAAGATATATAATTTTACAGAAAATTTATATAATTACAGAAAATTAAATTGACCTTAATAGACAAAATTCGCTAAAATATAAGTTGAATCATTGGTTTTATTTGTAAAATTGATTTAATACAAAATTGCAATAATAATGTATACATACATTATTAAGGGGGAACACACGTTGAAAAAAGTAATGAGCAAAAAGGTGGCAAGCGCAGCGCTAGTTATGGGGGTTATCATCCCGCAAATGATGCCGACTATTTCTTATGCTGTAGAAGATACGAATGTGGTCAAGTTGCGTATTCTTGAAACGTCTGATATTCACGTTCACCTTGCTGACTATGATTATTACCAGACAAAGCAAGATCCGAAAGTAGGGCTGGCAAGAACAGCAAGTTTAATTAAGCAAGCACGCACAGAAGTTGATAATACGCTTTTATTTGACAACGGTGATGCAATACAGGGAAATCCGCTCGGCGATTACATTTATAAAGAAAAGAAAGTGGACGATCCAAACTACATACATCCGGTGTATCGTGTTATGAATTTATTGGATTATGATGCGGCAACTGTAGGTAATCATGAATTTAACTATGGCTTGGACTTTTTTGCTAAAGCTCGTGATAACGCAGAGTTCCCAATAGTGAACGCAAATGTATATATTGATGATAAAGATAATAACCCTGAAAACGATAAGAACTATTTTACTCCTTATAAAATCATGGAAAAGAAAGTAAAGGACAGCAATGGACAAGAACAAACAATTAAGGTCGGTGTAATTGGATTTGTTCCTCCGCAAGTGATGCAATGGGACAAAGCGCATTTACAAGATAAAGTCATTGCAAAAGACATTGTAGAATCTGCAAAGAAATTCGTTCCACAAATGAAACAAGAAGGTGCTGATGTGATCGTTGTACTTTCACATTCCGGCATGGGAGATCCAAAGACTTATAAAGTAGGCGAAGAAAATGTATCTGCTTATTTAGCACAAAATGTACCTGGAATTGATGCTGTTTTAACCGGACATTCACATGATAGAAAAGCAGAAATTATCAACGGAGTAGCCGTGACAATGCCAAGTAGTTTTGGATCTGCTTTAGGTGTAATTGATCTAGAGTTAAAGCAAGTAGAAGGTAAATGGACAGTGGACAAAACAGCTTCCAAAGCAGAGCTTCGTGATATCACGGCACCTACAGCACCACAAACACCAGATCAGACCGTATTAAATGCTATTAAAGACGAGCATGAAGGTACAATTGCTTATGTAAATGAAAAGGTCGGCGAAACAACTACACCAATCAATAGTTATTTTGCCCTTGTGCAAGATGACCCATCTGTACAGCTCGTTACCAATGCGCAAAAAGAATATGTAGAAAAATGGTTGAAGCAACCGGAGAATGCTAAATATCGAAATATTCCGGTTTTATCAGCAGGAGCACCATTTAAAGCAGGTGGGCGAAACGGCGCAGATTATTACACAGATATCGCTGCCGGAACGCTTGCAATTAAAAACATGGCGGATTTATATGTATATCCGAATACGGTGAATGCCGTATTATTAACGGGTGCAGATGTTAAGGAATGGCTGGAAATGTCAGCAGGACAGTTTAATCAATTGGATGTAACAAAGGCAGAGCCACAAAATTTGATTAATAATGAATTCCGTACGTACAACTTTGATATATTAGATGGTGTACAATATGAAATTGATGTAACGCAACCAGCTAAGTATGATACAAAAGGTAAGACAGTTAACCCGAATGCAAATCGTATTAAGAATCTTACATTTAACGGCAAACCTGTTACAGCTGATCAAAAATTTATTGTAGCGACCAATAACTATCGCGGGGCAAATGCCGGAAATCCTAGAAACGAAGATAAGTTTCCGGGTGTAAGAAATGCAGAACTGATTTTACAAGCGCCAGATGAAAACAGACAAATTATCGTTGATTATATTAAGAAAAAAGGCAAAATTGATCCGGCGGCGGATGGAAACTGGTCATTTGCTCCAATTGGTACGGATTTGAAAGTAACCTTCCAATCGTCTCCGAACGCACAAAAGTATTTGAGTGCTGCAAAAGGTGTTACGTATATTGGTGAAGATGTAGACGGATTTGCAAAATATACCTTGACTTTGACAAAAGAAACACCTAAGCCAAGTGAGCCACCAGTTACACCACCGACAACGGAAACACCGAGAGACGGAAGTGGAGCAGCGCCGATAGTAACAGACCCTGCAAAACCAGTCACAGCACCTGTTACAGGACCAAAATCTACAGGTACTTTGCCTGATACAGCTACAAATATGTTTGGTATGCTTGCGGCGGGTGTAGTTGCAGTTGGAGCCGGAGCCTTTGGATTGCTCAGAAGACGTAAAAAGTAATATAAAAGGTGCAGAGAGAGCTCTGCACCTTTTACGGATTGTTAGGGGAGCGTGAAGCTTAGATGAGAACTATCATTGCAGGTTTGTTATTGTTAGTGGGTCTTGTACTGATAGGGTCTAGTGTATGGGAGATTACAGATGTCGTAAAAGAACAAGACAAAGCTATGGAAGAAGCTACAAAAACAATAAAGGAGACAAAAGAAAAGGTATCTAGAGATACTTTTCAGCCGCTGGAAAATCAAACAATCGGTATTTTACGTATCCCTAAAATTGATGCACAATTACCGATTGTAGAAGGTACAAGCCCTGAAGACTTAAAAAAAGGCGTGGGTCATTACAAAACGACAGGGTTTCCGGGTGATGGTAAACAGATTTTGTTATCAGGTCATCGAGACACTGTATTTCGAAAGTTTGGTGAGCTGAAAAAGGGTGATGAGTTTATTGTGGAACTTCCGTATGGAACGTTTCGTTACAAGATGGATACTGCACGCATTGTACCTGCTGATGACACAAGTGTTATTGGCAGTGTACAGGACGAGGTGCTCAATCTATCTACTTGTTATCCATTTAGATTTATTGGATCAGCTCCTGACCGATATATCATATATGCTTATCCTTCAGAAAAGCAGTCCTGAAAAAATGGACTGCTTTTATACATAGTTATATCTTAAAATGTACAAAATGGAAATAAACAAAGGAGAAAAGGGGCATGTGATGAAAGAATCAGGAGCGATTCCAGCAGCTAAAACATTTGAAGCGTACTTGGTGATTTTTGCTGTTATTGGTGCCCAAACAGGAATTGGTCTTGCCGTATTCCAAAGGTTTGTTTATTTACACGCTAGGCAAGATGCAATTTTTGCGGTGGCATTAGCAGGCCTGTATGCGCATCTTACTATGTTTGTCATCATTCGCACCCTTCAGCGTTTTAAAGATAAGGATATATACGATATTCATCGGTTGGTATTTGGTAAATGGTTTGGTAGTTTTTTGAATCTTGTAGCTATGTTATATTGTTGTTATTCAGTTCTCATGGTGACTGTCACATACTTTGAGGTTTTAACGACATATATGTTCCCAGAGATTCCAAACTGGTTTGTTAGCGGTATACTTATAATTTTGTCTATATATACAATTATAGGAGGAATACGCGTTGTTGTAGGGTTATGTTTTTATAGTGTAATCCTCTCTTCTACCGTCTTATTTGTTTTGTATCAACTTTTTCCATATTGTGAGATAGAAAACTTTTTGCCTTTATTTGAAGCGCCGTTTTCTAAAATGCTTCAAGCGGTGTATGAAATGTCCCTTTCGCTAGCAGGATTTGAAGGGATTTATTTTTACTATCCTTATATACAAAATAAAGAGAAAACACAAAAATACGGACAAATCGGTGTATTGCTAACAAATATAGTATTTCTCTTTTTGATTGTTTTGGCAATTGGCTTTTTTGGTGGACAGGAAATTATTAAATCTGCATGGCCTACGCTCAGTATGTATAAAGTAGTAAAGTTTCCTTTTTTTGAGCAGTATCAAGTCATAGTACTGTGCGTATTTATGTTAGCGATTCTACCAATTATTGCAATATATTTGTGGGGTTTAACAAAGGGCATTAAAAAACATATCCCTATGTCACAAAAAACAGCTCTGTATGTCGTTTCGATTATATTGTTTCTGTGCACGTTATGGTTTCAAACTAGAAGTCAAGTCTATACTGCGGGACTATATTTTAATAAAACTGCTTTTTATATCGTGTTTGTCTATCCTTACATTTTATTTGTATCTACATGGATTGCTGCAAGAAGAAAGCAAAAGAAAGAGCGCGCTACATCGTAGCGTGTTCTTTCTTCGTTATCCGTGTAATCCCGATGTTAGTAAAGTCTGTAAGGATAGCAAGGGCCAGACATAATAAGCAGAAAAACACAAAAGGTGCATATTGTACAGTTGGTACTTGGAGAATACCAGATATACATGGAACAAGTAGGTTGACTACAGTACCGGCATCTTCGAAAACGTGTGATAGGTTTTTACGAGCTAAACCAAATCGCTCAAAGTGACCTGCAAACGTTTTACCAGGTAATATAATAGATAAGTATTGCTCACATATACACCGCTCTCCTCTCATAAAAAAAGCCCCTGCTCTAAAAGCAGGGGGAAAGTAATCACGGCACCACCATAACGTTATGATTTCAAATGGAAATCATCTTAACATGATAACGGAAAGAATTCATTCTTTGTTTCTCAAGAAGAAAACTCAAGGAGTGTAATTTGTTTTTCATCGTGCACTGATTCGCACCAACTATTGGCTCTCTATAGTCATAGATGAGTCACTACTGAATTCCTGTCTACGCTCGTTCATTCATTTGTTATTAAAAGTTCTATCACAAAAACTTTTAAGCTGTCAATCTTTTATTTTGTATTGAAAATTTTGTTAAAAACCAATATGATATGAAAATATTGAGAAAAGGGGATGTAAAGTGTGGCATTGCTCGGAACATTAGTAAACGGAGTTGCAATTATTATTGGTAGTTTGTTCGGATTGGTATTACGTAATATTTCAGAGCGAATGAAGGCAACTGTTATGCAAGGAATTGGATTGGCTGTTCTCATTTTAGGTGTCGGAATGGGTCTGAAAAGCGAGCAATTTCTTATCGTTATTAGTAGTATTGCCATTGGCTCTGCCATTGGAGAATGGTGGAATTTAGAAGAGAAATTAAATAAGTTAGGTATATGGATTGAAAAGCGCGTGGGTGCGAAAGAAAAAGGAAGTATTGCCCGGGGATTCGTCACAGCAACGCTTGTATATGTAGTGGGAGCTATGGCGATTGTAGGCGCATTAGATAGTGGTTTACGCCATGATCATACTGTCTTATTTACAAAAGCCATGCTTGATGGCATTTCTGCTATTATTTTTACGTCTGCGCTTGGTATCGGTGTTATGCTATCAGCAATTCCTGTGATTTTATATCAAGGTTTCATTGCCTTATTCGCCACACAAATTCAAGCGTTTGTACCAGAGGTGCTAATGGATGCAATCATTTTGGAGATTACAGCTGTTGGAGGAATTATGATTGTGGCCATTGGCTTAAATATGTTAGAAGTTGTGAAGGTTCGTGTGGCGAATATGCTACCGAGTTTGCTCATTGCGATTCTATTAGTTACAATTGTTAGTTTATTTTAGAAAGAGGGTGTCCCGTAGTACGGGGCATCTTTTTTTGCTAACGAGTAAGCACAAATAAAAAGCAATATTCTTGTGGATGGGATAAACAATGTAGGGCTATATGTACAGTTTAAGAGATGCTCGTTCCGAGTCTGAATACATACATCTTACGAGTCACTCTAATCTTTTTGTTCGTTCTGCTGTTTATGTGGAAAACGCAATGAAATTAACCAATACCTTATATAAATTATAGTCTGGGAATTAACATTATATGGATTGACATGGTTTTAGTAAAAATGTTAACCTTTTATTATAAAAGGTTAACAAAAGGGGCTGAGATTTTGTCAGTTTTAACATCTTTATCCTATGAACAATTGATGCAAAAAAACAAAGAGTACGTATGGCATCCGTTTACTCAAATGAAAGGTTATATGGAAGATGAACCGCTCATTATTGCACGGGGAGAAGGGCGAAAATTATATGATGTTCAAGGAAACGGCTATTGGGACGGTGTATCCTCTATTTGGCTGAATGTTCATGGTCACCGTGTTAAGGAGCTTGATGATGCAATTCGATCACAGTTAGATCAAGTAGCGCATTCTACGTTACTTGGTATGGCAAACGTACCTGCTATTTTACTAGCTGAAAAATTAATAGAAATCATGCCACCAGGCTTAACAAAAGTATTTTATTCTGATTCAGGGGCCACGGCTGTTGAGATTGCGCTTAAAATGGCGGTTCAGTACTGGCAACATAAAGGTAAGCCGCAAAAATATAAATTTATTACGATGAAAGAAGCTTATCACGGCGATACAATTGGTGCTGTATCCGTTGGTGCAATTGATTTATATCATGAAACCTTTAGGTCGCTTTTGTTTCCATCCATTAAAACACCTTATCCATATTCGTATCGATCACCATACAAGCCGGAAGAAATTGTAGGAAAGCATTTGGACGAGATGGAAACTGTATTACAAAACTATGGTGATGAGATTGCAGGTGTAATTGTAGAACCAATTGTACAGGGAGCAAGCGGTATCATTGTGATGCCACCAGGATATTTAAGTGGTTTGCGAAAGCTGTGCATACACTATGATGTATTGCTGATTGCAGATGAAGTGGCCACTGGATTTGGGCGAACAGGCAAGATGTTTGCTTGTGAGCATGAAAAGGTGACGCCGGATTTATTGACGGCGGGGAAAGGACTAACAGGCGGCTATTTGCCTGTTGCAGTAACAGTTGCAACTGATGAAATTTATGATGCGTTTTTGGGAGAATATGAAGAGCAAAAAACCTTCTTTCATGGCCACAGCTACACAGGAAATCCGCTAGGCTGCGCGGTTGCTTTGGCCAATCTAGAGCTATTTGAAAAGGAAAGGCTTCTTAACGCTGTAGAGCAAAAATCTATACATATTACAAAAAAGCTACAAGTTTTTTCGGAGCTAAAGCATGTGGGAAATATACGTCAAAAAGGTTTTATGATAGGAATTGAACTGGTAAAGGATAAAGTAACAGCAGAATCTTACAGCTGGCAGGAACGAGTTGGGGTAAAGACATGCCGCCGCGCCAAAGAATTAGGAATGCTGCTTCGTCCCCTTGGGAATGTCATTGTATTTATGCCGCCGTTAGCATCAACGGTGACTGAGCTGGACGAAATGTTAGAAATTCTATGGGAATCTATTATTGATGTGACGGAGCGGGGCTTATGAGTGGCTTGTTTGTTACAGCAACAGATACAGAGGTAGGAAAAACGGTAGTGGCAGGTGCGCTAGCTGGTGTACTTAGAAAAAAAGGAAAAAATATCGGTGTTTCCAAGCCGCTTCAAAGCGGACATCTGGCCTCTGACCCAGAGGGAGACGCAAAGCGGTTGCAATGGCTGTCAGGTGTAACAACAGAGGTTGAAGAAATTTGTCCCTTTTCTTTTACTACACCTGTAGCGCCACGTTTGGCAATGAAGTATGAAGGGAAAGAAATTTCACTCAAGCAAGTACAAGCTGCTTACGAGCATATAAGAGCCTCTTTTGAGGGTGCCATTGTAGAAGGAGCGGGCGGGCTGTTGGTTCCGTACACCAAAGACGCGCTGGTAGTGGATTTTGCGAAAGCACTCGCGCTGCCGGTTCTTATCGTGGCTCGTCCTACTCTTGGAACTGTTAATCATACCGCGCTTACCATTCAATGTGCCACAGCACATGGTCTTAGGGTAGCGGGTGTTATTTTGTCAGGTCATCATAAAGAAGAGCGAAACAGTGCTGAAGAAAATCGAAGCATGATTGAAGAATTAAGTGGTGTACCGGTATTGGGGATGCTGCCATGGTTGTCTTCGCCGGAAAGAGAAGTGATATTGCAAGAATTCGAAGATGCTGTGAATATTGATCAGCTAGGAGTGTGGTTTTCATGAGCTGGTCGCAGTACTTGCAGGATAAGCTCATTAAACTTGATGAGCAAACACAGCTCCGAGCATTGCAGACAACTGAAAACGGCTGTGAAACTTGGATCAACAAGCATGGAAAAAGGCTATTGAATCTAGCGTCCAACAATTATCTTGGACTTGCTGGTGATTACAGGTTAATAGAAGCAGCGCAGGAGTCTGCTATATATGGAGCTGGCGCAACGGCCTCCAGGCTCATTGTTGGCAATCACCCTCTATATGAGGAAGCCGAACATACAATTGCGACTTGGAAAGGAACTGAAAGCGCTTTACTAGTAGGTAGTGGATATATGGCGAATGTAGGAGCACTAGCAGCCCTTTTAAGTAAAGACGACGTGGTGTATAGTGACCGTTTGAATCACGCGAGTATTACAGATGGGATTATGTTAAGTCGAGCCCAGCATCGACGTTATCATCATAATGACATGAATCATTTAGAACAGTTGCTGCAGCAAGACAGTGAAAATAAACGCAAGCTGATTGTAACGGATACTGTATTCAGTATGGATGGAGATATGGCTTCTTTACGTGACTTAGTTTACCTGAAGGAAAAATACGGTGCTTTTTTAATGGTTGATGAAGCACATGCGAGTGGCATATACGGAGCTGAAGGAGCTGGTCTTGGGCATGTGTTTCGAGATAGCATAGATTTGCACATGGGAACATGCAGTAAGGCACTCGGTTGTAGCGGTGCATATTTAGCCGGGAGTAAAGGGGTTATCAACTATTTACTGAATACCATGCGGCCGTTCATTTTCACTACTGGAATGATGCCAAGTGCAGTTGGAACGGTTATACGAGCAATTGAAATTGTAAGAACAGACACAGTTCGTAGAGAAGCACTTCTTGCTAATAGCGAATTGCTTCGAAAAGAATTAAACGAAGCTGGTTTTTGTATTGGGACTAGTACAACACAGATTGTGCCTATCATTGCAGGAAGCAATGAAGCGGCTGTGCGATGGGCACATATGTTACAAGAAGCTGGTATTGCCGCAATTGCTATTCGCCCGCCAACAGTGCCGGGACATACATCCCGCGTACGCTTAACAGTAACAGCTGAACATACTTTTACAGAAATAAAGTGGGCTGTTCAACAAATAAAAGCTGTGCTTTGGCAAGATGGTGTGCTTATATGAGACCGACCTTTCTGATGGTGCCTGGCTGGGGAATGGATACGCCTGTTTGGGGAGAACTATGTTCCTATCTATCACCTTATCAAATTCGCTTCATCAATTGGAATCATATGGATGAGGTACATGAATTTGAGCAAAGAGTAATAAAAGCAATGGCAGAGGAAGAGAATGTTATTTTAATTGGATGGTCTCTAGGAGCATTAGTTGCGCTTCATGTGGCGCAGCAAGAACAAGTGCTAGGTATTGTTCTTCTAGGTGGTACAGCACGGTTTACTAAGGCGGTTGATTATCCAGGATGGCCAGCGTCGTTTGTGACTCGTATGAAGCGCGGTATATTGACTGACAAAGTGAAGACACTGGCAAGGTTTGATACAAGCATGTTTACCGAGCAAGAGAGTATCTATTACCAAACGTTTTCGACCCTGCGTGCTAGATTTCAAGACTATGATGTCCATTCTTTATTGGTGGGTCTTTCTTACCTATTGGAAAGAGACATGAGGGACACCTTAGATGCAATACAAACGCCGTTACTTTTATTGCATGGTGAAGCAGACAATGTATGTCCAGTTGCAGGGGCGTATTATATACAACAAAAAACAGGTGCACGGCTGTATGTGTGGCCTGAAGTAGGGCATGCACCTCATATAACACAAGCGAGGGAGTGTGCTGATCTAATTAAACAATTTGCAGCGGAGGTTACATAATGATTGATAAAAGCCTTCTCAAAAAGCGCTTCAATAAAGCTGCCGCAACGTATGATGAATATGCGAATGTACAGAAGAAAATGGGAGATGCACTTATTAATCTGCTTCAGGTCAACAGTAAGCCGATTTCAATTTTAGAAATCGGTTGTGGAACAGGTTATGTTACAGAAAAATTGCTGAGGTTGTTTCCGCAATCTACCATAACTGCCGTAGACCTAGCCCCTGAAATGATTGCTATGGCACGTTCACGTTTAAACAGCAACCGCGTTACATTTATATGTGAGGATGTGGAGCAGCTTCGCTTGGATACTACATATAACCTCATTATTTCCAATGCTACCTTTCAATGGTTAAATGATGTATCTCAAACACTGCTACGTCTTCATGAAGTACTCCGTCCAGGTGGGAACTTACTGTTTACAACATTCGGTGAAAAAACGTTTTATGAGTTACACACGGTGTATGAGCAAGCTTGTCAAGGCATTACAAATAAACGGATGGGACAGCGTTTTTTTACCAAAAGTGCACTCAAAGAATTATGTGATGCATACGACCATTTATGTATATCTGAAGCGTATTATGTAGAACACTTTCCAACTGTATATGAATTTTTTCACTCCGTTCGAAAAGTAGGTGCGACAAACAGTAATACGGGCTCGTATATGCAAAGTCCAAGTCTGTTCCGTCAAGTAATAGCGCTGTATGAAAAACAATTTGGGGATTATGGATACATTCCAGCTACATACCATACATTTATTTGTTCTATGAAAAAGGGGGAGAAAAAGAATGGAAACAGAAACAAAAACAAATTGGAAGCAACTCGCGCATGATGTAATTGAAGGAAAAGGAATTACGAAAGCAGACGCGCTGCACATTCTACAAACGCCGGATGAAGAAGTGTTGGAAATTATGAATGCCGCTTACATTATTCGTCATCATTACTACGGAAAAAAAGTAAAGCTGAACATGATTATTAATACAAAGTCTGGTTTATGTCCGGAGGATTGCGGTTATTGTTCTCAATCGATTGTATCCGAGGCCCCCATTGATAAATACGCATGGCTGACGAAAGAAAAAATCGTGGAGGGCGCGCAGGAAGCTATTCGCCGTAAAGCTGGTACATACTGCATCGTTGCCTCTGGACGTCGTCCAACGAATAAAGAAGTAGAGCATGTAATCAGTGCTGTACAAGAAATTAGAGACACCACAGATCTCAAGATTTGTTGTTGCCTAGGGTTTTTAAACGAAGATCATGCAAAACGGCTAGCTGAGGCGGGCGTACATCGCTACAATCATAATCTGAATACGCATGTCAACAATTATGAAAGTATTTGTTCTACACATACGTATGATGATCGTGTAGATACGGTAGAGAAAGCGAAAGGAGCAGGTATTTCTCCTTGTTCCGGCGCAATTTTTGGCATGGGAGAAACAGAGGAACAGCGTGTTGATATTGCATTTGAGTTGCAACGACTCGATGCCGACTCAATTCCTTGCAACTTTTTAGTGGCTGTCAATGGTACGCCCTTAGAAGGAAAAAAAGAATTGACGCCAATGATGTGCTTGAAAATATTAGCAATGATGCGCTTTGTTAACCCATCTAAGGAAATTCGTATTTCAGGTGGGCGTGAAGTGAATCTTCGCTTTGTGCAGCCACTAGGCTTATTTGCGGCCAATTCTATCTTTGTAGGAGACTACTTAACAACCGCAGGACAAGAACCTACAGATGATTGGAATATGATTGCTGACCTAGGATTTGAAATTGAAGAATGTGCCTTATAAATAAAAAAACTTGCGCTTTTAGAAGCGCAAGTTTTTTTATTTATATTGTTACAGCAATTGCTTTAAGTTCTCTGTTTAAGTTAGCCATTTCAATAGCGGCAACAGCTGATTCCCACCCTTTGTTGCCGGCTTTTGTGCCTGCGCGTTCAATCGCTTGTTCAATTGTCTCCGTTGTGACTACCCCGAAAATAATTGGTATATCCGTTTGCATAGACACGGCGGCAACGCCTTTTGCAACTTCATTACATACGTAATCATAATGCGTCGTAGCGCCGCGAATGACAGTTCCGAGTGTAATAACCGCATCATATTTGCCGCTCGTCGCTAATTTTTTCGCGATAAGCGGAATTTCAAATGCCCCAGGTACCCAAGCAATATCAATATCCGTTTCTTCAACGCCGTGACGCTTTAAAGCGTCTGTGGCGCCGCCAAGTAGCTTGCTAGTAATAAATTCATTAAAGCGAGATACAACAATCGCAACTTTTAAACCTGTTCCAACTAAATGACCTTCAAATATCATCATATTCTCTCCTTTTATAATTGTAGTAGATGACCAAGCTTTTCGTATTTGGTATGTAAATACGCCTCATTTTCCTTTTTGGCAGGAAATTGAAGTGGAACGCGTTCTACAACTTCCAAATCATATCCTTGCAAGCCTGCAATTTTGCGTGGATTGTTGGTGAGCAGGCGAATTTTACGAACACCTAAATCTTTTAAAATTTGAGCGCCAATGCCGTAGTCACGTAAATCAGCAGGGAAGCCAAGTTTATGATTGGCCTCTACCGTGTCATAGCCTTCCTCCTGTAACTTATAGGCACGCATTTTATTTAAAAGACCAATGCCACGCCCTTCTTGCCTCATGTACAGAAGCACGCCGCCTTCTTGTTGAACTCGCTCCAACGCAGCATGTAGCTGCGGTCCGCAATCGCAGCGGAACGAATGAAATACATCGCCGGTTAAGCATTCTGAATGAACCCGAACCAGGACAGGGGTTTCAGAGGTAATCTCGCCTTTAATAATAGCAATATGCTCTTTATCATCGAGTGAATTAGAATAACCAATGGCGCGAAAGTCACCAAATTGTGTTGGTAGATGAATTTCTACTTCACGTGATACGAATGTTTCGTGTCGTCTACGATAGGCAATTAAATCTTGTATGGTAATCATTTTCAAGTTAAACGTCTTAGCGATGACTTGCAAGTCAGGAACACGAGCCATCGAGCCATCTTCGTTTATAATTTCGCATATGACCCCAGCTGGCGATGTACCTGCTAGCACAGCGAGGTCAACGGCAGCTTCGGTATGACCGGCGCGACGCAGAACGCCACCTGCTTTTGCGATGAGCGGAAAAATATGCCCCGGACGTTTAAAATCTGCTGGTTTGCTGTCTTGTAGCATGGCGCGAATTGTCACGGCACGCTCAAAAGCGCTGATGCCCGTTGTTGTAGAGATATGATCAATACTAACAGTAAAGGCTGTACCGTGTGAATCTGTATTATGAGCGACCATGGGTTCAAGCTGCAGTGCTGCCGCATGCTCCTCAGTAATTGGCACACATACGAGACCGCGTCCATGCGTAATCATGAAGTTAATGGTTTCCGGTGTAATATGTTCTGCCAAGGCAATAAAATCCCCTTCATTTTCACGATCTTCATCATCGCAAACAATTACCGCTTTACCGGCGCGTAAATCCTCCAACGCTTCTTCAATGCTGTGAAACATACGCTATCCCTCCTAGTAAAATCCGTTTTCCCGCAAAAAGCTTTCCGTAAGAGAAGATTGAGCGGGAGATATTATGAATTTTTCAATATATTTGCCGACAAGATCACACTCTATATTGACGATATCACCAATCCCTTTACTCCCAAGAACGGATTTATCCAAGGTGTGTGGAATTAAAGAAACGGTAATAGATGATTCATCAACCTTAAACAGCGTTAAACTAGTCCCATCTAGCGCGATAGATCCTTTTGTAATACAATACCGCAATAAATGAACAGGCAGAGAAATGCGATAGTATACAGCGTTTGCCAAAGTGCGTTTTTCAAGAATTGTTCCGATGCCGTCTACATGTCCTGATACAAAATGTCCACCAAAGCGTCCGTTCGCTGCCATTGCACGTTCTAAATTTACGGAAGAACCTACTTGCAAGGTGCGCAGAGAAGTCGCTTTAACTGTTTCTGGCATCATATCTGCCGTGAAATATTGATTGGTAAATGAGGTAACGGTTAAACAAACACCATTTACAGCGATACTGTCACCAAGTCGTACATCGCTAAGAACACGCTCGGCTTGTATAGTGACTTGAACTGCTAACGTATCTTTTTGAATACGTACTACTGTTCCGATTTCTTCAATAATGCCTGTAAACATAGTTCTCCTCCTTTCGACGTGCAATAAGCTTTATATCATCTCCCATTTGCTCAACAGAGGCAATATACAATTTAGGTGCATCCTGCAAGGAAAAACCGGTTCCGCCAAAAAATGTCGGTGCTTGCTGCCCACCTATTAAATGTCCGCTCATATAAATGACTAACTGATTATACATATGAGATTCTATAAAACTAGCGTGTATTTGTGATCCACCTTCAACAAATAGAGAAGAAATGCCCTGTTCATACAGCACTTGTAATAAGTTTGGAACAGAAATTCTCTCTGTGGGCATTGACAGAATTGAAGCGTAGCTTTCATATTGTCTTATTTGTTCTTCAGAGACGCTAGCCCCGGTTACAAGCCAAGTAGGTGCCGCGTTGTCATGTAGAACTTTAGCCGAAAGGGGCGTCCGTAAATGGGTATCTAGGATAATCCGAATTGGATTTTTACCACCATTTGGAAGACGAGTAGTCAAACTAGGATTGTCTGCAATAATCGTATTTACTCCAACCAATATGGCATCATGTTGGTGACGGTATTGATGAACATCCATACGTGCTTGTGAACCTGTAATCCATTTACTTTCCCCGGTAGTAGAAGCAATTTTTCCATCTAGGCTCATTGCTGTTTTTAAAGTAACGTAAGGTTTTTTATGTTGTATGGTATGAAAAAAAATGTTATTTAGCTGTGTGGCCTCTTCGGCTAATAGTCCTGTTTCTACCATAATGCTGGCTTCCTGTAGCTTCTTTATACCAGAGCCTGCAACAAGAGGGTTATTATCTTGCGTAGCTATAACAACACGTGCAATGCCACTTTGTATAATTTGTTCTGTGCATGGCGGTGTTTTACCAAAGTGATTGCATGGTTCAAGTGTCACATATAATGTGGCTCCCTGCGCTTTTTCACCTGCCATTTGTAGTGCATGAACCTCGGCATGCGCCTCACCTGCCCGTAAATGGGCCCCCACTCCAACAATTTCACCATTTTTGACTACGACTGCCCCCACCATAGGATTGGGATTCGTTTGTCCATTTGTCGCGGATGCGAGCTGTAGTGCCAATTTCATGTAAGTTGTATCTGTCATAAGACCACCTTCCCGTTAAAATAAAAAGCCCCTAAGGAATGTCCTTAGGGGCTTGAGAAGTGTGTTTTCAGAAATAGGAGAAAAGCGTACAACAAATAAGCCGATTATATCTGCGTTTTTTTGCAGACAATCAGTGCTGTGTCTCTCTATAAATACAAGTACGATGTTCATATAGCAGTCATGACCACACAAAAAGAAACACTGTACAAACATACCCTACTAAAGATAGAAATGTTTAGCTTGTATTTATGTAAAAAGGCAGACTTCTCCTATAAAATTGAAAACAGAATCCTTCTCCCATCCAGACTATACTGTCGGTCCCGGATTTGCACCAGGTCCACCGCCGAAGCGGGTCACGGACTAAGAAGCAAAAGCTTCATCACCGCCGGTTGGGAATTTCACCCGACCCCGAAGGATATTGTTTGCTTGTTATTATATCATAAAAAAATAGAATGAACAGAAAAAAGTATAATAATCTGAAAGTTTATATGCAGCTGCTCTTATGGAAAAAACTGATAGTATTAATTGACAAATAATAGATGTTTAGGTCATAGTGAATAGCAGAAAAGTGTGAAGAAAGAGGTAGATTTATGAAATATATGGTAGTTGGTATAGCTGGCGCCGTTGGAGCGTTGCTACGATATGCACTAAGCTTGTATGTACATATACCTTGGCTGTTCGGCTTTCCTGTCGCAACATGGGTTGTGAATATGAGTGGAAGCTTTCTGCTGGCATGGCTTACAGCCCGAATATTTGAGCGACCAGATATACATCCATATTTTGCACCCGCTGTTGGAACAGGTCTAGTGGGCTCATTTACAACGTTTTCGACTTTTAGTATGGAAGTAGTTACTTTATGGCAAAATCAAGCATATTTATCAATGGGGATATATATGACAATGAGTGCATGGGGCGGGTTTTATATGGCTTGGCTCGGTTTTTATGTCGGGAAAAAAGAGATGGCTGTGTCATGAACATACTGTTAGTAGCACTTGGGGGAAGTCTGGGAGCCGTTTTGCGATTTATGATAAGTAACGTAATTCTTGCAAGGTCTCGTTCTCATTTTCCCTACGGAACTTTAATTGTAAATTTTCTTGGTTCATTTCTACTGGGGATACTATTGTCTTATGGGGTACAAGAAAAGGAGCGCTTATTATTGGCGGTAGGGTTTATGGGGGCATTTACGACGTTTTCAACGTTTCAAGTTGAGTGTGTTAGGTTGTATCGAGAGAAACAATATAGAGTTGTATCATGGTATATTCTGAGTAGTTATATACTAGGCATCGGTGCAACATATTTCGGTTTTTATGTCGCGCATTAAAAAAGGTCTTGCGCGCAAGACCTTTTTTTAATGCAGCTCTGCTTAGTCAGCTGGCTGATCTGGTGCGCGAACTACAGATTGGAATTTACCTTTATGAGCCCCGTCACAAAATGGCATGTTACTGGAAAGACCACAGCGACACAAAGAAAAAGCAGGCTTTGCAGGAAATGGATTGCCTGCGCCATCTAATAATTCTACATCACCGGTAATGCGAATAGAGCCGTTGTCGTTTACTTTTATTTGTACCTTTGTCATGTTTTCGCTCCTTATCCATTATACGTTATTGTTACATTGCTACTATGTACATATTTGTAAGCTTATGTCTATAGTATCATAATCCAGCTGATACATGTGTTATAATTTGATATATGTTTAGAATATGGGCTTATCATGTTACAATATATACTATTACGATTTATATTATTGTTGCTGTTGCACATAAGCATACAATTTTATTGAACAAGGTGATAAGTCATGAATGAAACAATGCATACACTCAAAAACGTTGCCGCTGAACGGACATGGGTATCTTTTTTACATAATGATCATCCGTACAGTTTGTTGCACTGGTCGATTGCGGGCACGCAAACGGAACAAAAAGACATATGGTTATTACAAGATGAAGTATCGTTCGAAACAAAAGAATTTCAGAATTTGGACGAAGCAATTTTATGGATTGGCCAAAATATGCATGTAATGGGGGACGAGCTCGCATAAGCAGTCCCTCATTTGTCTATATATGCGGCTAAAAATCTGTCAATGGCTTCTTCATATGCTTCTGTGTTTTCTTCATACGATAATGCATGCGCACCATTTTCAGCTAAAAAGAGTTGCTTAGGACCTTGTTTTTGCTGATACAGTTCTTCTGTCATGGCCGCTAAAATGTAGTCGTCAGGTTTGCTGTGAATAAAAAGCACCGGATTTTTAATACAACCTACACAGCGAATAGGGGAAACCTCATCAATACGATAGCCATCTCTTATTTTTAACAGTGAACTAGCTAAAGGTAGCAAAGGCCAAGATGGAAGCTTAAATTCTACGTGTAAGCGATAAGAAAGCTGTGCACGAAAATCGGAGAAAGGACAGTCAGCAATATAAAAATCAGCCCCGTCTTCTATATCACCGGCATATTGAAGCAGTGTAGCGGCTCCCATAGATTCACCATGAATGCCGATAAGTTTATCAGCCCCGAATCTCATTTTTACCCAATCCACTACCGCTTTTAAATCATGTTTTTCGTAGTAGCCGTAACTGGTAGTCTTACCACCAGAACGCCCGTGTCTGCGATGATCATAGATAATTACATTGAACCCGCGCTTTAAAAACAAATTGCTGTACTTAATTGAATTGATTTTATTTACCGTCACCCCATGACAAAAAATCATATATTTATCAGCTTGCTTGGCTGGTATATAGTAGGCATGTATATTGTATCCGAATGGGGAGCTAATTAAAAATTCTTCTTTGGGCAGACTTTCAAAATCCTCTAATGTAAAATGTTTATTGGTTTCCCGTATTAAGATTTCTTCGTCAGTTTTTTTCTTGATGTACATAATCTTATTAGTGAAAAAATAAATTAATCCAAGCATTCCTCCGGTTAGAACCGCTAAAATGCGTACGATATTTCTCATGTATCATCCCTCCGCCCTTATTTTACCAAAATAGACGTATAGAAGCGAACGAAAGTGGGTTAATATCGTGTAATATGTTGCATATATTTTATATGAAGTAGGTACATACTTCGTAATATAAAGTGCTCTAAAAGGAAAACTATCTATAAAAACTATATAGGTACAACTAGAAAAACAGACATGGGGTGGGAAAGAAGGACAGGCAATGTATGGGTGCGGTCAGGGCCTAAGAGATACGTGTGTCAAGTAAGAACATACACACGTAGCGAAGCGTTCTGGAGCTGTGACTTTCTTGCTGTTTCTATGTCGAAAAACTATGTAGACTTATATAGTAACTCCTATGAAAGGGTGAGTCGTAATAGACTGTGTTAAAGCTAGATAGAGGTTATTAACAGGAACCTGTCATAGAAAAAATAAATAGCATTTGAACATAGGCAAAGAGGTGAAGCTGTGAGGATAGGGGAGATTATTGAAAGGCTAAATAGAAAAGAATCGCTGGCCGTTATTGCGAAACAAGTGGGACTCACACCTTACACATTGTCTAGAAGATTAAGGTTGCTTGGCTACGAATATGATCGTACGAAGAAGAAGAGAGTGTTTGTGGGAGAGGGAAAAGAGCCTCTGGAACATCACTTGTCCGATTTGCTTTCTTACCCGGCTACACCAGTTGACTATCAACGTCTTATGTACGAAGAACTGCAACAGATTCGCCTATTACTTACAAAGCCGTTTTCTCCGCCTTCTATATATGAAGAGGTTATAAAGCGAAGAAGAACCTTTTCTATTAGCGAAGAGGTACTTACTAATTTAGATAAACGAGCCAAAATGACTGGCAAAACAAAATCTCAGATAGTAGAAGAAGCGCTTAAAGAGTGGTTGTAGGTATAAATATATAGATACAAAAATTGCTAGCCAAAGAAAAATCCGAACAATTAGTCGGAATTCTCTACACAGAATTCGATTGAGTTCGGATTTTTCCTTTATGAGTGTTCGTTATTCTCTATTCTTTCGGCTTTAGAGTTACATGATGCAGTTATGTCCCGGCCTCTTTTTCTTAGTTTTTCACTTGAATACGTCCTTCAATTTGAGCGGAAACAGGTTCCTTGGATGCTTTTACATAGTTTACAAGTGCATCTAAATCCACTGGACCTGGCACGATGTTTGTTGCCCTTGTGAATGGTGTAAATCCGTCACCACCGGCAGCGATAAACGCGTTTGCCACAACCGTATATGTTTTCTCGTCAGTTACCAACTCGCCGTTTGATAGTTTAATATCCAGAATGCGAGAACCTATTGGTGCGGCAGCATCCCAAGTATAGGTCATACCTGAAATTTGAAGCATACGTGTTTTACCTACTTGCCATTGCATATTTAAAATGTCACGAATATCTTTACCTGTTAACGTGAGCTTACGCAGCTCGTTACCAAACGGTTGAATGTTGTATAATTCACCCCACGTGATGTCGCCTGCATCTAAGTCATTACGGATACCACCTGGATTCATCAAGGCGATATCACCATTCATCGCAAGGCGCTGTGCATCAGCAATTAGATTACCTAGAGCAGATTCTCCTGCCACGCTTTGCGTACGATTCATAGCAGTCGCCGATTTACCTACAACTTCGTTTACAAGTGGAGCAACCTGTTGTGCATATTGATCTACCATAGCTTTAATCTGCGGGTCGGGTTGAATCGCATCGCGATATGTGGTAACGACTTCGCCTTTTTTCGCTACAACATCCTTTGTTTTGCGATCAATCGTTAAATCAACATCTACAAAAGCAGAGCCGTAAGAATTACCCTGAACCAAAAGCTTTCCGTTAACTGTACCGTTTACGTAGGCGTGATTATGACCGCCGAAGATTACGTCAACTTCTTCATCTGTTTTATACGCAAGATCAACCATCTCGCCAGTCGTATTGCCTGATGCATCTGTTACGCCCGGATTGTGAGCGAGCACCACAATGGTTTCAACTCCCATACGCTTTAATACTTTCGCGTATTTGTTAATTGCTTCCGCTTCATCTGTAAATGTCACGTTTTCAATCATTGTTGGCATAACAATATTTTGTGTATCTTTTGTTACAACCCCAATAAAGCCGATTTTTACGCCATTTACATTCTTTACAGCGAACGGAGGCAATAGAGGTTGACCTGTTTTCTTATCCACTGCGTTTGCTGCAATATATGGGAAGTTTGCACCTTCAAAGTTTCCAGTTTTCTCGTGATATCCACCATAAATAAGTCGTTTTAATTCTGTTACACCTTCATCAAATTCATGATTACCCAATGTTCCAATATCAAAGCCTAGTGTGTTTAAAATATTGATCGTTGGTTCATCTTGTAACAAAGCTGAAATAGGAGGGCTACCTCCAACCATATCGCCAGCATGTACTAATAGAGTATTAGGGTTTTGTTTTTCGCGTTCACGTATGTAAGCTGCTAGATAGTCTACACCACCTGCTTCTCTACCATTTACTTTTGTAACTGTAGTCAATTGACCATGAAAATCGTTAATTCCCAATAATTGAACGTCAATGTTACGATGATCGGATTGGCTATTTTGATTGGCTGGCGCGGCCGTTACTGTGGAGACAGCTAATGCACTCGTTAATGCGGCAACCGGAATGACCTTTTTCCACATGTAGTATATTCCCCCTACTTATTAGTTTGACATTATACGACATTTATTTTAATAGATTTATAGAGATTAAACCACATAATTTTCATTCTTTTTTAAATATTTACAAAAAATTTTCTAATAGTTAACAAAACTTATAGAAGATATTTTAGATATATTAAGTGCAACTAGAAAAAACGACATTCTTTATTGGGTGGGAAAGAAGAATAGGGAATATATGGTTATGGTCAGGGCTTAAGAGATACGCGTGTCAAGTAAGAGCATACACACGTAGCGAGGTGTTTGAGAGCTATGATTTTCTTGCTGTTTATATGTCGAAAAAATTATGTAGACTTATATAGTAATGTATAGGGAGAAAAGGTGTGTGACATATGTTGTACCTGTATCGTTTGATATTCGAGTAGGGATATGGGAAAATGAACATTGATTTGCATAGGGAGAGTGAATAAAGTGAAAAAGAAAAAACAACAGAAGTTACCGACAACTTATGATGAATCGCAAGCAATGCATGTAAAGGACAGATTAAATAATGATTTGATTCAAAAGCTAAAAGAAAAACAAAAAGGGCTAACGGAGAAATTAGAACAAGAACGCCTTGCTGAAATTGAGCGCAAAAAGCGTGAAGCGAAAGAAAAAGAAAAGAATAAAACATTTGAAGAATTATTGGAAGAAAGTAACTTGTCTTGGAAAGATTTTAAGTAAAGGTAAAGTTCACTTTCGTTGACTTTGTGTTTTAAATATTGATTAAATGACAAAAAGGGGTTTTATTTTTAGGAGGGATATCATGATTCCAACAGTAACATTACATAATGGTGTAAGGATGCCGATTTTGGGTTTAGGTGTTTGGAAGGTTACCGAAAAAGAACAATTAAAGAACGCTATTAAAGCGGCATTAGATGCCGGATACCGAGCAATTGATACAGCCGCAGTATATGGAAACGAAACCGAGGTTGGGGAAGCCATTCGTGAATCTGGCGTACCACGTGAGGAATTATTTATTACAACGAAAGTCTGGAATAGTGATCAAGGCTATGAAACCACATTAGCCGCATTTGAAGTGAGTTTACAAAAACTTGGTTTGGATTATGTAGATTTATATTTGGTACACTGGCCTGTAAAAGGGAAGTATGTGGATACATATCGTGCTCTTGAAAAGTTATATGAAGATGGACGAGTGCGGGCAATCGGAGTGTCGAACTTCCATATTCATCATTTAGAAGATGTAATGACTAATGCAAAAGTGAAACCGATGGTGAATCAAATTGAGTTACATCCAAAACTTGCACAAACAGAAATTCGTGCGTTTTGCCGTGAGCATGGTATTGCTGTGGAGGCATGGAGTCCGCTTATGCAGGGCGGTGAAATCTTTGAAAATGAAGTGATTGCACAGCTTGCCGAAAAATACGGTAAAACACCAGCACAAATCGTACTGCGCTGGGATGTGCAAAGCGGTATCATTACCATTCCAAAATCTGTGACACCAGAGCGGATACTAGAAAATAGTCAAATTTTTGACTTTATGATCTCTGATCAAGATATGAAACGAATTGACGCATTAAATGAAAATAAACGTGTAGGAACAAATCCTGAAAAATATGACACAATGGAATAAAGCTTGCCATTTGGCAAGCTTTATTCCATTAGAGGCGAGTCCTTTCTCCAACGTCTTGAATAGAGCTTAATCTCTGTGTGCAGTATATATATCTTGCTTCGTAAGCTGCTGTAGTTGTTCGTATTCTGTGGATGTCAACGGGGTACCTAAAAGAACGTTTTCTTGCACCTGCATCACTGAGCTTGCACCTGGAATCACGGAAGCTACAACAGGTTGATGAAGACAATAGCGTAAAGCTACTTCTCCAACTGATCGATTTCCAGTTAGGTTGTTGATGTGAGATAGTGTTTCTTGTAATTCTTCAGCGCTATATGATAAATAGCCGGATTCCTTGATTCTTTGCGTACCGCTATTTGTTAACAAGCCTTTCGCCAGAGAACCTCGTGCGATTACACTGATGTTATGTTCGGCCAATAGAGGGAACAGTTCTTCAGGGCGGCGGTTGAGCAGGCTGTATTCCATTAATACGCTGACAATATTTGAACGCGATACGTATTCTTTTATCACATTTGGACGAATGGAAGAAATACCGTAATAACGAATCCATCCTTCTTCTTGTAACTCTTCAAACGCTTCAATCGTTTCATCTATGTAATCTTCAACTGTTCCACCGTGTAGCTGATATAAATCAATATAATCTGTACCTAATCGTTGTAAGCTACTCTTCACTTGCTCTTTTATATATGTTTTAGATGGATCCCAGAACCACCCGTTTTTATTTGCAGTCCACCGGTTTCCCACTTTTGTTGCCAATATGATTTGATCTCGTCTCCCCTTCAAAGCTGTGCCTATAAACTCTTCATTCATGCCGTAATCATATAAATCAGCTGTATCTAAAAAGTTAATGCCTTGTTCAATCGCCGTATCTATAATACGGATCGCTTTCTGCTTCTCTGTGCCAAGCGACATACAGCCTAATCCAACTTCACTAACCCATAATTCTGATGTGCCGAGCTGTCGTTTTTGCATTCTAAATCCTCCTTACTACTATGACTGGGTTGACGATGTGTATATAGAGTGTTATCTAACCACTCTGTCATCAGTGTATGCTCTCCTTGACATTTTCGCAAGAAGCTACAAATCGCTGTTGCTGTCCCAATCAATATTATTCGTCTTTTATATGAATAGATGTCCATGGTCATCCTCCTAGGTTAAATGTGGTAAAATGTATGTAGGTTTCGGTTGAACTAGAACAAGGGAGGAAGCAAATATGAGTAGCTTTGAAGAAAAAACGATACATACAACCCCTATTTACACAGGGCGTGTAATTTCTGTGCAGGTAGACGATGTAACTCTACCAAACGGTGCGGTAAGTAAACGAGAATTGGTCAAACATCCGGGGGCAGTAGCTGTAATTGCTGTAACAGAGGAAGGGAAAATCATTTTAGTAGAGCAGTATCGAAAAGCGATGGAAAAACACCTAGTAGAGATTCCAGCAGGAAAGCTAGAAGCAGGGGAAGTGCCTGTCGATACAGCAGTAAGAGAATTAGAAGAAGAAACCGGATACGCTTGTGATAGGATGGAACTGTTGGTTTCCTTTTACACGTCACCAGGGTTTGCAGATGAAATAGTATACTTATATGAAGCGAAAGGTCTAAAAAAACTTGAGGAAAAAGCGGCACTAGACGAAGATGAGTTCGTTACATTAATTGAGCTTACGATAGAGGAAGCATTGGCGCTTATTCGTGAAGAACGCATTCATGATGCTAAAACAATTCTTGCCATTCAATATTTGCAATTAAAAGAATTAAAAAAGATATAAAGCCAAAAATAATTGTGTGCAAGTTTATCTATTCTTCTAAATAGAAGTTTGTATCATATTTTGCAAGGTCTGTCTCATATACTCTATAAGAATCTCTTAGAAGTTAAAAGTGATAGAGATAAAAGAGAGAGAGGGATTGATGTTGCATAAAACTTGGCAAGATAAGGTAGCTGCACATGTACAGGAGCATTCGTCTTTATACGTATTTGTTTCCGTTTTATTGTTAATGGGAGTAATATTTGGCGCTATACTGGTGAACAGTCTGCAGGAAGGTCAAAAGCAAGATCTTTACTTTTATTTAAGTCGTTTCTTTGGACAAGTCTCAGAAGGAAAATTTGTAAGTGCAGTTGAAGTATTTAAAGAGAGTTATTTTTCACATTTAAAATATATTGGCTTTATATGGCTACTTGGTGTATCAGTCATTGGCCTTCCTCTTATCTTTATTTTGTTGTTTTTAAAAGGTGTGGTAGTTGGGTTTACGGTTGGCTTTTTGGTTAGTCAGTTAGGTTGGAATGGTTTTTTATTAGCTTTTGTAGCAGTACTACCTCAAAACTTAGTTATTATGCCCGTATTTTTATTTATGACGGTTACGGCTGCTGGTTTTTCTCTTCGTATGATTAGACATCAATTTATTAGAAGAATGCACGAGCCGCTTTTGCCGGTGCTAGTGAAATATACAGGTATTTTTTTAGTTATAGGTTGCATTTTAGTGGGGGCATCTGCTGTGGAAGCTTATGTTTCCCCTATGTTTATGAAGGGAATTATAGAAGGTATTCAAAAGAAATAACGAATGAAAATGAAGAAGAAGTAACAAACGCTTGCTACTTGTATATTTTCTTTTGACACCCCCTCTTCTTTTGATATAATGGTGTAAGAGTGGCGAGGAGGGAAGTACGGAATGGAAGAAAGAATAGAACGAATTAAGAAGCAACTACATGCGGCTAGCTATAAATTAACACCTCAGCGTGAAGCAACTGTACGTGTGCTTCTTGAAAATGAAGAAGATCATTTAAGCGCGGAAGATGTGTACCTCCTTGTAAAAGAAAAATCGCCTGAAATTGGACTTGCGACTGTATATCGTACACTGGAATTATTAACTGAATTAAAGATTGTTGACAAAATTAATTTTGGTGACGGTGTCTCACGCTACGACCTGCGTCAAGAAGGAGCATCTAGATTCCATCACCATCTGATTTGTACCGAATGCGGTTCGGTGGAAGAAATACAAGAAGATCTTCTTGGAGAAGTTGAGAAAAAAGTTGAAGAAAATTGGAAATTTAAAGTCAAAGATCATCGATTGACATTTCACGGTATTTGCCGTTCTTGTCAAAACATGTCTGAATAAAAACCTCTTTCTAATCAGAAAGAGGTTTTTGTATAGCTACTATGTATAAAGGCAACTAGGCTTGGCATATGTTGTAATAAAACAAAGTGTTTGCGTCAGCAGCGGCGTTGCTGATGT
This sequence comes from Ectobacillus antri, assembly GCF_003852715.1. Taxonomy (GTDB): domain Bacteria; phylum Bacillota; class Bacilli; order Bacillales; family Bacillaceae_G; genus Ectobacillus; species Ectobacillus antri. Next base: position 328,860 of record NZ_RIAV01000002.1, read on the forward strand.
AAGTTAAATCAACTAAACATGGATAGATGTTACTGATTCAATTGTACTTCTTTAGGTGTCCCGTCAAGTGGGTTTGATCTGATGCTAGTTGATATACTAACATATGGAGGCATGAGTATGCGCAAGGCAATGAGTGTATTATTTGATGTAATCAAAGTGTTCGTCTTATTTACGGGTTGTACGATTATGTTTTATTTCGCTATACTATGGATAAATGAGGAATATCAAAATTATCACCGTTATAAACAGCCGCAGAGCGAATCCGTGGAACAAGTTTCTGGGATACCTTCTGCCGGTTGGGTAAGTCGAGTGATTTTCTTTTATGAAAACGGGGAGTAGAGACTATTGAATGATGCTTTACAAGATTTTATTCATTATATGATTGTCGAAAAAGGTTTGGCACAAAATACAATTGTAGCTTACGAGCGTGACTTAAAGGGATACATACAATATATTCAAAAAGTAGAGCAGGTTGTATCCTGGCAAGAAGTGAAACGATCTCATATTGTTGCATTTTTACATCATTTAAAGATGCAGAATAAATCTTCAAAAACATTGGCGCGTCATATTGCTTCTGTTCGATCGTTTCATCAATTTATGCTGCGTGAACATATTGCAGAACACGATCCGTCTGTTCATATTGAAACGCCGCAAGCGGAGCGAAAACTACCCAAAGTATTATCTGTTGCAGAGGTCGAGGGACTGTTGCAGGCGCCTGACAACACGCCATTTGGAATTCGAGACAAGGCAATGCTTGAGTTGTTATATGCTACAGGACTTCGTGTGTCTGAACTTATTCAGTTGGATTTGGCAGATGTACATATGACAATGGGGTTTGTGCGTTGTGTTGGAAAAGGAAATAAAGAGCGTATTATTCCGCTTGGCCGCTTAGCTACGGAGGCTATATCTACATACATAGAACGAGGAAGAGCTAGCTTGGTGGGAAAATATACTACCAATGCTTTGTTTTTAAATCATCAAGGTAACCGTTTGACGAGACAAGGGTTTTGGAAGATTTTAAAGAAACTTGCACAAAAGGCTAATATTCAAAAAGATTTAACACCTCACACCCTTCGCCATTCATTTGCAACTCATCTGCTTGAGAATGGCGCCGATTTGCGAGCGGTACAGGAAATGCTGGGACATGCTGATATTTCTACTACGCAAATTTATACACATGTGTCCAAAGTGCGTTTGAAAGATGTATATAAGCAGTTTCATCCAAGAGCGTAGGGAAACCTACGCTCTTCACAATTTCCTCACAAATTGTTCGCATTTAATTTCCAATTCTAAGTTGTGTAGGCAGTAGACAGATTTATATAAGGGGCTATACTTGTTGATAGAGGGGGACGATGACGTGAAAAAACTAATTGTAGCAATAAGCTTACTACTGGTTCTTACTGCTTGTGGCAATAATGAAAGCAAAACTGACGTTACAAATGAGATACCAAAAGAGGTAAAGGTAGAGGTGAAAACGCAACCTGAACAAATTACACCAAATACTTCTACTGAAATTCAGGCCATTGTTACACAAGACGGGAAAACCATTGATGATGCTGAAGTGAAATTTGAGATATGGAAAGAAGGTTCTGAAAAGCACGACATGATTGATGCTACATACAAAAAAGATATGTACAAAATTGACCAAATCTTTTCGGAAACCGGTATGTACAATATAGTAGCCCATACGAATGCGAAGGATATGCACGTGATGCCGAAGGTACAAGTACAAGTAGGAACCACAGAAGAAACGAAGCAAGGACATGTGCATGAGCACGGTGCTAGTGATGTGTCTATCCATTTTATGGCTGATAAATTAGTTGCGGGGCAATCTGCTGATATAAAGGCTCATATTATGCAAAAAAACGTTGCATTAACAGCTGCCAATGTTCAATTTGAAATTTGGCAAGAAGGTCATGAAAAGCGCGAATACGTGCGCGCGACAGAAAGTGTTAAAGGGGAATATGTCGCAGCCCCTGTTTTTAAAACAGCTGGTATTTATATTGTAAAAGTGCACGTTGAAAAAGGAGATATCCACGAACATACAGAACAAAAAGTTCAAGTACAGTAAACCTTCACAATTGTGAAGGTTTTTTGTGTAGGAAAGCGAATGTATTCCGTATCAAACATCATAGTAAGCATACAAAGCGGAAAGGTGAGAAGTAATGCCGAAATCCAAACAGATAGGTATTGGTTTAGCTTTCGTACTTATGCTAATAATAGGGTGGCGTTGGTATGAAGAAAAGAAAGTCATTATCGTATTAGATCCCGGACACGGTGGAAGTTATCCTGGATTTGAACAAGATGGTGTGCTTGAAAAGGATATCGTATTAGAGGTTTCACAATATGTACGTACTGAACTGCAAAATAAAGGTTATACAGTTTATCTGACACGAGAAGGAGATCAGCTTTGTGAGGAAGGGGGGTACCTAAAAGACTTGGCATGTCGACCTAAACTAAGTAGAAAGAAACATGCCGATGTATTTGTTAGTATACATGCTAACGGCTTTAAGGACAGCAATGTCAGAGGAGCCGAAGTATATTATTTTACGCCGTTTCGTGATAAGCAACTAGCTGAAAAAATTGGAGATAATTATATAAAAGAAACCAAGATGCCGCTTCGCTATGTAAAATTCGGAAATTACAAAGTGCTTCGTGAAACGCTTGTGCCCTCAGCGTTAGTAGAAATAGGGTATTTAACTAATAAAGAAGATATGAAGCTATTGATGCAAGATGATTTTAAAAGAAAATCAGCAACTGGAATAGCTTTAGGGATTGAGGAATTTTTACGAAATCAGCGCAAATAAGAGACGCAAGAGAAGACTTTTCTTTTATACGTCTCTCTTATTTGTCTGACAGTAAGCAATGCGTTATAATAAGCAAGTCAAAATTGTTGTGGATATCTTGAAAAAGCGGTGTAAAAGAAAGCGTAAACATGATATGATACAAGTAGTCGATGTCTGACATCTGACTTAAAAAATTGAGTAACTATTTGGCATTTTCGTACATACTAACTAAAAACAGGAGGAACGCATAAATGAATACATATAAACGTATCTTTTTAATCGTAATGGACTCCGTTGGCATAGGAGAGGCACCGGATGCTGAAAAATATGGGGATAAGGGTGCCAACACACTGGGGCATATTGCTGAACACATGAATGGATTACATATGCCAAATATGGCTAAATTAGGGCTTGGTAATATTGGAGATATTAAAGGTGTTGAGCGTGCGGCGCAACCATTAGCATACTATACAAAGATGGAAGAAAAGTCAGCAGGTAAAGATACGATGACGGGCCATTGGGAGATCATGGGTCTTTATATTGATACGCCATTTCGTGTATTCCCGGATGGTTTTCCAAAAGAGTTACTAGATGAACTAGAGAAGCAATCTGGAAGAAAAATTATTGGAAATAAGCCCGCATCTGGTACAGAGATTTTGGATGAGCTCGGCAAGCAGCATATGGAAACGGGTGACTTAATCGTATACACATCTGCCGATAGTGTGTTGCAAATTGCCGCGCATGAAGAAATTGTGCCACTTGAAGAATTATATAAGATTTGTAAGATTGCTCGCGAACTTACATTAGATGAAAAATATATGGTCGGTCGTATTATTGCTCGTCCGTTTGTGGGAGAGCCGGGTGCATTTAAACGTACAGCAAACCGACATGATTATGCACTGAAGCCGTTTGGTAGAACTGTTATGAACGAACTACAGGATGGTGGTTATGATGTAATCGCAATTGGAAAGATTTCCGATATTTATGATAATGAAGGCGTTACCAAAGCACTCCGCACAAAATCTAATATGGATGGTATGGACAAATTAATAGATACCCTTCATATGGATTTTACTGGCTTAAGCTTTGTAAACCTGGTAGACTTTGATGCTTTGTTCGGACATCGCCGCGATCCACAGGGCTACGGTGAAGCGTTAGAAGAATATGACACGCGTTTGGCTGAGGTACTAAACAAGCTAAATGATGATGATTTACTGTTAATCACAGCTGATCATGGTAACGATCCTGTTCATCCTGGAACCGATCATACACGTGAGTATGTTCCTTTATTAGCATATAGTCCATCTATGAAGGGCGGCAAGGAAATACCGGTTCGTCGTACTTTTGCCGATGTAGGCGCAACAGTAGCAGACAACTTTGGTGTCAAAATGCCACAGTATGGAGAAAGCTTCTTAAAAGATTTGCAATAGGAGGAGAATAATATGAGAGAGCATATTGAAACAGCGGCAGCATATTTAAAGAAAAAGTATGAAACTGTACCTGTTGTAGGTTTAATTTTGGGTTCAGGATTAGGTGTATTAGCTGATGAAATTGAATCAGCAGTCAAAGTACCATATGAGGAAATTCCTGAGTTTCCCGTTTCTACAGTAGAAGGGCATGCAGGGCAACTTGTATTTGGTACCTTACGTGGTGTTCCTGTTGTGGCTATGCAAGGACGCTTTCATTATTATGAGGGATATGATATGCAAAAAGTCACATTCCCTGTTCGGGTTATGAAAGCGATGGGAGTAGAAAAGTTAATTGTCACAAATGCAGCTGGTGGTGTAAATACATCATTTGCTCCAGGAGATTTAATGATTTTATCTGATCATATCAATTTCATGGGTACAAATCCGTTAATCGGTCCTAATGAAGCGGCATTCGGTGTACGTTTCCCTGATATGTCAGAGGCGTATTGCAAAGAGCTTCGCCATTTAGCGAAGAATGCAGCAGAGCGTTTACATATCTCGGTACAAGAAGGTGTGTACTTAGCTGTTACGGGTCCTACATATGAGACACCTGCTGAGATTCGTATGTTCCGTACACTTGGTGCAGATGCAGTGGGCATGTCTACTGTACCAGAAGTCATTGTAGCTCGTCATGCAGGAATGAAGGTTCTTGGTATTTCTTGTATTTCAAATATGGCAGCAGGTATTTTAGAACAGCCACTTCATCACGGTGAAGTGATTGAAACAACGGAGCGCGTGAAAGCAAACTTCTTGGCTCTTGTTAAAGAATTAGTAAGCGAAATGAAATAAGAGGTGAATAACGATGAGAATGGTCGATTTAATCGCAAAAAAACGTGATGGTCAGGCATTAACAACAGAAGAAATTAATTTCATTATTACAGGTTACACAAAAGGTGATATTCCTGATTATCAAATGAGTGCCTTCGCAATGGCGGTATTCTTTAAAGATATGACAGATCAAGAGCGTGCAGACTTAACAATGGCAATGGTAAATAGTGGCGATACTATTGATTTATCAGCAATTGAAGGTATTAAAGTGGATAAACATTCTACAGGGGGGGTAGGAGATACAACAACCCTTGTACTTGGTCCGCTTGTTGCAGCACTTGACGTACCGGTCGCAAAAATGTCAGGACGTGGTTTGGGTCACACAGGGGGCACAATTGATAAATTAGAAGCTGTTCCTGGCTTCCATGTTGAAATTGAAAATCAAGAATTTATTGATCTTGTAAACAAAAATAAAATTGCTGTTATCGGTCAAAGTGGAAACTTAACACCTGCTGACAAAAAGCTGTATGCGCTTCGCGATGTAACAGCTACGGTGAATTCTATTCCATTAATCGCTAGCTCCATCATGAGTAAAAAGATTGCTGCAGGTGCGGATGCGATTGTACTTGACGTGAAAACAGGCGCAGGTGCGTTCATGAAAACCACGGAGGATGCGAAGGAATTGGCGCAAGCGATGGTTCGCATTGGTAACAATGTAGGGCGCAATACAATGGCTGTTATTTCTGATATGAGTCAGCCGCTTGGTTTTGCTATTGGAAATGCATTGGAAGTTAAAGAAGCGATTGATACACTACAAGGCAAAGGTCCAAAAGATTTAGAGGAATTATGCTTAACATTAGGCAGCCAAATGGTTTTCTTAGCAGGAAAAGCTTCCTCATTAGAAGATGCTCGTGAAAAGTTATTAGAAGTAATGAAAAATGGTAAAGCACTTGAAGTGTTTAAAACATTCCTGTCAGCACAGGGTGGAGATGCATCTGTGGTAGATAATCCTAATCAATTGCCGCAAGCGAAGTATATAATTGAGGTAGAGGCTAAGGAAGACGGTTACGTATCAGAAATTATTGCAGACGAAATTGGTACAGCAGCGATGTTGCTCGGTGCAGGTCGTGCAACGAAGGAATCGGAAATTGATTTGGCTGTTGGATTGATGCTTCGTAAAAAAGTGGGTGATGTTGTTAAAAAGGGTGAATCTTTAGTAACAATTCATGCTAATACAGAAGATGTTGAAAAAGTGAAGCAAATGATTTATGACAACATTAAAATTTCAAAAGAACATGTTGCAGAACCAAAACTAGTACATGACATTGTTACAAAATAATGATAAAAGACCGGCAGGGTATCTCGCCGGTCTTCTTTATTCAAGGAATTATCAACTTTATGAATGAACTGCATGTACTTTCTTACACAAGTGCATGTAATACAAATGTAAGCAAAAATAGACAAGCAATCACATACAGTGGTCTGTTTACTTCGCTTTGTTTACCAAGGGCCAATTTTAAAATTGGGTACGCGATAAATCCAAAGGCAATTCCATCAGCAATGCTGTAAGTCAGTGGAATCATGACGATAATTAGGAATGCAGGAAAGCCTTCAGAGAAGTCCTGCAAATTAATATGCTGAATGTTTGTCATCATTAATCCCCCGATAATAATTAAAATTGGAGCAATTGCATTATCGGGAATAATTTGAACAAAGGGTAATACAAGCAAAGAAAGTAAAAACAGCACGCCTGTCGTTAATGCGGTTAAACCGGTTTTGCCACCAGCTGTAATTCCAGAGGCACTTTCTACTGTGGAAACAGTAGGACTTGTACCAAATAGACCGCATGTTAAAACTGACAGTGCGTTTGCTTGATAGGCCTTTGTAAACTTTTCTTTCTTTTCCAACATGCCGTGCAGCAACCCCATATTCTCAAAAATAAGTACCATACTTAAAGAGAACGTGGCCATCCAAAAGGTTAGGTCTGCAATACCGGCAAAGGACATCGCTCCAAACACGGAAGCATAGTCGCTTATTGAAAAAGTAGAACGTTCACTTTCCAAAATACCAAATATCCAAGCAATTGCGGTACCAACTGCAATGGTCAATAAAAAGTTACCTTTAATGTTTCGAATAAATAAGATAACCGCAATCACTAAAGTTAAAGTGGTTGCTATGACGTGGGAATCATGTAAGTCTCCCATGGCAACAGCTGTATTTGCATTTGCTACGACTAAACCGCCCTTTTGTAAACCGATAAACGCTAAAAAGACCCCAATACCTACTGTAATAGCTTCTTTAAGCGATTTGGGAATAGTATCAGACAAAATTTTTGCAAGTGGTGTAAAAGCCGTTATAGCAAATAGGACTCCCGACATAAAAACAGCGCCCAATGCTTCTTGCCAACTTAGCCCCATACCATGAACAATAGTAAATGTGAAAAATGCATTTACTCCCATACCAGGTACAAGAATAATTGGAGCGTTCGCTCGAAAAGCCATAATCAGACATCCGACAAATGAAGTGAAAACAGTTGCCAGGATGCCCGCCTCAAGCGGAATACCGGCATCTGCCAAAATGGTAGCATTTACGACCATAATGTACACAATCGTAAAAAATGAAGTTGTGCCTGCTAGTAGCTCCTGTTTAGGCGATGTTTTGTGAGAGCGTAAGTGAAATATACGTTCCAACAGTCCTTTCATATTTGACCTTCTTTATAAACATAATCCCTCTCCCACCCGTGACACCCAAAATGGGCTCACCTTTTATTATTATACCAAAAAGCGCACAAGTTATATATAGGCAAATATTGTTCTAACAGTAGCGGTAATACTTAACATACCGGGCTCAATCGAAGGAGTTGCTTTAGCAGAAAAGGCAACCTCTTGGGAAGGGCTGTTCGATTCTTCTGTCACAGTGAAGGGAACAGGATTTACATTTACACCTAGCGCACCTGCAACTGTTTTTGCTTTTTCCTGTGCTTGTTGAATAGCAAGTGTAAGAGCTTGCTTATAGTATGGTTCTGGGTTAGAAATGCGAAAAGAAAGTCCTCTTGCAATATTAGCTCCTGCTTCCACTGCTTCAGCATATACCTCTCCGGCTTTTTGTACATTTAAGACTGTGATTTCATACAGATGTTCAATCCGATATCCACGAAGAAGGGCTTTTCCATCTATATAGTTATATTCTGGTGTAATTGTATAGGAAATTGTTTGAATTTCTTCAGGCTGAATCCCTAGTTGTTGTAATGTTTGTAAAAGGGTAGCTGATTTTTGTGCATTTTCGGTCTGTGCTTCAGTAACCTTCTCGTTTTCTGTAGAGACGCCGAGTGTTATTACAACAACATCTGGCTTTACAGTAACAGTGCCCTCTCCTTGCAATGTTAACTGTGAATCTTTTATGTGTCGATAATCCGGATATAAGCCGGGACCGTAATGCATGGCACTCACCATCCTTTTACAGTTTGTATAAAAAGAATAAAGCTGCTTATATATTATATATGGATAACAACTTGGACAATTTCTCAGTATTTAGTAAATAATGTTTATGATAGACTTATATATACAAAAATCCAACAGGTAGTGTAAGAAAGGATACAATTCGTATAGAAAATCAATTATAATAAGTCTAAAATACATATAAAAGGAACGAGAACCGTGAGAGAAGATCGAGAAGCACTCATTTTACATCTGTCGGCGTCTTTTCGCCAAATGTTTCGTATGTTGCAACAGGATATTAATGAATTGTTTGATGAGTACATGCCATGGAATGAATTTTCGGTTTTACGTGCTTTGTATACAAAAAGTCCGCAAATGGCATCTCAAATCGCAAGTGAAGTAAATGTAACCTCCAGCCACATTACAGCAGTAACAGACCGTCTCGTTCGTAAAGAACTTGTCATTCGTAAGCGCTCTGATTCAGATCGTCGAATTGTGTATTTGGAGATTACGGAAAAAGGTAAGGGTGTGGCACGTGAGCTAGAAGAGCGACGAAGGCAGTACTATAAAGAACGATTCGCACAGTGGAGCGATGAAGAAATGCGAATGGTTGTAGAATTATTTGAACGTGTATTATAACAGACTCTTTAGAAGACAAAAGAAATATCGTCTTCTAAAGAGTCTGTTTTTGTATATAAAAGTTAGTATATTTACTGCAACTTTATTCCATACTTTGGATATTATGTAAAGAAAGGGGGTAAATAATGATTCGATTTGTACTTACAGTAGCTGTTTACACATGGTTTACTATACCTGTTGCTGCACAGGAGTTAACACCTTCTCTTATTATTGAGAAGGAAATGAAATATTTAAATACACATAATTATCTGAAATATTCAAGCTTATGGACCAAAGCGATGCAAAATGAAGTGCTATTCATTCATAGTCCTAAAGACAAAAATACCATTTTTAACATAAAAGAAGCATCCTTAGTGACGGAGCAAGAGTTGTCTGTTCCGCAAGCAATGCAGCATATACCTCGTTTATCTAAATATATTTCACACTTCGGATCGCATAACGTACAAGTGCGCTATGTAGAGGTTTTATATAAAGTAAAGCAAGAAACGAATCGTCAGCGCAACGGTGAAAATTGTTTTATACAAGTGTTTGTTAAAGAGCAGGGTACATGGCGAATCGCAGAAAGTGTTCTTGTTCAAAAGCCTATTTTACGTACAAATGCTGCATCTCGTTAAAACTGTATGTAGTTAGATGATTGTATGTTGGTACTACTATATTTATAAAATAAGACCGGTATTGGTACTGGTCTTATTTATATATCAAGGAAAAATAGGTATAAAAATGTATTTTTTGGAAATAATAGGATTGATATTGATTGGAGGTATATTGATGAACAGACTCTTCGGTATTTTCGTATGTTTTGCCCTATTGTTCCCAGCGCAGTCGGGATTTGCACAATCTGAAAACACTTCTCAAAAACCAGCTTCTCCAAACCTTGTAGACAATGTATCCTCCGCGGTATTACTGGAGCAAGATACAGGACAGGTACTATTTGAAAAGCAGGGAAACGAAAAATTACCGCCTGCCAGTATGACAAAAATTATGACAATGCTGCTCATTATGGAGCAAATTGAAAGCGGCAAGTTGAAACTTACTGACAAAATACGTACCAGTGAATTTGCTGCATCCATGGGAGGCTCGCAAATTTTTCTTGAACCAGGTGAAGAGATGACCGTGGACGAAATGCTAAAAGGTATTGCAATTGCCTCAGGCAATGATGCGTCTGTAGCTATGGCGGAGCATATTGCTGGTTCTATGGAAGCCTTTGTGAACATGATGAACAAGAAAGCAAAAGATTTAGGGCTTAAGAATACCCAGTTTCAAAATCCAACGGGTTTGCCTGCAAAAGATCACTACTCTACTGCATACGATATGGCTGTGATGGCGAGAGAATTGATGAAGTATCCACTTATCCGTCAATATACAGGAAAGTATGAAGATTATTTACGAGAAAGCACAGAAAAGAAATTTTGGCTTGTAAACACCAATAAACTAGTTCGTTTTTATCCAGGTGTCGATGGTGTCAAAACAGGTTTTACCACAGAGGCGAGATACTGTTTAACAGCATCAGCAGAAAAAAATGGTATGCGCGCAATTGCGGTTGTTATGGGAGCACCTACATCAAAAGAGAGAAACACACAGGTAACAAAGCTTCTTGATTATGCATTTAGTCAATATACAACAAAGAAATTGTATAAAAAAGATCAAGTAATTGCAAAACTTGAAGTAAGCCGAGGGAAAAAGCAAGCAGTTAATTTGGTTGCCTCCGATAATGTTTCACTACTGCTTAAGCGCGGAGAAAATGCTGCAAAAGTAACAGAAGATATTGTGATGGAAGAACAAGTAAAAGCGCCTATTAAAAAGGGAAGTGTACTAGGTACCTTGGTTATTAAAGCAGGAAATAAAGTCATCGCTAAAGAACCGCTCGTGGCAAACGAAGATATCACAGAGGCAGGTTTATGGGAATTATTTAAAAGAACCATTAGTTTGTTTTCTAAATCTCAATAATATCAAAGCGACTTGATGTCGCTTTGATATTCTCTGTTTGTTGTGTAAGTTTCCTACGAAAAAGCACTTCTTTTGTCGTTAAGAAGGAATAAAGAATCCGTTAAGCGAAAGATGTTCCTATACTTTCCGCGCTGTGCGCCTATAAAGGAGGAAGTAAGAGTGAGCCTTTCAATTAGCATGGAAGTGAAAAGCGACGTTCTATGTATCCGGCTAGAAGGAGAGCTAGATCATCATACTGCTGAAGAGTTACGTACGCAAGTAACAAACATGGTAGAAAAAAACGGTATTCATCATATTGTTTTAAACATGGAACAATTAAGTTTCATGGACAGCTCAGGTCTTGGTGTTATATTAGGTCGATACAAGCATATCAAGAGCTTGGGCGGAGAAATGGTTGTATGTGCCATTTCTCCTGCTGTAAAACGTTTATTTGAAATGTCAGGCTTGTTTAAAATCGTTCGTTTGGAAGCAGATGAAGAACGAGCTCTTGCAACATTGGGGGTGGCATAAATGAAGAATGAGATGCACTTGCAGTTTTCGGCATTAAGTCAAAACGAGTCTTTTGCACGTGTCACAGTTGCTTCGTTTATTGCACAGCTTGATCCTACAATGGAAGAATTGACTGAGATTAAAACTGTTGTTTCAGAGGCTGTTACAAATGCTATCATCCACGGCTATGAAAGCAATCCGGAAGGAATGGTTTATATTTCAGTGGTGCTAGAAGATGGTGCAGTAAAACTTACAATTCGAGATAAAGGAATTGGGATAACGGATTTAGAGGAAGCTAGACAGCCGCTATTTACAACAAAACCTGAATTAGAGCGTTCAGGTATGGGGTTCACAATTATGGAAAACTTCATGGATGAAGTTGAAGTCATCTCTGGTGAAGGCTACGGCACCACAATACATTTGACGAAGTATTTGTCAAAAAGCAACGCTCTATGCAATTAAGGAGATGCGCCTATGGACATAGAGGTGAAAAAGGACACCGGCAAAGTGCATTTAAAGGATCAAGAATTAAAAGAATTGATTTACAGAAGTCAACATGGAGATCAAGTGGCCAGAGACACCTTGGTGCAGACAAATATGAGGCTGGTTTGGTCTGTAGTACAACGATTTATCAATCGAGGGTACGAACCAGAAGATTTATTTCAAATTGGATGTATCGGCTTGTTAAAATCCGTTGATAAATTTGACTTATCATTTGATGTTAAGTTTTCCACGTATGCTGTGCCAATGATTATTGGAGAAATACAGAGATTTTTACGAGATGATGGAACTGTCAAAGTGAGTCGTTCGTTAAAGGAAATCGGAAATAAAGTTAGAAAGAAAAAAGACGAATTAGCTAAATCTTTTGGACGTGTACCTACCATTAACGAGGTTGCGGAGGCTTTAGAGCTTACACCGGAAGAAGTTATTATGGCACAAGAAGCAAGTAGACCTCCTTCGTCTATACATGAAACGGTGTACGAAAACGATGGTGATCCTATCACAATATTGGATCAGATTGCTGACCAATCCGAAGCCAAATGGTTTGATAAATTGGCATTAAAAGAAGCTATTCAGCAGTTAGATGAACGAGAACGCTTAATTGTGTATTTGCGATATTATAAGGATCAAACCCAATCAGAAGTTGCAGAACGGCTAGGTATCTCTCAGGTACAAGTATCAAGACTAGAAAAACGTGTGTTGCAACAAATGAAAGACCGAATAGGCGATTAGCCTGTTCGGTTTTTTTATTTGTTGTGTTAAAGCTGAATGTTAGTAATCTGTAGCTGTTGATTAGAGTATAGGGATGTTACAAAAAATGAACTCATGGAATGTAAAACAACAAGGACTTTTAACAGAGTCTATTTTTTCAGGTACTTGTTTTTTTAGCTTTCCCTGTTCAAGTAAATTTCATTCTCATGATTTGTAAGAAGAGGCTTCTTTCATTTGATGTTAAAAAAGTGGTATCAGAAGATTTTATAACATCCATACTACAAGTACAAAGAAATGCTGAGGGGGTGATTGTGTTGAGACAGCCTGTATATATTAAGATGCGCCAGCGTCTACAAGTATCGCCAGCATATCAGCTTAAACTGCGGGATGTAGCGCAATTATCCGGCAATGAAGAAGTAATCAGTATATTGAAGGATTTAGTTGTATACGAGGTTACGCCTAAAGATAAGACACATGTTGTAATTGACGTAATGAAGGTGATTGAAGTAATTCAATCTCATAAAGAGGATGTAGAGATAAATACAGTTGGTCCTGCCCAAGTCATTGTTGAGATTGTATATGAGAAAAAGAGAGTAAATCCACTGTTTTTTGTAGCTGTATGGTTATTACTATTCTTTGGATCAGGTCTTGCTATTATTTATTTTCACGAGGATGTCAGCATGCAACAAGTACATCAGCGGATCTATAGCATGGTGACAGGGGATTGGGTAAACAAGCCCTTAGTGTTGCAAATCCCTTATTCAATCGGATTGGGACTTGGTATGGTATTGTTCTTTAATCATGTATTTCAAAAGAGAATTAACGAAGAGCCTAGTCCGCTTGAAGTGGAGATGTTTCAGTACCAGCAATCATTAGATCAATACGTAATGATGAACGAAAACAGAGAAAGTATGAAGAAGATTGAAGATCCTTGAATATGTGTTTCTAATTTTTATTGGATTTGCCGGGGGGCTCGCAGTCGGCGGGGGATTTGTTGCGTTTTTGACAGTGCTTGGTGTTATTCCTCGGTTAACACAATTAACGAAAAGCATACAACTCATTCATGTATACGAATGGGCAGTTATTTTTGGGACCTTGTTTGGTGGATGGGTTAGCTTGCGAGATACGATTTTTTTAATATCTGCGTATTGGTTGATCCCCATTGGTTTGTTTTGTGGTGTATTTGTAGGGATGCTTGCTGCCGCATTGACAGAAGTACTGAACGTCTTGCCAATTTTAGCTAAACGGGTAGGAGTAGAAGGGAAAATTGTCATTTTGCTGATGGCGATTGTATTAGGAAAGGTATTGGGTTCACTGTTTCACTGGATCTATTTTATTAAATAGGAGGATTGTTATGGCAATTAAAGATGATTATAAAAATAATATTAAACCTTATCAACCAAAACCACCATATGTGAAGAACTGCCTTAAGGCCTTTTTAGTAGGAGGGATCATTTGTGCAATTGGCGAAGGATTAATGAAATTCTACATTCATTATTTTGATTTTACAGAAAAAAATGCGGGTAATCCTACAGTTGCAACATTGATTCTGCTTTCTGCTATTTTAACGGGGCTCGGGATATATGACCGTCTGGGGCAATTTGCCGGTGCAGGCTCTGCTGTACCAGTAACAGGCTTTGCGAATTCTATGACAAGTGCTGCGATGGAGCATCGCAGTGAAGGAATTGTGCTTGGTGTAGCCACCAATATGTTTAAACTGGCTGGTAGTGTTATTGTATTCGGCGTAGTCGCAGCGTATGTAGTTGGTTTAATTCGTTATACCTTTAAAGTGTTCATGTAGGGAGGGAAAGATAATGAGGCTAACGGGCAAACAAACGTGGGTTTTTGAGAATGAAATTTATGTACAGGAGACTGGAACTGCAGTAGGTCCGAAAGAGGCAGAGGGACCTCTGGGATCTGATTTTGATATAACCTATGATAACTTGCATTGTAATGAGGATAATTGGGAGTTGGCAGAAAGAAGACTTATGAGCGATTCTGTAAGCACAACGTTGCAAAAGGCAACGTTGCAAAATAAGGATATAGATTTCTTTTTGGCAGGTGACTTGCTAAATCAAACTGTCACCGCCAATTATGCGGCAAGACAACTGGGAATTCCGTTCCTTGGCATGTTCGGTGCTTGTTCTACATCGATGGAAACTTTGGCTATAGGCAGTGCTCTAGTTGATGGTGGTTTTGCAAATCGGGTATTGGCAAGTGTGAGTAGCCATAATGCTACCGCTGAGCGTCAGTTTCGTTATCCAACCGAATACGGCGGGCAAAAACCTGACACTGCCACCTTCACAGTCACTGGAGCAGGAACTGCACTTATTAGTTCGGTAAAAAGTCCAATACGTATTATGGCCGCAACACTTGGAAAAGTACAGGATTTAGGAATTACTGATCCGTTTGATATGGGTTCGGCAATGGCGCCTGCAGCGGTACATACAATAGCGCAACACTTTCAGGATTTAGGGCGAACGGCTGCTGATTATGATTTGATTGTAACAGGAGATTTATCAGCTGTAGGCACACCTATTGCGAAGCAAATGTTATTAGAAGAAGGATACGATATGGCAGATGTATACAATGACTGCGGTTTAATGATTTACAACAAAGATCAAGAGGTATTTGCGGGGGGAAGCGGATGCGCTTGTTCAGCCGTTGTAACGTATGGGCATTTACTTAAGGAAATGAAAAAAGGAACGTATAATCGTATTTTGGTTGTAGCAACAGGTGCATTGTTGAACCCTACCATGATTCAACAAAAGGAATCGATTCCTACAATTGCCCATGGGGTTGTATTTGAGCGGGTGAAAGGAGTACAAGCATGAAATTTTTTATGGATTTTGTATATGCATTTGTTATAGGAGGTTTGATTTGTATAGTGGGGCAGCTTTTATTAGATTTAGCTAAGCTGACGCCTGCGCATGTAATGGCTGTATTTGTAGTCATTGGTGCTATTTTAGATGGATTCGGTATTTACGATAATTTTATTCGATTTGCAGGGGCAGGGGCAACGGTACCCATTACAAGCTTTGGGCATTCATTAATGCACGGTGCGATGGTGGCTGCAAAGGAACATGGGTACATAGGAATTGGCATGGGGATATTTCAATTAACATCGGCAGGAATATCAGCGGCTATTCTATTTGCTTTTTTTGCGGCACTTATCTTTAAGCCGAAAGGATAAACGTGATGAAAAGAAAGGTAATTTTAGTAACCGATGGAGATGAATATGCCCAAAGAACGATTGAACATATGGCAAAAGTGTTTGGAGGAAGATGTATTTCTGCCTCCCAAAGTAATCCAACGAGGCTCATCGGAAAAGAAATCGTTCATTTAATTTTAAAAGCGCCACATGATCCGGTGTTTGTTATGTTTGATGATAGTGGGTATATCGGAGAAGGACCTGGTGAGAGGGCACTTCAATATGTGGCGAAGCATCACTCTATCGAAGTACTGGGCATCTTAGCTGTCGCATCAAATACACATCATTCTGAATGGACGCGTGTAGATGTAAGTGTAGATCGACATGGGAATTTAACAGAATATGGTGTTGATAAATCCGGTTTGGCTGACTTGGAAATGGGTCGTATAAACGGGGATACCGTGTATTGTTTGGACAAATTAAATGTTCCGATCATTGTTGGAATTGGTGATATTGGAAAAATGTATATGAACGATGATATAAAAAAAGGTTCTCCCATCACGAGAAAAGCAATTGAGCTCATCTTAGAAAGGAGTGGCTTCTATGTCAATCAAGAAAAAAGAAATAATTGATATCCCCATTTCTTCATATTTAAGTGATAATGAAAACTATCTCAAGCAAACGGTAGGGCTTGGAGTTACATTTGATGTAGGTGTACGTAAATTTAAAATTTTGGGTCGCAATATAGGCGTTTTATTTGTAAATGGGTTGGCAGATACAGGTCTTATCATTCATATTTTTGAAGAACTTGTTAATTTAAATGAGTTAGAATCATATGGACATGATATAGCCATGTCTGTGATTGAAAATAGGTTAATTCATCAGCAAGTTAGTCGGATTAAAACGATGAATGAAGTAACATTGCAAGTATTAAGTGGGCTTATTGTGATATTTATTGAAGGCGAGACAGAGGCACTTGTAGTTGATGTACGGAGTTATCCAGGGCGTACACCAACAGAACCTGATACTGAGAAGGTAGTACGTGGCGCGCGCGATGGATTTGTAGAAAACATTATTGTAAATACAGGACTGATTCGTCGGCGCATTCGTGACCCGCGTCTACGCAATGAAATTATTCGTGTGGGAGAACGCTCACAAACCGAT
Organism: Ectobacillus antri; assembly: GCF_003852715.1. Classification (GTDB taxonomy): domain Bacteria; phylum Bacillota; class Bacilli; order Bacillales; family Bacillaceae_G; genus Ectobacillus; species Ectobacillus antri. Next base: position 345,922 of record NZ_RIAV01000002.1, read on the forward strand.
ATTTGTATCTCGTATGTACAAGATATTGCTAATCCTGATTTGGTTAAAATTATTAAACAAGAGCTCAGTAACATCCAAATTGATGGTATTACGATGGCTGATAAAACAGTGGAAGAATTTTTAGTCAAGCAAGGATTCAATCCGTTTCCACTTGTTCGATATACGGAAAGGCCGGATGTAGCTGCTAATCATATCCTAGAAGGTCATGTTTTAGTGATTGTTGATACCTCACCAAGCGTAATGATTACACCTACTACATATTTTCATCATGTACAGCATGCAGAAGAATTTAGACAAAACCCTGCCGTAGGAACATTCTTGCGCTGGGTGCGCTTTCTAGGTATTATGTTTTCCTTATTCTTACTGCCATTTTGGCTTGTATTTGTGTTCGATCCGTCGCTGTTGCCACCAAATTTAGCTTTTATTGGACCTAGTAAAGTTACAAATTTACCAACTTTTTTACAAATCATTCTTGCTGAGGTTGGTTTGGAGTTTTTACGAATGGCTTCTATTCATACACCGACCTCACTGTCTAACTCACTTGGCTTAATTTCAGCCATTGTAATTGGACAAATTGCTATTGATGTTGGCTTATTCGTACCGGAAGTCATTTTATATGCTGCAATTTCTGTTATCGGTGCTTATGCTACACCAAGTTATGAACTGAGCTTAGCAAATAAAGTGGCAAAAATTTTCATTGTGCTGTTAACAGCATGGTTGCATGAGAGTGGCTTTATGATTGGCTTAACAATCCTTATTCTTTGGCTAGCGTCAATCCGCAGTTTACAAACACCATATTTATGGCCGTTTTTACCATTTGATGGCGGAGCGCTCATGAAGATTTTTATTCGTCCAACGATGTCTAGTATGAAGGTTAGACCTAGTATTGTTCATCCACAAAATGTCAATCGTACAAAATAGCAGAGAATATCTCTGCTATTTTTTTATATATTCTTAACAAAGTTATCACATATCTTTTGTATACTCTATATATGGTATAGAGTGTGAGTGAACATTAGGATATAGCACAGCTGTACATGTCTTTGTTTGAGTAGCAATATGGTGTGACATTTAGTTATGTTACATTATGCGGTTGTACTTACGGCGATATTAATGAAGAGGTGATAAGATGGTACGACTTTTCGTCAGTGATTTAGATGACACTCTTGTGTATCAAATGAATCAAGTTTGTAATCGAGATAAAAGGGCTTTACAATGGCTTTGGGAACAAGGGACAGATATTTGCTTTGCATCAGGCCGGTTTGCCCATCGTATTCATCATGCTGTTAGAGATTTAGAGATACAATATCATACTGCTAGTCTCAACGGAGCCGTATTAACAACAAAAGATGGTGTATTGTTACATGAAGAAACTTTCAATCGAACTCTATCGAAAAAAATATACAAATACATTAGTAAAAAACACATGGTCCACATTGCATGTGCAGGAGAAAGTCGATATACAGTCAGAAAAAATCAGAATTATACCTTGTTTGAGCAAGGCAACGGCTTGGAAGTCATTGAAATAGAAGATTTACATGATAGATTGGGAGAAAGTATCTTTCCGTCTAAATTCTTTTTGCACGGGACACAAGATGAAATTGCTCGAGTTGATCATGAATTAAAAGATGTGTTCGGTCATGAAGCGGAGATTGTAATTTCAGGTCCAGGTTTTGTAGACATCATGCCTCCAGGGGTTAATAAAGGGCAAGCACTGCAAAAACTGATGAAGCATTTGCAAGTGTTGCCGCATCAAGTTGCATGCATAGGAGATTCTTTTAATGATATTTCCATGTTTGAAGTAACACCGCATTCTTTTTCATTACATCATGCTCCTGCGTGTGTAAAGCAAAGGGCTACTCATGTTGTTAAATCGGTAGAAGAAGCTGTGATGAAACTAGCTTTTCTATAAATTTAAAAGAAGGCTTGTAAGCCCGAATTTATAAAAAAATAAGCGCACCTTCAGGGTACGTATCACAAACAGCCGTATATCAGTCATTTTTTTCATGAGATATACGGTTATTTTATTTTCTATATATTATTTGGATATTTTTGGAACAGGGCATGTGTTGATTTCATATTGCTGGATCTCTAGATTTGGAAGATCCGTCAGTAACTTCATGAGGTACTGATAGAAATCCATGCCATTTGCTTTTGCAGTGTCTACAATGCTCAGACAGATAGTGTTGGCCTCGACACCAGCTTCACTTACGGAAAACAGCCAGTTTTTTCGAAAATGACATTCGGACGAATGGCGTTTTCAGCTAGATTATTGTCTATTTCAATGCGCCCATCGTTCAAGAATACTGTAATGCTTTGCCACGTATGATCTGTGCTGTTTGTAACAGATTGTTTTTACCCATGTTAAATACGCTACACTTTCGCAGGGATAAATATATCTTCCTCGCGTAATGGATCGTTTCTTTTTTGAAATGCTTCGTACAACATTATAAGAGGTTGTCTGTTGGTGTTGTTCATCTGTGCCACTGAAGAATGTTTTAGTCTTGCCTGTTTTCATCGTTCTAGTTGTTATTCATAATTTGGTGGGATCTTTTATTTGTATCAATGCGTGTGTTCATTTTGATAGATCTTATACGTTAATAAACTTAGAACTGTAGGGATGAACAATATTGCGGTACACCTAACCTCAGATGTGTGCTCGCACGTGGTCCGCGAGCCATTCTCGCGGTACACCTAACCTCAGATGTACGCTCGCACGTGGTCCGCGAGCCGTTCTCGCGGTACACCTAACCTCGGATTTATCCTCGCACGTGGTCCGCGAGCCGTTCTCGCGGTACACCTAACCTCAGATGTACGCTCGCACGTGGTCCGGTAGCAGCTCTTGCGGTACACCTAACTTCAGATGTGCGCTCGCACGTGGTCCGCGAGCCGTTCTCGCGGTACACCTAACCTCAGATGTACGCTCGCACGTGGTCCGGTAGCAGCTCTTGCGGTACACCTAACTTCAGATGTACGCTCGCACGTGGTCCGCGAGCCGTTCTCGCGGTACACCTAACCTCAGAATCGCGCTCGCACGTGGTCCGCAAGCCATTCTCGCGGTACACCTAACTTCAGATGTGCGCTCGCACGTGGTCCGCGAGCCGTTCTCGCGGTACACCTAACCTCAGATGTGCGCTCGCACGTGATCCGGTAGCCGTTCTCGC
>NZ_RIAV01000020.1 GCF_003852715.1 Ectobacillus antri
TAATTCCATTGATATAACAACCTTTATTTTATCTAAGACTGATTATATCATAGTACAAAAAAAGAGACAACTTTAGGCTACGCCTAACCGAAATTCATCTCCCACTTTCACTGGTGCTGACGCACCTTCACGTTTAGAAGTAGGAGACTTCTTTCGGAGGGAAGTTAAAAAAAGAGCCTGCTTGCGCAGCCTCTTATGAATCCAGTATACATACTCCTATAAATCCAAATAGCATTAGAAAAAACGCGATGTTCATCGTTATTGAAAGTTCTTCCATCTCTATCTCTCCCTTACCATATTCTACCTTAATCATATCATGTAGACTTAAATATGGAAGAGATTAGGTGTAAACATTCCATGACAGCTTTTAAAACTTTATGTGAACATCATCCTGCCGCTTGCGTTTGATACATGCGATAGTAACGCCCTTGCTTTGCCATTAATTCGTCATGTGTTCCCTTTTCCACGATGTGGCCACGATCCAATACTAAGATTTGATCTGCATTTTTAATAGTCGATAAACGATGCGCAATAATAAAAGTTGTTCTGCCTTTTTTCAAAACATCTAAAGCATTTTGAATGATTGCTTCTGTTTCTGTGTCTATACTAGAGGTTGCTTCATCCAAAATAAGAATGGCAGGGTCAAATGCTAACGCCCTTGCAAACGAAATCAGTTGTCGCTCTCCGCTAGAGAGTGTGCTTCCTTTTTCAATTACAGGCTCATCTAAGCCCTTCGGTAAATTTTTGATAAAACGTTCGGCACCAACATCACGAAGCGCCTGCTCGATTTTTTCTCTAGAAATGGACTTATTTTCTAAGCTAACATTTGTTGCGAGTGTTCCCGTAAATAAGAATGGATCTTGAAGTACAATTCCCATATGAGAACGAATCGTTTGCTTTGGCAATTGCGTGACGTCCTGTCCATCGATACATACCTTCCCCTTTTGAAAGTCATAAAAACGAAACAGCACGTTCATAATGGAACTCTTGCCTGAGCCCGTATGGCCGACAAGTGCGACTGTTTCTCCCGATTTTGCTGTAAATGAAATATCTTTCAATACCACGTTCTCCTCATCATACGCGAACGAAACATTTTCAAACGTAATGTCGCCTTTAAAACGCGACACTTTCTCGTTGCTGACTGCTTCTCCCGGCTCATCTAATAATTCAAACACACGTTCAGAAGCGACACGAGCTTGCTCTAGGTTACCGAGTTGATTTACGATCCCCGTAATTGGCGAGAATAAGCGTGTCAGGTAATCCACAAACGCATAAATAACACCAAGTGACAGCATACTTCCAGCGGTTAGAGAAGCACCACCGAAATACCAAATAACAAGAACAAATGCAATGTTTCGGAGCACCCCCACCAAATTGTGTGAGGTTGCAGCGTTTAAGCTCAATAGTTTATTTTGATAATCATAATACTCTTTATTAAGCTGCTCAAAGTCCTTTTGTGTCTGTTTTTCTTGTCGAAATGCTTGAATAATCGTCATACCGTTGATGGACTCATTAATAGTTCCATTAATGTCCGAAAGGCGTGAACGGATTGCGTGATTATAACCAGATGCCGCCTTGCGATACAACATTATCCATACCACTAAAATGGGAACGATAAACACGCAAATGACTGCCAGTTTTGCGTCTAGCAAAAACAATGCAATAAAAATACCGACAATATAAATAGAGCTTGAGAAAAACGTCGCTAATACTGTCACATATAATTCACGAATTGCTTCTGTATCATTTGTTACACGCGATACAATTTTTCCGGCTGGTAATTTATCGAAGTAGCGGATTGGTATTTCTTGAATATGTGCAAACACATCTTCACGCATCCGCTGAATAATACGATTTGATGCCTTTTGCAGGAAAAACTTTTGTCCGTAAGAAAAAAACGATGCAACGACAAGCAAAGCGAAATATGCAATACTTAGACGAAGTAAGTACGGAATTTCAGGTTGGTAAAAATCAAAAAGTTCTTGTCTTGTTAGCTTTTGAGCTTTATATACTTGAACCGCACTGTCATTTTGGATGCTAATTTCATTTCCGTTGACCGTCCTCTTTCCGTCGATTGTAATTGCACTGTTAACAAAGTAATAGTCGCGACCAACTTGCATGATGCGCACTTCTTTTCCCTTGTCTTCTTCAGTAAAACGATCTCCCCTTTTATACCAGGAGCCCTTATAAAAGACTGCCTCATTGTCCTTTACCGTTTCATACCACGGCACTTCAATACCGACAATATGTTTGTCAATCATTTGCTTTGCGACAAACGGCCCTGTAAGCTCCGCTGCCACAGCGACACTCAGCATAAGAAGTGCCGCAATAATAGTTCCTTTAACCGTCAAAGCGTATTGCACCAAACGTTTTCCTGTGCTCATACGCTCACCCCTCTTTCTTCACCTTCCACAAGCTGTTGTCTCTCATATTGTTCTTTATACCAACCCTCTTGTGCAAGCAATGTTTCATGCGTACCGGCTTCCGCAATGCTTCCCTCATCCATTACAATAATCAAGTCCGCATGTTGCACAGCAGACAGTCTGTGCGTTGTAATAATCGTTGTTTTGTTTTGACGCTCTGCACGAATTCCTTCAATAATTTTCGCTTCTGTTTTAGCATCCACAGCTGATAAAGAATCGTCTAAAATTAAAATCTCAGGATCTTTTATCATTGCTCTTGCAATTGAAATGCGCTGTTTTTGGCCACCGGAAAGGGAAACGCCTTTTTCTCCCACCAATGTTTCAAGCCCTTGCGGTAAAAAAGTAATATCTTTTTTAAAGGCTGCTCGGCTAATCGCATGATGCATATCTTCCTGTGTACTTCCATGTGCACCAAACAAAATATTTTCTGCTACTGTTTTTGAAAATAATACATGCTCCTGCGGCACATATCCAATCCAGCTCAACACGCGATCAACCGGTATGCTTTGAATGGGTACACCTGAAATGAAGATTTGACCCTCTCCAATCGGATATTGGCGCAGTAATTGGCGCACCACAGTCGTTTTACCGCTTCCTGTTTTTCCTACAATCCCTAATGTTTGCCCACGTTTTAAAGAAAATGACACTTGTTTTAAGCTTTGTGTATCGGCAGTAGGATACATGAAGGATACATTCTGAAATGTAATAGATTCTGGCTTCTCTACATCGACGGGATGCTCTACGTCCTGCACATCTTGCTCATAAGAAAGCGTTTCATTCACACGGTCTAATGAAGCATTGCCACGCTGCATGATATTAATAAGTTCCCCAATCGCGAACATCGGCCAGATTAACATTCCTAAATATACGTTGAATGATACAAGCTCTCCCAGAGTCACACGGTTTTGAAATACAAGATATGCCCCGTATACAAGACCGATTAAATAACTCATTCCAACTAACAACTTAATGGTAGGATCAAACAGTGCATCAATTTTAGCAACGCGCATATTCTTCGCAAATACATCATCAGCCAATGTACGAAAACGTCTTTGATCTTCCTTCTCCTGTACATACGCGCGAATCGTCCTTACTCCACCAATCGATTCCAATACCTTATCATTCATATCGCCGAATGCGTCTTGTGCAACGGTGAATCGTTCATGCAGTTGCTTTCCATATATGTTCATAGCAAGTGCCATAATGGGAAGCGGCAAAATAGCAGCCACAGTCAACTCCCAGCTAATCGTCACACCCATCATAAATAAAATTGTAAGCATGAACATACTAGAGTCCACCAAGGTTAAAATACCAAATCCCGCGGTCATAGAGATAGCTTTTAAATCATTTGTTGCTCGCGCCATCAAATCACCCGTGCGATTTTTTTGGTAAAACGTTGGGGTCATTTTTAACAGGTGTCTCATCAGTTTTCCACGCATAATTTTTTCAAGTAAAAATGCGCCTCCAAATAAATTATACTGCCAAAAGTAGGACATGATGTATGACGACACGGTAACTACGCCGAAAATACCGACATACCACCAAATATCCTTGCTTGTCAAAGAGCCTACCTTAATTTGATCAATGACCATACCAATCAGTTTGGGAGGCACCATCTCTACAATATTGACTACAAACAACAAAGCTATGGCGATACTATAACGCCTCCAATTTTCTTGAAAAAACCACATTAATTTTTGTAAGACTGAAAACATAACTATCCTCTCCTTTCATCTCAGTGTTGATAAAACTAACCGCTATCCAGAGAATCTCCACTTAATACTAATTTTTGTTGCAATACCATCACACATCTCTCCTTTTACATTTTGTGTATATTGAAATCGCAAAAACGATTGCAATCCAAGAAAAACAAAAAATAGAAAAAGGCATATCGCCGCTTTGACGATATGCCTAAAAAGCATAAAAGCGCACGTTTCGATACACGAAACACGCGCTATCACTTACAAATATAGAAATAAAAGTAAAGTGATTTAGCTATTCACGGTTACGTGTACTATCTGATTTTCAATACTGTTGTTGTTCATGCTTACTTTTGCAATCATAACACGTAACCTCCTTTTCCATTTTTTCACATAGTTAATTGTATTATTAAACGGACTTTTCTGTCAATTGTTTTTTTCACATTTTTCGCTTTTAGCTTTTCATCCTTCTAATGCTGTGTTATACCACATTGCTGCGATTGTTCCCTCTCCCGCATGTACACTTAAAACAGATGTTAGCGGAACAATTTCTACACGCAAGTCAGGTTTTACGCGCAATAACTCCTCTTTCCACGCAATCGCATCTTCCGGACGATTACCATGAATAATGGCCAATTTGCGCACATCATGTGCTGTTATAGCAGCTTTACATTGCTCCATAACCAGCTTCACAGCTTTTTTCTCCGAGCGAACCTTTTCATATACTTGTATGATTCCCTCTTTAATTTGCAGAATCGGTTTGATGTTTAAAAGTGTTCCTAGTACAAATTGTGCATTTGTAAGCCGGCCACCCCGATGAAGTTGCTGTAAGTTGCCAATTAAAATATAATTCTCAAGTGTTGGAATAATGGCATGTAGCCTTGCAATAATTTCCTCTATGCTTTTTCCTTGTTGCTGTAAGTGTAGACCTTCTTCTAATAAAAATGTAATACCCATTGTTAACACTTTACTATCGATTACATGATAAGTAATGCCTGTCATATCCGCAGCTTGCACGCTTGATGATAAAGTGCCACTTAACTTATCTGAAACATGCAGTAAAACCACTTCTTCATATTGCGCCTTCAGATTTTCAAATAGTGCTGCAAAAACACCAACAGGAGGCTGTGACGTTGTCGCAGCTTTGCCACTTCGCATTTGTTCATAAATCTCTTCTTGTGTGATAGTAATACCGTCCTCATATATTTCTTCCCCGAAGATAACACTAAGCGGTACAACATAAACATCCGGATGCTCTTTTAAGGCTTGTGTCATATACGTTGTACTGTCAGTAACCCATGCAATTTTCCTCATTTATAAACCCTCCTATTAAAACCAGGTGCTAATATCTATGTATATGTTACTACAAAGTATATAATATGAGAATTACTTTTTAGAGAAGCACAGTTCTATTTCTATAACAAAGTCTTGTTAAGCAAAGTTATGAGATGTTCAAAAGAAAGCTCTGTTAAAGTTCGTTGCTGATTTCTGTTACGAGTGTTCATTTTTCCCGGGCAGTCAGGATAAAGCAAGCACAGCCCCTCGATACAAAACCTATAAGAGAAGGAGAAAGAGACTCCTTCTCTATCAAAGATTGTCAGCCATTTCTTCCTTGAATCCAAACAAGTACGTAAAGATAAAACCGAACGTATAAGCAATTACAATACCAGCGATATAAAATACATATTTATTATCCGTGATTAGCGGCAACAGTGATAATCCAGATACACCGATTCCTAAAGATGCTGTTTTCATAATCGCTTGAAACGCACCACCACAAGCAGCACCAAGACAAGCGGTAATGAACGGTTTTCCAAGAGGAAGTGTTACCCCGTACAACAAAGGTTCACCAATCCCTAAAAATCCAACTGGTAGAGCACCTTTAATAATATTACGTAACTTTTTGTTCTTTGTTTTTACGAAAATCGCAATGGCTGCCCCCACTTGCCCTGCACCTGCCATCGCAAGAATTGGCAGAATTGGTGTTACTTGAATTTTATTGATAAACTCCATATGAATCGGCATTAAACCGTGATGCAAGCCGACCATAACCAGTGGCAAGAATGTACCAGCAAGAACAGCACCTGCAAATGCACCCCCAATATCAAGAACTGCTTTAGTACCTTCTGTAATACCATCAGATAAAATACGTGCAGCAGGTTGAATCGCTAAAATCGTTAATAGTCCTACCACTAGCACCGTAAGTAACGGCGTGAAAATAATATCTACAGCACTCGACACCGCTTTTCGTACTTGTCTTTCAATTACTGTCATTAACCACGCAGCAAAAATAACAGCAAACAAGCCACCTCTTCCCGGCACAAGCGGTTCATCAAATAATTTTACGGTCGCAAGTGCTGGATTAAAGACAAGAATACCTGCAATAGCACCTAGTACCGGTGTACCGCCAAATTCTTTCGCTGTGTTCATCCCAACTAATATGCCTAAAAAAGCAAAGAGCCCACCGCCAATTAAAAGCAAAATCTGTAGCCAGGTTGCATTTGGATCCGCCCCAGCATTTTTAGCAAAATTAGCAATACCGTTAATAATACCAGATGCAACAAGACCTGGAATTAAAGGAATAAAAATATTACCAACCTTACGCAACAAATTTTTCAATGGCGTACTATTTTTTTGTTTCTTTGCTTCCACGCGGTCCTCATCTACTTCACCAATAACAAGCCCCACCATTTTCGATAGCTCTGCTGCAACTTTGTTAACCGTTCCTGGTCCTATCACAATTTGAAGTGTGTCATCTTCAATAACACCCATCACGCCTTCAACCTGCCTTAAAGCCGATAGGTGAACAGCAGCTTCATCTTTAACATTGATACGTAACCGAGTCATACAATGCGCAATGCTGCGAATATTATTAATCCCTCCAAGCTGCTTTGCAATATCCTCGGCCATTCTTTGCTCTTTCTTCATAGCTATCCCCCCTCTTTTTCTCTACAAGCTATATTCCCCTGTTGCATCATCCATCTGTTTAAACCATCTCATCACAGGGTGTTTCTTACAAACCCTTCTGCTTGCTGCAATTTTACAGTTGCTTCTTCGTACGAGCATTGCAATAAGATCATGACAATTGCTGCCTTTACATTGTGATGAGCTTCTTCATAATGCTGAGCTGCTGTTTCATAGTCCACACCTGTCGCTTCCATAATAATGCGTTTAGAACGCTCAACAAGCTTAATGTTCGTAGATTGTACGTCCACCATCAGATTTTTATACACCTTGCCAATTCCAATCATGGATGCAGTAGAAATCATGTTTAGCACGAGCTTTTGCGCTGTACCAGCCTTTAGTCTTGTAGAACCCGTTAAAATTTCCATTGTTGTCATCTGGTCTAAATGCGCTGTCTTTTCATTCCTTTTTTCTGTAGATAAATGTTCTAGCATGATTTCACCATCTTTTTTGGAATTTAATCCTATTAAAAATCTAAATTTATATGAAATTTAATTTCAATATATTTATACAAAATAATCTCCTTTTAGTGAAAAAAGAACGCCGTGCATTACAAAGAACATACCAGCTCAAAAACACCTCACTATGTGTATATGGATCTGATTATGCACATGTATCTCTGAGAACCCGACCATAGGTAGCTACACATCGCTCGTTCTTCTCTGCCATCTAAAAAAACAACGTTAGGTTTTCTAGTTGTACTTATGTAGTCATTTTTAAAAGCCCAACGCGGTGGGCTTTTTTGTCATAAACATTTTTAGAAAACCTGAAGGCGGACAACGAGAATGGAGCTGCATTTTAACATTATCTAATTTAGATTCTTCCATTGCCACTGTTAGCTTGACGGGCATGGTGAGCATGGAGCAGATATCACCAAATCATCTGACTTTTCCTATCGACGGAGCCGAACCACTTCTTCTCTTGTTTCTGTAAACTTATCTAACACGTTTTTACCAATGCGGTGAAACATCGCTAAGTATAAGGTATCAATAATGTTAAGCTGTGTCATCCGCGAGGCAATACTGCCAATACGGTGATCCTGCTCTACATCCGGTGTACATAACTTAATGTCCGCTTCTTTATAAAGCGGTGAAGAAGGATCTAATTTTGTAATCGCTAAAATCGTAGCACCTCTTTTTTTGGCAAACCTGGCTACTTCTAAAATATCCTTTGTTCTACCTGAAGTAGAGATAACAACTAAAATGTCTCCTGATTTTAAGTTAGCCGCTAGGGGCAACATCGTATGAAAGTCTAAAGAAGTTAACGAGGTATAACCAAGCTTGGTAAATTTGTAAGCCGCATCTATGGCGGAGACAGCAGAACCGCCAACAGCATAAAATAGTAACTTTTCTGCTTGTAAAAGCGTAGCTACCGCTTTATCTAACTCCTTCTTATCAACCGTTGTTAACGTTGCTTCAACAGCTGCCTTGTTCACATATGTTACCTTATTAAATAGCTCAAACGGCTCATCCTTTGTTTCCGTAACAGAAAAATCATTAATATTAAATTCAGCTACTGTCAAATCTCGAACAAGTGCTAATTTAAAGGACTTAAAACTTCCAATCCCAATTGTTTTACAAAAGCGAACCACACTCGCCTCACTAGAACCTGTATTTGCCGAAATATCCTTTGTCGTTAAATTAGGTACAATTTCTGCATTTTCTAATATATAAACAGCAATCTTTTTTTCGGCTGGTGAAAAACGATCCATGTAATTTTCAATCTTAGATAAAATTGTTAAATGTTTCAAGTTGATCCTCCTTATATATCCTCTCCTTGCATTGTACTACATAACGTATTACATACAAATCTGTTTATATAAGAAACGAACAAAAACTATATAAGTACAAATACAAAACAATATTCTTTTTTTGATAAGAGGGCAAGATAAATGATATGCGGTTGCAGTTAGTGTTTAAGGGACGCTCACATACTAGTCAAGATCATATTATTCTAACGAAATATTATGCGCCTTCACTTCTCTTGCAATTTATAATGAACTTTACTTATGGGAAAATATGTATCTTATAGATAGCATAATTTCAACATTATACTTATAAGAAAAAGCCGCGTTACGCGGCTTTTAGCTGGAATGTTGCTTTTGAATTGGCTGCTCTTCATGATGATTAATTTGTTTCTTCTTTTTCATCGTCCCAAGAATTACTACTGCAGCAACCACAATAATTTCAAATCCATATTTGATAACAGGATTTGCAAAGTATGTTGCAACGAATGGCTCTTTCACGATCATTTTTGTAGCTGTCCATGCTAATACAGCAGCACCAAACGTAATAATGATTGGGTATCTATCAACAAACTTTAAAATAATTGTACTGCCCCATACAACGATTGGAATAGAGATAAGTAAACCCAGCACAACAAGCAAGAAACTTCCGTGTGCCGCACCCGCAACCGCCAATACGTTATCCAGCCCCATCAAGGCGTCTGCAATAATGATGGTACGAATGGCTGCCCACATACTATTGCCAGATTGTACATTGTGTTCCTTTTCATCCACAAGCAACTTATATGCAATCCAAACAAGCAAGATACCGCCGACAAGCAATAAGCCTGGAATTTTTAATAACCAAACTACCGCTAGTGTGGCAACCGCACGGATGACAATCGCACCGACAGTACCCCAAATAATAACTTTCTTTTGCTGATCCTTTGGCAAGTTTCTTGCCGCAAGACCGATTACAATGGCATTATCTCCCGCTAACACTAGATCAATGATAATAATTGACAGTAACGCTGTAAAAAATTCCGCAGAAAACAGTTCCATGTGTAATTCCCCCTTGTACATAATTTTTGCGAATCGGCTGTAGATTATCGCCGTTCTTTTTTTCCAATGTTATATCTAAAAGGAATATATTAAAATTCCTGAGCTTTTTTTGCCTTGATATAGCGACTTACTGACATAATAAGTACAATTCCGATAATAATAATACCAATCGGTAATAAGTACTCTTTTGCTACTTCCCCAGCCATCTGCCAATGTTCACCAAGCTTCATACCTAAGTAGATATACAATGCTGTAACCGGCAGCATGGCTAAAAATGTATAAATAGAAAATTGCCATACATTCATTTTGGCGACGCCGCAAGGAATTGATATCAATGTGCGAATACCAGGTACAAAGCGACCTAAAAATGCGACAGCTGGGCCATGCTTTTCGAAGAAAGCTTCTGCTTTTTCTAATTCTTTTTCTTTAACGAAAAAATACTTACCGTATTTTTTAATGAGTGGACGACCACCATAATACCCAAGTGCATACAGTGTGAGTGGCCCGGTGGTTCCACCAATCGTACCTGCAATAACAGCGCCAATAAGATTCATATCGCCTTGATAGACCCAATAACCGACAAGCGGCAATACAAGCTCTGCTGGTACAAATTCAAATGTTAACGCAAGCACAATACCTGCATAAGAAAATTGTTTAAAAAACTCAATAAAAGACAATATTAATTGCTCCACTACCTCACCTCAATTACATATCATATCTTTCACGCATCGCCGGCGGTGCCATTTTGACAACATATTGCATTACAAACATAAACACCGTCACATCGTCGAGAATGCCGAAAAATACAAGAAAATCAGGAATCAAATCCAGCGGCAACACCATATACAAGCCAAACAAACCGGCAGAAATTAGCTTTTTTGACATCGGAACTTCTTTAGAAATAAAGAACTCTTTTAAAAATGGAATAAATTTGCGAATGTTGAAAATAAAGCGAAACCTTTTCCATAGCTTTCTCATTATTATTCCTCCTGACACACACGAAAATAACAAAAAGGACCTGGCCACAGGCGCAGGTCCTAAAATATACAGACCTTTACCGCCTTATTAGATGGTAAAGGTCTCGCTAACAACTCGAAAGTCGCCAACAAAGCCGAGAGATGTTGCATCTCTGAAATGACGACTTTGCTGTTAAAGCTACTCCCCTTTAAGGGTATTTAACTCATATGTTACTATCATAATGAGTTTTTATGGCAACGTCAATTATTTTGTATAATCTGACTTTTCTTAATTACTGCATGTACTACTTTATTTTTTCGATTTTTTCTTTCCATCTGCACACGGTCTACTTGTATATCCGCAATATGTATTAACTTTCTACAAAGATTTAGAAATACGGTAGATAATATACAATTGAAAAAACTATATCAAAATCTGCAAAAAGATAGGTTCCGATGACCAATGGGTGACGAGAAGGGTGAAATGCTCTCACTTAGGGGCGCATAAATGGTTTTTATAAAACACATTTTTCTGCAAAATCCCCCTTGCCCATAGACAAGGGGGATTTTGCAGGTATGAATTCGATAAGTGATTTCTAAGCCGTTTTTCGTGGATTTGATTTGTCGCCCTGTTGATGTTTGCTTTTAATAAAAGCACATATGATTAGCACTCCCAATGTTGTAAAACAAACAACAGTTCCAATCGAAACCCCATTACTGAACGTGGAGCCAAGAAAAATGATCACCAGTCCAACAATGCCGATAATCGTTGTGGCCGGAAATAATCGCATTTTGAAAGCTGGGATATTTGTGTAAGTCGGACGCAGCTTCAATTGCGCCGCACAAATGCTCAACCAAAGCAACAGCATAGTGAATCCAGGAATTGTCATCATGGTTCCGATAATGCTCTCTGGAGCAAAGTATGCTAGTCCCGCACCGATTAATAATAACATACCATTCACACCTATAGCTGCGATTGGCGTACCTGTTCCGCTTACTTTCTTGAACAGTATAGGCGCTTCTCCTTTTTCAGCCAAGGCGAACATCGTTCTTGAAGTCGCGAAAATCCCTGAGTTGGCAGCCGAAAGCACCGCCGTCAGTAAAATGAAATTCATGATATGAGCGACGCCGGGAATACCAATCGCATCCATTACTTGTATGAACGGGCTTTCATTCCCCGCAACTTGATTCCATGGTATTAATCCAGCGATGATCGTGATCGGTAGAATGTAAAACAAAATAACACGTACAACTACTCCTTTAATTACTTTTGGCAGCACTTTTTCAACATCTTTCGTCTCGGATATTGCTACCCCGATCAGCTCAGATCCCCCAAACGAAAACATTACAATGAAACAAGCGCTGAACACACCATGTAGACCATTCGGGAAAAAGCCGCCATGTCCAAGCAAATGTTCAGTAGGTGTCGCTGGCGCGAAGCTTGTGAAGCCCAGTAATACAGCCCCGCCCAAAAAAATGAACAATACAAGCGCGATAATCTTGATGCTCGCAAACCAAAATTCCATCTCTCCGTAGAATTTCACTTGGAAACTATTGATTCCTATAATTAAAAGAGCACAAAGGGCACTTAATAACCAAAGTGGAACAGCGGGAAACCAAAATTGTAAAAAGGATCCAGCAGCCAATATTTCCACAATCGTGACAAGCGTCCAGTTCACCCAGTATAACCAGCCGACAACAAACGACACACGAAATCCGAACGCTTTGTGAACCAGATGCTGTACATTATGCTGCGGGTACACGACAGCCATCTCCGCTAAAGCCACCATAACGATCATCAATAAGACCCCGCCCAACAAGTATGAGATGATGACACCAGGACCGGCCACCGCCAGCGTATCTCCGCTTCCTTTGAAAATACCGGTACCGATCATGCCGGCCAATGCCAAGAATTGAACGTGTCTAGGCAATAGTTCTTTCTTCAATCCATTTTGATTCATTCTAGTTTCCTCTTTTCATTTCTAGTTTTTTTCATAAGATCTGTAAATATATTTCTATAATAATAGCCATCTTCCATGACCATCCCTCCTTTCATGCCACCTAAGCATCGCTGTGTACCTAATGAAGTGAGTCAAACATTAAGCATCAATATGAACGAAAATAAAAAGTCCCCACTGATGTTAATCAGTAGGGACGAATTTATACGCGGTACCACCCTAATTATCGACACAATTAGTATGTCGATCACTTCATTGGTCATAACGGCTCTTCACCGTCTTCCCCTTGCCTAAGCTTGAAGAAGAAGCTCCTGGATTGTAATTCATGCAGTTCTATGTACTGACTTGCACCATCCGTCAGCTCTCTGTAACAGTGAGAACATACACTACTGTATTCCATTCATTGCCTATCATCAATATAGTTTCATTGAAAAACACAAAAAGTCCCTACTGATGTTAATCAGTAGGGACGAATTTATACGCGGTACCACCCTAATTATCGACACAATTAGTATGTCGATCACTTCATTGGTCATAACGGCTCTTCACCGTCTTCCCCTTGCCTAGGCTTGAAGAAGAAGCTCCTGGATCGTAATTCATGCGGTTCTATGTACTGACTTGCACCATCCGTCAGCTCTCTGTAACAGTGAGAACGTACACTACTGTATTCCATTCATTGCTTATATTAATGCTTATATTAATGCTTATATTAATTATTTACCAATATTAAAGTAGACACATATAAAAGTCAAGTTTTTTTGCTCTTACATGAATCATATTCTCCCCCACATGATCGCCTGCCCAGGCAACCCTTCGTCCATCATTTCGCTTTGTATTAAACAACTTGATACAATACAACACTTCCTCCGGTATATGCTGTATTGACATTACATTCTGCTAACAAACCTGAATTTACTAGCTTCCAGCCATTTGTAGTAAATTTAGTGCTGTGATATCTTCTTCGTTAAGCAACAATTATCTTTTATTCATGTAAGCAGTTAATACTTAGGAAAGATTATTCACTTCTTGACTTAATAGGTATAAATCACTTGCTCCATGATGTTTCATCATAATTAAACAAAAACGTATCACTAGCAGCGCAGCTAGTGATACGTTATCTTACAGCAAACTTAGTTTTATAGTACTTCATTCATTCTTAACTTTTCCGTTCTTCTCCATGTACTCAAACAAAAACGATTGACCATTCCTGTAAAAACGCGGATCATAAATACCCAACTGACGTTCGTCATCAACAATAACAACGAACGGCGCCCATTCGTATAATGTTTTCGCTTCTGGTACAGTGCGGAACAGCCTGTTTAAATCTGCATCTTCTTTAGAAATGAGCGTAGCTTGCACATGTGACGCACTTAGTAAGCTGTCATCAATGAGATCTACGTTCACTCCATTCTTTCCAATCACTGTATAGTGCCAAGGTATAAAGCTAGCCGACAAAGCTACCTGCTCATACCGTTCTGTATACTTTTCATACAAGATATATCCTTGTGCAGACTGTACAAGCACATGAAGAGCTATACCAGCAAACGCCCAGCGGTAAATAACAGGTGCGGCATTCTTTCTTTTTCTCGCAATGAGATAGGCAACCAGCAAAATTCCCCAGAACACAACGTCCACAATCGGAATTGTCCCAAACGTCACACGCATCTGAGAAAACGGTTCAAAATAGCCAGTGCCCCAAGCATTAAATAAATCGCTGGTGCTATGAATGAATACAGCGAGTAAAGCTAACCAAAAGAGACGCTGACTTTTGACACGAAATAAAAGACTGCTAAGCGCATAAAACAGCAGTGCCCAAAGCGGCATCAGAAAAATGGAGTGCGTAATGCCGCGATGCCACATTTGATACAGCCCCTGTGTATCCCAAAGCTGAGAAATGACATCAATGTCTGGAATCTGACTTGCGCCAATTGCAGTAAACAAATAGGCGCGTTTCTCGTGTTTAGTCATATGGTCCTTACGGATCGTCCCATACAGACCGAGACCAAATAATGTGTGCGTAATTGTATCCATACAAGTCTCCTTCTGCATTGTTTTTCTACTTGTAAAGTATCATAGATGAACTGAATAGTATATGGAAAAGCTTTGATGATAATATGATACTGCGTTCAAAATTTGATATTGCTTGGAAAATAAGATACATCTCATGTAAAAGATAGGCTGTGTTAAAGCATAATGTTGATCATTTGCACTTGTTGATGGGAGTAAAAAGGGCGTGCAGGCTTACTACCTGACCACTCGTGAACAGCAAACGCCCGTACAACGAACTTTAACAAAGCCAAAAGATAGGAAATTTCTGTCGCCTCAAAGAAACCAATTACCCTTGTGAATCGTCTAAGTATATAGAAAGGGGCTTAAAAATGGAGGAAATTATAATAGATATACACATGTCCGATAACTATGAAACTATTATTAGTCAGGCAATGGATTTATATGGACAAGCCTTACTGGAATTGGTGTATTCATACACACCAAATCGGGATCTTGCAGAGGATTTAACACAGGAGATCTTTATCAAATGCTATCAAAAGCTGCATCAATATAATGGAAAGGCCAAGTTGGAGAGTTCATTTTAGTTAATATCGCTCATTATTATGGCTGGATCGTAATGGGATTTCTAATTATCGTTCTTATCCTACTGTTACTACGAATGCTTACAATACTGCGGCAAATAAAAGAAAACTTCGGCAAACAGCTACTAGTTGGCGTTCTTGCACTGTTTGCCGTTCAATATCTATATAATATCGGCATGATATGGGAATGCTTCCGTTAATCGGTATTACATTACCGTTTGTCAGCTATGGTTTTCTACCTGCTATGTTCAATGCCTTTCTATTCGGTATCGTACTAAGTGTCTGCCGGCGTCGATATCTCGTTTCAACCTCAAAGCAATAAACATGTGAAAATGTTCTAGGGTGACACATACTGTTTGGTGCACTTAATTCTACTTTAAACTTTTACCATAAAAAAAGAGCTAACTCACTGTGAGCTAGCTCTTTTGTCACTTCATACTCTCTTATTCTGTATATCCTTCACTGCTGCAATTCAAAATACTTTCATGCAGCGGCCTTCGTATGCTTGGGTGTTCACGCTCTTGCAGACTTTGTACAAGTGTATCTTTCTCTCCACGATAGCCAACTGTGACGACCACATGAAGCTCATATTCATCAGAAATGCCCAACAAACGACGAGCCTTTTCTTTATCAAACCCTCCAATTGCATGTGTGCTTAATCCTAATATCGTAGCCTGAATTGCTAAATACCCCCAGGATGTTCCTGTATCAAATGCATGCGCTGAGTTTAAGTCGCCCGTATCCGTTGTTTTACTTGATGCAATAAGGAGCAATATCGGTGCGCTTTCCGCCCATGCACGATTGAACGGGTGTAAGAATTCATGAAAAATCTTTAATTGCTTTTCTGTTTTTGCAATAATAAACCTCCACGGTTGATCATTGAACGCAGAGGGAGCCCAGCGTGCTGCCTCTAATATGCTATATAGCGCTTCATCAGAAACAGCTTTATCCGAATAAGAGCGCGGAGACCATCGATTTAAGAAAACTGGGCTAACAGGGTGTTCTTCTTTACGTAAATTCTGTACCTCCGGTTGCACTTGTTTAGTGGGATTTATTATTGAATTCATACCGATCATCCTCCATAAGATGTTATTACTCTTTATTTGCAACAAATAAGACCTTGTTTTTCTACTTCCTTCATCATGGAACACCAAGAACGTCTTGCGAAACAGATGGGAATTGATTGCTCTCTTGCCTTTTTCTTAATCACACTCGAAAGATTGTGGTTAATGTAATCAGTAAGAACCAATATAATATCGACTTTTTTAGGTATATCCACTTGAACCATTTTTGCTTTTCGTCCGTCAACATGAATGACTTCCTCAAATCCTTGTTGCTGTAGTTTCTTAGTGATTCCACCTAGGTTATCTCCACCTACAATCAGCATGGATTTCACATCTAACCCTCCTTAAAAATCTAAAATCCAAGTAAACCTTAAAGGATAAAGAAGCTTTTCATATACATTAAATGAAAAGCCTCTTTCCTAAACACTTTTTTATTCGTTTCTCCTCATTAGAAGCATTCTCGATGGATAGGTCCTTTTTATGAAGAAATGGCTATTTTCATCTTCACGTGCTCCATGCATCTCTAGTTTGATACACTATTTTGCAACTTCGGGTGCATATTGATTGGCAATCATTTCGCCGACAGGGTGATTACCATTGGCTGTATGCTTCAGCGGTAAAAGCGGAAATACGAGCTCTGCAAATTGATAGGCTTCTTCCAGATGCGGATAACCGGATAAGACAAATGTATCAATACCCAAATCTCTATATTCCTTTATTCGTTCTGCGACTTGTTGAGGATTTCCAACAAGTGCCGTTCCAGCGCCGCCACGAACGAGTCCCACCCCAGCCCAAAGATTTGGACTAATGGTCAGAGCTTCCCTGCCTCCTTTATGCAGACCAAGCATCCTTTGTTGCCCAACAGAATCCTGTCGCGCCAACGTACGCTGCGCAGCAGCAATTGTATCATCATCCAAATATTGAATTAAGCGGTCAGCTGCCTGCCATGCTTCTTCCTCAGTCTCGCGTACAATGACATGCAAGCGAATTCCAAATCGCACCGATCTTCCCTCCTGTTTCGCAAGACGGCGCACTTCGTTCAGCTTCTCTTCCACCTGAGCCGGGGGCTCTCCCCATGTTAAATATACATCCGTATGCTTTGCAGCCACAGCCTGCCCTGCTGGGGAGGAGCCACCAAAATAAATAGGTGGATAGGGCTGCTGTACAGAAGGAAACAACAACTTGCCTCCTTTTATATTTACATGCTTTCCGGTAAAGTCGACCTCTTTACCTTCCAGCAATTTGCGCCAAATTGTTAAGAATTCATCTGTGATTTCATAACGCTCATCATGTGTAAGAAACAACCCATCTCCTGCTAACTCGACCGGGTCTCCTCCTGCTACTACATTAATTAACAGACGGCCATTAGAAACGCGGTCCACTGTGGATGCCATCCTCGCTGCAACAGATGGCGACATAATGCCAGGACGGACAGCAATTAAAAACTTTAACCGCTCTGTAACAGCAGCAAGTGAAGAAGCCAGTGTCCAAGGATCTTCACACGATCTTCCTGTCGGAATCAATACACCTGTATAACCAAGACGATCTGCTGCTTGTGCAACTTGACGGAAATACGAGAAGTCAGCCAGTCGTCCTCCCTTTGTTGTTCCTAAATAGCGGTTATCTCCATGAGTCGGAATAAACCATAATATTTCCATTTTCCCACTCCTCACTTTACATATATTTTTATTTAGTCGATGCTCTTCCCTTGATAGCTGTCACGCCATTTGAGCAGCTTTGACTCCAATATGCGAACAAAGGAATCTGCAAGCTTTCCGCCAAGAGCAAAGATGATAATCCCCACAAACACAACATCTGTACGAGTAAATTGCCGTGCATCCATGATTAGATATCCAATCCCTTCACTTGCCCCCATGAGCTCAGAAACGACGAGACCGAGCCAAGCTGAACCAAGCGAAAGCCTTACCCCAAGCAGAATATTGGGAAGAGATGCGGGCAAAATGAGCTTCGTCACCTGCTTCAAGCGGCTGAACTCGAGAATGCGCGTTACCTCAAAAAGCTTTTTATCCACGCCCCGAATACCGAGCAGTGTATTAACATATAGAGGAAAAAAGGCTCCCAGCGCAATAAGAAGCACCTTTGAGAGTTCTCCCAACCCAAACCATAAAATAAATAAGGGAGCCAACGCCAAATGCGGAACTGTTCTCAACATTTGTAACGAGGGATCAGCAACCTGCTCTGTCGTACGGGAGAGCCCTGTTAATGTCCCGAGCAGTAGGCCTAAGCTGGCTCCAAGGAGAAAGCCACTTAATGCACGGGTAACACTGATTTTCAGATGAATCCATAGCTCTCCGGACAGCAACAAAGCTTGAAAAGATTTTACGATATCTATTGGTGTCGGCAGAACCGTGTTGGATATACCAGCAAATGTGCCAGCCAGTTGCCATACAAGGATAAGTAGCAAAGGTAAAATTAAACCTCGTGTAGCTACTAAAATAGATGTCCTCACTTTTAAGTTTCTAATAGCTATCTTTTTGGGAAAGTGTCTATCATGATTAACAGAAGGAACAGCAACCTTGCTCATCTCCTATCACCTCACTTTTTTTCTGCTTGCAGCGCTTTTGTAATATACGAATTGTCGACTACCTTTTCTGTATCTATTTTTTTATTGATTGCCTTCAGTTCATATTGAAAGTTAGCTGTGTCTTGCTGGGCTTTTATGATTTCTTGTGTAATCGGCAGATTGAAAGATTGGTTGTTTTCAAGCACCCGACTCACAATGTCCTTATCAATTTTTTTTACATTCGCGTACAGCGTAATCGCTTCTTCACGATTTTCTTTTTCGAATAGACGTGCTTTTTCATACACCTTCAGAAAATGTACAACTAGTTCCGGATGCTTTTCGGAGAATTTTGTACGAGTGATAATAAAATTTGGCGAATAGACATTCAGTGATTGACCGTTAGCCAAGACTCTCGCCTCTTTTTTTAAGGTTTGCACAGAAACAAACGGCTCCCAGATCGCCCAAGCATCTACTGCTCCTGATTCGAATGCGGGCTGTGCTTCATCAGGCTGCAGTTGGATAATCTTCACATCCTCCGGCTTCAAACCAGCCTTATCAATGGCACGATATAGTAAATTAAAGCCACTGCTTCCTTTTGCTACTGCAACTTTTTTGCCCTTTAAGTCCTCCAGCTTTTGGATGGGGCTGTCTTTTGCAACCAGAATTGCATTTCCTTTTAATCCATCGCTAGCTACGGCAATTTCTTTAAACGAAATACCGGCAGCCTGCCCTGCAACAACAGGAGAATTTCCTACTACTCCAAAGTCCAGACGATCTGCTGCTAGTGCTTCAAAGTGCGGTGGACCACTTTGAAATACAGTCCACTGTACCTTGGCACCTACCTTTTCAAACTCTTCCTCGAACCATCCCTTTTCTTTGGCAATTAACAAGGGACCTAAACTTTGTTGAATGCCTATATGAACCGTCACAGCTTCTTTCTTCTCTTGCTTTTCATCCACTGTTGTCACTTTCGAATCGCATCCTCCTATCCCCACCATCACACTAGTTGCCAATGCAATGATAAAGCTCCACGATTTTCTTTTCATTTTCTCCATCCTCCCTTAAATGCCTGAGCCTTCAATGAATTGAAGTTCTTCTGTTTTTTCAAATTCATTTAGTACCTTTTTCCTAAACTCCTGAAACGCTGCACTTGCTTTTTTACGAGGATATGGCAAATCTATAGAAATCATATTACTCACTTGTCCTGGCCTTGCACTCATAATAAAGACGCGATTTGCCAGATAAATAGACTCATCTAAATCATGTGTAACAAGAATCATCGTCGTTTGCTTCTGCTTCCAAATATCTAACAATACATCTTGTAAATGTGTCCTTGTGAAGGCATCTAGCGCACCAAACGGCTCATCTAGCAATAAGACCTCTGGATCTCGCAGTAACGCTCTTGCAATTGCAACCCGCTGGGACATCCCTCCTGACAATTCTTTCGGATATGCTCTCTCAAAGCCTTTTAACCTCACAATTTCAATTAGTTCATCAACCCTACGACGTACCTTCGCATCCTTAAGCGATAAATCCGCTGCAATATTTTTTTCTACTGTAAGCCAGGGAAACAGTCGATGCTCTTGAAAAATGAAGCCTTGTTTGATACTCGGCCCTGTAACCTGCTCATTATGAATAGCAATTTCTCCCTCATATTCTCGATCCAAACCGGCAATTAACTTCAATAAAGTACTTTTTCCACATCCGCTTGGACCAATAACAGTCACAAATTCCCCTTGCTTTACATGCAGGTTGATATTTTCTAAAACCTGCGTTCTTTGTTGTGACTTTACAAAAGTCTTATGCAGTGATTGAATAAAAACACTCATTCCCCTTTCCCTCCTCAAACTAGCTTTGTAAGACTGCATGTTCAGAAAAAGCACATCCTATAGGTACGCAAAAAGGCCCTTAACTGTAATAGTTGAGGACCTTCGGTATGCCCAATCGGTCATTTGCCTATTCTGTTTAAATAAAAAAGCCCCAGCTCTTTTTTAGAGAACCGGGGCTTTCAGTCTGTCTGATCAGCCTTCATCTTGAAAATAAAATTCTATTACGGTTCATCATAAACACACTTTACCCATCTGTCAACTAGGTTTTTAAATTGAAATTTTAAAAAAACCACAAATTCGCACTTTACTTATTGGAATAATTTGTTTAAGATGATATTAATTTAATAGTAAAGCCGATTGGTCAACCAAAGGCACCTAATCTTTCTAAGATAGGTGCCTTATTTCATTTTAACGAAAGGAGTCTGACTATGAGGGCATATTCAGTCCTACAAGGTGCTCACCCATTCTTCTTTAAAGGAAATCATATCGGTGTATTAATTTCACATGGTTTTGTTGGGACGCCACAAAGCGTTGCATTTTTAGGGAAATGTATTGCAGCACAAGGCTATACGGTGTATGCTCCAAGACTAAAGGGACATGGGACTCATTATAAAGATATGGAAGCATACACATATCATGATTGGCTCAACGGTCTTGAAGACGGCTATCAGCTTTTACGTAAGCATTGCAATAAGATTTTTATAATTGGCCAATCTATGGGCGGCACGCTGGCTCTTCACCTCACTAGTAAACATCCATCCATTGCAGGCGTCATTTTAATCAATGCCGCGATGACGAGCATTCCTGGAATGGACGCGTTTAACTCTATACACAAACCGCGCTTTATTGAAGAAGGAGCACCTGATATCAAAGATAAGAGTGTGTTTGAAATCACTTATGCAAAAGCACCGATCAAAGCAATACACCAGGTGTTAGGGCTCATGGAAGACACCCGTGCACGGCTCGCAAATATCACATGTCCGCTGTTAGTTTTTAAATCAAAAGAAGATCATGTAGTTCCTCCTGCTAACAGCGATTATATTATGAATCAAGTTCAATCTCCGCTAAAAGAGACTGTAACATTATATAACTCCTATCATGTTGCATCTATGGATTTTGACAAAGAATTTGTTGCAGAAAAGTGCTGCACATTTATCAAAAAATTCCAGATGAATGAGCGAGAAATAAAAATATTGTAACGTATTCTTGTTTTTATTGCTTTCATGCTTTTAATTCACATTATACCTATATGATTAATTAAATAATGGAGGTGTTTCTGCTGGGTAATGTTCTTCGCGATGCCATTAATCAAAAAAAGCAGCAGTTAATTGAAAAATTAATTGCTTCAGGTGTGTATAAAAAAGATTCCAAGCATCTGTTTGAGTGGACAATCAGCGAACTTGAAAAAGAGTATAGATTTATTAAGAAAATGAAGCCTTAAGCGTTAGGAAGACACTTGAACTAAGGGAGGAATAAACAGTGGCAAAGCTTGATGAAGAAAAATTGCTATATATTTTTTCGCTGTTGAAAAAAATTAATTTTGGCTCCGTAACTATTACCATTCATAATGATACAATTACGCAAGTCGATCACAATGAGAAATTTCGTTTGATACAAAAGTAGCTCTATATAAGTCAGTTAATTTTCCGTCCCACAATGGCAAAGCATTTTAATAATTACCGACAGTACCTATACATTTGACCACTTCTTCATAGATTAGTTTATATGTGGAAATTCTAAGTTGCTTGAGCGTGTCGCAAAACTCATCTTCATGCAGAAAATATGCATAAAAAAGTCCGCTTCCTAACACCCTATGATAGACGCTAACCCAACATAGAGAGGAAGACGGACTATCACTACACATACGCATGTTTTACCAACTTTCTTTCATTATATTGATAGCCTTAATCTCACAGAAACCGTTCGGAACACAGGACGGCCTTTTCTGTGTCGGAAAGCATTCTTGAAAAGCTTCTTTCTCAAAACATACTTCCATCACATAGGACTTCAGCACGGAATACTAGCTGTCATTTGATACATTATGGGACACGAGAATTAAGTTAATATTAATGAACATTAGAAAGTAACATTTAGAGAATAAACAAATCCCATATACAAATAATAAGAGCGATATTTGTTGAATTTGAAAGGAGCCATTTTTATGAAGAAACTATTATTAATAGGGGTTATTTTGTTATTTCCACTAAACGTGCTGGCTGGGTCAATTAGTGCCTTCGCTGAAACACAAGAGCATTCTATTAGCCAATCTGAGTTAAAATTTAAAAATGAATTTAGGAGACTTTGGATTGATCATGTATTATGGACAAGTAATTATATTACAAGTGCAACAGCAGAAGCAGAAGACCAAAAGCAGGTGTTAACAAGGCTACTGAAAAATCAAGAGGATATTGGTAATGCTATAAAACCTGTATACGGGGAGAACGCTGGAAACAAACTGACCAATTTGCTTAAGGAACACATTGTTATTGCCGGCAAGATTGTAGATGCGGCTAAAACAGGAAAGAAACCCTTGGTGAATCAGCTAAGCAAAGAGTGGTATAGAAATGCTGATGATATAGCGGCGTTCCTTAGCGGTACCAATCCTTACTTGAAAAATGAAAATCTAAAAAAATTGCTGTATATGCATCTAAAGTTGGTAACAAATGACCTATCTGCAAGCTTAGCAAAAGATTGGAAGGCAAGAATTATTGCGATTGATGAAGGGGTCTCACATATAATCTTAATGGCAGATACTATCTCTGCAGGAGTTGTGAAGGAGTTTCCGGAGAAGTTCAATAAATAATCTTAAGCATCTCAAGTAGAACGCTGGATACCCTTCAAAATTTTGTATATTCGTATATATCAGATTTACATAAGTTATCAATATGAAAAGTTAGTCATACAAACTACTCTCAAAGAAAGTATTTTATAAAACAATCCATATATGCGTTACACGATAGTTAAAGTTCCTAACAAAAAAGCTGCTGAATCCTCAGCAGCTATACAAATACTTCCGATGCGACATCTTCCCGTCAAACGTAAACAGCACCGATTTATTCTCAATCACTGTCTCCATATGCACCGTACGCCCCCACAGCTGCTGCATATACGGAATGACCTTCTCCAAATACTTCACGTCAAGCTCAATTCCCTCAAACCAATGCTTTAAATACAGCTCGCCGTTTTTCAAATAATCCCCGTCATTCACAGTAATGTACGGAAAACCACCATTCACACGCATGCTCACAAGCTGATCTCGTACATGCTCCCACGACTTATCAACGATTTTATAATCCTTGCCTTGCTTTTGGAACAGGTACATATCTTCGCGCATAACGAGATCTTTGTTGAGATAATTCCGTAAGAACGAAATATCCGACTCAATTTCCCGCACCTCAAACATTCTCTCACGACCTGATCCTGGCTTCACGCCATCTTTTTTCATTTCCTCAGTCGGATTGTTATAGCGTTCTTCGATGTCTTCAAAGATCTTCAACCCCAAATAGTACGGATTAATACTTGTTTTCGATGGCTGAACTACACCTGCATTCAGCTTCGCAAATTCCACTGCTTCCTCGCTTGTCAGGTCCATTTCACGGAGTATGCGCTGGTGCCAGTAGCTTGCCCAGCCTTCGTTCTGTAAAGTTGCTTTAAAACTTAAAATAGATAAAAAAGCAAATGGGTATTTATGTTAAAATAAGAACGGAATAAAAGCTAAACTTTATCAAATAAATAATAGCGGAGGGAACCATGCCTAAAGTAGAATTAGATAATGTTCATATACATTATGAAGTCAGAGGGGAAGGTCAACCTATTGTTTTCCTACACGGTTTAGGGGCGAGTTGGAAGATGTGGACACCTCAAATTGAGACTTTTTCTTCAAATTATAAAATGATAATGCTAGATTTAAGAGGGCACGGTGAATCTACAAAAACCTTTCCGAATAATCAATTCACCGCAAAAGTGATGGCTGAAGATATAAAAATGTTTTTAGACAAACTTGAGATAAGAAAGGTCTATTTAGTTGGATTGTCATACGGATCTGTTACAGCACAGCTGTTTGCCTCTAAGTATCCTAATTATATCGAAAAGCTGGTTTTGTCAAATGGATACAGTGAAATTCCTACTAATGTTTCAGGTTGGGTTTTAAAACTGTCCAATGCAATCTTCAAAATGATGCCCTATGATACAATTATTAACTTAATGATGAAAGTGTACGGTAAAGATGAATTTACAAAGAAAGTATTACGAGATTCTTTTACCTTTGATAAAGAAATGCTTTTATTAGCCAAAAACTCCGAATTCCCTACACATACAAACGAATTAAAAAATATTAACGTCCCAACTCTAGTTATGGGTGGCGATAGAAAAGTAATGGGGGTCGATGAACGAAAAGGTTCTCAAATTTTATTCAACAATATCCCAAATTCAACACTTGCTTTATTTAAAAATGCTTTTGATCCCATAAGTACAATGGAGAAAGATATTTTTAATGAGATGATTCTTGACTTTTTAGAAGGGAATCAATTTAAGCAATATAAAGAAGTAAGCATATATACAAAAAACAACTCATAAAACCTACTTAAGTTATATCCTTATTAGCATTTATTTCTTTAGTTTATAAACGAATATTAAAAAACAGCATGGATGAAATTCTAAAAAAATCAGTTATTCCAAATAATAAAATTCAGAAGAAAGCAGGCTATACATAGTGAAACCTAAGCTTAGGGCAGAAGGAATCGTTTCAAATGCGGATAGAACAATGTTTCTTGTTCAATGTGATTTGGAAGAGAGTTTTTATCGCCTTCCTGGTGGAAGTATTGAATTTAGAGAGTCAGCTGCTGAAGCCATTGTAAGGGAACTATTAGAAGAATATAATTTGTTAGTGTACGTGGGAGAGCTTGTTTGTATTGATGACAGTATTTTTGAGTACAACAGTAAAAAGAACCATCATTATACTTTAATACATCATTGTCTTGTTCAAATACCAGGAAATAAAGAAGCTTTTATACATAAAGAACTGCCAGAAGTAAAACTCGTTTGGCGTACTGTTGACCAGTTAAATCAGAAACCGATGTACCCTAATGGTATACTTAATATTATAATTTCTGACACTAATAGCATTACTCATATCCCTATAGCAAAGTCTTAATACACAACAATATTTAAGAAAAGAACCTGATGAAAAAAGCTGCTGAATCCTCAGCAGCCCTACAAATACTTCCGATGCGACATCTTCCCATCAAACGTAAACAGCACCGACTTATTCTCAATCGTCGTCTCCATATGCACCGTACGCCCCCACAGCTGCTGCACATACGGAATGACCTTCTCCAAATACTTCACATCCAGTTCAATCCCCTCAAACCAATGCTTCAAATACAGCTCGCCGTTTTTCAAATAATCGCCGTCATTCACAGTAATGTATGGAAATCCGCCGTTTACACGCATGCTCACGAGCTGATCGCGCACATGCTCCCACGACTTATCAACGATTTTATAATCCTTACCTTGCTTCTGGAAGAGATACATATCTTCACGCATGACAAGGTCTTTGTTGAGGTAGTTGCGCAGAAATGAAATGTCAGATTCAATCTCCCTGGCCTCAAACATCCGTTCACGTCCTGAACCTGGTTTGACTCCATCCTTCTTCATTTTCTCGCTTGGGTTGTTGTAGCGTTCTTCGATATCCTCAAAGATTTTCAATCCCAAATAGTACGGATTGATACTTGTTTTCGACGGCTGAACAACACCTGCATTCAGCTTCGCAAATTCCACTGCTTCCTCGCTTGTCAGGTCCATTTCGCGAAGGATACGCTGGTGCCAATAACTTGCCCAGCCTTCGTTCATGATTTTTGTCTCCAGCTGCGGCCAGAAATACAGCATTTCCTCACGCATCATTGTGAGAATATCACGCTGCCAGTCCTCCAAGTCTCGTGCATATTGTTCAATAAAGAGCAAGATATCCTTTTCAGGCTGCGGTGGGAATTTCTTTTTTCGTTTTACTTTCGGTTCATCTCTCTTTTTATTGCGCTGATCTAAGTCCCATAAATCGTCATATGGGCTTGAGGATTTTGTTTCTTCCTCTTCTTCAAGCTCTTCAAGAGTCCAAGCAAGCTTAGAACGCATGAGTGACGGATCGATGTGCTCTTGGATCGCAAGCACTGCGTCTAAAAATTTTTCCACTTCCTGCTTGCCGTGTTCATGCTCATAATGCTTGACGCGGTCGGCTGTTGCTGCCATACTCTCAACCATATCGCGCTTTGTGTTACTAAAACGCACATTATTTTTAAAGAAATCACAGTGCGCTAACACGTGTGCGACGATAAGTTTGTTTTGAATGAGCGAGTTTGTTTCCAATAAAAAGGCGTAGCACGGATTTGAATTAATTACAAGTTCGTAAATTTTACTTAATCCTAAATCATAATGCAGCTTCATTTTATGAAATTGCTTACCAAAGCTCCAATGTGAAAAGCGTGTTGGCATGCCGTAGGCGCCGAATGTATAAATAATATCGGCAGGGCAAATTTCATAGCGCATAGGATAAAAGTCCAAGCCAAACCCTTCTGCAATTTCTGTAATTTCATCAATTGCATATTCCAGTGCTTTATAATCTTCCGCTTTCACACCATTCCCCCCTTTTCTCCGTTACTTCAATGTATGAAGCAAACGAGCATTTCATGAGAAAGAGGGTTCATGACTGATTAATTTGTTGTTTTATCTAGGAATTCAGCCACTTTTCGGTTATTCTCACTATTATTTCGGTCAAACAAAAAAGGTCCGCTTAGCGGAACCGTCATCCGTTTTTCATATAAGGGAATACAGTAGGTTCTTTTTCATACGAATACCATTTACGTACAGATGTACCTGTACTTTCATCCACATCCACTAATGAAAAAGCATTGTACGCGACACCTACTTTTACATATACCTTTATGGTGCATAAGCTAGTTGGTTCTTGTACCATTGTTTTTTGAACAGTGAGCGATTGAATACGATGTCGCTTTATTATAACAGTCGTACGTCCGAGGAAACGAGTACGAAATATAATTTGCTGATTAGTTATCATCCAGCCTGCATCTTTATATCTTCTATAACCGAGCCAAAGTCCAAGTAAGTAAAGGACAGGTAAAACATACTTTATAAATGTAAAAAAATAAGCGGTAATAGATAATAGTAAAACGGGAAGTATCGTACGAAACATGTATCTTCTACGTGCTCGGTGCGGAAGGCGCTGCAATGCAGTTTGTATCTCAAAATCAGGTAAGAAATGCTTGAATAAGAAAGGTAGCTCCTTTATTTTTACAAGCGGAAAGCTGACGATTTTACTGTCCTCTCCCTCATCTGCACCAGCGCTGATTAAACGAACCGAAGCAAATCCGAACCATTGTCTCACTATATTCTCTTCAATTTTTACCGCTTGTATGCGCCCCAGCGGGATGATCATTTTCTGTTTGTGAAATAATCCTCTAGTTATAATGAGATTGTCTTCTTGTCTAATTAGTCGAAAATCATAATACTTCTGATATACAATTAAAATACCAATAATCCACATAATAAACACAGAAAACAGTAAAAATCCTACATAAAATAACGGTTGATGTGTATATAAGTCCGATAATTTGAGCGGAATGATAATGTAATCACCAAATTCTGTATACAAACCAGCTACAGCTGAAAGAACAATACCTACCGTACCTGAAGTAATCGCATAAAATAATAGGTGCCTTGATGATAAAGTGCGCATATAAAGAGACGAATCTTTCCCTGTTGCATGAGAATGTCTTGTAAGAACACTTCGTAATTGACGGGCCTCTTCTTTCGAAATTGCTCTTAAAACAAGCTCAGGACCTGTCCCCCCTGCTGTCTCTATTTGTAGCTGCACGAGTCCAAACCATCTATGCAATATGTTTTCTTGTTCGTTCGTGGATTGAATACGATCAATCGGAATAGAGCGTTTACTGTGAAACAGTAAACCATGTTCAATAATAAGATTTGTCCCGTCTAACGTATACGTGAAGGTTTTCCAGCTTAGGAAGGAAGAAATTGTAACTCCTACTAAAAACAAGCCGATTAGTACCATTGTGTTCACAAACGTTGAAAAAGGAAAAGATTTGCTGAAGTTGACTAAAACAATTGTATATAACGGAAATAAACTCCATGTGTATTTACATATGGTAAATGCAATTGCAATAGGATGTAATCTTTTTTTATACATCTTCTGTCGCCACCCTTGCCAGCGCCGATAGTTGATTGCGAAGACGTTCTGCCTCTTCCACCGCTACGGCCGGGATTTCGTGTGTAGTCGCAGCTGTTGTAATTTCTACAGCAGCCAGTCCATACTTACGTAAAAAAGGCCCTTGGCGTATATCTACATGCTGTACGCGAATCATCGGCACTAATGTTTTTTTTGTTATGAATACACCATGCTGTAAGTCAATCTCTTGCGCTTGAATCGCATAACGCCATCTTTGCCAACGTAGCCTTGGAAAGATAAAGATTGTGAATAATATATGTATAAATAAAGTCATGCCAAGTCCTATATGCAGCATTGTCATATCGCGAAATGAAGGAAATATAAGAAAAACAGCGCCATAAATGGCAACTATGACAACATTTATCACAATGGCGGTCAAACGCCATACTTGAACAGCACGTTCATCTATGTAATGCTCTAGCCTTGACTGCAAAGGAAACACCTCAATCATAATTTCTGCTTACCTCTATCTAACCATACTTTTTCGGCATTTTATATAACAATTTCCTAACAAATTCTTTCAGGCTTAATTTTGTCTGATTGTCATACACTAATCTCAACTCCTCAAGCAAGGAGGGCTTGTGATGAATATACAACTGACAGAGGGCTACACCGATTACGACAAAGCGCTATACTATACGTATTGCTGTAATTGGGATCAACTTCTCATTTTAATGGTGCAAACAAAAGACGAAGTGTTTTCAAAACGAATAGAGCATTTTATGCACGCTTATAAGTATGCAAAAGATTTAGCCGAGGTCGATAAGCAGCTGCAGCTTATGTTTCAGTATATTGACCATGCAACACAAAAGTCGTATGAAGCATATCAGCACGAGCAAGTACAAATGTAAACATGTAGGGATTCGCATAGCGAATCCCTTGTCTGTATATTTTCCCTTTTACGGCTCATACTAAATATAAATGTGTTAGGATGTGATAATTTGAAGCAATTATTCATTCTCCTTATAGCGATATGTATAGCCGGTTGTCAATCACAAGGAAATACTGGAAAACAAGAACCAATCGGCGATACCCCTGTTAAACATGCACCTTTTTACGGCGTAAAAGATGAGAACGGCCGCATCAATATCTTGGTTCTTGGTGTCGACTCTAGGGGTGAAAAACACTCCCGTTCCGATGCCATTATGGTCGCGCAATACGACCCTAAGCATCAAAAAGCCAAACTGGTGTCTATTATGAGGGATAGCTATGTTAAAATTCCTTCTTATGCAAAGGGCTACAATAAAATCAATACGGCCTATTACTTAGGTGGTCCTGAGCTGCTTCGTAAAACCATTAAAGAAAATTTCGGAATTGACGTGCAGCACTATGTGACAATTGATTTCGAAGGATTTGTAAAAATTGTAGATGCCGTTGCACCTGAAGGAATTGAGGTAGATGTACCACAGCGCCTTATTGATGATATGGGATTAAAGCTAGCAGCTGGTCGCCAGCGTTTGCATGGGCGTGAACTCCTCTCGTACGCAAGATTTCGTCATGATGCAGAAAGTGATTTCGGACGTGTACAAAGACAACAACAAGTTTTAAATGCCTTAAAAGATGAATTCTCCAATAAGGCAAGCTCATTGGACGGCATGTTCAAACTACCTGGCATGGGACAAGAGTTAATGAAATATGTGGAAACCGACATGAGTACACAAACTATTTTATCCATTGGCGGAAGTATGTTACTTAATCCAATTACAGAAGTACAAACCATGCGTATCCCCGTACAAGCTGGCTATCAGGATAAAACCTATAAACATGCAGGTGCTGTACTAGAGCTGGATTTTATTAAAAACCGGGCTGCATTAAAAGAGTTTATCATTGATGAACCAAAGCCTGTAAACGAATCAACCAAATAAAAAAACAAGGCTTTGGCCTTGTTTTTTTATAGTCTCGCATTTACTTGTTCCATAAATGCTTCTGAGATCTCTGCAAGCTTTACCTCGCTGCTTTCTAGACTAGTACCCGTCACACCGAAGTAAAACTTCACTTTCGGCTCTGTTCCAGAAGGACGTAAACATACCCATGAACCGTCTTCCAAGAAATATTTTAATACATTGGATTTTGGCAGTTGAATTTCTTCTGTATCACCATTGATATCTGTGCTGACACTTGTTTTATAGTCCTCCGCCTTTGTAACGCGAAGCCCTGCAAACTCAACAGGCGGCTGTTGACGGAAAGAAGACAGCAGGTTTGCGATTTGCTCTGCACCGTCTTTTCCTTTTAGAGTTAAGGACTTTAAACCTTCACGGTAAAAACCATACTTCTCGAAAATTTCAAGCAGTCCTTCATATAACGTCATGCCACGTTTTTTATAGTATGCTGCAGCTTCAATTGCAAAAAGGGTTGCTTGTACCGCATCTTTATCACGTACAAAATCTCCGATAAGATAACCATAGCTTTCCTCATATCCGAACTGGAATGTATATTCACCTGTTGTTTCATATTCCTTAATTTTTTCACCAATAAATTTAAATCCTGTTAATGTATCAAGTGTTTGTAAACCATAAGCGCTAGCTATAGCACGTCCAATCTCTGACGTAACAATGGTTTTTAATACAATACCGTTTGCAGGTAAAATTCCCTTTGCTTTTTTCTGAGAAAGCAAGTACTCAAGTAAAATAGCACCTGTTTGATTTCCTGTTAACACAACATACTCACCATTTGTATTCTTAACGGCTACACCTAAGCGATCAGCGTCTGGATCTGTTGCAACAAGAATATCAGCATCAATTTTTATACCGTATTCAATCGCTAAAGTAAAAGCCTCGTGCTCTTCTGGGTTCGGTGATGTAACAGTAGAGAAATTCGGATCCGGTAATTCCTGCTCTGCCACTACAGTCACATTCGTATAGCCAAGTGCAGCTAAAGCCTTACGTACCGGCTTGTTAGCTGTTCCATGTAATGGAGAAAACACTATTTTCAGTTCATCATCCGCAAGTTCAGGGTTAACAGAGATTGTTTTTAACATCTCTACATACTTTTCATCCATCTCTTCGCCAATCATTTTAATAAGGCCTTTTTCTTTTAAAGCTTCTTCAGTTTCTACAACAAGATCTAACTCATTCTCAACAGCATTTACATAATCAATCACCATATCCGCTTCTTTCGGCGGCAATTGGCCTCCGTCTTCACCATATACTTTATAACCGTTGTACTCAGGCGGATTGTGACTTGCTGTTACGACAATCCCAGAAAAAGCGCCAAGCGTACGTAATGCAAAAGACAGCTGCGGTGTTGGGCGAAGCTCCTCAAACACATATGTTTGAATGCCGCGTGAAGCCAACGTTTTTGCGGCTTCCATTGCAAATTCCGGTGATTTATGGCGAGAATCATATGCAATTGCTACGCCGCGACGCTTTGCCTCTTCTCCAAAAGACTCAATAAAGCGTCCTAATCCTTCTGAAGCTTTACGTACTGTGTATATATTCATTCGGTTGGTTCCCGGTCCAATTTCACCGCGCATACCGCCCGTACCAAATTCTAGATTTTTATAAAAGCAATCTTCTAATTCCTTTTCATTTTCGCTGACGCGAAGTAAATCCTGTTTTACATCCTCAGCTAGTTGCGGAGCGTTTGCCCAGCGTTCATAAGTTGTTTTCCAATTCACGTTTATCCTCTCCCACCTTGAAGTCTTATTGAGTCAGAATGCTATTTCCTGTGCAATAATTCGACAAGAATCATACTTATCCTGCAAATAAAATTTGTTCTGACTATATGTAAAGAACATTCGTGTATTATCATATCATTTTTTACCCGATGCTAGTAGTCAAGGGAAATAATTTCTATTATCAAAATTCACCGCAAATACATTTTACATAAGAAATGACTCGTACTATAATTTAGTTAGTAACAGTAGAAAAGAGGGAAACCTGCATGACGACTGAAAAAAAATTAGAGTATGCACTGTTCACTGCTTGGGCTACTTCTTTAACGGCAACATTAGGGAGCTTATATTTTTCTGAATTCATGAAATATGAACCTTGTACACTCTGCTGGTATCAGCGCATTTTAATGTACCCATTCGTCTTGCTTCTTGGTATAGCTATGCTCCGCAAAGATTATACAATTGCCGTTTACACACTGCCGCTTGCATCCATTGGTGCGTGTTTTTCCATGTATCATTATGCGCTGCAAAAAATTCCTGCTTTATCAGAAGCTGGTGCCTCCTGCGGTCGTGTTCCTTGTACGGGGGATTACATTAATTGGTTTGGCTTTATCACGATTCCCTTCCTAGCTCTTATCGCTTTTATCGTTGTTGCAGTTACCAGTGGATTTATATTAAGAAAAGGAGCTTTCAAAGCATGAAAAAAATGGTTATCTTTACACTGATTCTTGTCGCTTTACTCGGTGCCATTGCCTTTGTATCTACACAAGAGAAAAAATCTGACAGCAAGGCTGAGTACTATCAAAATTCTGTTTCATTAAATGAATTAGATAAGCTGGTCAAAGACAAAAAAGATTTAATTGTTTATTTTTATCAAACATCCTGCGTACATTGCGCACGTGTATCACCAGTAATTGTACCGATGACAAAAGACATGGGTATTGATATGAAAGTAATCGACCTTCAAAAATATCAAGCAGGCTGGGACAGCTATAAGATTACCGGAACACCAACTGTCATCCATTTCAAAGATGGACAAGAAGTAGACCGTATTCAAGGTGAACAAGAAAAAGATACATTTAAACAGTGGTTTGAAAAAAATCGACCATAACAAGAAAAACTGCTAGTTCAGCTTGGCAAAAAAACAAGGTGTCACAGGACGCCTTGTTTTCTTTTATATTGATTAGCAAGAATATGGTTTGGAACTTGCTCATAAACACTATCTTCTTGTACCTTATCAATAATATAAAAACCATTACCGATATGATATGTGCCAGCTCCATCATGGGAGAAAACCTCATACGTTTCATTTGGCATAACCTGTTTGATCGGATAATAAACTCCATTTAAATCGCGCCAATATAACATGGTGCGATCCATTAAACGGATTCTCCCAACTTGATGAGATTGTACCTTTTTTCCGCCCCAACTTGTTACACGATATCCCATCTTATGGGCCATCATTTCCGGCGAAATATA
Source organism: Ectobacillus antri (assembly GCF_003852715.1). Taxonomy (GTDB): domain Bacteria; phylum Bacillota; class Bacilli; order Bacillales; family Bacillaceae_G; genus Ectobacillus; species Ectobacillus antri. The sequence continues at coordinate 34,144 of NZ_RIAV01000020.1, forward strand.
AAATCGTTTAATGACTACCCTTGTATGCAGCGGCACTCTATCATACAACCATTGAATGTTACGATCATTCATGCGAATGCATCCATTTGATTCATATGTGCCTACAGAATATTCTTTATTCGTGCCATGAATACCGTATTCTTTATAATTAAGCCCCATCCACCTTGTACCGAGAGGATTGTTCCAAGCACCGCCTTCAATCTTCTTTCGATGATATCTCTTATTTTTATACTTATTAGCAATTAAAAACTTCCCCTCCGGCGTAGGTGTTTCCTTTTTACCTGTTGAAACAGGAAACGTTCGTATATAATTGCCGTTTTCAAAATACCATAGTTGGTTTGTTTCAATGTTAATTAAAATCAGATGATCTGGAAGTGCTGCTCGTACTTCTAGAGGTAAAAACAGTACCATAATCAATATGAATAAAACCCTCAACTTCTTCATCCCTAGCTTACCCAATAATGGTCCCACCGTTGACATGAAGCATTTGTCCCGACACATAAGAAGAATCAGCTGATGCCAAATATACATAAGCTGGAGCCAGCTCATAAGGTTGACCTGGTCGTCCCATCGGTGAATCGCTACCAAATTCAGATACCTTTTTGCTATCAAAACTCGCTGGAATAAGTGGGGTCCATATCGGACCAGGTGCAACACCGTTCACGCGAATTCCTTGTTTCATAAGAGATTTTGCCAATGATTTTGTAAACGTAACAATTGCTCCCTTTGTAGAAGAATAATCCAGAAGCTGTTCGTTTCCCTCATAAGCAGTAATGGAGGTTGTATTAATAATAGCGTCTCCTGCTTTCATGTGCGGCAGAGCCGCTTTGGTTGTACAAAAATAGGAAAAAACGTTGATTTTGAATGTTTTCTCCCACTGATCCGCAGTAAGTTCAAGTAAATTTTGACACGGATAGTGCTGGGCAATGTTATTTACCAGAATATTAAGACCACCTAATTGCGATACTGTTTGTGCTACTATATTTTTACATTGTGTCTCCTCACTTAAATCGCCAGCCAGCAACAAACATTTCACACCTTGACTCTCCACAATACGCTTTGTTTCATTTGCATCTTCATGCTCATCTAAATAAGCAATCGCAACATGCGCTCCTTCTTTGGCAAACGCTACGGCCACAGCTCGACCGATACCGCTGTCTCCACCTGTAATTAACGCATATTTCCCCTGTAATTTCCCTGAACCTGTATAACCCTGATCAAACTGCGGCAGAGGATTCATCAGAGATTCAATCCCTGGTTGCTTTTTTTGGTGTTGTGGGGGTTGAATCTGCTTCTTATTTGCCATCGTTCGTTGCTCCTTTCTATTACATAAACTAATACAAGCTTTGCTCATTTATATAGAATGTACATAAGAAGTCAAAATATAAAAGGATTGTACATAATAGTTAAAAATGCTTCATACAAAAAGAAACTATGTTGCCGATAAAACTCATCAATTTCTTAACGATACCTGTAAGAACAATAAAAAACATTCGATTTTTTTAAAAAAACTCTTGCTAAATCAAACATTACCGAATAATATATATAACTGTTGTGATTATTATTCGTAAAAAAGGAAGGTTACAAGTATGTTTAATTTATCAGAGCATAAATCATCTGTAAAAACAGAAATTATTGCAGGTCTTACAACCTTTTTAACAATGGCATATATCATTATCGTAAACCCCGTTATTTTAGCGGATGCAGGTGTGCCGTTTCAGCAAGGTTTTACAGCTACAGTAATTGCAGCAGTTATCGGTACACTATGCATGGCGTTTTTTGCTAATCTGCCAATTGCAATTGCACCCGGCATGGGATTAAATGCCTATTTTGCTTATTCTGTTGTAAAAGCGAATGAAGATGTAACATTTGCAATTGCATTTTCCGCAGTATTTGTCACTGGTATGATTTTTCTTGTATTATCTTTAACAAAATTCCGTACAAAACTAATGGAAGCTATTCCTGAAAACTTAAAGCATGCAATTACAGCTGGTATTGGTTTGTTCATCGCTTTTATCGGCCTTCGTTTAACAGGTATCATTACAAAACATCCTTCCAATCTGGTTGGCCTGGGAGACTTACACTCCGCTCCTGTTATTTTGGCATTGGTGGGGCTTGCAGTAACTATTATGTTAATGTCCCTTAACGTTCGAGGCGCGTTGTTTATCGGGATGCTAATTACAGGTATTATCGCGTACTTCACAAAACAATTATCCTTTACAAAAGGCGTAATGTCATTGCCACAATTACCAGAGGGTATTATAGTTGCAAATCCAATTACAGCAATTTCCGATGTAGTTCAATATGGTCTATACGGCGTTGTGTTTTCATTTTTGCTTGTTACATTATTTGATACAACAGGTACACTTCTTGGTGTAGCACAGCAAGCTGGTCTTGTGAAAAATGGTAAGTTGCCGAATGGCGGACGTGCCATGATTTCTGACTCTATTTCAACAACTGTTGGTGCCATGTTTGGGACAAGCCCGACAACTGCATATATTGAATCCTCTGCTGGCGTTGCTGCAGGTGGACGTACAGGTTTAACTGCACTTGTTGTTGCTACTCTTTTTGCAGTAGCAGCTTTATTCAGTCCGCTAGTTGGTGCTGTATCTGGCGTTGCAGCAATTACATCGCCATCACTCATTATCGTGGGCTGCTTAATGATGGGGGCTGTTCGTCATATTGAGTGGAATGATTTTGATGAAGCGTTCCCTGCATTCTTAGTTATTCTCAGTATGCCACTAACATCCAGCATTGCGACAGGTATCGCCCTTGGCTTTATTTCCTATCCGCTGATGAAGATTGTGAAAGGAAAATTCCGTGCAGTACATCCATTAGTGTATGTGTTCGCTGTATTGTTCCTATATCAACTTGTATTTTTACCTCACTAAGTGAAAGGTCGCATATTGCGGCCTTTTTACTATTTCTTTTATAAGATAGACATATAAAATCCGGATTTTGATAAGCCACATATAACCGTAACAAAATATATCACAAAAAATATTGACAGATAGAAAGAAAAGTCCGATAATTTAAAACAGTTCTATATCAAATTTCTTATCAAGAGCAGGTGGAGGGACGAGCCCTACGAAGCCCGGCAACCGACCCATTTATGGGCACGGTGCTAATTCTTGCAGCGCGAACGCGCTGAGGGATAAGAGCTGAAAAGTAATCAGCGACGCCGCCTTTTCTTGTGTAAAGGCGGCTTTTTTGCGTCTACACCGTTCTTGATAAATCAGGAGGAAAAACAAAATGAAAAAATGGGCAAAAGCTATCTTACTTACATCCGTATTAACACTTGTAGCGTGCACAAACGAGCAGGATGCTGCACCAACGCAAAAACAAACTTCTACTAAGCAAGAACAAAAAGCAACAGTATCCACCAACACCGAGATTCCTGACAAAGTACAAAAGCCTTTAAAAATTGCTTTAATTATGCAAATGTCGATTGGTACTTTCTCATCTCAATATATTGAAGGTGTAAAAAAGCAGGTAGAGGCATTCGGTGGTACGGTACAGGTGTATAACTCCGATAATGATTTAGCCAAAATGGCTACAAACTTAGATACGGCTATCAATGCTAAGGTAGACGGTATCTTAATTGACCATGGTCGCTCTGAGGCACTAAAAAACGGTGTGGAAAAAGCTTTGGCCGCAAACATTCCTGTTGTTGCATTTGATAACGATTTGCGCTTGCCAGGTGTTACTGTTATTGATCAGGATGACTACAGTTTAGCATGGAAATCACTAAAAACATTGGCTGAAGATTTGAACGGGACAGGTGAAATCGCTGTACTTTGGGTAGGCGGTTTTGCACCAATGGAAAGACGTAGCACAATGATTGATGCCTTTTATAAACGTTACCCAAATATAAAAGAAGTTGCTCGCTTTGGAACGGCTTCTAACAACACGGCTTTGGATACACAAACGCAAGTAGAGGCGTTGCTGAAAAAATATCCGAAAAAAGGAGACCTTGATGCTATCTTTGCTACATGGGATGAATTTGCAAAAGGTGCTACTAAAGCTCTAGAGCAAGCTGGTCGAACAGATATTAAAGTGTATGGAATAGATTTAAGCAATGAAGACTTGCAGCTAATCCAGAAAGAGAATTCTCCTTGGGCAGCTACAGCAGCAACCAATCCAGCAGAAGTAGGAAGAATTCAAACACGTTTCTTGTATCAAAAGGTTGCAGGAGAAAAAACACCTGACGTGTATAGTTTAGAACCATATCTAGTAAAGAAAGATCAGTTACCATCTGAAGTTGTTACAATGGACGGTCTAGAAAAGTATATTCCAGGTTGGGGTACTTCACAAGCAGCTTACTCCCCATGGATGAGCAAACTGGAAAAGGAGCAGAAATAATGAGTTTGGCATTGCAGCACATCACACACAGTTACACAAACGTGCCTGTCATTGCAGATATTACATTTACAATTGAGCGGGGTACTGTTCATGCTCTACTTGGTATGAACGGCGCGGGAAAAAGCACAATTTTACGAATATTAGCGGGAGATTTCTCTCCCCTCTCTGGCTCTATTCAGCTGGACAATAAAACGATTCCCTTACAATCACCAAAACAAGCTCATGAAAAAGGTATTGCATTTGTCGCACAAGAAGTAGATCACGCTCTTATGTCAGAACTATCCGTACTTGAAAATGTACTTCTCAATCAAATCGTTCGCGAAAAGCGAATTTATTTTTCAACAAAAGCAAAAGAACAAGAAGCAAAGCTCTTACTAAAACGCGTCGGACTGAACATTAATGTAAAACAACCAATCTCACAATGTTCACTTTATGAAAAGCAACTCATTTTAATTGCGAGGGCACTATCTGATGATGTCCAATTTTTATTGTTGGATGAACCTACTTCAGCTCTCGGCCCAAAAGAAGCACAACATTTAATAGAGTTGATTCATTCACTGAAGAGACAGGGTGTTGGTATTCTTCTTGTATCGCATCGTTTATCCGAAATCAGACAGCTAGCAGATAAAATGACACTCCTGCGTAATGGGCATGTAGTTTGTACTGCTTCTCCCGCCACTATGACGGATGAAGATATTGTTACTGCAATAGCTGGTCCTATAAATCATGCCAAACGCTTAGAAAAAAATCTGGCAACAGCGGAGAATTTATTGGAACATCGTGCACTTCACGTTAAAGAAGGAGAGGTCCTGGTCATCTATGGCCTCTTGGGAAGCGGTAAATCTAATCTGGCTGAAACACTATTTGGCGCCCGTGACCCTGTTCAAGTTACCATCAATGGAACGAAGCAACGCTTTTGTACCCCCTCTGATGCTATTCGTGCGGGTTTGGCATTTGTACCTGAAGAACGGCGCAAACAAGGCCTTTTTCTAAATGAAAGTATAAGCAATCATTTGTCACTTCATCGCAAAGGTCTGTTGCGTACAAAAACTGAAGAAAGACACGCCCTAGAGATAAGTGAACAATTTCATATCCAACCAAGAACCATACATGTACAGGTTGCTAATTTAAGCGGGGGCAATCAACAAAAAGTTTCTATTGCAAAATGGGCTGGCTTCCAATCTAAAGTTTTCATTTTGGATGAGCCTACAAAAGGCATTGATGTTGCAGCAAAGCAAGATGTATTTCGTTTTATTACAGACGTTACACAAAGAGGAGCCGCTGTTCTGTATTTTACCGCAGAACAAGATGAAGCATTACAAATTGCTGATCGTATTCTCATTATGTGTAAAGGTGAGATTATTACAGAAGTATTCCCGCAGGAAACCGATGCAGCAGAACTGCTATGGTTAGCGGAAGGAGGAGAAATCATTGGCAGTAACCATTCATACAAAACTCTCTAAAAAGCCAGCTATTAAACAAGGTCTTTATCAATTTGGAACAATCGGCATAATTCTTGCTGTTACAGCCTTTTTTGCTCTTATGAATGAATCGTTTTTGACGTATCAAAATATAAGCGATATTTTGCGTTCTATCTCTATTGTAACACTGTTAGCAATTGGTGTTACATTTACTCTTGTGGTAGATGGCTTTGATCTGTCTGTTGGTGCGACTGCCAGCTTGGCTACTGTCACAAGTGCAGCTGCTCTTGTACTGTACCGACAGGAGCTGTTGGTAGCACTTCTCATCCCATTGCTATGCGGGCTTCTCGTTGGGTTGCTCAACGCCTTTCTTGTTGTACGCATTAAGCTACCTGATTTATTAGCAACACTCAGCGTGATGTACATCATCAGCGGACTACAATTAACACTTACAAAAGGATCTTCTATATATGAAGGCATGGCAGGCGCCACCGGACGCTTTATTCCGTCCTTTCTCTTTATTGGTCAAGGCTCTGTCCTCGGTATTCCTGTACCGGTCGTTATCATGTTACTTGTATCTGCAATTGCTTATGTATTTTTAGAAAAAACCACATACGGTCGCATGTTCTACATGACGGGAAGCAACCGAGAAGCTGCACGATTAGCTGGGATTCCAACAAATCGCTATCGTTTGTATGCATATGGCATTAGCGGTTTATTCGCAGCTCTCGGAGGGATTGTGCTTACAAGTCGAATTGGGACGGGGCAAGTATCAGCTGGAGGACCGTTGCTTATGGATGCGGTAGCAGCTGCCTATATTGGCTACGCCATATTTGGAGCCAAAAAACCGAATATAATTGGAACCGTACTTGGCTCTGTTTTAATCGGTATTATTTTAAATGGCTTGACCATGATGAATGTGCCCTACTATGCACAAGATATTATTAAAGGAAGTATTTTAGTCGCTGCCTTAGCGTTTTCTTTCGCAAGCAAAAAATAAAGAGTCTGGGACAAAAGGCTTTAGCCAAAGAAAAATCCGAACTATTGGTCGGAATTCTCTACACAGAATTCGATTGAGTTCGGATTTTTCCTTTATGAGTGTTCGTTATTTTCTATTCTTTCGGCTTTAGAGTTACATGATGCAGTGATGTCCCGGCCTCTTTATTTTTCAAGAAAAGCTAGTAAATCTTCATATAAGCGATCCGCATCTTTATAGCCTTGGTCATACAGTGCAGCTAGTTTTTTTGCATCTTTTTCCATTCTATCAACCTCAAGAGGCTCTGTTGGACGAATGATAAAGATATTCCCCTTCTTTTCTTCTTCATGAATATATGCGAGTGTTTCATTGTAAACTTGATAGCGTTCAAGCATTGCGCGTACAAGCTCAGGATAGCGTTTGTACGAACGCTTCGCAACCCAGCCAAACTTGGACCTTTGCTTTTGATAACCTTCGTTTCTTGTTAGCACTAGAACAATCTTTGTGTTGCCGTCTGCCTGCGCTTTGCGAATAGGAATTGGGTCAGCAATACCCCCATCAAGCAACTTTCTTCCACGCAACTCTACAATCGGCGCAATAAAGGGAAGGGAACTCGATGCGCGTAGCATCAGCATAATTTCCTCTTCTGTTCCATCCTTTTCGAAATAAGCGGGTTTTCCTGTCATAACGTCTGTTGTTCCAATTACAAAACGTTCAGTGCCTGTACGGTACGCTTCAAAATCAAATGGCACATGTTTGGTAGGAATTTCATTAAAAATGAAATCCATATCAAATAATTGTCCTTTGCGGAACAGATTTTTATAGGATAAATATTGAGGGTGTCCGATATACCCAATATTTACACGGCGATTTCGTTCTTTTTGCCTCGCTAAATACGAGGCTGCATTACAAGCGCCCGCTGAAACACCAATTACATAAGGAAAATAGATATTTTTATCCATAAAAAACTCTAATACGCCCGCCGTATATACACCGCGCATGCCACCGCCTTCTAATACTAGACCTGTCTGTTCCATAATGCCAACTCCTTCACCTCATGAACTAATGAAAAAACGACTGCACCTTGTCTTGGGCGCAATCGTAATGGTTCTACGAATAGTATAACAATCCTTTAACTGGAAAGGAAAGTAATTTGTCCGATTAACTGAAATATCTATGATACATACTCTTCGCTTCAGCAATGTTCTTTGTTCCATGTATAAATACGCGTCCATCTCGAAAGGCGGTACATTTTTTCCTTTCGGCCATGAAAGAAAGCAAATAATCATTTATAACTAGCCCGTCCACACGATGCTCTAGAAGTTGCTTATACTCTTCAAGTGGCAACTCTTGCTGTAAGCGAATTTGGACACTATCTCTGCCACATAGCACAACTGTTTGTGACAACGTTTTATGCAAGTATGGATAATGTGCTTTTGCTCCGCAAGAGGGGCAATTTTCGTTTCGTAATTTGCTGACATCAATTGCACTATACTCATTTTTCCATACATCAAAGGACACGATTGTACGTCGTACCTCGTTGTCTGTTAACAGTTTCAATACTTCTGCAACTTGATAAGAAACCGTCATGGCTACCGCCGGCGAAATGACACCTATCGTATCACATGTCCCCATTCCAAGAGGCACCGTTTCTAGTAAGCAAGTTAAACAAGGAGTCTCTCTTGGCAAAAATGTATATGTAATACCTTGACTGCCGATGCAAGCACCGTAAACCCAAGGTATCCGATGCTTTTGGGCGGCGTCATTGATAATAAAACGTGTCTCAAAATTATCCGTAGCATCTAATATAACATCTACCTTATATAACAATCGCTCTAGTACCGATGGTGTAACATCTTCTACATATGCTTTAATACGAATGTCTCCATTGATTTTCTCCAACCTGTTCTTGGCTGCAATCGCTTTTGGTATGTGTCTTTTGACATCTTCCTCATCGTACAACAGCTGTCTTTGCAAATTGCTCCAATCCACATAATCACGATCCACAATGGTCAAACACCCTACCCCTGCCCGTGCTAGCATTTCAGCACCCATACTACCGAGGGCACCTGCCCCGATAATCAGAACATGTTTGTCAGCTAACTTTTTTTGTCCGTTTTTTCCAATTGACTGAAACGAAACTTGTCTTGCATACCGATCATTCACCGGTAATCATCCCTTCAAGAGGACTGCTTGCCGCAGCGTAACGCTTTTTCGGGATACGACCTGCTTCATATCCCATACGTCCCGCCTCTACTGCAAGCTTCATTGCATGCGCCATCATGATTGGGTCATTAGCACCGGATACTGCTGTATTAAGCAATACACCATCTGCACCAAGTTCCATTGCAAAAGCCGCATCTGCCGGACTACCAATTCCGGCATCCACAATAACAGGAACCTTTGCTTGCTCGATAATGAAGCGTAGATTCAACGGATTAACTATACCACGTCCTGAGCCGATAGGAGCTGCCGCTGGCATAACTGCATGAACCCCTAGTTCCTCCAAACGCTTAGCAAGCACCACATCATCAGAAATATATGGAAGTACCGTAAAGCCTTCCGCTAACAATATACGACATGCCTCAAATGTTTCAAAAGGATCCGGCAGAAGTGTTTTATCATCGCCAATGACCTCGACCTTAACCATATCACAGAGTCCTGAGGCTTTTGCCAGTTTTGCAATTCGTACAGCTTCTTCCGCCGTTTTGGCACCGGCAGTATTCGGAAGTAATGTATACTTTGTAACATCAAGCTTATCTAATAGATCAGGCTGATGTGCCTCAAAAATATTCATGCGTCTTACCGCAAACGTTAAAATCTCTGCTTCCGATACTGCAACAGCCTGCTTTTGTACATCGTAATCATGAAACTTCCCTGTTCCTAATAAAAGTCTGGACTGAAAAGAAAACTCTCCTATTTTTAACATCTTCAACCGCCTCCCACAAATGTAACAATCTCAATTTGATCTCCATCAAACAATACAGTTTCTAAATAAGAATTCTTTGACAATATACTTTTATTCCTCTCGACAACAAGCAACTTATGAGCAATATTTAAATGTTCAAGCAATTGCTCAACCGTACGAATATGCTCAGGTATCATTACATTCTGCCCATTAATTTTCAATAACACACAAACCCCTCCTCACGTACAGACTTTCCTTCCAATAAATCAGCCATATACCTACCGGCCAATGGACTTAACAAAATCCCATTTCGATAATGACCAGTACACATATATAAACCTTCTATCTCAGGATGCCTTCCCATATAAGGTGCTCCTGCCTTTGATTGAGGTCTAAGACCAGCCCAAGCCCGCTCCCATTTCGCCTCTTGTAAGGCAGGAAGAATGGCAACTGCTTTTTGCATCAAAGACTGGATGCTTCCCATTGTTACAGTCTTGTCGTATACACCTTCTGTTACTGTGGCCCCAATAATATAGCGTCCGCCTCGCTTAGGAACAATGTAAAAGCCTTCTTCAAATATAGGCACGCTTAAAATAGATTTATAGGACGTAACAGATAAAACTTCGCCTTTTACGGGATACGTGCCAACATGTTGCATGTGAAGAAACGGTGTGCTCCATGAACCAGCTGCAACGACAACCTGTGCACAAGATATACGTCCTCTTGATGTAACTACACCTGTTATTGTATTTCCGCTCCTTTCAATTTCTAACACTTCTGTTTCTTCATATATAGTTGCACCAGAAGCCGCTGCCGAATAGGCAAAGGCACGTGTCAGTTCATGCGCAATCACATGACCATCTTCCGGATAATAAACCGCTTCATGTACAAAAGGAGATATTGCAGGTTCTTTGTCGCGAAGCTGTTCTCCGGTCATAATAACAGCCTGTTCTCCAAGGTTTTGCTGCCATGAGACAGATTCTCGTAATTGCTGCGCTGTCTCCTCGTTGCAGGCAATACGATAAATACCACTTGATTGATATCCAATATCAATACCTGTTTTGTCACGAAGCTTAACAGATAAAGCAGGAAACATACTGCGGCTCTTTCTTGCCGCTTGAAATAAAGAATCATACATAGTCCACTCTGCTTGCACACCGAGCAAACCGGCAGCTGCACCAGAAGCTTCTGCACCCAATGTATGTCTTTCCACGACTGCAACACTTGCTCCTCTTTCTGATAAATAATGCGCAATAGAACAACCTATTACTCCACCGCCAATAATAATTACATCGTAATTCATGTTTCCCTCTTCACCATCTTTCGATAAGAAATTGCTCGTTTCACAGGGGTTTCATTTGATAAGATTCCCGATAAAACTGCGACACCAGAAGCACCTGCCTGGAGAATATCGGGAACGTGAGCAGGTTGAATACCGCCAATCGCTACAACTGGAATGGATATCGCTTCTGCAACCTTCTGCAATGCTTTCATGCCACGTGCCGGTATAGCAGGTTTAGACGCTGTAGGAAAAATGTGTCCATATATAAGAGAGTCTGCTCCTGCCTCTACAGCTTTGATTGCTCCGTCAAGAGAATGAACAGATGCACCTACGTGTAAGAACGGAAAAGATTTCTTAATCTGCTGAACAGGAAGACCTGTTTCACCTAATTGCACCCGCGTAACACCTGTTAACAAAGCCACATCTATCCTGTCATTTACAACAATCTTGGACACAGGAAAGCCAGCTTTTTTTAGTGCCTCCACACCTTGATAAATTGTCCGTGCATCTTTATCACGCTCTCGTATATGTAAATAATCAATATACGCTTGCATCTCCATAGCATGTTTGACTAGCCTTTCCATTGACATTCCGTTTGAAATAACATGTAGTTCTCTCATACTCATAACCTATTTCAATACATTTTCAAAAAACGTTTCAGCTGGTAATACTTTCTTGGCCAGGCCTTTTTCTTTTAACCATTCATTTTGTTGCTGCCATGATGCTGCTGTTTGCGATAAAAACGGCTCTCCTTCAGCCTCCATCTTTCCAAGTAGGATATGCATGCTTTCTTGCTCTACTTCTTTAATTAAAGGAAAATTCTCTTTCTCTTGGTTTTTCAAAAGAATTTGCAAAGCCTCGTTTGGATTCTCTCGCATAAATTGATAGCCACGCTCTGCACCACGTAAAAATGCTTCTACTAATTTACGATCCTTTTTTAATGTCTTATCACCCGTTACCATTACCAGTTCGTAGTAATTGGGAACACCATATTCAGCGGGGCTTAAATAAGTTGGCTTATACCCTTCATGCCGCAATACAGGTACTTCATGATTAATATAAGCTCCTGTGACTGCATCCGTTTTGTTTGTAATTAAAGCGGGTACTAAATCAAACCCGACATCAACAAGCTTTACTTTATCCGGATTACCGCCATCTTCCTTCACCATAGTTCTTAAATACGCTTCACTAAGGGGGGTTCCGGAATATCCTACTGTTTTTCCTTCAAGGTCTTTTGGTGAACGAATACCTGCTTTTTCTAAGGAAACAATATGGTTAAGAGGAGAGCGCACAACTGCACCAATTGATGTGATTGGTATACCCTCGTTTGCTTTTGCAATGACAACATCAGGCTGATAATATAGTCCAATTGTTACCTTGCCTGCTGCCGCTAATGTAAGCGGGTCTGTAGGATTGGAAGGATATTTAATATCTACCTCAATGTTTTCCTTTGCAAAATACCCCTTTTCTATTGCTGCGTATAAGTAGCTGTGCACCGCATTTGGATACCAATCTAGCATAATAGTTACATGCTTTTTCTTCTCTGTGCTACACCCAACTGATACAAAGATTAAAATGATCCCAAGCATCAATAACAAAAATTTTCTCACGAGTGTTTCCCCCATCTAACAAATTTCTTTTCAATGATTGCAATACATACCACCATGACAATTGCCAATATAGATAACAAGACAATTGGTGCAAACACACCAGCTCCATCTAGCTGCGTCATCATTCGTTTACTAAAATAACCCAGTCCTGCTTCCGCTCCGAGCCATTCTCCGATAGCCGCACCAATGACACTAAGCGGAGCGGCTACCTTCAATCCGGAAAACAAATAAGGAAGCGCCGTCGGGATATATAGCTTTATAAACAGATGACGTTTGGATGCCCCAAAGGTAGTCAATAGTTCTTTCCATTCTGTTTGTACCGCACGAAATCCATCGTACGTATTGACAGCAACCGGGAAAAACGCAATTAATACTGTCACAACAACCTTGCTCCAAATAGAGTAACCGAACCACAGCACAAATAAAGGCGCCAATGCAGTAATCGGTATTGTCTGGGAAGCAATTAAAAGCGGATAAAACACACGCTCTATAACTGGATACATGGCCATAAGAGAAGCGGTAAGTATACCGAGAGCAAGAGAAATAGCCAAACCAATTACAACAACTTGGAAGGTAGCTATTAAATGAACCTGAAACAATATATCTCGTAACTCCCATATTTTAAAAGCAATCGCAGAGGGCGAAGGAAGAATATACATCGCATCAACAACACGCGCCCCCATTTCCCAACATATACACAGCAAGAGAACAGTCCATATGGAAGGCAGATATTGTTTCATAGTGCCACCCTCTGATAAAGCATTTGTAATATCTCATATTTAAGTCTCAGTACCTCTGTCCTTTGTAAATCCTCACGCATTCTTTGCCTCGGCAATGGTACAATAAACTCATGCGCAATTCCTGTTCCTCGTTCTGTCATAACCATAATCCTGTCCGATAAAAATAAGGCTTCTTCGACGTCATGCGTGATAAATAAAATAGTTTTCTTCCAATTAACACACTGTGTATACAACCACTCCTGCATTTTGATCTTAGTAATCGCGTCTAAGGCGCTGAACGGTTCATCAAGTAATAGGACTGGTGCACCTGTTAAAAAGGTTCTAACAAAGGATACCCGTTGCCGCATGCCTCCTGATAAATTCTTTGGATACTTATTACAGTAATCTGCAAGTCCAAACAGCTCTAAGTACCGAAGCGCATTTTCCTTAGCTTTTTTTGGTTTGACCCCTGTACATTCCAAAGCAAGAGAAGCATTTTCTGCTACTGTCCTCCAAGGAAATAACAAATCCCGCTGTGGCATATAACCGACCTTTTCCATTAACTGAATTGCTCCTCTATACTGCTTTTCAAGACCTGTTAACAAACGAAAAATTGTACTTTTCCCACAGCCACTTGGACCAATAATACTAACAAATTCCCCCTTCTTCACCGTAAAGCTACAATCTTGTAAAATGAGCTTATCTTCCTCATATGAAAAGGAAACACGATTAAACACCAATACTTCGTTCAATCTCCCACATCTCCTTACGATACGCCATATCCCAAAATAGATATTCAAAGCGACTTGTATTTAAAAAGATCTCTTCTAAGCGCGCCAATTCTGTATCCGATTTTCCTTCAGCCAGCTTATCTAGCAATTCCATCATCCACATGCACATCTCACCGTATTCGACAGAGCTATAACTACGGATCCATTCACCGTAGAACACATGATCAGCCGCACCTGGAATGGTATTCAAACGTTTACCAATCTCCCAATAACTCCACATACACGGCAACAGAGAAGCTGTTAACTCAGCTAAGGTTCCGCTCTGTGAAACTGACAACATATAATTGGTATAAGCGAGATTCATAGCTGAAGGCTTAGCTCGCTCCATCTCTTCTATAGAAACGCCTAAACGTTTTGCATACTGCTTATGTAAACTCATTTCGCCATTTAAAATACCATCCATTTGCTTTGCAAACTGTTCCATTATACGAGGATTATGTGCCTTTACAACACCTAACGCATACACTTTGGCATAGTCTAATAAATACAAATAGTCTTGCACTAAATAATATTGAAATGTTTCAATCGGCAATGTACCGTCACCGATTCCTCTGACAAACGGATGATTATGACTTTGCTCCCAAATCTCCTCTGCTTGCTGAAATACATGTTTACAAAAGCTCATCTCTATTCCTCCTCTATACAAATAAAAGCCGCTTAATACAAGCGGCAAAAAGACACGATGTTATCGTTGTAAGCCACTTCCCTTCGCCAGCATTATCCGGATCAGGTCATAAGGGTTAAGGTATAATACCTCTCTCAGCAAAATTGCACCCCTAGTGATACATATAAATTCATAAGAAAAGCCCAACCTTCGCGCACAAAGGTTGGGCTTGTAATAATAAGTCCTTCGCTTTCCTACGCTGGTATTATCCAGATCAGGTCAAGGGTCATCGACTTACGGTCGGACTCTCAGCCGGCATCACCAGCTCCCCTAGCATCTTATGAAATTAACAACAGTATAACACTGCTTATAGAGATGTGCAAATAAAACTAAAAACTTTCTATATAACATTTCATAATATTGTCTGCTCTACAGCAAAATAGCTTTGTATATTCATTTGAACACATAGTTATTTATAAAGAAAAATATTTATTTTTTGATATAAAAACCCTTTTTTAAGAGAATTTCTTTAAAAAAAATTTTGTTTTTTGTATTTTTCTTTAAAATTACCATATTTATCTTGAAAAAACGTAATAATACGTTATCATATTTTTATATAACAAAATATTCAAAGTTTACACTTTAATAATATATAATACATGATTTAGTTTATGCGAACTTACATAGGGGGCAGAGAAAAATGAATGCAAAAACAATAGCTTTTTCAGCTGTAGCATTAGCAAGTATCCCTTTTATTGCGGATTCAGCTGAAGCAAGCACCACAAAAACAGGAACTGTTCAGGCAACGTCTTTAAACGTCAGAAGTCAACCTTCAGCAAGCTCCACCATCCTAGCTTCACTACCTCGTAATAGTTCTGTTTCTATTACAGGGGAGCAAGGTGATTGGTATCAAATTATTCATAAAAACAGAACCGGCTTCGTACATAAATCTTATATTACTTTACAAAATACAGCTGTTCCTTCAAAATCAAATCAATATGTAGTGAATGCAACCTCTTTAAATGTTCGCACTGGTCCCAGCACTGGCGCTTCTATTATTGGTTCTCTCATAAACGGAAAATTAGTAGACGTTTTATCAGAAGAAAATGGTTGGTATAAAATCTCGTACAACACACAAACAGCTTATGTCAAAAAAGAGTTTCTATCTTTGGTATCAGGTTCAGAAGTAAAAGGGATTACTGACCCAGGACAAGTAAAAGCCATTACTCCTTCACCTTACTATGTAACAGTTTCAGGACTAAGAGTTCGCACCGGCCCAGGAACATCCTATACGATTCAAAGCGTATTAGGAAAAGGTGAGAAAATTACTGTTGTCGGAGAAGTAAATGGTTGGTATAAAGTTAATTATGGCAGCGCGGTTGGATTTGTGTCAAAAGATTATGTGCAACCTGCCGGTTCTTCACCAACACAAACAAGTGCTTTTATCTTCCCGGCATCAGCAGGCTATATATCTTCTAAATTTGGTATGCGTTGGGGCAGCATGCATTACGGCATAGATTTAGCAGCCTCAGGCAATGTACAAATTTTTGCCGCTGCCGATGGAAAAGTAAGTCGATCCTATTATTCTTCCAGTTACGGAAATGTAGTGTTTGTAAAGCATACAATTAATGGGCAGTTGTATACTACCGTATATGCGCACTTAAAAAGTCGATCTGTAAAAGAAGGAGACACTGTAAAATCCGGTCAGATATTAGGTTATATGGGTAATACCGGAAATTCATTCGGGCAACACCTTCATTTTGAATTACATAAAGGAGAATGGAACATTTCTAAAACGAATGCCATTGATCCTCTACCTTACATACAACGATAACTTTCAGGAGATAGTATCATGAATCGAAGTCTTATTATCATCACAGAAGCACTTGCTTTATTTGGGTTACTTTGCTGTGTATTTGTTCTTCATGCTAATATGTGGTTTTTAGGTACACTTATTGCTTTCGCTCTATGTGAAATATTGCTCGAATTAGCAAATCAAACATTAAAAAAATCTGTCGTAATCTGCTACCACATTATGTTCTTTCTTGCTTTTCTATTTACAAGTATATATGGAAGTGGGTTACAACTTATTTCTTTCTTACCTTTATTCTTTTGGATGACTATTGTAGTTACCTCTAAGTATAAGAACACCTTTGACAACAATCAGGAAGAAATATACATAAAATAAAAAATGCCGAATTATTCGGCATTTTTTATTTTACGATTAACCACACGCATACATCTCATACAACTTTTGTAAATTATAAATTTTTTCCAACCGCAAGCGCTCTTCCTCTGTGCACCAATAGAACAACATATCATGAATAGTTCCATAACATTTATTTCTGATGAATGGTGCTATAAACGAAAGAAAGTTATGACCAAACTGTGAAAATACAAAGCGTCTCATAAATTCTTCTTTCTTCTCATCCGCCTTGCAAATTTTAAGTAATTGTTCAAAGTATGTAACTTGTCTTGGAACTTGAATTAAGTTAAAGAAAGGAATATAAGATAAAAAAGCAGCCACTATATCATGATAACTACATAAAAATTCATAGTCTGCATATAACATAAGTTCACGACATTCGCTTATAAAATCAAATGGGGAATCGTAGTTAGCTATTGAAAAGATATCTGATAGTTGTGCAAGAATAATACGGTGACAAATAACAGCTCTATTATCTACACCACACCTTTGCCACTGTTCGATACGTGTCTCATAAAAAGACAAGAGGTCATAGTGAATAATATAATCTATATAAGAATTGCAAATAGGCACAGCTTCCATAATATGCTCATTTAATGCACTCTTTTCTTTAGGTACAAACAGCAACACAAACGTAATAACCTCTTTACTAGAAAAGAAACTTTCATAGTTTTTCCAACTATTAAACTTATATTTTATACGCTCCCATATATCATAATCCTGATCTTGTAAACCTACTGTTTTTGATTTTAAAACGATATAATTCCAAGCTGTTAATTCTGTTATAATATCCCATGAACTATGAGTTAATGCCGTATATACAAAGCGTTCTAATCCTTGATTCTTCATTAGCTCATAACCTGCTTCATATTCTTGAATTTCCTGGTACAAGCATACAATACGCAATATCACTGGAATTTCATCTTTATGAAACCTTGGTAGCCGTTCTATCATTTGAAGTGCATGTAAAATTAATGACCTTATATGATTTTGTTTATAAAATTCTTTTCTCTTCCATAATATAACTTTACTTTTCTCTCCATTTTCATCTACTTCTTGTGGTATGAGCAGAGAAAGCAGCTCTGTAAAATTTTGTGGCTGAGCAAGTTGTTCATTAATCAAACTCCGATTTGGCAACATATGTCCCCCCTTAATTATATTATAACAGCTTTATATATTGAATATATATAAACAATAAAAAATAGCACAAAACAGCTTATAACAATGTATCCCTGAGCCATATATAAGTCTTGTAAACTATTTGCTTTAATATACGGTACACCCATCTCGTATCACTTGAACTTTTCCTTTACACAAGATAGATTGGAAATAAAAAGTATACGAAAAAAAGCCAGTGCGAATGCACTGGCTTTTGGTATGACCCGTACGGGATTCGAACCCGTGTTACCGCCGTGAAAGGGCGGTGTCTTAACCACTTGACCAACGGGCCTTAATGGCTCCGCAAGTAGGATTCGAACCTACGACCTATCGGTTAACAGCCGATTGCTCTACCGCTGAGCTATTGCGGAATATATAAATGGGCCTAAATGGACTCGAACCATCGACCTCACGCTTATCAGGCGTGCGCTCTAACCAGCTGAGCTATAGGCCCACATTTTGGCAGGGGTAGTAGGAATCGAACCCACACCGGAGGTTTTGGAGACCTCTGTTCTACCTTTAAACTATACCCCTAATCGATGCCGGCTAGAGGACTTGAACCCCCAACCTACTGATTACAAGTCAGTTGCTCTGCCAATTGAGCTAAGCCGGCATATGAAAAGACATTTATTTATCATTTTTAAAAGTGGCTCGGGACG
>NZ_RIAV01000021.1 GCF_003852715.1 Ectobacillus antri
TAAGATCCCTGAAAGATGATCAGGTTGATAGGTCAGAGGTGGAAGCGCGGTGACGTGTGGAGCTGACTGATACTAATCGATCGAGGGCTTAACCAAATATAAAAAGCAGAGGCGAGCGTTTAGCGAGCTAAAGCTAGATTACGAATACACTATGTTATCCAGTTTTGAAGGAATATGCCTTCAAATGTCTAGTGATGATGGCAAAGAGGTCACACCCGTTCCCATACCGAACACGGAAGTTAAGCTCTTTTGCGCCGATGGTAGTTGGGACCTTGTCCCTGTGAGAGTAGGACGTCGCTAGGCACACAGTAAGCCGGTCATGTTGACCGGCTTTTTTATTTTGTGTATTAAAGTTTAATCCTAATATCCGTATTTATTAATTATGGTGTGTGGAGGATACAGCCCAAAGTGCATAGCGCTAAGGAGATTGCCTGATGTTTTCGCAAAGTGAACTTCTGTAACAAAAATCAATAAAAAAACCTTAAGACTTTGTTTTAACAGAGCTTTTGTTTTATATAACATAGAGTATGGTAAATCAAATAAAGATAGGCACCAATAAAATGCCTATATCATAAACTATAAAACAAAAAATTATCTAAATAATTTAAAAAATGTATAAAATTTAAGATAACAGTTAACTATAATAATACGGAGGTGAAGGGTTTGGAGAATACAATAAATGCAATGAAATCTTGTATTGTATGTGATCTTGAAAAGCCTACTGGTATTATGTTGTATAATGGATTCATATGTGAGAGTTGCGAAAAGGATATTGTATGTACAGAAACCAATGATCCTAAGTATGAATTTTATCTTACGAAATTGCGGAGGATACACGCGTGATACTCTCCTTATAAAAAAGTGAGTTTCTGTATTTAAAAATTTGTAAAACAGTAGGCTATAGTCTATTGTTTTTTATCTTTTCACCTGAATTATTCTCTAAAAAGTATGGAAAAGATAGCTTGGCAAACAGATCGGGATAGCTCCATTCTCTTCTACTGAACGACTTATTATAGTAAACTGTCAAAGGATATATAAGTAAATACTAATTAAGCTGAGGATAATAAAAATGAATCAATTAAAAACTCCTTTGTATGATGCATTAGTGCAATTTGCTCATCATAAACCTGTATCGTTTCATGTACCAGGTCATAAAAATGGGCGCTTTGCCTCTAAACATGCCAGTAAGTATTTTAATAATTTACTAGAAATTGATGTGACAGAGTTAAGCAATTTAGATGATTTACATCATCCAACAGAATGTATTAAGGAAGCAGCGGAGCTTGTTGCAGATTTATATGAAGTCAAAAAAAGTTTTTTGTTAGTGAATGGTTCTACCGTAGGGAACTTAGCAATGATTTTAGCTACATGTCGTTCCGGAGATATAGTATTAGTGCAACGCAACTGTCACAAGTCGGTTATAAACGGCATTGAGCTGGCCGGTGCTGTGCCGGTGTTTTTACGAACAGAGGTAGATGAGAAAGCGCAAGTTCCTGTTGGTGTAGCATATGAGACACTAGAAGCAGCTATTGAGGCATATCCACATGCCAAGGCACTTATTTTAACACATCCCAATTATTATGGAATGACACAAAATTTACAAAGTATGATTAATCTTGCACATAAGCATCACCTCGTCGTGCTGGTTGATGAAGCACATGGTGCACACTTTTGCTTAGGACATCCTTTTCCTAAATCAGCCTTAGCTTACGGTGCAGATATCGTTGTGCATTCAGCTCATAAAACGTTGCCTGCTATGACAATGGGATCTTATTTACATGTAAATAGTAGTAGAGTGGAAGAGGAAATGGTTGCCGAATATCTACATATGTTACAATCAAGTAGTCCGTCCTATCCAATTATGGCATCTTTAGATTTGGCGCGCTTTGAGTTAGCACAAATAAAAGAAAGTGACATAGAACCGCTACTTGCCTTTTATCGTGTATGGAAAGAGCGACTTGCATGTATACCGCAAATTGAAATGCTATACCCAAACGACCCGCTAAAAGTCATTATACAGACAAGATGCACTTTATCAGGCTTTGAGCTGCAAGCACTGTTTGAGGAAAAAGGGATTTATACAGAACTAGCAGATGTGTATAATGTACTATTTATTTTGCCATTGTATATAGATGAAACGCTTGTACAAGTAGTAGATATTATCGCAGATGCTTTACGTGCGTATCCTGTGATGCCAAGTAATAAACTTGCTGCACCGAGCGAACCGCTACTGCAAGCGTTAGAGATTCCTTATCGGCAATTAGCTAAATTCCCTAAGAGGGAGTTACCTCTTGAGAAAACGTTAGGCTATCTCGCAGCCCAACCTGTTGTTCCCTATCCGCCTGGCATTCCATTACTTTTAAAGGGGGAGCGCATTACAAACACTCATCTGCGTCAGATTATGTACTTGAAAGAGGCTGGAGCAACATTTCAAACCGATATAGAATATATCAAAGTATATGATTCGACACCCCCATGCCTAAAGGCAGACTAAAGTCCTGCATGGGATGAAAGTATCGCAAATTCTGTAAAGAAAGGGAATAGATTATGAAGTTTATCACAATTGAAGGGCCTGAAGGATCAGGTAAGACAACACTATTAGCTAAGCTTGTTCCTGTCTTGCAACAAGAAGGATATAATGTTCTACTTACAAGAGAACCAGGTGGTATAGAGATTTCAGAAAAAATTCGTGAAATTATTCATGACCCATCACATCTTGCGATGGATGCAAGGACGGAAGCTTTATTGTATGCGGCTGCTCGTAGACAGCATCTTGTAGAAAAGGTAATACCAGCATTGGAAAGAGGAATAATCGTTATTTGTGATCGATTTATAGATAGTTCACTTGCCTATCAAGGCTTCGCACGAGGCTTGGGGATGGAAAATATTTTAGAAGTCAATCGCTTTGCGACAGAAGGATGCATGCCGGATCTTACTATTTATCTAGATATCGAACCGGAAGTAGGATTAGCTCGTATTCATAAAGATAATGAAAGAGAAATTAATAGACTGGATTTAGAAGGAGTATCTTTCCATCACAAAGTAAGAGAAGGGTATCTACAGTTGTTAAATTTGTTTCCTGAACGTATTAAGCGTATTGAAGGAGATCAAGAAGCGGATCAGGTGTTACAGGATGTATTGTACCTTGTAAAACAGTATATAAAAAAAGCGGAAACATAACATATGCACAAGAAAGTTGGTATAATAAAGATATAAGTAGTCCTTTTATGAAATACGATATAAGTGAGTGATATAAAATGGGAACAACGTGGGAGCAATTCATGGTTGTACAACCGCTTGTTGCAAAGATGTTAACCAATAGTATAAAGAAAAATAGAATATCCCATGCCTATTTATTTGAGGGCTCAAAAGGAACAGGAAAGCTAGATGCGGCTTTGCAACTTACGAAAAGTGTATTTTGTGAACAACGTAATGGGTATGAACCATGTCAATTGTGTCGAAATTGTAGACGTATTATGTCAGGCAATCATCCGAATGTGCACATCGTAAAGCCTGAAGGTACTTCTATTAAAAAGCAACAAGTGCAAACTTTACAAGAGGAGTTTGCTAAGACTGGCGTTGAGTCTAATCAAAAAGTGTATATTATTGAGCATGCAGATCGTATGACAACGACAGCGGCAAATACATTGTTGAAATTTCTAGAAGAACCCCATACTGGCACAATGGCTATCCTCCTAACAGAAAACAGTCATAAGATTTTAAATACAATCCTTTCACGTTGCCAAACGCTAACCTTCCAACCACTAGTAAAGCATGCCATGGTTATGAAGCTTGAGGAAAAAGGTATATCTAAACCATTTGCACTAACTGTTGCACAGTTAACAAATAATATCCAAGAAGCGGAAGAACTATGTAACGATGAATGGTTTGCACAAGCTAGAACTTTAGTGATAAAATTATGTGAGGCTTTAGGAGATGCCTCATCGCTTTTTTTTGTTCAAGAAAAGTGGCTTAAGCATTTTACAGATAAAGAGCAAATTCAAATTGGTTTGGACTTATTACTCCTAATTTATAAGGATTTATTATATGTTCAACTTAATGAAACGGGAAATATAACATTTATTGACCAACAATCTTTATTTGAGACGTTCTCCTATTCTCAAAAACGTATTGTTTCGGCACTTTCAAATATATTAGAAGCAAAAAATAGGCTAAATGCTAATGTAAATGTACAGCTTACATTTGAACAATTGGTATTGCGCTTACAGGAGGGGTAGTTGCTTGTACGATGTAGTAGGAGTACGGTTTAAAAAAGCAGGAAAAATCTATTACTTCGACCCAAACCATCTTGATATTCCTGAAAACGAATTCGTTATTGTAGAAACAGTAAGAGGAATTGAATATGGTAAGGTTGTAATGAATCGAAAAAAGGTTGCTGAAAACGATGTAGTGCTTCCTCTGAAAAAGGTGCTTCGTATTGCGGATGAAAATGATCGAAGTATTGTGGAAGAAAACAAAACGGCTGCGAAGGAAGCTTATCGTATATGTTCAGAAAAAGTAGCAATTCATGAGTTAGATATGAAGCTTGTGGATGTAGAGTATACATTTGATCGGAATAAAGTTATTTTTTATTTCACTGCAGACGGTCGTATTGATTTTAGAGAGCTTGTAAAAGATTTGGCCGCTATATTTCGGACACGTATTGAATTAAGACAAATTGGAGTACGTGATGAAGCGAAAATGCTAGGTGGAATAGGTCCTTGCGGTAGGATGCTATGTTGTTCTACATTTTTAGGTGATTTTGATCCAGTTTCTATTAAGATGGCAAAGGATCAAAACTTATCTTTAAATCCTGCAAAAATTTCAGGACTGTGTGGTCGTTTAATGTGCTGTTTAAAGTATGAAAATGACGAATACGAAGCAGCAAAAGAGCAGTTACCGGATTTAGAACAAAAAATCCAAACACCAAGCGGTCTAGGACGAGTAGTTGGATTAAATATATTGGAGCGTTTAATTCAAGTGGAGCTTATCGGAAAAGACCGTGTTATTGAATATACATTGGACGAGCTAATTAATGGAGGCGTCGTTTCTAGTCAAGCCACGGATTAATGGGGTGGATGCTTGTGGAGAAAAAGGATATTTTCCAATCTGTTTCGAGTATGGAAGAGCAGATTGGACATTTATATAAGCAATTGGGTGAATTAAAGCAACATCTTGCAGAGTTGTTAGAAGAAAACCAGCATATCAAAATGGAAAATGAAAATCTTCGTCAACATTTTGAACAAGTTTCACAGTCCAAGCGTACTCATTTTAAAGAGAGACAAAAGAAAGTAGCAAAAGATATTGGAGAAGGCTACGATAACTTGGCCAGGCTATATCAAGAAGGCTTTCATATTTGTAACTTACATTATGGGAGTGTTCGAAAAGAAGGAGATTGCTTATTTTGCCTTTCTTTTCTCAATAAAAAGTGAAATTACCTTTCCAAGAGATTGGAAAGGTAATTTTTATATAACGTTAAAGGAGCTTACGTATGCATTTGTATGATGATGAACGGTTAGATTATTTACCTGGAGAGGATATAAAAATCATTCAAAGTCCCTCTGTATTTAACTTTTCGTTAGATGCAGTGTTGCTTGGAAGATTTGCTTGGTTACCTATTCAAAAAGGAGAAATTTTAGACTTATGTACTGGTAATGCAGTTATACCTCTGCTCATGAGCAGGCGTACGAAGGGAAATATTACAGGTGTTGAAATACAAGAGCGTATTTATCATATGGGTGTACGCAGTATAGAAGAAAACAGATTGGAAGAACGCATTCGTTTAATTCATGGAGACTTAAAAGATATGCCGAATGTGCTAGGATATCATAAGTTTGATGTTGTAACGTGTAATCCGCCCTATTTTCAAACACCAAATACGTCAGAAATAAATCCAAACAAGCATTTAGCTATTGCCAGACATGAAATTATGTGTACGCTAGAGGATGTAGTACGTGTTAGCAGTCAACTTGTGAAGCAAGGCGGTAAAATTGCTTTTGTCCATAGGCCTGGAAGGCTTTTAGATATTGTTACTCTTATGAGAACATATAAGGTGGAGCCGAAGCGTTTGCAACTTGTATATCCAAAAGCAGGCAAGGAAGCAAACATGCTTTTGATAGAGGGAATAAAAGATGGAAATCCGGATTTAAAAGTATTACCGCCACTTACTGTTTATCAAGATAATAATGAATATACAGAAGAAATGCGTGCTATTTTGTATGGAACATAACCATTACTTTTACGTAGTCCAATGCAGAGATGGAAGCTATTATGCTGGTTATACAAATCGTTTAGAGCAGCGTATTCGTCAGCATAATGAAGGAAGGGGCGCAAAATATACAAGAGCGCGTAGACCAGTAACGCTTATGTATTATGAGGTATTCGCTTCAAAATCAGATGCGATGAAGGCAGAATATCATTTTAAACAGTTAAGACGCAATGAGAAAGAAGTTTATATGAAAAGAGGAGATTGCCATGTGGCAACAAAAGAGTTTTCAGCCCAATGACAAAGGTACATTATTTCTTGTTCCTACGCCGATAGGAAATCTAGAAGATATGACATTTCGAGCGATTCGCACTCTCAAAGAAGTAGACTTTATTGCTGCTGAAGATACAAGACAAACAAAAAAGCTATGCAATTATTTTGAAATTGATACGCCCATATTAAGTCATCATGAGCATAATAAAGAAACAAGTACACATAAAATTATTAGCCTATTAGAAGATGGAAAAACGATAGCTCTTGTAAGTGATGCTGGAACGCCATGTATATCTGATCCCGGTTATGAATTGGTAGTACAAGCAACCTCACTTCAGTATACAGTCGTTTCACTACCCGGTGCTAATGCGGCCCTTACTGCTTTAATCGCATCAGGCTTATCGACAAAGCACTTTTATTTTTATGGTTTTCTGCACAGGAATAAGAAAGAGCGCAAGCAGGAATTAGACAAGTTACGTTACATACAGGATACGTTGATTTTTTATGAAGCACCACATCGGCTCACAGAAAGTTTGCTTAGCATGCGTGAAGTGTTAGGAAACCGCAATGTAGCTATATGTCGAGAGTTGACGAAGAAGTTTGAAGAATTTATTCGAGGATCGTTAGATGACGTACTGGAATGGACTAAACAAGGAGAAGTACGAGGAGAATTCTGTTTATTAGTCGAAGGATCAAAAGAAGAAGCACTAATTGAAGATGCTTGGTGGGATAAGTTATCTGTTCTAGAGCATGTGCAATTTTATATAGATGAGCAGGGAGTTAACTCAAAAGAAGCTATTAAAACAGTAGCAAAAGAGCGAAATATGTCAAAACGAGATGTATATCAGGCATATCATATACATGAATAAAAGCTGAGCGAAATGCTCAGCTTTTATTCATGTATTACTTTACTGTTGTAAGATATTGTTGCAATTCAGAAAGAATAGCTTCTGCACCTTCAGGGCTAAGAATGATTTTTCCATCAGCTAAAGAAAGGTTGTCATCAGATACTTCACCTGTAACTTGGCAAGTCATGTTTGGTTTGTATTTTTTCAGAATGATTTTCTCATCATCTACGTAGATTTCTAATGCATCCTTTTCTGCAATACCAAGTGTACGACGCAATTCGATAGGAATAACAACGCGTCCTAATTCATCAACTTTACGAACAATACCTGTAGATTTCATATCTTTTCTCCTCTCAAATGCTATTTATTCATAAGATAATTATATATCTAAATTCGTCATTTTTCGACAAAATTTATTACTGCTTTATCATACCAATGATTTACATTTACGTCAATTATTAAATTCTAAATTTCTATAAAAAATTTAAGAAATATATAATGAAATGTAATAGATTTGACACATTTTTACTATCTATAAATATATAAAGATAGATAAAAAATAAAAATTGGATATATTTACAAAAATAAATTGTATATTTTGTAATAGAAAATAGCAGTATCAATTGTGATGAAATGTATATTTTTAGGTGGTAATAGAAATACCTGATAATATTGATTAGAATTGAGTGTTGTAGTCTCGTTTTTGTATAAAGATTTTTGATATACTAGTACTAGTACATAGGTTATTTGGGAGGATAAACAATGATAGAGGAAAAAAAGACTTTTTATATTACCACACCGATATACTATCCGAGTGGTAAGTTGCATATTGGACACGCATACACAACAGTTGCTGGAGATGCGATGGCTCGTTATAAACGCCTGCGAGGGTTTGATGTATATTATTTAACGGGAACAGATGAACATGGTCAAAAAATTCAAAAGAAGGCAGAAGAGTTACAGGTTACACCGCAAGATTATGTAGATGGCATTGTTGCAGGAATTAAAGAACTGTGGACTAAAATGGATATCTCGTATAGCGACTTTATTCGCACGACAGAAGATCGTCATAAAGAAGTGGTCGAGAAGATTTTTAAGCAACTCCTGGATCAAGGTGATATTTATTTAGATGAGTATGAAGGTTGGTATTCTGTACAAGATGAGACTTTCTATACAGAACACCAATTGGTAGATCCAATTATTGAAAATGGGAAAGTAGTCGGCGGAAAGAGTCCTGATAGTGGCCATCCTGTAGAGTTAGTAAGAGAAGAGTCTTATTTCTTCCGCATGGGGAAATATGCAGATCGTTTACTAAAGTTTTACGAAGAGAATCCAGGATTTATTCAACCAGAATCTCGTAAAAATGAAATGATTAATAATTTTATTAAACCAGGCTTGGAAGACCTCGCTGTTTCCCGTACATCTTTTGATTGGGGAGTTAAAGTGCCTGGTAATCCTAAACATGTCATTTATGTATGGATAGATGCACTATCAAACTACATTACAGCATTAGGATATGGTACAGATAACGATACAAACTATAAAAAATATTGGCCGGCAGACGTACACCTTGTAGGAAAAGAAATTGTTCGTTTCCATACGATTTATTGGCCAATTATGTTAATGGCATTAGATTTGCCGCTACCTAAGAAAGTATTTGCTCATGGTTGGATTTTGATGAAAGATGGAAAGATGAGTAAATCTAAAGGAAATGTAGTAGATCCAGTTATGCTCATTAACCGCTATGGTCTAGATGCTTTGCGCTATTATTTACTTCGCGAAGTGCCATTCGGATCAGATGGTGTATTTACACCGGAAGGTTTTGTTGAGCGTCTAAACTACGATTTGGCAAATGATTTAGGAAATCTATTAAATCGTACCGTTGCAATGATTGACAAATACTTTGAGGGTGAAATTCCAGTTTACGAAGGCATTGTTACAAATTTTGATCAGGACTTGCAAGATGTCGCAAAGGCTACTGTGGCTAAAGTAGAAGAGGCTATGGAAAATATGGAGTTTTCCGTAGCGTTAACAACGATTTGGCAGTTGATTAGCCGTGCCAATAAGTATATTGATGAAACGCAGCCTTGGACTTTGGCTAAGAGCGAAGAACATCGTAAACAATTAAGTGCGGTAATGGTTCATTTAGCAGAAGTACTTCGTCAGTCCGCTATTATGTTAATGCCTTTCCTTACTGAGACACCAGCAAAGATTTTCGAGCAGCTAGGTTTAACACAGAGTGAACTAAAAACATGGGACAGCTTAGGGAACTTTACAGGTATTGTAAAAGGAACAAAAGTAGCAAAAGCACAACCAATCTTCCCAAGGCTAGAAGTGGAGCCTGAGGTTGCATATATTCAAGAGCAAATGAAGGGCACAGCACCTAAACAGGAAGAGAAAGAAGAAGTTACACAAGAAATACAAGAAGTATCTGAGATTACAATTGATGACTTCTTTAAGGTAGAGCTCCGTGTAGCAGAAGTTTTAGAAGCTGAACCAATTAAAAAAGCAGACAAGCTACTCAAGTTACAATTAGATTTAGGAACTGAAAAAAGACAAGTCGTGTCTGGTATCGCACAGTATTATTCTCCAGAGGAGTTAAAAGGGCGTAAAGTGATTTGCGTAACGAACTTAAAGCCTGTAAAGCTTCGCGGGGAGTTGTCACAAGGAATGATTCTTGCAGGAAGCGATAATGGAAAACTTTCACTGGCAACAATAGATCCATCCATACCAAACGGTACAAAAATTAAATAAATCGACAAAAAAGGAGATGTTTCACGTGTAACAACTAGAAACATCTTCTTTCTTGTTGTAGGAATTCAAACTGTGTCGATAAATATCATTCTGTTACAAGGGATGTATTCTTTTTGTAAAGAAACTGTAATTAAACGAAGTTTTTGAGCTGATTTCTTGTCGTTTTTTGTAAAATATATACATGAGATGTATTCTAAATGTAATACAGTTGTTATTTCACTGTTAGGAAAGTAATTTTTTGTTATGTTAGACTTAAACACAGTAAAGGAGATCATGTAATGCTATTTGATACACATGCACACTTAAATGCGGAACAATTTGAAGAAGATTTGCAACAAGTAATTGAACGCACAAAGGAAGCGGGGATTTCTCGTATCGTAGTTGTAGGCTTTGATGAGGTTACTATTTATAAAGCAATGGAACTCGTTGAGCGTTATGATTTCATTTACGCAGCTGTCGGTTGGCATCCTGTTGATGCAATTGATATGACAGATAAACATTTACAGTGGCTAGAAGAGTTGGCCGCTCACCCAAAGGTTGTAGCTATTGGAGAAACGGGCTTAGATTATTATTGGGATAAATCTCCGAAAGAGATACAACAAGAAGTATTTAAAAAACAAATTAGACTAGCGAAAAAAGTGGGTTTGCCGATTGTAATACATAATCGAGAGGCAACACAGGATATCGTGGATATTTTAAAATCAGAAGGTGCGTCTGAAGTGGGAGGGATTATGCATTGTTTTAGCGGCAGTGCTGAAACAGCAAAGCAGTGCATCGAAATGAACTTCCTGATTTCTTTAGGAGGACCGGTTACGTTTAAAAATGCAAAAAAGCCGAAAGAAGTAGCGGCGCAAATTCCGCTTGAAAAACTTCTTATTGAAACAGATTGTCCGTACTTGGCGCCCCATCCGCATCGCGGCAAGCGAAATGAGCCAGCATATGTTTCACTTGTAGCGCAAGAGATTGCGGATATTAAAGGTCTTTCTTTCGAAGAGGTTGCTCGTGTAACCACTGAAAATGCGAAGCGAATCTTCGGTATCCAATAACATATGGTAAAGAGGGTTATATACGGAAGGTTATATAACTACAGGTGTGGTATAACCCCCTCTTTTTATCATTTCTTCTCCTATTATCTTACCGGCCCGGATTTACTAGATTCATAAGGGGAAGCTAGTCATTTGATCTCAAGCATAAAGGAGGCGTTCTTCGTGAATACAAAGAACCTGTTATTAAAGTTGAGGACAAGTAAAAAGCTAGCAGTAAAACTTACAAGTGCTCTAGTAATATCCAGTTCAGTAGGCACAGCAGCTTATGCCGGAACAAAAGATAATGTTACTGTTGATGTGGAAGGAAAAAAAGAGGCATTCCGTACCCATGCCGATACCGTAGGAGAATTACTTAAAGAAAAAGGAATTACAATTAGTAAATATGACCATGTTACACCGAGTGCATCTGCAAAAGTAACAGATAACATGAGCATTGTAGTCGAAAAAGCAGAAGCGTTTACTCTTGTAGTAAACGGTAAAAAAAGAGAATTGAAGTCTCCAGCTACAACAGTAAAAGAGCTTTTAAAGAATGAAGGTATTGAGCTTGGTGAACATGATAAAGTTACACCAAGTTTAGATACACCACTTAAAGAAAACGACACAGTAACAGTACGATATGCTTTTGCTCTTACATTAAACATTGGTGGAGAAGAGAAACAAATATGGTCTACTTCGGATACGGTCGCTGATCTTTTAGACGAACAACAGGTGAAGTTGAATGAAACTGACAGAGTAGAGCCGTCTCGTGATCAAACAATTACACCAAATATGCACATTAAGGTCACACATGTCGAAAAGGTTAGCGATGTAGTGGAAGAAGTGGTTCCGTTTGCTATAGTAAAGCAAAAAGATTCTTCCTTAGCTGTCGGAACTGAGAAAGTATTGCAAGAAGGCGAAGAAGGTAAAGTTCAAAAAACCTTTGAAGTTATTAAGGAAAATGGTGTAGAAGTTTCACGTGCTATCAGGAATCAGGTTACTTTAAAAGAAAGCAAAGATAAAATTATTGCAGTAGGAACAATGCAAACAGCGGCTGCTGAACCTTCTCGTGGTTCTGATGGTGGTGTTGTTGCTGATGAGTATTACGTGGAGGCTACTGCATATTCGCCTTACTGCAGAGGTTGTCAGGGAACAAGTGCTGGTGGATATAACTATAAAGCAAATCCAAATATGAAGTTGATTGCAGTTGATCCGCGTATAATACCGCTTGGTACGAAAGTATGGGTAGAAGGTTATGGATATGCGATTGCGGGTGATACTGGAGGCGCTATTAAAGGAAGAAAAATTGACGTTCTAATGCCAACAGAGGCTCAAGCTAGTGCTTGGGGCCGTAAACGAGTAAAAATTCGTATTTTAAGATAAAACAGGGGCCATAGGGCTTCTGTTTTTTTTATGTTGTTGCTTGATGTTGATATTTAGAGTGTATTTGAGTAAAGGGAGCCAGCGTAAAGCAAACTCATGTAATGAACTTTCACATAGCTCATAAGTAAGATAAACCACTAATAATTTTAGGAATGGCCCACTCTTTTCTATATGATTTGATCAGAAGCAGGCACAACCTAAGTTTGAACCATATTGATATAGCACTGTGTTAAAGCCCATTGTTAATCTAATTGGAGTGAAGGGGGTGAGACTCCGCAGGCGCATAGCTCTGAGGAGGCCCCTGACCGCCCGCGGAAAGCGAACTCCCGTAACGGAAATCAACAACAAACTTTAACAGAGTCAATGCTAAAAAAGAGGATTTGATTAAATAAAACATCCAACTGCGTATTGTAGTATAATAAGGGAATGCTCAATGTATACGAAATTTTTAAAGGATAAAATGATTTCCTATAGAGGCTTGTAAAGGTGAGTGAAAGTGTGTCAAACGGAGTGAGAATTAAAGAAGTTATTGTTGTTGAAGGCAAAGACGATACGGTTGCAATAAAAAGAGCTGTAAATGCAGATACAATTGAAACAAATGGTTCAGCAATTGGCGAGGATGTAATTGAAAGAGTTCGTCTTGCACAGGCAACAAGAGGCGTTATTATTTTAACAGACCCGGATTATCCAGGGGAACGTATTCGTAAAATTGTCGCAGAGAAGGTCCCAGGATGCAAGCATGCTTTTTTGCCAAAAGAAGAAGCAATTGCTAAGCGTAAAAACGGATTAGGAATAGAGCATGCGACACCTGAAGCAATTCGTCGTGCTTTACAAGATGTAAAAGAAGAAATGAAAGAATATATAAGTGAAATTACATGGGAAGATATTGTAGATGCAGGATTGACTGGAGGAGAAAAAGCGAGCGATCGGCGTATGCGTCTAGGCAAAATCTTAAAAATTGGACATACAAATGGTAAGCAATTGTTTAAACGAATTCAAATGTTTCAGATTTCAAAAGAGGCGTTTGCAGAAGCGATGTCTCAAGTGTTACAGGAGGAAAAGAAATGAAGGATATTGCAACACCTAATCGCACAAAATTGATACTTGAAAAATACGGCTTCTCGTTTAAGAAAAGCCTTGGGCAGAACTTTCTAATTGATACAAATGTATTAAACAGGATTGTAGACTGTGCAGATCTTGATAATACCTCAGGAGCGATTGAAGTTGGTCCGGGTATAGGGGCTTTGACAGAACAACTAGCAAAACGAGCGAATAAAGTTGTAGCGTTTGAAATTGATCAACGTCTTTTACCTATTCTTGAAGAAACACTGGCACCGTATCCACATGCTAAAGTCATTCACAGTGACATCTTAAAAGCCAATGTTAAACAGGTGATGAAGGAGGAGTTTGGAGAAGGTCAAGATGTGATGATTGTTGCGAATTTACCATACTATATCACAACACCCATTCTCTTTAAGCTGCTCGAGGAAAATCTACCAATTCGAGGCATCGTAGCCATGATGCAAAAGGAAGTAGCAGATCGGATTGCGGCAGGTCCGGGTACAAAGGAATACGGCTCATTGTCCATTGCAATTCAGTATTATACAGAAGCAGAAACAGTTCTGACTGTACCGCGTACGGTGTTCGTGCCACAGCCAAATGTGGATTCAGCGGTCATTCGTTTAACGAAGCGCTCTAAACCATTGGTTGATGTAACAGATGAAGCGTTCTTCTTCTCTGTCATTCGTGCTAGCTTTGCGCAAAGGCGCAAGACATTAATGAATAATCTTGCTAATAATTTAAGTGGTATTCCAAAAGATAAGGTATGGCTAGAACAAACATTGCTTCGTATTGATATTGATCCGAAGCGTCGGGGTGAAACATTAACTATTGAAGAATTTGCTCGTTTAAGCAATGCTTTGTTACAAGGGAAGACAGCTGCAGAATAAGCAGCTGTCTTTTTTGTAACTTTTTTTTATTTCTTTCATAGGCTAGATAAAGAAATGAAAAGCGATGCGCCGAAGCTTGGAGGTAGGAAGAGATGGAGGTAAAGATTGGCGATTTAGTGGAAAGAGCGTCTCATCAGCGTGACCTTCTTTTTCGGGTAATTGAGTTACGGGAGGATCATACAAGTAAAGTCGCGGTTCTATTTGGAGAAGAATTTCGATTAGTCGCGGATGCGCCGTTGGAGGATTTAATCATTGTTAGTTCACATGAATATAGAGAACGCTCTAAAGAAGGGAAAAACAAATTAGATCGCACATACCAATTATTTCAGCAGGATTATCGTTTGGTCCAGCAGCGTAATGAGTATTATTCAACAAGTGGGTATACTGCAGATGTGAACTACTTTCAGCTTCCAGGAAAGGTATTACACCTAGATGGAGACCCATTATATTTACGAAAATGCTTAGATTTATATGCCAAAATAGGAGTTCCTGTACAGGGCGTTCATTGTAAAGAAGAGGAAATGCCTCAAAGAATTAACGAACTGTTAGTGCAATTTCAACCAGATATATTGGTGATTACAGGACATGATTCCTATACAAAAAGTAAAGGAAAAATCGGGGACTTACATGCTTATCGTAATTCTAGGCACTTCGTACAGGCAGTGAAGGAAGCGAGGCAAAAGTATCCTTCTTTAGATCAACTCGTTATTTTTGCAGGAGCATGTCAATCCCATTTTGAGGCGTTGATTCGAGCAGGAGCCAATTTTGCTAGCTCTCCTTCAAGAATTAATATTCACGCATTAGATCCTGTGTATGTGGTTGCTAAAATTAGCTTTACATCGTTTGTTGATCGAGTAAATGTTTGGGATGTTGTACGGAATACCATTACAGGTGAGCGAGGCCTTGGAGGAATTGACACAAGGGGAATTTTACGAACAGGATTACCATTTCAACATTACGAGGATTAACTTACTAAGAATTTATTTATGTTTCCTAAAGAGTCTGTGGAAGTGAACGGGCTCTTTAGGAAAAGTTCTCTTCACATGACAAGATAATTCTCTTACACATACTGATGATTAGAATTATTCGGATACATGCTTCCTCCTTGATAAGAGCTACGCTAAATTCTGGTTAACAGGCCTTAATACTTAA
This sequence comes from Ectobacillus antri, assembly GCF_003852715.1. Classification (GTDB taxonomy): domain Bacteria; phylum Bacillota; class Bacilli; order Bacillales; family Bacillaceae_G; genus Ectobacillus; species Ectobacillus antri. The sequence goes on from NZ_RIAV01000021.1 coordinate 15,587, forward strand.
TACATGGATGTAGCAAACTTTTTGTACATAAAAAAGGACCAAGCTGTACAAACTATAAGCGTGAATTATGGTCAAATAAGGTGACTTTCACAAATACGCAAGCAGCGAGGTGCAACATATATGACAAAACGGTTGACTGAGATTAAAGATTCTTTAGACGGCCAGCTTGGAAGACGATTAATGTTAAAAGCAAATAGTGGGAGAAGAAAGACCATCGAACGATCTGGCTTTTTAGCCGAAACATATCCGTCTGTTTTCGTCATACAACTTGACCAAGAAGAATATGCGTTTCAGCGTGTATCTTATAGCTATGCGGATGTACTAACGGAAACGGTAGAATTGACTTTTTTAGATGAACAAGCGGATGGAACGGCTTGGAGTAGTCATTGAACCTTACATAACTTGCTAGTAGTGAAACCCTTCGTTGTTATTCATACTATGGAAGTACAAGTAGAAAAAGCACATTTTCTAAACGGGAGAAAAAGGAACGTAATACTTAATTTTTGAGTGTTCATTGTCTTACCGTTTATTTATGTCTAAAAAACTACATGTACTTATAGGATAATACCGCAGCATAAAAAGGAGGGTTTGCATTGAGTAGAAGACGAGGTATCATGTCAGAGGGCTTTAAAGAAGAATTGGCAAAAGAACTCGGTTTTTATGATGTTGTACAGAAAGAGGGTTGGGGAGGCATTCGTGCCAAAGATGCCGGAAACATGGTAAAGCGAGCTATTGAAATAGCTGAAGAACGGCTTGCAAGTCAGAAGCATCAATAGTAAATATATTCTTTTCAACTGCGGTAATAAGGCTGTCGGGTTTCTCCTGACAGTCTTATTTTTATAAAGCAAAAACATTTGCAAATCGCTTTAAAGTGGTATGAAGCAAAGTATGATTTCCTTTTTGACCATAAAAAAACGGTTTTATTTTTGAGCATTTTTCTTAATGGAAGTTTTCGGTTATAATTAGGCTTACTGACTATGTAAGTATGATAAAATAAACGACAAAGATTGAGTATCTAGAGTAGGTGAAAAGATTGAAGTTATTAGTGAAGGCACCAGCTAAGATTAATTTATCATTAGATGTATTAAGCAAACGAGCGGATGGCTACCATGATGTGCGAATGATCATGACAACAATTGACCTGGCGGATCGTATAGAGTTAACAGAGCTGTCAGAAGATCGAATTGAAATTGTTTCACATAATCGTTATGTTCCTGATGATCAAAGAAATTTGGCATATCAGGCTGCTAAATTAATTAAAGAACGCTATCGTGTAGATAAAGGTGTTTCAATTGCAATTGAGAAAACCATTCCTGTTGCAGCAGGTTTAGCTGGTGGAAGCAGTGATGCGGCTGCAACCTTGCGAGGGTTAAATCAGCTTTGGAAGCTTGGATTGTCTGTTGATGAACTGGCAGAGATAGGTGCGGAAATTGGGTCTGATGTTTCATTTTGCGTATATGGTGGAACAGCTATTGCGACAGGTAGAGGAGAAAGAATTGAACATATTCCAGCACCGCCTCCTTGTTGGGTTATTTTAGCTAAACCTAAAATTGGCGTATCGACAGCGGATGTATACCGAAATTTAAAAGTAGACCGTATTCAACACCCCAATGTAGATGACATGATTCAAAGTATCCGTGAGGGGGACTATGACGGAATTTGTAGCTCTGTGGGAAATGTACTCGAGGAAGTTACGTTCCGTATGCACCCTGAGGTACAACATATTAAAGAACAAATGAAGCGCTTTGGGGCGGATGCGGTGTTAATGAGTGGTAGCGGTCCAACTGTTTTTGGTCTTGTTCGTTATGATTCACGGATGCAGCGTATCTATAATGGACTAAAAGGCTTTTGTGAACACGTGTATGCAGTTCGTATGCTTGGTGAACGAGAAAAACTTGAATAAAGACGTATAATGGGTTATGATTTATTTAGAATATTCGTGATTTGAGGTGAAGGTGTGAAAATTAGACGCAGTACTCGACTGGTCGATATGACATACTACCTGCTACAAAACCCCAGACGTTTGATGTCCCTCACTTTTTTTGCTGAACGATATCAATCTGCAAAATCTTCTATAAGTGAAGATCTAGTAATTATTAAACAAACGTTCGAGCAACAAGGTGTTGGTACATTGCAAACCATTCCAGGGGCAGCTGGTGGTGTCAAATATATCCCATATATGAATGAACAAGAAGCAGATGCTTTAATTGAGGAGTTTTGCAAACAACTATCTGATCCTACGCGTCTTCTTCCTGGCGGCTATTTATATATGGCAGATTTGCTGAGTAATCCTCACTATATCAATGGAGCTGGTCGATTGTTTGCTTCGATCTTTGCACAGCATGACATTGATGTAGTAATGACAGTTGCTACAAAAGGGATTCCTCTTGCTTATGCAGTTGCCAATTACTTAGATGTGCCCGTAGTGATCGCACGCAAAGATAGTAAAGTAACAGAAGGTCCTACAGTAAGTATCAATTATGTATCCGGTTCATCTAAACGGATTCAAGTTATGACCCTATCTAAGAAAAGCCTGCAAGAAGGTGCTAATGTACTAATTGTTGATGATTTTATGAAAGCAGGCGGCACTGTACAAGGTATGATAAGTATGCTTGAGGAATTTAAAGCAAATGTTGTAGGTATTGGAGTATTAGTGGAAGCTGTTGATATTGAGGAACGACTCATTGATGATTATGTATCTCTTGTACGATTATCTTCCGTCGATATTCGTGATAAAGTGATTGAACTCGAAAGAGGAAACTACGCGCTTCCGGCTTTACAACAGGAAGAATTAGTGACAGAAGAATAAGTATACAAGCCCTTGTCTTTTTAGGGCTTTTTTTTAGAAAAAAATATCAGAAAGGTATGATAATTTATGAAAATCATTCAAACAAATGAAGCACCTCAAGCAATTGGTCCTTATTCGCAAGGTATTGTTGTCAATAATGTATTTTACAGCTCCGGACAAATTCCTCTTCAAGCAGATGGAACTTTAGTTTCTGGAGATATTACGGTACAAACACATCAAGTATTTAAAAATTTACAGGCAGTATTGAATGCCGCAGGTTCATCTTTTGAACAGGTTGTGAAAACAACAGTTTTTCTGAAGGATATGAATGATTTTGCTGCATTTAATGATGTATACAGCGAATATTTTCATGTACATAAACCAGCGCGCTCCTGTGTAGAAGTTGCACGTCTACCTAAAGATGTAGCTGTTGAAATTGAAGTAATCGCCCTGACAAAATAAACACAAAAAAATTTGTTTAATTAGAAGGAAAATACAAAATATTATGGAATCTATAGTATATATCGCTTATTTAAAAAAAGGGTGGTGAACATAAGATGGAAGTTACTGACGTAAGATTACGCCGCGTAAGCACAGAAGGCCGCATGAGAGCGATTGCATCCATTACTTTGGATCATGAATTCGTTGTTCATGACATTCGCGTGATTGACGGCAACAATGGCTTATTTGTAGCGATGCCAAGCAAACGTACACCAGATGGAGAGTTCCGTGACATTGCGCATCCAATCAATTCGGGTACTCGTTCTAAGATTCAAGATGCGGTGCTAGCTGAGTATCATCGCCTCGGTGAATTAGAGGAAGTAGAATTTGAAGAGGCTGGTGCTTCGTAAACCATATACTCATGAACTCAAATAGTTCTTTAAAAACTCTTGCTGCCGGCAAGAGTTTTTTTGTGTTAAAATTTAAGAGTTTGACTACCTTCCTTGAAATGATGCGCATTTTAATATAATATCTTTATTGGATAAATAGGTAACCATGGAGGGTTTTTATGTCGAATCGATTTGCGGTCGTTTTAGCTGCGGGACAAGGCACTCGTATGAAGTCCAAACTATATAAAGTATTGCATCCTGTTTGTGGAAAGCCAATGGTACAGCATGTAGTGGATCATATCTCTGAACTTGGTATGCAAAAAGTTGTTACAATTGTAGGACATGGTGCAGAAATGGTCAAACAGCAACTTGGCACAAGCAGCGAATATGCACTGCAAGCCGAGCAACTTGGAACAGCACACGCTGTTATGCAGGCTCAACCTTTGCTAGAAGGAAAAAAAGGTGTTACTTTAGTGATTTGCGGTGATACGCCTTTAATTACAACAGAAACAATTGCTGCATTACTTGCTCATCATGAAAAGATGGATGCCAAAGCAACAGTGCTAACAGCTTACATAGATGAGCCGTTCGGATATGGACGTATTGTACGAAACGCTGAAGGTCATGTAGAACGGATTGTTGAGCAAAAAGATGCAAGTGAAGAAGAATTGCGTATTTGCGAAATTAATACAGGTACGTATTGCTTTGATAATGAACTTTTATTCCAAGCACTTTCTCATGTTTCAAATGAAAATGCACAAGGTGAGTTTTACCTTCCTGATGTAGTTGAAATTTTAAAATCACAAGGTCATATTGTCACAGCATATCAAACGTCAAACTTTGAGGAAACATTAGGGGTAAATGACCGCATTGCTTTGTCACAAGCAGAGCATATTATGCGTAAGCGTATTAATCGTAAACATATGATTAATGGTGTAACTATTATCGATCCTGCTAACACATATATTTCTGCTGACGCAGTCATTGGGAATGATACTGTATTGCATCCTGGTACAGTCATTGAAGGTAAAACGATAATTGCTTCGGATTGTCAAATTGGACCTAATACGACAATTAAAGACTGTCAAATTGGCATGCGTACGGAAATTCGTCAATCGCATGTGAGTGACAGTAAAATTGGAAACGACGTAAATATTGGTCCGTTTGCACATATTAGACCTGATTCAGTTATCGGTGATGAAGTGCGCGTCGGTAACTTCGTTGAAATTAAAAAAGCTGTTTTTGGAAAAGGTAGCAAAGCATCTCACTTGAGCTATATCGGTGATGCCGAAATCGGTTCCGATGTAAACCTAGGATGTGGCTCTATTACAGTTAATTATGATGGAAAAAATAAGTTTAAAACAGTAGTGGAAGATGGTGCATTTATTGGTTGTAATTCCAATTTAATTGCCCCTGTCACAGTAGGAAAAGGTGCTTATGTGGCAGCAGGTTCTACTATTACAGACGATGTACCAGCAAGTGCCTTATCGATTGCGCGTGCGCGTCAAGTGAATAAAGAGCAATACGTGGATAAATTGAATAGCAAGAAAAATTCTTAATGCGGAGGTTTACCCAGTGCCAACTCAATATCTTAACTCTAAATTAAAAGTATTTTCTCTGAATTCCAATCAAGGATTAGCATCTCAAATTGCCAAACATATCGGTGTAGAGCTAGGAAAATGCTCTGTTACACGTTTTAGCGATGGTGAAATTCAAATTAATATCGATGAAAGCATTCGCGGCGGGGATGTTTTCGTTATTCAATCAACAAGCAATCCTGTAAATGATAATATTATGGAACTGCTCATTATGATTGATGCATTGAAGCGTGCATCCGCAAAAACAATTAATATTGTTATCCCTTATTATGGTTACGCACGTCAAGATCGCAAAGCGCGCTCTCGTGAGCCTATTACAGCTAAACTTGTAGCAAACTTACTTGAAACAGCGGGAGCAACTCGTGTTATTACATTAGATCTACATGCACCGCAAATTCAGGGTTTCTTTGATATTCCAATTGATCATATGATGGGAGTTCCTATTCTTTCTGAGTACTTTCAAAAGAAAGAGCTACAAGATATTGTAATCGTATCACCAGATCATGGTGGCGTGACGCGTGCTCGTAAAATGGCAGATCGTTTAAAGGCACCAATTGCGATTATTGATAAGCGTCGTCCAAGACCAAACGTTTCTGAAGTTATGAATATTGTTGGTAATATTGAAGGTAAAACAGCAATCTTAATCGATGATATTATTGATACGGCAGGTACAATTACTTTAGCAGCGAACGCTCTTGTTGAAAATGGCGCGCGTGAAGTATATGCTTGCTGTACGCATCCGGTTCTGTCTGGCCCTGCTATTGAGCGTATTCAAAATTCTAAGATTAAAGAGTTGGTTGTTACAAACTCTATTGCATTGCCTGAAGAAAAGAAAATTGATAAAATTAAAGAACTATCAGTTGCAAGCTTGATTGGAGAAGCAATCATCCGCATTTATGAAGAACAATCTGTAAGTACGTTGTTTGATTGATAGAATAAAGACGTAACCAAACTTTGGTTACGTCTTTTCGTACATACTATACTAAGCGTTTGAATACGGTTTCATTATCTGTATTTATATTGTAAGGAGTTGCATAATGATGAAATTAATTGTGGGTCTTGGTAATCCAGGAAAAGAATACGAAGCAACACGTCATAATATTGGGTTTATTGTTATTGATGAATTGTCTGAGAGATGGAATATCCCGTTGAACCAACAAAAATTTAAAGGTGTATACGGAACGGGTATTGTAAATGGAGAAAAGGTCATTTTATTAAAACCATTAACATACATGAATCTCTCAGGAGAGAGCATCCGACCATTAATGGATTATTATAAGATTGATATCGAAGACTTTGTAGTATTATACGATGATTTAGATTTGCCAGTAGGAAAGCTACGTCTTCGTATGAAAGGAAGCGCAGGTGGTCACAATGGGATAAAATCAACGATTGCTCATTTAGGAACACAAGAGTTTAATCGCATTCGCATTGGTATTGACCGGCCGAAAAATGGAATGAAGGTTCCTGATTATGTACTGGGACGATTTACGGTTGAAGAAGGTCCTGATATGCGTCATGCCGTACAAAAAAGCGCAGACGCATGTGAAGCGTGGTTACGTACACCTTTTTTGCAAGTTATGAATACGTTTAATTAAGTAATTGATGTATAATACATTCATATACGAATAAAATTTGTCTCCATCATCCATACTGGTAATAATTGCGAAGTTTCAGGAGGAATAGATGAACACGCATTATTATTGCCGTCATTGTGGAAGTCATGTAGGAACTGTTGGATATAGGACAGAATCGTTATTAGATGATTTATCACCAACAGAAAAGTTAGATACGTTACATTATGATGAGTATGGAAATATGTACGTAAAAGCGATATGCCAGTACTGTCAAGAAACCTTAGATAGTTACCCGCACTATCATGAGTACGAGTTGTTTATTCAGTAAGCTTTGGTTTAACCAAAGCGTTTTTCTATTCTATTTTTATTTTTTGTCCGTATGGTAAAGCGGATATATAAACTGATTTGTCCTTTGGTTGAGAGGAGTTTGAAAAATGCTAGGTTTATTAGAGCGTTTTTATGATAGTAAAGAAATAGCAACAATCGTTAGTGGGGTAGAGAAAGGACTGAAAGAGCAACTTATTTCAGGTATGTCAAATTCTGCTCGTACCTTGCTAATGGCAGCTGTATATAAACAGACGAAGAAGTCTCAACTCATAGTCACGCATAATTTGTTTCAAGCGCAAAAGGTACATGATGACCTTCTGGCCTTGTTAGGAGAGCAGGACGTGCTTTTATATCCTGTAAACGAACTAATCGCTTCAGAAATCGGTGTCGCAAGTCCTGAACTACAGGCGCAACGAATTGAAGTGATGAATCGACTGCTACGTGATGAGCCGGTTATTATTGTAGCGCCAGTAGCTGGCTTACGTCGCTATCTTCCTGCAAAGAGAGTTTGGGAAGCTTATCAAAAACAGATTCAAGTAGGCAACGATTTAGAGTTGGAAGATTTAGCAAGGTCTTTAGTAGAAATGGGATACGAACGTAAATCTATGGTGGAAGCGCCTGGAGATTTTAGTGTGCGCGGCGGAATATTGGATGTATACCCTCTAACAGAGGAACTGCCGGTACGGATAGAATTTTTTGATACAGAAGTCGACTCTATTCGTTCATTCAGTATTGAAGATCAACGTTCGCAAGAAAAGAAATTGTCTATCTCCTTTGGGCCTGCTTCAGAGTTTGTTTTTACAAAAGAGCAGAGAGAGCATGGAACAAAACGCTTGGAAGAAAGTTTGGCACAAGCATTGGTAGATACGAAAGACACAAGATTAAAAGAACAAATCGCCGACAATGTAGGACGTGAGCTGGAATATTTAAAAAATGACCAATCTATTGAGCAAATGTTTAAATACTTGTCTCTTTATTATGAGCAGCCTTATAGTTTAGTAGACTATCTTCCTAAAGATGGTATCGTTATTTTAGACGAGGTATCAAGGATTCAAGAAACAGTTGAACATCTTGAGAAAGAAGAGGGAGAATGGTATATATCTTTACTTGAAGAAGGTACAGTAGTGCGAGGGTTGTCGTTCTCTCATGATTTCTTTAAGGAGTTGCAGCAAAAGAAGCGAAGTTATTTATATTTAAACTTATTTTTAAGGCATATTCCGCATACAAGTCCTCAAAATATTGTCAATATGACTTGTAAAACGATGCAAGATTTTCATGGGCAGATGCAACTTTTCAAGACGGAGCTAGAACGTTGGCAAAAAGGTCGCTATACAGTTGTTTTGCTTGCAGCAGATGAAGAACGGATAAAAAAACAATTACAAATTCTACAGGACTACGGCTTAGAAGCCGATGTGGGATCTGTGAATATAGCAAGTGATCGTATTCAAATTATACAAGGAGCGTTGCATGCAGGATTTGAATTACCAATGCAAAAGCTCGCTGTTATTACAGAAAAAGAACTATTCAATAAAAAAGTGAAAAAACCGCAGCGGAGACAAAAACTTTCTAATGCGGAGAGAATTAAGAGCTATTCAGAATTAAAACCCGGTGATTATGTTGTTCACGTTAATCATGGTATCGGAAAATTTTACGGTATTGAGACTTTAGAAATTAATGGCGTTCATAAAGACTATTTGCATATTAAATATCAGGGTAATGATAAACTGTATGTGCCTGTTGAACAGATTGATCAAGTTCAAAAGTATGTTGGTTCTGAAGGGAAAGAGCCTAAAATATACAAATTAGGTGGAACAGACTGGAAGCGCGTTAAAACAAAGGTTGAAAAGTCAGTTCAAAATATTGCTGATGATTTAATTAAATTATACGCAGAACGTGAAGCTTCTAAGGGATACGCATTTACTCCGGACACAGCAGAGCAAAGAGAGTTTGAAACCTCGTTTCCTTATCAAGAGACAGAGGATCAATTGCGCTCTATTGCTGAAATTAAGAAGGATATGGAACGAGAGCGACCAATGGATCGTTTGCTTTGCGGTGATGTAGGTTACGGTAAGACGGAGGTTGCTATTCGTGCCGCTTTTAAAGCTGTAATGGACGGAAAACAGGTTGCCATTTTAGTTCCTACTACTATTTTGGCGCAACAACATTATGAAACGATTCGTGAACGCTTTCAAGACTATCCAATTCAAATTGGTTTACTTAGTCGTTTCCGTACTAGAAAACAGCAGAACGAGACAATAAAGGGCTTAAAAGACGGGACAATTGATGTTGTGATTGGCACACATCGAGTTTTATCAAAGGATATTGTATTTAAGGATTTAGGCTTGCTTATTATCGATGAAGAGCAACGCTTTGGGGTAACCCATAAAGAAAAAATTAAGCAAATGAAAGCCAATATTGATGTATTAACACTAACTGCAACACCAATTCCGCGTACCTTGCATATGTCTATGCTGGGGGTTCGCGATTTATCAGTTATTGAAACGCCGCCTGAAAATCGTTTTCCAGTACAAACATATGTTGTTGAATATAATGCAGGTTTAGTCCGAGAGGCAATTGAACGAGAACTAGCAAGAGAAGGACAGGTTTACTTTTTATATAATCGTGTAGAAGATATTGAGAGAAAAGCTGAAGAGATTTCCATGTTAATTCCTGATGCTCGTGTTACTTACGCGCATGGAAAGATGAATGAGAGTGAATTAGAGTCTGTTATGCTTGCGTTCTTAGATGGGCAATATGATGTCTTGGTAAGTACGACAATTATTGAAACAGGTGTAGATATTCCAAATGTAAATACATTGATTGTACACGATGCCGATCGAATGGGATTGTCACAGCTGTATCAGCTTCGTGGGCGTGTTGGTCGCTCCAATCGAGTGGCTTATGCATACTTTACCTATAAAAAAGACAAGGTGCTTTCTGAAGTCGCAGAACGTAGGTTGCAAGCTATTAAGGAATTCACAGAGCTGGGATCGGGCTTTAAAATTGCTATGCGTGATTTATCAATTCGGGGCGCTGGTAATTTGCTTGGTGCTGAACAGCATGGTTTTATTGATTCAGTAGGTTTTGATCTTTATTCACAAATGCTGAAAGAGGCAATCGAAACTCGCAGAGGCACAACTGGTGTTGAAGCGCACTTTGAGGTAGAAGTGGATCTAGAGGTAGATGCATACTTGCCAGATAGTTATATTGCAGATAGCAAGCAAAAAATACTTATGTATAAACATTTCCGCGGCGTATCTTCCGTTGAGGATATTGAAGAGCTTCAGGAAGAGATGACAGACAGATTCGGTGACTACCCGCAAGAAGTTGGATACTTACTACAAATTTCTATGTTGAAGGTTCTGGCAACTAAAGAGAAAATTGAAAGTATTAAACAAAGCAAGCAAGAAGTAACCTTCCTGTTTTCTGAACAAGCAAGCCGTAATCTAGATGGAGGAAAATTGTTTATGTTAACAAACTCCATTAGTAGGTCTATGCGTTTAGGTATGGAAGGAGCCAAACTGAAAATTGTGATGGATGTTAAAGGAATCGAGCCTTCTAAATGGCTTTCTCAGATTGAAACGCTCATAAGAGGGTTAGATGATGCAAAAAAAGAAGCAATAAATGCCTAGCTTAACAAGAAAATCAAATCGGCGTGCATAGAACGTCTAATGTGAACAATACTATGCTTAACAGTTGGTGGTTTTGACAATATAAGGAGAAGAAACCACTACTTTTACCATCTGTAGAAAGCGAGGCAGCATTAGAATGAAAGCAACTGGAATAGTACGTCGAATTGATGATTTAGGAAGAGTCGTTATTCCAAAAGAAATTCGCAGAACGCTCCGCATCCGCGAAGGAGATCCTTTGGAAATTTTTGTGGATCGAGATGGAGAGGTTATCTTAAAGAAGTATTCGCCGATTAGCGAACTTAGTGATTTTGCAAAAGAATACGCTGATGCGCTTTACGATAGCTTAGGTCATAATGTGTTAATATGTGACCGCGATCAGATTATTGCTGTAGCGGGCGTTTCAAAAAAGGAATTTTTAAATAAAAATATTGGCGAATTAATTGAGAAGGCGATGGAAGAGCGTAACTCTGTTGTTATGATGGATGCAAGTGAGATCTCTATTATTGATGGATTAAAGGAGCAAGTTGCCTCTTATACAATTGGTCCAATCATTGCAAATGGCGATCCAATTGGGGCTGTCGTCATCTTCTCTAAAGAAAAAATTATAGGTGAGCCGGAACATAAAGCTGTTGATACGGCGGCAAGCTTCTTGGCGAAGCAAATGGAACAGTAAAAAGGTAGCTTTTAGCTACCTTTTTTTTGTTATAATATGGGACGGATGCTATACAGCTATCAGAATCACAGAAATGGAGCTTATCTTATGGAAACAAAGAAATATGCCTCGTTTTGGCAAGGTGCAATCATACTTACGATTGCTGGCATTATTGTAAAAATATTGAGCGCTTTTTACCGCATTCCTTACCAAAATATCGCTGGAGATATAGGGTTTTATATTTATCAGCAAGTATACCCTTTTTACGGCGTATGCTTAATTTTAGGTACGTATGGATTTCCAGTCGTTATTTCAAAGCTAGTGGCCTCGCGTATGGAAAGTGGTGATATTACAAAGGTCAAAGATATTATATATATTTCATTTTTAGCCTTAATGTGTATAGGAATCCTGTTATTTTGTACATTCTTTTTTGGGGCTGAAATCATTGCAGGATATATGGGAGATTCTTCTTTACAAATTTTGTTGCAGGTTATCGCCTTTTCGTTTCTGTTAATGCCATTTCTGTCCGTGATGCGCGGATATCTGCAGGGAATTGGTGATATGAAGCCTACTGCAGTATCGCAAGTAGCTGAACAAGCCCTAAGAGTTACTATTATCGTAGGGCTATCGCTTTACTTGGTTGCACAGGGATCTAACAGATATATTGTAGGCGGGGGCGCTATGTTTGGATCAGTTGCTGGTAGTATACTTGGTATTGTTATTTTAGCTTATTATCTACATCAACGCAAAGCAAGCATATATAAAGCTTCGTGGTCCGCTATAAGCGATAAAGGGATGATTATAAAACTGGTTGTACTACAAGGTATACTCGTATGTATTAGTAATATAACTTTACTTCTTATTCAAATGGTCGATTCTGTAACCTTTTATGAATTGCTTTTACAAACAGGAGAAACGTCAGAGAGGTCGAAGGTTATAAAAGCTGTATACGATCGGGGATTTCCGCTTATTCAACTAGGTACTGTAGTAGCTACCTCTTTTGTTTTACCTCTTATCCCGATGATTTCTGCTGCTCGTACAAAAGGTGATTATCGTGCTGTTAAGCGTTATATGCAATTGGCAATGAAGCTAACCCTAGTCGTAGCATTAGCAGCCACAGGTGGTCTCATTTGCATTATTGAACAGACGAATATTATGCTATTTACAGACAATCAGGGTTCTTTTACTTTAGGTATTTTAGCTGTGTGTATTCTATTTGGTTCCTTTGGAATCGTGGCATCAGCAGTGTTACAAGGAATTGGGAATACCATTTTGCCAGCCTTTTTTGCAGTTGTTGGTGTTGCTATTAAGTATATGGGCAATATAGTGCTGATGCCAAAGTTAGGAGATGTAGGTGCTGCATGGGCTGCAGTGTTGTCTTTAAGCTGCATCAGTATCTTAAACGTTGTGTATTTAAAACATAAAATGAAAATGCCTCTAGTTGGATGGAAGAACGCAAGCAAGGTCGTTTTCGCTTGCCTTGCTATGATGTTTGTTTTGAAGGGATATGTATATGGAATAAATACACTAGTTGATCATACAAGCCGTTATTTAATATCTGTAGAGGCTTTAAGTGCGGTTTGTATAGGAGGCATGTTATATTTAATTTTAATTATTCGATGGGGCGTATTTACAATTGAAGAAGTTGGTACAGTCTGGAAGGGAAAAAAACTACCTTCTTTCTTACGCTCTCAACGCTTATAACAAGGAAAGAGAGGAATAATTCATTGGGACATAAAATTACAGTTGTTGGACTAGGTGCCGGTGAGCTTGAGCAATTAACACTTGGCGTCTATAAATTGCTTACAAATACCTCGCATATCTATTTGCGTACAAAAGAGCACCCGGTTATTGAACAGCTTGAACATGAAGGCTTACGTTATACTTCTTTTGATCATATTTATGAAAAGCATGATCAATTTGAGCAAGTATATGAAGAGATTGTCACAGTACTACTAGATAAAGCTTTGGAAGAAGATATTGTCTATGCTGTACCTGGACATCCGTTAGTTGCTGAGCGCACCGTACAGTTGTTATTGCAACAAAATATGATTGAAGTTGAAATTGCAGGTGGACAAAGCTTTTTGGATCCTTTATTTGCAAGTGTAAAGGTAGACCCGATAGAAGGTTTTCAATTAATAGATGCGACTTCCTTTGCTCTAGATGAGATTGAATTGAGACACCATTTAATCTTTGGTCAAGTATATGATTCGTTTATAGCTTCTGAAGTGAAGTTATCGTTAATGGAGGTATTGCCTGACACCTATGAAGTGTATATTGTCACAGCTGCCGGGACTTCGTTTGAAAGTGTAAAAAAAGTACAATTATATGAACTTGACCGTCAAACAGAATTAAACAATTTGACTAGTGTGTATGTGCCGCCGGTTCAAGATAAGGAATTGTTATATGGACAATTTCATGCACTGCGGGAGATTATCCGCAAGCTACGTGGTCCTAATGGCTGCCCATGGGATAAAGAACAAACACATCAATCATTAAAGAAATATTTAATTGAAGAGGCGTATGAGCTCTTAGAAGCAATTGATGAAGAAGATGATGATCACATCATTGAAGAATTGGGAGATGTTCTTTTGCAGGTAATGCTACATGCACAAATTGGAGAGGATGAAGGATGGTTCTCTATTGATGATGTCATTCGCTCTACTTCAGCTAAGATGGTACGTCGCCATCCGCACGTATTTCAAGATGTGCAAGTGTCTGGTGCTGAAGAGGTTGTAGCAAATTGGGACGAGATTAAAAAGCAGGAAAAGGCTGATAGACCAAAATCTGTTTTATCTGGTATCCCGAAGAGTTTACCACAACTTTTGCAGGCATATGAGATTCAAAAGCGGGCAGCAAAAGTCGGATTTGATTGGAAAGAAGTAGAGCCTATGATGGAGAAGGTTCGAGAAGAATGGGAAGAGTTTTGCCAAGAAGCGCGTAATATGAACCAACAAGAAATGTTAAACGAGTTGGGAGATATTTTGTTTGCTCTTGTAAATGTTGCACGTTTTTATAAATTGAACCCTGAAGAAGCGGTTCACGCGACCAATCGTAAATTTACGAAGCGATTTACTTATATTGAAAAGTATATTGTACAAACGGGCAAAGAATGGGATGAGTTTACCTTAGAAGAGTTGGATTTTATCTGGGAAGAAGCAAAGAAAGAGGAAAACCGTTAGGAGGGAAATGTTATGAGGTTAGATAAGTTTTTGAAAGTTTCACGTTTAATTAAAAGAAGAACATTGGCTAAGGAAGTAGCAGATCAAGGTCGAATCTCCATCAACGGTCAACCAGCCAAGGCAAGCTCAGTTGTTAAGGTAGGAGATGAACTAACAGTTCGATTTGGTCAAAAAATTGTTACGGTAAAAATCAATGAAATTAGAGAAACAACAAAAAAAGAGAACGCTGTGGATATGTATTCAATTGTGAAAGAAGAGAAAGTAGAAACACAGGGCTTGTTCTAAATAAAAATATCCCTTCATACATTGATAGCAGTATAGGTTATGGGGGGATTAACATGAACGGGTATCAAACGAATTCTCAAAATACAGCAGCTTCTGTAGAGCATGATGTAGTGATGCGAGGAAGACGGCTTTTGGAGATTACCGGTGTTAAACAAGTTGAAAGCTTTGATAGTGAAGAGTTTTTACTTGAAACTGTTATGGGATTTTTAACGATCCGGGGTCAGAATCTACAAATGAAGAATTTGGATGTTGAAAAGGGCGTTGTTTCTATCAAGGGAAAAGTTTTTGAAATGATGTATATTGATGAACATCATTCGGAGAAGGCTAAAGGATTCTTTAGCAAGTTATTTAAATGAGCTTAACCGTACAGTTTTATACCATGCTCTCGATGATTGGAATGGGAGCTTGGACTGGTGCAGCATTAGATACCTATCAACGTTTTTTACAACGTTCTAAGCGAAAGCGATGGTTCGTTTTTATAAATGACGTATTGTTTTGGACTGTCCAAGCTCTGCTTGTTTTTTACGTGCTGCTGCTCTCTAATGAGGCGGAGTTACGCATCTACGTGTTTGTAGCACTTCTATGTGGATTTGCCGCGTATCAAAGCATGTTAAAGCGTATCTACACATCTCTGTTGGAAATGATGATACGTTTTGTTATTCGGACCTATCATTTTCTAGCTACTGTTGTGAAGGTTGTAATCATTCGCCCGTTGTTGACATTAGTGCAATTGCTGTTAACTATTTCTATATTCGTATTAAAGCTGCTACAAAAAATAGCGCAACTATTATACAAGTTTACTATAAAAATTTTATTGGTAGCATGGAAGATAATCTCAATTCCAATTGCATTTATCCTAAGACTTCTATGGAAAGTGCTTCCTAATCGTGTTAAAATTTTTATTAGACACTATGCAGGATTTTTACGTAAAGTCGAGAAGATGAAAGTAAAGATACTTGGGTGGTGGGAATATATTAAAAACAGGTTAGGGGGACCTCGTAAATGAGGGAACTGAAAAATCATTTGGAACAAAGCTCAAATCAAATTTCCTCGCATACAATAAAAACAGGTAATAAAAGTAAAAAACGTTTAGTACGACGTTTGTCTTTGTTTTTTGCTTTTGCATTTGTTGTAGCCGTTAGTGTCAGTTTCAGCTTGCATAAACAGTCTGTTGCTATAGAAGCACAGAAGAAGGAAATTCGGAGTTTGAGCACAAAGTTAAAAACACTGCAGGCAGAAGAGAAGAAGTTGCATAATGAGATAAAAAAATTGAATGATGATGACTATATTGCTAACATCGCTAGAAGAGACTACTTTTTCTCTAAACCAGGAGAGGTAATTATTCCTATTTCTAAGTAGGCAGGTTTTGTTGACACTGTATTTTAGGATTATATATAATGTAGTAAAATCGACCTTTTCAAACCTAAGGAGGAGCATTTTTTTTATGGCAATTGAGGTAGGCAGCAAGTTACAAGGAAAAGTAACAGGTATTACTAATTTTGGAGCTTTTGTAGAGCTGCCAGATGGAGTAACAGGTCTCGTCCACATTAGTGAAGTTGCAGATAACTATGTAAAAGATATCAATGATCACCTTAAAGTTGGTGATCAAGTGGAAGTAAAAGTTATCAACGTTGAAAAAGATGGTAAGATTGGGCTTTCTATTAAGAAAGCGAAAGAGCGCGAAGGAGCAGCTGCTGAGCAACGTCCAAATCGCCCGCAACGCAACAACAATCGCCCTTATGGTGATCGTGATCGCGGTGGTCGTGGACGCGATAGAGAAGAACGTGCTCCGAAAGAAAATTTTGAGCAAAAAATGCTTCGTTTCCTAAAGGAAAGTGAAGATCGTTTGTCTTCTTTAAAAAGAAATACAGAATCTAAGCGCGGTTAACTAAGAGTGAAGGGCATTCGAGTGCGAGTGCCTTTTTTACTTGTGTCAATGACTTATCACATGCAGTATAAGTAGATATAGTCTATCTAAAAAATGTTTTTGATACTTACATAAAAATTTATCTGTGTTAAAGCCCAATGTTGATAATTTGCACTCGTTGATTGGAGTAAAGGGGGTGAGACTAGCGCCCTGACCGCCCTCGGAAAGCGAACCACCGTAACGGAAATTAACAACGAACTTTAATAGAGCTAAAAATTTTTAAAAAAGACGTTGACATGTATCAGAATAATAGTTATTATAGTAATTGTCCGTTAAGGAATTATACAATATGGCGGTGTAGCTCAGCTGGCTAGAGCGTACGGTTCATACCCGTAAGGTCGGGGGTTCGATTCCCTCCGCCGCTATCCCATTAAGGCCCGTTGGTCAAGTGGTTAAGACACCGCCCTTTCACGGCGGTAACACGGGTTCGAATCCCGTACGGGTCATCATGAAAAGATCAAACCAAACTGGTTTGATCTTTTTTGTTTTTTATATATGCTCTTCTACAAAAAGAGATACAATCTGTATAAATTTCTACACTTGTAATAAAGAAGAACCAACAAATGTGTATACATATGGAAGTATTTAAAATAAAAAGTCGAACAATTCCAAAAAACCAAATTGCTATTTTGACAAAAAACCCGCTTGCATCATTTTATAATACAAGTAATAAAATATGCGGGTGGTGTGAAAAGTATGCCAAGAACTGAAAAACGTACGGTAGAAGCAGGGATATTGGCGATGAACCGCGGTCAAGCGAATTTATCAAATTGGACAAGTAAAATTAGGTCAGTCATTGAGAGTGTTTTTTTTCGATGGGGCTTTGTTATTGTTTTAATTGGCTTCTTATTAGGAAGAGCGTATATTCTAAGTAACATTCTTCCGTTTGCACTGCCTTTCTTTGCAGCCGTATATGTAATGAAGCGTGAAAAAACGGCATTAGCCTTTTTAGCGCTAATAGGAGGAGCCTTAACGGTCTCTCTAGAAAATACAGCATTTACATTTGCCTCGATCTTTATGTTTTTTGTGTACAACCTGTTTTTTGCCAAGTTTACAAAGAAAATAATCGGTCTCGTTCCTTTCCAAGTATTTTTATCCGCTTTAACAGCTCATCTTATTGTTGTTTATTTCACGGAACAATCTCTCGTATTATATGATGTTTTCATTAGTACCATTGAAGCTGGATTAAGTTTTGTACTCACAATGATTTTTTTACAAAGTGTTCCTCTTCTTACTGAAAGAAAAGGGAAACAACAGCCTCTAGAAACAGAGGAGATTGTTTGTTTAATTATCTTATTGGCGTCTGTACTTACGGGTACAACAGACTGGTATATCTATGGATTATCGGTACAGCACATTTTCACACGTTACCTGGTCTTAATATCAGCATTTACTGCCGGTGCTGCAATTGGGTCCACAGTTGGTGTTGTAACCGGCTTAATTCTAAGTCTAGCGAATGTAGCGAGCCTATATCAATTGAGCTTATTAGCTTTCTCAGGTTTACTTGGTGGTATGCTGAAAGAAGGGAAGCGAATTGGTGTTGGTCTTGGTCTACTAATTGGAACTAGCTTGATTACTTTATATGTAGATAAACAGGCTGATATTGCAATTACATTGTTAGAATCGGTGGCAGCTATTGGAATTTTTCTTTTTACACCTAAATTTTTGTTAGACAAGCTGGCAAGGTTCGTTCCCGGTACTGTAGAGAATTCCGCAGATCAGCAACAATATTTAAGGAAAATGCGTGATGTCACTTCACAAAAGATAGCAAGATTTGCTAATGTTTTTCAAGCATTGTCTAACAGTTTTTCTACCTATGGGTATGTGCAAGAAATGGATAAGGAAGAGCAAATTGATTTGTTCCTAGAGCATGTTACGAAAAAAACTTGTAACAATTGCTTTAAAAAGGATCAATGTTGGTCAGTAAAACCGGAACAAACCTATGAATACATGAAAGAGATTATGGCGCAAACAGAAGAAGGAACACTTGCGCGCAATCGGAAGTTTCATAAAGAATGGAGTAAGCATTGTATGCGAGCTTCGCAGGTTATGGATGTAGTTGACCGGGACTTAATGCATTTCTATAATGACCAAGAAATGCGTAGACAAATGCGAGAAAATCGTCGTCTAGTTGCAGAACAGCTACAGGGTGTTTCAAAGGTGATGGAGAATTTCGCGAAAGAAATTCAAAGAGAGAAAGAAAATCACCAAGTGCAAGAGGAGCAAATTATAGAGAGTTTGCGCAGTTTTGGTGTTGAGATTGGCAATGTTGATATATATTGTTTAGACCAAGGAAACGTAGATATTGAAATGACGATTCCGAATGTAAGTAACGAGCGGGGGGAGTGTGAGAAATTAATTGCGCCTATGTTATCCGATATTCTAAAAGAAACAGTTTTCGTTGTTCGTGAAGAGCGCTCACCGTATCCGCATGGAATGAGTACAGTAAGTTTTGGATCGGCAAAAACGTTCTCGGTTGACACGGGCATCGCAACGGCAGCGATGGGTGGAGGACTGCTATCTGGTGATTCTTATTCTACGATGGAGCTCGGCGCGGGCAAATACGCATTGGCAATTAGTGACGGCATGGGAAATGGTGAACGTGCACATATGGAAAGTAAGGAGACATTAAAACTCCTTCAAAAAATCTTACAATCTGGTATTCAAGAAACGATTGCAATTAAAGCAATTAATTCTATTCTATCACTGCGAACTACAGAAGAAATTTTTACAACTTTAGATTTGGCTATGGTGGATTTAAGGGATGCTACCGCTAAATTTATTAAGGTAGGGTCAACGCCAAGCTTTGTAAAGCGTGGAGATCGCGTAATTAAGGTAGAGGGAAGCAACCTGCCAATCGGTATTATTGAGGATTTTGAGGTTGATGTGATTAGTGAACAATTGAAGAGCGGTGATTTACTTATTATGATGAGCGATGGTATCTTTGAAGGACCTAAGCATGTCGAAAATCATGATGCGTGGATGAAGAGAAAGATTAAAGAGATACAGACACAAGATCCGCAAGAAATTGCTGATATCCTTATAGAAGAAGTAATTCGTTCTAGAGGTGGATTTATTGAAGATGATATGACAGTAGTAGTAGCGAAGATAGAAAAAAATATGCCGAAGTGGGCTACAATTCCGATTGCCAGTAAGCAAATTCAGTAGTATAAGAACGATTCCCTTTGTCGATGCTAGATATATAAGTTTGTAAAAAATCCGAGAGATGTATCTCGGATTTTTTTAATAAACAGCCTGTATTAAAGAGTAATAAATGGAGATTTGCTGATTGGTGCGTCAAAGATATGAAGCGCCTGCAAAAAGCGACTCTTAAACTTTAGTAGAGCCCAAACGATACTAGCAGTAGGTAGCAACAGTTGTGTACTTGTATCGATTCTTTATAAAGGTTGAGTTGTATAAGGTAGCATTTTTTAGGACTTATACTGCCTTTTCTTTGCTAACAGAGATAAAATAATGGTACCATAGCAATAAGAAACAGGCTTATAGAAGGTGATTTCGTTTTGAGTGTTTCATTTGTTTCTAAGATAGAGCGTTTCATTTGCGAGAATGAACTATTAAATATGAACACTACAGTTGTAGTGGGGGTATCCGGTGGTATGGATTCTATGGCTTTGCTGTATTATCTCCACGGAATTAAAGAGCGCTACCATTTACACATTATTGTGGCTCATATCGATCATATGTTTAGAGGAGAGCAGTCGGCTGCGGATATGCATCATGTAGTAAAGGTGTGCGAAGAGTTACACCTAGTTTGCGAAGCGGCACAGGTAAATGTAGGTCAATATCAACGAGAAAATGGATTAGGTGTACAGGAAGCAGCTCGGGCATGTCGATACGCTTATTTTGCGGAGGTAATGGAGAAGCATCAAGCGGACTGTTTAGCACTTGCACATCATGGTGATGATCAAATAGAGACTATTATGATGCGAATGGTACGCGGGAGTATATCGAAGGGATACGCAGGTATACCTGTTAAGCGAATGTTTGCTGGTGGTATGATTATACGTCCGTTCCTTTCGGTGACCAAAGAAGATATAAAAGCTTATTGTGAAGATGAAGGTATCGTCTATCGAAATGACCCAAGTAATGAGAAGGATACGTATACAAGAAATAGGTTTCGTAAATATATTATCCCTTTTTTAAAACAGGAAAATCCGAATGTACATGTTCATTTGCAGCGGTTTAGCAAGTTTGTTGAAGCGGACGAGAAATATTTGCAGGAATTAGCTTTTGAGAAGCTGAATACAGTAATTAAGAAAAAAGACAAAAATCGTATAGTAATTTCAATTCCTGCTTTTGAATCCTTGCCTATGCCTTTACAAAGAAGAGGTATTCAACTAATATTAAACTATCTTTATGAATACCAGCTTCCTTCTTCACTTTCTTCTATACATATTGAGCAAGCGCTATCTTTTTTACGACGTCCTCACCCTTCCGGTTCACTTGATTTTCCAGCTGGACTTAAGGTAATGCGTTCCTATAAAGAGTGCGAGTTTTACTTTTTTTCAGAAAAGCCTGAGGAGTTTTCTTATATCCTTCCAGTACCCGGAAAAGTAGTGCTACCGAATGGAGATGAGGTTACGGCAGAGGTTAGCAAGTTATACCCAGATACGTCTGATTCTGCTTTGTTTGTCGGCTCGCATGAGGAGATTTCTACACCATTGAGCATTCGAACAAGAAAAAATGGAGATCGGATGACAATAAAAGGTATGAACGGCACAAAAAAGATAAAAGCTATCTTTATTGAAGAAAAAGTGCCGAAGCAGCAAAGAGACAGTTGGCCTATTGTTTGTGATGCGCAAGGGGAAATTATCTGGATTCCCTTGCTGAAGCAATCTGCGTGGGCCGCGTCATCAAAGAAGCATGGGCATTATATACTCATTCGTTACAACAGCAAGGAGTCTTCTAGGAGGATAAGTAAATGATGAATCAAGATATTGAAAAGGTACTTGTATCTGAAGAACAAATTCAAGAGAAGGTAAGAGAACTCGGCGCTATTATCGCACGAGATTACAAAGACACAATTCCGTTAGCAGTAGGTGTACTAAAGGGTGCGATGCCTTTCATGGCAGATCTTTTAAAACGTACAGATACTTACTTGGAGATGGATTTCATGGCAGTTTCTAGCTATGGACATTCTACAGTGTCTACGGGAGAAGTAAAAATCCTAAAGGATTTGGATACTTCTGTCGAAGGTCGTGATATTTTAATCGTCGAAGACATTATCGACAGCGGTTTAACATTAAGTTACTTAGTGGACCTGTTTAAATATCGCAAAGCAAAATCAGTCAAAATTGTAACGTTGTTGGATAAGCCAACTGGAAGAAAAATTGATATCCAAGCAGACTACGTAGGTTATATCGTACCAAACGAGTTTGTAGTTGGTTATGGTTTGGACTACAAAGAGCAGTACCGTAATTTGCCGTATATCGGTGTATTAAAACCGAGTGTGTATTCAAGCTAATAATACATAAGTCTTACAATTGGATAGGAAAGTTTTTGTATGTTACTATTTATTATAGTGTTTATGCTGTGAGAGGAGGTTAGGAATGAATCGGATCTTCCGTAATACCATCTTTTATTTATTAATATTTTTAGTTGTAATCGGTGTGGTAAGTTATTTTAATGGTTCAAGCCAGCAAACAAAGCCGGTTCGCTATGATACATTCCTAGATCGCTTAGATAAGGGAGAGGTCAAGGAAGTTAATTTGCAACCGAAAAATGGTGTGTTTGAGCTTAAAGGACAATTCACGGAATATAATAAAGATGAATTTTTTGTGACGTATGCAGCCAACACAGAAGAGTTGCAAAAGAAATTAAATGACAGTGCGAAAAATACAAAGGTGAATTACCAACCTGCTGAAGAAACGAGCGCGTGGGTAACGTTCTTCACTTCCATCATTCCATTTGTTATCATCTTTATTTTATTCTTCTTCTTACTAAACCAAGCGCAGGGCGGCGGTAGTCGTGTTATGAACTTTGGTAAAAGTAAAGCAAAGCTATATAACGATGATAAAAAGAAAGTTCGTTTCCGTGATGTTGCAGGAGCAGATGAGGAAAAACAAGAACTTGTAGAAGTTGTTGAGTTCTTGAAAGATCCTCGTAAATTTGCAGAGTTAGGTGCACGTATTCCAAAAGGGGTGCTATTAGTTGGACCTCCGGGAACTGGTAAAACATTGCTAGCAAGAGCTGTAGCTGGAGAAGCTGGTGTGCCGTTCTTCTCTATCAGTGGTTCTGACTTCGTAGAGATGTTCGTCGGTGTCGGTGCTTCACGTGTACGTGACTTGTTTGAAAACGCGAAAAAGAATGCACCTTGTATCATTTTTATTGACGAAATTGATGCGGTAGGTCGTCAGCGTGGCGCTGGTCTTGGCGGTGGCCATGATGAGCGTGAGCAAACATTAAACCAATTGCTTGTTGAAATGGATGGGTTTGGTGCAAACGAAGGTATTATTATCGTAGCAGCTACAAACCGTCCTGATATTCTAGATCCAGCGTTATTACGTCCTGGCCGTTTTGACCGTCAAATTACAGTTGATCGTCCTGACGTAAATGGTCGTGAAGCGGTACTAAAAGTACATGCTCGCAACAAACCACTTGATGAAAGCATTAACCTGCGCGCTATCGCAATGCGCACACCGGGCTTTTCAGGTGCTGATTTAGAAAACCTATTGAACGAGGCTGCGCTTGTAGCGGCTCGTCAAAATAAGAAGAAGATTGACATGGAGGATATTGATGAGGCAACGGATCGTGTAATTGCAGGTCCAGCTAAAAAGAGCCGTGTAATCTCTGAAAAAGAAAGAAACATTGTCGCTTATCATGAAGCAGGTCATACAGTAATTGGTATGGTCCTTGATGAAGCAGATATGGTGCATAAAGTAACAATCGTTCCTCGTGGGCAAGCTGGTGGCTATGCTGTTATGCTTCCAAAAGAAGATCGTTACTTCATGACAAAACCGGAATTGTTGGATAAAATTGCAGGATTGCTTGGTGGTCGTGTTGCTGAGGAAATCGTGTTCGGTGAAGTAAGTACAGGTGCTCACAATGACTTCCAACGCGCAACGGGCATTGCAAGAAGAATGGTAACAGAATTCGGTATGAGCGATAAACTCGGTCCTATGCAGTTTGGAAACTCACAAGGTCAAGTATTCTTGGGCAGAGACTTCCATTCCGAGCAAAACTACAGCGATGCTATTGCTCATGAAATCGATTTGGAGATGCAACGCATCATGAAAGAGTCTTATGCTCGTGCGAAGCAAATCCTAACTGATAATCGTGATAAGCTTGAATTAATCGCAAAAACGTTGCTTGAAGTGGAAACTTTGGATGCGGAACAAATTAAAAGCTTGTTTGAAAACGGTGTAATGCCTGATAGAACGGCAACTACGTTTAATACAGATGATGTGAAAGTTAATATTTCCGCTAAAAAAGATGAAGCAAAAGAAGAAGAGCCAAAGGAGTGACTTTACGTCACTCCTTTTTTCTTGCAAGATAATGAACATGCAGTAGGGAGTGTGAAGATATGATTTTTGTGTTAGATGTGGGAAATACGAACGCGGTTCTTGGAGTGTTTGAACAAGGAACACTTAGGCAACATTGGCGAGTAGAGACAAATCGTAACAAAACGGAAGATGAGTACGGTATGCTCGTAAAGGAACTGTTACAACACGAAGGGATTCAATTTAGTGATATTACAGGAATTATTATCTCCTCTGTAGTTCCTCCTATTATGTTTGCTTTAGAGAGAATGTGCGAAAAGTATTTTAAACGTAAGCCTCTTGTAGTAGGACCAGGAATTAAAACAGGTCTTAATATTAAATATGAAAATCCCCGTGAAGTAGGTGCTGACCGTATTGTGAATGCTGTGGCTGCCATCCAAATGTATGGAGGTCCGTTGGTTATTGTAGATTTTGGTACAGCAACAACGTATTGCTATATTGATGAACACAAAAACTATATGGGTGGAGCTATTACACCGGGAATTATGATTTCAGCGGAGGCTTTATATAGCCGAGCTGCCAAGCTTCCTAGGATTGAAATTACTCGTCCAAGTGAAGTGATTGGAAGAAATACGGTTAGTGCTATGCAAGCAGGAATTTTATTCGGCTATGTTGGTCAAGTAGAGGGCATCGTAAAGCGTATGAAGGAGCAGGCCAAAACAGAACCATTGGTCGTTGCTACAGGTGGACTGGCCAAATTGATTGCTGAGGAGTCCGATGTAATTGATATTGTCGATCCGTTTTTAACACTAAAAGGCTTATACATGCTTTATGAGCGTAATGTAATTCAATAAGAGAAGGGTGATTTAGATATGAAGGATTATTTAGTAAAAGCACTTGCTTTTAACGGTGAGGTACGTGCATATGCAACAGTTACAACCCATACAGTTCGAGAAGCTCAAAAACGTCATGATACATGGAGAACAGCCTCAGCCGCGTTAGGAAGATCGCTAACTGCAGGTGCTATGATGGGTTCTATGCTAAAGGGTGAGCAAAAGCTTACTATCAAGGTGGAAGGAAACGGGCCACTTGGGCATATTCTAGTTGATGCAAATGCTAAAGGTGAGGTACGTGGTTACGTGGCAAATCCTCATGTAGATTTTGAGGCAAATGAGCAAAACAAGCTTCGTGTTTATCAAGCAGTTGGTACGGAAGGATATTTAACAGTTATTAAAGACATAGGTATGAGAGAACCATTTACAGGACAGGTTCCAATCGTTTCAGGAGAACTTGGAGAAGACTTTACTTATTATTTTGCAGTGTCAGAGCAAACGCCGGCTTCAGTTGGTGTTGGGGTACTGGTGAATGGTGATGATAGTATATTGGCAGCTGGTGGATTTATTTTGCAAATCATGCCTGGGGCGCAGGAAGAAACGATTACCTTCCTAGAAAATAAATTAAAAACCATTATCCCAGTTTCTCGAATGGTTGAGCAAGGATTTACACCTGAGCAAATGTTACACGAACTGGTAGGGGAAGAAAATCTTAAAATTCTAGAGCATATGGATGTTGCTTTTCAATGCACATGCTCCAGAGAACGTATTGAAGCTGTGTTAGTAAGCTTAGGAAAAGGTGAATTAGAAGCAATGCGTGAAGAAGAGGATAAAACAGAAGTACATTGTCATTTCTGTAACGAGCGCTATATTTTTACAGAAGAGGACTTAACGCAGATTATTGAAGAAATAAAATAATTTTAACTTTTCTAAAAAATATAAACAATATCAAGTGATTACGATTGACAAATGATGAGCACTCTGTGAAAATGTTTATAAATTCAATAAAATTACTTGGTAATAGGGGTGACGGAGATGAAGATTGCACAATCTGTTTCAGATTTGATTGGAAAAACACCAATTGTGAAGCTAAATCGCATTGTCGATGAGGATAGTGCCGATATCTACTTAAAGCTGGAGTTCATGAATCCTGGCAGCAGCGTAAAGGATCGTATTGCTTTAGCGATGATTGAGGCTGCGGAGAAGGAAGGATTATTGAAGGAAGGCGACACAATAATTGAACCAACGAGTGGAAATACAGGAATTGGATTAGCTATGGTGGCCGCGGCAAAAGGGTATAAAACAATCTTAGTTATGCCTGAAACGATGAGCATGGAACGTCGAAATTTATTGCGTGCTTATGGAGCGGAATTGGTGCTAACGCCTGGTCCTGAAGGGATGGGAGGTGCCATTCGTAAGGCAGAAGAGCTTGCGAAAGAGCACGGCTACTTTATGCCTCAGCAATTTAAAAACGAAGCAAACCCTGAAGTCCATCGTTTAACAACAGGTCCTGAAATTATTGAGCAAATGGGCGAACAATTGGATGCTTTTGTTTCTGGAATTGGAACTGGTGGAACAATCTCTGGCGCCGGCGCAGTATTAAAAGAAAAGTATCCAAATCTACAAATTATTGCAGTTGAACCTGCGGATTCCCCAGTCCTATCGGGTGGGAAACCAGGTCCTCATAAAATCCAAGGAATTGGTGCTGGATTTGTGCCGGATATATTGAATACGGACATCTATGATGAAGTTATCACAGTAAAAAATGAACAGGCTTTTGAATATGCACGTTTAGTGGGCAAAAATGAAGGGATTCTTGTAGGGATTTCCTCGGGAGCCGCTATATACGCTGCGCTAGAAGTGGCAAAGCGCCTTGGTAAAGGCAAGAAGGTTTTGGCTATCATCCCAAGCAACGGTGAACGTTACCTAAGCACACCTCTATACCAATTCGAATCTTAAAATAATAAGAAGGGCATCCCTTACAACGTTAAAGGGATGCCCTCTTTTTGGTTAGGATTCCTTACTCGGAATCACAATAAGCACAGAGTAGAAGTTTTACTGTTCTTACAGGTAATGTTACAATTTTCAGTTCATCCTGAAGTAAAAGCGCAAGGGAGTCTCGTGCACTAAGGATGCTTCCTAATCGTCCATGTTCATTGGAAATCTAGCCAGGAATTTTAAAAGAGGCCTCTTAAAAAAGAGTGAAGAGACTGAAAACATCGTGTAGAATGGAAGCGTACTAACTAATTGATATGAGGTGTGAATATGAAGCAACAAATATTTGCTGTTTCTATGCCGTACGAAAAGGATCTTTTTCTTCAATATAAAAATTTATCGCAATCTAAGTGGCAGCACTTCATTTTAGAGAGCGGTCGCGGTGGTCGCTACAGTATGGCGGGACTAGAGCCAGTGGCTGTCTTACGTGGAAAGGGTGAAGAGCTTCGTATTCAAGAAGGCGGTCAAGAATCGGTTCTTAAAGGAAACCCGTTAGATCTCGTAAAGAACTACATGGCCGAACGTTACGTTAAACATGATGATTCTTTGCCTCCTTTTCAGGGGGGGGCTATGGGTTATTTTAGCTATGACTGTATCCGATACATAGAGCGTCTTGATGATAAAGCACAAGATGATTTAGAACTGCCCGATGTTTTCTTGATGATATACGATGAGGTGATTGTGTTTGATCATAAGGAGCGTGTCCTGTGGGTAATAGTTCGTCATCATGATGAAAAGCAGGCAACAGAGCGTCTGCAATATCTGCAGCATATATGGACACAACAGGTGGATTCTGTAGCTATTCCACTACAAAACACTCGCGAATTTACCCCTTACGTGTCGTTTACGGAAGAAGAGTTTGTGAAAGCTGTAGAGCGTATTCAAGAGTATATTGCGTCAGGTGATGTATTTCAGGTTAACTTATCTGTGAGACAATCGCAGCCATTACGTTCCCATCCTATTGAAATTTATGAGAAATTACGTGAAATCAATCCATCACCGTATATGGGGTATATGGAACTGGGTGATTTCCAAATTGTGAGCGGTTCACCGGAACTGCTTATTAAAAAAGCAGGAATGGAAGTTAGCACCCGTCCTATTGCTGGTACTCGTTCAAGAGGAAAAGATGCGCAAGAAGATGAAGTTTTAGCAAAAGAACTGATTGAAAATGAAAAAGAGCGTGCTGAACATGTGATGCTCGTAGATCTTGAACGCAATGACTTAGGACGTGTTTGTCGTTATGGTACGGTGGAAGTAAATGAATTTATGGCGATTGAAAAATATTCACATGTGATGCATATTGTTTCCAATGTTCGCGGTGAACTAGAGGAAGGAAAAGATGCATTTGATATTTTAAAGGCAGTATTTCCAGGCGGTACGATTACAGGTGCTCCTAAAATTCGTACAATGGAAATTATTGAAGAGTTAGAGCCAGTTCGAAGAGGTATTTATACAGGCTCTATTGGATGGCTTAGCTTCTCCGGTGAAATGGAGCTTAATATTGTGATTCGTACATTGCTGGCTAAGGGCGGATATGCACATGTGCAGGCAGGAGCTGGTATAGTTATTGATTCAAATCCTCAAAATGAATATAAGGAATCATTAAAAAAAGCAGTGGCTTTATGGCGTGCTAAAGAAGCTAGTGAACAGGTGGGTGAGTAAAGATATGATTTTAATGATTGATAACTATGATTCCTTTACGTTTAATCTTGTGCAGTTTCTGGGAGAATTAGGACAGGAACTCGTCGTAAAAAGAAATGATGCACTGACAATAGAAGAGATTGAAGCAATGGAGCCTTCCTTTTTAATGATATCTCCCGGTCCGTGCAGCCCAAATGAAGCGGGAATTAGTTTGGAAGTTATCAAACATTTTGCAGGGAAAATACCTATTTTTGGTGTGTGTTTAGGCCATCAAGCCATTGCGCAAGTATTTGGAGGAGATGTAATTCGCGCAGACCGCTTAATGCACGGGAAGACATCTTTAATGTACCACGATGGACGTACAGTGTTTAAAGGTATACCAAGTCCGTTTCACGCGACGCGTTATCATTCTCTAATCGTTAAAAAAGAGACATTACCCGATTGTTTAGAAGTTACGGCCTGGACAGAGCAAGGTGAAATCATGGGAGTGAGACATAAAACATTAGCGGTTGAAGGTGTACAATTTCATCCTGAGTCCATTATGACCACACATGGTAAGGAATTGTTGCAAAACTTTATTTCTCACTACAGTAGGAAAGAAACGACATGCTGATTTATGTGAATGGCTCATATGTAGAAGAAGCGGATGCAAGAATATCTCCTTATGACCATGGATTTTTATATGGTCTAGGCGTATTTGAAACATTCCGTGTATATAACGGTCATCCATTTTTATTTCATGATCATTATGAGCGGCTTGTTGCCGCTCTTGCTTTTTTAAATATTGAATGGAATATGGACAAAGCAGTGGTACTGGGTATTTTGCAAGAGCTGTTGCAAAAGAACGGTATAAAGGATGCGTATATTCGTTTAAATGTTTCAGCAGGGAATGGTGAAGTAGGTTTGCAGGTAACTCCTTATACAAAACCATCTGTTATCATGTTCATTAAGCCGCTACCTTTATCTAATATTATCGTTGAAAAAGAAGGAGTGATGCTACGGATACCTCGAAATACGCCGGAGGGACCTTGGCGTTTAAAGTCACACCACTATATGAATAATATTCTTGGTAAAAGAGAAGTGGGAGCGGACGTGAATAAGGAAGGTTTATTTTTTACAAAAGAAGGCTGGTTGGCAGAAGGTGTTGTATCAAACATCTTTTTTAGCAAAGATAACACACTATATACACCTTCTATTGAAACAGGGATTTTAAACGGTATCACTCGAAATTTCGTGATATGTTTAGCTAAGAGCCTTGGATATGAGGTAGAAGAAGGTTTATACACAGAAGAGAACCTTCTTAGTAGTACAGAAGTATTTGTTACTAATTCGATTCAAGAAATCGTACCAATCCACAAAATTTCTTCGGTTTTATTTCCCGGAAAAGAGGGTAAGATTACAAACGAACTTAGTCATGCATACAGGCAACATCGTAACACCTTATGGCGTGTAGAGGATGTTGTGAAAGGAGAAGGGTTATGAACAGATATAATATAGCGTGTGGACCTTATGAACTTCGTATTTCTGAAAAAACGATAATTATGGGAATATTGAATATTACACCAGACTCTTTTTCTGATGGTGGTACATATGATGAAGTTGGTGCGGCTGTTAACCGAGCAAAAGAGATGATTGAACAAGGTGCGCATATCATTGATATCGGAGGTGAATCTACGCGTCCTGGTGCAATTAAGGTGTCGCAAGAAGAAGAGTTAAACCGAGTTATCCCTATTATTCAAGCTGTATCTAAACAAGTTTCTGCTCCTATATCTGTTGATACATATAAAGCGGAGGTAGCTCGTCAGGCTATCGAAGCCGGAGCTCATATTATCAATGACATTTGGGGAGCGAAAGCTGATCCTAAAATGGCAGAAGTCGCGGCATATTATGAGGTTCCTATTGTGTTAATGCATAATCGTGATAATCAAAACTATCGCAATTTACTTGCGGATATGATTGGTGATTTATACGAAAGCGTTAGAATTGCGAAGCGCGCCGGCGTCAGGGATGAAAATATTATTTTAGACCCGGGAATTGGTTTTGCGAAGACACCAGAACAAAATCTTGAGGTTATGCGCAATTTAGAACAACTAACCGTGCTTGGATATCCTGTATTGCTTGGTACGTCCAGAAAGTCGTTTATCGGACATGTACTAGATCTTCCGGTAGAGGAAAGGATGGAGGGTAGCGGAGCAACAGTTTGTTTAGGTATCCAAAAAGGGTGCGATATTGTACGTGTACATGATGTACGAGAAACAGCAAGAATGGCAAAAATGATGGATGCCATGCTGGGTAAGGGAAGTGTTTGGGTTGGATAAAATCTTTGTCAAAGAGATGGAGTTTTATGGATATCATGGTGTGTTTCCGGAAGAAACTAGACTAGGACAACGGTTTAAAGTAGATTTAACAGTTCACCTTGACTTACGTAGAGCAGGAGTTACAGATGATCTTTCGCAATCTGTAAATTATGGAGAGTTATATCAGCTATGTGAAAAGATTGTGCAAGGTAAGCCATATAAGCTTGTTGAATCTGTCGCTGAAAATATCGCTATGCAAATTTTGCATCAATATGAAAGTATCCAATCTTGCACAGTGAAGGTTATTAAACCGGATCCACCTATTCCAGGTCATTATCGTGAGGTGGCTGTTGAGATTACAAGGAGCCGCGCATGACAAACATAGCATATATAGGATTAGGTTCTAATATAGGAGATCGGTTTGGGTATTTAAAGCAAGCAGTTTTCTTACTGAATGAATTAGATAACACTAAAGTAGAAAAGGTTTCTTCTGTTTATGAAACTGCGCCGGTAGGATATGTAGAACAAGAGCCATTTCTGAATATTGCTATACAAGTTTCTACCAATATGGACGCGCATAAACTCTTGGAAACTATGCAAAGTATTGAAATGAAGTTAGGAAGAAAAAGGGAAATTCGCTGGGGACCTCGTACAATTGACCTTGACATTTTGCTGTATAATCATGAAAATATTGAAACAGAGAGCCTTATTGTTCCTCATCCTCGGATGTATGAACGGGCGTTTGTGCTTGTACCTCTTTGTGACATTAATAAAGATGTCAAGCAGTCTATTTCAGATATGCAACTAGAAGAGATGATAAGGCGAGAAGGAGTTACGGTATGGAAGCGGACAAGTGGGGAAGGCGCATCCGCGCTTTTAGAAAATTAAAAGGATACACACAAGAAGGCTTTGCGAAGCGTCTAGGTATATCAGTTTCTATTTTGGGAGAAATTGAACGTGGTAACCGACTCCCAAGTGAAGAATTTATCTTACAAGTTATTAAAGAGTTAAATGTTTCAATAGAAGAATTAAAACCTAAAGAGTAAGAGAGGAGGGAAAGAAATGTTGAAAATAGGTAATATTGAAATGAAAAATCCGGTTGTTTTAGCACCGATGGCAGGTGTATGTAACGCTGCATTTCGTTTAACAGTAAAAGAATTTGGTGCAGGACTTGTTTGTGCGGAGATGGTGAGTGACAAGGCTATTCTATTTAATAACAAAAAAACGATGGATATGTTATACATTGATGAACGTGAAAAACCTTTGAGCCTACAAATTTTTGGGGGTGAAAAAGAAACGTTGGTCGAAGCAGCTAAATTTGTAGATAAAAATACAACGGCTGATATTATTGATATTAATATGGGATGCCCCGTACCAAAGATTACAAAGTGTGATGCAGGCGCAAAGTGGCTTCTTGACCCCAATAAAGTATATGAGATGGTTGCGTCTGTAGTAGACGCCGTCCAAAAGCCAGTTACAGTCAAAATGCGTCTGGGTTGGGATGAAGATCACATTTATGTAATTGAGAATGCGTTAGCTGTTGAACGAGCTGGAGGTCAAGCTGTAGCTGTTCACGGTCGAACACGCTCTCAAATGTATGAGGGTAAAGCGGACTGGAACTACATTAAGCAAGTAAAGCAGGCACTTAAAATTCCTGTTATTGGAAACGGAGACGTCGAAACACCGCAAGATGCGAAGCGTATGCTTGATGAAATTGGTGTAGATGGTGTGATGATTGGCCGGGCAGCCCTTGGTAATCCATGGATGATTTATAGAACAGTTAAATATTTAGAGACAGGCGAATTAATGGATGAGCCTGGCGTAAGAGAAAAAATGGATGTATGTATTCTGCATTTAGATCGTTTAATTGACCTAAAGAATGAAAAGATTGCTGTTAAAGAAATGCGTAAACACGCAGCATGGTATTTAAAAGGTGTACGAGGAAACGCAAAAGTAAGAAATGCAGTAAATGAATGTAACACGAGAGAAGATATGGTTTCGTTGTTGTATGCCTTTGCTGAAGAAATGGAGAACAAGCAAGAAGCAATTCAGGTAGGATAATTGTTATAATAATTTACAGATGAAAAAGGGTGTCCTAAAGTCAAGGAACACCCTTGTTTCATAGGAAAGTGAAGAGAGTGAGGAAGAGCAAACAGATCTTTAAACATAACAGTAATACAAAAATAGAAAATCTGGGTGTTCTATTTTTATAATTGTATTTTCGCTAAGTACGAGTCTTGCTGAAAGCGAATCTCCGTATTTTCTCACCTTAAAAGAATATTAGTTTTTATGCTTGTACTTATATATACTTGAAAGAAAGTGTTATACTATGTATATTGCAAATTTAACAATCTGGAGTTGATGTAATGAGCTACGAAGAATTAAATGACCAGTTGCAGGTTCGCCGCGATAAGTTGCAAAAACTATTTGAAAAAGGAATGGACCCGTTTGGCAAACGATTTGAGCGTACACATTCTACTGACCAATTGCTAGATCTTTATGGTGAAGTAGAAAAAGAAGCGCTTGACGAAAAAGGAATCTCCGTTTCTATCGCTGGACGTATCATGACAAAGCGCGGAAAAGGTAAAGCAGGCTTTGCTCATGTTCAGGATTTGCATAATCAAATTCAAATCTACGTAAGGCAAGATGCGGTGGGGGAAGAACAATACGAGTTATTCAATAACGCTGACTTAGGTGACCTTGTTGGTGTGACAGGAACCGTATTTAAAACAAAAGTGGGCGAATTGTCTATTAAAGTAACAGATTTCAAGCTGTTGACAAAGTCTCTTCGTCCGTTACCGGATAAATATCATGGCTTGAAAGATATTGAACAACGATACCGTCAACGTTATTTAGACTTGATTACAAGTATGGAAAGTCGTAAAACGTTTATTGCTCGCAGTAAAATTATTCAATCTATGAGAAGATATTTAGATGACAATGGCTATTTAGAAGTAGAAACACCTATGATGCATGCAATTGCAGGTGGTGCATCTGCTCGTCCATTTATTACACATCACAATGCTTTAGATATGCAATTATATATGCGCATTGCTATCGAGTTGCATCTAAAACGCTTAATTGTCGGCGGTTTAGAAAAAGTATATGAAATTGGACGTGTATTCCGTAATGAAGGAATCTCTACTCGTCATAACCCTGAGTTTACAATGATTGAATTATATGAGGCGTACGCTGACTATAAAGATATTATGGAGCTTACGGAAAACCTAATTGCTCATATTGCTAAAGAAGTACTTGGTACAACCAAGGTACAATATGGTGAGTACGAAGTAGATTTAGAACCAAAATGGAAACGAGTTCACATGGTAGATGCTATTAAAGAGCAAACAGGTGCGGATTTCTGGGCGCCTATGAGTGTAGAAGAAGCTCGCGCTCTGGCTAAAGAGCACGGTGTAGAAGTAACCGAGCATATGGAAGTAGGACACATTATTAATGAGTTCTTTGAGCAAAAAGTAGAGGAACATCTAATTCAACCGACGTTTGTTTATGGTCATCCGGTTGAGATTTCTCCGCTAGCTAAGAAGAATGAGGAAGATCCTCGTTTCACAGATCGTTTCGAGTTATTTATTGTTGCGCGTGAGCATGCAAATGCATTCACTGAACTTAATGATCCTATCGATCAAAAAGAGCGTTTTGAAGCGCAATTAAAAGAGCGTGAACAAGGAAATGATGAGGCACATATGATGGATGATGACTATATCGAAGCGCTAGAATACGGTATGCCTCCTACGGGTGGATTGGGTATCGGTATCGATCGTCTTGTTATGTTGCTAACTAATGCTCCGTCTATTCGTGATGTACTATTATTCCCGCAGATGAGACATAAGTAAGATTAACAGTTACTTTTACAAAGGGTTACTAATCTCATTGCAGATGTTTATTTATAAAAAATGCCCCGTAGTTGTTTTGGGGCATTTTTATTTGGTTAAAAGTTTGTTCGTTATTGATATGAACACTTGCGTATCGGAGTGGAAGATGCGACACTCCCTCACCGCCAGCGGAAAGCGAACCTCTGTAACGGAAATTAACAAAGAACTTTAAACTTATATAAAGTTTTATTGCAAAAACTATTGCATTTCTGATTTATAGCTGTTATATTTATAAACGTTGTCGCTGACGAAACAACTTAAACAAAAAAGTTGTTGACTTGGATGATGCGAAATGTTATATTAATAAAGTCGCTTCTGGGCGATAAGTTAGTTCTTTGAAAACTGAACGAAGTACAAAACGTCAACATTTATTTTAGCTAGACAAACACTTTTATGGAGAGTTTGATCCTGGCTCAGGATGAACGCTGGCGGCGTGCCTAA
>NZ_RIAV01000022.1 GCF_003852715.1 Ectobacillus antri
TCGTGATTCCATTCGACTAAGGAAATATTGTAATTTTCACCTAATCGTACAAACATATCTTTCGCGTAGTCAGATATGGCATCGTCAATCACTTTTCTGCGATATTTTACGACCAGAACAAGATGATAATACAACAAGAACACTGAATGATTATTATTGTCTGATTCCATTGATATAACAACCTTTCTTTTATCTAAGACTGATTATATCATAGTACAAAAAAAGAGACAACTTTAGGCTACGCCTAACCGAAATTCATCTCCCACTTTCACTGGTGCTGGCGCACCTTCACGTTTAGAAGTAGGAGACTTCTTTCGGAGGGAAGTTAAAGTTGAAAGGTTTAATATCATATTGAACATAAAAAAACCGTTTCACAAAAAGGAATTTTTATACATTTAAGTTTCCTTTACAACAATCCCATACGCTCTTAACACCTTCATATGCTCCTCGATAATCTCCTCTTTCAATTCTATCGGTTCTATTACACTAACACTTGCTCCCATGCTTAAAATCCACTTTTTTACTGATTGTCGCCCCTTCATGACAGCTTCAAACAAAATACTGCCATCGTCGTTATACTGTACGCTTTGATTTTCACCCCAAATCGATTCGGGAACGGATTGAGAAAATGGAGGAGAAATATGCAGCTTGACATGCAACACTTCATTTCGCATGATGCCTAGACTTGGCCACTCCTTACGAATATCGAAGGTGGCTGGGATGGTATAGCGCTCCTGTAATACGTCTACTTGCTCTATTCTAACAACCTTAAACGTTCGCAGTTCTTGTTTAGATTCACAAAAAGCTGCGCAATAAAAGAAATCATTATAGTATACAAATCCATAGGGACAAATGATTCGTTTCTTATAGGAAGAAGAATTACGATAAACAATTTGGACCTTACGCCTGCTTGCGAGCGCTTCCTGCAGCTGCATGTACTTTTTACTCTCGCCGGACTGCAGGCGGTTTGGCTTTGAGCGCTGCACAAAATGAATATAGCGATTCTGCTCCTGCTCCTTGCGCTGTGCGGCACGCAGTTTATCTAGTGCAACCTGTGCCGTTTCTGCCTGTGCGACTTCTTTTGCAAGCAGCTGCTGCACCGCAAAAATGAGAGCACTGAGTTCAGACTCCTGTAGCTTTCTTGTCGGGAAGAAAGAAGCCTGCGATAAGGAATACCCGCCATCCCTTCCCTTCTCGCCTTCTACATAAATACCCGCCTTTTCTAGATCTTCTTTATAATTGCGCACC
Source organism: Ectobacillus antri (assembly GCF_003852715.1). Taxonomy (GTDB): domain Bacteria; phylum Bacillota; class Bacilli; order Bacillales; family Bacillaceae_G; genus Ectobacillus; species Ectobacillus antri. The sequence continues at coordinate 1,249 of NZ_RIAV01000022.1, forward strand.
ATTCGTTCTTTGACATCTAGCTCCTGCGCTAGTTCGCTAATTTTCATCTTACCGCGCGCATGAAGGAGCTCAATCATGCGCAGGCAATTGCTTATTTTGCTCATGGAAGCACCTCGCTTTATCACTTTGTTTGTTTCATTATAAGGGGAAATCAGGTAGTATGATTGTCACTATAAAAAGAATTGGTGGCTTAATATAAAAAAGAAGAGAAGAACGCATGCCCTTCTCTTCTGCTTGTGAAATAGGATTCACAGTTATTAGGCTTCAGGTAGATTCACCCAGATGACAGCACCTTTCTTCTATTTTTTATTATAACTTACAGGCTGTCCGGTTTCTTATGGGTTCAGTATAAAAGTTACATATATAGTATATAAAAAGAGAAATTCTACTCTTCCTCTCTTTCAACTATATTTAATAACTTTCTGGTAGTCCATAGTGCAATCATAGATATGAATTTTTTTATTTTTAATTCAATGCAAATCCTTTTAAAATTTCCTCTTCTATTCTCAAATTCTTACTCGGTACAATTACACTCGAAGCCAATGACTGCTTTTCCTCTAAAATTCGGTGTACAATTTGCTCTACCGTTCCTTCCTTTAATACACCTTGTTTATCGATAACAATTGGATAATAAACCGTTACAGGTTTGTTTTGTCCTATTCGATAAACACGGTCAGTCGCCTGGTTTTCAACCGCTGGATTCCACCATCTTGTATAATGAATAACATGGTTGGCAGAAGTTATTGTTAAACCTGTACCCGCTGCCTTTGGCGATAAAATCATTACGTCAAACCCGGAATTCTGATTGAACATATCCACAACCTGCTGTCTTCTATTTGTCACTCCATTTATTATCATCGGATTTATATCGAACTGTTCTCGAATATATTTGCGCAGTAAATTTTGCATCTGTATATACTCTGTAAAAATTAAGACTTTTTCCCCTTTTTGACGCACCTCTTCTATGATTTGCAGTGTTTCTTTTAATTTTGGAACGTCTTGAGGTGTTAGATTCATATACTTTTCATTTAATAGCGCTGGATGTGAAGAAAGGGATTTTAATTTTTGAATAGCTTCCAATCCACTTAGCATTTTTTGTTTTACTAACGTTATAACTTCTTTATAAAGTTCTAATTGGATTTGTCCCATTGGAATTTCTCTGACAGCAATTGTTTTAGACGGCAACTGATCTCCAAGTTCTCCAGTTTTAGTCCGACGTTTATACACTTTTGAAATACGTGCCGTCAGCTTCTCTTCTATATCTGTTTCTGTACCTTCAAACTTATTAACAAATTCTTGCTTAAACTGACTTAAACTTCCTAAAAGACCAGGTTGCACAAAATCCATAATGGACCATAACTCATTCAAACTGTTTTCAACTGGTGTTCCTGTTAAAGCTAATCGAAATCTTGCCTTCATCGCTTTTATAACTTTAGATGCAGCTGTTGTAGGGTTTTTAATCGCCTGTGCTTCATCACAAATGACCGCTTTATTAAGGAAATATGAACGATTAAATTTTAAGACTTTGAGAGGAGAACGTATTGGAGAAGATCGTAACGTATCAGGATGTGATGAAGCAAACGGTTAATGAAACGTATACAAAGTCTTATCGTGAAAGCTTATTGAAAGCTTTAGAGCATGCGCATTACATTCGTTATTCTATGACCTGTTTTAATTGTGCAAGCAGGATAAGAGGAAGGCCCTGCTGATGAATGGGTTACAGAAGTTGTTTCGTTTTCGCCATGTAATATAACGGGGACGATCTTTAATTTTTGTTGCGGCATAGAAAAAGCACCTCCTTATATTGATACGTTTATAGTACAGGAGGTGCAGATATTTTTATAGGCTTCGTTTGAATACGGGCTTACATTTTTCGATAAAATGGATCTGTTATGCAATCAGAAAGCTCAATGGCTTCTGTGACGGTATTTTTCTTTATAGATCTTATAGATAATGATGAACTTATCCTTATCCTTGTCATTGTATTTTTTCGAACGATCACCTTTAAGTCATTACGAACTCGGTTTAAAATCAAGAGTGTATACTTGCAAAACTCCATCATGCCTTCTTCATATTCCAGCATTTCTTCATTTTTCATGTTTACTTCTTCAATAATTATTGGAACCAAAATTCCTCCATGTTGTTTTAACACCAAAGCCATTAGTGCTTCTTTTGACGTATCAAATAAATTATTTGTATTCAAATTTTTTATAGGAAAAATAAAAAATAGCAACACATCTCTTCCCCCTATTGGCAGGAGATATATCGCTTATCGTCCTAAAAAGAATTAAAAACAAAAAAAAGAAACCTTTTCTGATGCTGACGTTTATATTTTAAAGATTTTTCTTGCGTTTTCGGTTACTTTTTCCTTAATATATTCAAAAGGTTCTTTTCTAACTTCTGAAACGAATTTAGCAACATCTAATACTCTACTTGGATTGTTTCGTTTAGTCCTGTTAGGTTCGGGAGAAATATATGGACTATCTGTTTCGAGAAGCAATTTTTCAATTGGAATTTTTTCTATTACTTCTAATAAAAAACTATTTTCCTTATAGGTACAAATTCCTGATAGAGATACATACATTCCTAATGATAAATATTTTTTAGCTGTCTCCCAATCTTCATCGAAACAATGAATGATCCCTCCTGAACGTGGAATACCTTCTTTTGTTAAAATTTCTATTACTTCATTATGGGATAGCCAACTATGAACGACAATAGGGAGATCTCTTTTTTTGGCAATTTGAATTTGTCCTATAAAAATACGACGGGCAAATTCATCGTTTGCTTGACCATATTTGTGGTCAAGTCCCGCCTCCCCAATTGCCACTACTTTGGGGTGTTTGGCAAATTGTTCAATCTCATTTAACACACTTTCATCTAAAAGTTGATTTACACATTGGGGGTGAATGCCAACACTCGCATAAATTTGTGGATATTTTTCTGCTAACTGTATGGATTGTTTAGATGACTCGACATTTATCCCAATTGTAATAATTTGTTCAATTCCTTTTTCTATCGCATTATTTATTACTTTATCTTGGTCACGCAAATAAAATATATTATCCATATGAGCATGGGTATCAATCATTTTCATTGTCACTCCTATTCATTTGTTTTTAAATTATTAAATTCTCTTGAATTGAAAATAAGAGACTTGTTTAAAAGGTGTCCCAAGAAAAACAAGAAAAGAATGCCACTACTTAATAGGAATGTTGCATTTAAATTAATTTTGTACAGCTTCTCAATGAAAGGAATACTGAAAAGCAGAATAATGGACAAAGCTAATTGTCTCAATGAGGACACCTTCCCTTTTATTTCTTTTTCGCTAAATTGTTGTGTTAAAGTCATAGAAAGTGAAATAGAAGAAGCATTAGTAGCTCCTAATAAGATAAAGAGTATAGTCATAATAATTAGAGAGTAAGTCACAGAAATTAAAGCAAAAGAGGTAGCTTGAATCAAAATTGAAAGCAGAATAGTTCTATAAACCCCTATTTTTTGCTTAATTTTATATACATATAGACTAAATACACTGGCTCCCAAAGCAAAGCCTCCATCCAATAAAAACAGCCAGTTATAATGCCCACTTAATTTATTGTTAATAATAGGAATGGTTAAGAGGTTAATCACATTTACCATAAAAAAATCTCCGCATGATAGTAAAACCAGAACAAATAATGCTTGTTTGTGTCTCAATTTTTTGATAAATTCCTTCCAATCTTGAAGAAAAAAAGTGAGGGTAATTTTTTTCTTTTGATTCTCCTTCCCATGATGAACGTCGATTTTAGTAATACAATTAAGGAAAAACGCAGAAAGTAAAAATGTTAAAGCATTAATAAAAACGCCCCATAACGGATTCAACCACATTAATACGATACTGGCAATGCCACTTCCTAAAAGTTGACCTATTTGAAGAAAGGTTCCGAACACAATATTTAGTTTTAGCAATTCATCCCCTTCTTCAATTCTACTGGATACAGCAAATAAACTGGCATTGTAGAAAGGTTTTACTGTGTTTATTACTAATGTTGTGACAATTAATCCAATTATCATCCAATCATTACTCCAAAAACAGAACAATAATAACAGCAAAATAATTCCTCTTATCGCATCAGATGCGATAATGACATTTCTCGGATTCCTACTATCTACGTAGGAACCCGAAAATAATTGTAGAATAAATTTGATTAGCTGTTCGGACAATATTACAAACCCAAACGCTCCTAGCGAACCTGTTTTATCATACAGAACTTTTCCAACAGTCAATAATTGAATGCCATTTCCAATATTAGAAATTAAAACAGACAACAAAAGAAATTTAGAGTTACGGGATAAAGTCATAAAGTCGTTTAGAGGATTTAATAAACGCTTCACTATTGAATCTCCAATTCTATTGAATTAATTGCTTCTTTTGCTCGTTGGAGCGATTCTTCCGCAGTTCCTCCAGTTGCAATAGCAAATCCAAGTCGTGAAAAGGAATTTTGCAAATCTGTCACTTCATCTCCTTCTTTCACAAACAATTGAAGTTCTTTTACCCCGTCTTTTTCTTTTGCTTCCGACAACCCTGAGATTCTTTTTACTACACCTGATTTTTCAGAAATTTTATAGTAGATAGAAGCAAACACTTCTTTTTCTCCTTTTAACTGTTCTACAAATTGATCCATTACATTTTCCTGTAAAGTATGTCGTGTTACTAAATCTAAAATATCAACTTTATTATTTACTGAATAAGCATATAATTCAGGAATCATATCTCCACCCAGCCGAGTGTGGGTTTCAATAACATGAATTCCATTTTCACTTACCATAATTTCTGTATGCGTTGGACCATTCATTACCCCTAAACAAGTTAAGACGTTTTCCACAAAAGACTTGATTTCTTTTTCTTTTGCAAAAGGTAGATTAGCGGGAACAGTATGACCAATCTCAACAAATCGTTCTGGTTCCTTGTATTTTTTTGTGATTCCATAAATATAATGATTTCCGTTTTTAGAAAAAGCCTCCACGCTATATTCTTCCCCATCAATAAATTCCTCTAAGCACATCTGTAAATGTGGGAATTTTGATTGAAAGTGGGAAATTTTTTCTCTCAATTCTTTTTCGTCCTCAATCTTATAGATTCCTGAGCTTCCAGTGGAATCAGTCGGTTTGAGGATTACTGGATAAGAAACTTTTGATACAAAAGAAAGAGCTTCTTCAATATTATGGATAAGAGTGTTTTTGATTTTATCTACACCAAATGCTATCAATCTGTCTCTCATTAAATTTTTATTTTCAACCAACTTTACAACATCCACTGTATTATCAAACGGAATATTTAATGCTTCTGCAACCCAAGAAGCTTCTTTTTGTAGATAATCCTGAAAAGCCCCTATAGTCTCCACTTTTTCGATTTTATCAATAGCTTTTGCCATTTCAATCCAATCTTCTCTCTTGGCTCCTTTTTCTAAAGTTACCACTCTCTTGTATAATTTAGGATAATGTCCTTTAATCTTATCTGTTGTTGTCAAAATTGTTAAACTTGCTCCCATATTAACTAATTTTTCATGAAGAAGAGGAAATCCCCCAAAAACCATAACATGTTTACTCACTCTTCATTCCCTCCTTGTTAGTAAGTTTATAGGAAATTTTTAATGACCGTAGGAATTGTTCAAACTTTTCCAAATCCTTCGTTTTTAATCCATTATTAATAATAATAGTCATTTGATTTTCTTTATAATAACCTAATATTGGATATGACAGACTGTGAAAATTAGAGGCATTTTCCTTGTAATACCTATCTTCTTCATCTGTTAGTTCTCCTAAAAAGTTGTACGTAAATGGGCAACTCAAATAAATAACATTGAAGATTTCAGAATCATCTCTGAAACTTTTTAAAGCTATTTGATTATTGGTTAGATAGTCGTTATTGTCTTTGTATTGCTGATAATATAGTTCTCCGCTTTGCAATTTTGCATCATAGACTACAGGAATTGTTTCTGAAAAATCACCGATAGTATTATAGAAATTGAGTTTTTCATAATTTCTTTTATTTACAAAAATTCTCATTGGAATTTTCTTTAATTTGAACGCAATACTTAATAAATTTGTGCAAATATAGAAGAAATAATGAATAGGAATATTTCCAACTTTCCTATCAATCGTTCGCATATCAATTTCCAATATTTGTGTACTTGACAATATTATCGGGTTCCCTCTTGTATAAGATGGATTTTTCTGATAAAAGATATCAATTTCGTCACGAAGAGAACGATATTGAGATGAGTTCTTGTACTTTGTCAATTTTTCATTTTTGTTTAATCTATAGATTTTTTCCAAAAAAAGTCTAAAATCATCGGTTTGAATAATATAAGAATCAGAACCTGGTGATTTAAAATAGGCGTTCAAAATCCTTCCTGTTTCTGTATCTGAAATAAGATGTTCAAACACAAACAGCAGTTTATGTTTTGTATCATTGATTTTTAGTAAACACACCCGATAATACAATTGAGGATTTGCCCAATTTTGATTAATCGAATCTCTCATCTCATTCAATAGGAATTTCTCTATTTTCTTTTGAGATTCTTCATTGTAATCCGTAAGGTCAATAGAGTTTATATTCGCATGAGAGTATGAATACTCATTACAAATAAATCCTTTTCCATTTTCTTGTAATGTCGTTCGAAGAAGAGATTGACTTTCTAAAAGTTTATTGAACATCATTTGAATCTCTTGTATGGATGTGTTATCCAAGAAAATTTCATGAACAAAATGGTAAATATCAGATTTTTTCCCTTTAAAACCGTTTTTGTTTTTTCGGAAATACGGAAACGGATATTTATGTTTAATGTTCGAGTTAATCACTGTTTGAAATAGGTTTTGATTAATCTCCTGACATTTTAACTTTATTTGTTGTAAATCTAACTCAGATACTTTCCGAACAACATTGACTCCTGTTTGTTGTAAGTTTTTCTCAAACTCTTCAAAATGATCTTGTGACATCTTTTCTTTGATTAGCTTCGAAAGTCCTAATACTGTAGGATTTTCATAAAACTCTTTCATTGTAATTCTTACTTTAAATGTATCATATAGATCATTAAGAATAGCATATGCGCTTAAAGAATCACCACCAACATGAAAGAATATATCGTCTTTTTTTATATCCGTATAAATCAATGCCTTCCATACTTCTTTAATTTTTAATTCTAATTCGCTCCACTCTTCTTCCTTTTTTATGTCAGTCTTAACAAGATTATATTGGTGTAAAGATTTTCGGTCAACTTTTCCGTTTTTGTTCAATGGTATCTTCGACACTTGATACAAAAACGATGGAACGCTATAACCAGGAAGTTTTTTTCTTAAAAATGAGCGAATTTCTTCTGGATTTAAAATTTCTTTTGAAAAATAGTAGAGTGTCAAACAATTTTTATCAGAATCAAAAGTAATCGAACATTGGAGAATCCCTGGATAGAGAAGTGCTATGTTTTCTATTTCCTCTAATTCAACTCGTTGACCTCTTAATTTCACCTGGCTATCCAATCTTCCAATATATTGAAGGTTTCCGTCTTTTAAAATTCGCACCAAATCTCCCGTTTTATATATAATTTCATTTTCCTTGAACGGATTCTGGATAAACTTGCCTTCATTCAATGACTTGTCGAAATAACCGTTTCCTACACAGATTCCACCAAGATACAACTCACCAATTTCTCCTATATCGGCTAATTGATGATTCTTATTTAATACATAGGCATTTACATTAGGAATAGGTTTTCCGATAATAGTTCCTTCATCGTCTTGGAGAAACGCATATGAATTAAATTTTCTTGCGATAGAAATATCTGTGCATTCCGATGGACCGTAAAGATTGTAAACCGTTGCATGGCAATAATAAGAACCCAACCAATTTTTTAAGTTCTTTACATTAGTAGTTTCTCCATTTAAAGACAAAATCCTTAAACTTCGCAAAGGTTTAAATTTTTCTTTTTCGGACAGATACAAAATAGGATAAAAAGAACTTGGCGTAGCAATAATATGGTTTACTTGATAATCCTGAATATATTTCAATAAAACCGATGGTTCATAAGGATCAGAAGATGCCAACAATAATCTTCCGCCTGTTAATAATGCTGAAAAAATACTTTTCTGTGTAGCATCAAAACTAACAGGAGTATAGACCAGCGTGGTTTCACTCTTGTCTAATTTAATCTCCTTGGTATACCATTCGAGCAGATTTATAAACGAATTATTTCTTAATATTGTTCCCTTTGGAAGACCTGTTGTTCCTGATGTGTAAATAGCAAATAGCGAGTCATTGGGCGATATACGAGAACGAAGGTTTTCACATTCTTCTTCATTGCCCTTTTCTTCGTCTAAAAAAATAATTGGAATGAAGGAAGGTGTTTTTTCTTGATATTTTTTATACGTGAGAAACAACTTTGCTTTGCTGTTTTTTACCATGTATTCTACTCTTTCTAAAGGAGTGGTTGATTCTATTGGTAGATAAACGCCTCCTGCTTTCATGATCGCAAGGATTCCAACCAATAAATCGAGAGACCGTTCAGCACAAATTGCCACAATATCATTTGGAGCAATTCCTTTATTCCTTAATGTTTTTGCCAAGTGATTAGCCCTATTATTTAAGGATTGATACGTCAGGCTATTTCCTTCATATATAACCGCTGTTTGGTCTTGGTATTGTTGAAATTTCTTTTCCAATAATTCAATTAAACTTACTTCATTCCAATAATGCCCTTTCATATTTTATTTTACCCCTTTCTTGTTTCGTCTATAAAGTCTCTGCATTTACCCGTTTTTGGGTCTGGCTGAATAGAATCGACTATCTTAAAGTGAAGAACGATTTCATTTCCTATTATTTTTCGAATTTCTGCTTCCAATCGGTCAATAAATAATTGTATACTCTTAATGCATTCTTGATTCATACATAACTTTATGATTAATTCGTTTTCTGCTGTTTTAACGACTTGGTATTGATAAACCACTGAACAACCTTTGATATTGCTAATTCCTCGTATAATGCCAGAGAATGTAATAGCATTGATATATTTGTTTCCTGCAAGTGTAAAGTAATCAGCTTTTCTTCCTTTCTTTAGATGAAGTACATAAGAAGATGGGTGAGATTTACAACTACTTCTTTCAATTGTTCCTATGTCCCCGATTCTGTATCGAATCAATGGCCATGAAGCGTTGCTCAGAGAAGTGACAATCAGTTCATAATCTTGCAAAGATTCATTATATATAGACTCAATGAAAAGGCTTTGTTCTAATACATGTAAATGACCTTCTTCGCAACTAAAAGCCATTGCCCAAAATTCTCTGCTTCCGTAATGATTAGCTACTTTACACCGAAAGACTTCTTTAATTAAAGATAGTTGGGCATCTGTAACAAATTCTCCGTTAAGTTCTATGAATTCAATTTTTAGATCATTTATTTTTTTCGATTTTGCATGTTTAGCTAAATTAAAAATAGCTGTAGACGGTCCATGTATCCATCTTGGTTGAAATTGAGATAATTCACTTAAATATTCTTCTATTCTATTTTCACTATAATCGAAAAGAGGGATATGAAGTTCATTATCTCTGTACAATACTTTGTTAATGATTAAATGTTCTTCATTCATACGAAAAGCATAGAAACGAGCAAATTTATCATTCACTGATAGGTATGGAACAAAGTGTTTTCGTTGCTTCCAAAGTTCATTTGCTCTTTTTAACCTTTCCTTTTTAGACTTGTAGCAAATGAGAGGATTTCCTGTTGTTCCACTTGTTACATCAAATGTAAGTTCTTTTTTGTCGTATCTGGAAGAAATAAATTGGTCATTATGGGTTCTAACCTCATCTTTTTCTAAAATCGGTACATATTTTTGGAAAAAGGAATAATCAAATTTTTCTATTGAAGGTAATTCGAAACTCCAATTTTCACGATAATATGAAACGTTTTCCATTGCGTGTTTCAGGGCTGAATAAATTTTATCTTTTTTTTCATTAAAAAATACTTCATTTATCATTTGTTCCTACTCCTTTACAAACCAAATTGAACGATAGGATTTTCTTTTTGTTTGCGTTTGACAATAGATGAATAGGTGTTTGAGAGAAGTTTGATTGTCATTTCATGGTCTAATATATCTGAATGAGTTGTAACATTGTTCAAGAAATCCATCAAACAATTTTCTCTTGCTCGTTCATTGTAGCCAATAAAAGAGAAGGATTGCTCCTTCACAATATCATCGATAGAAATTTTTTCAAAAGGCTTTCCACCAATTAAATCGACATTTCGGAAAATATAAATATCAAAATGCTCTAATGCTCCTACATCATTATGGTTGAATAAGCCTCTATCCCTAATCTCTGCAGATTGATAACTGTGAACTTGTACATTCATTAATGGTCCTACTTGTATATTTACTCTCTCATGACGAACTCTTCCGTTACCTTTATAGGTGTCTTCTGGGAGATCAATCCAAGAACGACGGGAAAATCCATTTTGAATAAGGTTTATACTACATATCGAAATTGGTGTTTGAGCTTTATTGAACTGAATTAAACTATAACAATCAATTTCTCCAAAACTGTCTAAATTTAGTTCTGTTTTATTATCAAATAAGTTGTCAAATTTATTTGTTCCAAACAAACGGCTGTAATCCTCTTTATTAATAATTTCAAAAAAGTGATTTGGTCTTACCACTGTTGAATATAATTCAGCACTATCCATTTTCTTTTCTTCAATAATGTTATTCAGTGAAATCATCCAACTCATTAAGTCGAAAAAATGATACCCGCTATGAAATAACTTCCCATAACCATATTTATAAGGATGGTTTTCTCTAAATAAAAATTCATCGGGCATATTCCACATTCCATCGCAATGATATACCTCCATAGAAGTGATATGTATATGATATTTAGAAATTGTTTCTTTTAACAAATTGCGTATAAATAAATATCCTTCATGCCATCTTCGTTGGCATTGAACTTGACAGTTTACCCCCTTCTTTTTCTTTTCTTTGTAAATATTTATTATAGTGTTATAATCATCTAATATTTTATTTGCCATTATTTCATTATTCGCAACATCTACAGGCGAAGTGATTGGTTTGTCTACCAATGTGTGAATATCCGATTGTAAAAAAAATTGGATATAGGAAAAGTGAGCTTTTGGCTCTGTAGAAATAATGGCGTGGGTAATGAGGTTTTCCGACAAGATGTTTTTTAATTCGGATTGAACCTTTTCGGGCAATACTTCACTGTATTTAACGGAATCATCTACGTAATAAACTAAAGTATCATTTAATCCCTTTTGTTTTAAAAATGTTTCAACATCTTGTTTCTTAGAAGATAATTCAATGATTATTTTGGGAGCCAACCCACGTTTGATTAAATAATGAATATAGATTCGTTTAGAATGAGGTCCTAATCCAACCAACACTAATGGAATATACTGTAAAAATTGTTTTGTTTCAGTTTCATTTTTATTATTATTCAATAAGATTATTGGACTATTTTTCAAACATATCTCTCCCTCTATAAATGTTGATGTACCAAGGGTTTGAGCCCTCCGTGGGGTGTCAAAAAATATTTTTCGACACGTGTAATTAACAATATTTTTTAGATATGTGAAACTATGACAGAGCTTGGATGCGCTGCGCGGCCACCACTGGGTAAATTTGGTGGTGGGGGATAGATATGTGATGCACTGTGGATCTCTGCGCAGCTTATGATGACGTACCCTCCCATGTCTCTGGGCATCAAGTGCCTACATTCCTTCGTTCGGTCTAGTCATAAGGCAGAGGTTGACGAAGCTCCTTTAGAGACTCAAGGTCTGATGGTGTGTATATGGCCAACTTCTCCGTGTCATCCTGTTGTCTAGGGAATGGTGGGAACGGGCGTTAGACTGCCTCTCCGAGTCTTGGAATGTCCTTCACCATACGCTGGGCGTCAAAGGCCACATGCTTTGTACTGAGCGTGTGGAGCATCTTGAGGAGCTTGCCGCACAGTACTACAATAGACTGCTTCTTACGCAACGGGTTTTGAGCCCGTGTCGTGTAATACTCATGTAACTGACGAAATGCTTCGTTATGGCGTATCATTGGCATCATGACGCGGAAGAGAAGAGCGCGCAAGTGCTTTCTTCCCCGCTTGGAAATGCGCTTTTGTCCTTTGTGCTGTCCGGAAGAGTTTTCACGCAGCGTAAGCCCCGCAAGCTTCAGTAGTTGGCGTGGGTGCTGGTAGTGAGAGAAACTCCCCACTTCAGACAGTAATTCTACAACAGTGGCGTCTCCCAGTCCTGGGACAGTCGACAGCCACTCGTACTCAACTGAGGTTCTGACGAGCTCTGTCAGCTGGTCGCTCAGCGTGGCAATTTCTCTCTCCAACTGACGGTAACGGCGAACCAATGTGGCAATCTCGATACGGGCCATCACAAGTCCTTCTGTTACGCCAATTGAGATACGGGCGACTTCAGCCAGCTTTGCCACCTTCGGCCGTTGGGGAGACTTTACGCCTTCTACCTGTCGGTACAGATGTAAGAGGTCCTCCGTCGTCGATGTGACGAGTTCATGCGGAAACGGTGTGCACTCCAAGGCAGCCAGAGCCGTTTTACCGAAGGTAGGAAACACCGTGCTAAACTCGGGGAAATAGCGATCGAGCCAACGAATGAGCTTGTTTCGCACCGCACCCTGTTCTTCCACCAGTTGACTCCGCAGCGTAGCACCTACGCGGAGTTCTGCCTCCATGCCGGTCAAAATGCGAGGATAGCTAAAACGGCCATCCTTTACCAAACGGGCAATGGTGAGGGCATCCTTCGCGTCGTGTTTCGTCGGCAGGTTATCATCTAATTCTTTAGAACGCTTTACGTGCATGGGGTTGACCATGACCAGCGGTATGCCTCGTTCCGCAAGGAAGTAGGCCAGGTTCAGCCAATAGTGGCCGGTAGGCTCGATGCCTACGATGACATCTGTCTTACCAAACTCCTTCATGGCTTCCAGCACGCGTTGATAGAAGGTTTCAAAGCCAGTTCTGGACTGTGATACAGGAAATGCCTTTTGGAGTATGCGGCCGCGTACATCTGTCAAACTTGCATAATGAGTTCGTTTGGCAATATCCATCCCAATCACAAGAGTGGCTTCGGTGACTTGATTTATTTTGATATTTTGAGTAAAATCCATAGGGAGTCCTCCTTGGTTCTAGGTTAGGGGTCAATTCGGCCGAATTTGACACCCCGCATCATACCAAGAGGGCTCTTTTTGTTCAAGTCCCCGAAAAACCTTCTAACAGGAATGCTCCTTTCTTAATAATAAGAAGAGCGTGTCGCAAAACTACAATAAATATCCAATATTATGCATAAGTAAGACAAGCTGAACATGAAAATGATACCGATTATACCCGAACATACGGGGGCATTCTAGCCCTTTATCTTTTAAAGTATGAAACAAGCGTTCAATCTGATTTCGTAGGTTGAAAATGGCTGCACCCATCGCTGTTTGTAAGAAATCTGACATCACGCGGCCGTATCCATCTTTTCTCACACCATTTCGTTTATTGATCGCTGTTAGCATCTGAATCCCTAATGAATCAGCTGTTTCTCGAATTTCGCGACTGTCATAGATAGCATCGCCAAGTACACAGGCAACTTCTAGCCCAAGATCTTCAGAAGTACGAAGCAACGCTGGAGCAATCGCACTGTCATGACGGTTTGCCGGAACAAAAGCATACGTGAGTGCAACCCCTTCAACGGATACATACAAATGAAGCTTGTAGCCTTTGAACATATGAAGACGGGTAGACTTTCCATAAGCAGCTTGTGAATCATAGAGACTACTTCTCAGAGCTGTACTGTCAATGACGGCTAGCATGCCGTGCTGAAGTCCTAAGCGATGAAGCGTTTCCGTATGAATCTCCTCGTATCCTTCTTCCCGAAACCAAGCTGCCACTCGGGCAAACGTGGCAAGATGAGGAAGAGTGGGAAAGCCGCAGAGATGTTGGAAATAAGGAAATTCTCGCAGATAGCGGACCAGTTTTCGCAACGAATCCAATCGGAAGTATGTTTTGAGAAAGAAGCTTTTCAAGAATGCTTTCCGGCACAGAGAAGGCCGTCCTGTGTTCCGAACGGTTTCTGTGAGATTAAGGCTGTCAATGTAATGAAAGAAAGTTTGTAAAACATGCGTATGTGTATGAGCATTTTTGGTCACCATAATGATAGTCCGTCTTCCTTTCTATGTTGGATTGGTGTCTATCATAGGATGTTAGGAAGCGGACTTTTTTATGTACATTTTCTGCATGAAGATGAGTTTTGCGACACGCTCAAGAACTCATTTAAGAGTTCTTATTATTAGCCACATTTGTTTCTACTTTCATCTGAATAAATTTGCTCAATTTCCCAAAATTACAAATTACGTCAAAGTCAATTTCATCATCTTCAAAGACAAAATCAAAATGTTCTTCAAGGTCTGCCATTAGCTGAACGACATTAATTGATTGATAACCAAGGTCTTTCAATAGATCGGTATTTTCTGTTAATTCTATTTCATCTCCCTTATTTTTTGCGTTTTGAACAACAATCTCTTTCAGTTTTTCAAACACTCTTGCTATCCCCTTTCGTCATGATTTCTTTTAATTTTTCCTGTATAGGTTTTATCTAATGAGGAAACAATGTCGATTCTTTTCGGAATTTTAAAAGAAGAAAGGTTTTCTCTGCAGAAATCTTTCAATATTTTTTCTATTTCAGTGTTTGATATTGAACTGGAAGGAACTACTTTTGCAATGACAGCTTCTCCCAAAAGTTCATCTGATTCACTTGTTACATACATTTCTTTTACTAATGGATGATTCAAAAACACTTTTTCTATTTCTTCTGGGGATATATTGATTCCCCCACTTATAATAATGTTTTTCTTTCTTCCAACAATATATAGATACCCTTCCTCATCAAACTTTCCAATGTCACCTGTGTAAAGCCATCCATTTCTGATTGTTTTTCGAGTTGCTTCTTCGTTTTTATAGTACCCTTTCATGATGTTTTCACCGAATGCAATAACTTCTCCACATTCTCCTGCTTTCTTTTCGTTCCCGTCTTCATCTACCACTTTCACTTTAACGAAAGGAATCGGTTTTCCTACTGAACCTATTTTTCTAAGTGAGTCATGGGGAAGTAAACAGGTTAATCGAGGCGATGCTTCGGTTTGACCATACGTATGAACAAATCCAACAGTTGGAAATGTTTCGATTAAACTTTTAATGGTTTCTTCTGTAATAATTCCCCCTCCAAAGCAAACCTTTTTTAGAGAAGACAAATCATATTGGTCTTTTCTTTTAAATCGCATTAACATAACCAATATACTTGGAACCGCTGTGAAATTTGTAATTTTCTCCTTTTGAATTGTGCTTAAAAGCGATTGTGGAGTAAAAGGAGGTTCATTAATAACAACGGTTGCACCTACATATAGATGAGTGAGAAATTGAGCAGTATTACAATATCCAAAATACATAGGAAGAATAATCAAGGAAATATCCTCTTGGTTAAAACCTAAAGATAAAATGTTTGATTTAATATTGGTAATTAAATTATGGTGGGTTAGCATAACCCGTTTAGGAGTATTTGTCGTTCCAGACGTATATAACATAATAGCAACGTCATGTTTACTGGATTTAGAAGTCAAAGAAACACTGTTTTCTTGTTCCGAATTCTTATTTTTACTTAAAAGTTCTTCTATGGTTAGAATCACAATCGATTGTGACAAAGCCATTTTTAATGGTTTAAGTTTTTCTAAATTGGTGAGATTAGTAATAATTACATTTAATTCACAATGTAAAATAGTGTCTTGAATTTCCTTTATCGTAAACTCGATTGGAATTGGCACAATACATTTTTTCGCTAAAGTAATTCCAAAATAAGCTATGGCATACTCAATCGAGTTAGGTAAACAGATACCAATATTTAGTTTTTTTGATTTTTGTATTTTTCTTGAAACAAGAGTTGCTTTTTTATATAACTCTGAATAGCAAATTGAACGGTTTTTTTGTTTTATTGCTATTTTATTACTATCTTTCCACTTTGTTAAAATATCTCCAATATACATAGACATCCTCGTTCTTTTGTTAAGAGATTTTGATTTGTAAGCCTTCCATTATTTCTTTTATTGTTATAAACTTTACATCATTGGAAAACTCACAACTTTGAGAACATACGGATAATTTGTATTTTTCTTCCAAATGATAATCTTTTATATAATAGGTAAACCCGTTTGGGTCGCAGATCTGAGAACCTCTCATAGGAGCTACACTAAAATGATTAAATGGAATCATTAATCCTTTTCCAACTGCTTTGACATAGCTTTCTTTTCTTGTCCAAATTTGAAAAAAGCGCTCTAATCGTTCAGCTCCATTTTTCATATTGATGTATTCAACTTCTTCGATAGAAAAAAAACGATTAGAAATATTTGTATTTATTTCCCTAATCAACTCTACATCTATTCCAATTGGAAGAGAGCTAATTCCACAAACAACATAATCCTGAGAATGAGAAATGTTAAAATGAATACCCTCAAGACCCCAAATACAAGGTTTTCCCCAATCATTTCGAATAAAATGTAAGGGAGATAGAAATATCCCTTTTTTGTTTTGTAAAATAAATTGAAGAAGTAATTGTCCAACAAGTTTCCTTATTCGTTCGGCTTGAAGTGAAAATTGCTGAATTTCTTTTCTTCTGACAAGAGAAACGAACTCTAAGAGTCGTTCCTCTTGAATAGAAGTTTCCAGCTTTACGACATATACTTCATTCATCTTTACTTAAACACTTTCGTTAAAAGAATATTTCGTATATCATCGTGAAGCGTTCCATATCTTGGATTGTTGAGTTCTTCTTTGGTAATCCAAGATAACTCAGAGTGTTCATCATTCAGTGTGAGTGAAGAAATATCATTGTTTTTAGGTTTAACAAGATACGTAAAAACAACTCGATAGATATCTTCATCTTCACTTTTACTTTTTAAATTTCTAACTGATAGTTCTTCCAGCAATTCCACATCTAAATTGATTTCCTCTTTTGCTTCTCGATACAAACCCTCAGTAGGAATTTCCTCATATTTTATTTTTCCTGCAGGAACATTCCAGACATTCGGGGCAACCTTACAATGTTCTGCACGTTTGGTCAAAAGAACTTTGCCCTCATGCAACAAAATGATTTCAACAGAAATTCGATAATTAGGATACATAAAAAAACCTCCTGTTTTATTTGTTTACCTTACCTCATTGATTATATTGGAGAATACATGTTTTCAACACGTTCACTCCAAAAAATTGAACCCACTAAATCTGTGTATTTTCGACCTTTTCTTGTAAGAGAGATTTCATTGTCTGCAATCTCAATTAAATCATTTTGAAGCAAAGCACCAAGCTCTACAGGAAAATCTTTCAATGCATCTGTACCGTATTTTTCGAAATAAATTTTTCGGTCAAGTTTTCCCATAAAGAAGGCATAAATCATTGTTCTTCGTTTGTTTTCATCTTCGTTCATTTCAAACCCATATAATTGAAGGTCTTTATAATCTTTTTCGATATATTCGTCTATAAAATTACGAGCAATAAGACCATTTTTGGTATACGCTGTTGTGTAATGCACTTGTTCATTGTAACTTCTTGCACCACAACCTAATCCTAAAGTTGGAGTTCCTTGGTATTCATAGATTTTTTGTTGGTGTGTTGAATGTTGATTTTTCTTTATAAATTTAACGTGAGATTCACAATCGTAACCATTATTGGTCAAATAATCATAAAATACGTCAAATAGTTGGTATTTTTCTTTCGTGGTCATTAAATTATCCTTCTTTTTAAACATACTACTCTTTGAACCCGCTAATGGATATACAGAGAAGGTTTCGGGAGCTAATTTTACCAATTCCTTTAACGTATCCATGAAAGTTTCTTCTGTTTGTCCTTCCAATCCATACATGACATCGAAATTAATATTCATGTTGTATTTCCTTAAAATATCAACAATATCATAGATGTTTAAGTTTTCCTTACGGTTGATACTATTTCTTAGTTCCTCTTTTAAACTTTGAACCCCAAGACTTACCCGCTTAATTCCTATATCTGCCAATCGTTTGATATACGGCTCGTCAATAATCTCTGGGGATATTTCCATCGAAGGCTCTAAATCTTCATGGAAGATAACATTTCCCTTTCGTAAGGTATCGAATATTTTTTCGTATAAATCAACAGGGATGCTATTTGGAGTTCCTCCACCAAAACAAATAGATTTTACAATCATAGGCTTTTCAAAATAAGAATTGATAAAGTGAAAATGTTCATTTACTTTATCTATATACTTAGCAGAGAGCTCATCATCATGATTAAGAGTCATAAAGAAAGTGCAGTAAGAACATTTCCATTTGCAAAATGGAATATGATAGTACAGATTAACTTCTCTCACCTTTCTCCAAGAGTTAAAATCGACATTCATTGACTTGTAAGCAAATTGACTTGGATACATTCCAACTACAAATCCATACCAAAAGCCAGTTTGAATCATTTTGTCGATTTTTTTTGATAACGCATTTATTTTTGTTTCTAAACTCATGTTATTCCTCCTTTTTATAAACAAAATTATCATTACAACATTTTTTATTGGTTTCAAATATAGATGAGCAAATTCACTAACATAAATTTACATCCGAACAAAAAAGGAGACATGAACCCGATTCCTTGGTTAATCAACACGCCTGGTTCATCAGTAATGTATTCCACAAACCAGTTGTAATACGACAGCAAAGATGCATCAAGTACTTCCCATTGTTTTTCGTATTGTACTCTTTGCATAATGTGGTGGTAGATGTTTTCCGCTGTTTTGGCGCCTAGACCGCGAATGCGCATAAGCTCCTCTATGCGGTTTGGCAAGTCTTTGTAGTATACATATCCCTGACGAATGAGTTGCTGGGCCATTTGGACACAGGTTGCAAATTCAAATGGATGAATGTCGACAATTTTCCGCTTCCTTTATCTGTCGGTCCTGAAAGTAAAATCATACTCGCTATATCTGCGGATTACCTTGCTTCCCAAATCATTCACTGCAATTAAATACTGAAACAAACGCTCAATCTTACCCGCGCTCATTATTTCACCTCATTCTAACAATATCTCTTACTATATCAATATATTATAAAATTTATTTTACAGATTTTTATGAAGTTTCATTATCGAATTTTGTCGAAACAAAAAAATTGATATTATTCCCAATGGTATGTATAAAAATAAGCATGTTACCTCAAATGAAGAGATATACAATCTTTATCCTATGATGACGCATATTCTTGCCAGTTCTTTCTTATTTGAAGTACAAAATCGTCATGTTATGTCAATTTATATTTTTAAAAGAAAATTCGCCACCATACTGAGGTAGGAAAAAGTGAATCTAGCGAGTTTCAAAGATAATCTGGCGACCGCACAAAAAAGAGCCGATGACTCGGCTCTCTTTTGCTATTCGATTGCTTGAAATGTTGCACCGCCGTGCGTTTCGATAATGTCACCGTCTGCGAGGTCGGCGACGTAGCTTTCTATGCCCCACTGGCTACCGAGGATGGTGTTTACTTTTAATTTGCCAGATGCGCTGAATGTGACAAAGTTACTGTTACCAGTGATTTTGTAGCGTCCTGCGGGGATATCTTTGCCAGCGTACCATGTGCCGGCCCCTAATTTTTTCGGCTCCTGCTTTTTAAGCGTGATGCCGTCTGTCAGTTTTTGAAGTTCGGCTTGCTTGGCCTCGACTTCACTTGCAAGCTTCGTGAGTTCCGCCGCTTTGCCGCTCACTTCATTTTGTTTTGCGGTAATTTCAGCTTCTAAGCTCGCTTTACTCGCCACTAATGCTTTGGCATCTGCAAATTCCTTTTCACGCTGCTTCCATTCGATATTAAGTCCTTCTAGTTTATCCGTTGTTTTCGTAACTTCTTGTTTCAAACTAGCGAGTGTCTTTTCTTTTGCAGCTGTATCTGTAAGTAATTCTTCGTACGTAAATGTGGCGTCTTTTACTTTTACATCGGCCGGAATGGTGCCAAGTTGATAAGCGATACCCGATGAAAGTGCGACAGCTCCAATTGCTCCCCAAAGTGACTTGCTTTTCCATATACGCATAGCCTCTCCTGCCCTTCGTTAGAAGTATGTTCACTAAAAGCGTAACAGAGATTGCGGCAGTATATATGTCACATAAAACAAATGGTTACTGGTGCATTGCACTGATTTTAGTGTATGCGGCATTTGTATCGAGGATAACACGTTATTCTCTCTTTGTTCCTTGTATCACTACCTATCGTTTATCCTTTCAACAAACTCCTTCATCACCCGATAATATCGCTTGTGTGCACCATTCATCCAAAAGTGGCAAGTGTGTGTGACTCTGTTCGAAGCCATCCGCTTGGTAACGAGCCCTCTGTAAACTCCAGCATTTCATCCCACGTTGCACAATCTACGTTTGTCCATATTTTTTCGTTATCCAGTCCATTTAACAAGCCTTTTGCAAGTAAACTATGACAAGCCGTTCGGAATATAACTCCTGCCGCTACAGCATCTTTTCATGGATTTCGGCTACTTTTGAGGATATTCCGGTCACTTTCAGAGTTATTTCAGCCACTTTTGTATATAATCCGGTCACTTTTAGAGATATTTCAGCCATTTCGTTATTTCATGCGCCGCTACCTACAAATGTAAAAGAGCCATGCGACGCATGGCTTTTACGAATTCCGCATCCTCTTTTCCATCACCACCGCTAATATTTGCAGGATAAGCCAAAAGAATACGCTGATGGTGAAAAAGACGCATCGCTGGGCACCTTTCATAGGAACAAAGATGGATAGAATAATAACAATAAGAATGGTAATTGTTGATAATATTCTCGTTGTTTTAAACAATGTAGATTCCTCCGTACGGGCTAGTTATATATTGTGATTGTACGGTGCCTTGCGGCAGTATATCTGTCAGTTTTGCAATTTTTTCATGTGCGCGGCAATAGTTTGTTCATTTTCGCGCGGTATTTCCTCGAGTGCCGCAATTACGCGCTGCTTTCGCTCCGATGAGTGATTTTGGCTGAGCTTTGCTTTTCCTTCTATAGATGTAATAGGGATTTCGAAGTTGACGATGCCCTTTTTCAGATCTTCTATGTAGTCTGTTGGTACGTTATGAAAATGGTAGTCACCTGTCTCGTACTTGTCAACGAGTGCCGCAAGTCCGCTTTGGATGCGCTCGTTGTCTTCGACGATGGTAAACGTACCATACACATGCACGGCAAGATAATTCCATGTCGGAACTGTATCTTGTGTTTCGTACCATGACGGTGAAATATAGCAGTGCGGCCCTTGGAATACAACAAGTACTTCTTGACCGTCAAGCTCCCGCCACTGCGGATTACCGCGGGCGATATGACCGCGCAGGCAATTGTTTTCCTCATCAAGAAGCAGTGGTAAATGCGTTGCTACCGGCTTATCAGCATGTGTGGAAAACATGACTGCAAAGCTGTACGCATGAATGATATCATACATTTCACGCTGCTCCGTGATACGAAACGATTTAGGTATGTACATAATCTCTCTCCCTTTTTGTTCTATTATATAACGTGCATGTTCTTAGTAAAAGAGAATATGCTAACAAGAAAAATGGAGCCGACCGTTTAACACAAGACTGTATCTTTTACCACCTGAGCGCTACTCATGCGTTTTTTAGTTTCTTTTTACCAGGATTGTTGCATGCGCCTTGGCACATGTAAAGGCGGGATGACGGTGGTAATGTGTAAACTTACCAATGCCATTGAGGAGCGTGGCGTCTTGATAACACAAGGATAAGGAAACAGCGGAAAACATATTGTTGGCAAAGCATGTTGTGGTGGCGATAACGCTACTGACGGTTACTACAAAAAAGACCGCCCCAGCAAACGCCGATTAACGGTCTCTTTCTTGCTGAGTGCGGTGCTAGGCTACTGCTTGGACTCAGCTTCCGCCACCTGCTTGACGCGCTCTGTGAACGCAGTGACAACAGTTTCGCTCGCAAAAAATAGCATAAGTCGTACAAACCATTTTAATGGCTTATTGGTCGCTGTATATGTGAACTTTGTTGTGTTTACATCCATTTTTTCTAAATCGTATTGCGCAGTAATTTCAAACATGTTCGCTAGCGTAAAGCCGACTTTAAGCCTTTTGAAATGTGGTTTGTTTTCATACGCTAACGTTTCTACATCATATTCCTGCACGCGGCTTCCTTCTTTATATTGCTGGCGGTAGATACTCCCTACCTCTTCTTCCGTCACTGTAACCGGAATATGTGAAACGACCTGCGGCATAATTTTATGTAAATGTTCAGGCTCAAATAAGCGCCATACTGTTTCAATTGGGGCAGAAATTGTTATTTCTCTTGTCCATTGCTTCATGGTATCCCTCCTAAACAAACGTATGTTCTTCTATTATACGGTAAACAAAGCGCCGTGGCAATGGTACAATACAGATACCCGATTTTTCACATAAACATCTCGTACAGCTACATCCAAAGGTGTTCATGTTGTTTTTATGTCGCATTCTGTGAGTCAATCCTGGTTATGTGAGAGTCTACATCAGTAAACAAAAAGAGGTATATACAATGGAATTTTTTATCGTAATGGATATTGAACGTAACTTCCGGCCGTACG
The DNA here is from genome assembly GCF_003852715.1 of Ectobacillus antri. Classification (GTDB taxonomy): domain Bacteria; phylum Bacillota; class Bacilli; order Bacillales; family Bacillaceae_G; genus Ectobacillus; species Ectobacillus antri. The sequence continues at coordinate 23,906 of NZ_RIAV01000022.1, forward strand.
AGTCGGATGCACCGTCCGATATTATTGACATCGGCGCCGTGAAGATAGAGGCCGCTTCTATGAAAGTGATGGATACATTTTCTTCCTTCGTAAAGCCAAATGCCTCCATTTCACGGCACACCACAAAGCTGACCGGCATTACCAAGGATGATGTAAAAGGGGCAGAGCGCTTTCCGCAAGTACTGGCACGTTTTCGTAAGTTTGTTGGTGAGGATGTGATATTTGTAACATGGGGCAAAGAGGATTATGCCTTTATGGAGGCTGATTGTAGAAAATATGGCTTATCTTTTCCGATGAAGCAGCGTTTTGATTTACAACGCTTTATTTTTAATGCCTATGAAGAGGTGTTCCCGCAGCAGCCAAACTTAAAGCTTGCAACCGAACAGCTCGGCCTTATCTGGGAAGGCGAGCAGCATCGTGCTTTGTCTGATGCGATAAATACAGCAAATTTACTCATGCTGGCCGCAAAGCAAAAAGACTTAAGTAAAGTGTATAAACGCACTATACCGTTCGTACTGGTAAAAGATGCAAAATTAACTGATAAAGGCCGAAAAACAGTGAAGCGCTGGGTGTTTAAAGCGATGAAGCGCAAAGAGTTCCGCAAGCTGTCTTGGTCTGATTTTCTCGCTTCGAAAACGTGGGTCCTCATTGAGGAGCAGTATGAGTTTGACGAGATAGCCATGAAACTAATTGAAGCGTATTTTCCGGTCGCTTGGAAAAAATCTAAACAACAGCTCGAAGTGCTCGCCCAACAAAAAAAAGACGCAAATGCGTCTATTTCCACCACACTTCATTCGGATACGTCTCATCAACAATAACCGTTTGTCCGATTTTTGGTGTTGTGATGCTTACGCCGTGCTGCCGTGCAGCTGCCGTGGCGCGTTCGATTGGGTCAGTCCAGCTGTGTAGCGACAGCGTAAAGCCGCCCCAGTGAATGGGCATGAGCACCTTACCGCCTACGTCCATATGCGCTTGCACCGTTTCTTCCGGCACCATATGAATACCGGCCCAGCGCGCATCATACTGTCCGCATTCCATAAGCGTTACATCAAATGGACCGTACTTGGCGCCAATTTCTTTAAAATGCGGGCCATAGCCGCTGTCACCGCTAAAGAAAATAGATGCGTCATGTCCGCGAATGACCCAAGAGCACCAAAGTGAGGCATTGCGGTCAAATAAGTTGCGGCCGGAAAAATGGCGTGCTGGTGTACAGACAAATTGAATATCAGCAACCGTCAGCTCCTCCCACCAATCATGCTCCGTAATGCGCGTCGGCTCTACACCCCACCTTATCAAATGATCACCCACACCAAGCGGGACGAGAAAGCGCTGTGTTTTGCCTTTTAACTTTTGAATTGTGCCGTAGTCTAGATGATCATAATGATCATGTGAAAGGACAATCACATCAATGTCAGGTAAATTCTCGATTTCGACCGGCAATGTGCCGTAGCGCTTGTTGCCAAATGGAAACGGCGTCGGCGCCTTACCGAACATCGGATCTAACAGGAGCACTTTCCCGTCCAATTCTAGCAAGAAGGCGGAGTGACCGAACCACGTGATACGTGTTCCTGCCCCTTTTGTCCAGCGCTCTGCTTGTATGCGTGCAGGCGGACGACGCGTAGGATCGCCTTTGATGAAGTCGCGAAGCAGGCCAAAACTTGTTTTGATGTCCATCTGCATTGTCGTCTCTATTTGATTTTGAAATGTGCCGTCCTTAAAGTTTCTAGAACGGGTATGGTCACCGCGAGTTTTCCGTCCAAGCGGCGGGTAAAATCGTACCACAAGTATGGTAAGTACAAGTATTGCAAGCAAGAACCACATAGAATATACCTCTATACATAGATTTTACCTTAAGCTTATCTCGCATCCGTGCAGAAATCAACTGATTGGCTTGCGCGGTCTTCTCACCAGTTCGCCGCCGCAATTTGGGCAGATATGTTCCATTGTAATGGTACACGGCTGGCAAAACGTGCATTCATACACGCAAATATACGCGTCCTTGCTGATCTGCTCTTGGCATCGTTCGCAGGTTTTTCTCATCTCAAGCGCCATGTGCCTTTCCCCCTTTCCTCTACCATACTCCTTTTCTTTTGCTTTGGTAAGTGGCAGCTTTCAACCTTTTTATGAGGACAGCTGTTAAAACAATAAAAATTGCGGCTGCAGCGCTGTTTCTATTCATATTTCCGATACCGCTGGACAGCCTCAAATAGAGGGGTGATTCGATGTTGATTCAAGATATATTTTCTGTGCCCGTCTTTCTTGTATTATTGTTTGCCCTTTATATCACCTTGGCGCTGTACCTAATTCGGGTTTAGGGTAAAATGAATCGTAGGAAAAAGCCGCGTTGCTGCGGCTTTTTTGTGTAGTTGCCAAATCATTGTGAAAAGTTGCCAGATACTCTCGCAAACTCGCCCAATTATCTAAAGCAGCGGAAATAGCACCAGTAAAAACAGGTCAAATACTAGATGTGAGAGCACCGCAGCTTGTAAGCTGCCTGTGCGGCGGTATAATTCTCCCCAAACAAAGCCCCCAATGAGCGCGGCGATGACAAGAAGTATGCTGCCGCTTGCCACATGTGCGCCCGCATAAAGCAATATGCTAGGCACCATCCCCAGCTGCGCGCCGACGAAGCCGCGCCAGAATAGCTCTTCTCCTGGGATAATAATTAAAAACAAAACAAGGTAATGCCACCACGTAGCCGGCGACACTGCCGCGTACAACTCCGTTAAGCTAGTCAGAAGCGGCAGATCTAGTATCACGATAAGCCATTTACCAAGTGCAAATACACTGTAAAGTAGCACACCTGATAAAACAGCAAGCCAAAACGTGCGCATCTTCATGCGCACGTATAGAAATCTTTGTTTGCTACAAGCCGTAATAATGAGCGTCAGCATACTGACAGTGAATACCGGCCAAAAGTACGATGTTTGGGAAAAGCTAACTAGCAAAAGCAGATAAGCGATGATTACATACAAAACAAAGACCTTCTTTCCAAAACGAGTTGCTTCTATTGTATCACCGCTTCGAGCTGTCGTCTTGCGCGCTTGGCGGCCTGTACCATGATGCACAGCCCCGCTACCGTTTCATCGATGCCTCTTGTTTTTAACCCGCAATCCGGATTAATCCAAATTTGCTTAGGATGCAATACCTGCAGCGCGCGGGCAATATTATGTTCGATTTCAGAAAGCTTCGGTACGCGCGGGCTGTGGATGTCGTATACACCTAGTCCAATCCCCTTTTCATATGTGTGTGTTTCAAATGCGGCGATGAGTTCACCATGACTTCGTGACGTTTCAATCGAGATCACATCGGCGTCAAGCGCAGCGATTGCTTCTATAATGTCTTCAAAATTCGAATAACACATATGGGTATGAATTTGCGTTGTATCGCGAACGGCTGTCGTTGCTAGCTTAAATGCATATACCGCATCAGCAAGATAGCTATCCCAGTGCTCTCGCTTTAAGGGTAGTCCTTCTCTGAGTGCAGGCTCATCAATCTGAATCATACGGATGCCATGATCTTCGAGTGCTTCTACCTCTTCACGCAAGGCCAAGGCAATCTGATTCGCAACATCGCGGCGCGGTATATCATCGCGGACAAACGACCAGTTTAAGATGGTAATCGGGCCTGTTAGCATGCCTTTGACCGGTTTGCTAACAAGAGATTGTGCGTATAGAGTTTCCTTTACTGTCATTGGTGCTACAAAGGCCACATCGCCGTAAATGAGCGGTGGCTTTACACAGCGCGAACCGTACGATTGCACCCAACCGTTTTTGGTAAACTGAAAGCCTGCTAGCTTTTCACCAAAATATTCGACCATGTCCGTGCGTTCAAATTCGCCGTGCACCAGCACGTCCAGTCCTATTTCCTCTTGCATTTCAATCCATTTTTTAATTTCGGCACGAATGTACGCTTGATAGGTAGCATCCGGCAGTTCGCCCCGCCGCCATGCCCGGCGCTTTTGGCGCACCTCAGCAGTTTGCGGAAAGCTACCGATGGTTGTGGTTGGCAGAAGCGGCAATCCGAAGCGGACTTGCTGCAGCTCGCGGCGCTCGGTGAATGGAGAATTTCGCTCTACTTGTGCAGGCAAGTTCTGCATTGCTTTACGTACCGCTTCCTGATTACGTACAGGTGACGCAGAGAGCGCTGCAAGAGCTGCATAGCTTGCTTCTAGCGCAGCTTGATTGGCACCCTTTGCTAACAAGACAACCTCAGCCAGCTTTTCATCGGCAAATGCCAGTGCGTTTTGCAGTATGGGCTCCAGCGCTTCTCCTTTGCTTGTCACAGGCACATGAAGCAGACTCGCGGACGGCTGTATGATTACACGTTCTTTTGGTACCACAACAGTGATTGCTTCAAGAAGCGCTTGTTTGTTTTCTAAATCCGCGCGCCACACATTGCGTCCATCGATTACACCCGCCGCCAAGTATTTCTCCTGTGGAAATCCATACTGCTGTAGTGACAGCAAATTTTCACCGCGGTCATGTACAAAATCAAGACCAACAGCATCAACTGGCAGCTTTACCACCTCTTTGTAGCGCGTTATGCTGTCAAAATATGTTTGTAAAATAAGCCGGCTATTTGTTGCCTTTCGCAACCTTGTATAAGCAGCGCGCAACACCGCAAACTCTTCATCAGAAAGATCGGTTGCCAAAATCGGTTCGTCGATTTGAATCCACGCCGCTTCCTCGAGCTCAGAAAGTACCTGTTCATATAGAGGAATCAGCGCTTCCACCGCGCCTTTGAAGCTTTCATATCCCTTTGATAGCTTCACTAGCGTAACTGGGCCTAGCAGCACTGGCTTGCCGTGAATGCCAATTTCTTTTGCTTCCTCATATAAACGAAGCGGCCGGTTTTCCATTAGCTTTGGTGCTTCATGCCATTCGGGTACGATATAGTGATAATTGGTGTTGAACCATTTCGTCATTTCCGCCGCCACCGCCGTGTCATTACCACGTGCGATATCAAAATAAGTACGTAGTGACATCTCTTGCTGCGCAAAGCGCTTTGGCACAATGCCGAACATGAACGCCGCGTCCAGTACATGATCGTAGAAGCTGAAATCACCGACCGGGATCAGGTCGATGCCAATCTCCTGTTGTTTACGTAACTGATGAAGGCGCAGCTCCTTCATTTCCTGTAAAAATGCTGTTTCTTCCAGCTCGCCAGCCCAAAAACGTTCGAGCGCATGCTTCCACTCCCGCTTCTCTCCGATACGCGGATAACCTAAGTTTGAACTTTTCATATTTCCCCACTCCTTTGAATTGTGTTCTCAACAAAAAATCTCCCTTTTCGCCGAAAAGGGAGATTCATACGCACCGCTAACTAGAGTTGAGACCTGGTTTTCCCAACACGTATGCATCACTCCTCTCTATTCATCCGTAGAGCACAAGCGCATACAACAGGCAGGTCTCCTGGCTTAGGTTCATCGCTTCTTATTCCTTCCCGTTTTTCACAGTGGTTTTAATAAGTCGCTCCCCATCACAGTGGCGGGACCGCGCCGGATTGTCACCGGTCTTCCCTTTTAAGCCGCACGATATGTGCGTCACCTGATGCATTTGATTATGAAATTAAAAAAGCCTCTCAAAGGAGAGGCGGAGTTCCGTGATCCTCTCTTATCTTCCAAAGCATGACGCTTTGCTGGATTTGGCACCTTTTCTTTTGAATGGTTGCCGGGCTTCATTGGGCCAGTCCCTCCGCCGCTCTTTATAAGAGTTTTATTTTTCTGAATTTAACGACTATATTAACACGCCTTCTTATCCATGTCAAACACTTTTTTGGAACAATTTACCTGGTTTCCAAATTGTGTGAATGCACACACTCATATTGTAATGCCAAACATATACATAGGAGGAATACACATGAAAAAAATATGGTCTTTACTCGTTTCTGTGATGATGCTTGCATTGTTCACAGGCCAAGCATTAGCTGGCAGTTCTCAGGCAATGGTTCGCATTGTACACGCTTCTCCGGACGCACCAGCTGTTGATGTAGTTGTAGATGGTAAAACAGCGGTACAAGGGGCAAAATTTAAAGATGCGACAGATTATTTGAAATTGGCACCTGGGTCACATAAAGTTGAAATTTATGCGGCAGGCACAGTGGCACAAGGAAAACCTGTTATTTCACAAAATCTATCTGTAGAAGCAGGCAAATCTTACACAGTAGCGGCGATTAACAAGTTAGCTGATTTAGAGCTTTTGGTTATAAACGACGAAACGATGACAACGCCAGGCAAAGCAAAAGTACGTGTAGGTCATCTGTCTCCTGATGCCCCGGCTGTTGATGTAGCGGTAAAAGACGGCGCAGTCTTATTTCCGAATGCTTCATTTAAAGCAGTAACAGATTTTAAAGAGGTAGATCCGGCAACACTTGATTTAGAAGTGCGCGCGGCTGGTACAAACAATGCGGTATTAAGTCTGCCGTCTACAACACTAAAAGCAAATACATTGTACACGGTTCTTGCGGTTGGGCTATTAAACGGTACACCGGCGCTTGATGTCATCGTGTTGACAAATACAGCGGCACCAAACATGCCAAAAACAGGTCTTGGCGGTATGGATACCATGAAAAATGTTGCGGCGATAGCGGCTGCAGGTGCGGTATTTTTCTTATTTCGCAAAGCGAAAAAAACTTCTAAGTAGTCTTATCATCTTCTTGCTGGTGCCGTCGGTCGTACATGCGGCACCTACAAAAATCAGTATTCCGCGCCTTTCCCTAGAGGCGCAGGTCGTGCCCGTACAGCTCACAACGGACGGCGCAATGGAAGTTCCAAAAGACGTGAAAAAGGTCGGGTGGTACGCACTTGGTGCTGCACCTGGCGAGATTGGTACCGCTGTGTTGGCCGGACATGTGGATAACTATATCGGACCGGGTATTTTCTTTTATTTGAAACGGATACGGCTCGGTGATGAAATTATGGTATACGGAGAAGATGGTAAGAAGCTCACATTCACCGTCTTCAAAAAAGAGGTTTATCCCTTTAATCAAGCCCCCGTCGAAGAGATTTTCAGTGCGGCGGACGGAAAGTACTTAAACATTATTACCTGCGACGGAAGATACGACCGACGGACGGAGAATCACGAAAAACGGCTAGTCGTATATACGAAGCTAAAGGAATAACCGGTCCTCTTGGAGGGCCGGTTTGTTATATTTCGGTCAGTTTTATACATATTTCAGCCAGTTTGAGATTTTTCCGGTCAGTTTCCCTAGCCACTTGTCTCACCTTATGCTTCTTACATTTTCCTTTGCATGACCATCAATACTGGTATTTCTCTCCATGTCGTATTTCGACTTGTGATAAGAAGCCATTCCTTATACTGCGCCATGACGATTAGAACAGCCACGCCAAGTAGCGTAAACATGATATTTCCGTAATCAAACACTGCCAGTAATATTTTGTTCACACTTACGTGCATATACATAATTGCTGAATTCCTGAAAAAAAGAGCCCCGCTATTGCTCTGCGGAGCTCCTTTTCTTATTTCACGTCGTAGCCTTGTTCTTCGATTGCTTCTTTCAGCGCTTCGACTGTTACTTTTGCTTCATCGAATTGCACGTCAACTGTGCCTTCCTGCAAATGTACTTCTACTGCGGTAACACCTGCTAGCTCTTCTAGGGCGTTTGTGACCGCTGCTTTGCAGTGATTGCATGTCATACCTTCTACATGTAACGTAATCATGTTTCTCCCTCACTTTTTCGCAAATTGTTTAATAACTGTCATAAGTTCTTGCATGGATTGCTCGCCGTTTCCTTCGCTAATCGCCTTGGCAACGCAGTGACTCGCGTGACGCTCAAGCAATTGAAAACCAACGTTATGCAGCGCTGCATTGATGGCGGAAATCTGCACCATAATATCCACGCAATAACGGTCATCTTCAACCATTTTTTGCACCCCGCGCACCTGCCCTTCAATGCGCTTGAGACGCTTTAGTAAATCCTGTACTTCTTTTTCGGTACGCGGCACCATGCTGTTTTCACAATGATCCATAGTTTATCACCTCACTTCTACAACAAACGGATAGACAAGAACCTCATCAAATTGAAATTCAGCCCAAATTTTATACACACCCGGCTTATCAAACTTTGTTTCAAACGCTGTTTCTTTCGCGGAAAGTGGGTGTACATGTACATACTTCTCTCCTGCTTCATCTAAAATGACTACATGACCAAGCGCCCCTAAATACGGCTTTGGCACACTGCCATCTGCAAACGAGAAGCGCAATGTAACAGCTTCACCTGCTGCAAACGTATCTGGCTTCATCGTCACTGTTTTTCCGCTTACCGTTTTCGTAAAGTTTGTCTCTGGCTGTAATGCTTCGTGATGCATATGACCGTTGCCGATTGTTACATCAATTGGCGCGACAGCGTAAGAAGCATTTTTGGGCTTTATATCAACAAACACCTTGTATGCCCCCGGCTCTAGGTCCTGCTTTACAGAAAACGTACCGGCACCCGTTCGTTCTGGGTGTATATGATAATATTGACCTAAATCATGGCTCACGACAATCATATGCATGATTTTTTCGTGATTGATTTGCAAATCATCGATTGGTTTGCCATTCTTATCTTGTACTAACACGTTAAATGTTCCATTATCATACGAAACTTTTGCTGTAACGTCTCCTTGCGTAGCAACCGTTCCATGATTGCCGTGATCACCATGATGACCACTCTCTTGCTTAGGCGCTTGCATAGTATTCCAAATGAGATAGCCGCCCATTATCACAACTAACAGTACAACTGCTGACACAATCCACTTTTTCATGATCCTGCCTCCTTTGTCTACAATAATACTATACCCCCCTAGCGTATGCAACAATATAAAAAAGATTGACAGAAAAAAATTCCACTACATATAATAAACATATGAACAATTGCTCACATATTCATAATTGAGGTGAATCATGATGATTGAAGAAAAAGAAGACGCATGCTTGGAAAGCTGTAGCCAAACGATCATCCATAGAGAAGTAATTGAAGAAGTCAAATCATCCATTCCTGATGATGATAGCCTCCAGAATGTGGCGGAATTATTTAAGGTACTGGGCGATCGCACCCGAACGCGCATTTTACACGCGTTATTTGCCAGTGAAATGTGTGTATGCGATTTGGCGTATTTGCTGGGTATGACGCAATCCGCTATCTCTCATCAGCTGCGGGTGCTAAAACAGGCCAAACTCGTTAAAAACCGCAAGGAAGGCAAGGTTGTCTACTATTCCCTTTTAGATGATCATGTAAAGGCAATTTTTGAACAGGCTTTTGCGCATGTTAAAGAAGAGAATTGAACGCACCAAATAGCGGAATGCACATACCTATGAAACAATAGAACGCCTCTTGTTAAAGGAGAGAGAAATATGGAGAAAACAGCGAAACGGCAGCTTGTGCTGGATGGACTCGATTGTGCGAACTGTGCAGCCAAGATTGAAAATGGGGTTGGACAATTAGATGGCATTTCTTCCTGCGCAGTGAATTTTGTCAATAAAACATTAACGATTGAAGCGGACGCGGCGCGGGCAGATGCTGTAGTCACAGATGTCAAGCAGCTTGTTCACAAGCTCGAGCCGCATATTACCGCAACCGAACCGGGCCAAAAGGCAACCTTTTTCTTAAACGGGCTTGACTGTGCGAACTGTGCGCTAAAAATTGAAACGCAGGTAAAAGAGCTTCCACATGTTGTTGACGGTCATCTCGATTTCATATCCAAAAAGCTCACGATTTCCGTTGCCGATAAAAGACAGCTTAGTGCAGTAACCGATGAAATGAAGGCTATTGTAAAACGACTAGAGCCAGATGTACAGGTAACAACGGTTGAAAAAACAGAGGAAGCAAGCGACATCAAGAGTATTATTGCAAAGCTTGCGATTGGCGGTGCGCTCGGCTTGCTTGCATTTACCCTACCCGTTCCGGACTGGATGGCGCTTATTTTGTTTGTAACAGCGTACTTTATTGCCGGCGGTGATGTCATTTTAAAAGCTGGTCGCAATATCGTCCGCGGGCAGATATTTGATGAAAACTTCTTGATGGCGCTGGCGACACTTGGTGCTTTCGCAATCGGTGAGTATCCCGAGGCAGTTGCCGTCATGCTGTTTTATCAGCTTGGCGAATTGTTTCAAAGCATTGCGGTTAACCGCTCCCGTCGTTCTATCAGCGCATTACTCCAGATTCGTCCTGATTACGCTAATGTACAGCGCGGCGACGACGTACTACAAGTAGCGCCGGAAAGCGTTCGTGTCGGCGATATTATTATCATTAAACCAGGTGAAAAAGTACCGCTTGACGGCAAGGTACGAAGCGGTATGTCTATGCTCGATACGTCTGCTTTAACAGGTGAATCCATGCCGCGAGAAGCAGTGCCTGGTAATGAAGTGCTAAGCGGCTTTATCAACAACAGCGGCGTGTTGACTGTTGAAGTAACAAAGGAATTTGGTGAATCGACCGTCAGCAAAATTTTGGACCTCGTTCAAAACGCCAGCAGCCGGAAAGCTCCAACGGAAAACTTTATCACCAAATTCGCCCGTTATTACACACCTGGTGTTGTTATCACAGCCGCCGCGCTCGCGTTACTCCCGCCGCTTTTATTAGAAGGTGCAACTTTTTCTGAATGGATTTATCGCGCGCTCGTGTTCTTGGTTATTTCTTGTCCATGCGCTCTTGTTGTCTCCATTCCGCTCGGCTTTTTTGGCGGCATCGGCGGTGCATCCAAGCACGGCATCTTGGTAAAAGGCAGCAACTATTTAGAAGCGCTCAACGATGTAACACATGTTGTCTTTGATAAAACTGGTACGTTGACAAAAGGTAAATTTGCAGTAACAACCGTTCATCCTATTGATATGACGAAGGAAGAGCTATTGCAGTACGCTGCTTACGCAGAAGTGCATTCAAATCACCCGATTGCTCTTTCGATTCGAAACGCTTACGGTACAAATATCGATGACGCGCTGATTTCGGATTACACAGAAATCGCCGGGCACGGAATTACGGTCAAAGCGGATGGCCGGACTATTGTAGCCGGTAATGCAAAGCTCATGCAAAAAGAGAACATTGCCTATACGGAGCCAACTGAAATTGGTACGGTTGTACATGTGGCTGTGGATGGGCGCTACGCGGGCTACCTCGTGATTACTGATGCCATTAAGGAAGATGCAGCGAAGGCTATTTCCGAACTGCGTGCTCTTGGTATTACGAAAACGGTAATGCTGACCGGTGACAGCAAGGCGGTCGGTGACGCTGTCGGCCGTGCGCTTGGTCTTGATGAAGTACATGCGGAATTGTTGCCGCATGAAAAGGTTGATGAAATGGAAAAACTGTACGCGCAAAAAGGAGCGAAAGAAAAGCTTATCTTTGTCGGCGATGGTATCAATGATACACCTGTTTTAGCAAGAGCTGACGTTGGGTTTGCCATGGGCGGTCTTGGCTCTGACGCCGCAATTGAAGCTGCGGATGTAGTGATTATGAACGACGAGCCTTCTAAAATCGCAGCGGCCATTCGCATCGCAAAACGCACACGCCGCATTGTGTGGCAGAATATTATTTTCGCACTTGGTGTGAAGGCTGGCTTTTTATTACTCGGCGCCTTCGGTATCGCAACGATGTGGGAAGCGGTTTTCTCCGACGTTGGTGTGACCGTACTAGCCATTTTAAATGCCATGCGAGTGTTACGTGTAAAAGATCTATAAAAAAGGGAGAGCTTGATGAAAAACCAAACCAGGGGGAACGATTTTAGTGTTTGATAAATTTCTCAAGGAAAACCGGTCCCCTGGCATACTGCGTTCCTTGTTTAATATCGTCACAAGTCTGATTGGCACGGACATTAACCGCTCATTCAGCACAATCCGCCGCGATTTGCCTGTACGTATTATAAAAGAACAGGCCGTTTTGGGCAGCGCTTATACAATTTTTGTATGTAAAAAGCCGGTCGCATGACCGGATTCTTTTGTTGAAATGCTCTGTTAATTTCGCCCGCACATTATTTTTTGCTTCATCCGCTTTCGAAGCGTACCGTCCCCCATTCTAAAAATACGGAAAAAGGGGGTGCTCCAAAAGGGTGGTAATGCTCCTATCTGAGGTAACATGGAAAAATAGACCACCAGTGAAAACCCAGTAAAATCTAAGGTTTCAGAGGTGGTCTATTTCACATAATTCGGTTAAATTTCATCAAAAAGGGGCTTTTGGGTCAGCCCCTTCGTATTAAATCCATACAATTGAAATTGTGCCTTCTTCGTCTGGGATAAATGAAATGCGCCCTAAATCGATTGTGCGATTTTCATCAATTGCTTTTTGTGCGTATTGTTGAAGCTGCGCTACTTCTAGCGGACAATCAAATGCTTTCGCAATCTCAGCGACAAGCTCTGCTTCTGGGAAGAATACCATCGCAAGCCCTTCTGTACCGATAGCGACATCACCCTCACTATCAGCAAGTACAGCTACGTGATCTTCCGTATATGCATCTAAACCCTCATACAGACTCGCAACACTTTGCATGCGCGCTATCATTTCTTCCTGTTCCATCGTAGTCTGACGTAACAGAGCACCTTCATCGTCAAAGGCATACTCCTTACCGTCAATTACAAACGTTTTACCAACTACCATTTCACCGCTCGGAACAAAATAGTAAGCCTCATAGCCTTTTTGCATCCAGCCTGTTTTCATTTTGCCGTTATCAGCCAAGTAGTATTTTGCACCGCCGTATTCAAGCCAGCCTGTTTTCATCGCACCATCGCCCGCCAAGTAATACCAATCGTTTCCATCTTTCAGCCAACCCGTTTTCATCGCACCGTCGCCTGCCAAGTAATACCACGTGCTTCCATCCTTTACCCAGCCCGTTTTCATCGCACCAGTTGCTGCTAGGTAGTACCATTTGTCCCCATCTTTTAGCCAACCTGTTTTCATCGCACCATCGCCTGCCAAGTAGTACCACGTTGCGCCATCTTTTACCCAGCCTGTTTTCATCGCACCGCTTGGCGCCAAATAATACCACTTACCACCATCAAGCAACCAGCCCTTTTTCATCGCGCCAGTTTGCTTGTCCAGGTAATACCACGTGCCTCCATCTTTTAGCCAACCTTTATACGGTGTACGCGTTCCAGGCGCATAGTAATACCAAACTCCATTTTGCGCAACCCAACCACTTGCCACAACATTTTGTGTTGGTTTTGGTTTTGTTTCAGCAGCCACAAACGATGCTGGCATCAGCATCATAGCTGCTAAAGATGTACATACTAACTTTTTCATACTTGCTCCCCCTATGTATCTATGTTACTACCTACCTATCATATCATGAAATCTTGTTATATATCAGAATAATCCTACAATCATTCCTTTTCAGATGAAGATTTTGTCAGCAGCAGCAAAATTGTAATCAATGTAAACGCCACAAGCGCCAAAAATGGAATGGTGATAAAGCCAAGCCAATTGATATACTGTCCGGTACAAGGCACACCTTGCACACATGGCTTAATTGCCGCAAAGCCAGGAATCTTTTGCATCATATAATGAAAGATTGAAATGCTACCGCCGATAATGGAAAGCGGCAGCACATACTTTTTAATGCGCGTGTCTTGGTAAATCGTCGCAATGCCGAGAAAAATTGCAAGCGGATACATCATGATGCGCTGATACCAGCACAGCTCGCACGGAATAAAGCCACGCACCTCACTAAAATACAGACTGCCGAGCACGGCCGTCATGGAGACGAACCATGCCATGTACAACGTGTAATTGCGCCAGTTCATTGCAGTGCCTCCTCAATGAGCTCTGTCAGCTTTTCATAATCGTAAGGGTCCTCTAACACCTTACCGTTTACGGCAATCGTCGGTGTTAGCTGCACATTGTACGCCTGCACGAGCTTTTCATCTTCGCCAATTAAACTAGTAATCTCCCTACTCTTCATATCAGCCGCAAAACGCATCTCGTCCAAATTAGGAACCGTTTCCTTTGCGATTTGTGTCAGTAAGTCTTCATTGATCCACACATCATCGTGACTTTCCGGCTGCTGCTTGTACACTTCTTTATGGAAGTTCCAAAACGCCTCAGGATTTTGTTTATATACCGCTTCGCTCGCAAGCGCTGCAAGCAAGGATTCATCACCATGAAACAAAACGTTTACATATGAAAACTTCACTTTTCCGCTGTCGATATAATCCGCCTGTAGCTGCGGGAAAATGCGCTCTCCCCACGCCTTGCATGCTGGACATTTATAGTCACCAAACTCTGTGACAGTTACCTTTGCCTTCTCATCCCCGAGCACAGGCTGCCCGGTAACAGGCGGCAAAGATTTCACCTCTTTCGCTTCTTCTTTTCCCTTCGTTCCCCATGCAACCAACGCAACGATTGCCGCAATTACAATCGTAATCAATACTAATATAAGTGGTTTACGTTGTGCCTTCATGTTGTCACCCCTATTGAATGGTTTGAATATCTTTTATGATTTCTTCATAAGGCACATTCAGTGCGCTGTATTTTTTCACAACTTTACCGCTTTGGTCCACAAGGTAAAAACTTGTACCGTGAATGACCTGCGAATTGTTCTTCGGCTTGCTTACCGGTGTTTGAAAATTCTTCATCGCAAACTCCTGAATTTCTTGCTGTGAATAGTCACCAAGAAAATGCCATTTCGCTTTTCCAAAATCATAATTTTTCATAAAATCCTTCCGTACATCCGGCTTGTCCACCTCTGGATCTACGCTAAACGATACGAACGTGACATCGTTGATTTCTTCCTTCGCGAGCATCTCCTGTAGCTTCATCATATTTGCCGTCATCGGCGGACATACGGTTTCACAGCTTGTAAAAATAAAATCCGCAATCCACACTTTATCCTTTAGTTCCTTTAATCCCACCGTTTTCCCATCTTGGTTGCTGTAGGAAAAGGCTTCTATCTCCCAGTTCAGCGGATTCTCAAGCTTCCCGCCGCAACCGCTTACGATTAACATTGCTGTTATGCTCACGCATAAAGTCAGCATACGCCATGCTTTCATATGTATCCCCTCCCTATTCTTTTTCTACGATAGCACCGAATAATAGCGTTTGCTTGCGTAAAATGTGACAGTTTTGTGACTGAGGAATAGAAGTGCCTAGCCCGCACAGCAGCAGGTGCTGTTGCTGTACAAAATGTGTTGCACCCATTTTTACCTACATTACACAAAAAAAGAGTGCATGTCAGCACTCTTTAGCTTTTTGTCGCACCTGCGGTCAAGCCAGATACGAAAAAACGTTGTAAAAAGATATAAGCAATAACAATAGGTAGCGATGATAAAATAACACCTGCAAAAAGGACAGGATAGTTGGTAATGTACTCACCTTGGAAGCCGAGCAAAGCGAGCGGCAAGGTTTTCTTTTGGTTATCCGTAATGAACAACAGCGGATACAACAAATCGTTCCAGTGCATCACAACAAGAAAAATCGCAGTGGAGGCGAGCGAAGGCAATGATAACGGTATAACAATACGCGCATACATGTGCCAATAACTTGCACCGTCCATGATTGCCGCCTCAAAGAGCGATTTTGGAATCATCTTCATAAATCCCGTCAGAATGAATACTGCAATTGACATGGTCGAGGCAATATTTACAAGCACAAGACCTGTTAGGGAATTTGTGAGCTGAAGTGATGTTACAACCTGGTATAACGGAATCATGCTAACCTGCGCTGGTACGAGCATGCCAAATACAAATAACACAAACACAAGTCGGGCAGGCCAGGGCGGCAACTGCGTAATTGCAAAAGCAATAAAACTTGCGAATAACAAAGTAAGCAGCATTGAACTTACTGTCACGATAGCGCTATTTTGCGCATATAAGCCCATTTCTTGATGAGATAACAAATCACCGTATGCTCCAAAGCTCAAACTATCCGGTAAGGAGAATGGCGTCTTATAAATCTCTGCTTCGTCTTTAAACGTTGCCCCCACAATCACACCGATTGGTATGATGATGAGCAAAGCATATAAAAAAAGCAGCAATGTCCGAAGCATTTCTCTACCTCCCTAGTAGTGTACACGATTTACGCGAAGTATCTGGAATTGCAAAAGTGTCACAAGCGCAACAACCAGCATAAATACCACCGACAGCGCCGATGCATAGCCGAAGCTGTAATTTTGAAACGCGGATGCATATATGTAAGTCGACAAGATTTCTGTCCCATAATTCGGACCGCCGCGTGTCATTGCAAAAATTAAATCAAATGCCTTAAAGGACTGCAGTATCGTATACGATACTACAATTGCCGCGGCCGGCGCAATGAGAGGCCAGGTGACCCACCTGAAGCGCTGCCAGCGATTGGCTCCCTCAAGCGTTGCAACTTCATGTAGCTCGGCTGGCACCGCTTGCAAACCGGATACGAAAATGACAATCATCTGACCAGTATGAAACCACACCTGCACAAGTGCCACCGCATATATGGCAAACTCCTTGTCACCAAGCCAGTTTTGACGAAGAATTTTGCTGATCAGTCCAATGCTCGGGTCATACATAAACAGCCAAATAAACGCAACGGACACTGAAGATAAAATGGTCGGAAAAAAATACAGTGCGCGTAGCACAACATTTGTTTTTGTGTGCTTTACTAGGTACAGCGCGAATAAGAGAGACATGCCTGATTGCAGCAGTACGACGACCACCATAAACTTCAAATTATTTATCAACGCGGTATGAAAAACAATATCTGAAGCAAGTCGTTTGTAATTTTCAAAGCCGACGTACGCGTAGCTCGGTGTGAGACCATCCCAATTTGTAATGGAATAATAGAACGCGCTACAAATAGGAAACAACTGAAAAACGGCATATAAGATAAAGCCGGGAAGTAAAAACCAAAGCAGCTTATAGCGCCTCATTTCACCACATTTTGCTCCACAATTTTTTGGGCTGCTTCCGCCGCTTGCTTAGGTGCAGTTCCTCCTAATACCTCTTGAATAGAGCCTGTCACCGCTTTTTCCACATTTGCGTTAGTAATGGTAAAACGCGGCTGAAACACCGTCTTTTTATTTGTCCAAGTAGATAGCTCTTTTAGAATAGGAGATTCGTAGCTTACACCTTTCACTGTCACATGCTGCGCTGTTTTATTGGCATATTCTGTGGCAATTTCCTGCTTACTTAAAAATGCTAAAAACTTCTTTGCAGCTCCCTTCTTTTTCGACTTGCTGTTAATAGCCAACATAAAGGTTGACGTATGTACGCCTTCATATTTTGCTTGTGATGCCTGAACAGTAATCGGTGCTAACAAGCCGAGACGAATGTTCGGATTTTGCTTTTGAATA
The DNA here is from genome assembly GCF_003852715.1 of Ectobacillus antri. Taxonomy (GTDB): domain Bacteria; phylum Bacillota; class Bacilli; order Bacillales; family Bacillaceae_G; genus Ectobacillus; species Ectobacillus antri. The sequence goes on from NZ_RIAV01000022.1 coordinate 41,160, forward strand.
CCTGCAACCGCATACGAGCCGGTCGCCAAAATTGCCGCTTTTTCCTGAGCAATCAAGGCAATGGCGCTATCATGTTTGGCACCAAGGGCATCTTTTTGGAGATACGGCTGTAGTTCTTTGAATTGCCCTAGCGTTTTCACCCACCATTCATCTGTCAGCTTCGTTTCACCTTTTTGTAAGGCTGATAAGCTTTGGTCGCTCGGTGCATTGTTCATGACCATACTGTTCATAAATTGACCTGGTCCAATGTCGGCACCTGGAAAGGCAATAGGGATATAACCGTTCGCTTTCAGTTTTTCATTTACTTGTAAAAAACTTTCCCAATCCTTTGGCGGTGTTAAACCTAGCTTTTCAAATATCCCCACGTTATACACTGGGATATTAAAAACAAGCTGATATGGAAGTGCAAGCTGCTTACCATCTTTCTTCCCATTTTCAATTAAATGCGCTTCAAAATTTGTTGTAAATGATTCCTTTGTAAGGTCTGTAAATAATCCTGCTTTTTGCAATGTTTCAAACTGCGCCCCCGGAAACGATGTAAACACATCTCCTGCTTGCCCATCTCGAAGTACAGTTTGCACTGTTGATTGATATTGATCAGATGGATACACATTCATCTTTACTTTAATTTCCGGATTTTCTTGTTCAAACTTTTGAATAAGAGTATGAAATACCTCTACATCCTCCCCGCGCCAGTGCACAAAGCTGATTGTCGTCGGTTCTTTCTTCGCTGATGTTTTGGATGATGAGCACCCTGTCACAATTCCTGCAAATAAAGTCGCTGCAATTGCACCTGTAATCCACTTTTTCATATGTACTCCTCCTTTTATTTTGGATGAATGCTATCAGCTAATCGTTCGCCTGCAAAAGCTACATCGTCGCTTGGAAAAAGCAGTGGAAACAACAACTCAGCAACGCGATACGCTTCTTCTAAATGTGGATAGCCAGATAAGATAAACGTATCAATGCCAAGTGCTTCGTACTCCCGAATTCTCTCAACCACTGTTTCTGGGTCACCCACAAGTGCCGTTCCTGCACCGGCACGTACAAGACCAACACCCGCCCATAAATTTGGACTAATTTCCAAGTCGTTGCGATTTCCGCTGTGGAGGGCTAGCATTCGTCTTTGCCCTTCTGATTCGTGTTGTTGTAGCGCTTTTTGTGCTGCAGCCACCGTTTCATCATCAACATGACGAATAAGCGCATGAGCCGCATCCCACGCCTCGTCTGCTGTTTCACGTACAATCACATGCAGTCGAATTCCAAACCTAACCGTTCGCCCGTATCTTGCCGCAAGTTGTTGTACATGTGTGATTTTCTCTTTAACTGCCGCTGGTGGCTCTCCCCATGTTAAATACACATCTACATGCTTAGCTGCAACTTCCTTTGCGATAGCAGAGGAACCCCCAAAATACAGGGGTGGATATGGAGACTGTACAGGGGGATATACATTTTTACCGCCCTTAATATGAAAATGCTCTCCTTCAAAGTTCACCTCTTCGCCGTTTAACAAGTTACGCCACACACTTAAAAACTCGTCAGTAACGAGATAACGCTCTGCATGACTCAGGTGAATCCCATCTGCCCCATGCTCTGCTGGACTACTGCCAGTCACCACATTGACAAGTAAACGACCACCAGACAACCTGTCAAAAGTGGATGCCATCCGGGCCGCAACCGTCGGGGACATAAGGCCGGGACGAAGCGCGACCAGAAACTTCATCCGCTTTGTCACACTCAGTAGAGAAGATGCTGTAATCCACGCATCTTCACATGACTGCCCTGTCGGTAGCAATGCACCGTGAAAGCCTAATTGATCAACCGCCTGCGCAATTTGTTTTAAGTACACATACGTCGCAGGCCGACCTCCCTTTTTCGTCCCCAAATACCTGCTGTCCCCACTTGTCGGCAAAAACCAAAGCACTTCCATCGTTAACTCTCCCTTCCCCCAACAAAAAAGGCGCACGTCATCCACAAAGTGAATGCTGTGCGCCTTCAGTTGACTGATAAGCAATATATAAATCTAGTTTCTCTTATTTTATTTATACTATTCCTATATGTCAACTACGCTTTTGTGTATGTAATAAATAATTTACAAATAAGAAAGAGGCAATCACAAAGATTGCCCCTCTAGATTACCGCAACACATACGCTGCCAAAACACTCTGCAACTCATAAATGTTCAAGTTCTTGTTAAACTGCTTTTGAATCATACCGCCGCCGGAAATCCAGATTTTCAGTTCTGCGTCAAGGTCGAAGCTGCCGGCTGTTTCAATGCTAAAATGCGTGATGCTTCGATATGGTACGGAGTGATACTCTGTTTTCTTGCCCGTAATGCCCTGCTTGTCGACTAAAATGAGGCGCTTATCTGTAAAGATAAACATATCGCGAATTAAGCGGTATGCCTTTTCCACCTGCTCACCTGCAGCAAGAATGTTGCTAAATTCCTTTTGTACATCCTGTACACTCACCTCTGACGCGTTGCCCATGATACCATCTAAAAATCCCATATGTATCGCCTCCTTCTATAATTATAGTACCTTATAACTATATGCCGGTACGAAAATAGATTTGACGCTTTTCGCTGTGAATGCTAGAATTTTAGTTAATTGAATCATCCGTTAGGTGAGGCTCCTGTATAGAGACACGCTGCTGCCCAAAAATGTCGAGAGACGCCAATGGGTCAACAGGAAAGATCGGACTAAGGTCTTTTTTAATGTAGCTGGTTTGTAACCTATGCTATACAGTGCTAAAACTCAACGAGGGAGAAGCGCAGACTGCTTACGATAAGTAGTTTCTTTTTGTTGCACAAACAGCCTTTACTCCCTTTAGAGTGAAGGCCTTTATTTTTTAGGAGGTGAAATACATGGACCCAGATAGTCCAACACATTCATATAGCAAGCGAGGTCCATGTTTCATCTGAGCATGTGCCTCGTATACGAGAGAGGTGCATATATATGATTAAAACATATCTATATAATGAAAAAACACAAAGCATGCAGCAGGATATTGCACTTGATGACATTCCATTCTACCTTGCGCATCCGCAAAACCTGCTGTGGATTGACTTATACGATATTAAAACTGATGAATTATATTTGATCGCAAAAACATTTGGCTTTCACCCGCTTGCAATTGAAGACTGTCTCCACGACAGTCCGCGGGCAAAGGTGGATGATTATGATGCCTACAAGTTTTTCGTGTTCCACGCGCTCCGCTACAACGAAGAAAGTGATAATGAGATTACAACGCTTGAGCTAAACGTATTTCTTGGCTCAAATTATGTAGTGACGATTCATAAGAAAAAACAGCGCTGGCTTGGACAAATGGATGCCATTTGTTCCGTGAGTCCGAAATATATGAACCGCGGGGCTGACTTTTTGCTGTATACATTGATTGACGGCATTACTGACGAGTACTTCCCGATTTTAGATCGCATCGGTGTTCGTATTGACGAGCTTGAGGATGAAATGTACGATGAAGGCGTAAAAGAGGTGACAGAAGAGTTCTTGGCGCTTAAGCGAACCATTATCTTAATTCGCCGTGTTATTTTGCCGCAAAAACGAATCTTTTTAACGATGAACGGGCGATGGAAATTCGATATTCAAGAGCATAACATTCCCTTCTATGTGGACCTAATGGATCATATGGAACGAATTGTGGATTCCACAGAAACATACCGCGATCTCGTAAACAGTGCCCTGGATACGTATTATTCCATCATCAGCGCTAAGGCCAATGAAAAAATTAACGTACTGACGATGATTTCCACGATCATGCTGCCGCTTACGTTCGTAACTGGCTTTTTTGGAATGAACGTACCGCTTCCGTATCAGGATTCACCGTTTGCTACTGTAGTTATCTTTTTGAGCCTAGTGCTGCTCACCTATGGTATGTGGCGCTATTTTAAAAAGAATGAGTTGTTGTGAAGACCTGAGACAAGCCGCTCAGGTCTTTTTGTATGTATTTCATTTTTTCGAATGCAGCATCACTGACTTGTACCGGTTGAATTACGATATTCATTTGAACCCTCTTACGTTTCTTCATATCTTCTCCTCCGGATACTTCAATTATCAATATATCCTAAAGATATAGCTTCCTCTCGCAGCAAGCCCATTCGAATAGAATCATAGTATGCACCGTCATAATAGCGGCATTTCCGCATACGTCCCTCCATAGTCATGCCTAACTTTTCACCAACCTTCATCATGCGCTCGTTACCGGACCACGTTGTGTATCCAACGCGTACAAGCGGCATCGTTGCAAACAGATGAGAAATCCACATCCGCAGCGCCCTCGTTCCGTAGCCCCCGCTCCAAAATGCCGGATCATAGATACCGATGCCCATCTCAAGCCAGCGTGACGGCTCATGCTCCCAATAATAGGACACTGTTCCGATTACTTGGTCGCGTACCGTAATCACCCAGCGCTCATCCTTACCAATCCACTTCTCTCGATCTGCGATGAACGACTCGTACGGTACATGGACATGCGGAAAATACGGTGCGTCCCATTTTTTCCACTCAGGTTCTTGTTCCTCATATAAAAGTGTCCAAAGTATATCCATATCACCTGGTTCAACAGGTCTAATCGTAACTTCATTGTCTTGATACATCTTATTCTCCTTTCGTTGATTACTTATCAAATTAGCAAGTTTGACAGGTTATTTGGCAAGTTTGAGGATGAATCTGGCGAGTTTGATGATTTATTTGGCGAGTTTTCACATGAATTTGGCAACTGTCCTATAGGTTTCTTACAAGCACAGGCATAGCTTCATATATTTCATCAACCATACGCTCAATACTCTTCAAGTATGTACCAGCTGAGTCTGGCGGCGGCACCGTGACCGATTGTGATTCATTTTTGTAAATTTCATAAAACAGTGGTACCGAGCGGTTGTATTGCGTTTTGATATAATCTTGATGCTCGCGGCCCATGGCTACGACCACGTCATACTTATCTAGCATGTCTTCAGAAAATGGCGTTCGTGTAAAAGCGGATGTATCAATGCCCAGCTCCGCCATACGCTTAAAATGAATGTCTGAAAAGCGGCTTACATCGCTGTCTGCTTTAAAGCCCGCAGCAGCAACTGTAAGAGGTAAGTTATGCTTTTGCATATAATCACGCAGACAAAACTCTGCCGTAATGCTGCGCGTGTAGTTATCGGTACAAAGAAAAAGAATATGTTTCATGTTAACAGCTCCAATCCGTGATTTAAGGAAGAACGCGAACGGAGTAAGCGCCATTTTTTGGTGCCCGCTCCACTAAGATTTCAATGTCTTGCCCGTCTTCTGTTTGCACCGTGCCTTGCATAGAAGCCGATGCATCACTATCATTTCTGATACCAATATTTTGCTGTCCCTTATACCATTTCAAGTGTTTACCTTTTGTATAGATGCTACCAATGCCTATGCTATCCTCACTTTTATAAAATACAAGTAAGTTATCGTCGACCTGCTGTGTTTCTATAACATCCGCTTCTGTAATCTGTTCTGCACGAAACCCTTGCTTCATTGCATCTTGAAGGGTATTTGGTTCTTCGGAAACAACTTTACAGGCACTTAGTAGTAAGAGAAGATTGAGCATCCATTTCTTTTTCATTTAACCACCCCTTTTTACTGATTATACAAAATTTTTAAAATATATTACATAAAAAAGCAGAAGCCTACTCGGGCTTCTGCTTTCATATCCTTATTTGATCTCACTGTATTTCTGCAAAGCGTCCTTTACCTTTTTCGAATCAGCTTTAACTTGTTTAACTCTTCCTGCTGCTCCGAAGAGATCTTGTAGTGCTGCAGCGCATGCGAGTACGAAATTTTTAACTGCTTATAAATGTCTCGCTCTCCCAATACATCTGCTAGCATATTGGTGTACGCTGGATATGTATCAAACAGCGTTCCGTCAAAATCCCATAAAATATTCATATCAGCACTCTTCTCTTGTTAGTTGACTTGATGAAACACCCGCAAAATAAATGCCCGGTCTGGCACCCCTAATTGCTCATACGATGCCAAAAATTCCTCTTTCTCATATATCGCGGCGCACAGCTCTACTTCAATCGTAGCTCCTACGGTCACAATCGCATAGGGCGCGAACCCGCCGCAGCCGAGCGCACCTGGATTAATGTACCTCGGACTTGTGCTTCGAAAATCATGTACAGGATGGTGGTGACCAAAACAGATGCAATCGGCCTCGCAATTAGCAAAGAGCTGCCGCATGTTTGCGAGCGTGGGCTCGACAATTGCACTGAACGGATCGTCGCTAATGGGCGCATCTGGTTTCGCGAGCTGATAGTGCATAAATAAAAAACGATGCCCCTGTATCTCCTGCTGAATCGTGCGCGGTAAAGCGGCTAGCTTAGGAATGAACACCGGATTCAGCCGCTCTGCAATCCACTGATGATGCTCTCTCGCCTGCGCATGACTTTGAGGGTACATCTCTCCTTTTACAAGTGCCAATACGGCTTCATCATGGTTGCCGGTCACCATCGTCACATCATGTCGCGCAAACAACATGTCCAGCACTTCATTCGTATCAGGCCCAATCGCAATCATATCACCTAAGCAATATATATGCTCAATATCTCTCATCCTATCAATCTCATGTAAAACGGCACGCAAAGCAGGTGCGTTGCCGTGAATGTCTGTCATGACTGCAAATCGCAAGACTTCACCTTCTTTTTTATCAATCAATTCACTTACATATTTCAACATAAATAGCCAATTCCCCTGCTATTTCGTGCTATAATTGCAATATTACAAACATGCTATACTGAGACTGAAGCAAATACAGTCAGGAGTGTTGTAAGTGCTGCAAGCAACTTTGATATTTTTGTTAGCTGGCTTAGCTGAAATTGGCGGCGGTTATTTGATGTGGCAATGGCTTCGTGAAGGTGCCTCAGGCTGGCTGGGATTGTTGGGCAGCATAGCACTTGTGCTGTACGGTATTATTGCCACCTGGCAGGCGTTTCCTAGCTTTGGTCGCGTGTATGCAGCCTATGGCGGCGTATTCATTGTAATGAGCCTGTTTTGGGGCTGGCTGATCGATAAAAAAACACCAGATACATACGATTGGCTGGGCGGCGTGATTTGTATCGTTGGCGTCTGTGTGATGCTGTGGCCAAGAAACTGATGGAAAAAGCACTGTCGAGGGACAGTGCTTTTTCTTATGCGATTTCCTCTACTGGGTGCTCCTGCGGCTTGGCGAAATAATAGCCTTGAAACAAGTCGTAGCCCAGTGCTTGTAGATACGCAAGGTCCTCCTCTGCTTCTACCCCTTCCGCTAAAGCGAGAGCATGCATACCGCGTGCCGCTTCTAACACGCGCTTTGCCATATCCTGCTTGCTTGCATCCGTGCTGACGCCGTTAGTAAACTCAATTGCTAGTTTGACAATATCTGGCCGCAAATCCTCCAGCAGCTCGATATTGTTATAGCCAGTGCCTACGTCATCAAGCGCGTATTTAAAGCCGTGATCTCTGTAGTAGCGTAAAATTCGCTTAAGATGGGCAATGTCTTTCACTTTGTCTGTCTCAACGACCTCAAATACAATTTGCGCGGGATCCATGTTTAATTCTTCAATTAACTGAATTGTCGTCGCTAAACAATGCTCAGGTACGTAAATCGATGTTGGAATAAAATTAATAAACAATAGTTTATCTGTCACACCGCTGGCATTTTGAATAGAAGCCAAGCGACACGCTCTGTCCAAAGCAAAAAGGCGATTGCGCACGCGCGCCGCTTCAAATAAGGTAAATGGCGGAATGAGACGATCATCCTCTCCAATGCCCCGTGAAAGCAGCTCGTGACCGATAACTTCTCCCTGTCTGCTGACAATGGGCTGATAATGCGTGCAAATGCGACGCTCTTGAATGATATCATCAATCCAAGCTGCTTCTCTTTCTGCGACAAATTCACGAATGGGCTTATACGCTTCTCCTTGCCCTTGCGCAAACACCGTATCAGCACCGCCGTGTATGTCTAAATAATCCATGACACTAAAAAAGATATGTTCTTCCATCCACATGGTTTGTGTATCTATATGTATAAAATCAGTAGCCGCAAAACTGCTAAAATACACAGCTAGTTTTTCTGCTACTATGTCGTCCTTTATATGTACGCGATAACCACGCTTTGTAATCTGGCAGACGTCACATACTTGTCTCATCTTAGTATTCCTTTCTCTTAAAACATTATATTTGTATTATAAGATTATAAGACTGTCATTGTATAGAGGATGTTTTTTACTTCTATTGAATAACATAACAGGAGATGTTATATGAAACCGTTAGCTCTACTGCTTATCTTGCTTACCGGCTGCACCTCACAAACGACCACGCCCATGCAAACAAATCAAACCGCCTTAAGCATCTACAAACACAATGATTCTATTGTACTTTTCCAATTCGGGCAAATTGTTCATCTTATGATAGGCTAACTTCATACTTATATCATTAGTGCTGAGACCCCCCTTGCTTCAGCTATGGGGATGAAAGGTACTTAGGATGGGCGTTGGCTTCAGCCAATGTAACCATCCTACATTTTCACTCTGTTCGTTAGATAAATCTATAAAAAAATAACATATTTTTGATAAAACGTTGTTAGAGGTGATAGCAGTGAGTAGAACTGTTCAAAGCAACTCTAACATCACATTTGATTGCAAATATCATGTCGTGTTCTGCCCAAAGTA
>NZ_RIAV01000023.1 GCF_003852715.1 Ectobacillus antri
TACCCCAGTGGAAGCTTCTAACCGACTGCACAATTGTGTAAGCGATGTACTAGCGATTTCCTGACTGAGCCATACACAAAGGGCCATGAGTTCGTTTGCTTGATACTTACTAGATCGCTAGCCAACTTGTTTGGCGATGTCTTGTAGGGCTACTGGAGATAGAAAGCGTTGTAATTCTTGTGAGAATAGATGTAATTCTTCAGAAAGCGAGAGGTCCATAAAAAAACGTCATCCTTTTTGAGTATTTTCCTGAAAGAATAACGTTTTTTTCATTTTGGGGGAAACTTGTTTCGTTAGCTTGATGGGCATGGGGTACAGCCAACATTTCGGAAATTTTGTACGTTAAGCAAATTTAGGATTTAAAAAAGTCGATTCTTACTGAAAGAATCGACTTTTTGAGGTATTTAAGCTTTTTTCATTGGGTGAATTTTATTAAATTTCATGTTTTTAATACCTCTTAGCATTGCATAAATATTTAGTCGGATTTTAAGTAACCTAAATTTGAAAGAGATCTCAAATAATCATGGAATTCTCTATTTTCTAGGTTACAATCTTCTTTATCTATTCCCATTAATACAATTAATCTATCAAACAATTTTTCACTATTTCCAATAAGTTTGATATCTTTAAGGTAATCCTCACTATCAACTCCTAAAAAAATCACCAAATATTCCCCCTCTTGAATGCGGGTATATTCGACTTCACTTTTTGTAGATTTATCGGGATCTAAGGGAAATTGTTTATTTAATTCCTTTAAACTTACAAATTCCCTTTTTTCTTGCTCTGTAAATAAATTGTTCAGTATTTCGTCTTTATCAATGATAAAACACTTATCATACTTATTAATTTCTTGTAAATCAACTAAAAAATCCATTTCTTTTTTATCTAGTGATTTAGCCAAATATTCATTAATTAGAATATCTTCGACATCTGATAATAAGTATTTATTTGGTATTGAAAGTTTAAGATACTTTTTGTATAGTTCTTCAATTTTTAAATCCATATTTTCTATCATCCCCCTTAGTAATAGAATGAATGACCACCAGTGCGATTATACAAATGGAAGTGGAAATAATAACCTTCAGCAGAAGATTTACCTTTATCTCTTTCAGGTCCTATCGGTGTCCTGTTTCCGCCAGCCTCCCGTGCTATTGCAGCAGCAAGGGAATACGATTTAGACCAAACATTGTTATTTTTGCTGTCTGATGATTTTAACCGAGCTACTGCTTGTGCTTTGGTTAAAGAGTTTCCGATATATAAATCCCCTTTTGTCAAAATGGCCATATAGTGATCATGTTTTTCCTTGTGTATTATTATTTGCAGCTATAATTCCAGCAACAGCAGTACCATGACCATATATGTCTTTTACTTCTTCTTTTGGATTTATTGCATTATACTCCTTAACAACTCTACCAACTAGATCTTCATGTTGCTTATCGATACCACTATCCAGTATTGCTACTCTAACCTTCGGTTTTTCTTCTGAATTTTCCCTTTCTAAATTTAAACTTTCTCTTCCCCACGAAGTTAATTGTCCTTCCTTCTTAGTTAACCATCTAATGTCAGACTCTCTATGCTCTTCATAGGTTTCTAGAGTGCTACTATATAAAAGAAAAAAAAACAGGAATAGCGATAACTGCAAGGACAATCAAAATGCCAAAATACTTATTTTTTATAAAATCTCCCCCTTTTTTGTGAAATTACAACAAATACGAACAAGACTTAATTGTAAATTATTTCAAATAGAAATGTAAATCTATTTAAGCATAAATTTTACGGTTCATCACCATATTTTGTGATTTAAACAAAAGAAGAAAGCATTTATGAAATCCTGGCAATAATGTTAGCGACTAAACCAAACATTAGGAGGAACCATAAATACTTTCTTTATCACTAGGATTACCAGAATTTAAGGTTATTAAACACGATCAATTTGCAGATTATCACCTCATATCCGTCGAAAAAAATTCATGGGAAGAACGTTGTATTCATTGTGGCTTCCTTTCTTCCATTGTTCACGATAGAAGGACAAGAAAGGTAAGAGATCTTCCCATACTGAACAAAGATGTTTATCTCCTTATCCATGTCAAACGGTATAAATGCCCAAATTGTTTAGATGTATTCTCTGAAAGATATGAGTCTGTTCTTCCTCGAAAGCATCAGACGAATCGTTTGAGAGAGTATCTTTATCAATTGTGCCTTGGCACAACGATTGAATGCGTTAGTTCCAAAATGAACATTCCTTACACGACCTTGAAACGAATTTTTTACTCGATCGCAGAGAAGGTGTTTAATGCAAAATAAAAGTGGTTCTTTCCAAAGTTAGTTGAAAAGAACCATTTTTCGCTTGCAAAAAACAGGATGGAGCTGGATTTGAGTATGCCCAAATTATAAACTTTTATTCAAATCATACTAAAAAGCAACCTCGCTAAAGTTGATGGTTATGGGGGACCCCCTCTTTTTCTTTTTTACTATTTCATAAAACCATCATAAATGGTATAATTATTCAAAATATTGTTTCATTTATTATCTGTTACACCAAAACTTTTGGCATGTATCAGATAAAATCTGATGCTATAAATTTTATATCCTCCCCATTTTGCTTATTAAAGCGCAAACAAGTAGCTTTAAAGACTATTTTTAATTAAACGATGACTCCCTTTTCTAAATTGTTAATTCTAAAGGTATACAAACGCCTTTAATTTTTTTATAATTATGAAAAATTTAATTTTGAAAATATTAATTCTGGAGGTGGACAGCCTTATGGCTACAATGAACAAATGGACACCCGCTCTGTTTCGCGACTTCAAACATGCAGAACACGATGCCTGTGGTATCGTTTCCGTTATGGAGAAAAAGAAACAACCTACAAAACAAAATATCGATCTTTGTATTGAATCATTAGTGAAGATGAATCATCGAGCCGGTTTTATTAACGGTGAAGGAGATGGGATTGGTATCCATATTGATCTCCCTGTTGCACTGTGGAAAGAAAAGTTGAGTCATAGCGGCATTGATCCATCTCTAACAGACCGTCCTGATTTTGTTGTAGGACACTTTTTTTTAGAGCGGACCAGCAATCCTGTTGCTATACAAGAAAAAATGCGAGAAACGTTCTCTAAGTTCGGGTTAGCATTGGTATTTGAAGCACAAGACGTGGTGCACTCTGAAGCCCTTGGTCCCCTCGGCAAAGCTGGGGAACCTATATTTTGGCAAACAGCTTTTACAAGCACTTCTTTACAAGATATAGATAGACAACTCTTTGATCTTACCATCGCACTAGAACAAAACCCAGCTGTTCATGTTGCTTCGTTAAGCGTGGATCATGTTGTATATAAAGTCATGGGAGCAGGAGATACACTTGTCAATTATTATAAGGACTTAACGAACCCACTCATCGCATCCACTATGACTTTAGGACATAATCGCTATTCTACTAATACATTATCAAATTTTTTTCGTGTACAACCATTTAGTGTAATTGGTCATAATGGAGAAATTAATACAATCGCTAAACTACGCGACCAAGCGGAAATGGCAGGTGTTCCCCTCACATTTGGGGGAAGTGATTCTCAAGACTTGAATCGTACAATTGATACACTTTTATCTCGTCATAAGTATAGCTTATTTGAAGCAATGGATATTTTATTTCCGCCAATTATAAATGAAATTCGTTTATATAAACCACACCTGCAGGATTTATATACGTATATTCGCGAAGCTTGGGGACATTTCGCCCAAGGTCCGGCTGGGATTATCTCGAGATATAAAGATGAAGCTGTATTTAGTGTTGACGCTCTTGGTCTGCGCCCGCTTTGGAAGGTAGAAACAAGCACATCTTACGTATTTGCTTCAGAGCCTGGTGTTGTAGCACCAAGTGATTATGTAGCAGAGCCAAAAGCCCTTGCGCCTGGTGAAAAGCTAGGATTGAAATGGCACGAAGATATCATGGTTGTTTATGAGTATGAAGAATTTCAAGAAGAGGTTTACAAGCGATTCAGTAAAAAGCAAACTGTGGAAAATTTCCGCTCTCATCTTAACGTACCTCAAATTGAAATCATATCCGAAATGAAGTCTACTGTACAAATAGAAGAGAGACAATATGCAGCGTTTGGTTGGGACAGAGAGCATATTCAACTTCTAGAGCAAATGGCGGAAAAAGGCGCGGAGCCAATTCGCTCGCTTGGTCATGATGCACCTTTAGCAGCTTTGGATGAAGGACGACGCAATGTAGCGGACTTTCTAAAAGAAAGTGTGGCTGTTGTGACAAATCCAGCCATTGACCGCGACCGTGAAATCGAGCATTTCTCGACTCGAACAGTATTGGGAAAACGCCCCGCTTTGTTTGGATTACAGGAGAAAGCAAAAGTTCTCGAGCTGCCTTCCCCACTTTTATTAGAAGGAACAGTAGGGTTACAGGCTGCAAAAGCTGTCGGCTCACTCACACTAGAACAACTTCACAATATATTTGCAGGTAGCACCTATACGTTACAAGCTGTATATAAAAATAGTGAAACATTAGCTGAAGCTTTGGAACGTTTATGCGATGAAGCAATTCGTGCCGTACGTCAAGGTTCTTCTCTTCTTGTTGTAGATGATGCACTTGCTCATCAACACGACAACTTATGGATTGATCCGCACGTCATTGTAGGTCGTCTGCAGCAGGTACTTGTTTCTGCCCAATTACGCCGTGATTGCTCTATTGTCCTACGCTCTGGTGCTATTCGCTCTCTTCATGATCTTGTGACAGTGTATGGATTGGGTGCAGATGCAATTAGCCCATATCTCGCATTTGCCACTGTCGGAGATGAGGACACAAAACCGTTCATCAACCTATACAATGCGCTCAATAAAGGATTGGAGAAAGTTATTTCTACTATTGGTATTCATGAACTGCGCGGCTATGGCAGACTGTTCTCCGCCATCGGCTTGCATGAAGAAGTTGCACAGGCACTCAATATTGTAAACTTCCTTGGTTCTGACAGTTTATACGGTTTCGCCGCAATGAAGGAAGACGCCATAAAGCGTGCCGAAGACTTTCATACGCCTAACGTGAAGACGCGCAAAACATTTCACATTTTTCCTCGTGTATGGAAAGCTATTGGAGATATTGCAAAAGGAAATGCCTACGATGATTATCGTGAAAAATTAGAAGAACTTGAAAAGAAAACGCCGGTAGCGATTCGACATTTAACTGATTTTATAACCGCGGATACACCCGTACCCACAGAACTGGTCAGTACACAGACCGGCAGGCACGCTCTTCCGTTTATTATCAGTTCTATGTCGTTTGGTTCCCAAAATGAAATAGCTTTCCGTGCTTATGCAGAAGCAGCAAATCGTCTCAACATGATTAGTTTGAACGGAGAAGGCGGCGAAATTAAAGATATGATTGGTAAGTATCCGAACACACGCGGCCAGCAAGTTGCCTCCGGACGCTTTGGTGTGACAGCGGAACTCTTAAACTCTTCAAATTTAATTGAAATTAAGATTGGGCAGGGCGCAAAGCCTGGAGAAGGTGGACATTTACCAGGTTCTAAAGTAACCGCTAAGATTGCCGAAGCGAGAAATGCGACAATCGGTTCGGACTTGATTTCCCCGTCCAACAATCATGATATTTATTCTATCGAAGATTTGGCACAGATGATTGCTGAAATCAAAACAGCTAACACCGCTGCAAAAGTTGCTGTAAAGGTACCAGTTGTGCCGAATATCGGGACAATTGCTGTTGGAATTGCTAAAGCAGGTGCGGATTTCATTAATATCAGCGGCTTTGATGGTGGTACTGGGGCAGCTCGTATCCATGCCCTGCAGCACGTGGGATTACCTGTTGAAATTGGTGTAAAAGCTGCTCATAATGCTCTTTTAGAAGCCGGTATGCGTCACCAAGTGGAAATCTGGGGTGATGGTGGGGTTCGCAGTGTAGCAGATGCACTAAAAATTATGCTATTAGGCGCAAATCGCATTGGCTTCGGTACATTGTCCATGGTGGCGATTGGTTGTACTACATGCCGCGGTTGCCACCTTGACACTTGCCATGTCGGAATTGCAACGCAAATTGAATCGGAAGCGCAAGCGAAAGAACATGGACTTCGTCGCTTCGTACCACGTGAATTTGATGCGGCAGTACAAAGTTTAATACATTTGTTCACAACCTTTGGTATAGAGCTACAAAGACTTACAGGACAACTCGGCTTTCGCAATGTGCAAGACCTTGTAGGACGCTCTGACCTGCTACAACAAGTACGAGGTGCTAACGCTCTGGATTTAAGTCATCTGCTAGCTGTACAAGAAGCTACAGGGGAATCACCAACTGTCAAAGCATGTGACACAAGCAATTTTGTCCCAGTCTCAAAAGAGCTTGTTGCTGTTGGAGTAGAACAGCGTGTGTTAGGTGGATTGGAGTCTTGCTATCGCGTACGTGCTAAGCTGGCAGGCGAAAAGCTCGAACCGATTTCACTGAAAATTGACGGTATTCCAGGGAACGGCCTTGGTGCTTATAACAGTCATAATATTGCCATCCATGTGAATGGCGGGGCACAAGACGGTGTTGGTAAAACATCTCTTGGTGGTGACATTTACGTCTTAAAAGGAAAAGGAAAAGATGGTCGCTTCTATAACGGTTCTGTTGGTAAAGGTTTCGGCTATGGAGCACAAAAAGGCGCTTTATACGTCCAAGGTAACGCAGATGCGCGTGCCGGCATTCGTTTATCTGGTGCTGATATGATTATTGGCGGACGCATTACACGTCCCATTCCAAAACAAGAATATGGCAACATCGGAGGACGCGCTAACATTAAAGGCTTCGCATTTGAGTATATGACAAATGGACGCGGTCTTGTGCTTGGCGATCCCGGTCCATGGATGTGTGCAGGTATGACAGGTGGAGTGATCTACGTAAGACATCAGCCGGAAATGGGACTCACTAAAGAAGCCCTCACTCGTCGCATCGCCAAAGGTGCTAACGTAACCTTACAAGCTGTCAGCAGCACAGGTGTCGCCGATATTACAGAGCTTCTCCTGCATTACGCACACGTGCTTCGCCTCAGCAACCAAGAAGACGAGGCTCAGTACGTCACTGATTTACTATTAGATATTAGCGGAAATTTTCTAGAAGTCATCCCAACAAAAGAACAAGCAGACCCAGCAGTCTCTACGGAGTAAGAAGAAAAGCGAAAGCGGCTCGTTCAGCTCCATAAGGCTGAGGTTCTCGGCACAAAAAGGCGCTTTTTGCCTTTATGGGGCGAGGTTCTCAGACCGGAGGAGCTAGCCGCTGTAGCTGGACACAAAAAAAGCGAAAGCGGCTCGTTCAGCTCCATAAGGCTGAGGTTCTCCTGACAAATATAATACAACATATCAAAAAGACTTTGCGATTTCCGCAAAGTCTTTTTCTCAATCATATTATCTAAGCTACATACTTACTTGTGGGACACCTACACTTACTTCTACACTCTCTCGTGCTCCGCAACCCTAACGTTATACCCGTAAGAATAAAACGCATATTTGCTCAAAGGTTGCAAAGTCAGCATCCTATCTAAGACATTCCGGCTGAATTTCTTTGCGTTTATGCCATCTTTAACCTAGAAATCATCATTTAGAGCGCAGGTGCACCAAAGGACGCACCTTAATAAAACTGTCTAGTTTGGTGTTGCCAATCCTTACACCTATATACAAGTTACTTTTCTAACATAACAGGAGAATGCAAGCCAAAGACATACTTACTACATGCTCATGATCTTGCCAAGTATTTGCTCTTCTTACGCACTCATACTCTGTCTATTCTTCTCTACCATATCAAAATATATGGTTTTTAATTTTCACTTTTCATTCCACATTTCGTCATAAAAAACCTCTTGCTAACTATATATAATCCATGTATAGTATCATACTGTGAATCCACTATGTGATTAAGAAAGGACTTATATTTTGTTATGAAACTTGGTGCTCGGATTTTAAAAACGGGTATTGCTATTACTCTAGCTTTATATGCGGCTATGCTTTTGGAGCTTCCTTCACCAGTATTCGCCGGTATTTCGGCTGTATTTGCTATTCAGCCCTCTTTATATCGCTCCTACTTAACAGTACTTGAGCAATTACAAGCGAATGTGATTGGAGCTGTATTTTCTATCGCTTTTGTATTATTGTTTGGAAATAATCCATTTATCATCGGTTTGACCGCTGTGTTAGTCATTATGTTGGCAAAGCAGCTTCGCATGGAAAATACCATTGCCGTTGCCCTCGTTACTGTTATTGCCATTATGGAGTATCATGGACCAAACTTTTTGAACTTTTCTTTACTTCGCTTTGTAACAATAATGGTCGGCGTTTTAGCCGCTTTTGTTGTCAACTTGGTTTTCATGCCACCTAAATATGAAACAAAGCTGTATTACAAAATCACAAACAATACTGAAGAAATTTTAAAGTGGATTCGTATGAATATCCGACAAGCTTCAGATTTCGTTACTTTAAAAACCGATATTGATCGGATGAAAGAAAAAATGATAAAAATGAACCATTTTTATCTTCTATATAAGGAAGAGAGACGTTATACAAAGAAAGCTCGCTATGCGCAATCACGCAAACTTGTTCTATTCCGTCAAATGCTTACTACAACGACGCGCGCCTTAGATACATTAAAACATTTGCATCGTTTAGAGAATGAAGTACTTCACATGCCCTCTCAAGTACGAAATCTTATTCAAACCGAACTTGATTGTCTTGTAAATTACCATGAGCAGGTTATGTTAAAATTTATAGGCAAAACAAAAACGCACCAACCCCTTGATATGCTAGAAGCAGTTTGCACAAGAAGAAACGAACTTCTTCATTCTTTTATGGCATGTCAACATCCTGAAAATGAGGATGAATATAAAACGTGGCTCCATTTGTTCCCACTCATCTCTTCCATTATCGAATATGGTGAACAAGTCGAGCATCTTGACCGATTGATTGGTAGCTTTTACACCTACCATAATCCTGAAAGTGAATTAAATATAGAGGAACAACGTGAAGATGAATAAGAAAAGCGATTCTAACCGTTCTTCTCTTACAAAACAGAATGTTCGTCTTTTCATGATGTTAAAAAACCTATGCAGATGCATAGGTTTTTTATGTTCCCAGGTCTTGTATATTGTATAACTCATAATAACGCCCTTGTTTATCCAGTAGCTCTTGATGCGTACCAACCTCTTTAATTTCGCCATTTTCGATATATACAATCTTATCAACGTGCGTAATCGTTGCAAGACGGTGTGCGATGATTAAAGTTGTTCGATTTTTAGCCAAGGTTTGTAATGCAGCCTGGATATATTGTTCACTCTCAAGATCAAGCGCCGATGTTGCTTCATCAAAAATAAGCACGGACGGCTGCTTTAAAAATACGCGCGCGATTGCAATGCGCTGTCTTTGTCCTCCTGACAGTTTGACGCCACGTTCCCCTACCACAGTGTGATATCCTTTTGGAAACGCCATAATAAATTCATGTGCATTTGCTGCTTTAGCAGCTGCGATTGCCTCTTCTTCTGTCGCATCAGGTTTACCATATAAGATGTTGGCTATAATCGTATCGCTAAATAAAATATTATCTTGGAGCACAACACCAATATGTTCTCGTAAGTTTTTCACATCATAACTTTGTACATTGACTTCATCAATAAAAATAGCACCTTCTGTTACATCATAAAAACGAGGAATTAAACCAACAAGCGATGACTTTCCGCCTCCGCTCATACCAACTAAAGCGACATTTTCTCCCGGTTCAATGAGTAGAGATACATGTTTTAATACATATTCTTCTCCCTCTTCATAACGGAAAGAAACATCCTTAAATTGAATTTTTCCGTCTACCTTCTTCACTGTAATGGCATTAGCTTGATTTGTAATATCGTACGGTTCATCCATCAGCTCAAATACACGGTCCATGGATGCAAATGCCTGCGTTAACGTCGTAGAAGAGTTTACCAACCGGCGTAATGGATTGTATAAGCGATCCATATAGCCAATAAAAGCTACCATTGTTCCAAGCGTAATATCACCTTGAATAACAAGATATGCGGTAAAACCAATAACAAGCAGTGGTCCAAGATCGGTCAATGTATTAACGGTGGAAAAGGTTTTAGCTGTCCAGCGCGTGTGCTCCAACGCTTTATCAAGAAACGCACCATTTTTCTTGGCAAATTGTTTTTCTTCGTACGACTCAAGTGCAAAGCTTTTTGTTACTGCTACCCCTTGAATGCGCTCATGTAAATACCCTTGTAGACTCGCCAATGCCTGCGAACGTTCTTTTGTAAGACGTCTCAATTGTACAAAGAAATATTTAACAGAAATTATATAAAAAGGCAATATAAGCAAGGAAACCGCCGTTAATTTCGGACTCATAGAAAACATAACAGCGATTGCAATTCCAATCGTTGCTGTATCTAACCAAACATTCATCATGCCAGTAATAACAAAGTCCTTCGTTTGCTCTACATCGTTAATAACACGAGAAATGACCTCACCTGTTTTGTTATTAGCATAATAACGTAGGCTTAGTTTTTGTAAGTGGGCAAAAATATTCTTGCGCAAATCATACAATACCTTACTAGCAATTCTTTGTGCATAATATTGCCGATAATATTCGATAGGCGGGCGCAACACAGCAAACACGAATACAGCTCCTCCCATTGCTATCCAAAGTTCAGTTATTTTTTCCGAAAACGAGCCTGTCCCTTGGATAATGTTATCAATTATGTACTTTAGCAATAGTGGCAACAAAAGCGGTATTCCAAATTTAACAATTCCAATAATGAGTGTAATGATGATTTGCCCTCTATATGGTAAAACAAAGCGCAAATAGCGTTTCATTGTATTCACTTTATTCCCCCCTCACCTTAGATGGTACGAAAAAAGTCTGCCGAATATGCATCAGCAGACTTTAGAATGAATTACTCCTTATACATCAAGTAACGCTCGTACCATAAATCTACAAAATCCGGCGCAAACGGTCCTTTTCTTTGATGAATCCATTCTTTTAAAGATTCCACATTTCGCTTTAGAATGCTGTCTATTACATCGGGATAATTCATTAATACCCGGTGCTTCTCATATTCGTCTTCATCAAGAAGCGTATACGTCATATCAGGATATACCTTTATGTCTAAGTCATAATCAATATACTTAAGTGCTTCTTCATCGTATGCAAACGGTGAGCTTACATTACAGTAGTAATAGATACCATCATGGCGCAGCATCCCAATAATATTAAACCATTGGCTTCCGTGAAAATAACAAATAGCCGGTTCTCTTGTAATCCATGTACGACCATCTGATTCTGTCACAAGTGTCCTATCGTTTGCACCGATGACGATACTTTGTGTTCCTTTTAAAACCGTGGTCTCTTCCCAAATCCTATGAATGAGCCCATTGTGCTTATAGCTATGTATTTGTATCTTTTCGCCTTCTTTGGGGAAGTCCATATTTCTCCCTTCTTTCATTTTGGAAGCTAATCCGTCATTTTGTTTTTATTTTCTATTATAACGGTTATTTCAAAATTTTAAAACAAAAGAGCCAACTCCGTAAGAGCGGCTCTTAAGTATGTACGGCTTGATCTCGTTCAAACGATTCAATAATTTGCTTCGTTTGTATCTCAAACAGTTCTTGTATTCCTTGAAGCTGTTGTTTTGTATCTAAAATTTTTTCTGCTACATCTTCTCCCGTACGAAACGCGATTTGATAGCGCTCAAGTGTTGTTTGCAGATCGAGTAATTGATCCATTGTTTTCAGTTGTGCTTCGACTAAACGATCAAATTCATTCATGACAATCGCTCCTTCTCTCCTGTTGTATAAAGTAATTCGTACTTCTCTATTATTCCCCTTTGACAACATTTGTAGACTCGTTAGAAGTTTTGTCTATTTCTGTGTCTGGTCATAATACTTTATATATATGGATGCTTTCTTGTCCATTAGCACACAAAAACACTCCCTGATTAAGGGAGTGTCATTGTTCTTACTGTTGCGCGTTTTGGCCGTATTTGCCAGACGCTTGAGATTTTTTAGCTTCTGCTTTTTTGTTAGCCTCTTTTACGTGCTGAACACTTGTTTCTGTAGAGAACTCAGCGCCGTAGTTAGCGTTTTGTTGTTTCACCTTTTGAATGCTTGTGCCAGTTGTTGTTTTGTTGGCTTGTTGTTTATTGTTCATCATTATCACCTCCACAAAAGATAATGTAACCAATCACTTTTTTAAATATCCGTAAAAAAGATAAAAAAAAACACCTTTAAAATCGCATATAAAATAAATCTTGATTGAGACTATAAAAATGCAAGTTGGTAAAAAATATGTACAACTATTATTAAAGCAAGGGGGATTTATATGTATGTTGGTCGTGACATGACAGAGCTGTCCATGATATCCAAATCAGAGTGGAAAAAAGAAGAACTTGCGTATTTTCATCACTCTCTTCAGCAAATGATGCCTTATTTAAACGCAGAAGGACAAACAATCTACAAAGAAATTGTAAAGGAAATTGAACAGAGAGGTGGCATGCAACGTGCAGAGGCCGATTGGACACACGGAACGCATGTTATCTATGACTGAAAACACGCTCTATTAAAACTCGTTGTTGATTTTCTTTATGAACGTTCGATTTTCCCTCAAAAGTCTTATCTCTTTACTACAATCAACAAGTGTTCATTACCAATATCAGACTTTAACACAGCCAAAATAAAAAGTGAGGTCTCCGCCTCACTTTTTTGTACATGCTTCATATATTTTTTGATGTGACCTTGAAAACGTTCGCTCCTCCATCTCTTCGCGCGACATGACTTTTAGTGTTTCTGTTTCTATCACTTCTTGTTGTACCATACCTTCAAATACAAAAATATCCCAAGTACGATGTGTAAATCCATGTTGAATGTTTAATGTATACTCTCCCACTTCAACATGCAAATCAAATTGCTCCTTCATATGATACATTAATTGTTGCTTATGATTTGTAATACCTTCCTTTACTTCCACATTAGGAAATTCCCACATATTTGCTAGCAAGCCTGTACTTGGTCGCTTATTTACTACATATTTACCATTTGGTGTACGAAACACACCAGCCACGATTGGAACTAGCTTTGGCTCCTTCGCCTTGCTTTTTACAGGTAGCTCTTTTTGTACTCCCTCATGAAAAGCGCGGCAGTGCTGACGAACAGGACACAATAAACAAGACGGGTTTTTAGGAATACAGATTAAAGCGCCCAATTCCATTAATCCCTGATTAAAGTAGGAAGGATTATCATGAGAAATTACCTGCCTTATGACATCTTCAAACAGTTGTCTTGTTTTAGGTTTCGCAATATCTTCCCATATGGATAAGATTCGTGACATAACACGCATTACATTTCCATCTACGGCCGGCTCTGGTATATCGTAAGCAATGCTTAAAATCGCACCTTTCGTATACGGGCCAACACCTTTTAATTTCCCTATTTCTTCCGGTGTATTCGGCACGATCCCACCGTACGTATCCCTTACCTCGCGCACTGCAGCCTGTAAATTACGAGCACGAGAATAATATCCAAGTCCTTCCCAGGCCTTCAATACTTCATCTTCAGCTGCATCAGCTAGATCAGTTAATGTAGGGAATTTTTCCATAAAATTTTTATAGTAAGGCTTAACTGCCTCCACACGTGTCTGTTGCAGCATAATTTCAGAAACCCAAACACGATATGGGTCTTTGTTGACACGCCAAGGTAAATCCCGTTGTTCCTGTTCAAACCAACTAATTAAATCTTGTTGAAATTCTTGTGCGTTAAATCCCTGTAAAATATCCAGATATACTTTCAAACTGAACCTCCTAATAAAATAACCGAATATATCTCTTTAGCTCGATGTACAATTTTATCGGCAATAAAAATGAATCTTAGCTATTATGTGCATAATTATTATTATAAAGAAAACTTATTAAAGCGCGAACTGTTTCTCATGCGGAAATTATAGGCAAATGACTTGCTCGCCTGCCTATAACACGATACAGTAGAAAAAAGCGCAACAAGGAGGTTTTGTTATGGATACAGCCACTCACTTGGTCATGGGGATTACATTGGGCGGTTTGGCTACGCTTGATCCTGCCATTGCGCAAAGTAATATGGGTACGCAAGCTGTCATGCTTGCCACCATTGTCGGCTCTAATATTCCCGATGTTGACACCGTATTAAAACTGCGGAACAACGCTAAATATATCCGCAACCATAGAGGAATTACCCATTCCATTCCAGCCGTATTATTATGGACCTTGCTTGTAAGCTGGTTTTCTCATCTTATATTTCCATCTTCCCCCTATGGGCATTTGTTACTTTGGTCATTTATTGCCGTGTTTCTACACGTATTTGTTGATATCTTTAATGCTTACGGCACACAAGCATTACGTCCATTTACGAAAAAATGGGTCGCTTTAGGTGTAATTAATACATTTGATGCTGTTATTTTTTCTATTCACGCTTTAGGAGTAGTACTTATCGCTATAGGGGCAAATAAAGGATATACAGCGCTGTTTGCTTATGCAGTGACCATCTTGTATTATATTGGTCGCATTGTAATGAGACAAAATGTACACAGTGTAGTAAAGAAAAAATTTGCAAATGTAGAGCAAGTAATTATTTCTCCAACATATCGCTTTTATCATTATCACTTAGCTATTGTTACAGATAAATTCTTTTACGTAGCACGTTTTCATCGTGGCAACATTCTTACCCATGACAAGTTTGAACGAATACCATTACCTGATAACCCAGTGATGCATGCTGCTTTAAAAGATCAAAATATCTCAGCATTTTTATCTTTTTCACCTGTGTATCGTTGGGATTTATTTGAATTTGATGACCATTACGAAGTACGCTTTATTGATTTACGTTATCGAAGTAAAGATTATTATCCATTTGTGGCCATTGTACAGCTGGATAAACACTTACAAGTTGTGAGCTCTTACACCGGATGGATTTTTAGCGAAGAAAAGCTTCGTAAAAAATTACAGCTTGTTCCAAATTAAAACCCTTGCTAAGCAAGGGTTTAATGTTTAAGATAATCGTCTCTATTGAGTAGTTCCTGAAAGCGTGGGTTTTTCGACTGGACAAGATGAAGTTGTGCACCATGATTATGAATCCATGTATTTACCAGCCTTTCTGTCATTTCTGGCCCGTTATAACGGCCGCTTTTAGCATATGTTGCCTCAGTATCTTCCCACAATAACTCAACCCATGCACGTGCCTGCGCATATGAAAGATTTGCATTTTTCTCCAGCAGTACATGTGTCAGCTTCTCATATATATCATTCATGTGATTCACTTCCTTGGTAATTTTTAAAGCCTTTCTTCTTACATAACAAAACCAATACTAACACATTCTATAGGTGATACTCGAGTAGTATCAAATTCGTGTGGAAGGGGTTTTCCTCTTGGGCAAAGGAACAGAAGCGTATTCAGAAAAACGGAACAATAGTAAAATCGACGGTCAACCAAAAGCAAAGGCTCGCTTTGCATCTAAGCGACCAAACGGTACAATTAATACTCATCCGCAAGAGCGCATGCGCGCTGCGAATCAAAAAGAAGTATAAATTTACGACTACGCGTGAGGTGACAAAGATGAGCTACCGTAATCATTTGGATTCCCGTTCTGCAAAGTTCAACCATACATGGACCCGCCCTAAGCGTCAGAAATCACAAGTAAATGGGCAAACACAAGAAACACAAAACACCATTATTTTAAAAAGTAACGCAAAAGCCCACCGCTTTTAATTCATCATACCGGAGAAGTATTCCTTCTTCGGTATTCTTTGCTATCATTCAGGCAAGCGCAAGAGTGAAATAGGAATTCCAATCTCTTCTGTATCATTTCCCTTATGTCCCCATGCAAATACACCGTTAAAATAAGTAATGGTAAAAAAAACTCCTGGCTCTTCTGTCAATTCATAGGTTTTTCCAACTGCGAACTGATTAATATCTATCATATATGCTTTAGCCATCGCCATTTTTCGTACCAATACTTCATATTCATTGGACATACCCATTTGCTCCGCTTTGATAGCTTTCTCTTTCAATATCCCAATTTCACGTTGCAATTCCATTGGTGTCATTTCACTATATCTTTTTTGCATATATACTCCTCCTTCACTCTTCCTCAGCTAATTGACTAATTGCCTGTTCGATTATATCCATACTGAATCCTTTACGATACAAGCTTTGCTTCATTTTCATTACGTACGTATATTTATCATGCTTCTTATACTTTTCATGATATTTACGCGCTTGATATAAAACAATCTCATCATCTGAATCATCTAACGTAATCGCTGCAGTTGCTTCTGCAATAATAGATGGCGCGTATCCTTTTCGGATAAGCAGCTCGTCTAGCTTTTTCTTTATTTGCAGCTGAGATAAATTACGATAGGTTTTTCCCTTTTTTTCGCACCACTCTATAGCGTTTTCAATTTGCCTGTGCACAGGATATTCATGTAAACTGATTGTAATGATATCTTTAGAAACACCTTTTGCCTCTAGCTCGCGTGAAATTAATTCAGGTCCTTTTTTAGATACATTGCTTTGCGTCCGAACGTATGCCATCGCATACTCACGGTCATTAATATAACCGTCTTTTTTGAGCTTCGAGATCACTTCACGAATGGCAACTTCACCAAATTCTTTTTTACGAAGTTGCTCGGTTACTTCGTACGCCGTGCGCATTTGATAAGATAAATACGAAACAGCATGTAAGTAAGCCTTACGAATTTCTTCATCATATATAATCTCACTGAGTGCAAGCTCATCAATTTCCATATCCTTGCGGAGCCCATGTTTAACGAGAGTATGCTCATCCACACTAAAAGCATATCGCTCACCAGTACCGTCATCTAAATAAATGTTATAACGCTCCTTCATTTGCTTTTGCGCTTGAATTTTCGTAATAATACCCATGCTTCACCCCGCTGTATAAAAGTTTACAATCACAACAATAAAAGCTGCTTTTCATTCTGTTACATGAGCCATAAAGAAGGAAAGTTTTTTATTTATAAACCCATTGTAACGCATCTCAAAATTCTTTTCATTTCATATACATAATAAGGAGGAATGTTTGATGAAGATTGCTATCTCAGGGGGTACTGGTTTTATTGGTAAGGCCCTTGCCACTCATCTTATCAGTAGGGATCATGCTGTATTTGTACTTACCAGATCTGATAGAACAGCACATGATGGAATTACTTATGTTAAGTGGAATGCAGCAGATAATTTATTTCCACTCCCCGCCGTTGATGCAGTCATTAATCTAGCAGGCGAATCCCTAAATAGCGGACGCTGGACTGAAACAAAAAAACAGCAAATTCTCAACAGCCGTCTCTCTACTACGCAAGGTATACTTCGGCAGCTTGCTTCTCTTTCGGAACGTCCCAAAATTTTCATAAATGCCAGTGCCATTGGATATTATGGAACTTCTTTGACTCAAACATTTACCGAACTTGATAAACCTGGTCAGGATTTCTTAGCAACAACTGTAGAATTAT
Organism: Ectobacillus antri; assembly: GCF_003852715.1. Taxonomy (GTDB): domain Bacteria; phylum Bacillota; class Bacilli; order Bacillales; family Bacillaceae_G; genus Ectobacillus; species Ectobacillus antri. Next base: position 17,520 of record NZ_RIAV01000023.1, read on the forward strand.
GGGAGAAAGAAGCGCGAAAGGCAGAAGAATTAGGAATGCGCACTGTGCTAGCTCGCTTTGGTATCGTGCTTGGTGCAGGAGGTGCTTTGTCTAAAATAATCCTCCCTTATCGTCTATTTGCAGGCGGTACAGTAGGGTCTGGTAAGCAATGGCTATCTTGGGTGCATATAGATGATGTTACAAATATGATTTCCTTTTGTTTAAATCATCAGGATATATCAGGTCCTGTTAACATAACCGCCCCCCATCCGGTAACAATGAAAGAGTTCGGTAAAACTATTGCAAAAATCATTCATAGGCCGCATTGGCTACCAGCTCCCGCATTGGCTCTAAAACTGGCCCTTGGTGAAATGAGTATACTTGTGCTAGAAGGGCAAAAAGCCCTTCCACAAAAAGCTATAGAGCACGGCTATACGCACACATACAAGGATTTAGAGATTGCACTATCAACAATTTTGAGTTAGGGGTTTATGATGAAGATTTTATTCAAGTACGCGACAATTTATCCGATTACATCACCTAAATTTCAGGGAGATGTATTGGTGCATCAAGGAAAAATAGTAGAAATAGCTCCTTCTATCGTTGCCTCGGAACATATGCAGCTTATTGATGCAAGAGGTTTATATTTGTTTCCCGGCTTTATCGATGTTCATACACATCTTGGTCTATATGACGAAGGAACCGGCTGGGCAGGAAATGATGCCAATGAAACAGCCGAGGTCCTCACGCCTCATATTCGTTCAATGGATGGTATTCATGCGCTAGACATTGCTTTTCAAGATGCTATTCAAAGCGGCATTACAACAGCACACGTCATGCCTGGTAGTCAAAATGTGATTGGCGGTACAACATGTGTTTTAAAAACAGCAGGAAAAAGTGTAGATGCCATGATTATTCAAGAACCTGCTGGGTTAAAAATGGCGCTTGGCGAAAATCCAAAACGTATCCACAGTCATGGAAACAAAGAATCCATTACAAGAATGGGAATTATGGGTATGCTTCGAGAGGCATTATATACTGCACAGCAATACGGCAGTGCCGCCGACTTTAGAATGAGACCGCTTATCCAGGCTTTAAATAGAGAGATTCCAGTGCGTATTCATGCGCATAGAGCCGATGATATCTTATCTGCTGTACGCCTTGCGGATGAATTTGATTTGGATTTACGCATTGAGCACTGTACAGAAGGACATTTAATAGCGGATGAACTAGAGGGACGCAATCTACAAGTATGTGTTGGTCCTACTTTAACAAGAAAATCAAAAATAGAATTAAAAAATAAAACCTGGAAAACATATGAAACACTTGTGAATCACGGTATAGAAGTATCCATTACAACCGATCATCCATATACACCTATTCAATATTTAAATGTTTGCGCAGCTTTGGCTGTCCGAGAAGGTTTGGATGAACAAACTGCACTAGAAGGGATTACTATTAATCCTGCTAGAAACTTAAAGCTGTCCCACCGGATTGGTAGTATAGAAATAGGAAAAGATGCTGATTTGGTACTGTGGACACACCATCCTTTCCACTACTTGGCAAAACCAGTTTTGACAATGATAGATGGAAAAATTATTTACAAAAAAAATAAATAAAACTAGTTTCTTTTTTTAATCAGATGAAGTATCATACGAATATAAATGAATGAAACCATGATCAATTTGTATCGTGTTCTAATATTTCAAATTGACCGATGGGGAAGGCAAATGGTGCGCCACCAGCAAGACTGGTTCTAGTGGGTTCGATTCCCACCCCGAAATTTTTTGTGAGCTCTATTAAAAAATTTCGAGGGTGGGTTTGCTTTGCTAGCATTCTGCCCTCATGCGAGGAGGATGTAGAATGTTAAAAAAACGCGACCTACAAGAATGTCATGTTCTATATGAATTGATGGCGCATCCGGATGTCTTCCCCTTTGTGCGTCAAAAAGCATATTCTTATGAGGAATTCCTATTTTTAACAAAGCAAACAATTGAAGCCGAAGAGCGAGGAGAACTGATTTCCCGTACAATTTTGGACGAATGGGGTAATGCCATAGGTACCATCACTTTATTTGACGTGGAAGATAATGCTGGTTTTCTTGGTACATGGCTAGGCAAGCCTTATCACGGCCAGGGGTATAACAAGCCCGCTAAAGACGCTTTTTTCCATGAGGTTTTTTACGAGCTTGGCATTGATACTATTTTTATGCGCATTCGTAAACACAATGTAAGGTCTATTAAGGCTGCCGAAAAATTGCCATATGTTACATTAGCTAATGAAACGAGACCATCTGTTTATAATCAGATTAATGCGCAAGGCGATGTCTATAATTTATACGAAATCTCTAAAGATTTATATACGCTTCACACATTGCGTGAAGGTGGTATTCACGAAACAATTCACCAATTAAAAGAAGCATAAAACGTATAGTTCCCTCTTTCATTGGAAAAACTATGTAATAATTCTGATGCCAGAGGTGAAACAAAATGGATAAGAAAAAACGTGAGAAATCCAGAGGAAAACTATCTGCAGCACAAGAAGTTCTCTATCAAAAAGAGTTTAAAAAAGCAGATCGGGCAGCAGGATTCAAGCCCGGTGGTATTTATTAACACAAAAACCCCGCTCTCGGGGTTTTTGTGCATAACTTTTTCCACATTTTTTAAAATTGTGCATAACTTTTAGGGAATTCAATCATATCAACAGGTGATTTGTAGTATGTTATAAAAAAATTGTGGATATAATGCCTAGCATTGTGGATGATGTGGACTTTATTGTTAATATTTCGACTATACAGCTAATTGAAACCGCTCTACTTGTGAATAAAAGAGCCTATTTCATATCGTTAATAAACAGGGTGTCCGTATTCTCATGGAGCACCCTGTTTATCATTTTGGCGTTGTGAAAGCTGTATGTGCTCGACTTTGATGAATGACCATGCAAACCTCTAGCGAAAAGCATTGAAAAGAGCAGCATAGATTGCTGCTCAACTCATATAATACATGATGTATGACTTCTTAGCACCGAACCATATGCTTTTCGTGGTTAATCAAACATAAGATACCATCTGCTCTTCTAACTGCAAAAAAAGATTTTGTGCTTTGGTTTATGTTACAGGCAATAACACTCTCTGAGGAATTGCATTTTCAGCCAAAATCATATCCACAATACTCATGGCTGCATGTGGTTGGTGAATTTGCTTCAGAGATTCTCTCATTTGCTTCAGTGCCTGATCATTTTGTAGCAATGCTTTTGTTTTTACATAAATATCTTCTTCTTCTCTCACCACAATTGCGGCACCTTTTTCTTCAAAATAACGTGCATTCTCACTCTCTTGGCCTGGGACTGGCTTGTACAATACCAATGGCAATTGAGACGCCGCTGCTTCACTTAATGTAATGCCACCAGGCTTTGTGATCATGCATGTTGTAATGCGAAACAATTCATGAATATCTTCGACATAGCCGAATACTTTTAGCGATGGTACTTCTTCACTCAGTTTAGTAAGATCCTCAAATAATAGGGCATTTTTACCACACACAACTGCAACCTGCAGATTGGAAATTGTCGTAAATAAGGTACATAACTCTTTCACATCTCCAAGAACACCATGAGCACCCGCAACAATTAACAATGTTTTTTTATTCGGGTCTAAGCCATATTTTTCATGGGTGCATTGTACGATTGTATCCGCTTCAAAAGCCTGTCTAATAGGAATACCTGTCACTGTGACACAATTACGAGAAATTCCAATATTCTCGATCCTTTTTTTTATATAATCTGTCGCTACAAAATAGCGATCTACACCTCGGTGTACCCATATTTTATGCAAACAGAAATCCGTTAGCACATTATAAACCGGAATAGAGAACCCTGTTTGTCGTTTCAATTCGGGAACGGCAATAATAGGAAACGTATTGATAACAACATGAGGTTTTTCTGCCTGTAATATATTCTTCAAACGCTTCCTACCAAAATTGGCATACCAGGAAGCAATTTTTTTATCATAAATCTTTTCTACACCATAGTAAAAAAGGCGATATAATTCTTTACCAATAGTATAGCTTTTTAAATATAGGTATTTTGTAATATCCGTCAAAACTGGATGTGATTCAGCAAATAAATCGCATACAATAACATCTTCAATACCTTTTTGACGGAATGTCTGTTCAAGTGTTTTAGCAACCTGCACATGACCATTTCCGTAATGTGCTGTTAGAATCAACACTTTCAGATTTTTACCCAAACAAATCCACTCCCGTTTTGTTCTTCTATCCCGCTCTGTAGCGGTTATGTATCTATCGTGGATATACCTGTGTTCGCATGAACGAGCTACCATTTATACCGTTGAAAATTCCTTTCATTGCCCTGTTAAATTTTATCAAATAACTGTAGAGAAATACGTTTATCATTAGAAGCTTTACTGTATCCTCATATTTTATCATTATACTTTTCCCAGAAATCTTGTGCAATAACACGTTGTTATTTCTCTTTTGGTATAACTATCTCTATTGAATATGGATATTTTGAAAAATACCCTTCTGTATGGCTCATATGATTATACTTCTTCTATAACAATGCGTTTCCCTCTCGGTTTTCTTGTATTTCATTAAACATTTATTTACAAAAAATGTCGTTATATTTAGTATACACGCTTCTTGCATTTGACTCTACCTTTGTTTTTTCTCAAGATCTCTGTGTATGCAGTCCTAGTAAAGTCATCCTCCTCAAGGTGGGTAGCACTTACGTATGCAATAAAATATTCAACCAAGAAATAATAAAAGTTGCTTCTCTCGCTCCAAGAGCTCGTCCTACATCATTTCCAAGCGCTTGCGCAAAAGATATGCTCTCTACTTTCTTATTACTCACGAATAGATATAATACTGTTATTAAGAAAGAAGTATGGTTGTACCTGTGAATTCCGCAAGCTCCAAATAGTCGGATGCAGCCAATACAATTACTCCTGTTAAAACACCTGCTGCTGTAGTAATTTCTACTTTCTGATTCAGCAACCGTTCTGCTACTTCCTGAAATGCCGGGACTTGACATTCTTGTAAGACCGTACAAATCGTCTTTTTAAAAAGAATTGATGCAATAACCTCTTCTACTACAATTTTCGTATTATTACGAATCAAGGCAGCAATCTCCGCTCCATGTAAAACCTCTTGAAAAAATTGCTTTAATTGTTGCTTAAATACTTTTGCAAGCTTGCACCAATATGCATGAATAAAGCACATATCCTTCTTCCTATACTCATGTTGTATGGACAACCTGATATCCACTTTAACAATGTATACAGACAAGCTTCATTTGGTTTACGAATGAAAGCGTTTTACCAAAAATAGTTATCTGTCTTTGCATAATTTATTATCGTATAATAAAACGCAAGAACACGTAATATAGCTGTTCGTATAAAATAGACCATACACTCCATCTGATACGATGAGAAATTTGAGGTGATACACATGATTAACTTACAAATGAATAACCTACCTACCCTGTTAGAGCAAGTACAAGCATATACAAGTAGCGGTAAGGTAGCGACATACATACCTGCCCTTGCAACTGCCAATCCAAATGATATTGGGATTGCTATCTATGATAAGGAGCATCATTGTATCTCCGCTGGCAATGCTGAGGTAAGCTTTACACTGCAAAGTATCTCCAAGGTCATCACATTAGCTCTTGCATTGATGGATCGTGGACAAGATTATGTATTTTCCAAAGTCGGTATGGAGCCAACGGGTGATCCGTTCAACTCTATTATCAAACTTGAGACATCCAATCCCTCTAAGCCTTTAAATCCAATGATTAATGCAGGTGCTCTTGCGGTAACTAGTATGATTATCGGCGAGTCTAATGAAGAGAAAATCGCCCGCATTCTGCGCTTTGTTCGTACAATGTGCGCCAATCCATCGATTCACTATTCTACAGAGGTTGCTATCTCTGAATTAGAAACAGCACATCTTAATCGTGCTCTGTGTTACTACATGAAACAAAATGGCATCATTGATAGTGATGTGGAAGAGTTGATGGATTTGTATACAAAGCAGTGCGCCATTCAAGTACATTGTATTGATTTAGCGCGCATTGGGCTTATTTTTTCGATGGACGGATTTGATCCTTACACAAAGGAGCAAATTATGCCGCCTAACATTGCAAAAATCTGCAAAACATTTATGGTTACATGCGGTATGTATAATGCATCAGGAGAGTTTGCAATTCGCGTTGGTATTCCTGCAAAAAGTGGTGTAGCCGGAGGAATTCTTGCTTGCGTAAAAGATCATGCAGGAATTGGCATTTACGGACCAGCACTTGATGACAAAGGAAACAGTGTAGCCGGACTAAAGCTCCTGGAATTGCTAGCAGCACAAGAAAACTGGAGTGTATTCTAAGAAAAGCGAAAGCTGCTTGTTCACCTACATAGGGATGAGGTTCCCGGCACAAAAAGGCGTTTTTTGCCTTTGATGGGACAGGATTCTCAGACCGGAGGCGGTAGTCGCTGGAGCTGCCATAGGGATAAAAGGAGCTGCGTATGCAGCTCCTTTTATCCTTTTTTCAAGCTATTTTTATACGCTTCGAGCGTTACCAATTCGGGTAGATCTTCGAGGTGATGCTCATCGGCTACCTTATTGTTTTGCGCATGCTTGGGTGGCTGTGGTTCATGGCCTTTTTTCTTACTGTGAAATGCTTTACCTCTGCCCATTTTCACTCACTCCTTATCAAGAATCAAGCATTCTTAGTATGAACCGACAAACTGTGCAATAATCTTAGTGGAATATGTTGCATATTGAGGTTTTTGTTTATTTCCGCGGAAATATGCAGCTTCCTGTCAAAGTTATTCGACAACACCTGATTGTACAACCTTCACCTGTACATGAACCTTCACTTTTAAGTTTGCATAATCTGAGCGCCATTTCTTTTCATTCCAATTGCGATCTTTTGCTCGGTACACTCTTCCTAGTCCCAAAGGATCCACGCCTTTTTCCTGAAAACGAAGAATGAGCTGTTCTACTTCTTTCTTTGCCGACTGTTCCATTTCTTTTTCAATCTGTCGAACCAATTTTGGCACCTCTAAATTTTTCTCTTCTGTAAATTCTTGAATTTTCCCTTTAACCTTCATGTTTATATGTAACACAGAACTGTTTTGCACTTTATAATCTGTTTTGGCATTAATGTTTTCAATGACTGTAAACTGATTTTTAAACCGAAAACTGTATGCTCCATTGCTAAAACCATCAATCAAAGCTTTAAATATAAACATGTTCTTAGCTGGCAAAATGTCTCTCATTCGATCTTTATAAAAAAGAGCAATTCCAGCTATTCGAATACTATCCTTACCTTGCATGATGTACGGCAAGAAGGCATCTCTGGCATCATCATATAAGCTATTGGATAGTAAGTATAAGTTAGATCTTGGTACTGTTCCTGTTTTAATCTCTTGTTCAAATAAAGAAGAGAGCCCCTCAACCACTCCTTCTTCTTCGTCATATTCTTTGCTCAAAATTTTTTGTAAATCTCCACCAGTAACAGCAGGATAAGCTAAGTTTCCTACTTTAGGAATTCGATCCAGTGTGTTTACAATTTCTTGAATGCCATGACGAGCAAACGCCTCGCTGAATAAAATAACACGTACCTGCCCCGTTTCCAGAGGCAAAGCGGATTTTAAATCTGCTTTTTCCTTAGCTTCTTTTCCTGTTTTACCCGTAGCAGAAAACACTTTCGTTTGAACACGATTTTCTTTTCGATATAAGGACACCACAAACATTCCCTTTAATGTACGATTACCAAGATAGTCAAATCCCATAATCTGCACTAGGTATAAATCATCTAAAATTTTGGCTTGACTACATGCTACTAACAAGACACAAAGTAAACATATGAATCCACGTTTCATGCTTGTTTCCTCATTTTTTGTTTAATAGTTTGAAGCAAAAGAAGCAATGGAAGATATCCATATATAAATGCTGCTCCTATCTTCCCAACCATTGTATTCATCATATTCACTTTCTCCCGGTCATCCATCCAATTCACCAACAGTAAAGCAGCTATTAAAAGAATGCAAAGAAAGTATTTTTGTTTGGCTTTAAACAGTACCTTTAACCCTCGGCTTGCAGCCCAAAAGTTAACAACGAAGTTAGGCAGAATTACAAAAGCCCATAATGAAATTAAGATATATTCAAATCGCTCTATAAAAGAAAATTCAATTATTTTAATCATACTTAAATATGCCCATATACTTTGTGAAAGCTGATCTTTACTAAAGAAAGCCAGCGAAAGTATCATTAAATATGTGTAACCTACTGTAGTAAGAAATGCTCCCGCATGCGCAAACTTTTGCGACTTTTGCCCGTCTTTCACAAAGGGATAGTAGATGAGAAACACTTCAAAACCTAATATACTGAATAAAGCCCCTTCCATGCCTTTGATGATTTCCATAGGAGAATGATTAAATAGGGGCAATAAATTGTGAAAATCAGCATACCCAAGCGGATAAAACACTGTAAAAACAAGAAACAGTGGAATGACCATTCCAAAAAAGGCCATTCCCCCTACAACTCGAAAGCCGCCTGAAACGATGTAATAAGCCAAGGCTAATAACACAATAGCAAAGATCCAGGTCGAAATGTTAGAGAATATCCAAACCTGTAGCACCTCAATATAAGTACGTAAAACAACTGTTCCTGATATAAATAGATACCCTAAAAAGAAGAGGCTAAATAATCCTCCCAGCCATTTCCCCCATATCGCCCGATGAATTTCGATAAGATCCTTCTGCTCCCCGCTTACTAGCTTATACATTATCCAAATGATAACATTCACACTCAAGCCAGCTAACAATATACTAAGCCAGCTATCGTTGCCAACAAACTTAGCAACAATTCGCTCAAATCCAAGCATCCCTACACCAACCTGCATAGCGTGAATCAAAAAAAAGACCAAATAAGGGGAAACTTGATATTGAACAGGCATTTCCTTCATTGAAGCACCTGCTTTCTAGTCTGTAAAATCGTTTTTAGGCTTAGACGTATGCTTATCTACCTCTTGTTTATCAAATCGTTCATTATAGCGAGCTCGTGCTGTAATAGGACGATTAAAAAAGGAAGAAATAGGCATTCTAACAAAGCTATCCTTCCAATCTGATATTCTTGTCGGATAAAAAGGAGCTAAGTAGGGTCTTCCTAACGATTGCGCTCGCACCAAATGCGTTAACATAAACAAGCTAAAACATACAATACCAAACATCCCCAAAAACTGAGCAGATAAAATTAACGGAAAGCGAATCAAACGGATTGTATTGCCAATTTTATAGATAGGTGTTGTAAAAGACGATAATGCAGATAAAGCTACAATAATAATCAATACGTTGCTCGTTAAACTGGCTTCAACCGCTGCTTGTCCAATAACGATACCGCCTACGATACCAACTGTTAATGCAACTTTAGAGGGTAGGCGAGCACCAGCCTCACGAAGCAGTTCAATGACAACTTCTAGAAAAAGTGCTTCAATTACCGGTGGAAATGGAATGGTACTTCTAGAAGCAATTAATGTTCTTAACAATTCCTTTGGAATCAGTTCATAATGATAAGTAAGTATCGCTACATACAAGGGTGTTGCCAACATTGAAAACAATACAGAAAACAAGCGCAATAGGCGAAAAGTAGAAGCCATAATCCAAGGTAAGTTATAATCTTCGGATGTTGAGAAAAATTCAACTATTGTGGTCGGTAGTGTAATTGCAAAAGGCGAACCATTTACAAACAAAGCAATTTTCCCTTCTGCTAAGACACCTGCCACTCGATCTGGCCGCTCTGTGTTGATGGCTTGGGGAAAGAGTGAGTTTGGATTATCTTCAATCATACGTATTACATATGAACTGTCTTGAATATGATCAATCTCAATATTTTTCAGCTTATCTGTTACATGTGTAATATTATCTTCATTCGCAATTCCATCAATAAAAACAACTGCCACTCTTGTATGCGAAAGTGTACCGATTTCTAATTCTTCAACACATAAGTAGGGCGTAGGTAATCTTCTTCGTAGCATATTTAAATTGATGTCTATCAGTTCTACAAAAGCTTCTTGCGGACCAACCACATTATACTCAATTTCAGGCGTTGCAATTTGTCTGCCTTCTTTATTGCATATTGCGATAATAAGACAAGTGTCACTTCCATCTTCCATCATTGCATATCCGTTCAATACTTTGCTTGATATCTGCTCAATATTTGTTGTAAGCTCCATAGCTTCTATTGGTAATGCAATTTGTACATCAACAAGCGATGAAACATGCGCAGGAATATGTGGCAACACATCGCGATGCAACGTTTCCTCATTAATCATGGTACGAAAAAAGGAGATTGTAATCTGAGGAGCGCCCGGTAAGGAAAATCGAATAAAGTCCTTAGACTTTTGAAACATTCCAACCAAAACAGCAATAGATTCAATTGGTGTCCCAAATCCGCCTTCTTGTCTCATATCACACTCTCCCTTCACTTGTTTTTCTTTATATTGGGCAATATCTTCATAAACTATGCTTCATGTAAAGGCTCTATTATAGTTTGTTGTTGACTTCACAAAGATTCGTTTCCCACTCCAATAACAAGTGCCCATTATCAACATTACACTTTAACAAATTTACCAAAAAGAAGAGAGTGTCCAAAGCTTTGGACACTCTCTTTAACTCTCTTTATTTTTAGGTACTTCACAACCCTCATCCGTACAAACGGCACTATCTGCTCCGTTAATCATTGTAAGGGGTTGTTCTTCATCCCATACCTTTTGTAGGGTTTGTAGAAATAGTTCTGTTGGCTGCGCTCCTGAAATTGCATATTTGCGATTAATGACAAAGAATGGAACACCAGTAATTCCAAGTGCTGCGCCTTCCTGCTCATCTGCACGAACTTCCTTTGTAAAAGCATCACTAGCAAGAACTGCGGCAGCTTCTTCTGTATTCAAGCCTACCTCAGTAGCAAGTGAAAGCAATGTTTCATGATCGCCAAGATGCTTTCCTTCCGTAAATCCTGCATAAAACCCGCGTTCCATAAATTCATCCATCTTACCCTGTGTTGCTGCATAATGCGAGAGACGATGAGCATCAAACGAGTTAGTTGGCACGAAGTTATCGAAATTGAATGTTAAACCATCTTGTTTTCCTTGTTCTGCAAGATTCGCATTCATTGCTTTTGCTTGCGCTACACTCGTGCCATACTTTGCTGCTAATAAGCCATAAATATCCGTATCATAATCACGCTTTGCGTTCGGATCTAGTTCAAAGCTGCGATATACGAATTCAACTTTATTTTTATGCGGAAACTGCTCTAAAGCCGCTTTTAAACGATGTTCGCCAATATAACAAAACGGACACATAAAGTCAGACCATATTTCAATTTTCATAGAAACCCTCCATATGTATTTTACTGTTCATCCATCGTATCACATTGACACTGTAGTGTCTGTTATAACGATTTACAGCAATCCCAATTTCTCTAAGCCGTACTTTACGCCGTGTTCCTCTGCCGTTTTAGTGACCATATTTGCATATGCTTGCACTTCAGGTGCTGCATTTCCCATTGCTACCCCCATTCCAACCATTGTTAACATCTCAATATCGTTTAAACCATCTCCAAATGCCACCGCCTCATCAGGCGCAATTCCAATACGTTCTAAAATTTTTTCAATGCCCGTTGCCTTTGTGCCTGTTGACAAATTTACATCACAAGTACGCATCGTGGATTGGCTCCAGCGTCTGAAATCAAGCTCCGGAATATACTTTTGATATAAGCGTTCTTCTTCGGCTTCACAATGTAAAAATAATTGATAAATATGTTGTTCTTGCCAAAATGTATGAGAAGCAAGCTCTGGCTTCCATGGATCTTGCGAAAACGCTTCTATTACATATGGATGTTCTAATGTAGTTGCTCTAAACTCTGTACCCGCTAGATACGTAAGGGGATGTTGATGTTCCTTTGTTTTTGTATGCAATTTTTCCAATACCTTTTTATCAATAGGTGTTTCATGAATCACCTTTTTTTCATGCAACGCATAAGAACCGTTGAAAAAAATCATAGAATCGATTCCTAAATCTGCGATAACAGGCTGTGCAAAGTACGGCGCACGCCCCGTAGCAATTACTACATGCATGCCTTTCTCTTTCAGCCTTGCGATAGCCTCTTTTGTTTCACGAGCAATCTGTTTTCCATGCGGCAAAATCGTACCGTCAATATCCAAAAACACTGCTTTATAACTCAAATGAAAACAACCTCCTTCTACACATCGGGGTCTTACTTATACAAATATAATTTTATCACACCATTCACTGTATCAAAATGGAAAGAATCTTTCTACGAAATGTAGCCGCTTTACATGGAATTTCCTGTTGACGCTTGTGCCTATACCGTTATACGATGATGTTCTGATTACAAAAAACGTGGTTCGAAACCCTCCCACGATAAAAAACTAAGGAGAGATTAATATGCGTATCAAAACACTAGCTGTGAATAGTATTGTAGCCGCACTGTATATTGCTGTTTCTGCATTAATTCAGCCATTTGGTTTTACCAACATCCAATTTCGTATTTCAGAAATGTTCAACCATCTGGTGGTATTTAACCCAAAATACTTCTATGGTATTGTGCTTGGCGTATTTTTAACAAATTTATTCTTTTCACCAATGGTTGCATATGATTTAGTATTCGGGGTTGGTCAATCCATCCTAGCGCTTTCCATTACTATTTTCTCAGCTCGATATATAAAAAGCATTCTTGCACGCATGACTTTTAATACAATTGTGTTTACCTTTACAATGTTTCTTATTGCTTGGGAACTCAACTTGGCTCTGGATCTTCCATTTTTATTTACTTGGTTGACGACTGCTGCTGGTGAACTGATTGTAATGACGGTTGGAATTCCAGTTATGTATGCGCTCAATAAACGCGTTAATTTTAAAGAACGTATATAAAAAACCTCCGACTGGAGGTTTTTTATATACACCTATTTTCATGTAATTGTGCAAAGGCAGCTAGAGGAATTGGTTTACCCTGCATTTTATAGAACCCGAGCTCTTGCAAGAATTCCAGCTGTTGTTTTTGTTCTACATCTTCAGCCCTTTTGTCATACCAATAATTGTTTTCGCAATCATGTTTTCTACATTCTTCATGCTTGCACTTTAGGTGATTTCAATTCGTGAACTACCCACCACTTCTCACACTTCACAGAATTGAAGAAGGGGAATTCTTTCGGCAGTATGTTAAATAAAGACCCTGTCAAATTTCATTGTTGATTTCCGTTACGGAGATTCGCTTTCCCAGGCAGTCAGAGAACCTCCTCAGCGCTATGTGCCTGCGCGGCCTCCCGTTAACTCGCTTAGTCTCATCCCTTCACTCCAGTCAACAAGTGCTAATTAGCAACATCAGACTTTAATACAACCTAAATAAAAAAACACAAAACGCATAATAGCGCTTTATGTTTTTACTTAAACCACCCTTTTTCCTTTGATTGGGTAATTGCTTCAATTCGATTTTTTACTTCAAGCTTATCTAAAATCGCTGAGATATAATTACGAACTGTACCGGTTTTAATACTGAGCTGATCTGCAATTTCTTTTGTATTTTTCCCATCCGCTACTAGCTCTAGCACTTCTTTTTCTCTGTCGGTTAATGGGTTTTCTTCGCCGTACATATCATCCATCAATTCCGGCGCATATACGCGCTTTCCATTCATTACACTTCGAATAGAGCTTGCCAACTCTTCACTTGGACTATCTTTCAGCAAGTAGCCGCTCACGCCGGCCCGTACAGCTCGTTGAAAATAGCCAGAGCGTGCGAATGTTGTTAAAATAATAACCTTGCAGCCTAATCCTTTTAACTCCTCAGCTGCATCTAACCCACTTTTCCCCGGCATTTCAATATCCATAATACAAATATCCGGTCTATGTTTCCGTACCAGTTCAACTGCTTCTTGACCGTTTGATGCTTTCCCAACAACTGTCATATCATCTTCCAGACTTAGAAGCGATCCGAATGCCCCTAATAACATCTGCTGATCTTCTGCAATCACAATGGAAATCATTTCAACTTCTCCTTTTCGGCCTGTTTCGTATCGTTTGGAACTGTAATGATTAACGATGTACCACCTGAAGTTACTATTTCCATACCGCCGTTGATAAACTCCAAGCGCTCTCTCATTCCCGAAAGTCCGTAACCAGGTGCACCGTACGATGTCGGTGACTTGAAGGTTCCGTTATCCCTCACGATTAGAGTGATTTCCTTCCAAGATTGCTCCACTGTAATATAGCAAACCGACGCACCACTATGCTTAACTATATTCGTGACAGCTTCTTTTAAACACATACTTAAAATATTCTCTGTTAGCAGTGAAGCCTGCTTCAAAGACGTTCCTTCATAGATAAGACGAATTTCGGCTGCTTCTAGCACTTGCTTAATACGTTGTACTTCGTCTTTAAAACGAATTCCCCGCATTGAAGATACCATTTTTCTCACTTCGCTCAAAGCAGTTCGAGCGGTACGTTGTACATCCTTTAGTTCATTACGCGCTTGTTCTGGATCTTTATCAATTAATTTACGTGCCAAATCACTTTTCAAACCAATCAGTGAAAGCTTTTGTCCGAGTGTATCATGTAAGTCACGGGCAATACGTTGTCGTTCCTCTAACTTGACAAGCTCTGCAATACGTTTGTTCGCATCTTCTAGACGCTCCTCTAGCTCGTCCTTTTCCTTTCTGCTTTGAATATTAAAAGGCATTAGGATTACGCTAATCCACACAATAACAACAAATGGCAACTGCTTTAAAAATAACGCATCATGTGTGACAATGCTAAAATTAATAGACACAGACGTACTAATAAGATGCACAAAATATATGATGAGGAAAGCTGTGCGATCTGCAATATTACCAATAAAATAAGCAAGAAAAAATGCAAAATACACGTAGCTAAATAAACTTGTAGAGGTAATAGAAATACTGATTAAAATAAATGCCCAAACATACACAGGCCATCCTGTTGAAACTAAGGCAATCCGATAGAAAATAAAAAATAAGATTGTAATGAAAACACCAATGATAATTTGCACAACCGATGAAAGCTGAAAAATAAAATAAAAAGGCAGGATACATAAAATCGTCCATATATAGGGCGAAATCCCGCCTTTTTGAAAGGCCATATATTTTTTTAGCATGAACGTAACCTCTTGTACTCTTTTCTCTATTGTATCACGTTCTCTAACATACTGTATGGAATATATAGACAGCAAGGACAAGCAGTCACGGAGACCACTCATTGAGTATCTATGGTCTTACCCAGCACGAGTACTTCTTAGACCCTAAACGCAACTATACATGGCCCGTTCTTCTCTACCATCTAAAAACCAATATTTTTGTTTTTATTTTTACTTAACACTTGCTCGTTTATAACTCTGCATCGCTTTAATATCTTTAAAAGTCATAAACTGTTTCGTATTTTCATCCCACAAACGAAACTTTAAAGATTGTAGACTCGTCATTAATGTAATTGTTGGTACGTTTTGTAGAGGCTCTGTATGATTATGTGCTGCCTCAAGTTTATAATTCGGCACCCGTGGACTTAAGTGATGCACGTGATGGTAACCAATATTACCTGTTAACCATTGTAAGATTTTCGGTAGCTTATAGAAGGAGCTTCCTTCTACCGCTGCCTTTACATATTCCCAATTCTCATCTTCTTCAAAATAAGAATCTTCAAACGTATGTTGTACATAGAATAACCAGATACCTGCCGCACCTGAGATTAAGAAAATTGGCCCTTGTACAAGCAAAAAAGCCTGCCAGCCAATTGTCCAGCATAAAAGAGCTACGATACCAGCAATTAAAATATTTGTTATATATGTGTTCAGCCGCTCATTCCAACGCGCGCCTTTTCGATTAAAGCGGTTGGTAATCAAGAAAATATAAGTCGGCCCTAAGCCAAACATAACAAGCGGATTACGGTATAAACGATATGCAACACGCGTCCAAAACGAAGCTGCAATATACTCATCCACCGTCATCATCCAAATATCACCAACACCACGTTTATCCAGGTTACCACTTGTTGCATGGTGCACGGAATGACTATGTTGCCATTGATTGTATGGGAATAACGTTAATACCCCTGTAATCGTTCCTAAAATTTTATTCGCACGACGACTCTTAAAGAAGGAATAGTGACAGCAATCATGGAAAATGATGAAAACACGCACCAAAAATCCTGCTGCTAAAACTGTAATAGGAAACGTTAATGCATAGGAAACAGCTAGACTTTTATAAGCTAAAAACCATAATACTACAAACGGCAACAGCGTATTCAACAGCTGTCTCACACTATGCCACATATCCGCTTTCTCATAGGGAGCTACTTGCTTACGCAAATGCATTTGTTTATTTGTCATATTTCATTTCCCCTCATTAATGAATGTTATTACCTCAAAGTATAAGGAAAACCCTTTCTTTTTTGTAGACATACATGTCATATGACACCCATGACAAATGTCATACTCCTATATAGGATCCACATTATGATGGAAGCATGCCGACCACACATAAAAGGGTACAGCCCAAATGGTCTGCACCCTTTTTTACGTACAATTAGTTTTTCAACTTGAACATATAATCCTAATAAGAAAGTCGATACACTAAAAATTTCTCAAATGCATTGCTTTCGTATTCTCCAGGCAGCGTTACTTCATGTATAAGTTCAAATGCCGTTTGATTTTCTAAAAAATACATATAATCTTCCGAGCTATAATATAAAATTACATCCACTTCTCTGTTATGTTCTTCAATAGAACGTAAAATATTATTAATTACATTCATGAAGATTTGAATAGAGAACGGGTTAAAAAAATAAAATCGATTATCTTTTGGCTGAATCTTATAGTCTTGTGCCAAACAGTGCTCAAATTGAATTTGATTTTCTCGCTCAGGTCTTATTTCTAAATACCCTTCTCGATTTTCAATCGCTTCATTATAAAACTCTTCATTCATTTCAACGCCAGTTACAGTTGCGTGAAACCAATAGTTAATATAAAAATTCAATCGACCTTTACCACAGCCAAAGTCAACCACATGATCCTCTGCCTGCAAGCGATAAAATTGGAATAACGTTTCTAAAGCGCTGTAAGGCGTGGGTTCGTAGCGATGATAGTGAAAGGACTTATGGAAGCCTTCTTGTATTTCTTCTGTCTCGATGTTTAGTAGTTCATCATAATACCATTCTGTCATGATAAGGCTCCTATTCCGTTTAAAAGGTTATATGCTTATGATATAGCTTTTCTTTCTTCCATGAAAGCTTTCTTATAAAATGAATATAATACGGGACAGAGGAAGCTATCATATTTCATAATGAATTCATCTATACTATTCTTTTAATAGAAGAAAGGAACCTTTCATGACTACATACATGCTCGGTGTCGACCTTGGTACAACCAGCACAAAGGCTGTTCTGTTTACTAAAAATGGTACAGTTGTTGCGCATCACACGGTAGAATATCCTTTATTTACGCCTACCCCTTCCACGGCTGAGCAAAATCCTGCCGAGATTTATCAAGCAGTTTTGACAACTATTCAAGAAACGATTCGAAAAAGCGCCATTGCCCCAAAGGATTTGCTTTGCGTATCCTTCAGCGCTGCAATGCATAGCGTGATTGCAGTAGATGCATATGGCACTCCTTTAACAAATTGCATCACTTGGGCTGATAATAGGAGTACAAAGTGGGCAGAAAAGATTACAGAGGAGTGGAATGGACACGACATTTACATGCGAACTGGTACACCCATTCATCCGATGTCGCCGCTTTGTAAATTGCGCTGGTTAAAGGAAGAGCAATCTGACATTTTTACAAAAGCGCATAAGTTCATATCTATCAAAGAATACGTATTTTATCAGTTGTTCAACCAATTCGCAGTCGACTATTCCATTGCATCAGCAACAGGACTATTAAATTTAAAGAACTTGGATTGGGATGAGGAAGCTCTTGCAGTTGCAGGAGTGAAACGAGAGCAGCTTTCTCATATTGTACCAACTACTCATTACTTCAAAGGCTTGAATCCAGATTTGGCGAAGCAGCTGGGTATCCTTCCTTCCACACCATTTGTAGTTGGGGCCAATGACGGTGTTTTATCCAATCTTGGTGTAAATGCGATTGACCCGGGAGTTGTTGCCGTTACAATTGGTACAAGCGGAGCTATTCGCACTGTGACAGATCGCCCTGTGACAGATCCAAAGGGGCGTATTTTTTGTTATGCATTGACGGAACAGCATTGGGTTGTAGGGGGACCTGTTAACAATGGGGGCATGACCTTCCGCTGGGTACGAGATACAATTGCCTCAGCAGAAGTAGAAACAGCGAAAAGCCTTGGTATCGACCCGTACGAAGTGCTTACCAAAATTGCGGAACGCGTAGCGCCAGGTGCCGACGGTCTCTTGTTCCACCCGTACCTTGCCGGAGAACGTGCCCCGTTATGGAACGCCAACGCTCGCGGATCCTTCTTTGGCCTAAGCCTGCATCACCAAAAAGAACATATGATTCGCGCCGTTTTGGAAGGTGTGATTTTTAACTTATATAATGTGTTATTGGCTCTTGAAGAACAAATTGGCATTCCGAAAAAGATTCAGGCAACAGGGGGATTTGCTCGTTCAGCGCTTTGGCGCCAAATGATGGCAGATATTTTTGACCAAGAAGTAACTGTTCCGGAAAGCTTTGAAAGCTCCTGCCTTGGTGCGGCAATCTTGGGATTATATGCCCTAAAAGAAATTGACTCCTTACATGTTGTTTCTGATATGGTTGGCTCTACTCATACGCATCAACCGATTCAAGAAAACGTAGAAATCTATCGCGAACTAACTCCTATCTATTTGCGTGTTTCACGTAAATTGAGCGAAGAGTACAATGCGATCGCGGCGTTTCAGCGCAAAATGTTAGGCTAATAACAAAAAGCAGATGGAAATCTATCTGCTTTTTCGAGTCTATGCATGTACACTGCCCTCTAGCTTAGATCTTGCGCGGTATGGACCAATTGGCACTTGAATCAAACAGGTTTCATCATGTTGGTCTAAGCCATATAGCGCATCACATACTTTTGTATCAAAGCCGAGCAACGGATGGCCTCCCATACCAAGCGAGGTTGCAGCCAATAATAGACGCTGCACCAGCATCCCCGCATCCATTTGCTGCATCCGGTAACCTCTATAGCCTAGCTCTCCATAATGCTTACGTTCCCCAACCACATGTAAACAAAGCGGTACTTGAAACAGGTTCACGTTATCCGCTGTCATACCGTACTGCAAAGCCAACCGATGATCACCAGGGTTCAATTCTTCTAACGCATGCTCCTCATAGTTGTAGCGGTAAGCGCCGTTTGGTATACCTTCAACATGATATAGACAACCGTAAATCACAAGCGGATTTGTTATACCACTATCATTTTTATATAGGTACATGCGATGAGCCTCGTAAAGTAAGATCGCAAGCTCTTCTGATGTAACCTTGCGCAAGCTGAAATCCCCATCCGGTGACTGTCGCTTTCTGCATACTTCTGCAAATTCATAGGATATTGGTTTTACTTCCGGCAAACGAATGATGTTTCCTTGTCTGAAGTGAGGTTTATGTTCTGGCAAACACAAAAATGAATCGGTTGCCTGAAGCATGGACGCTTCATTCATCGCCAGCAGCTGTGGATATGGTATGCGCTTCTTGGAACGGACATAGTGCTCATGCTTTAGCTTTGGTACAGTTTCACATAACCCTGCGTCCGACTGCCTGAATCGATTTCCTGCCTGTTCTAGCGGCTTAACGGATAATGGCACAACTGCGTATACACTTTCCTCCTCTTCTGATAAGGTAAGCAAGTGCCCCAGCGCCCTGTCAAGAAACTGAAAATGTACCGCTCCGTTAAACCCGAATTGCTTGCTTACTTCAAGCAAATGCCCAAGCAACACCCCGGTATCTAAGCCCTGTAGACGATACGAAAAATTATGATACTTAAAAAAGTTTTTCCAAAACATTGTCGACACAAACGCAACGCCAAAGCAACCAGTCACCTCACAGCTTCCGCCCAATGCTTTTGTAATATAATCATCAAAATTTCCTTCTCGCAGTAAAACCAATCTGTGATGTGCGACATCATAGTGATAGATGCCTGCAGAGAAATCATCTGTTTTTATATACATGTATAATTCATTCGGATATAAAGCGCCTCCAGACGGAACAAAACGGCGAGCCATATTCACAGGTTTTCCTTGCACATCCACTTGGGAAAATCGCGCAAGGCCGAACACATACCATAGAAAATGACTTATACTTTTTACAGTAGCATTTTGTTGTTCACCAAGCGTAAGCGGCACTTCGGCGCAAAGCGGTATGTGTGGCAAGCCGCGATACAATTTGTAGGGTAGGGGTGCATCCTTCCAATTTACTTCTAGGTTAGGGGGTCTTGTTTCATCTGGCTCAAATTGCAACTGATATAAAAATACATCTAAATCCATCAAGCTTCCTCCTTACGGAAACGGGTGTGGATCTTGATTCAGCTGCGTGAAGGTTAACGGTTCTTTCACATAGCCAAGCTGCACTGGCACGCGCAACACACGCTCCAATCCCGTTATACGTTTCAGATGGTTTCCGAATGTCATCGGCAACATGCCTGGAATAATGACTTTAACACAATATAGACCGTTACGCTGTAGTTCAGGTGCCGTTTGATCGACAACAATCACGTCCAACTGTAGCCTCTTAAATGTATCTAAAACACAGCGCAAATCTTCTGTTAAATCTGTATGATATGTTTGTTCCCCAAATGCTTGCGCAAAAGTCCGGGTTTCTCGTTTTTCTTCCAATAAAAATTGCAAACGTCCCTCTGCCTCTGGCAACCCGTATAGCATACTGTGATGATCCATTCTTGTCACAAGTGAAGAGTCCTCCAACATTCGCATATATGTGTCTTTTTCTGCCTCAAACTTTTCATCAAGTGTTAGCATCATACCTGCTAATTCATGCAGCGCACTTTTTACAGCACGAACAGGGTCAAGATGGGCACCTGCAGCGCAGATTAAGTTCAGGCCAGTTTCTTTTTGATTTTTGGCGATGGCCATAATACTTGGGATGCGATTTTCCATTGTCGCATCAAATAAAAATATCTCGTACCCAGCAGTTGCTTTTATACGAGCTAGCATCATATGCAGCTCTTCATCTCCTACTGAATACGGATCTAAGCGCGGCAATGCTAACGTTGCATACCATGTCATTAAAAAAGCGTCTCGTTCCACTACTTCAAAAATACCGTATAAAATCGCTTCCTCGAGGCTACCGCCGATTGCACAGCCGTTCGATGTTTCATAGACATGACCGCTATTGCAGCCGAGGCTATAATAAGCAAAGCGTTCGGGAATTAAAATAGGGCGATTTTCTAACAAAGAATAACCCCAAACCCAATTTATTTTCCGACTGGGGTCAAACGGCTGAAACGGAAAATTCGCTCTCGCATAATCTTCTTCCGCATGCACGCCGACCACGAGTGGATGTAAAGCATCTGCTTTTATATTTTCGAAGCAGTCTCGCAACATAGTACGCTTGCCGCGCGGCGCAAGCCCACAATAGCGCTCTAGCCCTTCTAAAATAGCCGTTACTACGCTATTTTCATAGGAATGCGTACGTCCTGCCGTTCCTTCATCTCCCATAATAAGTGGTAAATTCACACTAGCATCGGCAAATGGCGGTACTAAATCATATATTTTTTCATTTAACAGCCCTGTTTTTGTATCTAAGTATTCTCGGAGTAGCATCGGTCCTAGCTCATGTATAGAACGAGAACGATAGCTTCCCTCTACTTTTAAGCTAGGACGCAACGTAATAGCTGCATGTTCAGCCGTATCTTCAGGTAGCGCCCCGCAAAATGAGCAGAGCGGATCGGCTAGGATAAACCGACGCGATATTTGCATCGACTTTAGTTGCAGCACATACATATGCGACGTACATCGAAGTGGCTGCTCCTGTAAAAAACGTCGCGCTTCTTCCTCCACAAGATGAGCAAGCTGCAGTAACGCCGTCCGCGATGCTCCCGGGTCGTATACCTTCTCGCTCTTTCGTATCCCCCACATTTCTTTCCGATCACGTCCCGCCATTAAACGACGCATATCAGCACATTGAAAGCAGCCCGGTACATCAGGAAATACAAATGGTCCGACAATGCCTTCGCCAAAAGTAGCAAAAGCTCTTAACCAAGGTACATCTACTTCTTGCAGGGCTTTGGCAGCTCGCTGTTGAAACGAAGGATCCCATACATCTTGGAGTACCAAAGCACACGAAATCTCCCGTGGTATTAGGTCGTTTACAGATGGACGAACAATGTCGCATACGTGCTGCAGTCGTTCACATACCAGATCAGCAAGCACACCTTCTCCTACGATAGCAACAACAGAACGCATCACGTTCCCTCCCCTCGTACCAAAACGCCAAATACACCAGCTAGTTCTTTCGAGAACGTTTCTATACCAACTTCAAATACAGATAGTTCTTTTTCTTGCCTCTGTAAAGTTGTTAAAGCATATTGTAATAATTCCGGATAAGGAGACGACCCTTCTAAATCGAGTGTTTGCGGCTCTTGAGGCAGTAGAAATTGTTCCTGACTGACACAGCTTCCTTCAATCGCTTGACGAAGCGCATTACGCAGTGCAAGCATAAAATCCAATCCTGTACTGTGATACCAGCCGCTCTCCGTTTTTACCCACACAACTGGAAATCCCCATATTTCTTCTCCTAAACCAATAACAGGATGTTCTCTCTTTAACTCCAATACCTCTAAATAAAACTTGCACTCTATATCTTCTAGTCTATTTATTTGAATAGGAGCAACACCGTAAGATTTATTTTGTTGTGCCAATTCATATTCCAAACGATGCAGCAGACCACGACAAATGCCTTCCGCTGTTGTTGCCCCTGCACCCACAGCGATGAACGGCCAATCCTCTTGGTACTGCGGTAAAGCTTTTGCAACATGCTCTATCATAGCTGCTACGTACATTTCTATGCCGACCAAACCAGCTTCCTTACGCGCTTCTTCGTGTGTCAGAGCTGTACAAATGACTTCTTCTAAAAAACTTGCTGGTCCCTCAGATAGTGGATGCACCGCCTGCACCCGACATTTCGCCAGCGGTAATTGCTTTAAGTCACCTTCTTCCCAAACATGTAAAATACCGGACTTTGTAGAGGTTAACTTACTAAAATAAAAAAGTAACTCACTCATTTGGGGCTCTTCTCGCTTTTCTAGCCCCTGTATCCATCTTGGTTTATATCCTTCCACTAACGGATGTGGTGTAAACGAGCACCATTCTCCTTCAAGTGTTTCTAAATTCAGTTGAAAAAAGCGGTGTTTCTCACTATCATCACGTACACCTGTAACTTCCTTGAGTAACTCAAATGTAAGTATGTTTGTTAGCATTGCACCCGCTACGGAGGACAACTCCTTACCTCGTTCTGCGCGTATCACGCGCCATGCTGATTCCCAGCATACATCCGATGAAACAATAGGACCAGCCATCCCGATTCCTGCAAAACAACCGGCTGGTAGAAATACTTTGCCTTCCTCTCGGCAAATCTGTTCTAGTTGTAGCAGTTTTTCTATGTCACCGTTGTAAGAAACAAACATAACAAAGTCAAATGGTTGCAACATAGCTTGCCAATTTCCGTCCTCAGGTGCAGCGATTTCCTCCACTAAAATCTCTTCATCTCGCTTTCGGCTATAAGCTGCTAGTTCATGAATCCGTTCTTCATATTCTGTAAGTGCACACACGTGAAATCGTGGCAAGCCGGATTCTAACAAAGAAGATACAAGTGAAGACAACCCTTGATCTCCTATCACAATTACACTTGCATTACGGTAATCTGCAAAACGGGCTGCCCCTGAACCGCCGCGCTCATCTAAAAAAGCAAGCTGCGACGCATACAATTCCATAATCGCAGGCGACAATGCATGTTCACGATCACCGCTTACATCCCGGGCATAGCCATTTTCATACAATACCTTTGCGATTTCATAGACTCTGTTTTGGTACGGCTCTGGTAAGCCGTTTGTAATGTCTGCTAAACTGTAGCTTCCGTCCCATATAGGCAATAGTTTCTCAATCCACTGTACCATTCCGTTTCCTTGCATCCGAAACGAGCTTTCATTATTACGAAAATATACCCCACCGTCCGGATCCGGTAGAAAGCAAGTGTCTCTATTCACCTTTAATCGCATCGAAGGATGTAGTGTCATGATGCCCTCCTGATTGATACGTCATCTTTTACAATTTATGTATGTCACTTTGTCCGTTATGCGAAGAGTTCTTTTAACAACTAACCTTTCTTACATCAAAAAAAACGCCGGAGCACCGACGTTTTCATAGTTTTTAGAAGATAAAGAAGCATCCGAAGCAACGGAAACAACCGCCACAGCCACCGCAACCACCACAGCGGAAGCATCCGCCACAACCGCCGCAACGGAAACAGCCACCGCACGCAAAGCGTTGCATGTCAGCATGATATTGTTGCTGCGCATCCCACATCATAGGCTGTGTAACTTGAAAATCAGAAATTGGTAGTGACTGCAATTCGTTTTGGAATTGATTCATTTTTGTCCCCTCCATATCATGTGTAAAGTTAACTCCTGCAACAAAATATGAATTGAGACGGGACGTTGTGCCTGCTTCATTCGCCCATTTAAAGCTAAAAACGTAAAAAGCAGAAGCTATTGCTATTTAGTAAGACAAGCAAGTTCAGTTGTACTTATATAGTTCACCATTACAATCTATGAACCACCCTTCTGCCCTTATTTGTTTCGGCATGAAAGGATGGTTGTTAATGATCTCTACACTTTTCTTGACGTTATCCTTTGTCGATGAAAGACCGTCTAACCAACGTGCAACATCACCTTCTACGTGAGGTACGTATGAAACGGTACGTAGCACATCTTCTGATATACCTGCTTCTTTCATTTGTTGTAATACAGATGTCGGTTCTTTCTCTTGCACCAATACGTAAATTCGTTGAATTTCCTCTCCATAAACCATCGCAAGAACATTGCGCATCGTGCATCCAAATGGATGAGTAATCCACCCGTCAAATATTGTAAGAATTTGGGCGGATGTGGAGGCCTTTCTCACCCATTTTTCTCCTTCCCTATCAGCAATGACAAGTGTATGTTGGTCTAAAATCATATAGATGATCTCCTTCCTTTATGCCAGTAGTAAGGCAATTTGATAGTATAATGGAATACCAAATATAAGATTAAATGGAAACGTAACGCCAAGTGCCAAACCTAGATAAATAGAAGCATTTGCCTCAGGAACAGATGCTCGCAATGCTGCTGGTGCTGCGATGTAGGAAGCACTTCCAGCCAGCACACCCATCAGCATCATTCCACCTGCGGACAAACCAGATATATAACCAACAAGCACCCCAGTTGTACCGAATATTAATGGAAACAAAATCCCAAGTCCAATCAATTTTATGCCGTAAGAAAATATAGTCGGTAAACGTTGTCCGGCAACAACACCCATATTCAGCAAGAATAAGACTAACATACTGCCATACAAATCAATAAATAGCGGCTTTATGACTGGTACTGCTTTGGGGCCAAGTATCCAGCCAATGAGGAGGCTTCCTACTAAAAGTAAAATACTTTTACCAAACAAGCTCTCCCGAAGTAGCGAAGCATCACCTGGTTTTGCAACAATCCCGAGCTGTACAGAAGGTGCTGTATTCTCACGTAGTTTTAAAAAATACAGCGCCACAAAAATAGCAGGACTCTCCATCAAAACAACCATGGCGCTCATATAGCTTTCAAAAGAAGTGCCTGTTTGTTCAAGGAATGTCACGCCGGCTCCGTATGTGACGATGCTGACAGATCCGTAGCACGCCGCAAGGGCTGCTGCATTCTTTCGATCAAGACCTATTCTTTCGCAAATCAGCATCACAACAACAGGAATTAACGTCCCTAAACACAACACACCTAGCATTGGGCCCGATACCTCAGATAAGGCATGCTTTGAAAGCTCAACCCCTCCCTTCAGTCCGATTGCAACAAGCAAGTATATACTTAAAAACTCACTGAGTCCTTGCGGAAACTTTAAATCAGATTTTACTACTGCCGCGAAGATACCTAAGATAAAAAACAACACGGCAGGCGTTAATACATTTTGTAGCACAAGCTCCATAATATACACTCCTTTTCTAATAAAAAAACCGGAAATAAACAAGCAATTTGCTTGTTTATTTCCGGTTTATCCTCAACTTGCCAAAGCGGCATTTTGAGCATCGACCAGTTTATTTTTGTTCTAATGGACGTTCCATTATAAAAACCATAATACGTTCTCCTGTACGCGTGCTAATGTCTGTATAAAAACTAGTAGCTGCTACCCCTGTAATTTCTTGTACAATTTCTTTTAGCTGCTCTGCTCCCGTTTCTACGAGGTCAGCGCGTATTTTTTTCACCGATAAAATTCCTTCTCGTGTTTCGGTCAGTGCTTTCTCTGCAGGCGTCAAAATTCCTTTTAACAACACAACAACCATATTACGAACTATATCAGTTTTTACTAACACCGAACCACGACCCAAATATTCTTTCTCCCATTGCGTGAGTGCTTTACTCAGCGTATTTTCCATCTCACCCTTAGTCATAAATCCACCTCCAATATATAAAAAATCGGTATATTCTCTTTGGTACTATATCCAAAAAGAACATACCGATTTACAGCGGACTCAATTGTGCAACAAGCTGCTTTTTCACTTTGCCCTGCAAGCAGTGCAAAATGCTAAAGCAGATTTTCTTGTCAATTGCTTCCCCAAATCCTTCGGTCTTATGATGTTGAAGTTATTATATGAAAAAGCGTCCTTTTTTGTCAATACCATTTATTTATACATGGTAAAGGACATATAAAATCTATTGACACCACTATATTTGAGTGCTAACATCAAGAAAACGGACAGTTGTCCGTTTTTTTTAGAAATATACGTACTCTATTGATACGGATCCTATCTTTAAAGTACGTAAAAACAGGGAGGAACACGTCATGAGCTATATCCAAGTCTCCAATATTACAAAATCATACCGCCTTGGTAATAAAGATAAAGTACAGGTTTTGCACGGTATAAATGTATCGTTTGAAAAAGGAGAGTTCGTGTCAATCTTAGGAGAATCTGGAAGCGGAAAATCTACGCTAATGAACATTATCGGCGGTATGGATCGCGATTTTGAAGGCAGTGTTGCTATAGAAGGAAAAGACCTTCGTGATATGACAGAAAAAGAACTGGATGCTTATCGTAAATTAAAAATTGGATTTATTTTCCAAAGTTTCAATCTCATCTCTCACTTATCTGTGTTAGACAATGTCTTAATGACTATGCAGCTTACGAGTATGAATAAATTGGAAAGAACCAAAAAGGCCACTGAAATTTTAACAGAATTGGGTCTTGGCAATCATTTAAACAAAAAGCCGAATCAACTATCAGGGGGACAAAAACAACGGGTTGCAATCGCAAGGGCTTTATCTAATGATCCCGATATCATTTTAGCGGACGAGCCTACAGGAGCATTGGATAAAAAGAACAGCGAACAGATTATGCAATTGCTTGATCAGATTGCCGCAAAAGGAAAGCTTGTCATTACGGTCACGCACTCCCAAAAGGTTGCGGATTATGGAACACGTATCATTACGATGGATGATGGGAAAATTGTGAAGGATGAAGAATTAAGGGCGTTCTATACGGGAAGTCGCTCCAAAAAGATGGCTAAGCCGAAAAATCTTGGCTTTGGTGCCGCCATGAAGATGGCAACCAAAAATGTAAGTTTGAATCTGAAGCGTAATGCCTTGGTTTCATTTGGTGGCGCAATTGGCATATTAAGCGTCATTTTGATGCTCGGTCTCGGAAGTGGAGTTACTAACTATATTAATAAAGAAATAAATGCCAATCTCAATCCCAATTTGATTCAGGTGACAAAAGCACCTGAAGGAAGAACCGATAAAGCACAAAGTCCATTACCGAATCCAGCACAACAAACCGTTCCCTTAACGGATTCTGACCTTGATGAAGTAAAAGAGCTAAAATACGTAAAAAGCGCAGACAAAGTATTTACACTAACGATGGGGAGCTCCGTCAACTATCAAGATACATCCGTGAGCATTGTTCAATTTCAAACGATGAACGACAGTGTTGTAAAAAGTGATGTGACAAGCGGGTCTTTACCAAAGGACAATGAAATTCTATTGTCGGATACGGCTGCTAAAAAGATTACCGATTCTCCTAACAAACTAGTCGGCAGTACGGTCGAATTTTATGTGAACACAACGGATGAAAAAAAACGACCGATTATCCTGTCAAAGGAAATGAAGGTTTCCGGAATTATTAAAGGAGCGATGAATCAAGACCTTGCCTACACGACATATAAAACGCTTGAAGATATGTATAGCGACAAAAGCATGACACTGCAGGCGACGCAGCTTGACATCATGGTAGAAGATCAAAAGCATGTAGATGCCGTAACAGCTGACCTAGAGAAAGCAGGTTTTACAGGAACAGGCGTAGGAAATATTTTAAGTCAGGTTACGAACTACTTAAATATTGCCACCTATGTATTAGCTAGCGTGGCGGGTATTTCTCTTCTAGTGTCCGCAATCATGACCATCGTTGTATTGTATATCAGCGTGGTTGAACGTACAAAAGAAATCGGTATCCTGCGCGCGGTCGGTGCAAGACGAAAAGATATCAAACGTATCTTTTTTGCAGAAGCAACTGTTTTGGGACTTACAAGCGGCGTCATCGGGGTTCTTATCGCCGCAGGTATCGGTGCGCTGGGCAACAACGTAATGCACCAAATATTTGACGCAAAGCTTATTCATATAAGTCCATTTTACATGCTGGTCGGTATTTTAATTAGTGTGGTCATCAGCATTCTTGCAGCGATGCTTCCGGCTACAAAAGCTGCTAAGCTGGACCCAATGGAATCGTTGCGCTACGAATAAAACAGCAGGTGCTTTTCATAGATAATCATTGCTATAATTGGAATGCTAGGTATAACTACCTAGCATTCCTGTATGTAAGGAGGTATCTATGTGTCGAGAGAACGTAAAAAGCAAGAAATGACAGAGGCAATTATTGACACTGCTAAAAGGCTATTTGCCGAGCACGGTATTGAAGCGGTCAGTATGCATATGATTGCACAGGAACTGGAGATCGGACAAGGAACTTTATATCGCCGATTTGCAAATAAAGCGGAGCTGTGCTTCGCCATGTTACGAACTGACTTTGAAGAATTGCACAGCAATGTGATGGATTACATGAAAGAAAATGCGGATGCATCAGGATATGTAAAAGGAAAATTCATTATAGGAGAGCTCATCACTATGAACGCTAAGCATAAAGGTTGGTTTGAAGTGATGAGCTCTCAAATGGATTTAAAATCAATGCATCCAGAGCATATTGGACAAGTTCCCCCTCCGTTTCTCGTGCTTCAGTCTATGATCGCGCCGATATTTGCAGAACATACAACGCAAGATCCGTTCGCCCAAAGTTTGATTACAGCCTGGTGCCTAAATCCTATTTTAATACGAGTTTTTCAAGAACGTGGTTATTCGGAAGAGGAGATTGTCGAGCATTTCGCTGAAATGTTTTTTAAAGAACTGAAATAACAAAAGCCCCCCTTCGTAAAGGGAGGCTTTTGTTATGATTAAAATTCTACATGCTCTAAATGCAATCCCGCCGCATCTGCCAAGCTTGTTACAACACTGCGGTCCTTAGATGCAATCATCTCAGGAATTGTAGCTTCACTTCTTGTCTCATTTCCCACTTCAATCAACGTCGCCACAATTTTGCGAACCATATTATACAAGAAGCCATCACCCTTTACGCGAATATAAATAAAACTCCCTTCTTTTATAATTTCAATCGCATAGATTTCACGGACCATGGATTTTTTCTTAGATTTTGCGTTAGAGAAAGCGGTGAAATCATGCTTTCCAACAAAGTGCCGCGCGGCCTGCTTCATCTTAGCGATATCTAGCTTTTCTGTTACATGCATACTGTATTTACGCATAAATGGATTCGTATGCTGCTCGTTCCAAATTTTATATACATATGTTTTAGCTTTGGCATTATAACGAGCATGAAAGCGCTCGTGTGTTTCTTCTACTTGAACTACGCTGATATCATTTGGTAAATATTTGTGTAAATAAGCTTGTATCTCCTCTACAGGGAGCTGCTCTTCTAGTTTGAAGTTAGCAATCTGGGCAAAGGCATGTACGCCGGCATCTGTGCGGCTGCATCCAATAATTTCAATCGGTCTTCCTACCATTTCAGACAATACATGTTCAATTTTTCCTTGAATGGTATTTTCACCATTACCAAGGCGCTGCCAGCCTTTATAACGGCTACCGTCATATTGAATTAACATTTTATAGTTGTTCATAACATTCTCCTTATCTAAAGCTATCTATCATCTTAGCACAAATAGCATGTTCGCATACAGCATCCTTGTCACGTCTTGCGCGTATTCCCGCCAATTTCGGGCACGTATTAAAACAACTCGTCAATGACGAGTTGTTTTAATGCTGATGAGCATGTAGCTGTGCAAAGATGCCGTTGTTCTTAGCTAGTAACTCCGCATGTGTACCATCTTCCGCAATTCCCTCTTCTGTAATGACTAGAACGCGGTCTGCTTTTTTGATAGTCGCCAAGCGATGTGCAATAATGAGGGTTGTTCGGTTTTCTGCAAGCTCATTCAAGGCTTCTTGAATAATTGCTTCTGTTTGTGTATCTAAGGCAGAGGTTGCCTCATCTAGAAGTGAACTACCCGCCACCTACGCTTCGCTTAGAGGTGGGGGCTTCTAAGGTAATCGTACCTCACGGTACGAAATTGACTTAGCTATCGAGCCTATTCCATGCTCTATATATGATTATGC
>NZ_RIAV01000024.1 GCF_003852715.1 Ectobacillus antri
TAACCTCCGAAGAGGTTCGCTCGACTTGCATGTATTAGGCACGCCGCCAGCGTTCATCCTGAGCCAGGATCAAACTCTCCATAAAAGTGTTTGTCTAGCTAAAATAAATGTTGACGTTTCATGTTTTGTTTAGTTTTCAAAGTTCAACCGCCGCTTGAAGCGACTTTATTAATATACCATTTGTAAGTTTGTATGTCAACATCTTTTTAAAATGTTTTCATCACATAACTTGCTGACCTTTGTTATTATATAAGTTAATTTGTCGAAATGCAAGTCTTTTATAATTTTTTATTATTTTAACGAAAACGTAGAAGCTATTAGCTAGGCAATTGACTTTTATATGTAAGAAAAGAGGAAGGGAGATCTCCTTCCTCTTTTCTTATTCTTCTATATCTATCGTTTCTTCTTCATCTTGTCTCTCTGTTTTAGCAACAGTCGCAACTTCTTGATCACCATCTAGTCGAATGAGTTTTACACCCTGTGTATTTCTACCCATTCTCGAAATTTGATCAACCGGTATACGGATAAGTACACCAGCAACGGTAATTAACATAATATCTTCTTCACCTTGAACAGATTTCAAAGCAACAAGCTTACCGTTCTTATCTGTTATGTTACATGTTTTTAAACCTTTTCCACCACGACTTTGCATACGATATTCCGCAATAGGTGTTCGTTTGCCATAGCCATTTTTGGTAACAATTAATACATCCATGCTGTCTTCAGCTATCTCCATGCCTACCACATAATCTTCATCGCCTAAACTAATCGCTTTAACACCCGCTGCTGTTCTTCCCATTGAGCGGACATCGGCTTCATGGAAACGAATCAACATACCATCGCTTGTGCCGACGATAATATCTTTATCTCCACTTGTTAAGCGTACAGAAATAAGCTCATCTTCTTCACGTAACGTGATTGCAATTAGACCATTATTTCTAATGTTAGCAAATGAAGATAACGGTGTTCTTTTTGCTAAGCCATGTTTGGTGCTAAAAAATAGATAATGATCATCGCTAAATTCACGAATTGGAATGATCGCGTTAACCCATTCTCCTTTTTCTACTTCTAGTAGATTGATGATTGGTATACCTTTAGCAGTACGACTGTACTCTGGAATTTCATATCCCTTAGTTCGATATACCTTTCCTTTATTGGTAAAGAAGAGAATATGATCATGTGTAGAAGTTGTCAGCAAATGCTCAACAAAATCATCATCATTTGTCCCCATTCCTTGTACACCTCGACCGCCGCGTCTCTGCGTTTTATACGTGGAAGCTGGCAGTCTCTTAATGTATCCATTATGAGTTAGCGTAATAACTATATTTTGTTCCGGTATCAAGTCCTCGTCCTCTATTGACTCAAGACCTCCAGAAACGATTTCTGTTCGACGCATATCATTAAATCGTTCTTTAATTTCTAGTAATTCTTCCCTGATGATTTCTAGTACTTTCTCTTCATCAGCTAAAATAGCTTGTAACTCTGCGATTACCTGCAGTAGCTCTTTATATTCATCTTCAATCTTATCTCGTTCTAAGCCAGTTAAACGTTGTAAACGCATATCAAGAATCGCTTGTGCCTGCTTATCACTCAGATTGAAGCGCTCAATTAATCCTTGTCTTGCTTCCTCAGTCGTGCGAGACCCACGTATTAAACTAATAACCTCGTCTAAATGATCTAGTGCAATTCGTAACCCTTCTAAGATATGAGCACGTGCTTCCGCTTTTTCAAGTTCATATGCTGTACGTCTCTTGATAACTACCTTTTGGTGCTCTAGATAGTGATATAAACATTGTTTTAGATTTAAAACCTTAGGTTCACCATCTACTAGAGATAACATGTTGATACCAAAGCTCGTTTGCAAAGCTGTTTGTTTATATAAATTGTTAAGTAATACGTTGGCATTAGCATCACGTCTAACTTCCATGACGATACGCATACCGTTACGATCTGATTCATCCCTAAGATCCGTAATGCCATCTATCTTTTTGTCACGAACTAGTTCAGCAATCTTTTCAATGAGTTTTGCTTTGTTGACTTGATAAGGCAGCTCACTCACTATGATAGATTGACGATTGTTACTGCGCTCTTCAATTTCTACCTTCGCGCGAATTATTACACTGCCTCGCCCTGTTTCATAAGCTCGGCGAATTCCACTTCGTCCCAAAATTTGTCCTGCGGTCGGGAAATCTGGACCAGGAATAAATTCCATAAGCTCGGCAATAGTAATGTCAGGATTTTTGCTTAGCGCTAGTATTCCATCAATGACTTCTCCTAGCTGATGAGGTGGGATATTTGTTGCCATTCCGACAGCAATTCCCGTTGCACCGTTAACAAGTAGATTAGGAAAACGTGCAGGTAATACAATTGGTTCTCTTTCTGCACCGTCATAATTATCTTGATAATCAATTGTGTTTTTAGAGATATCTCGAACTAACTCCATTGAAATTTTAGACATTCTTGCTTCCGTATAACGCATAGCCGCAGCTGCATCTCCGTCAACAGATCCAAAGTTACCATGGCCATCTACTAACATATAGCGTTGGTTAAAATCCTGTGCCATACGTACCATTGTATCGTATACTGCAGAATCACCATGAGGGTGATACTTACCAATAACTTCTCCTACAATACGGGCGGATTTCTTGTACGGTTTATCCGCAATAATACCTAAATCATTCATAGCATATAAAATTCTTCGATGTACAGGTTTTAAACCGTCACGCACATCAGGTAATGCACGAGATACAATAACACTCATAGCATAATCTAAGAACGAAGAACGCATTTCTTGGCTAATATTAATTTCTCGAACTCGAGCTTGTTGGTTTTCTGACATTCGCCAGCACCTCCTCTTCTTTCGAACACATCTTGTTTATATGAAGAGAAAACAGGAATATTGCATTCCTGTCATTCTTTTAAATATCAAGGTTTTGCACGTATCTTGCGTTGTCCTGGATAAAATTTCTTCGCGGCTCTACTTTATCTCCCATCAATGTCTCAAAAGTTTCATCCGCTTCAATAGCATCTTGTAGATTTACTTGAAGCAGTGTCCGCACCTCAGGATCCATTGTAGTCTCCCAAAGTTGACCCGGATTCATTTCACCAAGACCTTTATATCTTTGAATGCCTGGTTTTGGCTGAGCAGGTAGTTCAGAAAGTACTTTTTCAAGTTCTTTATTGTTATAAGCATATTGAACTTTTTTCCCTTGTTGAATCTTATAAAGAGGCGGCTGTGCGATATACACATATCCATATTCAATAATTTGACGCATATAACGATAGAAGAACGTTAACAATAGAGTACGTATATGAGCACCATCTACATCAGCATCGGTCATAATAATAATTTTATGATAACGAGCTTTTTCAATATCAAAATCCCCGCCAATACCTGTGCCAATTGCTGTTACCATTGCACGTACTTCATTATTAGATAAAATCTTATCTAATCTTGCCTTCTCTACATTAATGATCTTTCCGCGAAGCGGTAGAATTGCTTGGAAATGACGATCGCGACCTTGTTTTGCTGAGCCACCGGCAGAGTCACCCTCTACGATGTATAACTCACTAATTGATGGATCTTTTGCAGAGCAGTCAGCTAGTTTTCCTGGTAAACTCGAAATCTCTAGCGCATTTTTTCTACGAGTAAGCTCCCTTGCTTTCTTTGCAGCGACCCTCGCTCTTGCTGCCATTAGACCTTTTTCTACAATTTTACGAGCAACTGACGGATTTTCGAGTAGAAACTTCTCAAACATCTCTGAAAAAACGGACTCTGTAATGGTACGAGCTTCACTGTTACCTAGCTTTGTTTTCGTTTGTCCTTCAAACTGAGGATCTGGATGTTTGACAGAAACAATTGCAGTGATTCCTTCACGAACATCTTCGCCAATTAAGTTGCTGTCACTCTCTTTAATTAAATTGTTCTTTCTAGCATAGTCATTAATAACACGAGTTAAAGCAGTTTTAAAACCAACTTCGTGTGTACCACCTTCGTACGTATGAATGTTGTTAGCAAAGGAGTAAATATTACTTGTGTATCCTTCATTGTACTGCAACGCAATCTCAACATTAATTCCATCACGAGAACCTTCAACGTACACAGGTTCTTCATGAATGGCTTCTTTCGTACGATTAAGATGCTCTACATAAGACTTAATGCCGCCCTCATAATAAAATTCCTTTTTACGAGGATTTTCACGCTTATCCTCAATTGTAAGTTTAATACCTCTATTTAGAAAGGCAAGTTCACGAAGGCGATTTGCCAACGTATCATAGTCATACTCTGTGGTTTCCGTAAAAATCTCTGTATCAGGTACAAAATGTATAGTTGTTCCCGTATGATTAGCTTCACCGATAATCTTAAGATCTTCTGAAGGTACGCCGCGCTTATATTCTTGATAATGGATTTTCCCTTCGCGATATACATATACATCTAACTTAGAAGACAAAGCATTAACAACTGATGCACCAACGCCATGCAAACCACCGGAAACTTTATAACCACCACCGCCAAATTTTCCTCCCGCATGAAGGACTGTCATGATAACCTCTACAGCAGGTCTTCCCATCTTTTCATGAATACCTACAGGGATACCACGGCCATTATCCTTAACAGTAATACTATTATCTGCCTCAATAATGACGTTGACCTCTGTACAATAGCCAGCGAGTGCCTCATCGATACTATTATCTACAATTTCCCATACTAAATGGTGTAGACCTTTTGCGTTAGTAGAACCTATATACATACCTGGGCGCTTTCTGACTGCTTCTAGACCTTCAAGAACCTGAATTTGACTTTCATCATATGTCTGCTCTTGCGCTTGTTTCTGCTCCATTGTCACACTCATCACCTACTTTTCCATTTAACAGATACTCATCTGTTTATCGTACCGCTTGTTACCCGAATTGTTTTTGCTTTTTTTAGAGTTTCATGCTCAATGCCGTCTACACTCGTTGTTGTTACGAATGTCTGCACTTTCCCTTGAATCGTATTTAAAAGATGAGACTGACGATAATCATCCAATTCTGATAAAACATCATCTAACAGAAGAATAGGGTATTCTTTTACTTCAGAATGAATCAATTCTATTTCAGCCAGTTTTAAGGAGAGGGCGGTTGTACGTTGTTGACCTTGGGAACCGAAAATTTGTACATTTTTATCATTCACAAAAAAATGTAAATCATCTCTGTGGGGACCGATCAAAGTTGTACCTCGAAACATCTCTCGCTTTTTAATAGTCTGAAAATTTTCGTAGTATACTTCTTTCATCTTCGACAAATCCATTGATTCTGATACATCTATGCTAGGCTTGTACACAATTTTCAACTCTTCAAGTCCACGACTAATTCCACGATGTATAGGTGCAGCCCATTCTTGTAAAAGTTGTAGAAATTCAAAGCGTTTTTTTAAAATTTTAGCACCGTGTTCAATTAACTGAATTGTAAATATATCAAGCATTGCTGCATTTTTAGGTGTATCTTCTGTCATGGATTTTAATAAATGGTTTCTTTGCGTTAATATTTTTTGATATTGACTTAATTCATACAAATATACAGGCGCAATTTGTCCAAGTTCCATATCTAGAAAACGTCTTCTAATCTGGGGGCTGCCTTTTACCAAATTTAAATCTTCTGGAGCAAACATAACAACATTCATTTCGCCAATATATTGGCTCAATTTTGATTGCTCCAGATGATTAAGTTTAGCCTTTTTCCCTTTTTTGGAGATCAATAGTTCCATTTGTATCGCAGAATGCTTTTTTTGAAGCATCCCTTTTATTTTACCATACTCTGCATCCCATTGGATAAGTTCACGATCATTTGGTGTACGGTGCGATTTAGCCATCGCTAATACGTAAATAGCCTCCATGAGGTTTGTTTTCCCCTGAGCGTTTTCTCCTATAATGACGTTTACTTGATTTTCAAAAGTTACTTCCAGATGTTCATAGTTACGATAATGCTGCAGTTCTAGTCCTTGAATATACAAAGGGATCCTCCCTTATTTAAGCCTTTACTTGAAATATACCAAATCCAGTAATCTCAATCTTATCTTGATTATACAATTTACGTCCACGACGATTTTCTGATTCTCCGTTTACATAGATTTCATTTTCTTGAAGAAACCATTTTGCTTCTCCGCCTGTTTGAATTACGTCGGCAACTTTCAAAAACTGTCCTAACGTAATATATTCTGTCGAAATTTGAATGATTTTCATTACATTCGCTCACTTTCCGAATTTGTTCATTCTTTCATTGTACTAAAAAAAACAAGAATAGAAAAGGATTGGCCCAATAAAAGGATAATGCTATTTTGTTTAGTTTTGATAGTAAAAGCCGCCATGATATTTTGGCGGCTTTTTATAAAACGTATAAAAATTTAAGAATTGTTTTAGAAAGATAGTGAATTTGGTTTTTAGTATGTGCGAACAGGTAAAATCAGTTGCACAATGGAATCATCATTTGACGTACGAATTAGAAATGGACGCATAGCTCCTGTAAAGCTAGTCCTAATTTCTGTGCTTTCTAATACTTTTAGCGCATCCATCATATATTTTGCACTAAAAGAAATTTTGAGCTCTTCTCCCTCTATGCTCTCGCATTGTATTTCTTCCACCACTTTACCAATTTCAGGGGAATTTGAAGAAATCTCAATCATGTTGTTTGCTAGGGTAGATAACTTAACCACATTGTTTCTCCCATCTCTAGCAAGTAATGATGCACGGTCAATGGCTTGTAAAAATTCTTTTGTGTTTACCATGATATCAGTTTTGCTGTTATCTGGAATTAAGCGTGATGTATCAGGATAGTTTCCCTCTAATAATCTGGTAAAAAACAAGAGATGCTTTGTTCGGAACAAGACTTGATAATCTGTAATAACAATATCAACCATTTCTTCAGACTCATCAAGAATTTTACTTAATTCATTTAAACTTTTTCCTGGAATTACAACGTTAGCTTGAAAGTCTGCAGCAAGTTTTCCAGCTGCAATTTTTGCTTTTCGTAATGCTAGACGATGACTATCTGTTGCAATACAAATCAATTCACTGTTATATACCTTCCAGTTTACACCTGTCAAGATCGGGCGCGTTTCTGATGTTGATACAGCAAATACGGTTTGTCTAATCATATGTTTAAGTAGATCTGTGGGTAACTGGAATACATTTTGGTCTTCAATTTGCGGTAATAGCGGGTATTCTTGTGCATCTAAACCATTTAAGTTAAATTCCGCTTTTCCTGATTTGATTTTAGTCATAAAATGATTTTCCACTTCAATTTCAACTGTATCTTTCGGTAGTTTTTTAACGATTTCACTAAAATATTTTGCTTGCAGTACAATACTTCCTGCTCTTTCAATATCTACAACGGATTTACCATTTTCTTCAGTTGGAATAAAAGATTCAATGGAGATATCGGAATCACTTCCTGTTAGTGTTACACCTTCTTCGTGTGCAACAATTTTTATGCCGGTTAAAATCGGAATTGTTGTACGGGAAGAGATGGCTTTCATAACATCTTGTACACTACGGACAAGATAATCCTTCTGAATAATAAATTTCATGAAAAAAATCCTCCAGTCATTTGAATACTTTCTAGTTAACTAAATAATAATAAAAAATTAGTAGTAATAGTAATAGTGCTTGTTGATATGTGGATAACCTCTGTGGAGTAAGGAAAAAACAGTCTATCAACATGTGGATAGACTGTGTGTAATTACAAGGAGGTTATTCACATTATTCGACTAGTTTTTCAATATATTGCGAACTTCATCGAGCTGTTTTTGAAGTTGTGTGTCAACTTTTACAAGTTTAGAAATTTTTTCGTGTGCATGAATAACAGTAGTATGATCTCTACCTCCAAATTCTTCTCCAATTTTAGGCAAAGAAGAATCGGTTAACTCACGAGACAGATACATTGCAATTTGTCTTGGAAAGGCCACGGATTTAGTACGTTTCTTTGCTTTGAAATCTTCTAATTTAACTTGAAACAGTTGACCTACCGCTTTTTGAATTTCCTGTATTGTAATTATTTTTGGCTTTGCATTTGGAATAATGTGCTTTAATGCTTCAGCAGCTAAGTCTGCATTAATATCTTTATTAATTAAAGAAGAGTAAGCAACAACACGAATGAGCGCACCTTCCAATTCACGAATATTTGAATCGATTTGATTAGCAATATATAACATAACTTCATTTGGGATGTCTAATCCCTCTGCTTTTGCCTTTTTACGTAAAATCGCAATTCTTGTTTCAAGATCTGGTGGAGTAATGTCCGTAATTAGGCCCCATTCAAATCGAGAACGCAATCGATCTTCTAGTGTAGGTATCTCTTTTGGAGGACGATCGCTAGAAATTACAATCTGTTTGCTTTCTTCATGAAGAGCGTTGAATGTATGGAAGAACTCTTCCTGTGTTTGTTCTTTTCCCGCTAAAAACTGAATATCATCTATGAGAAGCACATCTACATTTCGATATTTATTGCGGAAATCAACGGCTTTATTGTCACGAATAGAGTTAATAAATTCGTTTGTAAATTTTTCTGAAGAAAGATATACCACTTTTGCGTTTGGATTATGCTCAATTACATAGTGGCCAATCGCATGCATAAGATGTGTTTTTCCCAATCCAACACCACCGTAGATAAAGAGAGGATTGTAGGCTTTAGCTGGTGCTTCAGCGACCGCGAGGGATGCAGCGTGCGCAAATCGATTGCCAGAGCCTATTACAAATGTATCAAACGTATATTTTGGATTTAACATACTTTGTGGGATGTTATTGGGTTCATCTTGCATTGCTTTTGCTTTTTTTGCCGGAGGATAATCGAACTCCTCTTCCGCTTCAACTTGAGGAATAATAAAACGAACCTCTAGTTCTTCACCTGTAACCTGATACAAAGTTTCGGATATAAGATTGGAGTAATGGGATTCCAACCAATCGCGTGCAAAGTCATTTGGAGCGATGACGGTAAGATGGTGTTTTTTTAAAGAATGAGCTTTAGTGGACTTAAGCCAAGTTTCAAAGCTGGGTTTACTCACTTTTTTTTCAAGCTCTTGTAAAGTCCGATTCCATAAATCTGTGATATTTTCCAATAGTATCCCTCCTTTATCGTGAAATAATGAAGTGTTCAAGTTTTGTACACCTCAGAAAGCGTACGAACGAATATTTATACATACAAACAGAAGTTTATATTTTATATAAAATAAAAAGTGTTAAAACACACAGGTTGTGGACAAGTGGTTATCAACATGTGATAATAAATGTCCACAAGTTATTCACAACATGTGGATAATAATATACAAACCAAAACTTGTCCAAAGGTGAAAACAAAAATATAATATCAAAAAAAAGCAGTATTATCAATGTGTTTTGAAAAGTTATCCACAAAATCAACCTGTTGTGGAGAAAAGATATTCCCAACACGATATACTGTGTAAAAGATTGAAATATAGTTGTTAACATTTTTGAGAGCTGATTTGTATTATCCACAGATTTAAAATTCATGTGTAAAAACCTGTGAATAGGATAAAATTGCATATAAGATGAAAATTCCGATAACCATTGACATTTTGCTGGTGCATTAACTATAATTTATAAGACTGTCTTTTACAGTTAATCCTCAGGGAGGTGTCATATAATGAAAAGAACTTACCAACCAAATAAACGTAAGCGCAGTAAAGTACATGGTTTTCGTAGCCGTATGAGCACTGCTAACGGCCGTAAAGTTCTTGCAGCTCGTCGCCGCAAGGGAAGAAAAGTATTATCTGCGTAGACCACTGATCGCTCAGTGGTCTTTTTTCTAGGGAGATGAAAAAGGTCTAATCAGAAAAGGCGGCATGCTTATTAGACTTACATATACCGCTGAACGAAATACAGGAGTGTTGAAACGGATGAAGAAAAAGAATAGAGTGAAG
Organism: Ectobacillus antri; assembly: GCF_003852715.1. Taxonomy (GTDB): domain Bacteria; phylum Bacillota; class Bacilli; order Bacillales; family Bacillaceae_G; genus Ectobacillus; species Ectobacillus antri. The sequence goes on from NZ_RIAV01000024.1 coordinate 9,914, forward strand.
AAAAACGTGGAATTTCAAGCGGTGTTTCAAAAAGGTAAATCCAGTGCAAATCGCCAATTTGTTCTGTATAGTTTAGACAAACCTGGTCAGGAGGAATTTCGTATTGGATTGTCCGTAAGTAAAAAGGTAGGAAATGCCGTGGCGCGCAATCGAATAAAAAGAGTAATTCGTCAAGTATTCACAGAATTAAAACAATGCATAGATTCCGAAAAAGATTTTGTTATAATAGCAAGGAAGCCCTGTGCAGAAATGACATATGAGCAAATGAAAAGTAGCTTGTTGCATGTTATGCGTAGATTAGGTATGAAAGTACCTATTCAGGAGCGAAAAGAAGGATAAAAGTGGTATACATAAAAGGAGGAAGTAGTCCGTGAAAAAGAAAATTACTTTTCTGGTTATGATGATGGCGTTTATGGCTGTTATCACCGGCTGTAGTGAAGTTAACAAGCCGATTACACCGGAAAGCGAAGGCGTTTGGAATGAATATTTCGTGTATCCGCTTTCTCAGTTAATTACATTCTTTGCCGAATTGTTTAATAATGACTATGGATTATCAATTGTCGTTGTAACAATTATTATTCGTCTAGCATTATTACCGCTTATGATTAAGCAAACCAAAAGTACAAAAGCAATGCAAATGCTGCAACCTGAAATGGTAAAACTACGAGAGAAATACGCGTCTAAAGACCAAGTTACACAGCAAAAGCTACAACAAGAAATGATGCAATTGTATCAAAAGCACGGTGTAAACCCGTTATCCGGCTGTTTACCTATCTTTATCCAAATGCCTGTTTTATTTGCGTTTTATCATGCAATTATGCGTACAATGGAAATCAAACAGCACAGCTTTTTATGGTTTGATCTTGGACATCCTGATCCGATTTACGTCTTGCCGATTGTCGCGGGGATTACAACATTTATTCAACAAAAGATTGCTATGAAGGGGACACCACCAAATCCACAAATGACGATGATGCTTTGGTTAATGCCAATTATGATCTTAATTTTTGCCATTAACTTCCCTGCAGCTTTATCTTTATACTGGGTTGTTGGTAATATATTCAGTATTGCACAAACTTACTTTATAAAAGGACCGACCTTAAAAGAAACAGAAGAGGGTGCAAGCAAGTGAATGCGATAACCGCTAAAGGTCAGACTGTTGATGAAGCTATAGAGTTCGCTTTAAGGCAGCTGCAGGTTCCGCGTGAGCAAGTTGAAATTCGAGTTATTGATGAGGGGAAAAGAGGTTTTTTGGGCCTGATCGGTAACAAACCTGCTATTGTAGATGTGATGATTAAGAAAAATGCTGCTGATGAGGCAGAAAAGTATCTCAAAAATATTATTTCTGAAATGGCAATAGATGTACAAGTCGAGAAACAATTAAAAGGAAAAGAACTTACGTTTATTTTATCAGGTTCTCAAGTTGCTTTATTAATTGGAAAGCGCGGTGCAACCTTAAATGCATTGCAACAGTTGACACAGCTTGTTGCAAATCGATATACAAAGCAGTATATTAACATAATTTTAGATGCTGAAGATTATCGGAACAAACGTAAGAAAACATTGGAGCTCTTGGCTAATCGCTTAGCCAAACAAGTATACACGACAAGAAAACCAGTAATACTTGAACCAATGCCATCGTTTGAGCGTAAAATTATTCATCAAGTACTCGCTAATCACCCACATATTCATACAACATCAGCTGGTACAGAACCGCATCGACATGTCGTTATAGAGCCAAAATAGAGATACAAGAAAAGCGCCCAGAAGTGAATCTGGGCGCTTTTTTTGGCGTTTCATACTTGAAATATTTTAAATTCTCCTAGACGTTAATCTTTATCTTCAGGTCACGTTCATTTTTTTCAGTTTATTAACGAAAGAAGGGAAAAATCCTTCGTTAATCATACCTGTTCCCCCCATACATCCTCATTAGATAAATACATGCTAGTAAGCCGTATTCTTCTGGCAGATACAAATCAAGGAGTAGATTTCATTTAAGCATCTGTAATGGGTCGTCGAGAAGAGCTATATCTATCTAAAATGATGCCTAATTTTCAGTTACTGTGTTTTTGTAATTTGTTTTAAAACCCAAAGAAATACTGCCAGATTTATATTAAAGATTTATCAACATCAACATTTTGTTTTATAATATGTTACGCATGCTACTTATCCACAGTGGATAAGTTTATGGTGTTTTTAGCACGGACATAATAAAAAGTAAATATTCTTTTGCATGCAGTAATGATATGGTATCCTAATGGTTTAGTGATAAAAATTAAATTGTTATTTATAGAGAGTTGATTAGTAAGTGAGGTGAACGAGATGAAGTTCGATACAATTGCTGCAATTTCTACAGCATTAGGAGAAGGGGCGATTGCCATTGTCCGCATAAGTGGAGAGGAAGCAGTAGAAAAAGCGAACCGCATTTTTAAAGGCAAAGACTTGACGAAAGTTTCAACACATACAATTCATTACGGTCATATTATTGAACCTGATTCTGGACGTGTAATTGAAGAAGTTATGGTATCGGTATTACGTGGACCAAGAACATTTACAAGGGAAGATATTGTTGAAATTAATTGCCATGGGGGCTTAGTTTCTGTAAATAAAGTATTGCAACTTATCTTAGAACAGGGTGTTCGATTAGCCGAGCCTGGAGAATTTACAAAGCGAGCATTTTTAAACGGACGAATTGATTTATCGCAAGCAGAAGCTGTTATGGATTTGATTCGGGCTAAAACTGATCGGGCTATGAATGTAGCTCTAAATCAGATGGAAGGGCGATTATCAAAGCTAATTGGTCGTTTACGTCAAGAGTTATTAGAGACGTTAGCACATGTTGAGGTTAACATTGATTATCCAGAGTATGATGATGTAGAAGAAATGACACATCAGGTTCTGATTGAAAAGGCAACATATGTCCGTGATGAAATTCGAGAGTTACTTGAGGTTTCTAAGCAGGGAAAAATTTTAAGAGAAGGTATTGCAACTGCTATTATCGGGCGACCGAATGTAGGAAAGTCATCTCTTTTAAATAGCCTGGTACAAGAGAAAAAAGCGATTGTTACGGATATTGCAGGTACAACGCGCGATGTTATTGAGGAATATGTGAATGTTAGAGGCGTACCCCTTCGTTTAATTGACACAGCAGGTATCCGTGAAACAGCTGATATTGTAGAGCAAATTGGTGTAGAGCGTTCAAAAGAGATGATGGACAAAGCGGATTTGGTATTGCTTGTTTTAAATTATAATGAACCCGTTACGGAAGAAGATAAGAGGTTATTTGAAGCTGTACAGGGCAAAGACTATATTGTAATTATTAATAAAATGGATTTGCCTAGAATAATCGATTTAAACCATGTTAAAGAATTGGCTGGAGATAGCAAGATCATCACAACTTCGTTAATTGAAGAAAAGGGTCTTAAGGATTTGGAACAGGCAATTGCAGATCTATTCTTTGAAGGATCTCTAGAAGCGGGTGACTTAACATATGTTTCTAATGCACGTCATATCGGATTATTAACACAGGCAGAAAGAACTATTTCGGAAGCGGTAAATGCCATTGAAGCTGGTATGCCGATTGACATGGTGCAAATTGATTTAACAAGAACTTGGGAAATACTTGGTGAAATTACAGGAGATACTGTACATGAAAGTTTAATTGATCAGTTATTCTCTCAATTTTGTCTTGGGAAATAAGATGGGAGGAATAAAAAGTGGGATATAATGCTGGTTCATATGATGTAATTGTAATTGGAGCTGGTCATGCAGGCTGTGAAGCAGGACTTGCAGCTGCTCGCATGGGTGCTAAAACCTTAATGTTAACAATTAATTTAGATATGGTTGCTTTTATGCCATGTAATCCTTCAGTAGGAGGACCGGCTAAAGGAATTGTGGTGCGCGAAATTGATGCATTAGGCGGCGAAATGGGAAGAAACATTGATAAAACCCATATTCAGATGCGTATGTTGAATACAGGAAAAGGGCCTGCTGTTCGTGCTTTACGAGCACAAGCAGACAAGTTTGCGTATCAGCATGAAATGAAGCGTACAATCGAAAATACACCAAACTTAACATTGTTTCAGGGGATGGTAGAGCGTCTGATTGTTGAGGATGGTGAATGTAAAGGGGTAGTGACACAAACAGGAGCTGAGTATACAGCAAAAACAGTTGTTATTACAACAGGTACATTTTTACGCGGCGAGATTATTATGGGCGATTTGAAATATTCTAGCGGTCCAAATAACCAACAGCCCGCTGTTAAACTTTCAGAGCATTTAGAGGAACTAGGATTAGAAATGGTTCGTTTTAAAACAGGGACACCACCTCGTGTAAATAGTCATACAATTGACTACAGTAAAACAGAAATTCAACCTGGAGACGATGTTCCTCGCGCATTTTCCTTTGAAACAACAAAATTTATTATGGATCAAATTCCATGTTGGTTAACATATACGAGTGAAAAAACACATCAGCTCATTGATGCAAACTTGCATCGGTCTGCAATGTACTCAGGTATGATTAAAGGGACAGGGCCGCGTTACTGTCCGTCAATTGAGGATAAAGTAGTACGTTTTCATGATAAACCAAGACATCAGATTTTCTTAGAACCAGAAGGACGAAATACGGAAGAAGTATACGTGCAAGGCTTGTCCACTAGCTTACCGGAAGATGTGCAGCGAGAAATTTTAAAGACGATTCCAGGTCTGGAAAACGTACAAATGATGCGTACTGGTTATGCAATTGAGTATGATTCCATTGTACCAACGCAGCTTTGGCCAACTCTTGAAACAAAGAAAATTAAAAATTTATACACAGCAGGACAAATCAACGGGACATCTGGTTATGAAGAAGCAGCTGGTCAAGGATTGATGGCAGGTATTAATGCTGCATGTCGTGCTTTAGATAAAGAAGAAGTGATTCTGGACCGATCACAAGCTTATATTGGTGTACTTATTGATGATTTAGTAACCAAAGGTACAAATGAGCCATATCGCTTGCTGACATCACGAGCTGAGTATCGCCTGTTGCTTAGACACGATAATGCAGATCTACGCTTAACGGAAACAGGGTATAAAATTGGATTAATTCCGGAAGAGCGTTATCAACGATTTGTCGAGAAAAAAGAGAGTATTGAGAAGGAAAAAGCTCGTCTTTCCGGAATTATTATTAAACCGAAGGCTGAAGTACAAGAATTAATTCGTCAAGCCGGCGGGGCAGAATTAAAAGATGGCATTCGCGGTATTGATTTGTTACGTCGAACAGAGATGACGTATGAGCATATTAAACAAATTATTCCAAGCGAAGAGGACATCAACGCTGATGTAGCAGAACAAGTAGAAATACAAGTGAAATATGAAGGATACATTGAAAAATCCTTGCAGCAAGTAGAACGTATGAAACGCATGGAAAATAAAAAAATCCCTGTGGATATTGATTATGATGCAATTCATGGATTAGCCTCAGAAGCACGTCAGAAGTTAAAAGAAGTACGTCCTCTATCGGTCGGTCAAGCTTCTCGCATCTCTGGTGTAAATCCTGCGGATATTTCTATTTTACTTGTATATTTAGAACAAGGAAAAATCGCAAGAGTATCGAACCAATAAAGAAGTAGGAGATTTAGCGATGAATATAGAGCAATTTCAATCTATGCTGGGAGAAAAGGGAATTACCCTTTCTCCTCTTCAATTGCAACAATTTGAAATATATTATAAGACACTTGTTGAGTGGAACGAAAAAATGAACCTTACAGCTATCACAGAGAAAGAAGAAGTGTACTTAAAACATTTTTTTGACTCTGTAACAGCTGCATTTCATTATGATTTATCAAAAGAATACACGATTTGCGATGTAGGAGCGGGAGCTGGTTTTCCAAGTATCCCTCTAAAAATATGTTTTCCAAACCTTAAGGTTACAATTGTAGACTCTTTACAAAAGCGAATATCATTTTTAAATCATCTGGCAGCTGAGTTAGGTCTAGAAAATGTAGCATTTTATCATGATCGCGCAGAAACATTCGGCCGAAAAGAAGGAATTCGTGAAACTTTTGATATTGTGACTGCAAGAGCTGTTGCGAGATTATCGGTTTTAAGTGAACTATGCTTACCCCTTGCTAAAGTAGGGGGCGTATTTATTGCTATGAAAGGCGCAGCTGCGCATGAAGAATTGGAGACCGGAAAGCATGCTGTTCAAGTGCTAGGCGGAGAAATTCGTAATACAGCAACATTTCGCTTACCAATTGAGGATAGTGAACGAAACATTATCATCATAGATAAAAAGAGAAAGACTCCTAAGAAATATCCACGTAAGCCAGGTATGCCAAATAAATTACCTATTGAAAATTAAACCTTAACAAAAGGCAAATTGAATAACGTGTCTTTATGTTTCACGTGAAACGTTTTGTATAAAGCAATCAATAGGATTTTTAAGGGTGGTGGAGTACAATGAAAAATACAATTTCGCGCTTCTTCGGATTGGGAGAAAAAGAGAGTATTACTGAAGAGACTGAAGAGCGATACGACGAAGTTAAGCAAATTCCAGTTAGTCATATTGTACCAAACCGTTATCAGCCTAGAACGGTTTTTAATGATGCTAAAATTGAAGAGCTTGCTTTAACCATTCGTACACATGGTATTATTCAGCCTATCGTTGTTCGAATGTACGAGGCAAATCGTTATGAGATTATTGCCGGGGAAAGACGCTTCCGAGCAGTTCATAAATTAGGGTGGGAAACAATTCCTGCTATTGTAAAAAATATGAGCGATGCTGAAACCGCTTCGGTTGCACTTATTGAAAATCTGCAGCGAGAAGAATTAACCTCAATTGAAGAAGCTATTGCTTATCAGAAACTTCTTGATTTACATAATCTTACACAAGAAGCTTTGGCACAACGACTTGGAAAAGGACAATCGACGGTTGCAAATAAACTGCGATTGTTGAAATTGCCCGGGGAAATCAAAGATGCTTTGCTAGAAAAAAAGGTTACAGAAAGACATGCTAGAGCTTTAATTCCATTAAAAAAAGAAGAATTACAATTAAAAATGTTACAAGAGATTATAGACAGACAGTTAAATGTAAAACAAACTGAAGAACGTGTTGCAAAGATGTTAGAACAGGAAGTGCCCAAGCCAAAAGCAAAACGTAAAGCTGTAAGTCGTGATATGAGAATTGCCATGAACACCATTCGTCAATCTCTTCAGATGGTTGAAAATAGCGGTGTTACGATTGATTCTGAAGAAGAAGAGTTTGATGAATATTATCAAATCACTATAAAGATACCAAAAAAACGTTAAATCACCACCAAGAAGAGTCTTTTTAAAGGCTCTTTTTGTATGCTCAGTTATCTCACCAGGTACTTTTGTATAAACTTATATGCCAACATAGGCAGGAATATAGAAATAAGTTTTGAAGTTTTATACAGAAGTAATCAGAAGAGAACCTATTCATGTTACAATAAGATTAGTTTAATAGAATGTGTAAAAGGAAATCGGAGAGAAAGTTTGAGGGTAGGTGACATCATGGGAAAAATCATTTCAATTGCTAATCAAAAAGGGGGCGTAGGTAAGACTACAACTTCTGTAAATTTAGGGGCTGGATTAGCGTGTTTAGGTAAAAAAGTGTTACTTATTGATATTGATGCACAAGGAAATGCAACTACAGGAGTCGGAATTGAAAAGTCCGATTTAGATCGCTGCGTATATAATGTTTTAGTAGAAGATGCGGAAATTCGGGAAGTTATTAAACCTACAGCCATTGAAGGGTTATATGTTATTCCAGCTACTATTCAGTTAGCCGGTGCAGAAATTGAGCTTGTTCCTACAATCTCAAGAGAAGTACGTTTAAAAAGAGCATTACAACCTATCCAAGATGAATATGATTATATTATCATTGATTGTCCACCATCTCTTGGTTTATTGACTTTAAATGCTCTTACGGCCTCAAATTCCGTTATCATTCCTGTTCAGTGCGAGTATTATGCACTAGAAGGATTAAGTCAACTATTAAATACAGTACGTCTTGTACAAAAGCATCTAAATAAAAACCTTTCTATACAGGGTGTGTTGTTAACTATGTTAGATGCACGAACCAATCTAGGGCTGCAGGTAATTGATGAAGTAAAAAAATACTTTAGAGATAAAGTGTATCGTTCTATAATTCCCCGGAATGTTCGCCTTAGTGAAGCACCTAGTCATGGAAAGCCAATTATGCTGTATGATGCTAAGTCGAAGGGGTCTGAAGTATACTTAGATTTAGCAAAGGAAGTGATCGCAGGTGGCTAAAGGTCTTGGAAAAGGAATTGAAGCGTTTTTTCATAATTTAGAAGCGCAAGAGGAAGAAGTAGTTAAAGAAATAGAACTAAGACAACTTCGTCCCAATCCTTATCAGCCGCGTAAATATTTTTCAGAACAATCCATACAAGAATTGAAAGATTCTATTATTGAACACGGAATTTTACAGCCTATTATCGCTAGAAAAAGCATAAAGGGATATGAAATTGTTGCTGGTGAACGTCGATATCGGGCGGCAAAAGAAGCAAAACTCCAAGCAGTTCCGGTTGTTGTTAGAGAATTTACAGAACAACAAATGATGGAGCTAGCGCTTCTTGAGAATTTACAGCGTGAGGATTTAACCCCTATAGAAGAAGCAAAAGCATATGAAAAGCTCATGCAAGAATTAAATCTAACACAAGAACAATTAGCACAACGTGTCGGTAAAAGTCGTCCTCATATTGCAAATCATGTTCGGCTTCTATCTTTGCCAGAAAAGATACAAGACGCAATTTCTCGCCAAGTAATTTCTATGGGGCATGGAAGAGCTTTATTGGGTTTGAAGAAAAAAGAGCAGTTGGATAAGTTGGTAGAACAGATTAAAGAAGAGGATTTGAGTGTTCGTCAGCTCGAGAAACTTATTCAACAGTTGAATGAACATGTTCCACGTGAAACACGAAAACCAAAAAAACAAAAGAATGTATTTATTCAAGAACAAGAGTCTCTTCTAAGAGATTATTTTGGTACTGCAGTCACTATTAAAGAGTCTAAAAACAAAGGGAAAATTGAGATTAAATTTGTAAATGAACAAGATTTAGAACGAATTTTAGACTTATTAAAGCGAACGTAAACAAACCATCTAAGATAGATGGTTTGTTTGTTTATGATATGATAAAGCATAATCGGCTCTTTGGATACCTTTGGAAATAGTATCTGCCATTTTTATTACTAAGTTCAATCTTGTATTTTGTAAAACAAAAAATTCCATAAATCCATGAATATTTACAATACCGTGTATATGGATATTGCCTACTGCTGGCAGTTGCTTATTCATAGCGGCTCCTGGTTTACTTGGCCCCTTACCTATAGAAATAGAACCCACATTCTGGGATTTACCAAGACATGCATCAACAGCTACAATAAATGGTGTTACATGTTCCTTTTGAATAGTCACTAATGTTTCTTCCAAATTTAAAGCATGAACAGGTTCGTCCAAGGTACCATACACATGAAAGTTACGAATATTTTTTTCTAGGAGCTTAGAACCTACTAAAGGACCCAATGAGTCTCCTGTTGAACGATCTGTACCAATACAAACAAAAACAATAGGTTGAGAATGCTCTGGGATGTAGGAGGAAATCGTGTGTCCTAAACGAAGGCTGGCTGCTTCCTCATCATAGAAAACAGGAGCTGGTTCTTTTTCTATAAAAGGATATTTTAAACGAAATGATCCTATATTCAAGTTCATCCATCCTTTGGCATAATAGTATCAGTATATATACAAACCTTCCTTTTTATACCTGGATATAAGACATAAAAAATAAATAAAATGTAAACATAATTTTAAGGATGATATATAAATTTCTGTTACAATAACAATAGTGCTGGATTAAAAAGCGTTCAGCACTTACGTAAGGTAAGAACATAGGTAGTAGATGAATTGTTTTTGCTCCTTCCTTGTTGCCGCTATATAAAAATATCAGTCGTATTCATGTAGTAAAGAGAGGTAATAAAATGAGTTGGTTTCAAGATAAATATGACAGCTTTATAGCATATATCACAAATCCAGATGTTTGGATTAGTGTTGCGTTAGGGATTTTAAAGATTATATTCATTATCGCTATTGCAAGTGTTGTTATTCGAGTAGGTAGAGCGATTATTCACAATGCATTTCGTATTAACAGTAAATCACCTCTTCAGATTTCAGAGAGAAGAACAAACACAGTTGCAAAGTTGCTTCAAAATGTCATTACATATGTAGTATTCTTTTTAGCAGTCATTATGATTTTAGGTGTATTAGGGATTGAAACAAAAGGTCTACTAGCAGGGGCTGGGGTTATTGGTCTAGCAGTTGGTTTTGGTGCACAAAACTTAGTTCGTGACGTAATCACAGGATTTTTCATTTTATTGGAGGATCAATTTTCAGTAGGTGATTATGTAAGATTAGGTAAGTTTGAAGGTGTTATACAAGAAATTGGCCTTCGTACAACGAAAATTAAAAGTTGGACTGGAGAACTTCATATCTTGCCCAATGGCAGCATTAAAGAAGTAACGAATTTTTCATTGAGCAACAGCGTAGCCTTTGTTGATGTAAGCATTTCCTATGAAAGTGACATTGATCGTGCAGAAAAAGTAATTGAAGATTTATTAGATGAATTACCAATGAAATATGATAAGATGGTAAAACGTCCAGAACTTCTAGGTGTTCAAAGCCTAGGTGCGTCCGAGGTTGTACTTCGTGTTGTATCAGAGGTTGAGCCGATGCAGCATTTTGCAATTTCAAGGGCATTGAGAAAAGAGATTAAACTAAGATTAGATGAACATGGTATTGAAATTCCATATCCACGTATGGTATTGTACAACCGCGAGGAAATGGGTAGTAAGCAAGTAAATTAAATATAAGAGGTGTTTGGCATGGAACAGAAGGAATTTGGTTTGCATGATGTGGTGGAAATGAAAAAGCCTCATCCATGCGGCGCCAACCGCTGGAAGATTATTCGAATGGGTATGGATGTACGCATTAAGTGTGAAGGGTGCTCACATTCTGTTTTAATTCCCCGCCGAGAATTTCAGCGTAAAATAAAAAAGATTTTAGTTAAATATGAGGAGTAGACTGCAGAGACGCAGTCTATTTTTTGTACCTGAACGAATCTCTTTCATTTTTTGTGATGGCTGTGTTAAAGCCTGATGTTGCTAATTGAAACTTGTTGATGGGAGTGAAGGGGTTGGGACTCCTGCGGGAAAAGCGAGTCCAAAGCAGACAACGCAGACGCATAAGAACTGAGGAAGCTCCCTGACTGTCAGCGGAAAGATCCTCTGTAACGGAAATTAACAACGAACTTTAACAGAGTCTTCATATTAAGTTATAGCGGTTAGCTCCTCTAATCAGAGAACGCCAGTACATGAGGGGAAAAAAGCGCTTTTGGATAGAAAAACTTCTGCTTCTACGCCTGAATGAGCTAACTCCTCCTTTCTTCTTCACTTGTCAATTGCTGTGTTACTCACTATAATGATGGAAGGTGAAAAATATGTGGTTGGTGGTGCTGAACGCTGGTGCTGCGACTATTTATAGGAGTTGAAAACAATGGGTTTAACAGCTGGTATTGTAGGATTACCGAATGTAGGTAAATCTACTCTTTTTAATGCGATTACGCAAGCAGGTGCGGAATCTGCAAACTATCCATTTTGTACAATTGATCCAAACGTAGGGATTGTTGAGGTGCCGGATGCACGTTTAAATAAGTTAACAGAATTGGTACAACCAAAGAAAACTGTACCGACTGTGTTTGAATTCACTGATATTGCAGGTATCGTAAAAGGAGCAAGTAAAGGGGAAGGTCTTGGAAATAAATTTCTTTCTCATATTCGTCAAGTAGATGCGATCTGTCAGGTTGTACGTTGTTTTGAGGATGAAAATATTACCCATGTAGCAGGTAAGGTAGATCCAATTGCGGATATTGAAACGATTAACTTAGAGTTGATTTTAGCTGACCTTGAATCTGTTGAAAAGCGTATTGATCGCGTTGCGAAGCTGGCAAAACAGCGCGATAAAGACGCTGCGTACGAACATGACATTTTAGTTAGGTTGAAAGAAGCTTTTGAAAATGATCAACCAGCTCGCACAGTTGAATTTACAGAAGAAGAGATGAAGGTTGTTAAAGGTATGCACTTACTAACAATCAAACCAATGCTTTATGTAGCTAACGTTGGTGAGGACGATGTAATTGATCCAAGTGGTAATGAATACGTACAAATGGTTCGTGAATTTGCTGCGAAGGATAATGCAGAAGTCATTGTTGTTTGTGCAAAGATTGAAGCTGAGATTTCCGAGCTTGATGAAGAGGAAAAGAAAGCATTTTTAGAAGAGCTAGGTATTGAAGAGTCAGGTCTTGATCAATTGATTCGTGCAGCTTACCATTTACTTGGCTTGGCAACCTACTTTACGGCTGGTGTACAAGAGGTTCGTGCATGGACATTCCGTAAAGGTATGAAAGCACCACAATGTGCAGGTGTCATTCATACGGATTTTGAACGTGGCTTTATTCGTGCGGAAACTGTTTCATATGAAGACCTTGTGCAATATGGCTCTATGAATGGCGCTCGCGAAGCAGGACGCGTTCGTTTGGAAGGTAAAGAATACATCGTACAAGATGGCGATGTTATGCACTTCCGTTTTAATGTATAATGTATTGTTTTCTTTGAATGTGTGAAACTTTCACATTGTTAAGCAGTGGGGATTAAGAATCAAATTTTTTGACTGTCCGCAGAAAGCAAACCTCTGTAAAGTGAATTATATAGAGGAATGTATGGTTTTTTACTTGAGTAAAAGCTGTAATAAGACTTGGCAATCTAATAATTAGATTGCCAAGTTTTTTCTATTTGTATGAGTTGCTTCCCCTAACTTACTATGATATAATCTAAACTCGTGAGTGATTACAAAAATTGCTCCTTGCCCATTTCGGGCCGTTTAGTCCAAAAGGAGGTGACAGTGATGAAAAAGTACGAAATCATGTACATCATCCGTCCAAACATGGAAGAAGAAGCTCAAAAAGCTTTAGTTGAGCGTTTCAACAACGTGTTAAAGGACAATGGTGCAGAAGTAGAAAACGTTAAAGAGTGGGGTAAGCGTCGCTTAGCTTACGAAATTAACGACTTCCGTGATGGTATCTACATGCTTGTAAACGTAAATTCTGATGCAGCTGCAATTCAAGAATTCGATCGTTTGGCTAAGATCAACGAAGATATCATCCGTCATATCGTCGTAAAAGGTCAAGAATAAGATATAGGGGAGAGTGGTTCGGATGATGAATCGCGTTTTACTCGTAGGTCGCTTAACTAAAGATCCGGAATTGCGTTATACGCCAAATGGCATCGCGGTAGCTACTTTCACGTTGGCAGTAAATCGCACGTTCTCAAATCAGCAAGGCGAACGCGAAGCTGATTTTATTAACTGTGTTGTATGGAGAAAACCAGCTGAAAATGTAGCAAACTACCTGAAAAAGGGAAGCCTTGCCGGTGTGGACGGTCGTCTTAGCACTCGTAATTACGAGGGACAAGATGGTAAACGTGTATATGTGACAGAAGTTGTTGCAGATAGCGTTCAGTTTTTGGAAACAAGGTCAAGTGGAAACAACGAGCAGCGTGGCTCATTTGCACCGCAGCCATCGGGCTTTGGTTACAATGATCAAGGCTCTAACCCATTCGGATCTTCTGGAAACAATCGCCCTAGCGCGCCTAGGAACGATGATCCATTTGCGAATGCAGGTCAACCGATTGATATTTCGGACGATGACTTACCGTTTTAATATAATTTAGTCAGACAAAGAATGGAGGGAATTGCACATGGCTATGGGTGGACGTAAAGGCGGACGTGGTAAACGTCGTAAGGTTTGCTTCTTCACTGCTAACGGTATCACACACATCGACTATAAGGATGTAGATCTTCTTAAGCGTTTCGTTTCTGAACGCGGTAAGATTTTACCTCGTCGTGTAACTGGTACAAGCGCTAAGTACCAACGCAAACTTACGATTGCAATCAAACGTGCTCGTCAAATGGCACTTTTACCGTACGTTGCGGAATAATAACTAGTAAATACACAGTAGAGTTTCCTCTACTGTGTATTTTATTATATAAAGCGAGGATTCTTAAATGAAAAATACAAGACTGATTACTGAAGGCGCCGTTTTACTGGCCGTATTCATTATCTTGCTCTTGGCAACAATGTATGTACCAATCTTAAATATCATTTTACTATTTGCTCTACCTTTACCATTTATTATATTTTCTTTAAAATATGAGTGGAAATATGCACTAATGTTACTGTTAGTAGCCTCTGTTATTACCATATTAGTAGCTACCCCTCTAAGTATTACAAATGTACTTACTTTTGGAACCGCTGGAATCGTAATTGGCTATTTATATAAAAAGAAAAAAAATCCAGCTGAAATTCTTGTGACAGCAACAGTTATTTATGTTTGTAATTTAGTAACCTTGTATGCGGTAAGTGTGATTTTCTTTGAGTATAATTTTATTACACAAATGCAGAAGATGTTAAATGAGTCAATTGCGATGACAGAGCGATTTATTGCGGCAACTGGCGCGAATGCAAACGAAAAACAATTACAGCAGTTAAAAGATATGCCTGCTTTATTAGGATATATTATGCCTTCTATGGTTGTATTAGGTGGTTTTATGATGTCCTGGTTTACGATTTTAATCGCTGGTCCTATCTTAAAAAGATTGCGCTTTCAAGTTCCTGCTTGGCCTCCTTTTCGTGATCTTCGTCTTCCGAAAAGTATTGTAATTTATTACGTCATTTTTATATTAATCGCAGCTTTTGTAAAGATAGAAACAGGTTCGTATCTTTATATGGCTGTATTGAATATAAATATTATATTTCCTCTACTGATGGCTTTGCAGGGTTTTTCTTTCTTAGCTTTTCTTTTTCACTCAAAAGGATATCCTAAAGGGGTATTGATTTTCGTTTGTATTCTTGTCCTGTTTGTACCTATTTTATTTTCTCTTGTTACGTTCTTAGGTATAATTGATGTAGGCTTTTCTTTGCGAAGATATATAAAGTCATAAAATATGAATCGCCATATTTATGATATCGGTATGAAGATAGGTTTTAATATGGTTAAGTTTTTATGTGGGAGTTGAACGTATGCCAGAGTTTTATAAGAAACAAAAGTTTCTTTATCCTATCTACTCCCTTTCTTTTTTGACTCTTGTTATTATTACGGTTCTTACGTACTATGACTGGATTCTGGGAGTTTCTGCGTTTGCAATCTTTTGTCTTGTTATATTTTTTCTTATTAAATTTGAAATATTGTTCCGTAAAAGTTTAGAACAATACACATCAGATATGCTAACAAGAGTAAAGAAAGTAAATGATGAGGCTTTGAATCAAATGCCTATCGGTATTTTACTTTATAATAAAGATTACGGAGTAGACTGGGCTAATCCTTATTTGTCTTCTTGCTTTGGACAATACTCTTTAGCAGGTTGGCATTTACATGACCTTGCCGATACTTTACTCTCCTTTGTACGTCAAGAAACAGATGAGGATATCATTACCCTTAATAAGCGTAAATTTCGTATCTTTGCTCGTAGAGAAGAAAAGCTAGTATATTTCTTTGATGTAACGGAACAAACGCAAATTGAAAAGATGTATGAAGATCAGAGAACAGTATTAGCTATCATTTATTTAGATAATTATGATGAAATTACACAAGGATTAGATGATCAACTTCGTACAAACATCACAAGTCAGGTTACATCTGTTTTAAATGACTGGGCTCTAAAGTATGGTATTTATCTTAAACGTGTATCCTCTGATCGCTTTTTGGCTGTTTTAAATGAGAGCATCTTAACGCAATTAGAAAAAGGAAAGTTTGATATTCTTGATCAGGTAAGAGAAAGCATGTCTAAACGCAATATTCCATTAACATTAAGTATTGGTGTAGGCTCAGGTGTGCTCTTATTACCCGAGCTAGGTACACTCGCTCAATCTGGTTTAGATTTAGCTCTTGGACGAGGTGGAGACCAGGTTGCGATTAAACAAGCAACAGGCAAAGTGAAATTTTATGGCGGAAAAACAAATCCTGTAGAGAAACGAACTAGAGTAAGAGCACGTGTTATCTCACATGCGTTAAAAGATTTAGTATTGGAGAGCAGTCATGTTATTGTGATGGGGCACAAAGCACCAGATATGGATGCGATTGGTGCTGCAATTGGTATACTAAAAGTAGCACAATTGAATGAACGGGACGGTTATATTGTTATTGATGAAAATGATTTAGATACAGGTGTAAAACGTCTAGTAGAAGAAATTAAACATAATGATGAGTTGTGGTCACGCTTCATTAGTATAGAAAAAGCTTTGGAGTTAGCATCGAATGAATCTTTGTTGGTAGTGGTAGATACGCATAAACCTTCTATGGTTATTGAAGAAAGACTTCTTGATAAAATTGAAAACGTGGTTGTCATTGACCATCATCGTCGCGGTGAAGAATTTATTGAAGAGCCACTACTCGTATATATGGAGCCATATGCTTCTTCTACTGCAGAGCTAGTTACAGAATTACTGGAATACCAACCTAAACGTTTAAAACTCAATATGTTAGAAGCTACTGCTTTATTGGCAGGTATCATTGTTGATACAAAGAGCTTTACATTTAGAACTGGAGCAAGAACGTTTGATGCTGCTTCTTACTTACGTTCACATGGTGCAGATACGATATTGGTGCAAAAGCTCTTGAAGGAAGATATGGAGCATTACTTAAGGATTGCAAAAACGATTCGAGATGCGTATATTTATAAAAATGGAATTGCTTTAGCAAAAGCAGAAGACAGCCAATATTGCGATCAAGTGTTAATTGCGCAAGCTGCTGATACATTGCTCACTATGACAGGAGTTACAGCTTCTTTTGTAATAGCTAAGAAAAAAGACGGCACAATTGGAATTAGTGGCAGATCCTTGGGTGATGTAAATGTGCAGTTGATTATGGAGAGCCTGGGCGGCGGTGGTCATCTGACAAATGCGGCGACTCAGCTACAAAACAGTAAGCTAGACGATGCAGAACAAAGGCTTCGAGAAGCCATTGATGAATATTTAGAAGGGGGAAATAAATCATGAGAGTTATTTTTCTAAAAGACGTAAAAGGAAAAGGTAAAAAGGGAGAAATTAAAAATGTTGCTGATGGTTATGCGCATAACTTTTTATTAAAGCAGGGTTTGGCGCAGGAAGCAACACATGCAAATGTAAAAGCACTCGATGCACAAAAGCGTAAGGAACAAAAGGATGCGGAGCTAGAACTAGAAAAAAACAAAGAGTTAAAAGAAAAGATTGAGCAGTTAACTGTACAGCTAAAAGCAAAATCTGGTGAAGGCGGCCGCTTATTTGGTTCTATTACAAGCAAACAAATTGCTGATGAATTACAAAAAGCGCACGGTATTAAAATTGATAAACGTAAATTTGAAATGCATGATGCGATTCGCGCACTAGGTCACACGAATGTTCCTGTTAAGTTGCATCCACAAGTAACAGCAACATTGAAGGTACATGTAACCGAACAATAAAAGATTGCAAAAAAGTAGATATGGGGCAGTGATTTTTCGCAGCACAGCAGCTGAAAGATTACTGTCCTTACGTATGAGGAGGTTTTTAAAGTGAGTGAAATCAATGACCGCACCCCTCCGCAAAATATAGAAGCTGAGCAAGCGGTGTTGGGGTCTGTTCTTCTTGAGCAGGAAGCGCTCACGGTGACCTCAGAGATACTAATACCGGATGACTTCTATCGTACTTCTCATCAAAAAATATATCAGGCGATTTTAACACTCTCAGATAAGGGAGAACCGGTTGATTTAGTAACGGTCACTGCAGAACTTGCCGATCAAAACTTGCTTGATGAAGTTGGTGGGGTTTCATATTTAGCAGAACTGGCCAATTCTGTTCCCACAGCCGCAAATGTAGAGTTTTATGCCCGTATTATTGAGGAGAAATCCGTTTTGCGTCGCTTAATACGTACAGCTACTACAATCGCTTCAGAAGGGTATGAACGTGAAGATGATGTTGAAGGACTACTAAGCGATGCTGAGAAGAAAATTTTAGAGGTAGCCCAGCAAAAAAATACGAAAGCCTTTCAAAATATTAAAGATGTTCTAGTTGTAACATATGACAAGATTGAAACATTACATCATCGCAAAGGTGATATTACTGGAATTCCAACAGGGTTTACAGAACTTGATAAAATGACTGCTGGTTTCCAGCGCAACGACCTTATTATCGTTGCAGCACGCCCGTCTGTAGGTAAAACAGCGTTCTCTTTGAATATTGCTCAAAACGTCGCAACCAAAACTGATGAAAATGTTGCAATCTTTAGTTTAGAGATGGGGGCAGATCAGCTTGTTATGCGTATGTTGTGCGCAGAAGGAAATATTAACGCCCAACGTTTACGTACAGGAGATTTAACACCGGAAGACTGGGGCAAGCTTACGATGGCAATGGGAAGTCTTTCAAATGCTGGTATTTATATTGATGATACACCCGGTATTCGTGTAGGTGAAATTCGAGCAAAATGCCGTCGGTTAAAACAAGAGAGCGGTTTAGGTATGATTCTTATCGATTACTTACAGCTCATTCAAGGTAATGGGAAAGGTGGAGAAAACCGTCAACAGGAAGTCTCTGAAATTTCTCGTTCTCTTAAAGCGCTTGCCCGTGAGTTACAAGTTCCAGTTATCGCACTCTCTCAGCTTTCTCGCGGTGTTGAATCGCGTCAGGATAAGCGACCGATGATGTCAGATATTCGTGAATCTGGAAGTATTGAGCAGGACGCTGATATTGTTGCGTTCTTATATCGTGATGATTATTATGATAAAGAGACCGAAAAGAAGGATATCATTGAAATTATTATTGCTAAGCAACGTAATGGTCCTGTTGGTACAGTAGAACTTGCTTTTGTTAAAGAATTTAATAAATTTGTTAACCTCGAACGTAGATTTGATGAACCAGGCGCTTAAAAGGCATAAAAATGACAACACATCACATGATAATGATGTGTTTTTTTTTTATAAAAAGATTATATAAAGCTTTGATTTTTTGAAAGTAGGCTGTGTTAAAGCCCGATGGTGATAACTTGCACTTGTTGATTGGAGTGAAGGGGATGAGACTCCTGTGGGAAAAGCGAGTCAAAGGGAGACCCCGCACGTGCATAGCGCTAAGGAGGCTTACTGACCACACGCGGAAAGCGAACCCCCGTAACGGAAATTAACAACGAACTGTAACAGAGCCTAAAATTATCAAATGAACGAACAAAAAATGGTTTATATAAATAAAATGTTCGTATTTTTATTGACATCTTTGTTCAGTTTGATAAAATGGTAATTGTTTGATAAGTTCGTTTGAAATATTTGGAGGTGCTTTAAATGTCTTCAGTAGTAGTTGTAGGAACGCAATGGGGCGATGAAGGAAAAGGGAAGATTACAGATTTTCTTTCTCAGCATGCAGAAGTAGTAGCACGTTATCAAGGCGGAAATAATGCAGGACATACGATTGTTTTTAATGATACACGTTATAAACTTCATTTAATTCCATCAGGAATCTTTTTTAAGGAAAAAATCTGTGTAATTGGTAACGGAATGGTTGTTGATCCAAAGGCGTTGGTAGAAGAGCTTGCATACTTGCATGAACGCGGTGTTAGTACGGAAAATTTGCGAATCAGCAATCGCGCTCATATCATTTTGCCATATCATTTGAAACAGGATGAACTTGAGGAAGAACGTAAAGGCGCGAATAAAATTGGTACAACAAAAAAAGGAATTGGACCTGCTTATATGGATAAAGCTGCACGTATTGGTATCCGTATCGCAGATTTGCTAGAAAAAGAAGAATTCCAAGAGAAGCTAGAGCGCAACTTAGCAGAGAAGAATCGTTTATTCGAAAAAATGTACGATGCAGAAGGCTTCCGTATGGAAGATATCTTTGAAGAGTATTATGAGTACGGACAACAAATTAAACAATATGTATGCGATACTTCCGTTGTATTAAATGACGCACTTGATGAAGGTCGTCGTGTATTATTTGAAGGTGCGCAAGGCGTAATGCTTGATATTGATCAAGGAACGTATCCGTTTGTAACATCCTCTAATCCAATTGCGGGCGGTGTAACAATTGGTTCAGGTGTAGGACCTTCTAAAATCAATCGTGTGGTTGGTGTATGTAAGGCATATACAAGTCGTGTAGGAGACGGACCTTTCCCTACGGAATTATTTGATGAAATTGGTCATCAAATTCGTGAAGTGGGTCGCGAATATGGTACAACAACAGGACGTCCTCGTCGTGTAGGTTGGTTTGATAGCGTTGTTGTAAGACATGCTCGTCGCGTTAGCGGCCTTACTGACTTATCATTGAACTCTATCGATGTATTGACGGGTATCCCTACGTTAAAGATCTGTGTAGCTTATAAATATAAGGGAGAAACGCTACAAGAATTCCCTGCAAGCCTACGTATCCTTTCTCAATGTGAGCCAGTTTACGAAGAGCTCCCAGGCTGGACAGAAGATATCACTGGTGTGAAAACATTAGATGAACTTCCAGAAAACGCAAGACATTATGTGGAACGCGTATCTCAGTTAACAGGTATTCCATTATCAATGTTCTCTGTAGGACCAGATCGTAACCAAACAAACATCATCCGTAACGTATACGGTGTATAATTGTTGCTCTAATTGAAAAAGTAAGGTATAGTAAGAAACAGAAGGACCCAGTTTATGTGGGTTCTTTTGTTTTTGATTTTTTTAAAAAAAGTATTGCAAATTGAATTGAATCTATGATAATATGAATCTTGTCGTCATTGAGATATTCGTGTCAAGCTAAAATGGTTTACATACTAATGATTATGTTGTACGAATACTTTTTATATTATGAGCCATTAGCTCAGTCGGTAGAGCACGTTCGAGTAAACTGCGAAGCGAAACTACAGCGTACTCATCGAGCAACTACTTGCGTAATCATACTGAGATGAGGACGTCAATTTAAAGTTCTAAGTGTGTTGCACGAATACTTTTTATATTATGAGCCATTAGCTCAGTCGGTAGAGCATCTGACTTTTAATCAGAGGGTCGAAGGTTCGAGTCCTTCATGGCTCACATGCATGGCCCGTTGGTCAAGCGGTTAAGACACCGCCCTTTCACGGCGGTAACACGGGTTCGAATCCCGTACGGGTCATTTTTTATATTAGGTTCCGTGGTGTAGCGGTTAACATGCCTGCCTGTCACGCAGGAGATCGCGGGTTCGATCCCCGTCGGGACCGCCATTTTGTTTTACCGCATAGGCGGTTTTACATAGATAGTTTGGCTCGGTAGCTCAGTCGGTAGAGCAGAGGACTGAAAATCCTCGTGTCGGCGGTTCGATTCCGTCCCGAGCCACTTCAAAAAAGCAGAGCGGGCCCGCTCTGCTTTTTTATTTTGTAGGTAACTAAACGTGTTTCATTAAAAAAGGCTCTTTTCTAAAAGATTGTTGTTTTTAGATAGGTTTCTTTGTTTCAGGTTGGTTGGAGCGGAAGGTGCGAGACTCTTGCGGGAGCACCGCACGCCCCGCTGAAAGCGAGCAACCCCGAGCGGAAATCAACCACTCCCCACTATTTGTTACATCGCAACAAAGTTTGCAAAAACAGCCTTAAAAAAGTTGTACAGGGGTCTCTTTCCTTAAGCAGCAAAGCTGGTAAGTGGGAGTTCATCATGTTCCTGTTTTACAAATGTATGCACATCTTTTAAAATAAGGGTAAGAACGCCTCTAGCCTCTGCTAGAGGCTTTTGTGTAAAAATGGTTTCTGGGAGGAATGAAGAAAATGATGGGAAAAAAGATTTTAGTCGTTGATGATGAAAAACCAATTGCCGACATTTTAAAATTCAACCTTGAAAAAGAAGGCTTTGAGATTGTCATGGCACATGATGGTGAAGAAGCCATTGAAAAAGTGGAAGCTGAGAAGCCAGACATGGTTTTATTAGATATTATGTTACCAGGAAAAGATGGGCTAGAAGTATGTCGTGAGATTCGAAAAACATATGAGATGCCGATTATTATGTTGACTGCTAAGGATTCTGAAATTGATAAAGTATTGGGGCTTGAGTTAGGTGCAGATGATTACGTCACAAAGCCATTCAGTACAAGAGAATTATTGGCACGTGTTAAAGCAAACCTACGTCGTCACCAGCAGGTTGGCAGCGCAGAAAAAGAAGAGAACGCAGAAATTATAATTGGGCCGGTTGTAATTAATTCAAACGCATATAGCGTTACAAAGCGCGAAGAAAGTATTGAATTAACACATCGTGAATTTGAATTGCTTCATTATTTAGCAAAGCATCTTGGACAGGTTATGACTCGTGAGCACTTACTACAAACCGTGTGGGGCTACGACTATTTCGGAGATGTTCGTACAGTAGATGTTACAGTGCGCCGCTTACGTGAGAAGATTGAAGATAATCCAAGCCATCCCACACTCATTGTGACAAGAAGAGGTGTAGGATATTATCTTCGTGATCCAGAGCAGGAATAATAGATGAAAAAAGTTGGTTTTTTTCAATCTATACATCTCAAGTTCGTCCTAATTTATATGCTCTTGATTTTATTGGCAATGCAAATCATCGGCATATATTTTGTAGGTGAACTTGAGAAAAGACTGCTTGATAACTTTCAAACATCATTAACGAAACGTACGGACCTACTTGCTTATAATCTGCGCGGCGAATTTTCTAAGGAACGAGAAAAGGATGACCCAATTGGTGTAGCAACGCAAAAACTTTTAAAGAGCTTTATATCAGGTCCGAATGATGATGTACAGGAAGTTCAGTTTATTGATGAAAATAGTCGAGTTCTGGCAACATCCAATTCTTCTAATCAGGCCGCTATCGGGCGTAAAACAAATGATTTACGCGTAAAGCAGGCGCTTGTCTCAGGAAATGCACCGGAACCTAAAATGGAGCAAAATGCTGAAGGTGAACGTATACAAGTGAATGTGGTGCCACTTATTGTAGAGGAAAAGACGAAAGGTGTTATTTACATTACAGCTTCCATGGAAGATGTATATGGGCAAATGAAAGAAATTAATCAAATCTTTGCTACAGGAACTGTCATTGCATTGATTGTTACTGCGGGTCTAGGAATATTACTTGCACAAACGATTACTCGTCCGATATCTGATATGCGCCGACAAGCCATGGAAATGGCTAAAGGAAACTACTCTCGTAAAGTAAAGGTATACGGTTACGACGAAATTGGACAGCTTGCATTGGCTTTTAACAATTTATCGAAAAAGTTACTGCAAGCAAGGGCTTCAACAGAAAGTGAAAGACGCAAACTTACATCTGTTTTATCTCATATGACAGATGGTGTAATTGCTACAGATCGTAAAGGAAGAATTATTTTATTGAATGATCCTGCAGAAAAGATGCTAAATGTTTCACGTGAAACAGCTTTGGATCAACAAATCCTTGAGATGCTAGGAATAGAAGAAGAATATACATTAGATCAGCTATTTCAAGAGCCTGATTCAGTTCTGCTTGATTTTAGTACACGTGATGAGCCTTACATTTTACGGGCAAGCTTTTCTGTTATTCAAAAGGATACCGGTAAGGTCAACGGGCTTATTGCCGTTTTATATGATGTAACTGAACAAGAAAAAATTGATAGAGAAAGACGTGAATTTGTAGCAAATGTTTCACATGAATTACGTACGCCGCTTACTACAATGCGAAGCTACTTAGAGGCTTTGAGTGATGGTGCTTGGCAGGATGAGAATATCGCACCTAACTTCTTATCTGTAGCGCAAGATGAAACAGAACGCATGATACGTCTTGTAAATGATTTGCTTCAATTGTCTAAGATGGATAGTACAGAGTATCGATTGATGAAGGATTGGGTAGAGTTTACCGAATTCTTTAGCAACATTATCGACCGCTTTGAAATGTCTAAGGAGCAAAATGTATCTTTTAAGCGTGCTTACTCTAAAAAGAGCCGATTCATGGAAATAGATGAAGATAAGATTACGCAGGTTTTATATAATATTATTTCTAATGCTTTAAAGTACTCTCCTGAAGGCGGTACTATTACGTATCGTTTACGTGAACGAGCAGATATGCTTGAGATTAGTATTAGTGACCAAGGGATAGGAATACCAAAGGAAAACGTAGATAAAATATTTGACCGCTTCTATCGTGTTGAAAAAGCGAGATCACGTCGCATGGGCGGTACAGGGCTAGGACTTGCCATTGCTAAAGAAATGATAAAGGCGCACGGAGGAGATATTTGGGCAAAAAGTGAAGAAGGAAAAGGAACAACTATCTACTTTACCTTGCCGCTTGGAAAAGAGCAAGAGGATGATTGGGAATGAATATTGAAAACTTTAAAACCATTGTATTAATAAACCTTGTGGCAATTAGTCTTTTTCTGTCCTACAGCTTATGGACATGGCAGCCTGCATCTGACTCAACTTCAAAGCAAAAATATGTGCAAGAAGATACAGAAATACAGCAAAAGAAGATAGCCGATTTCATCTTTCCCACACAAATGCTGGTACATCGTGAGAATGATCATATTGCTAGCATGAAAGGCTCTGACATAGCAGCTATGTATCATGCATTGGAACAGGGTGAATTCGATAACTTTAGAGATATTTCGAATAAAATTCCTAAAGAGGAGTTTTTGTCTTTTGTACATGGGAAATTTAAAACAGAGCTTGTTTTTAATACGGATATTACCTTTACAACTATGCGTAATATCTTTTCCATTAAGCATAAGGGATTAAACTCCTACAGTTTTGACCGTATTGTTATTAATCTACCTCGTGATAAACAGGAAGAAGAACTGAAGGTTTATTTCATCTCCTATGATTACCAGAAGGTATATGAAATGACTATGACTGGTTATTCAATACAGCAGCTAGAGACGATTCAAAATCAATTTGTGGAAAAGGTTGCACAAAAGTATTTTATGTATCGTGTTGATAATCAGCGCGCAATCTTTTTGCCTGAAACAGAACAAAAAATGCCGAGCGTTCCTTACATCGCTAGTGAAATGTCAAGGGATATGCTGAAAAATGCTTTGTTTACAGATCCTCGTTATGTAAAAGAGGAGGAAACAAAAACAGAAGAGAGCTATACTGACGGAACAAGACTCTTGCAGGTGAAAAAAGACCAGCGTATGATTTCTTATGAAAACTCTGCAGTTACAGGAAATGGGTACGTAAATAGTAGTGCTTTAGTCCAAAAAAGTATTGATTTTATCAATAGTCATGGTGGTTGGACAGATACGTATCGGCTATATGACGTGAATGCTAAGCGAGGACAAACTTCCTTTCGATTATATGTAGATAATAGCTATCCTGTTTTCACGAGAAGCGGAATCGCTGCATTAAAACAATCCTGGGGAACAGAAGAATTAAGCAAATACGAACGACCTCTTCTGCAATTTAATTTAAAAGGTGAAGAAGAAGGCGTAATGTTACCTTCGGGACGTTCTGTTATTGCGCAGTTAACAAATTTGACAAGTCATAATGCAAAAGAATTACGAAACATTTATATAGGATACGAAATTATTCCGCAATCAGGAAGAGGCGGAGGAACTGTCAACGTCATCAAATTAGAACCGATATGGGTAATAGCTTATAAATCACCGAAAACAGGTATATATTACAAACGATTTTCTGGAGTAGAAGGAGGAGATCTGATTGGATTGGATTAAAATAAAAAATATTTTTATCATTACCTTTTTAATCTTAGATCTCTTCCTTGTTTATCAAATCTTTGAAAACCGAAATAATAACCAGTTAGAACAAATTGCGGTTACTACACTTGAAGAGCGACTTGATGAAGATAATATCACGTATGTTGAGCTTCCAAAGGAACCTACAAAAGCACCTTATATAACAGGTAGACGCAAGATTTTTAAAGATGAAGAAATACGCTTTTTAAAGAATCAATACGCTACTTTAGAAAGCGAAAATATGATTGTAAGCAAGTTAAAAGATCCACTTCCTATCCCTAAAAATGATAAGGGATATTTTTTTGAAGAGTTTCTACGTACCTATGTGTTCGAGGGAACGAGATATAAGTATTGGAAAACAGAAGAAGAAGAGCGTAAGGTTTACTTTTTCCAGCAATATAAAAATCAAAATATCCTATATAATAACGATGCAATGGTTGTATTAGATTATAACGAGAAGGATGAAATTATTTCTTATACGCAAACAATGCTTACCAATATTTCAGAAATGGTGGGAAGCAAAAAAGACCAAGAAATTATTACATCAGTGAAAGCTTTGGAGGCTCTTCACTCAAAAAATGAACTTAAACCGGGAAGTCGTGTAACGAAAGTAGAGATTGGATATTATACAATCGTTACGCCTTCTTCAGGTGCGCAGGTCATTGCACCTACTTGGCACTTTATAATTAATGGAAAAGATGACTTTTTTGTAAATGCGAGAGAAGGACAAATTTTTAACATTGGCAAGGATAATAAGCAATGGAGTGAAGAAGAATGAGTTTACATTTCAGTGTACTTGCCAGTGGAAGTACAGGCAATATGTTGTATGTAGGAACAGAAAATCAAAAATTGCTTGTAGATGCAGGACTAAGCGGCAAGAATGCAGAAGCCCTTTTTCAGCAGGTAGATGTAAATATAGCCGATTTATCAGGCATTCTGGTAACACACGAGCATAGTGATCATGTAAAAGGACTTGGGGTACTTGCGAGAAAATATAAGCTCCCGATATATGCGAATGAAAAAACGTGGTGTGCTATGGAACACTTAATTGGAAACATTCCAACCGAACAAAAGTTTATTTTTCCAACAGGTACGGTAAAAACATTTGGTGATATTGATGTAGAATCATTTGGCGTATCTCACGATGCTGCGGAGCCTATGTTTTACGTCTTTCATCATAATAATAAAAAACTCACTATCATTACAGATACAGGATATGTAAGTGACCGGATGAAGGGTGTTATTAAAGGTTCTGATGTTTTTATTTTTGAAAGCAACCATGATGTAGAAATGTTACGGATGGGACGCTATCCATGGAGCGTTAAAAGAAGAATTTTAAGCGATGTTGGTCACGTATCCAATGAAGATGCGGCTTTGGCCATGTATGATGTGATTACAGATCAAACAAAGCATATTTACTTAGCACATTTAAGCTTAGATAATAATATGAAAGAGCTGGCGAATATGTCTGTATCTCAGGTGCTACAAAGTAAAGGAGTCGATGTCGGACGCTCTTTGTTTGTTCATGATACTGATCCAAAAGAAGCTACGAAAATTCAATATGTATAATTGTCCTTTTTGGCAAACACTATCAAAAAGGTTTGCCAAAAGGATGGGTGATATTGTAATGGATTTTAATCGTAGAAATGATAAGGATGGAAATAAAAAGATTATTTTCTCCGGTCTCGCAGGAGCATTAGTAGGTGCGACTTTGCTTGCTTTTGCAATACCAACATTTCATAAGTTTGGTCTTATTCAAGAAGGTGACGCAGAAGCAAGACAAACGCGGCATTATGTTGCACAGGCCAAAGATGAATCTGCAAGTGATGTTCGTTTTGACTTTGTAAGTGCTGTTGACAAAGCATCTGATGCAGTAGTAGGCGTTATTAATATTCAACAAGATAGCTTTTCTGAATCTGACGCAGAAGCAGGCACAGGATCAGGTGTCATTTATAAAAAAGGAAATGGAAAAGCACATATTGTCACCAATTATCACGTAATTGAGGGTGCTAATCGTATAGAGGTGAGTTTGAGCAACGGTAAAAAAGTGTCCGCCGAACTGCTTGGCGGAGATAAAGTTATGGACTTAGCTGTTCTCCAAATAGATGAAAAGTTTGCTGAGAAGGTGATAGAAATTGGAGACAGCAATACAGTAAAGCGCGGCGAGCCGGTAATTGCTATTGGGAACCCGCTTGGTCTTGAGTTTTCAGGCACTGTGACGCAAGGCATTATATCGGCTAATGAACGTATTGTACCTGTTGATTTAAATAATGATCAACACTATGACTGGCAGGTAGAAGTATTACAAACAGATGCCGCCATCAACCCTGGGAATAGTGGCGGTGCTTTAGTCAATATAGATGGAAAACTGATTGGTATCAACACGATGAAAATTGCGGCTAAAGAAGTAGAAGGTATTGGTCTTGCAATTCCAATTGCTAGAGCACTTCCTATTGTTGCCGAGCTTGAGAAGAACGGTAAAATAAGCAGACCATATTTAGGTGTAGAATTACGCTCACTTAATGAAATTCCAAGCTACTACTTTGAAAAGACCCTGCGACTTCCAAGAAATGTGGTAGAAGGTGTTTGTATACTAGATGTTCGTAGTCCTTCTCCTGCAGCACAAGCAGGTTTAAGAGAATACGATGTGATTACGGAAATAGACGGAAAGCGGGTTCGAAACATTATCGAATTCCGTACGCTTTTATACGGCAAAAAAGTAAATGATAAGATGAAATTGGTATTTTACCGAGGTACAAAGAAGGAAACGACGACGGTTACACTAAGTGGTGAAAATTATTAATTCACAGGAGAGGTGACTCTCCTGTTTTTTGGTTGGTTAACTATTGATAATGAATAGTCAACCGTAACATAGGATAATGAGGAGAGATGTAAATGAAAATTGCCTGTTGCTTAGAGCACGTAGAGCTGGCCCTCGATATTATTGTGGATGAATTTGAAGTGGCTCCAGTTATACACAATGTGGAAAACTCATCAACAACATGTGAATATTGTCAAAATAAGGCGATGTATGTAGTATGTAATCCACAAAAAGAAGAATAAAGCGTTACAATTTGTGGATATGTTGATAACTTCTGTGGATAATTTGTTTGTAAAGGAAGGTCCAAGCTGTGAATATTTCCATTATAACGATTGGAAAATTGAAAGAAAAGTACCTAAAACAAGGAATAGAGGAGTATGTAAAACGCCTTTCAGCTTATGCAAAAATAGAAATTATTGAACTGGCAGATGAAAAGGCACCAGAAAATCTAAGTGTCGCAGAGATGGAAATGGTAAAAGAAAAAGAAGGGATTCGCATTCTTGAAAAGATATCCGACGACACACACGTCATCGCTTTAGCCATTCAGGGAAAAATGAAATCGTCAGAGGAGCTGGCAAAGGAAATCGATCGTCTTGCGACGTATGGAAAAAGCAAGATCGCGTTTATTATCGGCGGCTCACTTGGTTTAAGTGATCAGGTAATGAAGCGAGCGAATGATAGTCTATCTTTCTCTAAGATGACATTTCCTCATCAGTTGATGCGATTGATTTTGGTGGAGCAGGTATATAGGGCGTTTCGGATTAATCGGGGTGAACCGTATCATAAGTAAATAAGTTTTTATAATAAAAGTAAGTGTCTTTACCCAAGCGCTTACTTTTATTTATTTTGAATGGAAAAAGTGACTGTGGTGGCTTGATTATAGAAAAAATCGTATTAGATCCTTTGAAGTACATTTTATCAACAAAATGAATTATATAAAAATTACGATTTAAATTTTAATTAAAGAAACTTGTATTGTTGATAACAAATACAAAAAAGGGTGAAAATTAGGACTTGAATGTATATTACATAGAGCGAGGCTGACTGTTGTAAAATATTATAATAATCATTATAACACTATTAATCTGAAAGCTTGGAGTAGTTGTATAAATAAAGGGAGTGGAGGAATTAGCGGCTCCTGGTGGTGTGTCAGAGGTCCTTAAACAATTACTTCTGAACATTGTTGATAACCCAGTTAAGGCTATTTTTAATGCAAACTATATCGGCATTCTAGCTTGGGCTATACTTCTTGGTATGGCTTTAAAAAATGCACCAGACACGACAAAAACTGTGATTTCAAATTTTTCAGAGGCAGTTTCTAAAATGGTTACATGGGTAATTAAGTTTGCTCCATTAGGAATCATGGGTCTAGTTATCGAGTCTATAACGACAAATGGAATTGAGTCTTTGCTAAGTTATGGAAAGTTACTTGTCGTTTTGATTGGTTGTATGCTTCTTGTCGCTTTTGTTATTAATCCAATCATTGTCTTTCTAGCTATACGTCAAAACCCATATCCACTAGTATTTCAATGTATAAAGGAAAGTGGAATCACAGCATTCTTTACTCGCAGTTCTGCTGCAAATATACCTGTAAATATGAGATTATGTGAAAAATTAGGTTTAGATAAAGATACCTATTCAGTGTCAATTCTTTTGGGAGCGACTATTAACATGGCTGGTGCACCTGTTACAATTTCTGTTTTGACGCTTGCAGCGGTTCATACTCTTGGGATAGAAGTATATATAAGTGATTTAATTTTTCGACATACGGCGCTCAGTGAATGCCGAGACGCTGCAGCACAGCTGCCGGCGTAGCTGAGACTTCAGTCAGAAAGCTCGTGACTGCTTCTTCAATCG
>NZ_RIAV01000025.1 GCF_003852715.1 Ectobacillus antri
CGTCAAGCTAGTAAGATCCCTGAAAGATGATCAGGTTGATAGGTCAGAGGTGGAAGCGCGGTGACGTGTGGAGCTGACTGATACTAATCGATCGAGGGCTTAACCAAATATAAAAAGCAAAGGCGAGCGTGTAGCGAGCTAAAGCTAGATTACGAATACACTTTGTTATCCAGTTTTGAAGGAATATGCCTTCAAATGTCTAGTGATGATGGCAAAGAGGTCACACCCGTTCCCATACCGAACACGGAAGTTAAGCTCTTTTGCGCCGATGGTAGTTGGGACCTTGTCCCTGTGAGAGTAGGACGTCGCTAGGCATGATTATTCCGCAATAGCTCAGCGGTAGAGCACGAACGAATAATCTTCATTGATTAGTCTTCAGCGTACTGATCGAGCTGCTTCTTGAGTCATCTTTCTGAGATCAGGACGATCGGCTGTTATAAGAAGTATATATTAGGAATAAAACCTTAGCATTCCGCAATAGCTCAGCGGTAGAGCAATCGGCTGTTAACCGATAGGTCGTAGGTTCGAATCCTACTTGCGGAGCCATGCTTCCATAGCTCAGTCGGTAGAGCACTTCCATGGTAAGGAAGAGGTCACCGGTTCAAGCCCGGTTGGAAGCTATGCGCCATTTTTAATGGCCCGTTGGTCAAGTGGTTAAGACACCGCCCTTTCACGGCGGTAACACGGGTTCGAATCCCGTACGGGTCACCATATATGGAGGATTAGCTCAGCTGGGAGAGCATCTGCCTTACAAGCAGAGGGTCGGCGGTTCGAGCCCGTCATCCTCCACCATATATCGGAGGGGTAGCGAAGTGGCTAAACGCGGCGGACTGTAAATCCGCTCCCTCAGGGTTCGGCGGTTCGAATCCGTCCCCCTCCACCATTTTGTATAAAATTTGGACAACATGTCTAAAATAAAAACATATTGTTGGGCTATCGCCAAGCGGTAAGGCAACGGACTTTGACTCCGTCATTCGTTGGTTCGAATCCAGCTAGCCCAGCCATTATGAGCCATTAGCTCAGTCGGTAGAGCATCTGACTTTTAATCAGAGGGTCGAAGGTTCGAGTCCTTCATGGCTCACATTTTGCGGAAGTAGTTCAGTGGTAGAATACAACCTTGCCAAGGTTGGGGTCGCGGGTTCGAATCCCGTCTTCCGCTTACTTATAAAGGGGCCTTAGCTCAGCTGGGAGAGCGCCTGCCTTGCACGCAGGAGGTCAGCGGTTCGATCCCGCTAGGCTCCACCAATTACATATTATAAATGACAAGCTGTAGATTCAATAATGAATTTACAGCTTTTTTGTGTTTTCAATAAGATCTCTCTGTCATAATAAAGATGGAGGGATGAAAGATGAAAATTATCATTGCGCCGGATTCATATAAAGAAAGCTTAACAGCTATGGATGTGTGTAATGCGATTGAAGAAGGGTTCAAACAAGTATACTCAGATGCAACATACATAAAAGTGCCGTTAGGTGATGGAGGCGAAGGAACGGCCTCTCTTTTAACAGAAGCATGCGGAGGCACCTTTGTCTCTTGTAAGGTACATGACCCATTAGGAAGAGTTATAGAGGCTTTTTACGGTCTCTCACCAGACGGTAGCACCGCATTTATTGAGATGGCAGCCGCTTCCGGATTACATCTTTTATCGCCGAAGGAACGAAACCCGCTTATAACAAGTACATATGGTACAGGAGAGCTCATATTAGATGCTATAAATGCGGGTGTTCAAAAGATTATTTTAGGATTAGGAGGCAGCGCAACAAATGATGGGGGAGTCGGAATGGCTGCTGCATTAGGAGTACGGTTTTTAAATCGAAAGCGTAGCACTATTTCTTTAAATGGAGGCGGACTAGATGAGTTGGCTTACATTGATACATCTGCTTTAGATTCTCGACTAGCTTCTATTAAAATAGAAGCTGCTTGTGATGTGAATAATCCTTTGGTAGGAGAGAAAGGTGCCTCCTATATATTTGCTCCGCAAAAAGGAGCAACATCTACAATGGTTGAGCAATTAGAAAGAAATATGAGAAATTATGCTTATGTTCTCCAAGAATGTGTACAGCGAGATGTAAATGTCGCAGGGGCAGGTGCTGCAGGGGGAATGGGTGCGGGCGTTCTTGCTTTCCTAGGCGGAGAGCTGGTGCCTGGTATTGACCTCGTTCTATCTGTTTCTGGTATCGAGAAACACATGCAAGAGGCAGAGCTTCTTATTACAGGGGAAGGAAGAATTGATGCACAAACCATTCAAGGTAAAACGATTTCAGGTGTGGCTACATTGGCTGCACAATATGGTGTACCTGTAGTTGTAATTGCTGGCTCGGCCGATAATAATCATCAGGTTGTTTATAAGCATGGCATTGACGCGGTATTTAGTATCGTACCGGGAGCCATGTCTTTAGAAGAAGCATTACAAAATGCATACGAAAACGTGACTCTAACTGCAAGGAATGTAGCAGCTGTTTGGAAAATAGCGCAACAGAGCTTATATAAAGATAACTAGAAAAACTATGCACACCCAATAAGATGTTATAGCTCTTTCTTTTTCTTTCCCTTGGTATGTTAGGAAAAATATACAAGCTTATATAGCGTTAGTTAAAAGATGATACAAAAACGCCATTCTTGGCGTTTTTTTATTTGTACAAGGATATGAGAAAATGACTCAACACCTTTTTACATGTACAAAACACCTGTCTTTTTATGTAAAATTTTATTCATTTCTTATTATAAAATATAAATTAAATAAGGAAGCTTGTATAAATTTTCATGTATAGGTCGTGTTTTTATGCAAGAAAATGTCGAGTTGAACCATAATATAAAAAAGATTTAAAATATTTAGTGAACGGAGGGGGAAATATGAAGAAGAAAATTTCAATTATTGGTATGCCAATGGATTTAGGACAAACAAGACGCGGTGTTGATATGGGGCCAAGTGCGATTCGATATGCCGGGGTTGTGGATCGTATTAAAAGAATTGGCTATGAGGTTGAAGACCTTGGAGATATTGCTATTAATAGACCAAAACAATACGAGTTGGATGAAAATCAAAAGCTAAAAAACTTACATCAAGTTGTGGAAGCATGTCAGGAGCTTGCAGAAAAGGTTGACGATGTAATAGAAAGAGGAAGCTTTCCGCTTATTTTTGGCGGTGATCATAGTATGGCGGTGGGAACGCTTGCTGGAATTGCTAAACATAACAAAAATATCGGTGTTATCTGGTACGATGCACATGGGGATTTAAATACAGAAGAGACATCTCCTTCTGGCAATATTCATGGTATGTCATTGGCAGCTAGCTTAGGATACGGTCATCCACTTCTTGTAAATTTATATGGTGCGTATCCTAAAGTGAAAAAAGAAAACGTTGTCATTATTGGTGCCCGTGCTCTTGATGAAGGTGAAAAAGACTTTATTCGTGAAGAAGGCATAAAAGTATATTCTATGCATGAGATTGACCGTATGGGAATGGCAGCAGTTATGGAAGAAGCTATTGCTTATTTATCTCATACAGATGGTGTACATCTTTCATTAGATCTTGATGGTCTTGACCCGCATGATGCACCTGGTGTGGGCACACCAGTTATTGGTGGACTATCCTACCGAGAAAGTCATTTAGCAATGGAAATGCTTGCGGAAGCAGGAATTATCACATCTGCGGAATTTGTGGAAGTCAATCCAATTTTAGATGAAAAGAATAAAACAGCTGTAACAGCAGTTGCTTTAATGGGTTCACTGCTTGGCGAAAAATTAAAATAAAATCGGCCATAGGCCGATTTTTTTGTGTAAAAGAAAACTGTCGTTATACTGAATCAGCTAGTCTGAGGTTTGTACGTTGCATAATATATGGTATAATAAACTGAATGTAAGTGATGTAACATTTTAACAATACATATGAAACGCTATATAGAGCAGTATGTTTATTGTGTTCACTTATGATTGTAAATACATACTCATGGAGGAAGTGTAAGAATGCCTGAAGATATGTCTGTATTCTTAAACTATCTCAGCAAGGCAGTGGATATAGCCCTTGTATGGTTTGTTATATATAAGCTGATTATGCTGATTCGTGGGACGAAGGCAGTTCAATTATTAAAGGGAATCGCCGTTATTTTTATTGTGCGTATTCTTAGTTTTTTGTTTGAGTTACACACGTTAGAGTGGCTAATGGATCAGGCGCTTACGTGGGGATTTTTAGCAATTATTATTATTTTTCAGCCTGAACTGCGCAGGGCGCTAGAGCAATTGGGACGAGGAAGTTTGTTTAGAGGTAGCATCCAGGAGGAGACCGAAAAAGAAACCATAGTGAAATCTATTATTAAAGCAACGGAGTACATGGCTAAGCGGCGTATTGGCGCGCTTATTTCGATAGAGCGTGAGACCGGTATGAATGACTATATTGAAACTGGAATTTATATGGACTCTAAAGTTTCAGCGGAGCTTTTAATTAATATTTTTATCCCAAATACGCCTCTTCATGACGGTGCAGTAATTATGCAAGGTGACAAAATTAAAGCGGCAGCTTGTTATTTACCGCTATCAGAAAGTCCGTTTATTTCAAAAGAACTGGGTACTCGTCACCGAGCGGCACTCGGTATCAGTGAAGTAACTGATAGCTTAACAATTATTGTTTCCGAGGAGACAGGGCAGATTTCTCTGACAAAAAATAGTGAACTGCATCGTAACCTAAAGATAGAGCAACTAAATGAAATTTTAATGAAAGAACTAGATACAAATGAAAAAACCTCTTCTTCAGCTCTATGGAATTGGAGGAAAAAGCGTAATGGATAAGTTGATGGATAACCATTGGTTTTTAAAGGGACTTGCGCTACTGTTTGCTTTAATGTTATATACGGTAGCCAGTCTTGATAATGAGTCGCAAAGTAGCGGTATTACAGGTCTTCCCGTTGGTGAAGTGACGGAAACTTTAACAGATGTGCCTGTGACTGTTAACTATGATGAAGAAAAATATGTGGTAACTGGTGCACCTAAATATATCACTTTAACATTAGAGGGGCAAGGTAGTATAATTGCTGCGACCAAAATCAACAGGCAGTTTGAAGTATATGCGAACCTAAATGGCTATGAGCCAGGGGTATATGAAGTTAGACTGCAGCATGAAGGGATCAATGATAAAGTCAAAGTAAAGATTACGCCTCCTAAAATTAAAGTCACGATTGCTGAAAAGGTTAAAAAGCAATTTCCTGTAGAGGTTAGCTTTATTAACAGCAACCAGATGAAAGAAGGCTATAAAGCGGATAAGGTGGTAGTAAAACCAGCTTTTGTAGAGCTATCCGGCACAAAGGAGCAACTAGATAAGGTTGCAGCTGTTAAGGCGTATATTGATTTAAAAGGTGTAAATCAGTCTATTAATAAAGATGTGAAGGTCATCGTGTATGATCAAGATGGTAATCCTTTAGATATGCCAGCAGTACCGGCAACTGTAACTGTAAATGTACCTATTATTACGCCGGAAAAGAAGGTTTCTATTGATATTACCAAAAGAGGAACTTTGCCAGAGGGTGTTACACTGACCAGCATTACAGCAGAACCTAGTCAAATTACGTTATACGGACCTAAGGATATATTAGATGACATTGAAACATTAAATGGTATATTTGTTGATTTAGATAAAATTACAGGCAATACCAACCTAGAAGTATCAGTGCCGCTTCCTAAAGGAGTAACAAAAGCGTCAACTGATAAAATTAAGATCTTTGTGCAGGCGGAGAAACTGGAGAAGAAAACATTTTCTGATATTTCTATACGAGTTTTGGGACTATCGGAGAGTTTAAATGTAAACTTTATAGATCCTAAAAACGGGAAAGTTAGCGTTGATGCTACGGCAAATTCATCAGATTTAGATAAAGTAACGAGTGAACAAATACAGGTATCAATGAATACACAAGGTTTAGAAACAGGCATACATGATGTTCCAATTCAATTGAATGGAATTGATAATGTGAAATTAGATGTAAAACAAAAGACCGCAAGAATAGAAATTGTAAAAAAAGGTTAAGCGGACAACTTAAAGGAGCGATTGACAGATGGGAAAATATTTTGGTACTGACGGTGTCAGAGGTGTAGCTAACAGTGAGTTAACACCCGAATTGGCTTTTAAAATTGGGAGATATGGTGGATATGTGTTAACGAAAAACACAGAGAGACCTAAAATTTTAATTGGCCGTGACACGCGTGTATCTGGACATATGTTAGAAGGAGCCTTAGTTGCCGGCTTGTTATCCATCGGGGCTGAAGTAATGCGTTTAGGTGTTATTTCAACGCCGGGGGTTGCCTATTTAACAAAAGCCTTAGGAGCACAAGCGGGGGTTATGATTTCAGCTTCTCATAATCCAGTTCAAGACAATGGTATTAAGTTTTTTGGTCCAGACGGATTTAAACTTTCCGATGAGCAAGAGTACGAAATTGAAGAACTTTTAGAGAAAGAAATAGACGAACTTCCACGACCTGTTGGCAAAGACCTTGGTCAAGTCAATGACTACTTCGAAGGCGGTCAGAAATACCTTCAATATTTAAAGCAAACGATTGATGAAGACTTCTCTGGACTGCATGTTGCTTTAGACTGCGCGCATGGTGCAGCATCTTCATTAGCACCGTATTTGTTTGCTGATTTAGATGCAGATATCTCTACAATGGGTACTTCACCAAACGGTGTAAATATTAACGATGGTGTAGGTTCGACTCATCCAGAAGCTTTGGCAGCCTTCGTGAAAGAAAAAGGTGCAGATGTTGGGCTTGCTTTCGATGGCGACGCGGATCGTTTAATTGCCGTTGACGAGAACGGTGATATTGTAGACGGCGATCAAATCATGTACATTTGTGCAAAGCACATGAGTGAAACAGGTAAATTAAAGCATAATACAGTTGTATCGACGGTTATGAGCAATCTCGGATTCTATAAAGCAATTGAAGCGCAAGGTATGCAAAGTGCGCAGACTGCAGTAGGTGACCGTTATGTTATGGAGGAAATGAAAAAGGGCGGCTATAACTTAGGGGGAGAGCAATCCGGGCATATTATTTTCTTGGATTATATTACAACAGGAGATGGTATGTTAAGTGCCATTCAACTTGTAAATATTATGAAGGCGACAGGGAAGTCGTTATCACAACTTGCTGGTGAAATGAAAAAATTCCCGCAGCTTCTTGTAAATGTACGTGTAACAGATAAGCAACAAGCACTTAGCAATGAGCGTATTCAACAGGAAATTCAAGCTGTAGAAGCAGATATGAACGGTGATGGCCGTGTGCTTGTTCGTCCATCGGGCACAGAGCCTTTAATTCGCGTTATGGCTGAAGCACCTTCACAAGAGCTGTGTGAACAATATGTAAATCGTATCGTAGCGGTTGTAAAAGAAGAAGTAGGCGCTGAGTAAGCGCCTATTCTTATGAATACTA
Source organism: Ectobacillus antri (assembly GCF_003852715.1). GTDB lineage: Bacteria > Bacillota > Bacilli > Bacillales > Bacillaceae_G > Ectobacillus > Ectobacillus antri. Next base: position 7,412 of record NZ_RIAV01000025.1, read on the forward strand.
TGCCAAGGAAGCACAACAAAGTCTTTCTCGGCATAGTATTCTTTTATATGCAGTAATTTTTTATTGACGTGTCACGCCCAATTACTGTAAAATTAATTTGTTCTTTTGCTCATTTTAGAACGTATAGCGCCAGAACTACTGTATGTAGTTGACGAGGAGGAGTTTATCGAAAATTCGGCGGATGGCTCCCGGTTGTTCATCACAACCGAAAGCTTGCATGTAAATCGTAGGGGTGACCTTACGGACAAAGGTGCAAGTGTGATGAGGGTAAAAGGACGATCAAACATATAACGAAGGGAAGGTGTAGCCGCTACGGGTCCCTCAAGCAGCCACAAAAAGACGACCTCGTTACAACGAGATATAAAAATGTTTTGTTTTTGTAGGGAAGGACTAGCGTACGGCGCCGCAACTATGTGTGGAATCGTTGGATTTATTGGACAGCAAGACGCCAAGGAAATTTTGTTAAAAGGTTTAGAAAAACTTGAGTATCGTGGATATGACTCCGCAGGTATCGCGGTACAAGCTGAGCAAGGTGTGGTTGTATTTAAAGAAAAAGGCCGCATTGCCATTCTTCGTGAGAGCGTTGATGCATCTGTGCATGCAACTGTTGGTATCGGACATACGCGCTGGGCAACACATGGCGTGCCAAGTAAAGTAAATGCGCACCCGCATCAAAGTACGTCTAAACGTTTTACACTTGTACACAACGGTGTTATTGAAAACTACGAACTACTGAAAAATGATTACCTGCAAGGTGTAACATTTGTAAGTGAAACAGATACAGAAATTATCGTACAATTAATTGAAAAGCATGTGAATGAAGGTATGGATGTTGAAGAAGCCTTTCGTCAAACATTAACATTGCTACATGGTTCTTATGCCATAGCATTACTTGATAACCAAAACCAAGACATCATTTACGTTGCAAAAAATAAGAGCCCATTGTTAGTCGGTGTCGGTGACGACTTCAACGTTGTCGCAAGTGATGCAATGGCAATGCTGCAAGTAACAAATCAATACATCGAACTAATGGACAAAGAAATGGTGCTTGTGACACGCGACAGCATCACAATTAAAAATCTAGCTGGTGAAACAATTGAGCGCGCGCCTTACACGGCAGAGCTTGATGCAAGCGACATCGAAAAGGGTACGTACCCGCACTTTATGTTAAAGGAAATCGACGAGCAGCCGCTAGTAATCCGTAACATCATTCAAAAGTACCGCAATGAAGCGGGGGAAATTGAGCTTGACGCAGATATTCGTAACGCTGTACTAGATAGCGACCGCATTTACATCATTGCATGCGGCACAAGCTATCATGCAGGTTTAGTCGGAAAGCAATTAATTGAAGGCTATGCGAAGGTACCAGTTGAAGTACACGTAGCAAGTGAGTTTTCTTACAATATGCCGCTATTGACTGAAAAGCCGTTCTTCATCTATATTTCACAAAGTGGTGAAACAGCGGATAGCCGTGCGGTGCTTGTACAAACGAACGAAATGGGCCACAAGGCATTAACAATTACAAACGTACCAGGTTCTACACTTTCTCGTGAAGCAGATTATACATTGCCATTATACGCAGGTCCTGAGATTGCGGTTGCATCTACAAAAGCTTACACAGCACAGATTGCAGTACTAGCAATCCTTGCGGCTGATATCGCAAAAGCAAAAGGCCGTACATTGGACTTTGATTTAACACAAGAACTAGGTTTAATTGCGAATGCAATGGAAGTACTTTGCGGACAAAAAGAAGAAATGGAAGCTATCGCACGTGAATTCCTTCCGACAACACGCAACTGCTTCTTCATTGGACGCGGCGTTGACTTCTTCGTCGGCCTAGAGGGCGCATTGAAGCTAAAAGAGATTTCCTATATCCAAGCAGAAGGCTTCGCAGGCGGCGAGCTGAAGCACGGTACAATTGCCTTAATTGAAAACGGCACACCTGTTATCGCCCTTGCAACACAGGAGCACGTAAATCTAGGAATTCGCGGCAACGTGAAGGAAGTAGTAGCACGCGGTGCAAATCCATGCATCATCTCTATGAAGGGCTTAGAAATGAACGGTGACCGCTTTGTATTACCGGCAGTACACGAGACACTGTCTCCGCTTGTATCGGTAATCCCGCTACAGTTGATCTCTTACTACGCAGCATTGCACCGTGAGTGTGATGTTGATAAGCCACGTAACTTGGCGAAATCGGTTACGGTGGAATAAGGGATTAGCTTGGTTGCCTCGCAACTGTCTAAACAGAATAATGTTTGCAGAATGTTAAAAAAGTCTGCTTAAGAAGAAAAAAGTTTGCAGAAAGTCTCGTGGGTATATCCAGAGTATGGGTATAATCACGGGGCTTTTTTATGTTTTTTGTGTGCTAACACAGGCTTTTGTGGGGATCAAGGTTTCCCTTACGGGGTTGTGCAATTCCTTCATTAAAACATCACAGGGGACGCTCCCTTATCTCTGTGAATTAGGGAGCACTGGAACGAATCCAATAAAGGGAAAGTCCACGTCCAGCAACGTGTAATACGCTCCAAGCAGTTCCTCGCCAATAAAAAATAAATAAATATATAAATAATTAGCATATGTGTGGGAAGTATGGGAATGACGGTGGTAAAGGAGAAACCGTACAGTACTATGAATAAGGCCGATTGATTGGATAGGCTACACTTAGTTGGACAGAAAAATTAAGGTCAAGTAGACTACAGTTAATACTATTAGGGAGAATCTACTATGACGAAAAAAGCTCGACGAACATTCACACCGGAATTCAAGCAACAGATCGTTCAACTATATCTTAACGGTAAACCACGAAAAGACATTATTCGCGAGTACGACCTTACACCCTCATCTTTGGATAAGTGGGTGAATCAACATCAAACGTCTGGATCATTCAAAGAAAAAGATAATTTGACGCCTGAACAACAAGAATTAAACAAACTTCGAAAAGAAATTAAGCAGCTTCAAATGGAGAATGACATTTTAAAGCAAGCCGCGCTGATACTAGGACGAAAGTAAATGTGATCAAGAACAATCAACACAAATACTCGATATCAGCAATGTGTAAAGTCCTACAACTTCCGAGAAGTACGTATTATTATGAAGCAAAAGAAAGATCTTCTGAGGATGACTTAACATCTAAAATTATTGAAGTTTTTCATGCAAGTCGCCAAAACTATGGAACTCGTAAGATTATGTATGTGTATTTGTCGATCTCTTTAACAGAGAAATCATTGGATGTAGCACAGGGCCTAACAAAGATGCGGCATTGGTTTATCGTGCGTTTGCCTCTATCCAGAAGGATCTTCGTAAGATTCAGTATTTCCATACAGATCGAGGAAGTGAGTTTAAAAACAAACTCATGGATGAAGCGTTACAGACGTTTGATATTAAAAGATCTCTAAGTATGAAAGGTTGCCCTTATTATAATGCCGTGGCAGAGGCAACGTTTAAAATCATCAAAACCGAGTTTATCAGAGGTCGACATTTCACTAGTCTGGAAGAGTTATCAAGAGAACTACAAGACTATGTGCATTGGTTTAATCATATTCGAATTCACGGAACACTAGGGTATTTAAGCCCAATTGAATACAAACTTGAACACCTTAAAAAAGTTGTCTAGTTTTGTGTTGACAATCCACACAACGATGATCCGGGTGATCGGTCATACGAAGCGTATGACCCGTGTGTCCCGGCTGTCCACCAGACTGCCGCCCTGTTTTCATGCGGGATGACTTTGGAATAGGAGCCCAGTCAGAAGAAGGCGGCAAATGGCTGTTAGTACTGTTTTTTTTACCCTGTGCTTCTAGCGTTTGAATACGTGCTTCTAACGTCTGAACCTTTTCTTCTAATTCATGATTCCGTTGAAGCAATGATTGAACCTGCGCTTCTAACTCTTGATTGCGTTGAAAGAGTGTCTGAATCAGCTGTACAATCTTGTCTGGTTTTGCATGGCAGGCAGTCAAAATTTCGTCTCGTGTCATCATCTTGTTCACCTCCTGTTTATCATGGTAGTACCATTCTTTACAGGAGAAAGGAAATCTAAAACACAAATCTATAAAACGTAACTATCAGCAAGCTGAATAGTTACACGAAATATTTATGAGAAAACGCCATCCTTTTAATAGATTACTAAAAAGGATAGCGTTTTCTCGTCCAGATAAATACATCGCCAGAATAGCTGGATGTGCGTGGGTTTTAATTATTTAGAAGGTGTTTTACCCCTAGAAATAAAATACAAGATTAAAATTACAACAAATAACGTGATGCTGACAACGCCTGTTAAGGATTCATTATGTGTTGAATAATTAACAATGGTAATGATCAATAAAAAAAGGGCTCCAATTAAAGGTAACTTCTCTTTCAAAAAACTCCCCCATTCAATATTAAAAGATTCCATTTTATATATAAATTTATTACAATATTATTATACCGTATAATTACATATGAGGAATAAGTATGAAGAAAAAGTTTATCCCTTTTCTAGCTTCTGTTTTTCTTTTAGGCTCCTTAGCACCGATGACTTCAAATGCAGCCGAATCACTGTATTCAGTGCAATCTGTGCAAGCAAGGGATCTTACACCGCAAGAGCTCTCAGTTGATAACAAAATTTTCGAACAATCAGAATCATTATTTGGAGCAATTGAAAATATTCCAGACAGCGTTGTAGAGCAAGGACCACAGGCAACTGCTCAATGGTTACAAAATGAAACCGGTTATATTGTGACAGTAGATTCTCAAGAAACTTTGCGTTTTAGTGAAACATCTTCTACAGAGCTTGTTGATAATCAGGAAGGTATTGACCCTAACACTCCTGCAAAATTTTTAAAACCTACTGATCCCCAGTACGGTGTAGCAGCATGCGTCGGAGCTGTTGGAGTTGCACTCGTTAGTAATGGACTACCATTTTCAAAGATTCTAAAAGTTAAGTCTGCTATTAAGGCACTTGGTGGAACTGCGAATGCAGTATCTAAGATTAAAGGTTTATATGATTCTTATCGTTGGAATGGTTTTTCTAGAAGTGATTCTATCAGAAAAGCCTTAAACGGTGCATCAGGTGGATTAGCAGCAGATCTGAAGTCTGCTCTTCTTGACTTCTTCAACTTGAGTAATGTTATCGCAAACTGCTTCTAATTTTTTGGTTAGTTAGCCAAAGGTTAATATACATATCAATTACAAAATTATGAGAAAGAGCCATAACTCGGTTATATATGAACTGCACCCCGATTGTTAGACACGCCTAACAATCGGAGGTGCAGTTTTTCTATGACCAAATATACGTTAGAGACCAAACTAGGGGTCGTTCAAGATTACTTAGAGGGGAAAGATTCCTATAAGGGTGTAGCCCGCAAGCATAGAGTGACAGAGAGTATGGTGGCGAAATGGGTAAAACGATTTCGTCACCATGGTCTGGAGGGGCTTCAAAAACAGTATACAAACCACTCCTTGGAGTTTAAAATGGACGTACTGAATTACTTGGAACGAACAGGGGCGTCCATTAATGAAACTGCACTTGTCTTTAACATTCCTTCTGACAGTACGGTATGGAAGTGGAGGGAATTGTTTGAAGCAGGAGGACTGGACGCTCTACAACCAAAGACAAAGGGGCGTCTGTTTTGTGCAATGAAAAAGTGCAGAGTTGTGCAGTATATTAAATTCATTTTGTTGATTAAATATTCATTTGTGGTCGCTGAGGGTGGGCTTGACATGGAGCCTCTACAGGCATGATCCTCCTGCCAAGAATCCAGCCATTAAAGGGATTGGCAGAACCGACACAAGTCTATCATGCCTGCCACTCCACGTAAAGCCCTGGTGCATACCAATGAATAGGAATTCTGCAATATTCTGCACTTTTATTCTGCAATAAACAGGCGTCCATCCATGAAGAAAAAAGAATCTAAAAACCAACCTATACCAGGCTCTGTAGAGGCACTACAAGCAGAGAATGAACTCTTACGGGCGGAGAATGCCTACTTAAAAAAGTTACAAGCCTTAATTCAAGAAAAGGAAACGTTACAGACCAAGATAAAGCGCAAATAATTTATGAGTTAAGGCAGAAATATAGGGTCATTGATCTTGTGAAGATCGCCTGCATAGCACGCAGTACGTATTATTATTGGGTGAAACAGATGGGGCTGAAGAGCCTCGTACGCATGAAGAAATACCGTTCCTATCGAGGTAATGTCGGGAAGGTTGCCCCGAATCTTTTGGAACGTAACTTTATGGCCACGAGACCAAATGAGAAGTGGGTGACGGATGTAACCGAGTTCCACTTGCACGGGGAGAAACTCTACCTCTCGCCTGTCTTAGACCTGTATAACGGAGAAATTATTGCGTATAACGTCAAGTCTCGGCCTGTGTATGAACTCGTCTCAGAGATGTTGGACCTGGCTTTTGAGCGCCTTCCAGAAACACACTCTCTCATTCTGCATTCTGACCAGGGTTGGCACTATCAAATGGCGCAGTATCAAACGGCATTGAAGGAGCAAAACATCCAACAAAGCATGTCCCGCAAGGGCAATTGCCTCGATAATGCCGTGGCAGAGGCAACGTTTAAAATCATCAAAACCGAGTTTATCAGAGGTCGACATTTCACTAGTCTGGAGAGTTATCAAGAGAACTACAAGACTATGTGCATTGGTTTAATCATATTCGAATTCACGGAACACTAGGGTATTTAAGCCCAATTGAATACAAACTTGAACACCTTAAAAAAGTTGTCTAGTTTTGTGTTGACAATCCAGGGTTTGAGGGGGATTAGAGAGGGGGAGGGAGTAGGAACGGTATTATTTTGTGGGGACAGAAATACGGAAACGACTTTCTTAGGTGGATACACAAGATACAACAGGATTTCGCAATGGAAAGTGAAAATGAAACAAGTGGGGGAATATTATGATTTGCCGACATAGTAGATAGTAAGGTGTTGTTAATTTAGTTTTAATAAAAACGTAAGGAAGTATATTCTTTTAAATGATTGAAATACTATCCTTGTATTAAAAACAAGGAGGATGTTATAAAATGGCATTATTACCATATGATTCATTCAGACAACTTTCAAATATGAGAAGGGAATTTGACCGTATTTTCTCTGATTTTCCAATTTCCTTTGAAAATGAGCAGGTATTAGGAAGCATCCGAGTGGATGTTCATGAAACGGCAAATGAAGTTGTGGCAACATGTGATATTCCTGGGCTTGAAAAAAAGGAAGATGTTGATATCGATATTGAAAACAATAGATTAAGCATCAGTGGTTCTATTAATCGTACCAATGAAATTAAAGAGGAAAATATGTTTAGAAAAGAACGCTTTGCAGGTCGCTTTAGCAGAATGATAACACTTCCAAGTCCTGTTTCACATGAGGGTGTAAAAGCAACCTATAAAAATGGTGTCCTTGAAATAAAAATGCCGAAAATTGTAAAAGACACTAAAAAGAAAGTAGATGTAGATTTCCATTGATATTATTATCAACAATGATGTTCTTATCTCTTGGTAACCAAGTTCTTCCCTCATAATTCGAGTTTGTACCTGTGGTAATATATGTGCATCTCGTTATTCAAATGAATCTGAATCGGGGACCTACCATTGGTACGTCTCCCGGTTCTTTTTTAATAAACCATTTCATAAAAGCAGTTAACCAGGGCAAATTTTCTCCATATTTTCGTGCTGAATCGGTCATTACTCTTTTGAGTGGAAAAAGCCTGATTGAGCTGATGTGAACTACTCACCACTTAGCTTTGCTTGAAGAGGGAGGCTTCCTTCAGAATTATGTTAAATTGTACCTCTAAGTCCGCAAGTTTTAGCGGAACAAGTAAGGCGTGGTGATATTGTAAGTGTAAATTGTCAGGTAACATATTAGAAACTTTCTTTGAGATACAACATAAAAAGAAAGTATTAGGTGTAATTGATACAGGAAAAGTAAATGCTACACAAATATTAGGAACAACGTCTGCTACGTTTGGTATTGATGAATACACATTGAAAGCAGATATGAAAGTCACGGTTCACAAATATGAGTACATACTTCATCACATTGATATTTCTGAATTTCTGCCATTCTTTAAAGAAATAATATAACAGTTAGATTTGAATTGGGCATTGGTACTGGAGGATTTAAGCTCTACTTTGGACAAGAAAGGGGAGCTTTATGGTCAAGGTTTTGACGTTGGGGTGTTTTTCCGTCGCATAAAGAAAGGAGAAGAATAATTTATTTACATTCGCTAGAATACCATCAGCAATTGTTGTAATAGTATTAATTACCTTATCATTTTTTGTTTCAATAAAAATGTCTGAAAGAATCTACTTTATTGTATTCATTGTGGTATGTTGGATGAGGTTACAGATTGTCGCTACGTTGCTACAAAAATGTCGTAATAAAATATGATGTAAAGCGCAATGGTGCTTGGAACATAGGAATTCGTTTTGCAATAAAAGTCATAGTCTCTAAGGTGATATGTAGACGAGCATCTTTGATTTATTAATAAAATAAGCGATTGCTGTTTTTAAGTAGGTATACAGTAAGACACTTTAAAAACGAAAAATCCGGCTCACTTACAGCAAGTCGGATTTTACTGTTATATACTCCTCCACCAGTTCTCTCGGTGTTCGCTCCGAGCGCTCGTTTTCAATGACCACTGAAGATATAGGCAATTTTCCTAACACCTCAACCTCTCTTCGCTTTCGTTCCTCCAGCACTGTGACCGTACCGTCAATCCCATTTAAGCCAAGGCTTTTGCCATATCTACGCTCTGTATAGTACGCTACAAATCCGTGCTGCCAGCCTTCTGGGCGCTCTTTATAAACGTCTAAGAAGGATTGCTTTACGTTTTGGTGGGACAGGTAATATACCACTGGATTGAGTGGCTGAATGATAGCAGCGATGCTTTGAATATAAGCCTCGATTTCTTCATGCGGTACATTTTGTGAGATCATGCCGATTGTAAACGGATTTTGCAACAAGGCACAGTCAAATAGGTAGACTGTATCTTCTGCCAAGGCTTTTGCAGCAAAGCGCTCCCAGCGTCTTAGCATGAGCGCCGCGTGCTGCGCGAATGGCATTTCGTATATGTCAAAGGCCTGAAGCTCGGGTATGTTTTCGTAGCGAACAAACCAGCCGTCTTCAAAGCGGTCAACGATGCATTCTTCTGCGATTGTGAAGCTTTCTAGCTGCGCAAGCGGTACCCATGCGGTCATGTCAAAGTCGACAGGATGATTTGCAGCTGCTTCGTGATAATATTTGATGCTCAGATATGCATCTGCGATGGCTTCCGAAAAGGAGCTTTTTCCGGTACCAGGTAGGCCTTCTACTAAAATTAACTTGTGCATATAAGTCCTCCTAAAAGCTGTATATAGTACGTTTCTATATTTATATCTTATAATCCTTCTCAATCTTATCTTGCGGCGTGACATTTCTTTAGATATCCTATCCTAAGGAGATGTTTTTTTATGGAAATTAACAAAAGCGGGTGAAGATATGGGAGAGATTCGCATTTTAGTAGCGGAAGACGATAAGGAGATTCGTGACTTAGTGCGCCGGTATTTGGAGCGAGAAATGTACCAAGTTGATACGGTAACAAATGGAGAAGAGGCTCTTCGTTTATTTCAGGAACATACATATAATTTAGTGATGCTAGATGTTATGATGCCGAAATTAGATGGTATGGAAGTATGTCGACAAATTCGTGCCCATTCTAATGTGCCGATTATGATGCTGACAGCTAAGGACCATGAAACGGATAAAGTGCTCGGTCTTGGTGTTGGAGCGGATGATTATATTACCAAGCCATTTAGTATTAACGAAGTAATCGCCAGAGTCAAAGCATTAATGAGACGGTTTTTAGTGCTAGGAGGCGAAGGACGTTTGGCAGACGAAAGCTTACAGTGCGGGGAGATTACAATTGATTTGAAAACATATCAGGTTACCGTTCGGAAAGAATCGGTATCATTAACAGCGAAAGAGTTTGAATTACTTAAGTTTTTTATGTCTCAGCCAGAGCGTGTATTTACGAAAGTACAGTTGTTTCGCCAAGTATGGGGGAGTGGCTACATAGAAGATGACAATACGGTAATGGTACATATTCGCAAGCTGCGCAAGAAAATTGAACTAGATCCTTCGCATCCTCAGTACATTCAAACAGTATGGGGAATTGGATATAAGTTTACAGGTGGAAACAATGAAGATAGATAAGGTGCAAAAGCTGATTCTAGCACAATTTCTTTTGACTATATGCTTGGTAATTATGGATGTATATCATGTTCCCGCTGGTATATGGAAATGGGGTATATTTGCAGGTGTTTTTTCTATTATAGTAGTTTTGTTTTTCGAGCGAAGTCAGTATAAGACAAGGTTGCAGGAATTAAATGTGGTGCTTAAGCGAGCGATGAACGGACACCCGACAAGAGTGCTGACCAATCGGGATGTACTATGGAACGAGGTGATTTTCTCTATCAACGAATTGATTGAAAGCTATGAGCGTGTCTATGCGCAATCTGTACAGGAACAGGTGGCAAGAAAGCAGCTTTTCGCTAGTATGTCACATGATATTCGTACGCCTCTTACTTCCATTATTGGATATATTGATGCGATAAAGGATGGTGTAGTGGCGTCAACAGAAGAACGACAATCTTACCTAGAAATCGTCTCTAAGAAGTCTATATCTTTAAAAAAATTAATTGATGAGATGTTTGAGATTGCAAAAATCGATGCTAACGAAATGTCTTTTCAGATGGAGCCGCTGGACTTAGCGGAGTTAACGAGAGAAGTGCTTATTACGTTTGTACCGCAAATCAATGAATTGCAAATAGTCCCTCATATTGATGTACCAGAACAACCATGTATCATAGAAGGGGATTATATGAGCTTGTTAAGAATGATAGAAAATGTCGTGAAAAATGCTGTGCAGTATGGATATACAGGCGGTGTGCTCGGTGTGACATTACGAGAACACAAAGATGTGTATGAGCTGCTAATTTGGGACAAGGGGCCTGGTATACAGGAAGAGGATCTACAGCGCGTATTTCATCGCATGTACCGGGGTGATGCTGCTAGAACGCAAGCTAACAGCGGAAGTGGTCTAGGTCTTTCCATTGCGAAGGCACTTGCCCAAAAACATGGCGGCAGCATATGGGTAGAAAGTATACCTTGGGAGTGTACGACATTTGGTATTATCATCCCTAAACATGATTTAAGAGATTTTTAAGAAATTGTTAAAAGCCAATTAAAATCCGCTTCTTATAATATAAATATGAATTTCTTCAAAGGTGGGAGAAAGAAGTGGCAACGATTTTAAAAACAGAGAGCCTAACCAAAGCGTACGGTGAGCAGCGCTCAGTTGACAATCTAAGCATAACGGTGAAACAGGGAGATATTTATGGCTTTTTGGGCAGGAATGGAGCAGGAAAAACAACGACTATCCGCATGCTGCTTGGTTTAATTCAACCGACTGCTGGAAGTATTGAAATATTTGGTGAGGAGCTGCAACGCAATAAAAAAAGTATTTTAAAAAGAATTGGCTCTATCGTTGAGGTGCCGGGCTTTTACGAAAATTTGACGGCAAGAGAGAACTTGCAGATTCATGCGAGAATTGCGGGCGTGCATAAAAAGACTGCGATGGATGAAGTGCTCGAGTTAGTTAGTTTGCAGCATGAAACGAAAAAGCTTGTGGGTGCATACTCGTTGGGAATGAAGCAAAGACTTGGTATCGCAAGAGCGCTACTACATTACCCGGAATTGCTGATTTTAGATGAACCGACAAATGGATTAGATCCTATTGGTATTAAAGAAATGAGAAGGTTAATTAAAGGCTTGGTAGAGGAAAGAAAGATTACAGTTTTTATATCCAGTCATATCTTGTCTGAAATCGAACAAGTAGCTAATCATATTGGCATTATCCATAAGGGAAAGCTTCTACAGGAAATTGACTTTAAACAGCTAGCTAAATTAAATCGTAAATACCTAGAGTTTACTGTTTCTCACGAAGCAAAAGCGGCCGTTCTTTTAGAAACAGAGCTTTCTACGTATGATTACGAGATAAGAGGTGAGGGGAATATTCGCATATATTCTCACCTGGGGCAGCAGGCCCAAATTAATACTTTATTTGTTCGAAATGGCATTGAAGTATCCAAAATAAATATGAGTGCCGATCGATTAGAGGATTACTTTACAAAGCTAGTGGGAGGCGGGGAGATTGGGTGACTTGGTGTATACAGAGTTATTGAAGCTCAAACGTTCTTCTATGTTTTTGATTAGCGTGCTTGGCGCCATGGTTGCACCGTTTATGATTGTCGTGGCTGCTCATGTGCAAACATCAGGTCCGAGAGCCGATTTTCGAGAGCTTTTTTATCAGACGAATTTATATACGGTGCTTGTGCTTGGAGTAGCTCTATATGGCGTTGTTGCTGCATATTTATTTCATCGCGAGTATGTGGAGGATACGCTCAAGCATATCTTGACTATTCCAGTATCAAGAGGAAATTTCATTATTAGTAAATTTGCTGTGCTGCTTCTTTGGATTATAGTCCTTACAGGAATTGCCTGGCTACTTACCTTATTATTAGGCCTTCTTTTTCGGTTTGATGGTTTGAGCTGGAACCTGCTTGTTTTTTCTTTCAAGCAGTTTTATGTCGGTGGTTTATTTTTATTCATTCTGTCACCACCGGTAGTTTTTGTGACTTTAGTGATGAAGAATTATGTTCCGCCTATTATTTTAGCGATTGTAATTACAATGATGAATGTAATGGCAGGAAACTCTGAACATAGAGGGTTGTTTCCTTGGTCAGCAGCGGGAGACATCGCAAATCATACATTACTTGATACGTATCCAGCAGTATATTCCTATAGTGCGATTGCGGCTGTAGCAATCCTTGGTTTTGGTGCTGTTATGTTATATTTTCAAAAAACAGATATTCAGTGATAGAGGAGACAGGATATGACGGATTTGTGGATTGCTTTTGTGATGGGGATTGTAGAGGGACTCGCAGAGTTTCTACCAATCTCGTCGACAGGGCATTTAATACTAGTAGGTCATTTGTTAGGATTTGAGGGAGAACGGGCAAAGACATTTGAAATTGTGATTCAGCTCGGCGCTATTTTAGCAATTACTGTGTTATACCGTAATCGCCTCGTGTCTCTTTTCAATATAAAGCCAATTTTACAGCGTGAAAAAAAGTTTAATGCTCTGCATATTTTAATGGGTATTTTACCGTTTGGCACAGTGGGTGTTCTATTTCATGACGCCATTAAAACCTATTTGTTTAGGCCGGAGACTGTGGTGATTGGTCTTTTGGCGGGAGCGGCATTGATGCTAGTTGCAGAAAAGAAAAAGCCAATCCCGACAACGCATACTTTAGATGAGATGACATATCGCCAAGCGCTGCTGATTGGTTGTTTCCAGTGCTTTGCAGCATGGCCTGGGTTTTCGAGAGCGGGTTCTACCATTTCTGGCGGCTTGTTAAGTAAGGTAAGCTATAAAGCAACGGCAGAATTTTCATTCTTAGTCGCCCTGCCGGTAATGGTAGGTGTGACTGGTTTAGATTTGTTTAAGAGCCGAGAGCATTTGGATGTTGCTGATATTCCTATGTTCTTGGTTGGCTTTGGCACTTCGTTTGTTGTAGCACTTTTAGCGGTGGTTACTTTTTTAAAGTGGCTAGAAAGACTCGGTTTAACACCGTTTGCTTATTACCGTATTGTATTAGCTGTGTTATTTACGGTTTTTGTATTACTGTAAAAAGGGTGCAACTTTTATGCACCCTTTTTTACAAGGCTGTGTTAGAGCCTAATGTTAATCATTTGCACTTGTTGATGAGATGAGGTTCCTGCGAGAAAAGCGAGTACCCTACAGGCGTATAGCGCTGAGGAGGCTCCCTGACCGCCCGCGGAAAGCGAACCACTATAACGGAAATCAACAACAAACTTTAACAGAGCCTTTTGCAAAGAAACTATACACAATTAGAGTTCTTTATTCTCAACCCTTGGCACTTCTTTTTGCTTTGTGTAAAACACACGAGATACAAAAATTCCGATCGTACCGACGATAATAAAGAGAACGGAACGAATGGCAAGCGATACGCTAAACAAATCTACAAAGAACAGTTTAATGATTGTAATTCCTATTACAATGAGACCGATGTAAGTTGCCATTTTTTCTGTTTTGGTATTTCCATAAAATACAAGAGCTAAGGCATATATCATCCAGAAGGAGGAGATGACAAGCTGGCGAATGCTAAAGTCTTGATCCTGCATCAAGGTGCTGCCAAACAATGTGATAAAAATAAAGGTACTAATCAGCAGGACAAGTGTACTTAGTCTAGATAGATCTCGCTTAGTTGTTGCCTTTAGCTTCATAACAAGAAAAGCAAAAGTGCCTAAGTATACAAACCAAGCTAGTGTTTGAACAGAAAGCACGGCAGTATATGATGTTAAGACTGTTGAAATAGCACCTAATGCATAAACAATACCAGATGCTATAAATTTGATGTGGCTCTTTACTTTCCATGACATATACAGTCCAAATGTTCCTTGGACAAGCCAAGCAAGCGGGTAATACGTGTTGTCGACCGTGTCAATGACGAGCAGTGTAAGGGAATAAAAAGACAAACAGAAAAATACAGTATGCAACAGTTCTATTTTGCCTTTTTGACGTTCCCATACATACGCACCAGCGTACAGTAGCGTAAGCATGGTTAAAAGTCCTTTTAATAGAAGGTTATTATCAGTAGATGCCACCCAGAGAACCGTGATAACGATACTACTTAGTAACACCTTGATTTGATCTTGCAGATAAGAATCTCGTTTCGTCATTAGTATATACAGTAGGCAAAGATGCTGGATAACAACAGCAAGTGCTGGCAGATTCAATTGCTGCAATGCGACCAACGAGTAAACTGTAAGGGTTATATGCAGCATGCCAAATGCCATGTAGTAAAGCCAACGATATGCATGTTTGGTTGCAAATGCAAGCAAGCTTACATAGAGAAGTAGCTCGTAGCCAACGAAGACATATGTATTAGGCTGCGTGCTGTTAATGAGAAACGGTACAATATATCCTCCAACTCCCACAAAAATCGCAAGCCATTCGGAACGATGTTTGTGGGATAACCAAATCCCCAAGGCAATCCAGCCAATATTGAGCAGAAATGCAAAAGCAGCCGGTAGATAACCATACAAATAATGCGCTGCAAAGGTTGTTAACACAAAGGTTGTTACTGTTGCGCCCAGCAAGACAAGACCGAGGGCAATTCTGCTTTGTTTGATTTGTTTTTTTCCAATGACATATAAGCCGATTGCAGTTAAGCAGCCGAGAAGCAAACGAAGCGGTGGTGTTAATATACCGGCATTTACGCCAGCTTTAAAACCCCAAGCAACGCCCAGTAGCATGATAAAAGCGAAAATACGCGGCATCCAAATTTGGCCAATTTCCTTCTCCCAATTGCGCTTCGGTTTTGGTGTTTCAGTTCGTATCGGTTTCACGGCTGCAGGCGGTTTGGGTTGTTCAGGCTGCGTGTGTATCGGTTTTATTCGCTCCGCTGCACGTTCTTGCTTTTGTAGTTCTTCTAATTCCGCTGATAAAAAGGAAATAGTCGTCTGCAAGGCTTTGATACGTTCAGAACGATTCATGTTCTCCACCCCTTTTTAAAAATGTGTATATTTACACTATATCAAACATTACGTGTAAAAGAGGGAAAAATATTACAATTATTGCATTGGATTTTCAAATATGTAGAGATAAAGGTGGGCTGAATGTTGCAATGGTGGGATTTCTTATAGAAAATATGTTACAAACCTTTATATTTCGATATAAAAGTCTCATGTTTCTGTAAACGTAAGGAAACTTTTACCTGTTATCATAGGAGTATATAAAACGGAACGGACGAGAAGCTAATGAATACAGATTTTATCTTCTTCGTCCCTACATAGGATAAACCTTTAGATAAGAGGAGGAGTAATATCATGAGATGGTTAGCATCTGTACTTGTAGTTATTATTCTGTTAGTGATTTTGTTCAGATTGATTTAAAAAAAGGTCATCCCTAGCGGGTGGCCTTTGTGCGTACATACGTCTTATTTTGCAGCACGGCTCGTATACTAAAGAGAAGTCCATTTTAAGGAGGCGCTTATGAGTAAAGCGAAGAAGTTGGCTGTGGTAAATGTAGTTGGATTTCTTCTCGTACTAATTGTTAATTATGTTTCGCAGCGTGGTGGTGAAAATACAAGCAAGATTTCAGATTCCATCGATATTTTGTTCAAGCCGGCAAATTACGCTTTTTCCATATGGGGGCTGATTTATTTACTGCTAGGTATTTGGGTGATTCGCCAGTTTTTTGCTACGGGAAACGAAGCGGCAATGTATGAAAGAATTGGCTATTGGTTCTTTATCAATTGTGTGTTAAACAGCTTATGGGTTATTTTATTCGCCTATAAAAAATTTAATCTGACCTTACTTTGTATGCTTGGCATATTAGCAACGTTAATTGTCATTTACCAAAAGATACAAACCTCGGATGTATCTCGGTTGTATAGGTTACCATTTTCTATTTACCTAGGCTGGATCTCGGTTGCGACCATTGTAAATGTGTTTATTGTTTTTTACACGAATGAAATAACGAGCTTTTTGGGACTAAATGAGCAAGCATGGGCGATTGTGATGGTAGTAATCGGTGGTCTACTTGGCATTTGGTTCACAACAAAACATAACGATATTGCATATTCACTCGTATTTATTTGGGCATATGTTGCTATTATGATGCGATATGAAGCAACGGATTATATATATCGCACAGCTCTCGTGATGGTTGTTTTACTTAGTGCAAATATTGTGTGGCAGTTTGTACGGCGGATGAAGAGCAAGCAAATGGATAAAGAAGGTATATGAACATACCTTCTTTTTTTATTAAAAAATAATTATACAAAAGTTATAAAAATATTATAAAATATATAAAAATTATTTTTTTAGAGAGGGATTTTGTATGGTTAACAAAAATAGAATTATGATGTATTTGGCGACTGTAGCAGTGTTTTTAGCTGTCATGGTACATATACTTCATCGCTCTTTTCACTTTTTGGGAGATTATATACGACTAGGAGGCGTTACCGAGTTTACCAGTGGTGCTGCGGTAGGGCAAAATGTGTTGTTAGGTGCGCCAATTATTTTTCTTATTTTGAGTTTTATCTTATACCGAAAGCATCATCAACATGTACCACTATTTCTTATGCTAACAATGACTTTTAGCAGTATTTCCACTATCGCAGGCGGATATGGACTCGTGGAATATCACTTTTCTATTTTCTTTGTACTAGCATGTTTGGCTTACTTTGATTCTATTAAGCTCATTGTAATTAGTACTGTTATCTTTGCCGTGCATCACTTGGGTGGCTACTTTCTTTTACCAGAGCTTATTTGCGGAACGAGCGAATATCGCTTTAGTCTACTATTAATACATGCTATTTATTTAATTTTGACGAGCGGTGCTATTGTTTTGTTCATTTATAGTAAGATGCGTAGCAATCACGTATTTACATCACAGAAGAAACAGCATGAGCAGGCAACGCAGGAAACGATTGCAAATTTGCAAGCTGTTGTAGCAAGCATGAATGATTATGTACAAACATTGCTAAATGGCATGTGCCAAACAAATCAAGCGGCTGAACAGATTGTCGCTTCTGTCGAAACGATGACCAAAGATATTGAAAAGCAAACAAGGCAAGCGAAGGGCAGTGCAGAAATGTTGCATCGGATGGCGGAAAGTATGAGTGAGATTATGGATGCGACAACAGCTGTTAGTGCGCAAATGCAGTATGCTACGACGAAAGCAGATGAAGGAAGAGATACAAATTTACAGGTAATTACGAGAATGAAAGAGCTGCAATATGTGGTAACAAGTATGACAGACAGTATTCAAAAGCTAGTTTCGTTTTCTGAGGAGATTGCTGCAGCTGTTTCGGTTATTTCCGATCTTTCTGAGCAGACGAATATGCTGGCATTAAATGCATCGATCGAAGCGGCAAGAGCTGGAGAGCATGGTAGAGGATTCGCTATTGTGGCCGATGAAGTTCGTAAGTTAGCGCAGCAAAGCCGCGCGGCAACAGATGGCATTCATGCGGTTATTACAAATGTGAAAGCAGAAACAACGCAAGCTGTAGCTGTTTCGCAGCAAGGGGAGCGAGATATGGAGCAGGCGCTTATGTTTGTAGCTTCAACAGAGACTTTGTTTGAAGCAATTTCCGACTCGGTTATGCAGGTAGAGAAGCAGGTTAAGCATATTTTAGAGCGGTCTGAGCAAACAAAAGAGGAGTCGGCAGGTGTGACAGAGGCGGTTTCAGGTACGATTCATACTATGGAGGAAGCACTCGTATTATCAGAAGACATTGAAGGATCGACAAAACAGCAACTGTTAGTAATGGAGAACATCACGCATGTCGTTGAGCAGCTTTCTGATGTCTCTTTGCAGCTTAGGAGACAAACAGAGAAATTGCAAGAGTTGGTGTAGGTATAAAACTGAAAACTCTTGCAACTTATAAGGGGAAAAGCATATAATAAAAGAAATTCGTACGAAAAGGAGGTGGGGAAGAGATGAATTACGTTTTGGCTGCACGCGCATCATTTTTAGATTTTATCTACATTTGCCGCGCAATTTTTCATGTTACAGCTGTTAACGGGACAGGTCTGTCCTTTTACAACTGTATAGCAGCTATAAAAAAGTAAGGATTCTCTTCACCTACTACTACGGAATCATAGAATGGTGAAAAGAAGAGCCGCTGTGCTCTTTTTTTCTATTCTTTAAAGGTCGCGGGGAGACATCTGTCTACTTGCGGCCTTTTTCCATATCAAAAGGAGTACGAAACCATGATTATTACACAAATTCATGATATTACGAAGTCGTTTGGCGGTAACATTATTTTTGAAAATTTGTCTGTGGAGATTCACGAAAAGGATCGGATTGGTCTCGTCGGCAGGAATGGAAGCGGTAAGACGACATTATTTCAATTGCTTGCTGGTGTGGAAGCGCCGGACAGCGGTATGATTCATATAAAAAAGGGACTGCGCGTTGGTTATCTTGCGCAAATTCCTGTATTCCCAGCCGGTACAACGGTACAGGAGGTTTTGGAAACAGCTTTTTCCGAGGTAAAGCAGCTAGAACGCAATATGAAGCGATTGGAAGAGCAAATGGGTAGCGAGACAGAGCAGCTCGAGAAGCTTTTGGAGGAATACGGGAAGGTGCAAGAGCGCTATCTATTTTTAGGTGGCTATGAAGTAGAGGCACAGCTTGCTAAAGTATGTAACGGATTGCAAATTACAAGCTTACTGCCGCAGGTGTTTGCAATGCTCAGCGGCGGTGAACAGACGAAGGTGTGTTTGGCGCTGATGCTGCTGCAAAATCCTGATTTACTGTTGTTAGATGAGCCGACAAATCATCTCGACATTGGTGCAGTCGAATGGCTAGAACAATTTTTGCAGGAGTACAGCGGTACAATTGCTATCATCTCGCATGATCGCTATTTTTTAGATGCGGTTGTTACAAAAATTATTGATTTGGAGGACGGAGAGCTTCATGTGTATCACACGAACTACTCCGGTTTTGTAAAGGAAAAGCAAGAGCGCTTATTGTTAGAGTTTCAGGCGTATGAAGAACAACAAAAAAAGATAAAGAAAATGAAGGAAGCAATTAAGCGTTTGAGGGAATGGGCCAATCAGGCAAACCCGCCGAACGAGGGTCTGCATCGCCGCGCACGTAATATGGAGCGCGCGCTGGAGCGAATGGAGAAACTGAAGCGGCCGATCTTAGAGCACAAAAAAATGGGGCTTGCGTTCCGGCAAGGAGAGCGAAGCGGGAAGGATGTTGTTCGGGTAGAGGGTGTGACGAAGTCGTTTGGCGATAAGACGTTATTTTACGACGCAACCTTACATCTGCAGTTTCAGGAGCGAGCCGCAATCGTTGGACAAAACGGCAGTGGCAAAACAACCTTAGTTAAAATGTTGCTTGGTGAGGAGACGATAGATGCAGGTAAAATCCAGCTTGGAGGCAGTGTAAAGGTGGGCTATCTGTCACAGCACTTACCTGGCAGTACGAATAACACAGTACTTGAAGCATTCCGCGAACAGGTTTCTGTGACGGAGGGAGAAGCGAGACACATTTTAGCGGGCTTCTTATTTTACGGATTTTCTGTATTTAAAAAGACGAATCAGCTTAGCGGCGGCGAACGGATGCGTTTGCGCCTTGCGCAGCTTATGCACCAAGATGTAAACTTTCTTATTTTAGATGAACCGACCAATCATCTTGATATTGAGTCGCGCGAAGTACTGGAGGAAGCTCTAGAGAACTATGAAGGAACGATTTTGGCTATCTCGCATGACCGCTACTTTTTAAATAAGCTGTTTGACAAAACGTACTGGATTCAAAATGGTGCACTACATGGCTTTGCAGGAAATTATGAATGGGCTAGGAAGAAGTTAGCCGAGCGAATGCCGGTGGAGGAGAAGATAGTAGTACCAAAGCGAGTCGTGAAGGTAAAGGAAGCTTCAACTGATGCAGAATGGAAGCAATTAGAGAGAGAGCTCGAACAGATGGAGGAGCAACTGTTTGTATTAGAAGAAAAGATGACGCAGGAAGTAGACTTGCATGAGCTACAGAAACTGCAGAAAGAGAAGGATGAACTAGAGGAGAAGCGTGCTATGGTATATGAGGAGTTGGAGCGGCTGTTGTGATGCGAGTTGCCAAATTAAGTGCAAAAGTCGCCAGATTCCATGAGGAGAGTGCCCACTCTCCTTTTTTTATAGAAATAAGCAGGGATATAATCGCACTAATAGAAGATAGTAGCGTTATATTTTATGAAAGAAGGGCTAATATGCTGAAATTCATAAGGCTTGTTATGCTGGTTTTTATCCCTATTGTGTATATGCAGCACGCTACACTTATATCACATAAGATATTCATTGTAATGGCAATGTTGGCGTTTGTTGTCACGCATACTATGATGATGAAGATAGGTCAAAGGGTGTTTTATGCCTGTATTATAGTGGACTTTATTCTAATTGGCGCTTTCGGCTTTGTATTTGCGCCTTCTACGCTGTATTTAATTTTATTTGGTGTAGAGGGTGTTACGTTGTTTCTTATGACAGGCAATAGAATGATACTTTCTGTATTTTCACTGCTGTTTTTTGCAATTTGGGGGAGTATTGTGGGTTATACGTATATGAGGTTCGAGGTAATAGAGATTATGGGGAACTTGCTTAATTTTACGTTGATCTTGTTTCAAGTGTTGGTGGGGGGGTTAATTCGTAAGCTAGAGCAAGCAAGGATGCAAGTAAACAGGCAGTATGATGAGCTACATGAGTCGCATGCGCAGTTATCTGTATATGCAAAAGAAGTTGAGTCATTAACCGTTATTCGAGAACGAAATAAAATTGCGCGTGATATTCATGATACGGTAGGTCATAACATGACAGCTCTGCTTGTACAATTGCAGCTCGCTGAGGAGTTAGTAAAGCAAGGGCGGCCAGAAGCGCATGAGACGTTACATATTTGTAGTCATTTAGCAAGGAGCTCTTTACAGGAAATTAGATTGTCCGTCCGTACGTTGAAAGAGGACGGAGAGAAGGACAACTTAATTGTTGGCATTCGTACGATTCTAGAAGATTTTGCAAAGTCAGCAGATGTTGAAGTTGCCTTTCAATTGCAAGGAGACCCCATGATCATTCCGATGTCATTGCATCCGACCATTGCGAGAACGATACAGGAATCTCTTACGAATGCGAAGCGTCACGGCGATGCGACGCTTTGTCACGTAGAGCTTACCTGTGAGGAAGACCGGATTTGTCTCGTTATTTCTGATAACGGGAAGGGTGCGCACGTGTTTAAACCAGGATTTGGGCTGATAAATATGAAAGGGCGAATTGAAGAGCACGGAGGTTCTGTACAATTTAAAAGTAAAGAGGGATTTCATGTACAAGTGGAGTTTCCTCTGTTACAAAAGAAATGGGTGATTGGAGGATCCTTATGATACGCGTGATGATTGTAGATGATCAGCCCCTTATTAGAGACGGGTTGGCGATGCTGTTAAATCTTCGACCTGAAATTGAAATTGTCGCAGTCGCTGAAGATGGTGCGGATGCTGTAGCAAAGGCTGTAGAATTACAGCCGGATATTGTGTTAATGGATATTCGTATGCCAGGTGTCAATGGTGTGGAAGGTACAAGTCGAATACAGCAGTGTGTACCTGCAGTGAAAGTGATTATGCTGACAACGTTTAAAGATAGTGAATTAATCTTTGAAGCTTTGGAGAAGGGCGCTAGCGGCTATCTATTAAAAGATATGCCGACTGATACGATTGTCCAAGCTATTTTAACGGCGCATGCAGGCGGACTGGTTTTGCCACCGGAAATGACAGGGCAGATTTTAGTTGAGTTACGAAAAACAAAAGTAATAGAGGCAGAGAAAAAGGATGTACCTTATACATTATTTGAGCTGACTGAAAGAGAGATAGAGGTACTTAAAGAGATTGGATATGGCTTAAATAATAGAGAAATTGCAGAGAAGCTGTATATTACGGAAGGAACCGTTAAAAATCATGTTTCTAGCCTGATACATAAGCTGGCGCTGCGAGATCGAACGCAGGCCGCCATCTTTGCGGTTCGACATGGTATTTCGGAGTATGTATGACTTTTGGCATAGTGAAAGTGAGAGAACAGCCGTTTTGGCTGTTTTTTTTATGCCGTTAATTCTATCGGAAGGTAGATGGGAAATACAGGAATGCAGAGTAAAATAAAAGTGAAATAAAAATAAGGGAGCGTGCTCACATGCTGGTCGTGCGAAATCTTACAAAGTCGTTTGCTCAAAAAGAAGTTGTAAAGGACATATCTTTTTCAATTGAAAAAGGAGAAGCGTTCGGTCTTCTTGGACCGAATGGTGCTGGTAAGTCTACCACCATCTCGATGATTTGTGGTCTTCTGCCTTATGATGGTGGAGATATTCGAATAGGCGATATTTCGGTGAAGGAAGCACCTATGCAGGTTAAACGTAAAATAGGAGTCGTACCGCAGGAGATTGCATTATATCCAACGATGAGTGCGCGGGATAATTTAGTATTTTGGGGTAAGATGTATGGTTTACATGGGAAAGAAGTGAAAAAGCGTGCAGATGAAGTGTTAGAGTACGTTGGTCTTTATGACCGTGCTAAGGATAAGGTAGAAACATTTTCTGGGGGGATGAAACGCCGTGTAAATATTGGCGCAGCTCTTATGCATACACCAGAGCTTCTCATTATGGATGAGCCGACTGTGGGCATTGATCCACAATCACGAAATCATATTTTAGAAACCGTAAAGGCATTGAATGAAGATGGTATGACAGTCATTTATACGAGCCATTACATGGAGGAAGTAGAGTACTTATGCAAGAGAATTGCCGTAGTCGATCATGGTAAGTTAATTGCGCTGGGCACTAAAAGTGAGTTATGCAACCGTTTAGCGAACGGTATTGTGATTGGAATGAAGGTGAATCAAATGCAAGAGACATTTGTGCAAGAATTAAAAGCGCTACATCTGGTAGAGAGAGTTGTTACAAACGTAGAAGAACAAAGCTTTGACATATTTGTTTCAAGCGAAACGGTGATTGGTGATGTTATCGCATGTACCACAAGACATGGCGTGCGAGTACTGGCACTAGAGGTAAGAGAACCAAACCTTGAAGCGCTGTTTCTACAATTAACAGGACGTTCATTACGAGATTAGGAGGGAAACGATATGAAAAGCTTGCTGGTTGCGTGGAAGGATTTTCGTATCCGAATCACAGACCGACGCGGTTTTTTGACAATGATACTTATGCCGCTGTTACTAACCGCGATTTTAGGGTCAGCACTTGAGAAATCGATGGGCGGTCAAGACGTCCCTAACACTACGTTAGCATATTATCAAATGGATGAAGACAGCTTAGCTAATGAGTTTCGTAATACTGTACTAAAAAATAAGGAGTTGCGTGATTCTATTCAGCTAAAGGAAGTGTTATCAAAAGAAGAACTACAACGCCTTATACAAGATGGTAAGGCGGATGTAGGTTTAGTACTTCCTAGTCGCTGGAGTGAAAAGATAGAAAAGGGAGATTTTACAGATACAATTTTGTTGGCAGACCCTGGGAAGGAGGTGCAAGCCACGATAATAGAGTCCATGGTACATTCATTTATGAAACGTGCATATATAATGTTTGTAGCAGCTGATGTGACTATACGTGACTTTGCCGGAGCTGAGCCTGTTATGACGGGTCAGGTCGATATGCAAGTTGCTTCGGCAGATATTATACGAAAGATAGAGGATATACAGGGGGTGACCGTGCAGGAAGAGGCGGTAGGTGAGAAGGTTGTTTCATCTATGCAATATTATGCCGCTGGTATGGGTGTGATGTTTATATTGTTTAATGCGACAATTGGCGCAAAAATGATTATGACAGAGCGAGCAACTGAAACACTAGCAAGATTATTGCGTACACCTACTACAATAAGCGATATCCTTCTTGGTAAGTTTCTCGGTACGCTGTTATTTTCAGGCACCCAGTTTTTCTTGTTTGTGGTGGTAACTCATTATGGATTTGGCGTAGCGTGGGGAGATAATATGGCGCAAATCATAGCGGTTGGATTGGCGTATATCGTTTGTGTGTCAGGTTTGTCAATGACGTTAGCAGCGTTCGTTCATAGTGAAAAAACTGCCGATATGATAAATGGGGTAGGAATCCAGCTATTTGCTTTACTTGGTGGTTCTATGCTTCCGATCTATGCATTCTCCGACACAATGAAGACAGTATCCAACATTGCTCCTAACAAATGGGCACTTACGGGTTTGTTAGAAGTAATGGGAGGAACATCTTGGATGAATATACTGTTACCTATTAGTGTGCTTGTGATAGTTGGTATGCTGTCATTCACACTAGGGATATGGCGCTTACGTGTAAGATAAGGAGGAAAGAAACATGGGAAAAGTATGGGCGATTTGCTTATTTGAATTACAGCGGTTATTAGGTAACCCTCGTAGCTATTTAGTCATGCTCTTAATGCCGTTAGCCTTCACGTTTGTGTTCGGAACGCTACTTAATGGGTCTTCTACGAATAAGACCCAGCTTTTATTCGTAGAAGAAGAATCATCTATGCTTTCAAAGACATATTATCAAGAGCTGAAGGGAAATTCCTTGTTTGATGTGTCTGTTGTATCTGCGAAGGAAGCAAAAAAGCAGCTTGCAGATAAGAAGGTGGCCGGAGTCATTGTAATTCCAAAGGAGTTTACCGAAAGTTTCAATGTGAGCCTGCAATATTCACCAGAGTTTACTTCCAGAGGGAGTGTGAAGCAAGAACTAGAGCAAGCCTTAACAAAGGTGAAAACAAAAGTGGAAGCATCCAAAGTGTGGAGTAGCTACAGCAAGGAGCCTTGGGAAGGAATGTATCAAAAGCTTTCAGAGACTATTCAGCCCACTCCGTTACGTAAGGAGTTTATCATGAAGACAGCCGAGAATGTGAGTATGAGTAATGTATCAGCTCGTTCTGCGGGATTTTCGATTATGTTCGTTATGATTATTATGATGACAGCAACAGGGGCGATTTTGGAGGCGCGTAAAAATGGTGTATGGTATAGGATGATGACCATGCCAGCTTCGAGGACGCAGGTACTGGGCGGCTATGTTTTATCATTCTTTCTTCTCGGTTGGATTCAGTTTGGTGCTTTAATGCTGTTTACAAATGTACTATTTGATGTACAGTGGGGTGACATGCTAGGAATTGTTCTACTAGTTTCGGCATTGCTTCTCGCTATTGTTGGTATGGCATTGCTTATAGCCGGTATCGTCAAAACATCGGAACAACAGTCTGCGATAGGAAATATGGTTGTCATTTCTTCTTGTATGATTGCAGGTGTATACTGGCCAATCGAAATCGAGCCTATGTTTATGCAACGAATGGCGGACTTTGTTCCGCAAACATGGGCGATGCGCGGGTTTACAGAGTTAATTGCAAGGGGAGGCGGTATTGCGGATATCGCCGTATACGTGGGGGTACTATTCATATTTGCAATTGTATTTTTTACAGTTGGTTTGAAGCGAATTCGCTATGAGTAAGGGGCGAGTCGCCAAATTAGTAAAAAAGGAGTCTACGCGCGCAGGCGTTCGACTCCTGATTCTTCTTGTTTCTCTGGTAGAAGCGAGATAAAAATGGAAATGAGCATCATACACATAACAATAACAATGAGAGTCAGCATGGGGAAGAATGGAAACAAAAGCAATGAACCTAGAATGAAAAGAGTGAGAAGAATATAGTTCACAACATATAAAAATAGACCTTCCATACAAACCTCCGCGCATCAATTTTTTTACTAGTGCCGTTTCACCTATATATATGCTTGTCTTCTAGTAAATAGACGTAAAAAAGAGATTGAGAGATTGCTCATTCATTATCAATGCTTTGCGCATAAGTAATTTTAAAATAAAGAGGAATGTAATGAGATTTTTTACTACATGCTAGCAGGTAGAAATCTAAAGCCTTATAAGAATACCTTGCGGACCACCAGAGAGAAGAAATGAGAGGTTAGGTGCCCCGCAAGAGAGGCTTGTGGACCACCAGAGAGAAGAAAAGAGGAGTTAGGTGTCCCGCAAGATAGCGTCCTGGACCACTTGTACGAAGAAAAGAGGAGTTAGGTGTCCCGCAAGATAGCGTCCTGGACCACTTGTGCGAAGAAAAGAGGAGTTAGGTGTCCCGCAAGAGAGCGTTGTGGACCACCTGTGTGAAGAAAAGAAAGGTTCGGTGCCCCGCAAGAGAGGCTTGTGGACCACCTGTGCGAAGAAAAGAAAGGTTAGGTGCCCCGCAAGAGAGCGTTGTGGACCACCAGAGAGAAGAAAAGAGGAGTTAGGTGTCCCGCAAGAG
>NZ_RIAV01000026.1 GCF_003852715.1 Ectobacillus antri
TCCAGCTTCAGCGGCAAGCTCCGCCGGTCAGAGAACCTCGCCCCATAAAGGCAAAAAGCGCCTTTTTGTGTCGAGAACCTCAGCCCTATGGAGCTGAACGAGCCGCTTCCGCTTTTCTTGATGTCCAGCTCCAGCGGCAAGCTCCGCCGGTCAGAGAACCTCGCCCCATAAAGGCAAAAAGCGCCTTTTTGTGTCGAGAACCTCAGCCCTATGGAGCTGAACGAGCCGCTTCCGCTTTTCTTATTCTATCTAAATCCTTTAAATCGGTTACGGTCAGTCCAAAAACTGACTACTGCTACAATAGCGATAAAAAGAAGTGGAACAGACAAAAGCAAGGGTACAATTTCGAGTAGAGACAATATATAAATTACAAATACAATGGTAATGATTGTTATACTAGTAAAGATTTTTATTTTCAAAGCGCTCTCACTCCCTATTGGTTTCTTATATATAATGTATTCAAAAATGAAAGCGTTTAGAATGTGACATTTTTGTGAAATAGCAAAAATACAGGTTGTCATCTGACGTCGAATCTTGTAATATAATAAGCGTGAACGAATTCACAAACAAACATATACCCCTTTGTTTGAACGTGAAAATTTCTCCCATCCCCTTTAAATTTTTATAAGCCGTAAGAAAAAGACCCGGTGCAAAGCACCGGGTCTTTTTCTATATAAGTGCTCATAAGGTCTTTTTGCCAATTGAAAATGGCTGTATACAGAAAGAAGCATGTTATTATACATGCTTCCAATAAATATCTCGTTCTGTCGAAATTTGTCGAACAATTCTCTTTAAAATTAATTTTTTAAGCTCACGTTCTGTTTGTGCCAAAGATAACCCATAAATAATGGCCAACTCTTTTGTAGATAAAAATTCGTATTCCCCAATAAGATCTTCCATTGGGGGTAAAGTTTGCGGTACCAGTTGCTCGTTTATAATTTCTTGTAAAACTTGTACATAAATATCATATGTGTACAGACCTGACACTTTAATGCCATCTTCGTGGGCATTCGTATGGAGAAAAACAAGCGAAGGAACTTCTGTGATTTGCATTTCATTTGCAAATTTTAAATCGCATTGAAAGGCTTTGCGAACATGATCAGCATGGAGGTCTTCTGCAAATTCAGCTACATCAATTCCGCTTTCCTCTGCGCATGCAAGCATCGTATTAAAATCTGGAGTACCTTCGCACAAAAAGAGGCGTTCTTGCAGCTTGCGTAAAAAACGCAACCCGGCTTTTCGTCCTTGCATCTCTGCAGCCTTGATAGCCAAAGAAGGCATGTAAGGTGAAGTGTCTCCGTGATGCATGTCAGTTTTTCCGTTGCAAGAGAACGCGTATAAGCTGGTTGTTTTTTCCCATACAAAGCGTGCATTTGTTAAACGATTTGTACGATGTGCTGTTCCGGTCGCTTTTCCTGTGAGTACACGACGAACTGTAAAATAATGACCGTACTCATGGATGAGTTTAATTAAAAAAGGGTCCATTATTCTACAATCGTGACAGAGTGGGTCTGTAAACAGATACACCTCGACCGGCTTATGAGAATGAAAGAAAATCGGCATCGCATCCGAATTAATCATGGTCCTCACTCATTTCATCCGGAGAGTTTGTCATATGCTCTGCAGTGAGCCGCAAGCGATCCCATATAAAGTCTCTGAGTGGTCCTTCAATGCCTCGATCATCTAAGGCACGGTGCATACAAGACAACCATGCATCTCTTCGTTTCGGTGTAATTGTAAAAGGCAAGTGACGCGCACGTAGCATCGGATGTCCATGTTCGCTTGTATATAGCGGAGGACCGCCAAAGTACTGTGTTAAAAACTGCTTTTGCTTCCGAGCGGTTTCTGTTAGATCACTCGGGAAAATAGGGATGAGATCAGGATGCTGACTCACGTACGAATAAAATGTATCGACGAGCGCTTCTATCTCTTTTGCGCCGCCAAGAGCTTCATATGGTGATTGTAAATTTTGATTCATACTTTGCCTGCTCCTTTTACCGTAAATATAAATGTATTGTAGCAAGTGTTCTTTATATAGAGCAAATAAACCGTTTTGCTTTTGTTAGTTTAGTCATCATTTTGTTGTTTGGCAAGAAAAAAGCGTTGCACTTTATTTTGTGTAGAACGTATCGGAATATTGTATGAACGAAGTAAGGAAAGAAAATCCTCCTTTTTTTCTTCGTCTGTAACTTCATATTCTAATTCATAGTCATCGTGTTCAAAGTAGAAGCTATGGTCAAATACAAGCAGACCGTCTTGATAGTGCATTTCGGCACGCTCTGTGGACAGGCATCCATAATATGTGAGGGTGCGTGGGATACCCAGATTTTCAAGCTGAATTGCAATGGTGCCGTCTGGAATCACCCCCGTTTGAATAATTTGTTTTGCTTCTGCTTTTGTAAGGGATTGGTGTGTTTCTAATAACCCAATTTTGGCGGGTTGCTTAAGTGTAAGCATATAGGTACTGTTTTTCTCTCGAATACGAAGTGCGGAACCTGCATTGCGTAAAGAAAAATCAGGGGTTTCAAAATAATGATTGATTTGTGTTGTAAACGTTTTGATATGAAATGCATCGCATAAAGTTTGAAATTCTTCTTTAGTCACCATATTTTTAAATTCGATTTCAATTTCTTCTCTCATGGTAATCCTCCTTCATTCATCTAGATGCTATTATCCCTTTTTCTAAAATTTGATTCAATGTTTTCTTGTTCTGCCATGTGTTGTGTTACAATAAGATTGATTATGAATGGCGTTATTGGAGGCGTTTGGAGATGAGAAAGAAAATTATGATTGAGAGCGCAGAACGAACGGAGCGTGCTCTTATTTTTTATGCAAAGCCTGTAGATATACAGGTAGATGATTTAAGAGCAAAACAGCATATGCTGGTTGATTCTGATGAATTGGCGTTTTTATATATTCTAGAAGGTGAAGACTATGTATATGTAAGTATTCCGCATACAGTGTGGTCTTCTTGTAAAGAGTTGAACGAACATGTAAAAGTCGTTGCCTTGATTAATAACGTGGAAATTGAATTAGAAGGATTACAGGAAGAGTTGGCGTATTTAATAGCAAACATAGAAGGAAATGCAAATTATGGAGAGGAACTTGTGAACAAGGTAGAACAGATTTTTTTGGCATGATGGGCGGTGAAGGGTATGAATCGTAACTGGGAAGAATTTTTGGCTCCTTACCAACAGGCTGTATCAGAATTAAAGGTAAAGCTAAAAGGAATGCGAGCGCAATTTGAGCGAGCGGCAGAGCATTCTCCAATTGAATTTGTCACAGGGCGGGTTAAATCTGTGCCTAGTATCATTGATAAGGCTGCGAAACGAAATATTTCGCTACATAAATTGGAAGAAGAGATGCAGGACATCGCAGGTTTACGGATGATGTGCCAATTTGTCGATGATATTCAAGCTGTCTTAGAGTTGTTACGAAAGCGCAAGGATTTTGAGATTGTGGAAGAACGGGATTATATTATGCAAAACAAAGAAAGCGGCTATCGCTCGTATCATGTTGTAATTGCGTATCCTGTTCAAACGATTAACGGTGAAAAAAAGGTACTGGTTGAAATTCAAATTCGCACGTTAGCGATGAATTTTTGGGCGACAATTGAACATTCCTTAAACTATAAATACAGTGGTCGTTTTCCAAAAGAGATTCGAGAACGGTTGCAACGCGCGGCAGAAGCGGCGTTTCGTTTAGATGAAGAAATGTCTTCTATTCGCTTTGAAATTCAAGAAGCTCAAAAAATTTTCTCGCGCAAAGAATCAGAATAACTACTAAAGGGTGCATAGTTTATGAAGTTTGCAATCAGGTCAAAGGGAGATCAAGCATCAAATGCTCTTGCGGATACGATGCAACGGTATTTGTTTGATTATAAGTTCATTAATGATGAAGAAGAGCCGGACATTGTCATTTCAGTAGGTGGAGATGGGACGTTGCTTCATGCGTTTCATCGCTATTACGACCGTCTCGATAAAACGGCATTTGTCGGTGTGCATACAGGGCATCTGGGCTTTTACGCCGATTGGTTGCCAAGTGAAGTGGAGAAGCTTGTGAATGCAATTGTCAAGACACCGTTTCAGGTAGTTGAATATCCGTTGCTTGAAGTGATTATTCGCTACTCAGATGGAACGAGAGAAACGCAACACTTGGCGATGAATGAAGCGACGGTTAAAAGTTTAGATGGAACGCTTGTTATTGATGTGGAAATCCGCGGTGAATACTTTGAAACGTTTCGGGGTGATGGGCTTTGTATTT
Source organism: Ectobacillus antri (assembly GCF_003852715.1). Classification (GTDB taxonomy): domain Bacteria; phylum Bacillota; class Bacilli; order Bacillales; family Bacillaceae_G; genus Ectobacillus; species Ectobacillus antri. The sequence goes on from NZ_RIAV01000026.1 coordinate 4,264, forward strand.
CAACTCCTTCAGGTAGCACAGCCTATAATAAGGCGCTTGGCGGGGCCATTATCCACCCGTCCATTGAAGCCATTCAAGTGGCAGAAATGGCCTCCATCAATAATCGTGTATTCCGTACAGTTGGTTCTCCACTTGTTTTGCCAAAGCACCATACATGTGTGTTGCGTCCAATTAAAGATAAACGTCTGCAGATTACTATTGATCATTTAACGTTCGTGAAAGAACATGTAAAATCAATTCAATGCCGCGTCGCTAACCAAAAGGTACGGTTTGTCCGTTTCCGTCCGTTTCCGTTCTGGAAGCGTGTGCGCGATTCGTTTGTGGCTGATCAATGAGTATATTTACGTTAACTTGGCATGCGGAAGAAGAAACGCTTGTCCGTGAGTTTTTACGTCAAAAAGGTATTTCCAAGGCGGCGCTGACTGATATTAAATTTAAAGGCGGTTCTATTACTGTGAACGGAGAGCATGTCACCGTACGTCATAAGCTTTGTCAAGGGGATGAAATTGTTGTTTCCTTTCCGCCTGAGGCGCGCAGTGAGGGGATGGAAGCAGAAGACATTGCGTTGGATGTGATATATGAAGATGAAGCAGTACTTGTTATAAATAAAGCACCTTACATGTCGACAATTCCTTCCCGTGAACATCCGACCGGCAGTGTAGCAAATGCCCTGCTATATCATTATGACAGGCAAGGATCTAGGAACACCGTTCATATTGTTACGCGTCTAGATCGTGATACATCAGGGCTCATGCTGATTGCGAAAAACCGCTTTGTGCATCATGTGTTGTCAGAGCAACAAAAAGTGAAAGCCATTCGTCGCACGTATGAAGCGCTGGTGCATGGTAAGTTGCAGGGAGAAGGAACTATTTGTGCACCAATTGCGCGTAAATCAGATAGTATTATTGAACGGACTGTAGATGAAGATGGACAGCATGCTATTACCCATTATCGTGTATTAGAGGAATATGTAAACTGCAGCCGTGTGGAGCTTGTACTTGAGACAGGACGCACCCATCAAATTCGTGTTCATATGTCGCATATTGGCCATCCTTTACTTGGAGATGATTTGTACGGCGGCATGCGAACGTTAATCAGCAGGCAAGCGCTGCATAGTAAACAGCTTACCTTCACGCACCCGATTTCTAGAAAAAAACTCACATTTACGGCGCCGTTGCCAGCTGATATGACTCGTGTAATAAAAGAAGCCGAATAAATGAACTGCACCCCAATTGTTAGACACAATTAACAATTGGGGTGCAGTTTTTCTATGACCAAATATTCATTGGAATTAAAATTACAAGTTGTTCTTGCGTATTTAGAGGGAGTAGATGTGAGGTTAGGTGCCCCGCGAGAGCGTTTCGCGGAGCACGAGAGAGAGTGGATGTGAGGTTAGGTGCCCCGCGAGAGCGTTTCGCGGAGCACGAGAGAGAGTGGATGTGAGGTTAGGTGTCCCGCAAGAGCGTTTTGCAGAGCACGAGAGGGAGTAGATGTGAGGTTAGGTGTCCCGCAAGAGCGTTTTGCAGAGCACGAGAGAGAAAACCTGATATCAGGTGCCCCACAATATTGTTGGATAGGCCACATTGAGTTGGACAGTTTCATTAAACTGGACTTGTCCATATCTTCTCAGCCACTTTCTAAACAAACACCAAAACTAACTAACATATCCGTTCACTACCCCGCATAAACCAGCCTAAAGCCCCTATACATAACAGGAACAAGTCCTCTTCGCCCCCCAAAAAAAGAAAGAGGAATCTCCCGTAGAGGGAATGGCTTAGACAATACAGTCATGGAGAATTTTTAAACGGTGAGCTTTTCTACCTGAAGGAATTTGAGAGTATGGAGCATTTTAAACAGGAACTAGAGAACTATATTCACTATTACAATCACAAACGAATCAAGGCAAAGTTAAAAGGCATGAGTCTGGTTCAATACCAGACTCATGCCCAAGAGGCTGCCTGACATCTATGTGGGGGCAGTTCAAAAATTGGCTGCTTTTTTAATTAAATGATCGAAATTTTTCTTCCACAAGAGGCATAGAAGAGGGAACAGAAACGATTTCCATTTCAGGATAGCGAAGTGCCGTCAGCATACCGCCAAATACACAGCCTGTGTCAATATTAACCGTATTGTTACAAAAGCGGGGTGTCCTTACAGGTGTGTGACCATAGACGATGTAGGGTTTACCTTGATAATACTTTGCCCAATCGCGCCTTACAGGGGAGCCATCTGGGTGTTTTTCACCTGTGATATCGCCGTATAGCACAAACGTTTCTACACGCTTATCGAAGCGGCCAATATAATCTTCTCGAATGCCAGCGTGAGAAACGATAAGGCGTTTGGTATCGAGCTGATGATAGAGCGGTGATTGCTCATATAGTTGTATGAATTTATCACGAATAATTATTTGCTGCGCAGAAGGCAATGCCTCGTATTCAGCTACGGTTGTTTCCAAACCGTGGGCAATCTGGACCTTGCGACCGAGAAAAAAGCGATATAGTTTATTGCAGTGATTTCCAGGCGCATAATGCGCTCTTTTTTTATGAATGACTAGTTCCCACACGAATGAAATGGTTTGCAGAGATTGCGGACCGCGGTCCGTTAAGTCACCAACAAAAGCAAGCTGTCGTCCTTTTGGGTGTAAGCCATCTTCGTTGTAACCAAGACGTTGTAACAGGCTTTGTAGTTCTGCAAAACAACCGTGAATATCTCCAATAATATCGTATTCCATGATATCACCTCATTTTGCTTTTATTGTACCTAAAATAGAAAAGAAATATAAAAGGCTTTGCATATGCAAAGCCTCAATCAAACATAAATTTCTTGGTTCTAGAGCGTACGTTGAGAATAAATCCAATCGCAATCATATAGGTTAACAAAGAACTACCACCGTAGCTCATAAAGGGCAATGTAATACCGGTGATGGGTAATAGGCCCAGAGTCATACCGATATTTTGAAACACCTGGAAGGTAAACATACCAATGGTTCCCGCACAAATGTAGCTACCGAACGGCTCATTGCTTTCTAATGCGATATGAATCATGCGATAAATGAGCAAAAAGAATAAGGAAATAACAATGCTGCCTCCTAAAAAGCCAAACTGCTCGGCAACATTTGTAAAAATAAAGTCCGTATGAGGCTCAGGGAAGTATACTTCTCCATTTCCGTATCCCTTGCCGTATAATTCACCAGACCCCGACGCCAAAATGGCTTGACGCAGCTGGTAGCCCTGTGCTTCATATTCGTAAGGTGCAAGCCAGCCATAGAAGCGGTTTAACTGATATTCCTCTAAAATATGTTCTTTGAAAAAAGCAGTGTGTGCAAAGTAAATGTATACAAGGATAGCACCAACTGTGACACTGGCGCCGACGAGGCCAAGAATAAAGCGCCAGCGGATGCCTGAAACCATAATAATAGAAGCAATAATGGATGTCATCACCATCGTATTTCCTAGATCGGGTTCTTTTGCAATCAAAAGAAGCGGCGGCAGACTGGCGGCAAATATTTTACCGAGCAAAAGCAAGTCTTCACGGGGTGAGCGGAACACATACGTTTCGTTATGGTTTACGACAATGCGGCTTAGTACTAAAATCATAAATAATTTCATAATTTCTGATGGTTGGAAATTTCCAATACCAGGTACCTGATACCAGGCTGTCGCACCTTTAATCGTGACAGCCCCAGGTGCGCCAACTTCCAGTCCAAGCAGAAGCACCATCGCAAAAGCGTATAAATACCAAGAGATTTGTTTGTAGCGATCAAAATCAATAATGAGAACACCGATGATGGCAATGATTCCAATTACGTACCATTTAATTTGTTGAGCAACAAAGTTTACAGTTTTTAAATGCCCGGGAAATGAAGGATGCGCTTGTGCTGCAGCAATAGAAAAACAGCTGACAACGGCAATCATAAACAATATAAACAACAATGCATAATCTATTTGAAATTGTGATTCTCTTTCTTTATTCATAGTTCAATCCTTTCGCGTACGGCACACAACAAGAAGTGTGAGTTATATTCTACACAAAAAAGCCATAGTACTATCTTAGCGAATTTTGACGAGATTGCAAATGATTATATAGACTTTTATTTTCTTCATGAGACGTTCAATTATTTTCCATGGGGGTAGACGATGATGAAACGGATATTATTTGTATTGAATGATATTGGCGGGGGAACGGCACAGTATCAACGCTTATACATTGAAAGTGAAGCTGTTGACGCTTATTATTTTGAATTTAGAGGTAGAAATTTCGTTGTTACCAATTCATCAGGACAGGTGCAAATCGTGCCAGCTAAGGAGACCAATTTTGCGGAGATGATGCAGAATCTTTCTATAGAAGAGATTTATGTGAACCATTTTATTAGATTTCCTTTGGGATTAACGATGAAGTGCATTCAGGAAAGTGGTATACCTTATGTGTATGTTGCCCATGATTTTTTTTGTGTATGTCCGCGCGTGTATTTACTTAATAGAAACGGTGTATATTGTCATGCAGAAAAGAATGAGTCTGTATGCCAAAGTTGTTTACATGGGATGGGGCGTATCAGTATTGTGTATTGGCGAAGGCTGTTTGAGGATTTCCTTGCAGGTGCTGTACGTATCGTAGCGCCTAGTGAAAGTACTAAACAGATTATACAATCGTATTTTCCATCTCTAAGAATTGAGGTAAAACCACATCAAGTTCCTTATGTGAAATATACCTATAAGGAAGAGTTTGCTACAGCTGTAAATTTAAAAATAGGTTTTATTGGAAATATTCAGCGACATAAAGGAAGCGATATCGTTTATGCATTGCAGCGCGCAATTTTTGCTGAGAATCTTCCTATCTCATTATGTATCATTGGCTCAACAGATAAAAAAAATCGCGATATTGAGGCGACTGGACCATATAAAAAGGAAGATGTCTCATCGTTATTGCAGCAATACAGCTGTGCGCTTGTGATCACTTCTTCTATTTGTCCAGAAACATTTTCCTATACAACCCATGAAGCACTAGGCTCTGGTTATCCTGTAATTACCTTTAATCTAGGGGCACCGGCTGAAAGGATTTCCGGACATGGCGGCGGATGGGTTGTCAATGATGTGAACAGTAATAGCTTATTACAGCTATTAAAGTATTTATTGACAAATCGCCAGGAGATTATTGATGTGGCAGCAGTGATTAAGCGTTAATCATATATTTTCTGTTGGCAAGAATACGAAATCATGTTAAAGTTAATATCAGGTACTAATAACAAGTGTTATTTTAGGAGGCGAAACAATGGATTTGTTACAGCTACAGGGGAAAAATATTGTCGTCATGGGTGTGGCGAATCAGCGTAGTATTGCTTGGGGGATTGCAAGAGCGTTACATGCGGCGGGAGCAAATCTTATTTTTACTTACGCCGGTGAAAGATTGGAAAAGAACGTGCGTGACCTAGCAGAAACATTAGAAGGACAACAGTCTCTTATTTTGCCATGTGACGTAACGAGTGATGAAGATGTTGCACGCTGCTTCGCACGTATCGGTGAAGAAATAGGTGTGGTTCACGGAGTTGCACATTGCATTGCATTTGCAAATAAAGAAGATTTAAAAGGGGAATTTACAGATACATCGCGTGATGGCTTTGCACTTTCATTGGACATTAGTGCATACTCTTTAACTGCAGTTGCTAAAGAGGCAAAAAAACTAATGACAGAAGGTGGAAGTATTGTAACGCTAACGTATTTAGGTGGAGAGCGTGTTGTGAAAAATTACAATCTAATGGGAGTTGCGAAGGCAGCGCTAGAGGCGAGTGTAAAATACCTAGCGAATGACCTTGGGAAAGAGGGAATTCGTGTTAACGCAATATCTGCTGGACCAATTCGTACGCTATCAGCAAAAGGTGTTGGTGATTTTAACAGCATCTTAAAAGATATTGAAGAGAAAGCTCCTCTTCGTAAAAATGTAACACAAGAAGAAGTAGGCGAAGCAGCAGCGTTTCTTTTCAGTAATATGGCACGCGGTATTACAGGAGAAAATATTCATGTAGATTCTGGCTATCACATTTTGGGATAAGCTGTTTAACATCTAAGGGGTTTTTTATTAGATAACAAAAAGCTAAAAGTCGATCTTATAGAATCGGCTTTTAGCTTTTTGCATGTATACGTAAGCAAATTTCTTCAAATATTGTTACACTTCTTTTAAGAGACCAAGATAAAGCTTCTTTTTGTCCAGCTTGAGCTAAATTAAAGCGCAGGGATGGATTGGTGATAAGGCGTATAATATCAGAGGCTAAACGCTCTTCGAAGCGATAAGAGAGCAGGCAATTTGTTTCATGACGACAGTACTCTGTATTGCCGCCGGCATATACAGCAGCGAGCGCAGCTCCACATTTCATCGCTTCAAGACCAGGTAGTACAGCTGTTTCAAATATGGAGGAGGTAACAAATATGTCAGCTTCATTGTAATGGTGACAAAGCTCTTCATCGTTTGCCGGTGTGTAGAAGTGGTAGATGCCGCTTGCACGTAACTCTTGTAAAAATGGGGAGGAAGCAAGCTCATTTGGTGGACAGATTAGGTTGTATTTGAGAGCAGGGAATGTGGAACGGACTTTTGCAAGCTGTTCTAATAAATAGGTTTGATCTCTTTGCCACGAAAATCCTCCTTCTGGTTTCCTGACAATCGCGGTAATACTAAGTCTGTTTGGGTTGCGAATAGCTAGATTTCGAAACGTATCCTCTACATAAACCGGCATAATTTCTCCTTCAATGCCGTGCACAAGTGAGATAAGCTGTTTTTGGTAATTAGAAATCACAACAAGATAGGGTGTCTGGTTGTAAGATTGAAAGGACACATCTTGTTCAGGGAGAAACATAGGTTCATAACAGAGACTGAAGCGAAGATGCTTACCTTTTCCTTTCCTGCAGGCTTCAGCGACAACAGGTACGGTCGTAAAAAAGTTGGAAACAATAATATCGCTTTTGGGAAGATCACTTTCCATCAATACAGGTCCCTTGCTACGTGAGATAGGCGGCTTCACATCATATTCAACATCGCCCCATGGCGGCATAACGACAACAACCTCGTGTCCGCTATTGAATAAGCCGTTGGCAATATCAACAAGTACACGCTGCGCACCTCCTTTACATAATGTGAGTGCAACAAATGTAATCTTCATATACTCTCCCTTTCCCGGCGAATGAGTTCTGTCAAGACTTGTTTGTAAACGCCCGTTACATGTGCAATTTCCGCAGTGATACCATCCTTAAAGCGGTTAGATCCCATAGCTTCATGAACGCGATATTGAGTAAGGCTTTCGTTTAAATAATGGAGTTCATAATGCTGTACAGCTCGTAGCCAAAAATCATAGTCTTGTGTGTATTTAAGATTTTCATTAAATAGTCCTAGTGTTTGAAATACCTCGTTTTTCATCATAATTGTGCAGCCGTTAATATTATTGGCATGCTGCAAATGCTTTAAAAAATCAAGTTTATGTGTAAAGTATAGGGCGGCATCCTTTTGAAATACATGACCATTGCCGTCAATCAAATCATAGTTTGTATAACTGAGATGAGCGTGGTGATCTTTCATGAAGGTAAGCTGTGTGTCAATTTTATCTTTTATAAAAATATCGTCAGAGCTCAGCCAGGCAAAATAAGAACCGCTAGCTTGTTGAATACCGAAATTTAAAGCGCTAGCTGTACCGCCATTGGATTTTGCAAAATAGCGTATATATGGTAAATAAGGCGTAATTTTTTCTGCATGAGAAGAGGCACCGTCATTGACAACGATTACTTCTACGTATGGATATGTTTGTATCAGCGCGCTTTCAATAGCCGTGGCGATATAGGGGCAATTATGAAATGGAATAATAATAGATACCTTTTCCATCATTATCCTCCTTGTTTTGCTCTCATAGCTTTCATTCGCATCTGGCGTTGTTCAAACAGAATTGCTCTTGTTAAGGCAGATCGATGTTGACGCTGTAGCATGCGCGTTTCCTGCAAGATGATAGGAGCATGCTTTTTGGTACCCATGTTTTCATGGATACGATACCGTACAAGAGGTTCATCATAATAGTAGAATTCATATTGTAATGCAATGCGGATCCATAAATCATAGTCATGTGTATAGGGCAGGTTTTCATTAAATAAACCAACATTTGTTAAAATATCTTTTTTAACAAGTACAGAGCAGCCATTAATAAAGCATCCAAGCATCAAGTGCCGCAGAAATAATAAGCGATTAGCAGGAAAGACACCAATTGATTCGCTGGTGGGTAAACTATCTCCATCGATGAAAATGACCGGTGAGTAAACAATACTTCCACCTGTTTGCTGAAGGTATTGTATTTGTTTACTTATTTTATCAGGTTCGTATATATCGTCGGAACTGAGCCAGGAAATATATTCGCCTATAGCAAGGCGAATGCCAGCATTTAAAGCAGTGGCCGTACCACCATTTGTCTTTTCGACATACTTAATTTTTCCTTCAAATTTTGTTACTTCTTCAACGAAGGCTGTAGAGCCATCATTGACAACAATCACTTCAATGTCATAATATGTTTGCGCTAACGCGCTTTCGATGGCTTTCGCTACGTAGGGGCAATTATAAAACGGTATAATGATAGACACTTTTGTCATATAAGTTTCAACCCTTTTTTGTTAGTAATGTCTAGATAAAGTGTATAATCGTTGCTATTAAGGTATGCAACAAGCTCTTTATACGATATACATATAAAGGAATATTTTTACCACATTCATCTTTGTAGATAAACACTTCAGTTTGAATATTGTATGACCACACACATCACCTGACATGGGGGAGTGAATAATGCTTCGAAATGTGTATCTAAATTTGCAGGGAAATACAAACATACAGATCAATCCATTATTACTAGCAGATATTCAGCAAACATTCACTATTGAGTTTTGGGTAAGCCCTGCGGCTGTTCATAAGCCGGAACGTGAGATGACAAGGGGGGTATCTCGAACAAGTAACAAACAATTTGTGATGGCCCCTATGTACGGCGCATATGCAGATGGGATAAAAGAAAAGGCAGGGGTCGGTATTGCAGTTGGTACAAATTGCATTTCCGTCTATGAACATACAGCCAATCATATGCCAGCAACCCTAGTATACTCACAATCTATAGAGGAGTGGACACATATTGCTCTTGTATATCAAGATGGTACCCCCCATTTATATGTGAATGGCAAGTACGGTAAAACAGGTGTGCGCACTGGCAAAGTTGTTTCACCTTCTGGCATAATTGGTGGAATAAGCCCGTATGGTTTTTTTACAGGTTCCTGTGGAGAAGTTCGGATTTGGTCATATGCGCGTACACAAGATGAAATTAAGGCGTGCATGAATAAAGAGCTGTTAGGACAAGAGGAGCATTTAGTGGGTTACTGGAAATGCGGCGAAGGAAAAGGCGATGTTATTTATGACAGTAGCCCATATCAGCGGCACGGTACTATTCAGGGAAGTGGATGGGGGGAACCGAGTCTAGCAGAAAAGGTGCTTTTTACGTTTTATATTCCAAGTGGTGGTGTAGAAACGCTTAACCGACAGCGCTTTTATGCGCTTACTGAGAGTGGGTTACACTGCCACTTTTTATATTTACAGGCAGGTACAGGATTACAAAACAAACTAGATACTAAAGTGTTTGTCACAAATAACGATAAGGAAATTATAGATATCATTGGACAAGAGAAGTATACAGCAATCATTGTTGGATCTGATGTCTATTTATTGCAGAAGCTAAAGAAAAGCGGTTATACAGGGCGTCTTATCTATGAAATACAGGGTTTAGGTTTCAACAAAGAATATGCAGAATACTTCATCAAACACGAGGCGTTTCCTATCTTAAAAGAGTGTTGTGATGCAATTTTATATCCTCGCACGCCGCACTTGGTTGCAGCATTTACAAAATATTTTCCGCATATACGTCAGTTTAGTTTTGATAATTGCTTCAATAGTAACGAGTTTCACTATGAGGTACATCCGAGACATGCACGCCCTATTGTTGGTTGGGTTGGTCGTATTGAAGAAAATAAGAATTGGCGCGATTTTTTGAGGATTGGTGCTGCACTTATTCAGCATAATCCAGATATTGAGCTGTGGATGTTTGAAGACAATACGATTGGTGAAAAAGCAGATCGCCTTGCCTTTTTTGATTTGGTGCAGGAGTTGCAATTGAAGGATCATTTGCACGTATATGCTAATCAACCACATGCACAAATGGCTGCCCATTTTTCAGTTATCGGTGATTCAGGCGGCTTTTTATGTTCTACCTCTAAGGTGGAGGGATTTGGTTATGCTGTACTGGAAGCAATGGTATGTCGTTGTCCTGTGTTGTCTACAGATTCAGATGGGGTCAAAAGTTTTATTATTCATAATGAGACAGGCAAGTTTTTCACACTTGGTGATATTGAGCAAGCAGTAATGGAAGCAAGAGAACTTATGGAAAACACAACGTTGCGTGAAGCGCTTCGCAATAACGGTGCTGCTTATATTGCTGAAAACTTTTCTCCGCGTCAATATGCAGCTAGCTTTGCAGAGATGCTAAAAGAACTCGGTATATAAAGCTATTATTCTTGTGAGAAAGTTACCAACTGAAGAAGTTCATTTGTACGGTACAATGTCTGAAAGCAAACACATTCATTTATTTCTCTATGCAAGACAATACTTTGATTAGAAAATGAAGCTGCTACATCGTTTTGATGTGCTGGGTGCTCTAAAGCATCTATTAGTTGAAGCAGTTCAGTTATATGTGCTGGACTGCTTTCGTAAAGCAGTGTATAGGGGGTATTAGCTTCCAAAATCCCTTTACAAACAGCTGTGTTTTTGTCTAATCCTGGAAGGTGTAAGCATTTGACTCGAGGGTCGTAAATACGCTGTATGATTTCTGAAGCAGAGGCATCTGTACTTGTGTCTACAATAATAACTTTATAGTTGCTGTAAAATTGCTCAAACAAAGCTTCTAGTGTAGTAAGTGTTTGTTCACTGGCTGTGGTTACCGGATAGATTACTGTAAGTTGAAACGGAATATTTCTTCGGATGCGCGCTTCGTGTTTTGCTGTTTGAAAAGCAAAGCGCCAGCGCCGATGCTGCTCGATAGAATTTTGAAGCTGTGCCGATATGCTCATTGGTGCATTTGTCCGGTATTCCATCAATATATCGGGTATATATACGATATCACAATGCTCGGTAATACGTAGCCAATAGTCATAATCTTCTACCGGCTCTAATCTGTACCCGTTAATTTTGGCGGCTGCTTCTGATGTGTACATAAATGATACACCGATAAAGCAGGCATCAAGAAGATTGTCTTTTGGTTGATCTTGATATTTATAAAAATCCTGATATTGCTGTCCCTTTAAAGGAACTCCCTCGTTGTCTACATGAATAAAACTACTGAAAGAAAGGCCAACATGAGGGGGAGCCTGTATCAGTGCATCTCTAAGTTTTTTTATAAAATCTGGATAGTAGATATTGTCGCTAGACACCCATGTTAAGTATTTAACCCCGGGTTTCATAATGTGCTCAAACCCAATGTTTAGTGTACGAGCGACACCTTCATTTTGGTTCTTTAGCAGGATTTGTACGCGCGGATCGCCAGCAGTAACTCGTTCTATCACAGCAACTGTGTCAGAGGGTGCACCATCTGACACGATTACGAAATAAAAGTTTGGATAGCTTTGCTCTAAGATAGATCGGAGTGCTAGCTCTAAGTAAACAGGATCTTGTTTATATACAGGCATCACGATGCCCACGTCTCTCATGTAAATACCTCATTTTTTTAAGTTTTGATTTCGATGATAGGATAAAATGTCAGATAGGGAATCTTGTAAGGGGATGGTAGGTTCCCAGAGCAATTGGTTTAATTTTGTAGGGAGGATCTCTATAAAGCTCTCTTCTTGTTTATCGGTAACGACCTCAATATTTGTTTTTACTAATGTTTGAAAACAGTTGATGATTTCCTCAAGAGATTTACTATGACCAGAGCGAACCTCATAACTTTCTCCATATACCCCTTTTTCTAGCAGTATAGCATATGCACGTACCGCATCTCGTACATCAAGAAAGTCACGGCGCACTAAGCTATTAGGTACATGTAAGGTAATTTGTTCACAATGTTCAGACGCAATAATTTGTGCTGCTAACAGTGAGCAAACGCCAGTAGAGTGCCCGGGACCGATCAAATTGGACGGAGACGCAATGATAATAGGTAATTGATATAATTGTGTCCAAGCTTGCGCGAACAGCACCTGTGACGTTTTACTTAATGCGTATGGGTGTTTTAAACTTGTCATATCGTTAAGATCGAATTGCAAAGCGGAGCCCACAATAATACTTTTGCAGCCAGGACAAAACTTTCGCAATGCTTCTAAAAGATAAAGGGTAGCAAATGCATTGTTTTCCATAGAAGTTAATGGTTCTTCCCAAGATTTTCCTACATGATTCTGACCTGCTAAATGCAGTAAGTATTGAGGCTGAACAGCTTGAATAAGAGTTGCTACTGCGGAAGCATCTGTTAAGTCGCACGGGTATTCCTTTACATAAAAAGAATCTGGATGCTTTGACCGCGTTACCGCAATAACCTCAAATCCAGCTTGCCGGAAATACCGGCAAGCGTGCAGTCCTGTAAAGCCTCCTGCGCCTGTAATGAGGATGCTCTTACGCATGATTTTCCATCCATTCTCGAAGCTCTGCTAACATGTCTTGATAGCCTGGCACTGTGTAAGAAAAATCAGATCGCGTATTTACGATAGTCCGATCTAACGTAATTGTGTTGTCCGGTACAATGGAAACATCATGTTTATGAAATACGGATTGGAAGAGGTGCAATAAATCATGCTTTGTAATTTTATAAGGCGCACAAACGTGCAACATGCCTGTTGTATGAGAAGTAATCACATGCTCAGTGACCTTAGCTAGTTCCAGCGTGGTAATGCCGTTCCAAAGCACCTTTTGATAGCCTTTAATTGTTCCTGTTTGCTTCATAAACCAGAGGAATAAACCAATGCCGTTTGCTTTTCGTTCCGGTCCGATGATAGAGGTTCGAATTGTAACATGTGGCGCATTGACCAATTCTCCAAGCTGTTTAGACTGTGCATACACAGAAGTGCCATCAGGCAGGTCTTGCTCTGTATAGTCTCCTTTTATACCAGAAAAAACGCAATCTGTGCTAATCTGAATCACACGTCCGCCATAACGCTCTGTAAGCTTTGCGAGCTGATGGGGGAGTAAGCTGTTTACTTGAAATGCAAGTGTGGGGTTAGTAGAGGCTGCTTCATTTAAAATGCCGATACAATTGATGACGATATCTGGTTTTAATTGATCAATTATGCTTTCTAATGCTTGAAAATCAGTTGCATCTAGAAAAATACCATTATGGTCTCGGGATGTATAGAACACTTCATATTGTGGTTTTGCTTGGAAATAGGAAGTAATGACGTGGCCAGCCATCCCGTTGCCACCAAGAATAAGGAGTCTCATCAAATAAAACCGCCTTTTTCTAGCATTTCTTTGATTTGCTGTTTGTTCATTAAGCCTTGACTGGAATTATAGCTTATCAGATTTACAAGTGGATAGTTCGCATAATGCTCTTTTAAACCAGGGATATGAATAGAAGGTAAAATCACATAATATTCATCGTCATAGGAGATAGTGGTTGGGGATTCATATTCTGAAAATAACAGTTCATGAATTTTTTCACCTGGGCGTATTCCTAATTCTTCTACTGCAACTTCAGTTCTACCAGAAGCTTCAATTAATACTTCAGCTAAATCAATAATTTTACAGGTCGGCATTTTCATGACGAAGATTTCACCGCCAATACTTTCAAATGCAGCTTTAAAAACCATCTTAATGGCATCTTCAAGCGTCAAGAAGAAGCGGGTCATATTTAAATCCGTAATTCCAATTTTCCCTTTTTCTCGAATTTGCTTTTTAAAGACATGAATTACGCTACCATTTGTGCCGAGTACATTTCCGCCGCGAATGCAGACAAATTTGGTTTTTGTGTTGAGCGTATTAGCGTGGATAATGAGACGCTCACCCATGTTTTTTGTTAAACCGTAGAAGTTGGAAGGGCTGGATGCTTTGTCTGTAGAAATGTACACGACTCGTTTTACCCCGCAATGAATGGCAGTATTAATAACGTTCTGTGTACCCGTTACATTGGATTTCAATGCTTCTAAAGGCTGATCTTCGCATACGGGAACATGCTTTAAAGCGGCTAAATGAAAGACATAATCTACACCTGTGCAGGCTTCTTGCAATGCATCGGATTCTTTAATATCTCCGATGATAAAGTGGAGCTTTGGATTATTATCAAATTCTTGTTTCATAATGAATTGATTGGATTCATTTCGTGAAAAAATACGAATCTCCTTTGGTTGATATGTTAAAAGTTGCCTAACTAATTCATATCCCCATGAACCTGTGCCGCCTGTGACTAAAATGGTTTGATTATAAAACAATGTGTTGCCCTCCTAATAAAATTTTAATGATCTTATCAGATACATTGCGATCATCGTATCCCTCTGGAAAATTCCATGTTTTTGGCTCGTGCAACATGACTCGCACGCATGCAGCAATCTGTTTGGAATTTAGACCTGAAAGCATATTGCTACCACATTCAATGGTCTCAGGTCTTTCTGTCGTCTTGCGGATTGTGACAGTTGGTACGCGAAACAAACAGCACTCTTCTTGTACTGTGCCGCTGTCAGTCAACACACAGAGCGCATGCTTTTCAAGCTTTACAAACTCAAAAAAGCCAAAAGGTTCATGAAGCTCTACGAGTGGATGAAGATGTATTTTCGCGCTATTAGTAATTCGTGAGCGTGTACGCGGATGAATACTGCAAATAACACGTTTGCCATAGGTATGGGCGACTAGGTTTAAGCCTTCTATAATTTCCAGCAGTCGATCTTCGTGATCTACATTTTCCGCACGATGTGCTGTTACTAAAAAATAGTCTTCGGCTTGTAGGGCCAACTGCTGTAAAATATCATTTTTATCAATTTCAACGTTGTAATGAGAAAGTACCTCGAAAATCGGATTTCCAGATACAATAATGCGATTTGACGGCATACCTTCAGCAATTAAATTTCGCCGGCTTTGTGGTGTGTAAGGGAGGTTAAAGCTTGATACAGCATCAATAATGCGGCGGTTTTTCTCTTCAGGCACCTCCAAGTCAAAGCAACGGTTTCCAGCTTCCATATGATAAACAGGTATCCCCATACGTTCAGCTAAAATGGCGCTCAGTCCGCTGTTGGTATCTCCCAATACAAGTATTTTATCTGGCTTCTCCTTTAAAAAAATCTTCTCAAGTTGTGAATACATGATGGATAATTGTTCGCCTAATGATTGTTGCCGATCAAGTAATGTATAATCCGGCTTGCGTATCTTTAATTGGGCAAAGAAAATGTCACTTAGTGAGCTTGTGAAGTTTTGGCCAGTGTGAACTAATATATGCTGATCAGTATAAGTATCCAATTTCTCTATAATGAGACTTAAACGTATAATTTCGGGGCGTGTGCCCAAAATGGTCATAACTTTCATTGCTTCAACCCCTTATCTTTCGATGTTATCTCCATCTATACGTTATTAACATTTCATGCATCTCCTCGAAATGCACGCTTCCTTTATTAATGTATGCTTGTATCCTATTCTTGCTATAGGCAAGTATATTAAGCTTTGGATGTACAATCTTAATAAAGAATACATAGCATGTAGGTGCTTGCAACAAAAAAAGCTCGCTAAGGCGAGCCTACGAGTGGAATTAAACGGAGTAAGAAACAGCAGAGAAAGTTACAGGTCCAGTGACAGAGCTTCCGTTTAATAAGCCGGGTGCCAACTGAGCTGTTAACACGTAGCGTTGATTGCCTGTTGCTGGTACGTTCACATCAATAGCCTGTACAGAAACAGTTCGATTCTCTCCTACAGAGATTTGTAGCTCCTCCCGTGATGTGAAGATAACCTGTTGGTCTCGCGCTACTGTAATAATAATGGTAGGGTTTAATAATAGAGCAGATATCCCGATTGTTGCATTTAATATGACGCGATTGCTACCATTTGGGATACCGATGCCGAATTCTGCTAGTAAGATGGGAGTAGTACTTAATGTTCGATTGATAGAATTACTACCTGTTGCGGGTGTACTTGTACCAATACTAAAAACTGATGCCATAAAAACACCTCCTGTCAAGAATAATATATGTAAGAATAAAGAACCTGCTTGTACGTATGTATCATTTATATATAGATGGTTATGTTTTTGTGTTTTGTAAGGTGCTAGACACATATATTCACTTGAGGTGATATGTTTGAGAGTATTATATATCAAATCAGGGTATCGGGGGATTTATCAATATTTAGACGATAGTATTATGGCTGCTTTACAGGAAAATGGCTATGCATGGGAAGCCATTCATCCAAAAGAAGAAATGGACGTTGTTCAACGAACTGTTTCTTCCTTACAACCAACGTGTATGATAGCGTTGTTGGGAGATTTTTTGTCTCCTACTACTTTGCAGTATTTAAAATCACAAGGTATTAAAACAGTGTGTTGGTTAACAGAAGATCCTTTTTATATGGATAAAACAGTTAGGAAAATTGCGGCGTTTGATTATATATGTAGTGTAGATTTAGGTGCTTGTAAGTATTATCAATCCATGCATAAGCAAGTACATCATGTTCCTTTAGGAACAAATCCTGCTGTATTTCATCCTATTGATTCTAATAAAAGTAATTCTTTATTATTACTGGGGTTTCCCTATCCATCACGTGTGCGTTTTACCGAATTTTTAATGGAGAAAAGCAATTTTCCTTTGACAATCGTAGGACGGGGATGGAATGATCATATGAAAACCTGGCAGCATGATCCTCGACTCACGATAAAAAATCAATGGTTACCTCCGCAAGAAGTAATGAAGTGTTACAATGAGGCGCAAATTGTTTTGAATCCTCATCGTCAATATAATTGTATTCATAATCAAAACCGTCTGGGTGTAATCAGTGAAAGTATTAATAATCGTACGTTTGATATTGCTGCCTGTCGTGCATTTACATTGACAGAAGCAAAGATGGATTTAGCTTCTTTTTTTACTGTGAACGAGATGGTAAGTTACTACAACGAACAGGATTGTTTAGAAAAGATTGAAATGTTCATGCGTGAGCCAGCTAAGTGTGAAACAATGGCATTAGGGGCCTATAAGCGAACCATACAGGAACATACCTTCCGTCACCGTCTGGCTCAAATCCATAATATTGTAATGTGAAAAGCAGACCCTACAAGGTCTGCTTTTGGTATTATGCTTCCAATCTTAACATAGCATAGGAAACGGCAATCATGTCTGTGCTTACAACATCTGATGTAGGAGACAAAACAAGACGTAGTTCGATGATGTCACCAGCGAATAGACGTTTACTTACAATCGCTGTCCCGCGCACCATTGGGATAGGTGCGAATAAGCCAGGAACACTGGATGTGTCAAGCAGAGTGGAAAGCGGCACAAGACCGAATACCTCAGGAAGTCCTGTACTTGTGACAGGGTTACCGCCTGGAAATCTGAGCAGTTGAACATTGAAATCGCCTGCATCAAATGAAGTATCTCCAGTTCCAGGTGTAGGCAGTTCACCAAAGAAGCCGCTTACTCCTAATAGGGAAATACCTGCAGTGATATTGTATGTTTTAGATCTATTGATGCGAAGTCCTGTAAATGAACCTGCCGGTACACCTAACATAGAATTTGGAGCGGTAATGATGGTAGGAGCTACAGCTGGTATTTCAAACATGCCTGTGCCTAAAGCCGCAGCCGGTGTTGTATCTGAAGTTGTTGCCGGTGCTGCACCGAATTCAAAAGCTGGCGCTGCGCCTGCTTCAGAAGACAATAAGCGAGTGAAAAGAACTGGCGAAGAAGTTGCGCCGCCTGCTAAATCTAACCCTGATAATAATTGTGGAAATGAGCCATCCTGTAACGCTGTAACAGGTGTAATCTCACTTCCTCCTTCTGGAAAAGTAGGTAAGTTACAAGCTACTGCTTTAACGGGAAGATTGCCGTTTCCTCCGAAACAATTACACATATGAATTTCACCTCTTTTATTAGAATACATTAATAGGTAATGCGATATATGGGAGTTTGGCTATAGACAAGGTCCTATTTTCAAAAAATTGGTTGAAATGCCTGTATAATATACTACTAAAACTTGAAAATGGTTGTTGAGCTGTTGCTTCCTAGTGTTTATCTGCCAGAAGAACTATATAAACTTAGAGACTATTTAAAAACAGTAAGGTGAATAACAAAAGTAATATAAGTACGATAAAAAACTATAGGAAAAAATAGGAGGTGCACCGCATATATTTTTATATGACTGATGCCGTTGAGTAAGGGGAGGAGAGTAACTTGACAAATAAACGCGATCAAGATGAGAAGCCGCTTATGTATATTACACAACCAGGATTTGAAAAGAGCGCACCTAATATGCAAAATGTATTTATTATTAAAAGTAAGGTACTAAAGGATGCACAACAGGAGCAGAGTCTATCTCATGAAGAAATCGTAAAGGTTGAATTAGAACAAGAAGAGATTATAGAGTCTGCAGTAGAGGATTTTGAAACAGTTATAGGGGATGTGAGTGAAGTTGAAACTGTAGAGTTAGAAGATAAATCCACAGATGTTGCTGCAGCAACGGAAACGATCTCTGTAGAAGAGAGAGCGGAGGAAACGCCAGCACCACCAGGCTCTTGGAAAAGTAAGCCATTTAAGGAAATGAGCAACGAAGAAAAGCTTCATTTCGTTATTCATCGTCCACATTATATTCCTAAAATTAAATGTCAAATTCGAACAAACCAAACTGTTTTAACGGGTTATGTTGTATCGCATGAGAATGATGAAGTGGCTATTAAGATTATAGGAAAGACCAGACCTATTGTGATTTCATTTGATGAAATTATTGCGATCCAAATGGTGGGTTTATAAGTAAAGGTGGCAGATACTCTGCCACCTCAATAGTTTTTTGTTGTACAATTACACGCCTCTTACGAACGTGTCGCGCAAGCATTGGATTGCGCAGAAGCAGTTTAAGTCCACTGTAATGCAGAAATTTGTTGGTGCTAGTGAGAAGAATGTGCTCATAGGGCCGCCGGAAGTAGGGATGGAAATACCGTCAGAATACAGGCAGATTAATAGGCGTGCAATTAGGTCAAATGCATCAAAGTTGAAGTTGATGTTTACATCAACACCGCCACCTAATCCTAGTTGTTCTGTAAGTGCAGCACGGATTTCATCATCTAAGCCATCTAGTGTTGGTACAAGTACACGAAGAACTGCACAGCACTCGTCTACACTTTCAACACGTAAAAATGGCGACGGAAGTGGAAGAGAGATACCAGCGATACGGAAGCAGCTTGCTGGGATGAACAATTCCCCTTTTTTGTTATAAAGTACAAACGGCCGCGTGTTGGCAAGTGGAGACGTGCCGCCGCAGTTTGCGCCCAAAATTGGGTTGTCGCAGCCTGTTGGGCAAGTGTCTTGTGCAACATCTTGCAGCTCGTTAATGAAATTTACAACGTCGCATACGCAATTTGTATCGTAGTGGTGTTTATCGTTGCAACTCATTGATTTCACTCCTTATCATTAAGTTTGGTTTTACATTAATAAGATATTGAATTGGGACACAATCGGTTACTGTACTTTTACTGATTTTAAAGAAATGGGCAGGATGTGAAGACGGAAATTTTGTATCTGTAGTATAACGTGTTGTTTGCTATATGGTTACAGACTTTTGTGAAAGGAGGAGGGAGATGCTGCAAAATGATTGGTTTATGCTTGTTATTTTCTCATTTGCCGCGTTTCGTTTAACCAGATTGCTTGTGTTTGATAAAATTACGCGTTTTATTCGTGCTCCTTTTATTGACGAAATTGAGGTCCAAGAAGATGGAGCGTTTGTTACCTATACGAAAATAAAAGGACAGGGTATGCAGCGATGGTTTGGAGAATTGTTGAGTTGTTACTGGTGCACTGGTGTATGGGTCACTGCCTTGTTGCTTTTAGGATATTATTGGTTACCAAGAGTGACAGAGCCGTTGCTGTTTTTATTGGCAATTGCGGGAGTGGCGGCGGTTATTGAAACAATAATAGGAAAAGTTTCAGATGAGTAAAATAGGTGAACGAAAGGATGACAAGAATCATATAGTGAATAGAATAATAGTACAACAAGGGAGAGGTACCTCATGAGAAATCGTCCTTTGCCGCTAAATCAGTGGCAGTACTATCAGCAACAGCAACAAGCGATGGAACAAAAGGGCTACACGAAGAAAAAGGGCTGTAATTGTGCAAAGAAAAAAAAGCTGTCTGAACAAAGTCAGCAGCAAGAAGAACAACAATAAAAAGCAGAGCATAAAAAAGCTCTGCTTTTTATTGTAATAGGTTTTTTATAAATCGCGAGGGATATGCTGTTCGCCCTCTGCGCATGCTCGGAACCGATACATACAACGTTTCTTGTGCACGTGTAATCGCGACATATATTAAGCGCCGTTCTTCTTCAAGCGGCGTGCTGTCACCCTCTCGGAACGCATCGAGCGCAAAATCGTGCGGCAGGGAGCCATCAACAGCGCCAAGAAGATAAACATGCTTGTATTCAAGACCTTTAGAACGATGGATGGTAAGAAGCTGTATGGCGTCTTGATATGTTTTGCTAAGGTGTTTCATTTCGTCGTTCATGGCAATCATATGATCGACATGTGCTAAAAAATCACGTACGCTTACGAATTTACGGGCAACCACCTTTAAGTCACGTACATCATCAGACCCTTTTTCCATGGCGTTACCTTCATTGCCGCGTTTTTTAATATAATCAGAGAAACCCATTTCACGTTCAATCATTTCAATGGCGGCAAGCGGCTCTATATGTCGTAATGTACGGAACAACGGTACGATCTTCTGGAGCTTTTTTTGTTGAAACGACTGTATGTTTGTAAGTTTTCCAAGTGCGCTTACAAGTGTGCAATCCTGGAGAATGCTGATGGCCTTTACGTCTTGTAGGGCGGATTGCTTGAGGAACAGCGCCCCCATTAAGTCGCGTATCGCCCCGACATCATCTTCGTTCATCGCCAATCGTAAATAGGCAAGCAGGCTTTTTGTCACGCGTCGCTGGTAAAAGGAATCAGCATCGTGCTCCATAATAAAAGGTAAAGCTGATTGCGATAAACGTTCAAAAATAGCTCGTGACGCAACATGGGTTCGGTACAAAATGGCAAAATCAGATGGATTGGCACCTTTTTGTATCTTTTCTTTTATATCCGTTACAATCATGGTTGCTTCTTCTTCTTCATCGTAAGGGAAAAAGAAGGAGGGTACAAACGGCGATTGAAACTGTGCTTGCATTTTTTTGGGGCGTCTATTCTTATTGAAGCGAATGATTTTATTCGCAACGGTGACGATGCTATGTGAAGAACGATAGTTTTGATTTAGTGTCACCACTTTCGCTTCCGGATAATCTTTATCAAAATGTAGAATAAAAGATGGATCGCTACCTCGAAACGCATAGATGGATTGATCATCATCACCAACCGCGCAAATATTATTTGTATGCCTAGAAAGCAACTGCATGATTTTATACTGAACCTTATTAACGTCCTGGAATTCATCAATGAGAAAGTAACGAAAACGATTGTGATAACGAGAGAGAAGGTCTTCGTTAGTTCGCAGCAATTCGTAACATCCATATAGCATATCATCAAAATCAAACAGAGAACGTTCCTGCTTGATTTGCTCGTAGCGCTTATATAAGTATTGTGCTTTGTCCTCCCAGGGATTGGAAGGCTTTACAGTGTCATAATGCGTCAGTGTGTTTTTCCAATAACTGATTTGCTGCATAGCTTGATCATACGGAAATTCTTTTTCATCAATCCCAATTTCCGCACCAGCTTCCTTCAATATACGATCTATTTGCCAATCGTATTTCAGCAAGTACTGTGAGGACCAGCGCTCCGGCTCATGATGTATCAGAATGCGATAAAAAATACTATGAAAGGTTCCTACCAATAAGGCGTGTAATATTGCTTGGGGTAACTGAAAGCGTTGCAATCGCTCTTTCATTTCCCGTGCCGCTTTTGCTGTGAAGGTAACGAGCATAATAGACTTTGGATCAATCCCTTTTTCTTGCACCATATAGGCAGTTCGTGCCGTCAACACCCTTGTTTTCCCGCTGCCAGCCCCTGCTAGGATGAGAAGTGGACCTTCCGTTGTTGTTACAGCTTCATATTGAGCCGCATCTAATTGTAAGGAGCTTTCTTCAATTGTATAAGAAGTAGATGCTTCTGGCTTGATAAACGCCGTAATTCCTTTTGCTGGTTGTATCTCTTTCCAGGTTGAAACTGCCTGCGGTGTGATGTTGCGCCTTTTTGGCAGTCGGAAGCCGTCCTGCTCAGCAATGGTCGCAGCTACTTGCAAACGACTATGCACTTCCGCCTCACAAGAAAAATCGGTTTGTACAAGATGGTAGAAATGAGGTTGTTTTTGTATGCCTAAATACAATTTAACAGGTTTTTGGCAGGACACGCATGTTACTTCGTCTCGAAGACTTGCTTCATACAGCATTTGAAAGCTTTGCCGCGGGTAATATGTTAAATTGATATCTTTGTTTTGATAGGAGGCGATTTTCATCATGCTTGTCTCCTTTGTTTTTTTCAATACCTTTCATCTTATCACACATTGGATAAAATGAAAAAATAGTTATTGATATATGGAGACTTGGTTACGCCCGCAACGCTTCGCTTCGTACAGTGCTTTATCTGCTTGATCTAAAAAGGACTCGGGAGAGATGGCAGGCGTAGGAATCATAACAGCCACGCCGAGGCTGATTGTCAAGTAAGGACAAGTGGTAGATGTTTCATGAGGGATTTTCAAAGACTCGACAGTATCTCGTAATTGTGCTGCGATGATAAGGGCACGAGTTTCATTCGTATCATATAAAATAACGAGAAATTCTTCCCCTCCGTAGCGTGCGATAAAGTCATTTTGGTTTTTTATGGTGCTTTGCAAGGCTGAGGCGACTTTTTGCAGGCAAGCATCACCTTTTACATGACCGTATGTGTCATTATAAAGTTTAAAACAATCAATATCGATTAAAATGATTCCGAGTTTTTTAGACGAAGAAAGAGCATGTTTCCAAGCTTGTGCAAATGTTTCATCACAAATACGTCGATTGGGGATTTGCGTGAGACTATCTATAGAAGACAATTCATTCGCTTTTTTGAGCTGCATTTCAGTTTCAATTTTTTCTGATATATCGTGAGAGGCAACCAGAATTTCTAACATTGTGCCCTCTTCTGTATAAATAGGTCGGCTTGCTGATTGAACCCAGATATAAGTACCGTCTTGTTTTTTCATGCGGTATTGTAAGTTGCTAATACCGTTATGAATAGCAAGGTGCTCGTGCATGTTTTTCAGCGCCGTTATATCTTCAGCATGAACAAAGGAATACACAGAGCAGCCTCTCATTTCCTCTGCTTCATATCCAAGTAACTTTTTACATACAGGAGAAACATATGTGTATAAGCCGCTGGGGGTATGTTTAGAAATAAAATCTGTAGAGTGCTCAGCTAAAAGGCGCAGCCATTCTTCATTTTCCTTCATTTTTCGTTCATTGCTTTTTTGTTCTGTAATATCAATAATTTGTGAGATGAAATGGAGGGGGGTTCCATTTTTATCATATACGAGAGAAACACTTAATAAAACCCAAATTACCATGCCATTTTTATGAATATATCTTTTCTCCATTCGATATGTTTCCAGTTCACCGCGAATCATTTTTTGAACATATTGAAGATCTAGGTCTAAATCGTCAGGGTGCGTGATATCTTGAAAAGAGCCTGCTAATAATTCCATTTCACTGTAGCCCAGCAATTTACAAAGTGCAGGATTCACTTTTAACCATTTGCCGTCTAATCCGACCAATGCTTTTCCAATAGGTGCATAGTAAAAGGCATTCACAAATAAGTCGTAATCAACAGGCGTATTTCGTTTTTTCATTTCATTCACCTCTTTGTGTATGGAGTGAAGCAAAGCAATATAATTTGTATGAATCCTTTTATTATATTCAGATTAATAGATTACTGTGATGGGATAGAGCGGAGAGTGTGAATGAATCCTAATCCTTCTTTGCTTCGATATACAGACAGTAAATGCTCAAGACTTGATGCTACGTACTAGAAAGTGGGCGCTTTCATTTTTTATTTTTGTCTGCCAAGCTATAGTGTGTAATGATTGATAAGGCATGTTCACTATAAAATCTTATCTTTTAGTAGTATGCATAAGCAGATTAAGTCTATTTGCATATGATAGTAAGAGAATGAGACTGTATCTATATGCATGAAGTTTTTATATATGTGTACAGGTAAATTATGGAGAAAGGATTAATCCATATGAAGCATAATGGAAAACGGCTGTTATATGATGAATTAACGGGTGTATATAGTCGATATGGCATGAAGCGGAAGATGGAGGAAGTATGTGGGTATACAAGAAGCGTAGTGCTCCTTTTGATAAATATAAAGCGTTTTAAATGGATTAATAAAACGATGGGGCATCATGTAGGAGATGAAGTATTACGTTCTGTTGCAAAACGCTTAAGAAAAAGTATACCAAATGGCACTATTTCTCGGCAGTGGGGAGATGAATTTGCTGTTTTATTATCCGATATGAAGAGTGAAAAGCAAATTCGAACTTTGGTGGAATCATTAATGCGAACGCTGCAGCACCCATTCTTTGTCCGGAATTATAAGATTGCTTTGCAGTGTTATATTGGCGGGGTAATCGCAAAGAGTTCAGAAGTGCAGGATATGTTAAAGGATGGGGAAACCGCTTTATTGTGTGCGAAAGAAAAAGGCAAGGATATCTGTTTCTTTTGTCCTCGCATGAGAGCGGCACTTCATTCAAAAATAGAAGTAGCATTTGAGTTACAGCAAGCGTTGCCAAATCAAGAGCTTGCTCTCTACTATCAACCGCAAGTGAATATCGCAACAGGGGAAGTTGGAGGTGTGGAAGCGTTGATGCGCTGGCAACATCCGAAAAAAGGTCTTATCCTGCCAGGAGAGTTTATTTCTATTGCTGAAGAAACGGATTTAATTATACCAATCGGTAAGTGGGTCATATATGAAGCATGTCGGCAAAATAAAGAGTGGAGAGAACAGGGCTCGTATAATGGAAAAATATCAATTAATATATCTCCGAAACAGTTCATGCAAGATGATTTCGTCATATATGTGCAAGAAGTACTTGCACGTACCAAACTTGACCCGAGCGACATAGAGTTAGAAATCACTGAATCTCTTTATCTGGAAGAAGGTATATATAGCAAGCTAGAGCAGCTTCGACAATTAGGAGTGCAGCTATCCATTGATGATTTTGGCACAGGCTATGCCAGCTTTCAATATTTAAAACGATGTCCCGTGCATGCGGTGAAAATTGCTCCTCAGTTTGTCATGAATATGGATAAGGAAGAGCCAAATAAATCTATTATTTCTTTAATTACAGCGCTTGCTGAAGAGCTTCAGCTTCAAACGATCGCAGAAGGTGTGG
The DNA here is from genome assembly GCF_003852715.1 of Ectobacillus antri. Lineage (GTDB taxonomy): Bacteria > Bacillota > Bacilli > Bacillales > Bacillaceae_G > Ectobacillus > Ectobacillus antri. Next base: position 29,829 of record NZ_RIAV01000026.1, read on the forward strand.
AAACGAAAGAACAGCTTTCTTTTTTAGAATCTCTGAATTGTGCATATGTACAAGGCTATTTTTTCAGTCCGCCACTTCCTCCAGAAGAATTAATTTCATTCCTAAAATCTTAATATTAAGTAATTATGTATTTATACAAGCCTTTCTGACTCTGCTACATATATTGAAGGGAAAGGAGGTGTTGGCATGAAAGAGCATAAGGGGAAAATAGGGGGATTTTTCTTATTGAATACTGTTGTATTAACGGAATGGGTTGCTCTTCAGGAGTTGTTATCTAAGCTCGATAATCAGGCCTTATATATTGGTGCCGGTTTATACCTTATACAAATTTTGGCCGGTTTGTATGCGGGACACAAATACGATATGAAAAAAAAGCGAAATACTTCACAAGAGTGGAAGAGCAACGAGTTTGCGCTGGTGTTTTTTGATAAATTAAAGGCTCTTTCACAGCGCAATGGTGGGCGAATCACACTTTATGTATTTGCACTTGAAAACTGGCGCGAGTTACAGGAGCAAGCTTCTGAGGAACAGTTGCAGATAGCATTGCAAAGTGTTGAAAAAGGGATTTTAAGTGCTATTCGAAAGAGCGATGTAGTCACGCTGTGGGAGGAAAATCAATATGTAGTTATAGCCGCTGATAAGGGGTATGAAGAGTCTCGACTCGCAGAGCGTGTTGTCGCACAAGTGCGCCAGGAATGTGAAGAACTGCTGTTTAAGGTTGATTTACAGTTCGGAGCAGCCACATATCCAACGGAGGGCTATCATTTTGATGTTTTGCTTTCCTTGGCGCAGAAACGTTTATACGAGCTTCAACATGAATAAAAGGACGGTTTTGAAGCCGTCCTTTTTGTTGCTTATATGCTTTTTACCATTACAACGTGTGGAATATCTGCTTCTATAAATACATCTGAAACAGTTTGATAGCCAAGTTTTTGATAAAATGCTTCTGCCTGCGTTTGCGCATGCAGTTTTACTTTTTGAAGATGCTGTGCTGCTGCCAATTCTTCAAGCGCATCCATAATAAGGCGACCAGCCCCTTTGCCGCGATAGGAAGAAAGCACGCAAATGCGCTCCAATTTTCCCACACCTTCCACTTCTCTCATGCGGCCAGCACCAATAGGTGTGTTTTCATCATAAAGCACAACATGTTTAGCTGTTTCATCATACATATCGTATTCTTCTTCGGCGGAAACACCTTGTTCCTCAACAAAGACAAGTTTACGAACTGTGAAAGCGTCTTGTAATTGTTGTTCTGTTGTAACAAATTGTACGTTCAAAGTTGTTTATTCCTTTCCAAGATGAAATGTTTCGTAGACAGTCCAAGGGCCGTCTTCTAATTGATATAAAAGATGGAAGCGATCGATAGTTTGTTCATATTGGAAATCAATCATTTTCAATCGACCCAATACATCAGCAAGCTCATCGTCTGATAACTGTTGGCCAATTGTAATATGAGGCACGAACGCATACTCGCGCTCTTGCTCAAAATAGCCGCTGTGCAACAAGTCGTTCAGTGTTTCAAGTTCCGGTGTTTTTTCGATTTTTAGATAAATCACGTTATTAACCGGTGCAAAGGAACCGACTTTGGTTGTTTTCAATGTGAATGGCTGTACCTGAAACGCCACATTGTGTAGGTTTTCTACAATACCTTTAATATCTTCTTCAGGTGCTTCAAAAGCTGCTTTCAGCGTAACGTGGGGCGGTATCATCGCATAATGCGTATCATATCGCTTGCGCAGGTTGTTCGCTCTGTCTTGCAGGTGTTTCGATGGAAAAATGACAATTCCAAATTTCATCGTGGTTGCCTCCTTATAAGATATTGTGGTTTCGAAACAAGAGCCTTTTCGAGCCGAGAACCTTAGATTTTGTGCCTAAGCGGTCGGCTTCGCTTTTCGAGTGTCCAGCTACGCCTCCCAGGCACTGCCATCTAAGAACCT
>NZ_RIAV01000027.1 GCF_003852715.1 Ectobacillus antri
AAGGAAATATTGTAATTTTCACCTAATCGTACAAACATATCTTTCGCGTAGTCAGATATGGCATCGTCAATCACTTTTCTGCGATATTTTACGACCAGAACGAGATGATAATACAACAAGAACACTGAATGATTATTATTGTCTAATTTCATTGATATAACAACCTTTCTTTTATCTAAGACTGATTATATCATAGTACAAAAAAAGAGACAACTTTAGGCTACGCCTAACCGAAATTCATCTCCCACTTTCACTGGTGCTGGCGCACCTTCACGTTTAGAAGTAGGAGACTTCTTTCGGAGGGAAGTTAAAAGTATCGATTTTTTTACGAGAAAGAAGTACAATACAAATGAATGTTGTAAGTGCTTTAATTTCCAGATAGAAGGTGAAACGATGTATTTTGTTGATCGCAAAAAAATAGAACAAACCTTACAATGCTTAGAACAAGTCACAACGGTATTTTCACAAACTGAATCATATGAAACGCAGCTTCAAAAATATGCGTTAGAGCGTATGGCTCACTTGATGATTGATGCGGTGCTCGATGTAGGAAACGCATTAATCGACGGCTTTATTATGCGAGACCCTGGTAGCTATGAGGACATTATTGATATTTTGATGGATGAAAAAGTGGTTAGCATGGAAGAAGGTGGACATCTTAAGGACGTAGTACGCCTGCGTAAAATGCTGGTGCAAGAATATATTACGATGGATCATGAATATGTACTTCGAGTACTGAGAGATAAACTGTCCATCGTACAGGCGTATCCAAAGCATGTGCGCCGTTATTTGGAGCAAGAGCTTGGTCCAGTTTCTGCGTTCAGTAATTCGTAAGCAGCGAGAGGAGAGTCAGCATGAAGCGATATAAAGCGTATTTAATTGACCTCGACGGTACGATGTATCGAGGTGAAGAAAAAATTGAAGAGGCAAGTGACTTTGTTAAGCAACTGGTCGCGATGAATATTCCGTATTTATTTGTAACGAACAATTCATCCAGGCGTCCCGAGCAGGTGGCGGACAAGCTTCGCAGTCTAGATATTCCTGCAGGTCCTGAGCATGTGTTTACAACGAGCATGGCTGCGGCGAATTATATGTATGCCGAAAATCCCGAGGCTTCAGTATATATGATTGGAGAAGAAGGACTAGAAGCAGCTTTAAAAGAGAAGGAGTTTCGTTTTGAAGATGAAAATCCGGATTATGTCATTATGGGTATTGACCGTGATATTACATATGAAAAGCTTGCGAAGGCTTGTTTGGCAGTGAGAAAAGGCGCGAAGTTTATTTCTACAAACGGTGATATCGCATTGCCTACAGAGCGAGGACTTATGCCAGGTAACGGATCGCTGACGTCTGTGGTGGCGGTATCCACACAAATAAAACCATTGTTTATTGGAAAACCGGAACCCATCATTATGGAGCAGGCACTCAAGGAAATTGGGGTTTCGCCTGAGGATACGCTTATGGTCGGCGACAACTACGATACCGATATTTTAGCTGGTATCCGCGCTGGTGTGGATACTTTGCTTGTGCATACAGGTGTTACTACACCAGATATGCTCACAAGTTATAAAACACAGCCTACTTACGTTGTTCATTCGTTAACGGAATGGATGGATAAAATATAACATCATATTGTGAAATATTTATGTTGAACATGGAAGATAGTCGATATACCTTCAATCCGGATAGATAAGGAGAAAGGAAGAGTGCACGGGCTACTCTTCCTTTTTATTTTGATATAATTCTATCCTTTTTTGTGCCTAAGCAGTTGACTTCGCTTTTCGTGTCTAGCTCCAGCGGCTAGGTGCTGCCACCTAAGAACCGCGGCCACAAAAAGGCAAAGAGCGCCTTTTAGGGCCACGAACCTTAGGTTCTGCACCTGAACGAGCCGCTTGCGCTTTTCTATTCTTGATGTGCGGCTCTGTGGGCGAGGCGGCTTGAGGCGGCTGCAGCGATGGCACCAATAATATCGTCAAGGAAGGTGTGAATGTAGCCAGTAGATTTGTCATTGAGAAACTGAAGGATACCTGGTTTCATCTTATCAATGTAACCGAAGTTGGTAAATCCAATAGAACCGTAGACATTGACGATAGACAAAGCAATGACTTCATCAATCCCGTACAGACCTTCATCTCGTTTTACGATGCTTTGTAGAGGCTCGTCAAGCAGTCCTTTTTCAGCAAGCATATCAAGCTGAATACCGGTGACAAGGGCATTTTGGACTTCTCGTTTGGCTAGAACGCGTTCCACGTTATAACGACATTCTTCCATGGTGAGGTTAGGGTGATATTTCTCCTGCAGAAAAAATACAAGATCTGCGATATCTTCTATTTTTACACCGCGTTGTTGCAACAGTTCTAATGCTTTTTCTTCGATTTGATTGCCTCTATTCATTACATCACCTTTTCTTTTTTAATATTGTATACGTTTCATAGCGTGATTATGTGAACTGCTTACAGCGAAAAAGCTGTTAAAGTGAAAAAGCGCTCATATATATAAGCTAGAGAGAAAAATTTTGATAAAGAGAGACCGAAACAAGCCACTGCTGGCATGCTGTGATAGATGGAGGTGCTTCGATGAAGGAACTGCTGTATGAGCAGTACGGGATACGACCGAGCGATCTATCGATGCTTGGCCCGTATCAAAGCTTTTGGGTGCGCAATAAGGTGTATATTCTTATTCCAATCGGGAAGCGAAAAGAAGAAGAATTAATAGAAATGAAGCAACTTAGCGATTTTATGACGGAGCAGGGTGATTTGTCGGTGGCTGCATTTGTTCCTACTGTACAAGGATACTATGTGAGCGAAATCAGGGAAGTAAATTATTGTTTATTACGAGCTGTGCGCCAAACAGAGCGCAGTATGAATGAAGGACGGGAGCTTGGCATGTTTCATCTTCGGGGACGCTTGTATCCCGGTGAGATTAGTGAGCTCAGTCGGATTGGCGAGTGGCGAGAACTTTGGGAAAAACGCCTCGATCAATTGGAGAAGTTTTGGTACGGGCGTCTCACAAATCACCCTACTACTTCTTTCGAGAAACTGTTTATTAATTCCTTCCCTTATTACCTAGGACTTGCAGAAAATGCAATTCAATATGTAGTAGATACAGAATTAGATGCAGAACCGCAAGTAGCGGATGCGGCCACCATTTGTCAGCAACGCTTTACCGATCGCCTTTGGCGCCAAACGAATCACGTGAAAGTCCCAATCGATTGGGTGTTTGATCATCCGAGCCGGGATTTGGCTGAATGGGTTCGGCATATGTATGAAGAAGGGGAACAGGCAGAAGAGAAAATTATGACCTTTCTTGGTGAGTATGAAGCGGTTGCACCTCTCTCTGCGTTCGGATGGCGTTTATTATTTGCACGTCTTTTGTTTCCACTTCAATATTTTGAAACAGTCGAAGGGTATTATTTAAGCGGCGGCGGAGACCAACCGTTTTATCAAGATCGTATAGAACGAATTTTAGAGAAAACGAATGAATCGGAGCGTTTTCTGGCAAGTTTTTATCAAAGCATTCGTTTGCCCACAGAAACTCTTGGTATACCGAAGCTAGATTGGCTCACATAAAAAGGAGACCTGCGAAAGGTCTCCTTTTCTATACATTAAAATACTTGTTCTACTTCCACAACGCCTGGAACTTCTTCCAATAGAGCGCGCTCAATACCTGCTTTTAATGTAATAGTAGAGCTTGGGCATGTACCGCAAGCGCCCATTAGACGAAGCTTTACAATACCTTCTTCAATATCCACTAATTCCACGTCACCGCCGTCACGAAGTAAGAACGGACGTAATTTATCAAGCACTTCTTCAACCTGTGCAAACATTTCTTGATCTGCCATTGTTATCGACTCCTTTCTTCAGTTTTATTATAATCATTATAAGGAGAAAAATCTATTGTATACTACTGGGGTTTTTTAGGGTATAAAAAAGGGGGAACACATGTGGTTAAAATTAGTGTATACGGAGCAAAGGTAATCTGTGCGAGTTGCGTGGGAATGCCATCTTCGACAGAAACGTTTGAGTGGCTACAAGCAGCGATTGGCAGAAAGTATCCCGAGTATGCGTTTGAATTTCAATATGTAGATATTTTTGAAGAGCAAGATAATGAAGAACAAAGGGAATTTGCAGCGCGTGTGATTGAAGAAGACTTGTTTTACCCCGTTGTATTAGTAAATCAAGAAATTGTAGGAGAAGGAAATCCGCGCTTGAAGGATATTTATGCAGAGATTGATAAGTACATAACGTGATCTTACTAAGGTCACTTTTTTATGGATAAACAATAACAAGAAATAAAATTTGTGATGGTTTGTATTATATTCGTGTCATTATACTGCCTTGGCTAAAGAAGCTTCGCCGTGTGGCGAAGCTTCTTTAGCCATTGTGGTGTTTATACATCCATAAAATCCCTGATTTTAATAGACGTGGTACGCGGCCCATCAACGCTTGGTTTGCAAGTAGGCCAAAGCCATGTTTCTTGCCAAGTGACCCTAAGACCCCTTTAAGTTTAATCACGGGCATTGTTTCCGGCAACTCTTCTTGTTTCCAACGTTTTTGTAAAATAGTAACAATTTGCTCCGCTTGTCCTTCTGCGAGCTGTGCAGAAGGTGCGTGAGGCAGACTTGCGCAATCGCCCAACACATATACGTTTTCATAATTTGGTATATTATGATACTTTGTCAGCACCACGCGACCACTGTTGTCCTTTTCGACTGGAAGTTGTTGTACGACTAAGCTTGCTTGAATACCTGCTGTCCATACAATTGCATCGCATGGAATCGCTTCCTCATGGTTGTGCAGAAGGTGGGGTTCTACCTTTGTAATGTTAGAGTTACGTATAATAGTAACATTATGCTTTACAAACCAGTCCTCAACATAAAGACTTAGCTTTTTAGGAAACATAGAAAGGATGCGTTCGCCGCGATCAAACAGTAAAATGTTCAAATCTGGTCTGCTTTCACGCAGTTCGCTGGCCACTTCCACCCCGCTTAAACCAGCACCAACAATACCAACGGTTGCATGAGGTGCAAGACCGTTCAATTGTTGATAGGTTTGTCTGGATTTTTCAATCGATTGCACACTGCATGTGTACTCTTTTGCACCAGGTACATTGTGATACTTGTCTTCACAGCCAAGACCGATAATGAGATCGTCATAGCTTACAGTTTCCCCATGCTGTAATTCTACTAATCTCGCATCAATATCAATGTTGACAATTGTACCGTATTTCACAGTCAAACGTGGATGCTCTGGGAACGGAATGCGAATATCAGTTTCTGAAATAGTTCCCGCTACCAATGCATAATACTCCGTTTTAAAGCAATGATATGGCACTTTGTCAATAAGTGTAACTTGTGTGTCGTCCGGAAGGTTAGGAAGAAGACGTTGTAAAATTCTCATTCCACCGTATCCGCCACCGAGAATAACGAGGTGCTTCATGATGGATTACCCCTTTGCTTATAAAATGATCCATAATACAATAATATATTGAAAAAATTTCGAAACTTTACCCACAAAAATTATATCGAATTTGTGAACAAATAACAATGTATATCTGTGGTATTTATGCGGAAAACAAACATATTGACGCTATATGTAAAAACGTTTACAGTTACGATAGAGAGGTGAAAATCGTGATTAAACCGTTAATAGAATTTTGTGTAAGTAATTTAGCGAACGGCTCACAACGTGCGATGGCAATACTGGAAAAAGATCCGAATGTAGATGTGATTGAATACGGTTGTCTTGGCTACTGCGGTGTATGCTACGAAGGTCCGTATGCAATGGTCAATGGAGAAGTCGTAACCGGTGAGACACCTGAGCAATTGGTTGATCATATATATGAATACCTAGAAGAAAACCCAATGTTTTAAGCGCCTTTTTGGTGCTTTTTGTTTTTTGTGGCTAAAAGTAGCGTCGTTAGAAAAATCTAAACAGGAGTATAATAATTGAGTTGATAGTATGAACGTACTTTGGGGGTTCGAAGGCATCGCTGTCCTGTTTCTGCTAGCATTTATTTTATGAAAGCAATCTGGGGTAGATAGCGGACTTGCTTCTGTATCTGGGTCTACATTGTTCGGCTATGCCGTATTATACGGATTTACAACTCTCTCATCCGTAGCCCTTTTTCTAGGAGGAGTTGGAGGAATGGCGCCAAGTAGGTGTGCTGATATTGCGCGCTACGGTTTGCGAGCGATTATTACAGGAATGTTTATCTAAACAAAAAAAAGAAAAGCCAGAGGCTTTTCTTTTTTATGAGAAACGGGGGATGTTCCTATTGTGCTCAAAGTGCGTCCATTTTATACTTGAAACAATTCATTTTTTTTTGAGGTGAAAACCGATGAAACAAATTTCTTTTACAAAAATGCATGGATTGGGCAACAATTATATTTACATCAATCTGTTTGAAGAGCAATTGGCAGAAGAAGACATGCCAGAGCTTGCTCGTAAGGTCTCAGATATTTACAGAGGGATTGGTTCGGATGGAATGATTTTGATTTGTCCATCTGAAAAGGCACCTGTAAAAATGCGTATTTTTAACAAAGACGGATCAGAAGCAAAAAGCTGTGGCAATGGTTTGCGCTGTGTAGCAAAATATGCGTTTGAACATAAACTGGTACAAGAGCCTGTGTTTCAAATTGATACCATCTCTGGTCCGGTGACGGCCGAGGTTACTGTCAAAGATGAGCTAGTAGAATACGTAACAATTAATATGGGACAGCCGCGCTTACGCCGAACGGATCTTCCTATGTATGGTGGCGCAGAGACGTTTACATTTGAGGATAAAACCTATGGACTAACGCCTGTGTCAATGGGAAATCCGCATGTTGTATTATTTGTAGAGAATATTGAGGCTGCACCGCTTACAACACTTGGTCCCATTTTAGAGAAGCACGAGATGTTTCCGGAAGGGGTAAATGTAGAGTTTGTAGAAGTAATTAACGAGGTATCTATGCATTTCCGTGTATGGGAACGTGGATCTGGTGTGACGCAAGCATGTGGCACGGGTGCTTGTGCCGCCGTAGTTGCTGGGGTTTTAAAGGGATATATGCAACGAGGCGAAGAGATTACAGTGCATTTAGCGGGAGGAGATTTATTCATTACTTGGACAGAGGCCGGAGAGGTTATGATGAAAGGGCCTGCCGAAGTGATTTGTACCGGTGTGTATCAATATTGAGACTGCGAATTTGAGCAAGTATATGTAAAGCGTTATAATAAATGGGGTAGTGGATAGGTACACGATACGTGTTTGATATAGGAAAGGAAGTGTAACAATGATTGTTGTAACAGAGCAAGCGGCATTGCAAATTCAGGATATGATTAAGCAAGCTGACGAAGGTGAGCAATTTGTACGCCTGGCGGTAAAAGGCGGCGGCTGCAGCGGTCTTTCCTACGGTCTTGGCTTTGAACCGGAAGCTGGTGAGAACGATGAAATTCTTACCTTTCATGGTGTGAAGTTTATCATTGATAAACAAGATGCCCCTGTTTTACAAGGTGTGAAGATTGATTACAAGCAATCCATGCTTGGCGGCGGCTTTACCATCGATAATCCGAATGCGATTGCAACATGCGGCTGCGGTTCGTCTTTCCGCACCGCGACAAATCAGGGAACACCAGAACAGTGTTAACTTAACACGAAGCCCGTGCAGTGCAGGGGCTTTTTACATTTGCGGGAGCAGCCCAAAGGTAGCTGGAATCATTAAAAAAGGAAGAGTCGCGGCTCTTCCTTCTTTAGTCAAAACGCCGGACTGTTGGTACACGTAATGCAACAAACAGTGCGAACAAAATAATAGTAACGGCGCCGCTTTTTAAAATCATGACAATCGGTATACCAAACGTAAGAAGCATTGAGGTAGCGGCATAAGAAAGCGGGATAAGCCCCATTGAGGAAAGCATCATTAAGCTCATCACGCGCCCCATCATGTCTTCTTTCACTGTAGATTGGATAACAGCCATCAAAGGAAGTGCTGCCATAGCAAGTGCTATACCAAATAAGCCGCTTGCGAGCAATGCTTGCCACACTATATCGCTTTGTGTAATAAAGAAAAAGGCAATGCCTGATAAAAACAGCATGATGATACAAAAAAGGCCGCGGCGGCGCTGAATATTCAACAGACCAACTGTAATGGCCCCAATCGCCATACCTCCCCCTACAGATCCTTCCAAATAGCTGAATAACACAGAATCACCATGCAGTACATTCTTTACAAAAATCGGAAATCCGATTTGCATGGGTCCGATGAGAAACAGGTTTAAAAATGCGCTGCAGATGAGAAGGGTCGTTAGAAATGATGATTGCTTAACGTATAAAATTCCTTCCTTTATAGAGGTAAGTATGGCTCCATTGCGCGTTTCCTGTTGAGTTCCGCTTTTAATGTGATATACGAGAAACGCTGCAGAGATGAGAAGAACAATTGCCAATGCAAACACAGCTTCGTAGCTGGTGACCTTCAGCAAAAATCCAGCTAAAACAGGTCCTAAAATAAGTGAAGATTGATTGGTCATTTGTGTAATAGAGTTAGCCTGTGTTAAACGATGCTTTGCCACGAGCTCCGGTAAAATAGAACCATCTGCAGACCAAAAGAAAGCATCTGCAAGTCCAAAACAGAGTGCAAAGATTACAAGTGTGTATAATGTAACGTCACCTGCAACAAGCCATAGTAATAAAATACTCACGAGCACAATGCGAATCATATTTGAGATGAACATGATATTCTTTTTGGGAAACTTATCTGCAACGGCGCCGCCTACAATCATAAATACCAGTCTTGGGACACTTGATGCAAGGAGCACAAGACCTAGTGAAGCTTGCAAATTTAAAGTTTTGACGATATACCATGTTTGCGAAAACGTGAATAGCGCGAGCGCGAAGCTTGAAAATAAGGTAGCGCTCCATAAATACAGGAAGTTACTATTGCGAAACAACGAGGTACTTTTACTCGAAGCCGCTATGATGTGAGATTGCCTGACATTTTCCATCATATAATCTCCTTGCTTTAGAATGCGGGCTCAATCTATGTACAGTATGACAACTTGTTTCTATTTTGATACCCTTTTTTCATTGTAGACAATGCTATACGAGTTGTACAAGGTCTTTTTACACAAAAGGCTGTTCACCCATTGATTAAAGCGGAAGGGATAAGACTTTCGACTATCCCTGCGGCCGAAAGCAACAGAGAACGTTAGCAAAGTCTATACAAAAAAAGAGCCGAAATCGGCTCTTCTTAAAATAAGCTTGTGCTGTGCAGTGGTTGTACTCTTGCTTTTGGATCAATGTAAGCTTTCGCGTTATTTACAGCAGTCGGTGCTTCACCGAAGCCGGACGCGATGAGCTTTACTTTTCCGTCGTACGTACAAATGTCACCAGCTGCGTAAATGCCCGGGATATTGGTTTCCATTTTGGAGTTTACTACAATGTTATTTTTCTCAATTGTTAAGCCCCAATCTTTAATTGGTCCCAAAGAAGAAACAAAGCCGTAGTTAACGATTACATCGTCAACATCCAGAACTACTTTTTCTTCTGTTTTTACATCTTGAATTACGACTTGCTTAATATTGTCGTCACCAATTAATTCCGCTGGTACGTAAGGCGTTTTAATATCTACGCGCGAATTCATCAGTAGTTCAACGCTATGCTCATGCGCGCGGAATTTATCGCGACGATGGATAAGTGTAACCTGTTCAGCAATCGGCTCAAGCATAAGCGCCCAGTCTACTGCGGAATCGCCGCCGCCAAATACAACAACGCGTTTGCCAGCAAACTTGTTCATATCGTCTACGAAATAATGTAAGTTCTTCTTTTCATATTGCTCTACATTCTCAAGCTCTAAGCGGCGTGGCTGAAATGCACCGTTTCCAGCTGTAATAATGACTGTTTTGGAATAATGTGTATCTTTATTGGTTACAAGCTTAAATACGCCGTCTGCTTGCTTTTCAATGGTTTGTACAGCCTCTTCCAAGCAAACTGTCGGCTCGAATTTGCTCATTTGTTCTTTTAAATTATTTATCAGCTCTTGTGCGCGAACCTTTGGAAAGCCGGCCACGTCATAGATGTATTTTTCAGGATATAGCGCGGAAAGCTGACCGCCAAGCTGCGGTAGGCTTTCAATGATTTTCACGCTTGCTTGTCGCATCCCTCCGTAGAAGGCTGTGAACAATCCTGTTGGTCCTCCGCCGATAATGGTGATATCGTATACCTTTTGTTCTGTCAAAGCGATCTCCCTCCAAATCAAAGTGTAATAGTTCTCAATGTACGTCGTACAAGTGAAACTGCTCACAAAAAATCATACCATAATTTCTTGAAAAAAACTTAGAAAAAGACCGTATTTCCAGACTTCTACTGTATATATTCAATGAAACAACAAAAAATAAATGCCAAACAGAAAAAGAAAGCACTTTCATTAAATTCGTTACGGATTATGTGAATAACTGCACTTGAAAAATGGCTAGAAAAAGCATAATATAATGTAGGTGTATGTTTCGTTTTTGTGACAAATTTTTTACTTTTTTATGAATTGTCGATAAAGTTCGACAAATACTAATTATATTGCATACTTATTTTATAGAGAAGGATCGTGATTAGGGTGAGAAAGCCGAAAATAGTTATTCTTGGTGCCGGATACGGCGGTATGATTACCACTGTCCGTCTCCAAAAAATGCTGTCTGTAAGCGAAGCGGAAATTACGCTTGTAAACAATAACAGCTATCATTACCAGACAACATGGTTGCATGAGAATGCGGCAGGTACATTGCACCATGATAAAACACGTCTTGAAATTAAAGATGTAATTGATTCTAGCAAAGTAAACTTCGTACAAGATACGGTTGTAGAAATTAAGTCTGCAGAAAAGCGTGTTATCCTTCACAATGGTGAGCTTGAGTATGATTATCTTGTAGTGGGTCTTGGCTTTGAATCTGAAACATTCGGTATTAAAGGCCTGAAAGAGCATGCATTCTCAATTGCTAACATTAACGGCGCACGTCAAATCCGCGACCATATTGAGTATATGTTCTCTCTATACCCAACACAAAAACGCGACGAGCTACTAACAGTTGTAGTCGGCGGTGCTGGTTTTACAGGTATTGAATTCTTAGCGGAGCTTGCGAACCGTGTTCCTGAGCTTGTAGCTGAGTATGATGTACCTCGTGAAAAAGTGCGCATTATTTGCGTAGAAGCTGCACCAACAGTATTGCCTGGATTTGATCCTGAGCTTGTTGAATATGCCGTGAAGTTTTTAGAAAAGCGCGGCGTGGAATTCCGCATCGGCACAGCGATTAAAGAAGCTACAGAAGAAGGTATTATCGTAGCAAAAGGTGAGGAAGTAGAAGAAATCAAAGCAGCAACAGTTGTATGGGCAGCTGGTGTACGCGGTAACGCACTTGTGGAGCAATCCGGCTTTGAAGCAATGCGCGGCCGTATCAAAGTTGATGAGTACATGCGCGCACCTGGTCATGATGATGTATTTATCGTTGGTGACGCTGCATTAATCTTTAATCCTGAAAATGATCGTCCTTACCCACCAACTGCACAAATCGCAATTCAAGAAGGTTACACAATTGCGCAAAACATTGCAGTTATGGTACGTGGCAAAGGTGAAATGAAGAAGTTTGTATTCGATAACAAAGGTTCCGTATGTTCACTTGGTCACGATGATGGTATCGGTGTTGTAATGGGCAGAAAGATTGTCGGATGGCAAGCTGCTTTCATGAAAAAAGTAATCGACAACCGCTACTTGTTCCTACTAGGCGGTCCATTATTAGTATTGAAAAAAGGTAAATTAAAGTTCTTTTAAGATAAGATGAGCAAAAGCCGGTGCGCTTTTGCTCTTTTTTTAAAGGTAGTGTGTTAAAGCCTGATGCTGCTAAGTGGTACTTGTTGATTAAAGTGAAGAGGGTGAGAATCCTGCGGAAAAGCCAGGCTCCCGAAAGCAAACGAAATCAACAACGAACTTTAATCGATCCTAAATGTCACTTAGAATGAAGGAGCGGGGAATATGAGCAAACGAGGTAAGGTGTGGCTCGGTGTGAGTGGTTTAGTCATAACAGAAGATGGAAAATGGCTTGTGGTGAAAAAGAGTTACGGGGGATTAAAGGGCGTATGGTCACTTCCGGCCGGTTTTGTTGATGAAGGGGAAACGGTTGACCAAGCGGTGCAACGTGAAGTACTGGAAGAAACGGGAATACATACAGAGGTTAAAGGTGTGATTGGGGTTCGTTCTGGTGTAATTCGAAATGAAATCAGCGATAACATGATTATTTTCAGCTTAGCGCCGTTACATGAGCGTATTGTAATAAAGAGCGATGAGCTAGAAGATGCGCAGTTTTTACAGCCATCCCAATTTGCAAATGATGAAACGGCTTCGGTATTATTACGTTATTTGGCGCAAAGTATTTCCGCACCACCTTTTCCACTACGAAAAGATATGAACCCAGGCACTCATTTTGGATATACAGCCTATCATGTATTTCTTCCTGAAAACAGAAATTGACGACCTTGCGCACGTTTTGTACACTTAAGACAGCAAGAGGGAAAAAGGGGAGAAATACATGAGTATTCCAGTATTGTTCATTTCAATGATGTTGTTTTTTGTGTTGTTTTTCGGAATTGGCTTTTTGTTAAATATGATCTTACGTAAAACATGGATTATGGCAATCTTGTACCCGCTTATTTGCATTGCTATTATTGATAAGGTCAGCACCTTCGATTATATCAGCAATCCATCAGAGGCATTTGCTTCTTTAACAGAACATGCCACATCCCTAGGTCAAGCAGACATGATTATTTTAACGACCGGCTTAGTCGGAGCTATTCTTTCCGGCATCATTATTAAGACACTTCGTCAAAAAGGATATCAAATGTTCTAAACCTCGCTGCCGCGAGGTTTTTTCTATAATCAATTGTAGAGAATTCTGATAAAAGTTGAATTTGGCCGATAGAAGAATGAATTTGGCCGATAGAAGAATGAATTCGGCCGATAGGAGAGAGAACTCGGCCGCTAGGACTGCGAAGTTGGTCTTAGAAGATAAAAAAAGAGAGGGGTTATCGCATAAAAATGATTGTCATGGCCAACACTAGTCGTAAAGGAGTGTTGAAATAAGCATGACAATACGAAAAGTTGCGATTCGCTTGTTGATGACGAGCGCATTTCTTTGTGCGCTTGCTGTTACTGTGTTTGCAATTACTGGGTTGCGCGTAGAGCACTTTGTTAAAAAAACAAGTCAATCTGTCACAAGTGTAAAAGCTGAGGAGCTATCCCCAATTACGCTAGAAGAATTTGAAGATTGGGATCAAAAATATCCTTCAATGATGGTAAAGGCAACGGGCTATACAGCAGGTGTGGAATCAACAGGAAAACGACCGAATCACCCGCAATACGGCATTACTTATTCTGGTGTTCGCGTAAAGCGGGACTTATATTCTACTATTGCTGCAGATCTTAACGTGTTTCCGATTGGAACTGTTTTGTTCATTCCGGATTATGGTTATGGTGTTGTGGCGGATAAGGGTGGGGCTATTAAAGGAAACTCATTGGACTTATATTATGAAACGGTGCAAGATGTATATAAGCAGTGGGGTAAAAAAGAATTAAAAGTATATGTGGTTAAGATGGGAAATGGGAAATTAACAGAAGAGGATATGAACCGCCTAAACGAAGATAAGGCAATGCAGGTGTTCCGCCAACAATATCGAAAGTAGCTCGGATAAATCGTCCGGGCTATTTATATTGCACGGAATCTTCGCATTTTTCAACAAATACAGCTATAATAAAAACATATACTTGGAGGTGTTAGGATGTTTCATATACAAGAACAGTTAGGTACACATGAGGTAGCCATCATTGGTATTTTTGAAGGAGCAACAGAGCTAGAAGTCGGTTTAAATGGACAATTAAGTACGCTTGTAGCAGAGGGTGATATCTCTACCCGAAAGAAATCTGTATCTAAAGTACATGCGCTTGGACAAAGTGATGTGAAGCGCTACGTATTCGCTGGCCTCGGCAATGCTGATACCTATACAACAGAGTTGCTGCGCGAAACAATGGGTAAGGTATTTCAGTCTGTAAAGGGTATAAAAGCAGATAACATCGCAATTGAGCTAGATTCATTTGTATCGGGTCATATTGATGTATTAGATGTAGCGCATATTGCCGCAGAGTCTTATTACTTGGCCACATATGAGTTACAAACATATAAAACGAATAAAAAGGAACAAAAACCAAGTCCCTCTCTCGTGTTCATCACAAAAGCTGATGCACAAGAAGTGCAAGCTGCTCTTTCTGTCGGTGCTGTGTATGGAAAAGCAACAAATATGGCTCGTACGCTTGTAAATATGCCGCCGAATAAGCTAACAGCTAGCGATCTTGCACATCATGCAATTCAATTGGCAGAAAAGTACGGTATGGATTATAAAGTGCTGGAAAAAGAAGAAATACAAGAGCTTGGTATGGGGGCGCTTTTAGCCGTTAACCAAGGTTCTGTCAACCCACCTAAGGTGATTACTATCTCTTACCAAGGTAAAGAAGAATGGACAGATGTAATTGGACTTGTGGGCAAAGGTATTACATATGATACAGGCGGGTACTCCTTAAAGCCGCGTGAAGGTATGGTTGGTATGAAAGGAGATATGGGCGGTGCTGCAGCTGTTTTAGGCGCCATGGAAATCATCGGCGAATTGCGTCCAGAGCAAAATGTCGTGATGGTTATCCCAGCTACTGATAATATGATTAGTGGCGCTGCATTTAAACCAGATGATGTTATTACATCTATGAGCGGTAAAACGATTGAGGTGTTGAATACAGATGCGGAAGGGCGCTTGGCGCTTGCAGATGGCATCACGTATGCAAAGCAGCTCGGAGCAAATTATCTTATTGATGTAGCAACGTTAACAGGTGGTGTGATTGTCGCGTTAGGTAACCATACGACAGGTGCGATGACAAACGATGAAGGATTTTATGAGCAAGTATTGGAAGCTGCTTTAGAAACGGATGAGCCAATTTGGCAATTGCCAATTTTCGAACGTGACAAGGAGCGAGTGCGGGGCAGTAAATTTGCCGATTTGAATAACTCTCCAGGGCGCGATGGTCATGCTATTATGGCAGGGGCGTTTTTAGGAGAATTTGCGGGAGACACACCATGGGTGCATTTGGATATTGCTGGTACATCTGAAACCAAAGCGGCGCATGATCTTGGTCCAGCAGGTGCAACTGGTGTAATGGTACGTACATTAGCAACACTTGTAGAACGCTTTTCATGATAAGAAAGAGGTAGAAAAGATGAAACGAGTTAGAAAGGCCATTATTCCTGCAGCGGGTCTGGGAACACGCTTTTTGCCTGCGACTAAAGCGATGCCAAAAGAAATGCTTCCGATTGTTGATAAGCCAACCATTCAATATATTGTAGAGGAAGCCATTCAATCGGGCATTGAAGATATCATTATTGTAACAGGAAAAGGAAAACGCGCGATCGAAGATCATTTTGACCATGCGTTTGAATTGGAACAAAACCTATTTGAGAAGGAAAAATATGAGCTTCTAGAAAAGGTACGAGCTTCTTCTAAAATGGTGGATATTCATTATATTCGTCAAAAAGAACCGAAAGGACTGGGACATGCAGTATGGTGCGCACGAAAATTTATCGGCGATGAGCCGTTTGCCGTACTGCTTGGCGATGATATTGTGCAAGCTGACAAGCCGTGTCTACGTCAATTGATGGATGAGCATGAGCGTACATTTTCATCTGTGATTGGTGTACAAACGGTTGATGAAAGTGAAACGCATCGCTACGGTATCATTGATCCGATTGAAAGAGATGGCCGTCGCTATCAAGTCCGTCAATTTGTAGAAAAGCCAGCAAAAGGTACGGCACCTTCTAACTTGGCGATTATGGGTCGCTATATTTTGACTCCTGAAATTTTTATGTTTTTAGAGGAACAGGAAATTGGCGCAGGTGGTGAAATTCAGCTAACTGACGCAATCCAAAGGCTAAATGAAATTCAGCGTGTGTTCGCATATGACTTTGATGGCAAGCGTTATGATGTAGGTGAAAAGCTTGGCTTTATTCAAACAACTATTGAAATGGCGCTGCAGCATGACGATTTACGTGAAGATTTACTGCAGGTTATGCAGCGATTGTTAGAAGAGAACACCGTAAAAAGCACGCTGGAATAATTAGTGTATATACAAATACATATAAGAAGAGGAGCAAATCGCTCCTCTTCTTATATGTTCAATCGCATGGAAAGGAGCGTTAGATGGATAAAAAACGTCAGCTATATAACTACTTATTTTTAGGAGCCTGTGCAAGTGTATCCAAAATGGTTATATACTTTTTTATCTTAACGATGCAAGAGGATATAGGTAGTACATGGGTGGCACAAAGCATGTCATGGACTATTTTTATGCTTATCTTTTATATTACAACTAAGCAGTTTGTGTTTCAAACGAAGCGAGCAGATATACAAAGTGGAGCCAAAGAATTTGGTTTATTTATTGCTGCATCACTCATCAGCATGGCAGTAGCTATTGTATTTTATAATGGACTTGTTTATCTTGTGAACATTAAGCCATTATGTGCGGTAATTGTGAATATAATTGGATTTGGCACACACTTTTACATAAGTAAGTACTTTGTTTTTGCACCGACAAGTCAAGATAAGCAAATCCAAGAAAAAATGGCTGCAAATTAAAAAAGCACGGAAAAATCCGTGCTTTTATGCTGTACGAGAATAAGCTGTTCCAGAGCTGGTAATCGCACGGTAGATACGAGGGGCGATGACTGCTCCTAAAATGGTAAATGCTAAATCTTTTACCATAAACCACATCATGATTTTCCAAGCTGTTGCGTATTCCATGTCTGCCTCTAACCATACATTTGCAGCAGCGTACATATAGTTCGTACCAATCACATAAATAAGAGCAATACCAACTAAAGAGGAAATCAAAAAAGTAGAGAAGGTCGGGATTACCTTGCTTTCGACGATTTTTCCAGTTACGTAGGCAACAACAATGTAAGAGAGAATAAAACCGCCAGACATGCCTAAAACAGTATCAATTCCTGCGCTAAATTGAGCAAATACCGGTGCCCCCGCAATACCAACTAGCATGTAAACAGTCATAGACAGTGCCCCCACTCTGCTACCAAGTAACAATCCGGCTAGGATTGCAAAAAATGGTTGCATTGATAGAGGGATACCAGCTACTTGTAAAAAAGGAGCCCAAGACGTGATGTTTGCGCCAATTGCCATAAGCGCAACAAACATAGCAGCTAAAGTTAAATCAAGTGTACGAAACTTGCGCATTTTATGTTAACCTCCAATAGTGTTTTGGTTAACAATATCGTAACGGGACGCGCATTACTTGTCAATCAAAATCTTCTGATACTTGCCTTTCAATTGTTCTTGCAGCAGAGTGTACGGAATGCGGAATTCTGGAATGCCAGAAGAATAAGGAGCGAGTTCATACAATGGAAAATAGACAACAAGATTTTCTGTCTCTAAAAAGAATTTCAATTCACTAATTTTACAAATTTTTTCAGTTGCATCTGGAAAAAAGCTGTCCTTATTTTGTTGTATTTGTTTAAGAATTTCTTGCCGAATCATTTGTTCATAGCCTGCTCCTGTAAATAATTCTGCTAGCATAAGCTCTTTTTCTAAGTCAATATCAAACGTATTAGCTCTCCACTCATACATACCATGCGCGCCGCCGGTATATTGATAGTAGCTTGTATACAAGCTCAGTAGTGGCTTGCGGTTATAAGTGATTTTATAGTCTGTACTTCCCACGTAGGGATGAATACTAAGAGCCCCTTTGTTTTCATCGTAGTATTGCTTGGCCTCT
Source organism: Ectobacillus antri (assembly GCF_003852715.1). GTDB lineage: Bacteria > Bacillota > Bacilli > Bacillales > Bacillaceae_G > Ectobacillus > Ectobacillus antri. The sequence continues at coordinate 17,834 of NZ_RIAV01000027.1, forward strand.
TTTTCTAATTTGCGCTTGAACATCATCATTTTTGTACTGTAATATTCATTCAACTTTGTTTGAAACACTTCGTTTTTTAATCCACTAAAATGAGGGATACGCAGCTGATATTCAAAATACTCATTTTTTCCTTCCTTTTTCTCTTCTTCAGCAAGAAGCGGTGCATGGGAAGGCAATACAGGGCGATCCGCATAGGTGTGAACAGGAAATAGAAAAACGAACAGGATGATCCAAAAATAGCGTAGTTTCATATGCAATCTCCTTATATACAAAGTGAATTCATATCGTATGTAGAATGTATATTCTTTTAAAAGGACTATACATGCGAGCGAAGAGTTCTTGTTTATATACAGTTTGCGAGGAACAAGTTATAATTATGCATAATATGGAAATATGAATCTGACATTAATAAGGGAGCGGATGATAAATGGCAAAAACTTTGATGGAAGCTTTAGGAATGGAGATGAAAGAGTGTACCCCTGAGCGAGTGGTTATGACCATGCCAGTGAACGGAAGTACACATCAACCGTTTGGTTTCTTGCACGGCGGAGCATCGGTAGCGCTCGCCGAAACGGTGGCAAGTGTCGGTACATATGCGCTCATCGATTCTGAAACTCAATTATGCTTTGGACTAGAGATTAATGCGAACCATATTCGTTCTAAGCGAGATGGAGTAGTAACTGCCATCGGGACGCCTTTGCATAAAGGAAAAACAACCATGGTTTGGGATATTAAAATTGTCGATGAGCAAGAGCGACTACTTTGTATTTCCCGTTGCACAGTTGCTGTTACAGATAAGCGTTAATTAGAGCAACAGTCTCTTTAGATGGAGCGATTTGTACCTACAGAAAATCATTTACATATTTTTTCTTGTATTGTAAGATATATGTATAAATAATTATATACTCCAAAGGGGAGTAGCATCAGGTATATCCTGAAACAAGGTCGTCATTCCGTGAGTGTTCTCACCGGCTTTGTTGGCATATGACCATGTCTTGCAAGACCTTTGCCATTTTTCATGGCAGAGGTTTTTTTGTATTTTGGGGAGAGGGGAATAAAGATGAAAAAGACGAAATTAATGATGTTAGGCATTACAACAGCTTTTGGTGGAGCGATGGCAGGCTGCGGAGATGAAGATGTACCGCCAAAGCCACAAGATCCATATTGCTCCCAATTTGAGTACGACCACGGTGATGAGGAATGGGAATGTGACGAACGAGGTTCTCGTCATTATGGCTACTATTATATTGGTAACACAGCGTATCCAGATACTGATAGCGGGAAATCATCTGTTAAAGCAAAGAAGGGATTTGGTAGCGGCAGTACGTCGACAGGATCGTAGTTGCCAAATAACTTAGCAAAGTCGCCAGATTATTTTAGAAAGTTATCAAATTATCGCAAGAAGTCCCCAGAAAAAGTGCCAAACTTGCTGAATTACGAAAAAAAGGGTGTCGCATAGACACCCTTTTGCTATTAGAAGTTAATTTTGTTTTCCAAGAAGTTCTTCAATTCTTCGATTGGCATGCGAACTTGCTCCATTGTGTCGCGGTCGCGCACCGTAACCTGACGATCTTCGACAGAATCAAAGTCAAATGTGATACAGAACGGTGTGCCGATTTCATCTTGGCGGCGATAACGTTTACCGATAGAACCTGTTTCATCAAAGTCTACCATGAAGTGCTTAGACAATTCGCTGTACACTTCCATTGCATGGTCAGATAGCTTTTTAGAAAGCGGTAGAATGGCCGCTTTGAACGGCGCCAATGCCGGATGGAAGCGCAATACCGTACGAGAGTCATTTTCTAGCTGCTCTTCTTCGTACGCATCACATAGAAATGCCAGCGTGACGCGATCCGCACCAAGAGAAGGCTCGATGCAATATGGTACGTAACGCTCATTTGTTTGCGGATCTACATAATTGAAATCTTCGTTAGAGTGCTCCATATGACGTTTCAAGTCAAAGTCCGTGCGGTCAGCAATGCCCCAAAGCTCGCCCCAGCCGAACGGGAATTTAAATTCAATATCTGTTGTTGCGTTGCTATAGTGAGACAATTCATCTTCACCATGATCGCGTAGGCGTATGCTGTCTTCCTTCATGCCAAGCGCAAGCAGCCAGTCGCGGCAATAGTTACGCCAGAATGTAAACCACTCCATATCCTCGCCTGGTTTACAGAAGAACTCAAGCTCCATTTGCTCGAATTCACGCGTACGGAATGTAAAGTTACCCGGTGTAATTTCGTTACGGAAGCTTTTACCGATTTGGCCGATACCAAATGGAAGCTTTTTGCGCATAGAGCGCTGTACATTTTTAAAGTTGACGAAAATACCTTGTGCCGTTTCTGGACGCATGTAGATTTCGTTTGTGCTGGATTGTGTTACACCTTGATGTGTTTTAAACATTAAGTTAAATTGGCGAATTTCTGTAAAGTCATTGCTGCCGCAATCCGGACATGTGATGTTATGTTCTGTAATGAGCGCAGCCATTTGGTCAAAGGAAAGACCATCTACAATCATTTCGATGCCTTTTGCTTCCAAGGCATTTTCAATTAATTTATCAGCACGATGACGCGCTTTACATGATTTACAGTCAATCATCGGGTCGTTAAAGTTACCAACGTGCCCAGATGCTACCCAAGTTTGTGGGTTCATCAAAATTGCTGCATCAAGACCTACGTTGTATGGAGATTCTTGAATAAACTTTTTCCACCATGCTTTTTTTACGTTGTTTTTCAGCTCAACACCTAGCGGACCGTAATCCCACGTATTTGCTAAACCTCCGTAAATTTCAGAACCCGGGAATACAAAGCCACGGTGTTTTGCTAAATTTACGATTTGTTCCATTGAAGCCATATGAAAATCCTCCTTTAAAATAAAATACAAAAAACGCTCATCCCACGGCGTAATGCCTAGGGACGAGCGTTTGCTCGCGGTTCCACCCTAGTTGACATGCGTATGCATGCCCACTTTGAAATTGTATTGCTCGGGACTGCCGTTTCCTTGCTCATATCAGGCTCACACCATCCCTGAATCGCTTTGGTTGCAAGTACTTATAGGTCCGTCATTGCTACTATATAAAAGATGCTAACATTTTAACATGTTCTATCGCAAACGACAAGAGATACTCTAGTATATGCATTTGCTTTGATTGGGAACATGTCTTTCTTTTATACAATCTGTCCGGATGCTTTGTTTTTTATACCAATATGCTTGAGTGCTTCTCGTTTACTAAGGGGCGCAAGGTGATGGTTCTGAACGAACTGTCGCACCGCATCCGCATCGGTTTTTGCATATTCACGAAGCACCCAGCCGATTGCTTTTTGAATGAAAAATTCTTTGGAGTGACTGAGCTCCTGGATGAGGGAAAAGAGAAGCTGTATGTCTGTTTTTTGTTTATATTTGAGCTGAAATAAAAGCGCTGTTCGTTGCAGCCATATATTACCCGACTGCATCCACTTTGTTACATATTCATCAATGTGTTCGGGAGAAATGGTGAAAATGGTTCCGACAAGCCGAGGGGCAATATAGTCGACAGTGTCCCACCAAGACTTTGTTGTAATGATTTCTTCCATGAGCGGTAAAAAAGAAGCATTCATATGTTTTATGTTCTTTTCAAGTAAATCTAGCGCGACAATTGTATATTCGCGCTCGTGCAACTGCCATAAGCCCCGCACAATTGCTGGTAATTGCTGCGGCGATGGTACCCCGTATGCAAGTAAAAAATGTTTCAGCAAAGCTTTCCGTTCCGGTGTTTGTATACCGAGAAAGGGAAATTGATTCTTCATATAACGGCTCATAGCTGCCGCTTTTTCGGGATTGCGATGTGGCTCGAAATGTGCCTGCAATGCTACAACAAACGCATCCATGATAGTTCCTCCTTACTATTTTTTATAAGCATAACACGAACTTATGTTCTTTTGGCAACAAAAAAGAAAAAGCCGTAGCTTTTTCTTTTACATTAAGTAACGCAAGTAAATATAAGCATGAGAAATTAAGAGTGATACAATCATAATGGGAAAACCGAACTTTAAAAAGGTCATGTAGCTAAAACCGTGTCCCTCGCGGCTTGCGATACCCGCTACAATTACGTTCGCGGATGCCCCGATTAATGTACCATTCCCACCTAGACAAGCACCGAGCGCAAGTGACCACCATAATACATCAATTTCAGCAGCAGACGGTGACAAGCCAAGTCCAATCGCCATATCATTAATAAGCGGAATCATGGTTGCTACAAATGGAATGTTGTCAATTGTCGCAGAAGCAATACCAGACACCCATAAAATAAGTAGAGATGCAAAGCCAATATCGCCGCCTGTAATATTCAGAACTTGCTGAGCCAGTGTTTTAATCAGGCCGATATCAATTAGACCGCCGACCAACACAAAAAGTCCGGCAAAGAAAAAGATCGTTACCCATTCTACATGCGCAAACACTTCTTCAATTTCATGCTCCTTCACACCGATAAGCATAAGAACTGTTGCGCCTGTCATTGCAATAACAGCGGCGTCCACGTGAAGAATGGAGTGAAGGACAAAGCCAAGAATGGTTAAGCCTAATATCGTTAATGATTTTATCATCAACTTACGATCTTTGATGTAGCTGTTTTCATCTAAATCCATCAGCATTTTAATTTGCGCTGCATCTGTTTGTAACTGCTTGCGATAGATAAAGTAAATCATAAGTGCTGTTACGCCAATGATTATGGCCACAACAGGCGCCAAGTTGAATAAAAAAGCATTAAAATCAAGGTGTTTATTGGCAGACCCAATCATAATGTTCGGTGGGTCTCCAATAAGTGTTGCAGTACCGCCGATGTTAGAGAAAATAACCTCTGACATTAAGTATGGAACTGGATTTACTTTTAAAATACGTGTAATGGATAAGGTAACTGGCACAACAAGCAGCACCGTTGTTACATTATCTAAAAACGCAGAGCCTAGTGCTGTCAGCAAAGACAAGATAATTAAAATCCGAATGGGATTTCCTTTTGCTTTTTTAGCGGATTTAATGGCGACGTATTGGAAAACACCCGACTTACTGGTGATGTTTACAAGAATCATCATGCCAATTAAAAGGGTAATTGTTCCCCATTCAATATGGTGTGTGAATGCTTGATGTAAATCTACGATGCCAAATAACACCATTAAGGCACCGCCTAGCAAGGCGATTACCGCACGATTTAATTTTTCTGAGATGATGATTGCGTATGAAATTAAAAAGACTGCAATAGCAAAATAGTATTGAAAATTGGAAATTTCAGTAGTTGTTTCGTGCAAAATCTCTGCTCCCTTCCAGGTATTATACCGAATGTTTTTGTAATGTGGCAAAATGCACACTATTTTATTATAAAAGAAGCGAGGAAATTGTGTAAATGAATATTGCTTTTGGATGTATAAAGTAGCACTTCAACATTTTTTGAAATTCGGTTCTTGTCAATGTTGTTTTATGAAAATATTTGTTATATTGACACATATACATAAGATACACACTTATCAAGAAAAAACTCGCAGCATGATATACTGAAAAGGGAGGAGGGATTAGAATGGAGGGGGCTCAACTATTATTTTTGGATTTTGAGTTTACCATGCCGGAAAGCAAGCGGAAGCCGCACGGGTTTTATCCTGAAATCATTGAGGTTGGCGCAGTGTTTGTACAAGAAGATGTACAGGATACATTTTCATCATATGTAAAACCGACGCGTTTTCCTCTTTTAACAGAACGTTGTAAAAGTTTTCTGAATGTGTCGCAGGAAGATATTGATGGTGGTATTTCGTTTTTAGAATTAATGGTGAAACTTCGTCAATATGAAGGTGCAACGCTTATTACATGGGGAAATATGGATGTGCGTGTATTACGGCAAAACTGTGAAGCGGCAGGCATTGTATATCCATTTCAAACTCATCGAGACTTGTCATTGGAATACAAGCATTTTTTTGGCGATCGAAACCAGACTGGACTTTGGAAGGCGATTGAGTCGTATGGCAAAAAAGGAACAGGTAAACATCATCGGGCGCTAGACGATGCTTTAACCACATACAATATTTTTAAGTTGGTAGAAAAGGATAAGCAATATTTAGTAAAACCTGCACCGCCTACAATCGGAGACCGAGTAGATTTTAGCAAGCTACTAAAGCGTGTAAGCACAAACTAAAGGCCAAATTACTTTTTAAAAGTAATTTGGCCTTTGGTTTTTTATAACTTATACTCCTTTTGTAGAACGGCTAAGTTTTCCAAGCAACGCTTTGCCCAAGGAGAATTTTCTTCTTGAAGCTCGGCTATTTGGGTCTCTAGTGCTAAACGTAATGATTCTTTATAATCAGGGACTTCTCCTTCATATGGTTTGACCATGTGAATTGGAATGTTTGTTTGTTCTCTGTACGCTAAAGCACGACGCTCGTGAAACAGCGGCACATCAACTTGCTTTATGCTATGTAAATCACCTTGGGTCGGATGTTTTACAACCGCAAGCACTTTCACAAGATAGTGCTGCGGACGCACCGCGGTAATTTCCCCAATATATGTGCCCGTTTTATAAAAACCCTTTACTATTGTACCAACTTCCACAAAAACCCCTCCTTTTCTTTCATCCTACAAAACGAGAAAGGTAAAGGCAAGGTTGTCTTTTTGCGGTATAATGAAACATATACGTGTCAAAAAGGGGTGTAGACATGCCATTTTTATATTTTCCTGAAGATAAGACCGAGTATATCCCGGCATTTATTATCTGTATCATCTTTTTAATCGGCGCTATATTAACATGGCGACTATTTCAAAAGATTTCAAAGCGTGATGCAGAAAAGTTTAAAGAACTTGAAAAAACGTTAATGAACGCGAATCACAAAGACGGGGGACCTGCATAAGCAGGTTTTTTTATGCTCTTTTTTGTGCCGAGAACCTTAGATTCTGTGCCTAAACAGTCGGCTCCGCTTTTCTG
>NZ_RIAV01000028.1 GCF_003852715.1 Ectobacillus antri
CCCCGCAAGAGAGGCTTGTGGACCACCTGTGCGAAGAAAAGAAAGGTTAGGTGCCCCGCAAGAGAGCGTTGTGGACCACCAGAGAGAAGAAAAGAGGAGTTAGGTGTCCCGCAAGAGAGCGTTGTGGACCACCAGAGAGAAGAAAAGAGGAGTTAGGTATCCCGCAAGAGAGGCTTGTGGACCACCAGAGAGAAGAAAAGAGAGGTTAGGTGTCCCGCAAGAGAGGCTTGTGGACCACCAGAGAGAAGAAAAGAGGAGTTAGGTGTCCCGCAAGAGAGGCTTGTGGACCACCAGAGAGAAGAAAAGAGGAGTTAGGTGTCCCGCAAGAGAGCGTTGTGGACCACCTGCGTGAAGAAAAGAAAGGTTAGGTGCCCCGCAAGAGAGCCTCCCGGACCATGAGAGATTAGGTGTTTGTGTTGAAATTATTCTCAATTGTAACATGTAAGGTGAACACTTCAATTGCAATCTTCATAGTAAAGAGGTCGAGACAAAACCTTTTGTCTCGACCTCTCTACTATTTCATAGAAGATTATAATACGTATGTGCGCAGTGCGTGAGCGACGCCGCTCTCGTTATTTGATAGAGTGACTGCATCGCAAATCTCTTTCACCTTGTCTTCCGCGTTGCCCATCGCGATAGAAAAGCCAGCCGCTTCTAGCATAGGGACATCATTAAAATTATCGCCCATCGCAATTGTGTTTTCTAGCGGAATGTTATAATGCTGTGCCATAACGCGCAGGCCATTACCTTTATGACCATTTTCATGCATGATCTCTAAGTTAGTTGGTGCAGAGGCGGTAACCATAAGACCCGGCTTTTTCATGTGATTAAGAAGTTGTTCGCGCTGGGTGCTATGCAGCGTTAAAATAAAGAACTTCTCAACTTCAATATCCCCCTGCAGCAATTCATTTATATCATCATAAAACTGAACGATGTTTGATTGTAATTGATGCTCTGTAATGCGTTCAATTTCCGTTAATGTAAAGTGATGATGAGAGTCGCCGTTCTCAAAAGCGCGCATTACTTTTTCCTTCCAATCGCGCGGCACAAAAATACCTTTACTTGTATACAGCTTATAAGGAACATCATTGCTTTGTAATAGATCAGAAATGTCTGTAACCGTTTGTCTCGGGATATAGGCGGCATGTAATACTTTATCGTCCACATATACAACGGCTCCGTTGCTCGCGCCAATCGGGCATTGTAAATGATATCGCTTTGTAAATTGTAAAATATCGCTTTTTGCACGGCCCGAACAAATCATGACAATGTGGCCAGCAGCCTCCACTTCTTGTATCGCGGCTAAGTTCTCAGCAGAAATCTCCAGTTTTTCGGATAATAGCGTTCCATCCATATCAATTGCGATTAACTTCACGTATATCACACTCCTTAGTACCTATCATACATGAATGTGCATTTCTCTCAAACAGTTTATCTCCAAATGGTGTATGTATCCGTTTTCTGCGGCGTATTAGTTGCATATAGACTTCATTTCGAAGATGATGTAGGTATTGCAATACAACTGTTTGAGGGAGGTTATAGCTATACGGAAGAGAGGGGATGACATATGGAACAAACAAAAGGAAAAGTGAGACCAAATTTAACAGAGGGTCCTATTGCAAAAACGTTGTTTTTCTTTTCTTTACCAATCTTGATGGGAAACGTGTTGCAGTCATTAAACGGCTCCATCAACTCTATTTGGGTTGGTAAGTTTCTAGGAGAACAAGCGTTGGCAGCTACATCCAACGCACATATTATTTTATTTTTCCTGTTAAGCTCTATTTTTGGAATTGGGATGGCAGCGACGATTTTAGTGGGCCAAAGGGTTGGAGCTGGTGACGTACCCGGTGCGAAACAAGTGGTAGGAACGAGTGCGTTGTTCTTCGCGTTGTTGTCTATTATCGTCGGGGCATTCGGTTTTGTTTTTTCTTCATTTATTTTAGATCTAATGAACACACCTGCTGATGTGAAGCCGCTTGCGGTTACCTATACAAAAATTATCTTTGCTGGTGTGCCGTTTATGTTTATTTACAACTATGTGATGACCATTTTACGAGGATCTGGCGACTCTAAAACACCATTTTATTTTTTAATTGTATCGGTTGTTCTGGATATTGTTTTAAACCCGGTTCTCATATTTGGATGGGGTCCTTTCCCAAAAATGGACATTGCGGGCTCTGCGTTTGCTACGTTTATTGCCCAGTTCATTAGTTTGGCTGCGCTACTAATTTACTTGTATAAAAAAGAATATTTTCTACGCATCAAGAGGTCAGAACTGCATCTGCTTCGTGCGGATTGGGTGATTTTAAAGTCGCTCATTCAAAAAGGAATTCCAATGGGGCTGCAGATGATGGTGGTTTCTTCAAGTGTACTCGGTCTGTTTAATATTATTAATACATACGGATCTGAGGCTGCGGCTGCATTTGGTGCTGCTTCACAGCTATCAAATTATGTCCAAATGCCGGCCATGGCTATTGGTGGTGCTGTTACGTCTATGGCTGCACAAAACATTGGTGCCGGTCTGTGGGATCGAGTGCACCGGATTACGTGGATTGGTGTTATGTTCAATGTAATTCTAACAGGAGCTATTGTAGGTATCATCCATATCTTTAATCGCGAGGCACTACTGCTGTTTTTACCAGCGACAGGGCAAGCGGTTGATATCGGGATTCAGATAAATAATGTAACGTTGTGGTCATTTATTCTATTTGGCATTATGTTTGTAGTTGGCGGTGTCGTTCGTTCAACAGGTGCTGTTATGGTACCTTTGCTTATTACATTCATCGTTCTTTGGGTTATACGTACGCCGCTCGCATATTATCTTGGTAAAGCCTACGGGCTCGATGCGCTTTGGTGGAGCTTCCCAATTAGCTTTGTGATAGCTGTAGTAGGCAATGTCTTGTACTACTTGTTTGGAAATTGGAAAGAAGTGAAAATGGTACGAGGCTAATGCATAGAGAACAAGCAAGGTGTGTTTCAAGCCTTGCTTTTTTATACATCTAAAAATCTATATTTTTGGTTTGATGGCAATCAAAATATATGATACAGATAAAGAAAAGTGATAGGTCGTATGAGAAAATGAGGAAAAGGTATTATGGTAATAGCTATTGCATCACTTGCGGTTATGGGCTGCGGTAAGCCAGTATACGCTGTGCAGAAAGAAGAAGCAAAAATTCCAAGGACGATTGAGGATATTTTAGTAAATATAGGATAATCTCTGCTAGAGAACTTCAAAAGCAAGCAACCGTGGATGAGTTAGTGAAGGATTTACAAGACCTTAACGTGCACGGTTTATCCAATGAAGAGAAAATCCACTTAAAGCCAGAGTATGAATGTAGGCTCTATGAAGGAAGTCGATAAGAATCCATATTTCAAAGAAAATTACAATTTACAAATTTTACTTAATACGAGCGATAAGTTTGACACGTACAGTGATGAGCTGTATAAAAAGCTTGAGAAGGAAAGTCAACAAAAAACAGAGCAAGTAGACCAACAAATGAATGGAGCGTCGAATTAAATGATTTTTCGAATGAGAGATGTCGGATTTGAAACAGAAACAGAATACGGTACATTGCAGGTTGCGGGAAACAGTGAATACGGATTTCGCCCGTATCAGCTCATGGCAGCTTCTATCGCTGTTTGTAGCGGCGGCGTTATGCGTACAATCTTGGACAAGAAGCGCATTTCGTATGAAGATATCACAATGGAAGCTCATATAGAGCGCAATGAGAAAGAAGCCAATCGCATTACGAAAATTGCAGTACATTTTACAATTAAAGCTGATATCAGTGAAGAACAAATGCATAAAGTCATGGAGCTGACAACAAAAAACTGTTCAATGGTCCAATCTGTAAAAGATAGTATTGAAATTGTAGAGACGTTTCAAATCGTGAAGTAGAAAAAGCGGAGCCTATAAGAGCTCCGCTGTTTACTCATACACTTTCTTTTCTTGGCAATATAAACGAACGATATGCTCTGTCGAACTGTATAGGTCGTGTGTGATGCGGATAATATGAAAGTTACGCTTCTCATACTCAAACTGCATGAAAATCTGCTCGTGTTCTTTAAATACCCAGTCACTTTCAAATTGTGTAATCATTGTCCCATTTTTAGTGTAGATTTGATACTTCATGATACCCTCCTCGTATCCGCTTCAGTATATGTTCCTTTTAAATTTTAACATTTAAAAAAAGCGATATAAAGAAATATTCTACAAACCAACATAGAAAAAGGAAGATTATTTACGGGAGTGAGTATATATAGCTTGTATTTGTGTAAATTTTCCTTTCTTGTTTTGTTGAAGTGGAATATTCTCCTCGATTAATAAGAATTCTACTTAAATTATTTCTATGCTTAAGAAGGAATTGAGAGAAATTTGTAGAAATGTATAATTTGTATCTGTGTGCCTTTTTTTTGAAAACTCTAAACTATATTTGTAAGCGCTTTCTGATTGGGTGCAGATACTAGAAAACATACAATACTAGGGGGATGGAAGCATGAAAAAACAATCTATCGAAGCTGTAAGTAAACAAGTAGAAGATTTTTTCCCGGTACGTGATGTTGATTATTTAGAAATGTATGTAGGTAATGCAAAGCAAGCGTGTCATTATTTCACAACTGCATTTGGATTTAAACCAGTAGCATATTCTGGACTTGAGACAGGAAATCGTGAGCGTGTTTCGTATGTCCTACAGCAGCGTAATATGCGTCTTGTCTTATCAGGGTCTCTTGGCGAAAATCATAAAATTGCTGAGTTCGTAAAAAAACACGGAGATGGCGTAAAAGACGTAGCTCTTCTTGTAGATGATTTAGATAAAGCCTATACAGAAGCTGTAGAGCGCGGTGCCATAGCAATTGAGCCACCTGTAGCGTTAACAGATGAAAACGGCACAATTAAAAAAGCGGTAATTGCTACGTATGGTGATACAGTTCATACATTAATTGAGCGTAAAGACTATAAAGGTGTGTTCATGCCTGGATATCAACCAATTGAGTTATCTATCCCATTTGAAGAAACAGGGTTAATTGGTGTAGACCATGTTGTTGGTAATGTAGAAAACATGGAGGAATGGGTTAGCTATTATGAGAATGTTATGGGCTTTAAACAAATGATTCACTTTGATGATGATGATATTAGCACAGAGTATTCGGCACTTATGTCTAAAGTTATGACAAACGGAAGCCGTATTAAGTTTCCAATTAATGAGCCTGCTGAAGGAAAACGTAAATCGCAAATTCAAGAATACCTAGAGTTCTATAACGGTGCAGGTGTACAGCATTTGGCTCTTTTAACAAATGACATTATTAAGACAGTGTCTGCTTTGCGTGCAAACGGAGTTGAATTCTTAGAAACACCGGATTCTTATTATGAAGAGTTAACAGAGCGTGTTGGAAAGATAGATGAAGAGATTGATAAATTAAAAGAGCTGAAAGTATTAGTGGATCGTGATGACGAAGGCTATTTGCTGCAAATCTTCACGAAGCCGATCGTAGACCGTCCAACGCTATTTATCGAAATTATCCAGCGCAAAGGCTCTAGAGGATTTGGGGAAGGAAACTTTAAAGCATTATTTGAAGCAATTGAGCGCGAGCAAGAGCGCCGCGGAAATCTGTAAGGTGCCCTATGAATATTGAACCGAATACGTTAGCATGGCAGGATGCCTATAAGCTGTTAATTGGTTCTGTGTTGCCCCGACCGATTGCATTTGTATCAACAGTAAGCAGAGCTGGCGAGGCTAACCTTGCACCGTTCAGCTTCTTTACTGGCATTTGTGCAGACCCAATGCTGGTTTGCTTTGCGCCGATGGTACGAGGTAGTGATGGCGGGAAAAAGGACACACTGCGCAATATTGAGGATACACAAGAATTTGTCATTAATATTGTTGGCGAAAAGCTCGCGCAGCAGATGAATGATACGGCGATTGAATATGGATCTGATGTGGATGAGTTTGAAACCGTCGGGCTCACAAAAGAACCTTCACAAAAGATACAAGTCCCGCGTGTAAAAGAAAGCGATGTGCATTTAGAATGTGTTGTGGAGCGAATTTTGCATTTTGGAGAGCATGCAGGCGCGGGAAGTTTGGTAATTGGGAAAGTGGTTCTTGTGCACGTTCGTGATGAATTGTATAAAGACGGCAAGATTATTACGGAATTGCTGCAGCCAATCGGTCGCCTCGCCGGTCAAATGTATACAAAAGCACTCGCTGATACGTTTGTGCTGGAGAGGAAAACAATCCCGCAAAAGGCTGGGGAAACCTTATGAAGTTTGTGACGTTTATAAATCCGTCCGGAGAGATGCGAGCCGGTTGGTTACATGAAGATCGTGTAGTTGATATGGAAATAGCCGGCTCTGGTCGGCTTCCTTCTCAAATGCTGGATTTTTTAGCGCATGCCAATGAGTATATGCAAGTAATCGCAGAGCTTCCCGTTTCACCTACATATCACGTATCAGAGGTTACGCTTTGTGCGCCTCTGCCGAATCCGGGAAGCATTCGTGACTTTTATGCATTTGAGGAGCATGTAAAAACAGCGCGAGGACGCCGCGGGTTATCGGTTGTATCTGAGTGGTATGATGTACCTGTCTTTTATTTTACAAATCATCGGGCCGTACTTGGACCGGAAGATGAAGTTGTGAGACCGTTGCATTCTAAAAAGCTGGATTACGAGCTGGAGATTGCGTGCATTATTGGCAAACAGGGACGAGATATAACGGTAGCAGAAGCAGATGACTATATCTTTGGTTATTGCATCTTAAATGATTGGAGTGCTCGTGATTTACAGATGCAGGAGGTACAAGTCGGACTTGGACCTGCCAAGGGGAAGGATTTTGCGACATCTTTAGGACCTTATATCGTCACAAAGGATGAGCTAGAGAGATATAGACAGGGAGATCGTTATAACCTAACCATGACGGCACGTGTGAACGGTGAAGAGTTATCACGAGGTAATTTCCAAGATATTCATTATACATTTATGGAAATGATTGCCCGTGCTTCTGCAGATGTGACTCTGTATCCTGGAGATGTCATCGGGTCCGGTACAGTGGGAACAGGATGTATATTAGAGCACGGAACAGAGAGATGGCTGCAACCAGGAGATGTGGTTGAGCTTGAAGTCACGGGCCTTGGCGTACTTCGTAATACAGTGAAAAAGGGGGGAAAGGATGTACTATCGTCAAATGGGTAAGCTGCCTCATAAAAGGCATGTTCAATTTCGTAAAGAGGACGGCTCCCTTTATCGAGAGCAAGTAATGGGAACAAAAGGATTTTCCGGAACGCAATCCATTTTATATCACGAGCATATGCCGACTGCGGTGATAGAAACGCGCGTGGAGCGTTCTTGTGAGATGCAATATGAAGAAAATGGTGCACTGGCGCATCGTCACTTTAGAACGAAAGTATATAGAGAAACAGGAGATGCCGTGAACGGAAGACACTTTTTGCTGGGGAATGCCGATTTGCTAATTGGTGTTGTCAACCCCACAGACAGTATGGAGTATTTTTATCGTAATGGAGACGGAGATGAGATGCTGTTTGTGCATCACGGAAGCGGAAAAATTGAAACAATGTTCGGCACCATCACGTACCGAAGCGGTGATTATGTAATTATCCCGATTGGAACGATTTATCGCGTAATCCCGGATGCTGGGGAATCCAAGTTTTTGGTGGTTGAGGCAAACAGTCAAATTACAACGCCACGACGCTATCGGAACGAATACGGACAATTGCTAGAACACAGTCCGTTTTGTGAGCGCGACATCCGCGGTCCAGAGCAGCTTGAAACCCATAATGAATCTGGTGCGTTTATTGTGCTTACAAAATCACGCGGGATTCTGCATCGTCATGTGCTCGGACATCATCCTCTAGATGTTGTCGGTTGGGATGGTTATTTGTATCCATGGGTATTCAATATTGAAGACTTCGAGCCAATTACAGGGCGTATTCACCAGCCGCCTCCTGTACATCAAACGTTTGAAGGCCATAATTTTGTCATTTGCTCATTTGTGCCTCGTTTATATGACTATCATCCTGAAGCCATTCCAGCACCGTATTATCACAGCAATGTCAACAGCGATGAAGTATTGTATTATGTGAAAGGCAACTTTATGAGCCGTAAAGGGGTAGAGGAAGAATCCATTACCTTGCATCCAAGCGGAATTCCGCACGGACCGCATCCAGGCAAAACGGAAGCGAGCATTGGAAAGAAGGAAACCATTGAGCTTGCGGTTATGATTGATACATTCCGTCCATTGCAGGTGCTGTCACATGCCAAGGATATTGAAGACGAGAATTACATGTATAGCTGGATATGAGAGGAAGGGGCTGGCTCAAAAGCCCCTTTTTGATAAAATTTAACCGAAGTATGTGAAATAGATCACCTCTGAAACCCTTGATTTTACTGGGTTTTCACTGGTGTTCTATTTTTTCATGTTACCTCAGATAGGAGCTTTTGGGTCAGCCCTTTTTGAGTTAGATTAAGAAATGACAACGTTTTGGCAGGTTGCCCAATTCCAGTAGGTAGATATTTCTATATTTTGTTTAGGTGGAAATATCTGAAAATTATGCTAAAATGGTATGGGTATTTTAGCTATACAAATTTAATCTTTAATAGGAGTACAACATGAAGAAAACTTTTTTAGAGTTAAAAGCAATGGACCGCAATGTGTGGATTCGGTTTTTGGGTGAAACGTTGAATGGCATCGCATTTATGATGCTTATGCCGTTTTTTGCATTATATTTAAAAGATAAAGTAGACTCTTTGGTGCAGGTTGGTGTTGTAATGGCACTATCACCGATTGCAGCAAGTATAGGTTCTATCATTGGTGGACGTATCGCTGACTTGTACGGCCGGAAGCCGATTATGATTTTCTCTATGGTGAGCAATGGAATTGTGATGCTCGGATTCTTATTTTTTGATAGTTTTATGATGTACGCAGTGCTTTCCGTATTGATGGGACTGTGTAATTCCTTGTTTCACCCGGCTGCATCGGCTATGGTGGCGGACGTGACCGAACCGGAAAAACGTACAGAAGCGTACGGACTGTTGCGAATGGGACATAATATCGGGGCAGCAATTGGTCCAATTTTGGGCGCTTCGATTGTCGTACTTTCTAAGGATGTTATCTTTATTACGGCTGCTGCTAGCTTATTGTTTTATGCAGTACTTGTGGCAGTGTTTATTCGCGAGACGATGCCGACACAAACGGAAGAGAAGAAGGAAAACAATGAAAAAGGGGCTTGGAAAGTAATACTTGCCGATCGCGCTCTTATGATTTATCTGCTAGCAGGTATTGTCATTTCCATGGGGTTTTCGCAAACCGAGGGGATGCTACCGCTGCATTTTGATAATGAAATGAAGCATATTTTTGGAACAAATAATCCATTTCCATATTTACTAGCTCTGAACGGAACGATGGTTGTATTGTTTCAGTTTCCCATTTCTAAATGGGCGTCTGATAAACCAGTAGGGCGCATGATGCTGTACGGTGCAGTACTATTCGGAGTCGGTTTGCTTGCAATCGGATGGCTACCAAAATGGTTTGGTGCACAAGAAAGTGAAGCTTGGCTTGTTATGAGTGTGATGTTCCTTGTTTATGCCGTTTACACGCTTGGTGAAATGGTAATGTCACCTGTACAAATGACATTTGTGGCAAATTTGGCACCTGAAGAATTACGCGGTACGTATATGGGAGCGGCAAGTCTGCAATGGATATGCGGCGGCGCGCTTGGACCATTGCTAGGTGGTTTTTTGCTCGATCAATTACTCGGTCATGTGTTATTCAGCTTGCTGGGAATCGGGTGCTTAGTGGCGGGTATCGTATATATCTCATTGGATCGTATGACAGAAAAGAAAGAAGAAAAGCAAAGTGGTATATCACTTTGACAGTAGGCCCGTAACCTAATACGGGCTTATTACATATACTTGAAACAAACGGTTATTTTATAGGGGGCGGCGCGGGATTACAGTGGATGCCCAAGAAATGCCTGTACGTAGTAAAACAATATGTATAGAGAAAGATATTCTTGCGCGGGGTGCGTAAGTTTTCTATCTCTATATAATGGGGATTCAATCTGCTGGATTGGTAAAAAGAGCGCCTGCATATTTTCGTAAAAGGTGCTACAATGAGAACGATGAAAAAATCAGTAAGGTGGTTTTCATATGAAAATTAAGTTAGGTTTATTATATGGTGGTAAATCTGCGGAGCACCAAGTTTCCTTGCAAACGGCACTCGCGGTAAATAAAGCGTTAGACCGTACAAAATTCGATGTATATCCTATTTATATTACAGAACAAGGTCAATGGATTAAAGGAGAGCGTTTAGAGGGGCCAGTAGAAAATGTAGCAGCACTGCAAATGAAGGCTGATGCAGTTTCGCCACTTGTTTTAAGCAAAGAAATGGTACCTGCTGAAGCTGCGGAAGAAACGATTGATGTGGTATTTCCTTTGTTGCACGGACCGAACGGGGAAGATGGAACTGTACAAGGTATGCTAGAGTTAATGAATATTCCATACGTAGGAAACGGCGTATTGGCATCTGCGGCAGGCATGGATAAAGTTATTATGAAAAATATTTTTGCACAAGCAGGCCTTCCGCAAGCGAACTATACATGGTTTGTACGTCGCGAATGGGAAAAGGATCGCACGGCAGCATACGAAAAGGTTGAAAAAGAACTAGGCTATCCTTGCTTTGTGAAGCCAGCTAACTTAGGATCCAGTGTAGGGATTAACAAATGTAAAAACCGTGAAGAACTAGAAGCGGCCTTTGAAGAAGCATTCCAATTTGATCGTAAAATTATCATCGAAGAAAACATTGTCGGTCGTGAAATTGAAATCGGTGTGCTTGGCAATGATGAGCCAAGATGCTCAGTAGTTGGTGAAATTGTTCCGAAGAAAGAATTTTATGATTATAAAGCAAAATATATGGACGGCGATACAGGTCTAATCATTCCGGCAGAAATTACAGCTGCGGAATATGAAATGATTCATGATTATGCAATCCGTGCTTTTAAGGCATTGGACGGTGCTGGTTTAACACGTGCCGACTTTTTCCTTACAAAAGAAGGGCAAGTGTATATCAATGAAGTAAACACAATGCCAGGCTTTACGCCGTTTAGTATGTTCCCACTTTTATGGCAGCATGCGGGTGTTTCTTATCCTGAGTTGATTCAAGAGCTAGTTCGTTTGGCGATTGAGCGTCACGAAGAAAAGCAAACGATTAAGTATACAATGTAAATACTAAAGAAGCGCTATTCGTATGAATAGTGCTTCTTGCGTACGAGGAGGGTTTTTTATGATAAAACGAACATTGGCACAGGTGCAACAGATGGTAGGTGGGAACGGATTAGAAGTAAGATACAATGAGGTATTTATTCAAGGTGTGTCCATTGACTCACGTCGTATCGAGCAAGGAAACTTATATATTCCTATTCAAGGGGAGCGTTTTGACGGTCATACCTTTACAGCAGGTGCTATTAATAACGGTGCTGCCGCTGTACTTTGGCAAAGAGATGTAGCAAACCCACCGACTGACGTTCCGGTCATTTATGTAGATGACACACTTGTAGCGCTTCAAAAATTGTCACAGTCGTATCGAAACGAGCTAGATGTAAAAGTAATCGGTATTACGGGTAGCAATGGAAAAACGTCCGCCAAAGATATTTTGACAGGCTTGCTTGCGACTACCTTTAAGGTACAAAAAACAGAAGGAAACTATAACAATCACATTGGTATGCCACTTACTATTCTTCGCCTAGAAGAAGATACAGAAATGGCTGTTTTAGAGATGGGGATGTCTGGCTTTGGAGAAATCTCCTTTTTATCAAACTTAGCGCGCCCGGATGCAGCTATCATTACAAACATCGGCGAATCGCATTTGATGGAGCTTGGCTCTCGCGACGGTATTGCACAAGCAAAGCTTGAGATTACAGAAGGACTGCAGGGTGGCATTTTTGTTTATAACGGTGATGAGCCATTGCTTACAAACCGCGTAAGTACCATGACAATCAATGGCAAGCTCGTAACGTTTGGGGAACGTGCTACAAATGATTATTACCCACTTCATATTGACATGAGAGCAGACGGCACTGCTTTTCGTATGAACCGCGCAGATGAGACGTTTTTTTTAAAAGCACTCGGTAAGCATAATGTGTATAACGCGTTAGCTTGTATGGCTGTTGCGGCATTTTTCGGTGTACCTTGGGAGCGTATGCAGCAAGGGCTTGCGAAATTGCAGCTAACAGGGATGCGCATGGAGGTAACAAAAAAAGAAAATGGACTGACTATTATCAACGATGCATATAACGCAAGTCCGACTTCTATGCGAGCAGCTTTGGCATTTTGCAAGGAACTGAGTGGTTATCGTAAAAAAGTACTTGTGCTTGGCGATATGTTGGAACTCGGTGATTATGAGGAACAATTTCATTATGAAGTAGGCCAGGAGATTGATCTGCAAACAGCGGATTTTGTTTTTACTTATGGTACATTGGGTGCACAGATTGCTAGGGGAGCTGCAGAAAATATAGGAAAAGAGCGTGTCAAGCAATATGATGATAAGCGCATGCTCGCAGAAAGACTAAAGCAAGTGTTAACGGGAGACGATATTGTCTTACTTAAAGCTTCTAGAGGGATAAAGTTGGAAGAAGTTCTCAACTACCTATAATTATAAAGAAGCGTTTACAAAAAATATTAAGCATATTCGGTAAGAAAAAAGGGCTTTCAGGATAAAATAAGTAAAAGATGGCGTTTGCTTTTTCGCTTCATAAAACTTATAATGATAAAAGTACAACAGAACGTATTTCCAGTATTTCTCTTTCAAATACTTCGATCTGCAGCGAAAGAGTTTGACTTTGCGCAAGCAAGGGCATTTTCCGTTTGGAGAATGCCTTTTTGAGTGGATAGCTACAGTGAGACCTCCTACGAAACACATCTTCGTGAACGGGGGCCTCTCGCGTGCCGCCAGATGAGGCGGACTTGGAACCCGAACAACTTCTCTATCCCCATCGGAAATACACCATAATCGTATGAACATGTTTTTTATATATGATTTTGCATGAAACGGCATGTTTCATACAAAGCGTCTGTTTTATTTTAGACAGTTGGATATGTCAATTGTCTCGTCAAGCGCCAAGAAAGCTTTCTTTGCAAAGAAATTGCACTGACAATTTGCGAAGGTAAATTCTTTGTTTCAGCCCAAGCAAGGACGAGTCACAGAAAGTGCGCAAGTGTTAGTACAGGAATCATGCATTCCAAAGGGCTAGTTTTGATTAGAAAAGGAGCATTAACATTGACAACATTTAGAGAACTAGGATTAGATGAGCAGCTTCTAAACTCTGTAGAAAAGATGGGGTTTGAAGAAGCAACGCCTATTCAGGCACAAACAATCCCTGTTGCGTTAGAAGGACATGATATTATCGGTCAAGCGCAAACAGGTACAGGTAAAACAGCTGCGTTCGGCTTGCCTTTAATTCAAAAAGTAAACACAAAGAATGACAGCATTCAAGGGATCGTTATCGCACCAACTCGTGAGCTTGCGATTCAAGTATCTGAGGAATTATACAAAATTGGTTTCCATAAACGCGTGCGTATTTTACCAATCTACGGTGGACAAGACATTAACCGTCAAATTCGTGCGTTAAAGAAAAACCCGCATATTATTGTAGGTACACCAGGTCGTATCCTTGACCATATCAATCGTAAAACATTGCGCCTTCAAAACGTTGAAACAGTTGTACTGGACGAGGCAGACGAAATGCTAAACATGGGCTTTATTGAAGACATTGAAGCTATTCTAACGGATGTGCCTGAAGAGCATCAAACATTATTATTCTCCGCTACAATGCCTGACCCAATTCGTCGCATTGCGGAGCGTTTCATGCAAGAACCAAAGCACATTAAAGTAAAAGCAAAAGAAGTAACAATGCCGAACATTCAACAGTTCTATATTGAAATGCAAGAGAAGAAAAAGTTTGATATCTTAACTCGTCTATTAGATATTCAATCTCCTGAGCTTGCGATTATTTTTGGTCGTACAAAGCGTCGTGTTGACGAGTTATCCGAAGCATTAAACCTCCGCGGTTATGCAGCAGAAGGTATTCACGGTGACTTGTCACAAGCGAAGCGTCTTTCTGTTTTGAGAAAGTTCAAAGAAGGTTCTATTGAAGTTCTTGTTGCAACAGATGTGGCAGCGCGTGGTTTAGATATTTCTGGCGTTACACACGTATATAACTTTGATATTCCGCAAGATCCGGAATCTTATGTTCACCGTATTGGCCGTACAGGTCGTGCAGGTAAAACAGGTTTGGCGATGTTGTTCGTAACACCACGTGAAATTGGTCAATTGAAAAATATTGAGCGTACAACAAACCGTAAAATTGATCGCATGAAGCCACCAACTTTGGATGAGGCTTTAGAAAAACAACAGCGTTTAATTGCTGAAAAGCTATCAAGCATTATTGAAGCAGGCGAAAACTTGTCTTACTACAAGCGCATGGCAGAAGAGCTACTGGAAGAGCATGAGTCTGTAGAGCTAGTAGCAGCAGCGTTAAAAGCAATGACAAAAGAGCCGGATAGCACGCCTATTAAGCTTACAGATGAGCCGCCGGTTGTTGTAAGAGATCGCAATCGTGGTAGAAACGACCGCAATCGCAGCCGCGGTGGAGAGCGTGATCGCGATCGCAACCGTAACCGTAAAGGTGGCCCTCGTAAAGAGTACAGCGGTCAAAAAAGCCGTAACGAAAACCGCGGTGACAACCGTGGCCGTAGCCGCAAGCCATCTGCAACAAACTAATGATGACAAGCAGTCCTATATAGGGCTGCTTTTTCTTTTGCGCATGCACACGTCTTTATTCAGGCAGACTAAAGAGAAACTGGCAGAAATGAGGAACTAGTATGTTGGTCAGACTTGGCTATGTAGCAATGAGTGTGCATTTACAAAATGCGTCTCCTTCTCAAACCATGACATTTTCGCAGTTTCAACGGATTCCAAATCGTGAGGCCGCCATTAGAAAGCTAGAGCGGATTGCGAATGCAAATTTAGAAAGCTGCGCACGACTGCTAAAGCATAATCATGGTCATGACATCGATTTCTTTCGGTTTAGCTCAAAGCTGATTCCCCTCGCCAATCATGACGAGCTGCCGGAATGGGACTATATTGCACCGCTCCGGGAAAAATTGAATGAAATTGGTGAATATGTACAAAAGTACGATATGCGGGTCGATTTTCACCCTGATCACTTTGTTGTATTAAACTCAGAACAGGAAGATATTTTAAAGCAATCCTTAAAAACGTTACGGATGCACTGGCGTCTTCTTAAGGGGATGAAGATACATCCAAAACATAGATGTGTGCTTCATGTAGGCGGTGCCTATGGCGACAAAGAAAGTGCACTCGAGCAATTTATTCAAAATTGGGGGAAAATCCCGACTGCATTGCAAGATATGTTGATGCTGGAGAATGATGATACAACTTTTACGATGTACGAAACATTATATTTAGGCGAAAAGCTAGCCATTCCAGTAGTGTTTGACTATCATCATCACTTGGTAAATCATGGAGGAGGAAATTGGGCGGAGCATTGGTCTCGTGTTGTAGATACGTGGTCAAACTCTCCATTACCTTTAAAGATGCATATTTCAAGCCCGCGCGATGAAAAGGATGTACGAGCACATGCTGACTATATTGATCCAGATATGTTTTTTACCTTTTTAAAGGAAGTCAAGGGTAGTGTGAAGCAGATAGACTGCATGATAGAAGCGAAGAAAAAGGATGATGCGTTGTTTCGCCTGATGTGTGATGTTAAGAGACGAGAAGATGTGGAGATTGTGAACGGAAGCAGTTTTTACTTAAAATAATACGATTTTTGCCGTAGGCCTTACTCATCATATATGATAGAGTCAGTATGATAAAAGAGGTGTACGTATGATCGTCGGAACCGGTATTGATATTATTGAATTAGCAAGAATTGAAAAATTGCTGGAGCAGCCCAAGTTTTTGGAGCGAATTTTAACAGAACGAGAGAAACATAAGGCGGCCCATCTAAGTGGTCAGCGTAAGGTAGAATTTGTAGCCGGTCGGTTTGCTGCGAAAGAAGCGTATGCAAAGGCTGTTGGGACGGGAATTGGCAAAGAAGTTAGCTTTTTAGACATTGAAATTTTAAATGATGAAAAAGGAAAACCGGTTTGTGTTGCGCCTTCTTCTCATATCATTCATGTATCCATTAGTCATAGTCGTGATTTTGCGGTAGCACAAGTGATTTTAGAAAGCTCGTCAAGCTAGTCTGCATATTCCGAAACCTTGTCTCATATATTTCAGTAGCGGCAGGGGAGATTTCCGCTCACTTATGAGGAAAAAGGGGTTGAGGAATTGAAAAAGTGGTTATTGGCAGTGCTATTTGGACTATTTACAATGTTAGCTTTGACCGGCTGTGTGGAAAAGGGCAAGGATGATATCGTAAAAGATCTTGATGCAAAAGTAAAAAGCATGAAAGGATACGAAGCGGAAGCAAAATTGTCCATTAAAACGGGTACAGAAGTACAAGAATATGACGTGGATATATGGCATAGCAAACCAAGTTTTTATCGCGTGAGCTTAAAAAATGCAAAGCGCGATCAAAGTCAAATTATTTTACGTAATACAGACGGTGTATTTGTACTTACGCCAGCTTTAAACAAAAGCTTTCGTTTCCAAAGTGACTGGCCACAAAACAGCAGTCAATCGTATTTGTACGAGTCTTTAGTAAGAGATATTATTAAAGACAAAGAAGCTACCTTTAAAAGTACAGATAAGAACTATGTATTTTCTACGAAAACGAACTATCAAAATCATAACATGATTCCAAAACAAGAAATTACGTTGGATAAGAAAAACTTGGCGCCTGTTAGTGTCAAATTGCTTGATAGTGATAGCAATGTACTTGTAGAAGTTGCCTTTTCTAAAATGAAATTTGATGCGAAATTTGATAAAGGTGCTTTTGACATGAAGAAAAACATGAGCGGGGCACAGATGGAAGTACCAACCGTAGCGAAGGAAAATAAGCCGTTTGCAGTGCTGTATCCAACTGAATTACCAGAAGGTATGAAGATGAAGGAAGAGAAAGAGCTGCAAACAAGCAATGGTAAGCGTGTGATTGTCACGTATGGTGACAGTAAGAAGTCATTGACTCTCATCCAAGAAAAAGCAAAGGCTTCACCAACAAGTGATCCAATCAGCGTAAGTGGCGAACCAGTAGATTTGGGCTTTGCAGTCGGTGTATTAACAGAGAATGGTGTTACATGGTCGCACGAAGGAGTAGAGTATACATTAGCATCCAAAGGCTTAGAGCAGCATGAAATTTTGTCAGTTGCTCGCTCTATTTATGAAAAAGCTGAAAAGTAATAACAAAAACGCGACGAAATCCGTCGCGTTTTTTAGTGATATGCTCTGCTATGTATAAGTGATAACAAGCTTTTCCAACATAACAGCAACAGAAGAGTGAAGGGTAAGGGGGGGTGTAATTTTACCAGTTACAGGAGGCTTTTAGGCTCTCATCGCAGTTGTTTATTGCTCAATCATCTTTTCTGTTTAAGACGCTTTGTATCTTTTGGTATACAACTAGCTTACATTTTATTGCTAGATGTTGACAATAGCCAGCGGCAGGACAATAATCAAACATAGACGCAACAATAAGAATATATCAGAATAAGCAGTGCATATCGTATAAGGAAGTGTTTTTTATGAGTAGATCTTTTTATCGAGACACATGGGTAGAAGTAGATTTGGACGCTATTTCCCACAATGTGCAGTGCGCGCGCAAATACATCCCAGATGCTGAATTGATTGCGGTGGTAAAAGCGAATGCGTACGGTCATGGGGATGCCCCTGTAGCGAGGGCAGCACTAGATGCAGGTGCTTCACGGTTAGCTGTTGCTTTCTTGGACGAAGCTATTTCTTTACGTGAAGCAGGTATTGACGCTCCTATTTTAGTGCTTGGTGCGACCAGACCTGAAGATGTTAACCTTGCAGCTGCGCATCGTATTGCCTTAACCGTGTTTCAACAGGACTGGATTGAGCAAGCTAAGCAGTTTTGGAGTTCTGAAGATGTATTGCAATTACACTTGAAGCTTGATAGTGGAATGGGTAGAGTAGGCATTCGTACAGAAGAAGAATTAAGTGCTTGTATACAAAGCTTGCAATCTGCTCCTTATTTTGATTTGGAAGGTGTATTTACGCATTTTGCGACGGCGGATGAACTAGACACATCTTATTTCGTCAAGCAGAAAGAACGTTTTGAAAATCAGATAAATTGGTTAACAAAGCATCATATAAACCCACGTCTGATCCATTGCTCAAATAGTGCCGCAGCACTTCGCTTTCCGGAATGTCGATTTAATGCTGTGCGCATTGGCATTGCTATGTATGGTTTAACGCCGTCTCCTGAAATACGTCATCTACTGCCTTATCCGTTACAAGAAGCATTTTCATTTCATAGTAAGCTTGTTCATGTGAAGAGAATTGAATCTGGCGAAAGCGTCAGCTATGGTGCTACTTACACTACTGAGAAGGATGAATGGATTGGTACAGTTCCAGTTGGGTATGCAGACGGATGGATTCGAAAGCTGCAAGGATTTGAAGTGTTGGTCGACGGTGTGCGTGTGCCAATTGTAGGAAGGGTTTGTATGGACCAAATGATGATTCGTCTCCCTTATGACATGCCGATCGGAACACAAGTAACTTTAATCGGTAGACAAAAAGAAGAAAATGTAAGTGTCGACGATGTGGCTAGCTATTTGGATACAATTAATTATGAAGTTCCTTGTATGGTAAACTTTCGTGTGCCAAGAGTATTTAGACAGAATGGAAAGATTGTAGAGATTGAAAATTTATTAACCAAGCAATAAATATGTATGATTCATGTGCTCTTGGAAAAGATAAACAAGTAATCAGGAAGTCTTTGCAACGGCAGGGATACAATGGTATGATTAAATTGGATGTTTATATATAAAATGGTGTTTGTAGTTGATGTTGGAGGTGTATCTTTGTGTCCGAATCGAGCGTAACAACAGAGATTGTGATTCGCTTGCCGAAGCAAATCATATCTGAATTAGACGGGATTGTACAACGTGAGAATTGTAATCGGAATGAGTTGATTTGCGAGGCAGCCAAAATGTTTTTGCGACAGCACAAAACGAAAAAGAAGTATCAGCATGATTCCATCAGACGCGGATATATTGAAATGGGAGAGATCAATCTAAATATTGCCTCTGAATCCTTCTTAGCGGAGTATGAAGCAGCTCATACGGTAGAACGCTTAGTTAGCGGGGGGTAAATCCTTTGATCGTAAAACGCGGTGACGTGTATTTTGCAGACCTTTCTCCAGTTGTTGGTTCTGAGCAAGGCGGGGTTCGCCCTGTGCTCGTGATACAAAATGATATTGGAAACCGATTTAGTCCGACTGTGATTGTTGCTGCCATTACAGCGCAAATTCAAAAGGCTAAATTACCTACGCATGTGGAGATTGATGCTAAGCGCTATGGCTTTGAAAGGGATTCTGTTATTTTGTTAGAGCAAATTCGTACCATTGACAAACAGCGTTTAACCGATAAAATTACTCACTTAGATGACGGCATGATGCATCGAGTGGATGAAGCTTTACAAATTAGTTTAGGACTTATAGATTTTTAACATGTCGAAAAAGCTGCTCGTAAAGAGCGGCTTTTTTGTTAGGGAGGTATAATTGTGGAAGAAAGCGTGAAGAAACAGCTTATCAAAGCGGTTGCACAAGAGTTTAATTTTAATCCCAAGTACGTACATAACATCGTGGAATTAACAGAAGAGGGAAATACACTTCCGTTCATCGCTCGTTATCGCAAAGAAGCTACGGGTTCTATGGATGAGGTGCAAATTCGTTCTGTACTTGAAAAATGGCAGTACGGAGTCCAGCTACATCATAGAAAAGAAGAAGTACTTCGTTTAATTGAAGAAAAAGGAAAGTTGACAGAAGAGCTACAACGTCAAATTGAACAAGCTATGAAACTGCAAGAAGTAGAAGATTTATATCGTCCCTATAAAGAAAAAAGGCGCACAAAGGCAACTGTAGCAAAAGAGAAGGGATTAGAACCTTTGGCTACATGGATGCTAGGCTTACCTGCAAAAGGCGATGTAAAACAAGAAGCCCAAAAATTTATTACAGAAGATGTTGTGAGCATTGAAGATGTATTGCAAGGTACGAAAGATATTATGGCAGAAATCATTTCTGATTATGCAGCATATCGTAAATGGATTCGTGATGTAACATTTCGTAAAGGTAGTATTGTAGCCGCTGTAAAAGATGCTGAAAAAGATGAGAAAAACGTATATGAGATGTACTACGAATATAGCGAAATGATTCAGAAGGCGGCTCCTCACCGCGTTCTAGCTATGAACAGAGGCGAAAAGGAGGACGTACTTAGAATAGGGATTGTACCTCCTGTAGAAGAAATCCTGCAATACTTACAGAAAAAAGTACTTGTTAGACCCACTATAGCAGCTTCCTACATACAAGAAGCGATTGAAGATAGCTACAAGCGTTTGATTCAGCCTTCTATTGAGCGTGAAATTCGAAAAGAGCTTACCGAAAAAGCGGAGGCGCAAGCTATACATATCTTCTCGGAGAACCTGAGGAATTTACTGCTGCAGCCACCGATGAAGGGAAAGCGTGTGTTAGGTGTAGATCCTGCTTATCGGACAGGTTGTAAATTGGCAGTTGTAGATGATACAGGAAAAGTGTTGGACATTGCGGTTATTTATCCGCATCCGCCAAAGGCAAAGCCAGTTGAAGCTCGCGAGACATTTGTATCTATGCTCGACAAGCACGCAATTGAGGTTGTAGCTATCGGTAATGGTACGGCGTCGCGTGAAACGGAACAGTTTGTAGCGGACATATTAAAGCAAAAGAAAGACATTTTCTATATTATTGTAAATGAGGCCGGTGCAAGCGTATATTCAGCTTCTGATTTGGCCCGTGAGGAATTTCCGGATTTACAGGTAGAGGAGCGCAGTGCTATTTCAATTGCAAGGCGTTTACAAGACCCGCTAGCGGAACTTGTAAAAATTGACCCGAAGTCCGTCGGTGTCGGACAATACCAGCATGATGTATCGCAAAAAGAATTAAATGATTCTTTGACGTTTGTTGTAGAAACGGCAGTAAACCAAGTTGGTGTAAATGTAAATACAGCATCAGCATCTTTATTGCAATATGTAGCGGGACTTTCTAAAACAGTTGCCAAAAATATTGTGAAGTATCGAGAAGAAAATGGTAAATTTTACAGCCGTTCCGAGCTGAAGAAGATTCCGCGTCTTGGTGCTAAAACATATGAGCAATGCGTTGGCTTTTTACGAGTACCAGGTAGCGAAAATCCACTAGATGCAACAGCTATACATCCAGAGCGCTATAAAGAAGTAGAAAATCTCCTACAGGAGCTTGGTTTTACAAAGGTGGATGTAGGTACCGAACCATTAAAGCGAGTACTAGAGGCAACGGATATAAAAGTACTTGCTGAAAAAACAGGGATTGGTGAACCAACCTTGCAAGATATTATAGATGCTTTGATGCGTCCGGAGCGCGATTTACGTGATGAATTGCCAAAGCCACTTCTAAAAAAAGATGTTTTGCAGCTGGAAGATTTGAAGCGTGGTATGGAATTAGAGGGCACGGTACGAAATGTTGTTGATTTCGGTGCGTTTGTAGATATCGGTGTCAAACAGGATGGCCTCGTTCATATCTCCAAGCTCAGCAATCGTTTTGTAAAGCATCCGCTGGACGTTGTGTCTGTAGGACAAATTGTGCAGGTTTGGGTAGAAGGTGTTGATGAGAAAAAAGGAAGAGTAGCATTATCTATGGTACCAATTGGTTAAGAGGGTAATTAAAAGCCCTCTTTTTTTAGTCTTTTATAATAAAACCAGCACTCATTGAGTAGCTTAATTTGATAACGGTTTTTCTCGTAATATGCTTTTTGAATCTGTTTTCTCATCCAAGTTGGCATGGACAAACCCTCCTTTGTCGGTATACGATAATTACGAATAGTCTATGCACGGGACAAATGTGGAGTGAAAGGATGAATGCGATTTGGATGAATTACAGCTACAAAAGGTAACGGAAGACATTTCGCTTCGTTATTTTCAGAAGCCATTTCAGCACCGAGCCGTGTTTAATAACCGCTTAAAAACGACAGGTGGAAGGTATTTGCTGCAAACACATAACATTGAATTAAATCCGCATTATTACGAAGCTTTTGGAAAAGAGGAGTTAATAGCAGTTATTAAGCATGAATTATGTCATTATCATCTTCATCTAGAGGGGAAGGGATACAAGCATAGAGATGCTGACTTTCGGAATTTAATGCAGAAAGTAGGGGCGCCTCGTTTTTGCAAAGTTATTCCCGGCAAGACTGGGCGTAGAAGTCAAAAGCTATACACATACGAATGTAGCTCTTGTCATTTACGTTATCAAAGAAAACGAAAAGTAGACATAATGCGTTATGTATGTGGGAAATGTAAAGGTAGGCTTATAAGTGTATAAAAAAGTGTTGACAGTCTGTCTTAAATTCAGTATATTATAAACGTGTCACCTAGTAAGGACAGTGAAATTTATTCCGCAATAGCTCAGCGGTAGAGCACGAACGAATATGCATCACTGCATATTCATCAGTGTACTGACCGAGCCTCTTCTTGCGTCGACTTCCTGAGGTCAGGACGATCGGCTGTTACAAGAAGTGATGTTGCAGATCTAATTGATTATTCCGCAATAGCTCAGCGGTAGAGCAATCGGCTGTTAACCGATAGGTCGTAGGTTCGAATCCTACTTGCGGAGCCATACAGAGAAGTACCCAAGTGGCTCAAGGGGCTCCCCTGCTAAGGGAGTAGATCGCGATAGCGGTGCGAGGGTTCGAATCCCTTCTTCTCTGCCATGGCCCGTTGGTCAAGTGGTTAAGACACCGCCCTTTCACGGCGGTAACACGGGTTCGAATCCCGTACGGGTCATATGGAGGATTAGCTCAGCTGGGAGAGCATCTGCCTTACAAGCAGAGGGTCGGCGGTTCGAGCCCGTCATCCTCCACCATTTAAGGTCCCGTGGTGTAGCGGTTAACATGCCTGCCTGTCACGCAGGAGATCGCCGGTTCGATCCCGGTCGGGACCGCCATTTAAACTACTGCCGTCAAGCAGTTGTTTTTTATTGTTTAAAGTGGTATACTATCTCTTATCTGTTTTAGGATTATCCTAATATAAATGAGATTGTCGATGATGCATAGTTGTTTTTCATGTAGCTAGTCAAAGTATCAAAAACGGAAACAAACAAAAGTCATCTTGTGATACTGCTTTAAGTAGCAGCTTTAAAGTATATTCACAAAAAATTTTCGATGGGCTATCGCCAAGCGGTAAGGCAACGGACTTTGACTCCGTCATTCGTTGGTTCGAATCCAGCTAGCCCAGCCATTATTATAAACCATTAGCTCAGTCGGTAGAGCACGATCGAATACGCTTCGTAGCATCATAGCTACAGTGCACTCATCGAGCCGCTGCTTGACTTAGCTTTCTGAGATGAGGGTGTCGTTTTCAAAGTGATAAACTTGTAACGAACGCTTTCATTATTATGAGCCATTAGCTCAGTCGGTAGAGCATCTGACTTTTAATCAGAGGGTCGAAGGTTCGAGTCCTTCATGGCTCACATTTTGCGGATGTGGCGGAATTGGCAGACGCACCAGACTTAGGATCTGGCGCCTTCGGCGTGGGGGTTCGAGTCCCTTCATCCGCACCATTTTATGCGGTCGTGGCGGAACGGCAGACGCGCTAGGTTGAGGGCCTAGTGGGAGCAATCCCGTGGAGGTTCAAGTCCTCTCGGCCGCACTTAAAAGTTTTTGAAAAAAGGGCTTGATTCTATGTGAAATGTATGGTATATTAATCAAGTCGCCAAAAACGACAATCTTAATAATGTGCGCCCGTAGCTCAATTGGATAGAGCATCTGACTACGGATCAGAAGGTTATGGGTTCGAATCCTTTCGGGCGCGTTTTACGGGAAGTGGCTCAGCTTGGTAGAGCACCTGGTTTGGGACCAGGGGGTCGCAGGTTCAAATCCTGTCTTCCCGACCATGCGGGTGTAGTTTAATGGTAGAACTTCAGCCTTCCAAGCTGATAGCGTGGGTTCGATTCCCATCACCCGCTTTAGTTCTTTGAAAACTGAACGAAGTACAAAACGTCAACATTTATTTTAGCTAGACAAACACTTTTATGGAGAGTTTGATCCTGGCTCAGGATGAACGCTGGCGGCGTGCCTAATACAT
>NZ_RIAV01000029.1 GCF_003852715.1 Ectobacillus antri
GTTCATCCTGAGCCAGGATCAAACTCTCCATAAAAGTGTTTGTCTAGCTAAAATAAATGTTGACGTTTTGTACTTCGTTCAGTTTTCAAAGAACTATGTATCGCTCATCAGCGACTTTCTTAATTTATCACTTCCGATTTTGTTTGTCAACAACTTCTTTTTAAGTTGTTTTTTAACTAATGTCCGAAGCGACAATGATTATAATACCCATTTTCGTAAAATAAGTCAACAATTATCTTTACTTTTTTTCAAGTTTGTTAAAGAAGGGGGGACTCTCCATCACTTCCCTTGCACAATACACAACAAAACGACAGACACTATATATACAAAGAGAAAAGCTAACAGGTGTTAGACGGGAGAGAAGAATAGGTCATACACAGCTACAAAAATGCCTCATAAAAGAACAAACGATACACATATAGCACTTGGTTCTTGTGCCCTTGTATTCTGTGGCTATTGCATTAAGGAAGCTTTTATAAAGAAAACGAAAGTGCATAGGAGGCATTCAATTCATGAAGTCTATTCTGTATGCATGTTTCATCTTTTTTGGATTTTCGTTTTCATCAGCCGCTGCCAAGCATACACAAACAGATGCAACTACTTTAGTTTCCGCACAGCGCTCTGTACTTCTGCAGGCACCGTTAATTTCACAAATGCCCGAATTGCCGCGTGGCTGTGAAGTGACTAGCTTAGCTATGCTTTTACAATACAAAGGTATTTCTGTTACAAAAATGCAGCTTGCAAAAGAAATAAGAAAAGATCCCACTCCGTATCAAAGACGAAATAATGTTGTCTATTTTGGCCATCCGAATTACGGTTTTGTTGGCAGCATGTATTCATTTAAGCAACCAGGCTTCGGTGTTTTCCATAAACCCGTCTATAATTTAGCTAACCGCTATTTATCTGGACAAGCCTTAGATCTTACCGGCTCCTCATTTGAGGTAATTAAAGAACATCTATCCCAGCAAAAGCCGGTATGGGTTATCAATACGAGCACCTTTGCTTCTGTACCACAGCGTTTTTGGCAAACATGGCAAACACCTCAAGGCACCGTTTCCATTACGTATAAAGAGCATAGCGTTCTTGTGACAGGTTACGATGAAACATACATTTACTTTAACGATCCGCTTGCCAATATAAAAAATCGAAAAGCACTCGCCTCTTCCTTTATTGCTGGATGGGAACAGTACGGTAGACAGGCTATCACATACAAATAAAGAGCACGGATTTTTTCCCGTGCTCTTATTATCATTCTTTTAAGAAGATGAAATACAATACAAAGATCACTGCCATACCATACATAATTGGATGAATTTCGCGGCCACGACCCTTCATTACCATTGTAATTGGGTAGAAAATAAACCCAACTGCAATCCCTGTCGCAATGCTATATGTTAATGGCATCGCAAGAACTGTGAAGAATGCCGGAACAGCTACCTCAAATTTCTTCCAATCAATTTCACTTAAAGAAGAAACCATTAAAATACCTACAATAATTAATGCCGGCGCTGTAACAGCCGGTGTTACAACCGCTAAAAGCGGCGAGAAGAACAATGCTAATAGGAAGAAACCTGCTGCTACTACTGCAGTAAAGCCTGAACGACCTCCTGCGGCTACACCAGCCGAAGACTCAATGTAAGCAGTAGTTGTAGATGTTCCTAGCACTGCTCCTACTGTAGTAGCAGCCGCATCTGCAAACATTGCTTTTCCTGCACGAGGAAGTTTGTTACCTTTCATTAAACCCGCTTGATTTGCAACCGCTACAAGCGTACCTGCTGTATCAAAGAAATCAATGAAGAAAAACGTTAAAATAACAACCAACATCTTTAATGTAAAGATATCGCCAATGTGCGTTAATGCCGCACCGAACGTTGGCGCAATACTTGGTACAGAACCAACTACTGCATCTGGTGTTTTAATTAAACCCGTTAACATACCGACAATTGCAGTCACGACCATTCCAAAGAATACCGCACCATTTAAGCCGCGTGTCATAAGAATAACAGTAATCACAACACCGAAAATTGCTAATAGTGTCGTACCTTTTGCTAAATCACCCAAACCAACTAATACTGCATCGTTATTAACAATGATGCCTGCATTTTGAAAGCCGATAAAAGCGATGAACAAACCAATACCTGCAGCTACGGCATGCTTTAATTCTACGGGAATTGCGTTAATTACTTTTTCACGAAGTCCTGTAGCCGTTAAAATAATAAATAAAATACCAGAAACAAAAGTACCTGCAATCGCTGTTTGCCACGGAATACCCATTGTTAAAATAACTGTATAGGAGAAAAATGCATTAATTCCCATTCCTGGTGCCAAGGCGATTGGATACCTTGCAAAAATCCCCATAATAAGAGAACCGATTGCCGCAGCTAAGGCTGTCGCTACAAACACAGCTCCTTGATCCATTCCTACTCCTTTTGGCAAATCAGGAACCGTACTTAAAGATAACGTAGCAGGATTTACAAATAAAATATACGCCATAGATAAAAATGTTGTTAAACCTGCGATAAACTCTTTACGATATGATGTACCGAGTTCATCAAACTGAAAATAACGCTTCATGCTGCTTCCTCCACCCTATGTGTTACCATCGCATCTACGACAAAGACGCCTCCACTGGACATGGAAGCGTCGAGAAAGCGCACATGATACACCGCACCAATCAACACCTCGTAGTCCAGCTATTTACGGCAGCTAGGTAGAAACTTTCGGGCCATATCCCCGATATTATACGATGGTTATTTGTTTTATTCATTTCTATGAGTTAATTTTACATAAGAATATATATAATGTCAATAAAAAACGAACGTTTTTTTATAAACGTTCGTTTTTGTTCGTCTTATTCCCACTCAATTGTTGCTGGTGGCTTACTTGTTACATCATACACAATACGGTTAACATGCTTTACTTCGTTTACAATACGAACAGAGATTTTCTCCAATACATCCCATGGAATGCGTGCCCAGTCCGCCGTCATACCATCAATAGAGGTAACTGCCCGAATTCCTACTGTGTAATCATACGTACGCTCATCACCCATAACGCCGACACTTCTCATGTCAGGAAGGGCTGTGAAGTATTGCCAAATCTCACGATCCAATCCTGCTTTTTTAATTTCTTCGCGAAGGATTGCATCTGATTCCCGAACAATCTCAAGTTTTTCTTCTGTTACTTCTCCGAGCACGCGAATTCCTAAACCAGGACCAGGGAACGGCTGACGCCATACGATTTCATCTGGAATACCGAGCTCCGTACCTAAAGCACGTACTTCATCTTTAAATAGAGTATTCAACGGCTCAATTAGCTTGAACTGCATATCTTCCGGCAATCCACCTACGTTATGATGCGATTTAATGGTTTGCGCCGTTAACGTTCCACTCTCAATAATATCCGTATATAGTGTTCCTTGCGCTAAGAACTCGATGCCCTCAAGCTTTTTTGCTTCATCATCAAATACGTAAATGAATTCATTACCAATGATTTTACGCTTTTGCTCCGGATCGCTCACACCTGCCAACTTACTTAAGAAGCGTTCTTTCGCATCCACTTTAATGACGTTCATATGGAAGCCTTCGCTAAATGTTTTCATTACACTTTCTGCTTCGCCTTTTCGAAGCAAACCATGGTCTACGAAAATACAAGTCAGCTGATCGCCGATTGCTTTGTGGATCAAAACAGCAACTACAGAAGAATCTACGCCACCGCTTAACGCGCACAGTACCTTTTTATCCCCAACTGTTTGACGGATCTTTTCAACCTCTACTTCAATAAAGTTTTCCATGTTCCAGCCTTCTGTACAGCCACATACGTTAAACACGAAGTTTTTCAACAAATCGTTACCGTATTCAGAGTGACGTACCTCCGGATGGAATTGAACGCCGTAGAACTTACGAGACTCATCGCTCATCCCTGCAATTGGGCAAGATTCACTTGTCACGTCTACAACAAAGCCTTCCGGCAGCTTTGTCACCAAGTCGCCGTGACTCATCCATACTACTTGCTCATTTGGTAAGCTGTTGTATAGTTTAGACTCGTTTTCTACTTGAATAACCGCTTTTCCGTACTCACGATGTTCCGCACGTTCTACCGTCCCGCCAAAATGATGCGTCATCAGCTGCATGCCGTAGCAAATACCAAATACCGGCAAACCTAGGTCAAAGATGGCTGGGTCGCAGTGGAATGCTTTGTCACCATACACACTGTTTGGACCACCGGAGAAGATGATACCCTTTGGATTCATTTTCTTAATTTCTTCCGCAGTAATTGTATGCGGGTGTAATTCGCTATATACACCAAACTCACGAATACGACGTGCAATCAGTTGGTTATATTGACTTCCAAAATCTAAAACAATAATAAAATCATGCTTTTTCAAATGAATCACCCCGTCATTAATGTCTGCAATCTCACTCGTATACTCTTTACATTGATACAATTGGAAAAAAAGTATACAAAAAAGCCGAAACTCCGCCCCAAATACAAAAAGGCAGAATTCCGGCTTATGAAGGACCGCACTTCACTAAGCAGAATCACTGCCTTCATAGTCAGGTTATTATCGGTAACCCGGTAGAGACTCTCAAACCATATTATTGAGGATATATGAAGGTGTTCGCTTTTACTTTTCCTTCTTGATTCTAACAACGAAAGCAGAGCATGGTCAAGAGTGAAACGACAAAATTCTACAGAAATAATTTTCCTGTCCCATACAATGGTGCTTCTACTTCCTACTTAAAGCATCTAACCATTATCAATGGGCAATATTTGGCCCGTTACAGACTTTTGTGTGATTTGAAACAAACTAGCATCTGCAATACCATTAACTTCCTCAATCTATTCAAATTCAGTTTCTAATCAAAAAAGAAAACGTCAGCCACACGCTCTTAGACAATTTATTTGTTTCTTACAAACTGAATAGTCGATTCGAATAAAGTGTCTGGTAAAATTTCTTTACGCTACCTACTCATAAGGTTTTTAGATATAGTAGAAGAAAGCCACCACTTCATCTTTAGTATACAAAGATGAAGCGGTGGCTCGACTTTTTCTATAAGCTCGTTTCAATTCAGAAGCTGTGTTAAAAAAACAGCTCCACTATCAATTACAGTTTATCCTAAAGTAACGTGAATCTCCGTCACTTCTCCATCTCGTACCGCGCGCGCTTCCTCTCCTTGCAAGGCGCGGCCTTCGACTACTTTTTCATTACCATTTTGATAAAACAACTGATACGACTGTACTTCTGCTTTATCTACACCGAACGTGTCCTTTTTGTTATGGTTATGATACGTTACCTTCGTTTTCCCTAAGAACGTAAAAGATACTTTTCCTTCGGCATCAAACAGCCATGCAGGTAATACAGGAGATAGCGTCATCGTTAACTGACCTTCCTGCACTTGAAATACCTTCTTGCCCATCATCATAATCTTCCACATACTTAAAAATTCTGCCGTAGAACCACTCAGCCTTGCAACAAAACCTCTACCGTGTGTAGCTGGGTCTGGATTACATGCGCTCGCAATAAACGATGAATTTTCAAGCGTGCTTCTTCCATAGGTGCTTGGGTCTAGAAACGGAATAAGAGCGTCTTGCATTTCATCAAAGTATTCTTCATGTAATTCTGCTTTTAAAAGCGCGAGTAAATATTTATATGTCATATGAAGAAAAACAGATTCCCTCTCAAGCCAGCCTGGTGTAAACGCCTTGATTCTCCCAATTTCATGTGATTCCTCTTCCAAGCTTACAGATGTTTTATACATTTTAATTTCTTTATCGTATAACTCAGTTTGTTTTATAGCTTGATATATATCCTTCGCCTTCTCTTTGTCCTTTAACGTTTTAAAGGCGCGCGCAGGACCTTCTAAAAAGTATGGAAGCGGCGTTGGCTCTTTAAATTTCTTGACAACAACCTTCGGCAAGCCGTAATGACTTAGAATTTCTTTGCCTGTACTGTCTGTGACTACTTCATATTCCTCTACTTCAAATGTAATATAGGTTGGATATAACCCATTTCCAAGCTGTTCGGCTTTCGCAATGCCGGTGTCAATTTTATGCAAAAACAGCTCATACATTTTGTATATTTTTTGTAAAGAAACGATGATCTCTTCTCCTTCTATTCCAAAGCGGATACTTTCACGGTAATCCTCTCGCAAGGACGCTACTTCATCCCAATAATGAAAATCGCTCAATTCTCCCCTGCTATTTTTCTCTAGTAGCTGATACACTCCTGTTAAAAGATGAGCGATTTCAACAGGAAGACGTACATCTTCTTCAAGATTGTCTGACATCACAGACAATAAGAATTGAACCATACGCTTCAATTCAAATGTTTCGCTCACGCCTGAGCCAAAAATACCAGGTAATCCGTTTAGCGCATCATTCCATCCCGGTTTATTTGCTTCCATTTCAACACCGATCCCCGCAGGGTCTAACGTGGCAAATTTGTTAAGCGATAGTGAGATGAGCTTCGCAAATAGATTTGTATAATAAACGTCACCATTTCCATGTGCTGTCTTCAGCCAATTCGTATCTTGAATATCAATCGCTTGACGGGCCATTTTTTCTTCATCTTCAACAACTGCCCCGTACTGTCTTACTTTCCCTTTTGAGAGCACATACTTTTCACTTCGCGGCTGAACCATTACTGGACTATCAAAGAATGTATAGGTCTTATCTTCAAATAGAAACTGGTGCATATGCTCCGGATAAACATCTAGGTAGCTTTCAATTAAATCCATATTATATGTCCAGTGGTCAATCCAATAACCTTCTCCAAAGCTAGCTTCAATATTTTGCTTGGATATTTGTAAAACATCTGTAAGAAAGACCTTCTCCTCTAGCTTATATGAAAGGTTGTTGTTTTCAATGAAATTGATAAGCTGCCCTGGCGTAAACTTTCCTTCTAACATTTGAACCAATTCATCTCGATGGGTCTGAAAATGCTTTTCTACTAGCGCGCTTATGCCACCTTTTTCTTCCTGTCTTACTTCAAATGAGCATCCCTTAACAGACAACGGATTATATCCATCTGCTTGAATTAAGCTCATAAACATCTTGGCATTAAAGCTGCCCACCTGCGGAGAAAAATAAATATCATTTCTTCTATTTTGATTCGCATCTCGGAAATTACCGTTTCCTTGTGAATAGTACTCAGGAGCAATAGTGAAAAAGTTGTAATCGCGCTCTAAGTCACCATGCTTTCTTGAAAATAAGTGATAGACAAATCCCTCTTTGCCATTTTCCAATATATACGGATAACCTCCGCGCAATACGTTATCAAGATAGCTTTGACGGCAATACTCATCAAAGAGTTCTGAAGATGTGGTTGTCTCAATCGCATTTGTAAGCTCTCTAACCAATGCTAAAGCAATCTGTTGCTTTTTCTCGATAAAATCTAAGCTCACTAATCTGTCTACCTGGGCCTGAATGATGTCTATTGATTTTACATGACCAATTATTGTGCAAATATTTATTGTTTCTTGCGCTTCTATCTGTTTTTGCACAGGCGTAAAGCCACACGGCACCTTGTTCGCTGTGATTTGTTTGGCCTGCTGCAACTGCTTTACATCACTAGTATAAAACGCCTCTGGGTGTTGAAGAGATGTGTCGCTTCCGAAAATTAGAGCTGCATCCACGATTGGCGAAACGAGTGCTTCTTCATCCGTAAATGATAGATAAAAGTGGCCACTTGTCACTTCACTTACTTCAGCTTCATCCCCAATACTAGCTCTTACTCGATAATAAGGGACGTGGTTTTCTAGATTATATACTTCCATCCAGCTTCTTAAAAGATTACCTACTTCTTTATACGCTTCATTCGTCACGCCGTACGGTAGAATTTCTGGCAATCCGTCTAATACTTCTACTTCAAGCGGCTCTTCATTTAAGTTGGTAATCGACACTTTACGAACTAAACCAGCAAAATTCTCTTCGGGCATATGAAAATATTGAACAAATACGCGTATACCATATTCTTCGTGAATCTCTTCAATACTTACTTGATTGGCCTCGATATACATTCTTCGCTTTATATGCGGTGCATCCTGAACAGGACGAAACGGCTCGTACATTGCACCGTCTTTTTTAAATTTAATAAATGTCCGAAACCCACTTGTAGCAACTGTCTTATACGCAATATTCGCAGGCGCGAACTCCATAATTGGAGAATGTTTATCTTTTACCCCAAAACTGCAAATGCCCTGACCGCGATTTACATAAAAGGTCCACATCGGAACGCCCTTTACGCCTGCTATGCCCGGTAAAAAACTCGAAAATGTGTTAGCTTGATCAAAATTTTCAATCACAAATCTTTTTTGTTGATCAAAGGAGTACTGTTTTACAGACATAGATCTGATTCACCTTTCCATACATCATTTTTATAGAAGGGTCGGCATACATATGTACCCGACCCGTGCTTTTCTTACGTTTTGGTTCTGTTAAAGTTCATTGTTAATTTCCATGACGGAAGTTCACTTTCCGCGGGCGTCAGGGAAGTTTTCCCGCCGGAGTCTGATCCAATCAACAAGTTTTAATTAGACTTTCATGCAGCCTACATTTTAAACGTATACGTTGCAATGGCATGCGCAGGAAGCTCTGTTTCACATACATGTTGTCCAAAGCCCATTGAAAAAGGAACAGTCTGATCGCCTTCATTCATGACCACGATTGCGATAGTCCCGTCTTCATTTCGAAAGGCTGTAGACTGTAACTGTTCATTATGATTTGTCAGCTTGATGCGAACGGCTCCTGGTCGAATAAATTTACTAAAGTGACCAATATAATAATACGAGCTATTGTAATGCAGCTCTTTCGTTTTTGTATCTGCGATAATGGGTGCATCACATAGGTTTCCGACGTGATTTGGACCACCTTCCTCATTTAGCACAATGTTCCAGTCCAAATATCCCTCTACCCAGTTATTTAAATCACCAATCATGTTTCTTCCGTAGCGTTCACCGGTAAACCATTCACCTAGCTTCACGCCGCCTTCTTGACAGCCCTCTGTAAACAATAGGTGCTTATCTGGAAAACGACGATGAACCTCTCCTACTTTATCAAACTCCTCGCTCACATACCAATGCAAGCCCGTGCCCCATACATATTTGGCAGCTTCTGGGTCTTCTAATACTGTCGAAGCTCTTTCAACGATAAGATCTCGGTTATGGTCCCAAATAATAATCTTCACATCCGCCAGGCCTGCTTCATGCATAATAGGACCCAAATGATTTTTAACAAAGTCTCGTTCTTCCTCTGCTGAATAAATGCAAGAATCCCACACTTGTACCGCGGCTGGTTCGTTTTGAACAGTAATTCCCCAAATATCTAAACCTTCCTCACGATAAGCCTTGATAAACTTTGTGTAATAAGTAGCCCAAGTATCTCGGTAATCCGGAAGAAGCTGGCCGCCATTGTTCATCTCTTGATTCGACTTCATCCAAGCAGGCGGACTCCATGGAGATGCTAATAAAGGAATGGTTCCACCCTTTACCTTCATGGCATCTTGTATAAGAGGAATTACCCATTGTCGATCTCTTGCAATATCAAAGCTCTTTAATTCAACATCGTTCTCTTCCACATATGTGTAATTTCCTAACGCAAAATCACAGCTATGAATTGCGACACGGCCAATGGTATAACCTAAGCCCTCATTGGGGTCAAAATACTTTTTCAACACTTCCTGTCTTTTTTCTGTTGGCATTTGTGAAAGTGTATATGCGGCAGCTTCCGTAAAAGCACCGCCAAAGCCGATAATTGTTTGATATGTTTCTGTATCAGTAATCTCAATATCTAATTTAGTAGCCGAAGCATTTGTAGTAAACGAAAGAGGCGCTTGTTTCGCCAAACGCTCTTCCGTATCTTTAGCTGTAAGTGTTACATCAATCTGTGACATATGCAATTTACACCCCTATTTATTCGCAGCATCAGAAAACAAATCCGAAAGCGGTTTCGATTCGTTAGAAAAATTTTTAGCAGAAAAACAATGTTCCTGCACTCGTTCCCACATATATCACACGAAAACAACCGCTCCTTCACATGCTCCATTTAGCACGCATCCCTACACATAAACAGCCATCACACGAAAACAGCTGTTCCACTCATCATACACATGGTCTCATC
The DNA here is from genome assembly GCF_003852715.1 of Ectobacillus antri. Classification (GTDB taxonomy): domain Bacteria; phylum Bacillota; class Bacilli; order Bacillales; family Bacillaceae_G; genus Ectobacillus; species Ectobacillus antri. The sequence continues at coordinate 10,120 of NZ_RIAV01000029.1, forward strand.
ACGCCCGGGCATCTCTTAAGCGCTGACCGCCACTTCATATTACCCGTTCTTCTCTACCATCTAAAAAATATCTTTACACAGACCGACTCGCTATCACTTCCGCATACCGCTTAGCGCTATCCTTCAAATAGCGATTTTGCGTTTGGAAATCAACATATACAATACCGAAACGCTTCTCATAACCAAATGCCCATTCAAAATTATCTAATAGGGACCATAAATAATATCCTGCTATATTCATGCCTTCCTCATTTAGTTCAGCAACAGCTGTTAGATGCTTCTCCACATAATCTACGCGATTCTTATCATGCACTTGACCGTCTGCTTCCAATACATCATCAAAAGCGGCTCCGTTTTCGGTAATATAAATTGGAAGATGCGTATACTCCTTACGAAGTCGATGAATAAGCTCCTTAAATTCATTTGGAGAAATATCCCAACCCATACCTGACTTCGGATAATCAGAATACGCTGGCTTGAAAAGAAACTCTGACGCTGCAGAGAATTCCATTAAGGCACGGTTGTAAAAGTTGATGCCAAAAAAGTCCGTAGGTGTTGAGATGATATCTAAATCTCCATCTTGAATAAAATCATATGTGTGAACAAATTTAGAGAATAGGTTCATCATATCAATTGGATATTGACCTTTAAACAAAGGATCTAAAAACCATCTGTTTAAATAGCCATCAAAGTTATTTGCCGCTAAGTAATCATTGACATTTTCACCAGCAGCGTAAACAGGGGATAAATTCAGCGTAATACCAATGTCTTTTGTTCCACCAAACACATCTTTATAATATTGAACAGCTTTACCGTGTGACAATAAAATGTGATGAGCCGCTTTTAGCGCTTCCTCTAAGTTAGTGTGGCCCGGTGCGTGTACCCCTTGATGATATCCCAGCATCGCTGCGCACCAAGGTTCATTATGTGTAAGCCACTTTGCTACAGAAGCATCTAATTCTTCAAAGCACTTCTTGGCGAACTCCATAAACCATTCAACTGAATCACGGTTAACCCAACCTCCTTGGTCGTCCGCCCATTGTGGCATATCCCAATGATAAATCGTTACCAACGGCTGAATGTTCTCTTCTACTAATCGATTGACAAGCTTTTTATAAAAAGCCATACCTTCCGGATTATATTGCCCCTGCTGAGGAAAAATTCTTGGCCATGCAATGGAAAAACGGTAGGAATCTACACCGAGCGTTTTTAGAATCTCAATATCTTCCTCCATGCGATGATAATGATCACATGCAACATCTCCGGTATCTCCGCCATTTACCTTACCTGGTGTACGAGAAAACGTATCCCATATAGAAGGTGTTCTTCCGTCAACCGCTACAGCCCCCTCAATTTGATAAGAAGACGTTGCTGTCCCGAAGATAAAATCCTTTGAAAACTTCTTCATAATCTTACACCTCATCATCCTTTAATAGACCCTGCTGATATACTGCTAATAATGTATTTAGAGAAGAATAGGAACGCGACCATAATTGGAACAACAGATATAGCGATCCCCAAATACAAAGAACCTAAATTTTGCGCAACTTGAGAACCTTTTAAGAAGCCCATCAACACCGGTAACGTGTATTTCTCTGGAGAAAATAAAACAACAAGCGGCACAATGTAATTGTTCCATGATCCAATGAACGTAAAAATGGACATAGTCGCCACAGCCGGCATCATCATAGGCAACGCAATCGTATGGAAAATTTTCAGTTCCCCCGCTCCATCCATTCTTGCCGCTTCTAACAAAGAAGGATGAAGAGTAGTAGCTAAATATTGACGTAAAAAGAACACTACAAACGGACTTGCAATTGCGGGAACAATTAATGGGATATACGTATCTAACGTTCCTAATACTCTATTCAGCTCATAGAACCCGATTAGTCCCAATTGCCCTGGAACCATCATCATAATAAGCATGAAGAGGAACATATACTTCTTGCCTTTAAAGTTATACACCGCAAAACCGTAAGCCGTTAACGCAGAAAAGTAACCGCTTAAAATCGTAACTGCCACAGATACGATTAAACTGTTCTTAAATCCGTTCCATATGTTTGCATATTCAAGCATCGTCTTATAGTTTTCTATTAGGCTGCTCCCTGGTAAAAAACTAAATCCCATCAGGATATCGTTATTTCCGCGTGTAGCATTTACTAACATCATGTAAAACGGGACGACGCTAATAATAGCTAAAAGAATCAACAATGTATAAATAACTATTTTTGTAAGACTCTTTTTCGTTTTCATATTATTTACCCCCATTCTTCGTTGCTTTTACATCGCGGTACATCGATTTAAATGTAATAGCCGAGAATATGACAGTAATTAAGAATAGCGCATAAGCAACTGTTGATGCGTAACCGTAATTATTGTATCGGAATGCTTGATTGTACAAATATAAAACCATTGTGTTCAATGAACCTTCAGGCGCTCCAAGTCCGTCTGTCAACAACATCGGTAAATCAAATAATTGAAGACCACCGATTAATGATGTGATTAATACATACAATAAAATCGGCTTTAATAATGGAAGCGTAATACTTACAAATGTCTGCCAACGATTGGCTCCATCAATTAATGCTGCTTCATAATACTCTTTTGAAATTCCTGAAACACCGGCCATCAATACGATAAATGTATGCCCAAACCACATCCAAGTTAAAATCAATGATACAGATACTTGCGATGCTACAGGATCATTGAGCCAATTAATTGGTTCAGCTATCAATCCTAATTTCAACAAAATTTGATTAATAGAACCGTATTTCCAGTCGAGCATAACATTGAATAAAATTGCCACTGAACTAATGGTAATCAGATTTGGTAAATAAAATACTGCTCTAAAAAAACCTAGCCCTTTAATTCTAAAACGTAAATCAGAGAAGAGGGCTGCTAGTAACAGTGCAATACCCATCTGTAAAAAGAAGTTCAATCCCCATATTTTTAAGGTGTTCAAAAAGGCCTCAAAAAAAGCTGTATCAGAAAAGACACGGATATAGTTTTCCAACCCAATAAATTCAGGACTCCCGTATCCTTCATATTTGGTGAATGTGTAATAGAATGTTAGGAGAACCGGATAGATATTAAAGAGGAGGAAAACTAAAAAGAATGGCGCTACAAAGTAATATCCTTTGTAATTAATGTTTTTCATATTGAGCTCCTTCCTTTTTCTTACATAAAAGGGGACAGACTGAAATCGTTTATCTATCCCCATTTATTATTGTACTCTCTTATCAGTTACGGTGTTTTAATGTTTGGATAAGCATTCTTAACAGCTTTGTAGAAATCTTGCAACGCTTTCTCTTTCGTCTTCTTACCTTCTACATACTCCGTAACTTGTGCACCAAATAACGTATCAATTTCTTGATCGTATTTCGTAACCGCTTTCGCATCAATTTTTTCAGACTCATTCAAGAAGAATGTGTAGTTATTTTGTCCACCAAGGAACGGCTCGCTAAAATTATCTTTGATTTTAGAAGTTACTGGCGTGTAAGAAAGAACATCTCCCGTTTGTTTCGCCCACTTTGTTAAGAATTCTTCGTCATGCGTCATCATTTTTACAAATTCAAAAGCTAGATCTTTCTTTTTAGAATTTTTGTAAATTCCCAACCATGTACCGCCCCAGAAATATGGATTTGGTCCTGATGTTACAGCCCAATCACCTGCTGTTTTCTTGGCGTTAGCTTTAAGTACGCTGTGTAAACCCCATGTTGGCAAAGCATAAGCAAATACTTCTGTTTTGTCTTTCGTGTCCTTCTTTACTTCTTCCCAACCACCGTTATAAGCAACCGGACCATCCATCGCCGCAAACCATGATGGAGACCATTCAGGTGCAAACGCTGTGTAATCCTTATCGCGAAGAGTCTTTGCTTGATCAAAGTAATTTAATTTTGCTTCAGTCATGATAAGCTCATTTTTTTCATTTACCCACGGCTGAGAATCTGCACCTCTTGCAAACCAACGAATGGATCCTTCATCCGGGAATAAGCGATAGTTTTGCTGCTTTAACTTTTCACCTACAGCAAACAGCCCGTCCCAAGTGCTCATCATTTCGCCAACTTTTGCTGGATCGTCAGTGCCTAGCACTTGTTTTGCAATGCTGCGACGATAGAAAATACCTCCCGGCGTTGTTTGCCAAGAGACCGCTTTCACATTTCCTTTTGCATCTTTTCCTAAATTAAATACATAAGGTGTGTAATCTTTTTCCCATTCGTCTACGTTATACGGCTCTTTTGATAGGTTTTCCCAATAATCACGCTCTGTCCACTGTTTTAAGAAAGCAATCTCACCCGTGAATACATCCGGCGCACCTACACCACTTTCAAGCACTGGCTTTAGCTTTGTAGGATAGTCAGCAATTGGAACAATCGTTAACTCGACTTTTACACCATGCTTTTCTTCAAACGTTTTAATGGCATTCTCTTTTTTCAATTCATCTGTAAAAGACCAAACCTTTAACACTTTATCATCTTTATTTGCTTTATCGGATTTCGTTTCACTACCTGAACAACCAGCGAATAATCCTGCTGTTAATGTAAAAGTCGTCATAATACTAAGCAACTTTTTCATTACAATACCTCCATCCTTATTAAAAATATAAGTTGACATTTTATCTTACTCGAAAGCGGTTTCGTTTTTAGGTGAATAAAAAATATATACATTCCCATTCTATCTACCAAGTCACATAAAGCTCATAACTTAATCGAAACGAAAGCGGTTTCGTTTTCGAGAAAATAAAAGCTTGGTATATAAGCTTTTATTTGTATACCAAACTAATGGCTCCTGAAGAAAACCAGTTTGTCCTATAGCTTTCTACAGCTTTCTCGCACAATTAATTCAACTGGTATCTTAACTTGCTCAATCAACTTCTCTTTGGTATTAATCTGTTTCAGAAGCAATTCTGCTGCCTTTTGTCCAATCTCATGGGTATTTTGTCTAATTGTCGTCAGCTTTGGATTCATATAGCGAGCTAGCGCAATATCATCATAGCCTATCATAGAAAAATCCTTCGGCACATCGAACCCGTGGTCTCTAATAGCCTCAATTGCTCCTATTGCTAAGCTATCGCTTGCAGCGTAAATAGCTGTAGGAGGAGATTCTAGCGCTAATAGTTGCTTCATTGCAAGATATCCGCCTTCATGAGAGAAATAATCTCCATCAACCACATAATCCTCTACTACATCTAAAGACAAGGTTTTCATACTTTCTAAATAACCTTGTAAGCGTTGCTGTCCTGCAAATGTTTTTTCATGTCCCGCAATATGGGCAATTTTCGTGTGCCCCAATGAGTAAAGGTAGTCAACAGCCATTTTGCTTCCTAAACGATTATCAGAGAATACAACGCTAGATGTTTCACTACTTAAATCAATTACAACACTTGGGATAGGATCATTCATAAGCTCTTTTACTTGTTCATCATCTACATTTGAACAAACAACTACAACACCATCCACACCGCGGTAGCGAAAGTGATCTAAATAACTCTTTTTACTGTTGTACAAATTACGCGATACAATAAGCAGGTCATATTCATACATCTCTACATACTGCTTGAAACTCTCGATGACTTCATTGAAAAAAGGATGCTTAATCCCAATTCCAAGAGACTCAATGAAAATAACGCCGATTGTCCACGATTTCTTTGTTGTCAATGTTCTTGCCGAAGAGTTGGGAAAGTAATTCATTTCCTCAACAGCTTCTAGTATAAGTTTTTTCGTTTTCTCACTCACATCAGCATAATTATTTAAAGCCTTTGAAACTGTTGTGACAGAAAAACCTGTTTTTTTTGCAATATCATAAATCGTTACCAAAGGTGTTTCACCTCACCCCAAAATCGAAAGCGCTTTCGATTCTTATTATATGCCTAATTTATGATAGATGCAAACTCTTTTTTACATAAAATTTACGATTACTCACCCGTACGCTTTACCGCAAGAACCACATTATCAATCGTAATATCATGTGCTTCTGCCGTTTTCCCCAGAAGAAACTTAAGTGCGCCTGTGTCGTTCGCACCCATGATCCATTCAAAGCGATACGAATTCATTTCGTTTTGAAGAGAGACCTTTTGACTGAGATAACGATAGTAACCAGCATTCTCTACCGTAACTTCGATATCCCGTGCTACTGTAGAGCGCGCATCAAAAGACAATACATAGGTTACACCTTTCGTAAGTTTTATATTCCCCTGCTCCAACAAAATACTCCATGCTTCATTACCAGGATGCTGTATTTGCACCTGCAGCTCCTTATTTTGCGCAGAAAGAGTCGCCGCAGCATCATAATGAATATAAGAACCCCATGCGTCCATTCCCGCAGAAAAATCTCCATTCTTTAGTGGCTGCAAATCCACTTGGTCATAGTCAATGTACTCCGATGTGCGGATTAACCTTATATTATCTAGATACACATCCCCGCCTTGACCACCTAGTTTAAATAATAATTGGCTAAACTTATCGCTCATCTCTGTTGTCATCGTAAATTCCATCGAATGCGACTTCATTTCGTTTGTCAGGTCTACGACTGCATCTGTATAGCTTCTTACTCCATCCTGACCTACAAGTTCTACTTCTATCGCTCTATTTTTTGTCGAGCGCGCATCAAACGTTAATTTGTACGTGTTTCCCTTCAGCAACTGTATACCCGTCTGCTTTACTAGAAGAGAGGCATCGCTATCTGCACCAATCACCTGCAGTTCCCTTGTTTTTTAGAAATAGAAGAGAACACTATACGAAGCATCGATATAGAAGTTGTCTTTCACGAAGAAAACGCTGATTAAATCTTGCTTGTATCTCCATCCTTCTCCCCTCCTAAAAATAATTCCATTTTTTGTATTCGTATAACTTATAGTACATTAGAAAAATATATAACTATAAGTCTTTTTATGTTGAATTATCCAAATACTAAACAAAAAGGCTACTTCATCTTTCATGAAGTAGCCTTTTTGCTTCTTTTACCAGGTGTCCACCGCTCAATTACTACTGTAAGATTTTCTAGCTCCTGCAAATACTCGTAAATCTCCGCCGAAAAAACGCCGTCTGTTCCCTCCAAGGAAACATAGTCTCTAAACTCTTCAATGACAGACTCAATACCTTCGACTAACTCCTCTTTAACAGCTTGCAAGTTTCGCCCGGCGGCACTCATGAGCTTTTGTTCATACCTTCCTGTCCATTCCATATATTCAAACCGAACTGCATCATAATCATCTATATACGGATGATCCATATCGTTTGGAGAATCCTCAAACGCTTCATAACAGTCATCTGAACAAAAAAGAATTCCCTCATTATTCACACGCCGACCGAGCCTTGGCTTTTTCCGACATACCTTGCACATCTTCATGTTAAAACCCCCTAGTATATGTTTCTCATTCTCCATATACATAGGGATATAAAAAATTGCTACGGGGAGCGGTTATGTTTTATAGCTCTATCACCCTTTGACATTGCGATGCTATATAAGGATCATGCGTGACTATAATAATCGTTTTCCCCAACATATTTAATCTCTTTAATGCCTCTATGACAAAATCGCGATTTGTAGTATCCAACGAACCAGTCGGCTCATCTGCTAATATCAATGAGCTATCCTGTAACATAAGACGAACAAGAGCGACGCGCTGTTGCTCACCTCCGCTTAGTTGGTATACTTTCTTTTCTTTTAAGTTTAATATATTAAACTCTTTCAAATAATGCTCAATACGATTTTGTTTTTCCTGTTTTGTCATTCTTTTATATGTTAACGCTAATTTTAAGTTCCAAAATACAGTTTCTTCATCTACCAATCCATAGTTTTGAAATAAATAACCTATCTGTTCACGACGTAAAAGCATTGCCTGTTTAGAATTTATATGCGGATTAGAAGCACCACAAAGAAACATCTCTCCGCTATCTTTTTCTGATATTAACCCTATTATGTTTAATAACGTCGTTTTTCCTTTTCCACTTGCTCCAACTATCGCAACCATATCACCATGTGGAATTTCTAAAGAAACATCTTTTAATACACTCTGTTTTTTGAAAGATTTTGATACGTTATTTAATTTTACTATACACATAAAGTTAACCTCCCTTTATGATAGGTGAGATATTTTTTCTGACAATGGTGTAATATAGCGTAAAGTAAACGAATATATCCACCAACAATATGGAGGCATACATATAGCCGTTCATACGAAATAAGAAGAAAGGTATTGTCAATATCATCATGCAAAACGTTATAAATATATCTGAAACAAGACTTCTAAACAGATTAAATCCTAATGTATATTCAATCGCCATACGCTTTCTGTTCACCATGATTTCTATAAAGTTGGTTGCGTAAATGATAAACAATAATGTTGCGATAAAAATGATTGAAAACACAACTGATTGCATCATAACGAACTTATTATAAGAAATCTCAGTCAAAAAAGGTGTTAATAACGTAGCTGCATTAATAAGTTCATTTAGCTTATATTGATGTAACTTTTGAATAAATAGCTCTCGACTGTCTAACGCAAAAGACAACTGTTGGTTACTTAAGGCATTCAAATAATACAACCCAGAAAAATTTCCTATATCTAACATGATAATACTATCTTGAATGCTTTCTATCCCCTTCTTTTTCAGGGTGAAAAAAGAATGTGATAAACCATTTTCTATATAGACCACTTGAATATCTTGTATAATAGCTGCATTAGATACAGCAATACCTTCATATTGATCGTACTTTACTGCATCATTGTATAAATCAATATATAAGTTTTTAATTTCTTTCTCATATTGCGCATATTTCTTAGGAACAAAGATAATAGGTGTAGAATGAGATTGCGTAAGTATCTGCTCTGCACCCTGTAAATCTATAAACTTTTGAATATAATGTTCATTTAAAATAACATAATTATTATAAGAATTGAGATTAGCTTCAAATAGCTGTTTACTATGCGCAAAGTTAAGTACATTTACCTTTTCAAACAACAAATAGTTTTCTGTATCCATTTCATGATAAAACTGTTTCATCTCTTTGCTTATTTCTACTAGTTTTTCCTTGTGTGAAAAAATTTGATCATATTCATCTGAATTATAAGCATTTCCAGTATAATAACCATTTAGGTCTTTGTACTTTTCTATTTTCTCCAAGCTATTCTTATAAGTAAGATAATTATTTAACGTAAATGTTAACACGATTGTAATGGTAACAACGATCACCATCTTAATGCTCTTTAATATGTACACCAATTGCGTGGAGTATATTTTATTTTTAACCATTGTATGTATATCAATAAAACGAATCGTTATCGTAGTCACAAAGAGGAAAGCAATATTAATGAATATGATACAAAACATCCATGCTATCAAACCCAAGAAATAAGATGCTGAAATAGCTCCTTTAGCTGTGTAATACCCAATATGTAAGATGAAAACAGTTGCGATTCCTTTTCCCTGTATCACAAGAAACTCTTGTAAAGAGTCACTAATCATTCTCATAGGAGAATAACCCAATACTTTTTTGACGGCATTCGTCTTAATTCTTATAAAGGTATACATAAAAAGTACAAGTAGAGTTAAGAGGAATAATGCAATAAAATCAATACTATTTAGCTTGAAAGCTTCTCCATAGGAAATTTCTTGCGGCTTATAATTTTTAATAGAGATATTCAGACTTTTTTCAATCTTATCTAGCTGTTTCATAGATAGATTCGTGTAAAATATTCCCGTACTATCTATAAAATCTTCCTTTTCTAGTGTTTTATAAATAAATACTTTATCATCAGAAACAGATTTTATTTGTTTGCAATTATCAAGGTCAGAGTGATACACCTCATAAATGGTTGATGTATGATTGGATACAGGCGTTTTAATTAATTGTACCTCTATCTCATGAGCATACAAATAGTTCTGCTGTAGGTGCTCATAAAAATCCTTTAATATACCGCCATTTGCTTCTTCAATCTTATATCCACTTAAGTTTTCATCCACTAAGTGATTCAGTGAATAAATCGGATAAAGCGATTGACTAAAAATATATGAAAATAAAAAAAGCTGAATGATAAAGAATCCACTTAAAAATTTCTTCATTTTGTAAATCCTTTCTTTATAAAGAACACTTGTTTAGACTAGTTAGTTGATAAGTAAATGGATTTTATTTTTAGTGTCTTATCTTAGATAATAATCATAATAGGAGCGCTCATTGCTCCAAAAAGATCTGTAAGCTTCTGCATGAGCGTAATCATCTTGCCAGTCACTCGTAGTCTTATTAGACCCCACAGTAACTGTAGCTTTTACTTTATATTTCATATTATTAGTTGGTTTGCTATCAAAAATAGTTGAATAAACGATACTGCTTGTTTGTCCACCGTCATACTGTAACTCTCCATTAGCAACTGATAAAGCATACGCGCTGATAGAAAAACTGAATACTACTCCAACTGCACATACACTTGCAAATAATTTTCTAATCCCTCTACCACCATTACAAATCAACTAACCTGATTATATGATATTAAAGATTCAAAAAACCTTTTGTTAGAATTCAGATAATTAACACGTGTGATGTAAAATAATATTTTTCAACTAACCTTTGTTTAAAGAAGATCTCCTTTCTAGAGTAAACAGCTTCATCACTTTATTCAGCTACATATTCATACAAATTATATCCGTTATACCCTTCATCCTCACCTGCAAGTCCGTCTAATACTTTTACTAATTTCATTGGCAATGCTTCAATTACCTTGATAGAACCTATGTTATCAGGGTGAACCGTAGCAATAATTCTATCTAACCCAATTACATTAATACCATACTCAAAAACTGCTTTAGCCGCTTCCTTTGCGATTCCTTTTCCTTGGAATTTTTTCGCTAATGCATAATACAATTCTGTTTCTTCACGTAAAATATCATGAGGACCCAATCCTGCTACACCCACGAATTCTTCAGTCTTTTTTAATATAATCGCCAGGTTAAACTTTTCTATCTTATTAGGTGTATTTTGTTTGTTACATTCTTGAGACCATTTTATTAATCTATCAATATCTTCCATTGATCTGGGCGGGGTATCGGGCTGGTATTTAAAATGCTCTGGTTCTGTAGCCATACTAAATATAGCTTCAGCATCCTCCTGTATGTATGGTCTCAAAATAAGACGCTCTGTTTCAATTTTTGCATCAATAAACATAGTTATACCTCCGAACTATATATTGCAGTTACGCTGCTAGTATTTACCACTACCTCTTTTAGAGTAAGTAATGTATTATCTAAAATTTTCATTCCTTAAATATTTGTTAAAAAAGTCTACATCCCCCCTAAAATATACCATTAAAATTACTAAAAATATACATTTAATTGCAATCTTTACAACTAACTTCAAATCTTAGGATGATGAGGTATTTCAAGAACTCAAGTTAGCAAATGCCCTTCTTGATCGTATTTTACATCACCAACTGTAAACATGTCTGATCCTGAAAGAATATGAGTGGTTTTATACATAATCTAGTTGACATTTATAATGGGGCGGTGTCTTTTATATTTGTATGAATGTAAATTGCAGGGATTAACAATCTTGCGGGGCACCTGACCTCAGGTTTACGCCCTCTTGTGATCCACGAGGCCCTCTTGCGAGACACCTGACCTCAGGTTTTCTCTCGCTCGTGGTCCGCAAGACGCTCTTGCGGGACACCTGACCTCAGGTTTACGCCCTCTTGTGATCCACGAGGCCCTCTTGCGGGACACCTGATCTCAGGTTTTCTCTCGCTCGTGGTCCGCGAGACGCTCTTGCGGGACACCTCACCTCAGGTTTTCTCTCGCTCGTGGTCCGCGAGACGCTCTTGCGGGACACCTCACCTCAGGTTTTCTC
>NZ_RIAV01000003.1 GCF_003852715.1 Ectobacillus antri
TCCGCTTTTCTTAATGTCTAGCTACGCCTCCTAGGCACTCTCACCTAAGAACCTCGGCCACAAAAAGGCAAAAAGCGCCTTTTCGAGCCGAGAACCTTAGGTTCTGTGCCTAAACAGTCAGCTCCGCTTTTCTATTTCATAGGTGGGATGAGGTGGTTTAGGCGCAGTATGGCGATAAGGTGGTTGTAGTATAACGTTGTTTCTGCGAATGTGTTAGACGGTTTCACAGATATTGTAATGATTGGTTTATTTAGTTGTTGCGCAGTTTCTTCAAAAAGCTGTATACGTTTGCTTGTTTTATCAGGTAAGATAGGTATACCTTCACGACATATGTAAAGGGGTTGAAAGTCACCTGGGGTGGTAGGATGAAGAACGACGGCAAGTGAACATACATCTCGGTTCTGTTTTTTTGTGGTAAACATAAGCATATGTGCCAAACGTGTTTGATTGGCTTTGGCAATTTCAAGTAGTTCGTATAGATCTGAATAGCCTTCTCCAAGTTCGATAAAGCGTTGAATCATAGTAACAATCCTCCTCTAAGTAACAATTTTTATTGTACTGTAAAAGTGAAAATAAAAAAACCCTGCCTAAGCAGGGTCCTTCTCAATCTAGTGTAACACTAGCAAGAAGGCAAAGGGAGAGGAGAAACCGGAGGAAGAACTTATGGGGAACGTAAGTCTTCTCCGCGGTTGGCAACAACATCAGAAGTGATGTTGTTACGTCTATTTTTATCCATTACATAGAAAGATATACACAACATACCAAATTTTCTACCTGGTTGTTTTGATTTGTTTGTTTTTATGTTAGGATGAAGTAGGATTACGAGAAAAAGGTAGTGAATGCAAATGAGAGTAGTTTCAGGAATATGCAAAGGTCATCCATTAAAGGCTGTGCCTGGTAATACAACGAGACCAACAACTGACAAGGTAAAAGAATCCATATTTAATATAATTGGTCCGTATTTTGATGGGGGTCTGGTGTTAGATTTATTTGGTGGTAGTGGTGGCCTTGGAATTGAAGCATTGAGCAGAGGGATGGATCGGGCAGTGTTCGTAGATCGCGATACAAAGGCAGTGCAAGTGATCAAACAAAATTTGCAAAGCTGCCGCTTAACGGAAAAAGCAGAAGTGTATCGAAATGATGCCGAACGAGCCTTAAGGGCTTTAATTAAACGAGAAATAGCTTTTGATCTTATTTTGCTCGATCCACCTTATAAAAATCAGAAGATTGTTTCTATTATTAGTGTAATTGAGCAACATTCTCTTCTCACCCAAACAGGTATCATTATGGCCGAGCATGATATAAGCGTGGAACTCCCAAGCGAAATAGGGGCTCTTTCTTTAGTAAGAAGCGAAGATTACGGTATTACAGCTATTTCGATTTATAAGTTAAAGGATGGGGAGCATGCATGAAAAAAATAGCGATTTGTCCCGGTAGTTTTGATCCCATTACCTTAGGGCATCTAGATATTATTAAGCGCGGCGCCAAAGTGTTTGATGAAATATACGTTGTTGTAATGAACAACTCTTCTAAAAATCCGCTTTTTACGGCAAAAGAGCGAGTCGCGCTTATTGAAGAGGTTACGAAGGATATGAGTAATGTAAAAGCGGATGTTCATAGCGGTTTGTTGGTGGAATATGCGCGTGAGAAAAGAGCGAGTGCTATTTTAAGAGGATTACGTGCGGTTTCTGACTTTGAATATGAAATGCAAATTACTGCTATGAATCGGAAGCTAGAGGAAGAAGTTGAAACTTTTTTTATTATGACAAATAACCAATATTCTTTCTTAAGCTCCAGTATTGTTAAAGAAGTAGCGAAATATGGCGCTAGTGTAGTGGATTTAGTGCCTCCTGTTGTTGAACAAGCGTTGGCGGCAAAATTTAAAACCCCGTAAACACGGGGTTTTAAATTTTGCGAACTAATAACAACACATATACATATAAACAGAATAAAGTCATGACAGGACCGTATGTATATAGAGCATACCAAGTGTCTGCAGCCGGTTGTGCGACGACTGGAATGGCTCCTCCTATATGGGTAGATGGCTTTTCGTAAAGAGGTTTCCATAAAATAAGAGTTAATACAGGTGCAATAAGACTTTGAACAACCCGAGCGATAAAATATGGCTTAAAGCGAATATCTGTCTCTGCTAAAATACTGGCAACCTGTGCTTGAACAGACAAGCCGCTAAAGGCCAAAATAAAGCTAGCAATCATTGCTTGATGCAAAAGTGGCGCTTGAGTTTGACTTGTGAGCTGGTTGCCAAGTGTGATTTCGAAGATGCCGGCAAGAATGGGCGCGCTTAAAGAAGGTGAAACATGAAGCGTGTGGAGAATATACTCAATACCGTAGTTAAATAGTGTTGTGAATTTAATAATACTTAGCATCTTATTAAGTACAGAGAATAAAATGATAAACCCACCGATCATTAACAAAGTTTGTACAGAAGAAGAAATAGCATCTCCAATCATTTTTCCAATAGGACGCGTATCTTCTAGACGCTTGCGGTGTAGGGCGCTAAAAGCTTTCCGTAAAGAAGCTGTTTGTTTGTTGTCTCGGCTCGCTTCTTCTTTGTGACCATGAAAACGCATCATCAGTCCTACAAGTAAGTTGCTGATGTAGTGGGCTGTTGCTAATAAAATCCCTAACTTGGCATTGGCAAAAAAACCTACAGAGACTGCACCAAAGATGAAGAGAGGATTGGATGAGTTTGTAAATGAAACAAGGCGCTCTGCTTCAATTTGTGTCATTTGTTTAGTCTGTCTTAACCTCGCACTCAGTTTCGCACCGGAAGGAAATCCTGAGGCCATCCCCATGGCCCAGACAAAGCCTCCTGTACCTGGCACACGAAAAAGAGGACGCATAAAAGGCTCGAGCAACACACCTATAAAGTTTACGACCCCTAGTCCAATCAATAACTCTGATGCAATAAAAAAAGGAAGTAAAGAAGGAAAAACCACTTTCCACCACATATCAAGACCACGTGCGGAAGCTTCTAAACACGCTTGCGGATTTGTAATGAGTGAGACGGTCAAAAGTGAAATAGTGCCTGCCATAAGCACTGTTTGTATTTTAGAACGCATGAAACTCCCCCCGTTTTGTCCGAGCTCTCATTATTAGTATACGAGGATAGGGGCAAGCTTTAGACCATAAGATAGAATATATACAGGAAAAGGGTGAGTACAGTGAGAGAGCCAAAAATTGGTCTTGCTTTAGGCTCAGGGGGCGCAAAGGGCTTTGCGCATGTTGGAGTAATTAAAGTGTTAGAGGAAGCCGGTATTGCAATTGATATGATTGCGGGAAGCAGTATGGGAGCACTGGTAGCTACATTTTATGCCGCAGGCTGTGATGTTGAACGCTTATATCGTATCGCTCAATTGTTTAAACGAAAATATTATTTGGATTTTACCGTTCCTAAAATGGGCTTTGTAGCAGGTAAGAGAATAAAAGATATGATAGCCATGTTCACATATAATAAAAGACTGGAAGAACTGGATATTCCGACTGCTGTCGTCGCCACTGATATATTAAGCGGTGAAAAAGTGGTTTTTACAGAAGGACCAATTGCCCCTGCTGTGCGTGCCAGTATTTCGATTCCGGGCATCTTTATTCCGGAGAAGATAGATAATCGTTTGCTTGTCGATGGCGGGGTGATTGACCGTATCCCTGTATCAGTTGCCAAAAGTCTAGGAGCAGATATAATTATTGCTGTAGATGTCTCTTCAGGAAAGGTGAACGGGGAGGTAACTTCTATTTTTGATGTGATTATGCAAAGTATTGAAATTATGCAGCATGAACTTGTGCATCATCGTAAAGTTGCTTCAGATTTAATGATGCGCCCTGCTGTTGAGAATTTCAGTTCGCGCGCCTTTACAAATATTGAAGATATCATTCGTGCAGGAGAAGAAGAAGCGATAAGGCATATTCATGATATTCAACAACGAATTGAAAAGTGGAAGGAGAACCATCATGTTTAAGCGATTGCGTTATGTTACTGTTTTTATATTTGCTGTTATATTAGCAATTGTTGTTATGTATGTACCGCTTCCTTATTACATTACAAAGCCCGGTTTGGCAGAAGATCTAAAACCGTATGTCAAGGTGGAGGGCGGCTACGAAGAGGAAGGTGACTTTATGTTAGTCACGGTTTCTATGTCGCGTGCTAGTATTACGAGTTACATAGCAGCTAAACTAGACCGCTATCAGGAAATTTATCCAAAGGAGGCGATCTTGGGGCAAGAGGAAAACGATGCGGAGTATCAGTTTCGTCAACTGCACTTAATGCAAGAGTCGCAAACGGCAGCTATCTATAATGCTTATCAATATGCTGGAAAATCAGTTGAATTTGAAAATCGTGGCGTATTGGTTATTTCTGTTGCTGACAATATGCCGGCTACGGGAAAGCTTAAAATTGGAGACCGTCTAACCGCAATAGATGGTAAAGAGCTTCATACAGCAGATGAATTCATCGCTTACGTAAAAAGAAAAAGAAGTGGAGAGAAAGTAAAGATTGAATTTGAAAGACAGGGGAAAAAGGAGTATGTCACACTGGGACTCGCACCTATACAAGGAGAAACTGATCGCTTAGGAGTAGGTGTGCAGATTACAACAGATCAAAAACTGAAAGTAAGTCCTAATGTGAAAATAGATGCCCATCGTATTGGTGGACCTTCGGCAGGTATGATGTTTACATTGGAAATTTATAATCAACTAACCGAAGCTGACTTAACAAAAGGATACGAAATAGCAGGAACAGGAACAATTAATGCAAAAGGTGAAGTAGGACCAATTGGTGGGATTTCACAAAAAGTAATTGCGGCAGATACAGCAGGAGCAGACATTTTCTTTGCGCCAAATGAAAAGGGAAATAAGAATTCTAATTATCAAGAAGCAGTTAAAACCGCAAAAGATATAGGAAGTAAAATGAAGATTGTTCCTGTAGATGTGCTGGATGATGCGCTAACTTATTTGGACAAATTACCACCTGAACAAGCGGACTAACGTCAAGAAGTATGCTTTCTTATGCTTGAAAAAAGGGTGTCCTCAAAGTGATGATAGGACACCCTTGTAATTTTCTTGGCGGCAAACGGATGTGAAGGCTTAGTAAAACGTCGTAACGCTCATGTGAATAAACAAGATATTATATTTTGGCTTCATATATCATGTAATTCTTTTCTGGCCTATATAAGTCTACATAGTTTTTCGACATATAAACAGCAAGAAAATCACAGCGCCAGACCGCCTCGCTGTGTATGTTCTCACTTGACAAGGCTCTGACCACAACCATTACATTGCCCGTTCTTCTTTCCCACCCCAAAAAAGAATGTTGTTTGTTCTAGTTGCACTTATACAAAAACAAATGATTATATGTAAATTGATAGCCTTATATATTAGAGCGAATAGGGTGTTGTACATATTCTTGTTTTAATGCTTGAGAACGGAATGGTTCGGGTAAAATAGCATAATACACGGCGTTCGCTCGTATATCCAAATCAAGTAAAGGGTGAGAGTGTTTGCTATGCTTGCTATGAGACAAAAGAGGAATGGGAATATTCTTTTTTATACTTGATATATAAGCTTGTCCGGTCTTTGACATACCGAGAAGGCGGATATAGGGAGCTGTATCTGCAAGATTCATTTCATCTTTTGTCGCATGTGTTAATGTATGTAAGCATAGTCGCTGCAACCTGGTCCATGTATAACGCTTTGTTTTAATGGCTTGCATAAAATTTTCAAACGATGTTGCTTGCTCAATGGCGTATAACAAGCGGTTTTCAAGTCCTTCCTCAGCTTCGTAGATGCCACGTAATTGCTCTGCAGACATAGTGAGCAGTTTGTATTTTAACAGATGAAAGTAGTTTTCCCACATATGGAGCAACCCGTAGGTTTGCTGATATGACTGTAATTCCATTTTTGTTGCAAGAGGCATCACTTCGCTCGCGTCTTCAATTGGAGATTTTTGCAGGTGCTTACGAATGCTAGTTGCACTTGCTATAGAAGAGGAAGCAAATGTTGTATCATGGTATTGCGCGTTCAAACGTTCGACGGTGTGCGCTTGTATGTTACTTCCTTGCTCTTGTATTTGTTCAATATAATGAAAACCGAGAATGTTATTAGGTTTGGAGAGGTCCAAGTTATCAATGCCAATATTCTTATAAGCGTCAGAGAGGGCTTTGGGATAGCTAACGCCTGTTTCAACTTTTTGTTGCAGTGCTTGATTAAGAGCCTCCATACGAGTTGTTCTTTCTTGCAAAGCGTGATAAAAAGGAGTGATATTGCCACTTTCGCTACCGAAGCAAATTTCCTTTACTTGTAGTGCATCTAATATAGAAATGGCGCCTCTTGCGAACATTTTTGCATGCTGCGTGGAAAATGCATAAGGAATTTCAACAACAACATCAGCACCGCCCGCCAATGCCATCTTGGTTCGCGCCCATTTTGAGACAATAGCAGGTTCGCCACGTTGTAAAAATGAACCGCTCATGGCTGCTATGACAACATCAGCATTGGTGATTTTTTTTGTTTGCTCCAAATGATAGGCGTGTCCATTATGAAACGGGTTATATTCAACAATTACACCTGCGGCTTTCAAAGCATTCTCTCCTTTCTATTGAGTTTTTGTTTGTAATCATGTTATTGTATATATTGCCTGATAATAACTACATTATAGTGTAAAGAAAAAATATTGACAAATACATAATTGCTCGATATAATTTTCTTTGTTGCCTTAGGGGTGATTTTATGAAATGGTCAATCCATCAATTAAACAAATACCGAAGCAAAGGGCTTACGTTTGACGAAACAGTGCAGTTTGATGATTTGCAAGACTGGCCGGAAGTACGCGACTTATCACCTGTTAAGGTGAGTGGAAAAGCGGACCTCGGAGCGAGTAAGTATACATTTCATTTGCGCATTCAAGGTACGATGATATTACCTTGTTCTAGAACGTTAGTAGATGTACCGCTCCCTTTTGACATTCAAACAACCGAGGTGTTCTTAGCTTCAGAAGAAGCATATGAAGCTGATGCAAACATTCATTATTTACAAGGAGAAGTACTTGACTTACTACCTGTAATTAAGGAAAATATACTTCTGGAAATACCTATGCAGATTTTCAGTGAGGCAGCATCAGATGGAGCACCGACACAAGGTCAAGGCTGGCAAGTAATTTCAGAAGATGAGAAGACAGAGAAAATTGATCCTCGTTTGGAAGTACTTGCAAAGTTTTTTGACAAGAAGTAGAAGACCGGTCGAGGCCTTCAATGATACTAACTCTCTCTTTTAAGGAGGTGGGAATAATGGCTGTACCTTTTAGAAGAACTTCTAAAACAGTAAAAAGAAAGCGTCGCACGCACTTCAAATTGGCAGTGCCAGGTATGGTAGAATGCCCAAACTGCGGTGAAATGAAATTAAGTCACCGTGTATGCAAAGCATGCGGAACTTACAAAGGTAAAGAAGTAATCAGCAACTAATGCTGGTAAGCGCAGAGGATTGTTTCCTCTGCGCTTTTTATTTATTTTTGCCTTCAAGGATGCGTTAAAGCGGATTGTATGTATAAGAAACAATTATGTATCTCTCCTCTCATAAGAACGATATAATTCATATAAGGGGTGATAGGATGAAGAAAGTAATTGTTCAACGTAAAAACGGATTTTTATGGATTAGATTAAACCGACCGACATGTAGAAATGCGATTGATTATGATGTGATGAATGCCCTTGAGGAAATACTGGAGACGGAAAGAAACGGGGAAGAGAGCGCACTTATTATTACTGGCAGTGAGTCATCTTTTTGTGCTGGTGGCGACCTGCGTGTATTTCATGCTTTAAAGACAGAAGCGCAGGCATACGAAATGCTTGCAAAAATGGGGCGTGTGTTATACAAATTTATGACGTTTCCAAAGCCTACTGTTGCGTTCATGAACGGCATTGCTATTGGAGGTGGTTGTGAAATTGCGACGGCATGTGATTATCGTTTTGCCGTTCCGGAAGCGAAGCTTGGATTTGTGCAAGGTGATTTAGCAATCACGACCGGATGGGGTGGCGCTTCTATGCTACTTGAAAAGCTTCCGTATGATAAAGCAATGCAAATGCTTTGGTCTGCACGGCGTTATACAGCGGAAGAAGCAGAAACAATCGGTTTTCTAAATGGCGTCTTTGAGAACGAATCTTCTTTTTGTACAGAATGGCTACAAGATGCATTTGTACAACATGCAGAGGTACTAACAGCGTATAAACGTGTTGCTATCCGGAAATGGCAAGAGAGTAATCTTGCAGAACGGATGCAACAGGAAATACGTGAGTGCGCTGTTTTGTGGGAAGGAGAATCGCATCATCGTGCGGTAGAAACTTTTTTGAAAAAGTAATGCCATGTACAAGCAATTGTTCAATTATAGCGTTTGGCGAGCAAGGAAATTGTTTAAAAGTGCGAATCTTTTTTTAGGTATGGAAGACATGAAAGGATAGTGTTAGAAATTTAGGAGGTATTGTGTATTTGGTTACACGCATATATATGTAACAAGTTTCTCTAACATTAAAGAAACAGTAAAGCAAGGCTATAAAGGAATTTCGTATAATATCTATGGCTTCGTTAGATACGTCGTTTTGAACGTAGCTATACGCAGTTGTTCTTCTCTTCTATCTAAAAATATTAGTAATGTATATTCTATCTCTTCTAGCAGTTGCATATGTTGTAAGTAAAAATGTATTGGGAGGGATAGATTTGGCTACGACGCGTCAGGATGCTTGGACAGAAGATGAAGATTTGCTATTGGCTGAAGTTGTATTACGCCATATACGTGAAAACGGAACACAGCTCTCCGCATTTAAGGAAGTGGGACGCAGTTTATCAAGAACGCCGGCTGCCTGTGGATTTCGCTGGAACTCGACGGTTCGAAAACAGTATAAAGAGCAAATTGATGAGGCAAAAAGCCAACGTAAAGGTGCTGTAGCTGAGGAAGTGACTGTAACAGAACAACGTTCATTAACTCTGGCTGATGTTATTGCATTTTTACAAAATTATCAACCAGAGCAAGAATTATCCTCGGGATTATTTCAGCGTATTCAGCAGTTAGAAGCGAAAACGGAGCGATTGGAGAGGGAAAAGCAGCAACTATCTAAACAACTCTCTGTATATGAGCAAGAATATAAAACGCTATTTGCCTATCTAGATCAACGGCGAAGTGTGGTAGCGCCTGATAAAAGTGAAAGTATACAACTATTACGTAGTAGAGATGCTCTTGAGAAGGTCGAAAAATAAAGAACAGCCCATCGGGCTGTTCTTTATTTTACTTAAGCGCTCTCGCTGCTTACTGCATCAACGTTTGGCTGGGGACGCCATATATAAAACGGTGCATCTTCAATGATGATTTTGTCAAAGCCTTGCTTCTCCCAAAATAGCTCTGATTGTACACGGGCAATCGTTTTAATAGGTCGTTGCAAGCTTTTGGTATAGTTTACGAGAGCGCTTCCAAATCCTTTATGCTGAAGAGCAGGCAAAACTTCCAATTTGTACAACTCTATATAATCTTCTGTTTCATAGAGACTCATGCGCGCTACAAGTGATTCTCCGAAATATATGCCGTAGAAGGGTGATTCACTATTATCTTCAATAATATTTGCTTGTAAATCTTCAAGCATAGAGAGCTCTTGTTTCCCGTAACGTTTGAATTTTTTAAACTCTTCGAGTGTTTTATAATTGACGAGCAGGCGCTCTACCTTTGGAATGTACATATTGTCACGTCCTTTTATCTTAAAATATAGAAAAATAAAAATATTTACATTTATATTATAGCGTATGTCGCATAAACTTTCACGTATATTTCAGAATTTTAGGTATGTTAAAATGAATGCAAGCTTTAATACAATATGGGGTGGTCAGATGAAGATTGGCATTGTTGGAGCCGGAGCTGTAGGGCTATTGTTTGGATTTTATTTAGGGAAACATGCTGAAGTTACCATGTATACTCGTACGTCAACACAAGCGGACTCAATACAAGAACGAGGTATTGTTTGTTATACGTCAGGAAAAGCGAAAGCAACAGCAGTAAAAGCAAAGGTATTGGGAGAAGAGTTACCTGCTGATGAGTTTTTACTGGTTGCTACCAAGCAATATCATATAACAGATTTAATACCTTTGTTGTCTGAGTGTGAAAGCAAACGAATTATTTTTGTGCAAAATGGCATGGGACACCTTAACGCAATGCAAACTATACAAAAGAGCATAGCCGTTGCTATTGTGGAGCATGGCGCGAAAAAGGTGAGCGGAAATGAAGTAGAGCATACTGGACAAGGCGTAACAAAGTTTGGTGTTGTACAAGGAGATTCCATGGATTTCACTTCATTTTTAGCTTGTTTCCCCCCTACCTTTACTGTGTTAGAAGAGCCTGATTGGAAACAAGTGATGCAACATAAGCTAATTGTTAATGCTTGCATTAATCCTCTTACGGCTTTATATAGAGTATCAAATGGAGCGCTTATTTATAACGCTTACTTCTATCAAACGATGCGGCAACTCTTTACTGAAGTGATACAGCTTCTGGATGTACAAGAAAGTGAATTTCATTGGAAACGAGTATGTGAGGTGTGTGTGCAAACAGCTTCAAATAGATCATCTATGCTGACGGATGTGACAAGCAACCGACCGACCGAGATAGATGCGATTTTAGGCTATTTGCTTCAGTTACCAAAAGCACATGAGGTGAAAGCCCCGCTCGTATCCTTTTTACATAAATCTATAAAAGGATTAGAAATGTAAGTTAAAATTTTTGCTTTTACATGTTACTTTGCATACAATTTGGTTGGTGAGCAATGTCTCGAGATGAAAGGAAGACGTTTTATGGAACTATATGAAATTCCTGTGGATGTGCTTGGTGGTGCCGCAGGAGACTATATAAAAAATAAGAGCACAATTACCTCCTTTTTTGATTATGTGCCGTACGGAGTAGAGTTTACGAAGCGTGCTAAACATTTAGAAGAGCGTACGTACCCAAGAGAACAACTGGCAGCTTATTTTACTCGATACAATGAAGAGTTAGGAGCAGGCGCTAGAACAATAGAAAATATTCGTGCGTTTCGTGAGGAAGATGCGCTAGTTGTGGTTGGTGGACAACAGGCTGGTATGTTAACTGGCCCGTTGTACACAATTCATAAGATCATTTCTCTTTTGCAGCTTGCAAAAGAGCAAGAACAGCAACTAGGAAAAAGAGTTGTACCTGTTTTTTGGATTGCTGGAGAAGATCATGATATGAATGAAATTAATCATATTTACGTAACAAGTAAAGGGAAGTTAAAAAAATCGGTACTGCCGCAAATGTATGAAAAAAAGGCAAGTGCATCGCAAGTAGAGTTATCACAAGATATGACGTTAGCTTGGGTGGAAAGCATTTTTAAAACATTTAGAGAAACAAAGTATACAAAGGAACTATTGGAGCTTGTAAAAGTATGCTTACATCATTCGCGCACATATACAGACTTCTTTGGCCGCCTGATTATGGAGATCTTTAAAGAAGAAGGATTAATTTTAATGGACTCTGGTGCACCTGAGCTTCGCCGTATTGAAATCCCTTTTTTTCAGACGCTGATTCAAAAAGAAATGCAGATTCGAACGGCCTTAAAGCAAACGCAACAGCGTATTGTGGAAAGTGGCTATGAACCTCTTATTACAACAAAGCCGGAAGTTTGTCATCTGTTTTTAGATATAGAGGGAGAAAGATGGTTATTAGAGCGCAGAGATGACTTGTTTGTTTGTAAAGACGGAGAGTATGCTTTTACCGAAGTAGAACTGTTAGAATTACTCGAAAAAGAACCGCAGCGCTTTAGCAATAATGTTGTGACAAGACCGCTCATGCAGGAGTATGTATTACCTACATTAGCGTTTGTAGGGGGACCAGGAGAAATAGCCTATTGGGCTGAATTGCAGGGAGTTTTTCACGAAGTAGGATGGATGATGCCACCTGTTGTACCTCGTTTTATGTTATCGTACCTTGAGGGGCATATCGCTTCAGATATGATTGACTTAGGGCTCGATGTAGCTGAGTTGTTTTCGAAAAAGCTTGGAGAAGCACGGGAAGCGTGGCTTGCTGCACAGGTACAAGAGCCTGTAGAGGAAACCTTTGCTCAGGTACATGAAGAAATCATGCGTTCCCATGAGGTAGCTCGTGAATTAGTTGAGCGCATTAATCCGAGTTTGCGGTCTTATGCATATAAAAATCAAAGAAAAATAGAAGAGCAACTGCAGCTTTTAGAGCGGATGCTCCGAAAAAATATTGAACAAAAGCATGATGTGAGTCTCAATAAGTTTCGCCGCATTGAGTTGTCCTTGCAACCTGCAGGTGGACTTCAAGAGAGAACCTGGAATGTCTTGTATTACTTAAATGAGTATGGACTAGATTGGATCCATCATATCACGCAATTATCTTTTACATGGGACGACACCCACAAAGTAATTAAATTATAAAATCCTGCACATATGTGCAGGATTTTTTTTCACGGTGTGGAATTAATTGTAAATGGTAAGTGATTTGTAAAAAACGTAATCAATATGAGAAGGAATATGTATAGCTGTTATACAAATAACAATATGACATAAAAGTAAGGAATTATCTTCATAAATCGACAGGATTTTTGTTAACATTTTCGCAAAAGATGATAAAATTTAGTATATAATAAGAAAATGCGTGTAGTTTCAACAGCATGAATTCATAGAAGTAGGTGCAATGATGTTTAATCATACAACAGTTTTATTAAAAGAAACGGTAGATGGCTTACATATTAAGCATGATGGTATATATGTAGATTGTACGCTTGGAGGAGGCGGTCACAGTGCATATTTGCTTTCGCAACTTTCCGAAGCCGGCAGATTAATCGCTTTTGATCAAGATGATGTAGCGCTGGCTCATGCCAGAGAGAAATTTGCGGCATACGGCGATCGTTTTATGGCAGTAAAAAGCAATTTTCGTTATTTAAAAGAGGTATTACAGGAGAATGGGATTGCACAAGTAGATGGTGTACTCTTCGATTTAGGGGTATCTTCTCCGCAGTTGGATACGCCAGAGCGCGGGTTTAGCTATCATCACGATGCCCCGCTTGATATGCGCATGGATCAAGATGCATCTGTTAGCGCTTATGATGTTGTCAATACATGGCCGTATGAAAAGCTTGTACAAATCTTTTTTCAATACGGGGAAGAAAAATTTTCTAAACAAATTGCGAGAAAAATTGAAGCTTATCGTGAAAAGCAACCAATTGAAACAACTGGTCAATTAGTTGAATTAATTAAAGAGGGTATTCCTGCAGCTGCGAGACGCACAGGCGGACATCCTGCAAAACGCGTTTTCCAAGCGATACGAATTGCTGTAAATGATGAACTTGGTGTGTTTGAAGAAGCCATTGAAGCTGCGATTGAAGTGACAAAACCAGGCGGTAGAATCAGTGTTATCACCTTTCATTCTCTTGAAGACCGAATTTGTAAAACAACGTTTAAAACGCATAGCAGCTTACCACCTTTACCACCGGGTTTGCCGATGATTCCGGATGAGTTCAAGCCGAAGTTGAAATTAATTACAAGAAAGCCAATTTTGCCTTCAGAACAAGAGTTGGAAGAAAATAACCGAGCGCGATCTGCAAAGCTGCGTATTGCTGAAAAATTATAGGAGGGATATGCATGAGCAATTTGGCCGTAAAGTACAAAAAACAAGAATCCGGCATTGAAGCTACACAGAATGCATCCACATCTGTTCAGTCAGCGAAAGTCACAGTAATTGAAAAATTATTGTATACTGCGTTTGTTGCTTTTTTATTGTATGTTGCTATTGCATTTATTGGAAACAAAGCCGCTTTATACCAGGTAAATACGGAAGTTTCTCAGCTGCAGAAGCAAATTGACAAGCAGCTACAGACAAACAGCGATTTAAAAGCGGAAGTAGAACTGTTAAGTCGCTATGAACGTATCGCTGAAGTAGCAGCGCGACTTGGCATGACAATTGATGCAAACAATGTTAAAGGGATTGGACAATAACATGAATACGCAGGCAAGAAAATTCCATATGAATAGAGGAGCAGGATGCTTAGCCGCATTTTTTTGCCTGCTCTTTTTTATATTGGTCGTTCGGTTTTTGTATATTCAAATTGGTAAAGAGGCATATGGGGAGTCATTAGAAGCGTTAGCCGCGGCTAAACATAACCAGGAAGGCTCAATTACAGGGGTGCGCGGAAAAATTTATGATCAGCACGGTGAGGTGCTTGCACAAGATGCATCATCCTATAAGCTAATTGCAATGTTAAAAGGTGATGAGCCCATTAAGAATAAAGAGAAAACGGCGGAAAAGCTAGCTACTGTTCTTCCACTACGCAAAGAGGAGATCCTCAATTACTTAAATAAACCCTTATATCAAGTAGAATTTGGGGCAGCTGCGAACAATTTGACGGCTGAACAAAAAGAGCAAATTGAAAATATGAAGCTACAGGGCTTACGGTTTACTGAGGGAAAAACACGCGTGTATCCAAACGGTGATTTTGCTTCATACGTTATTGGATATGCGAAAGCAGAAGAGAACAAAAAACTAAAAGGCCAATTTGGACTTGAACGATCCTTGGATAAGGAATTGCAAGCTGAAAACGGTAAAGTTGCTTATAAAGGGGATTCGAGAGGGTTGGCATATGGAAAAGAACATGTTGTACCTGCCAAAAACGGAAATGACGTGTATTTAACGTTAGACCAGCGCATCCAAAGCTTTCTCGAAGAAGCGATGAACAAGGCTGCTAAGCAATATGAACCAAGCATGCTGTTAGGAATTGTGGCAGACCCTAAAACTGGCAAAATTCTAGCGATGTCTAGTAAACCGAGTTATGACCCAAATAAGCGCAATATCTCCTATTTTTTAAATGACCCAGTTTCATATGCATACGAACCAGGTTCTACAATGAAGATTTTCACACTGGCAGCTGCTATTAATGAGGGTGTATATAACGGACAAGCTTTCTATCAATCGGGGCGCTATTATGTTGGGAAAATCCCAATTAGAGACCATAATGGCGGTTATGGTTGGGGAAGTATTACCTTTGACGAAGGTGTGCAGCGCTCTTCCAACGTTGCATTTGCTATTTTAGCACAAAACAGTCTCGGCTTTGATAAGTACAATCAATATTTGCATAAATTTCATTTGTATGAGAAAACGGGTATTGATTTACCAGGCGAAGGCAAAAACACGATTTTATTTGATAAGGATATCCAAAAGATTACTACAGCATTCGGACAAGGATCAACGGTTACTCCAATTCAGCAGATTCAAGCAGCTACTGCGATTGCAAACAATGGGAAAATGATGAAGCCATATGTTATTGACAAAATTGTGGAGCCTGGCACAAATAAGGTTCTTCGTCAAACAACGCCGGAAGAAGTAGGGCAACCGATTACAGCTGAAAGCGCACTTAAGGTGCGACAACTACTTGAAACAGTTGTTACTTCACCAAAAGGAACAGGGACATTGTATAAAATAGACGGTTATTCGGTTGCGGGAAAGACTGGTACGGCCCAAATACCCGGAAAAGACGGAAAATACATGTCGGGACGTGAAAATTATATCTTCTCTTTCCTTGGAATGGCTCCTGTTGAAAAGCCTGAGCTACTAGTTTACGTGGCCATTAAACAACCGAAGTTGAAAGATACGGAATTTGGTGCCACACCGCTTTCGGACATTTTTAAATCTGTAACGAAAAACAGCTTGCAGTATCTACAAATTAAGCCATCACAGGTGAAAGATGTAAAGCAATTAGCTAAGCGTGAAAATGTACGGGTACCTGATGTGCAAGGACAAGCGATGGCAGCGGCAAAATTATTACTTGAAAAAGAAGGGCTTCGTCCCATTGTTCTAGGCAAGGATAAAGTTGTTTCTCAATCTTCTGCAGGTCGCGATGTATTAAAAGGAGACAAGGTATTCTTATTAGGTACTGAGAACAAGATGCCAAATGTGGGTGGCTGGTCGATACGCGATGTGATGAGTTTAGCTGATTTATTAGGTATACAAGTAAAGGTGAGTGGAAGCGGCTATGTTACAGAGCAAAGTATTGCTGAAGGAACCGTTGTTCAAAATGGCGCGATATTGGAGGTTAAACTTGTGCCTCCTATTGAACCTCAAGCGAGTGAGGAAGTACCACCAGCAGGGACTTGACGTTATCCGCTTACCGTGTTCTAATCAAAAAGGTACAAGCATATATTGGAACGAGCGATAAGGAGGTTCTGATATATGCGCGTGTCAAATGTAACTGTTCGCAAACGATTGATTTTTGTATTGGTTTTTGGGCTGCTCATCTTTACAATCATAGATATTCGCCTTGGCTATGTGCAGTTCGCACTTGGAAATTTCTTGACGGACCGAGCGAAGGATTCTTGGAGCCGCAATATTCCCTTTCAGCCGGAACGAGGTAAAATTTTGGATCGAAACGATGTAGAGCTTGCTACAAATAAAAGTGCGCCATCTATCTTGGTCGTGCCAAGACAAATTCAAAATCCTGCTGAAACGGCAGAAAAGCTGGCTGCTGTTCTTGAGGTGCCGAAAGAACCTGTTTATAAGCACGTCACAGCTAAGGCATCTGTAGAGTGGTTAAAACCGGAAGGACGTAAAATTTCACATGAAAAAGCAAAAGAAATTCGGGCGCTCGGTTTAAAGGGTGTATATATTGCAGAAGATTCTGTTCGACATTATCCATTCGGTACTTATTTATCGCATGTACTTGGGTTTTCTGGAATTGATAATCAAGGATTGCTGGGACTTGAATTGTCTTATAATAAAGAGTTAACCGGTGATAAAGGGTATGTTCGTTTTTATGCAGATGCCAAAGGTAAACGCATGCCAAATGTTGGTGATGATTATCAGGCACCGCAAAGTGGTTTAGATTTAAGACTAACAATTGACTCACGTGTACAGACCATTATGGAGCGGGAATTGGATGTAGCACAGGCTACCTATAATCCGGATGGCATGATTGCCATTGCCATGAATCCAAATACAGGTGAGATTTTAGGAATGTCCAGCAGACCAAACTTTGATCCTGCAAACTATAAAAATGTTGCCCCTGAGGTATACAATCGTAACTTGCCGGTTTGGAGTACATACGAGCCTGGCTCGACTTTTAAAATTATTACCTTGGCTGCAGCGGTAAATGAAAACTTAATTAATCTTCATAAAGATACCTTTAATGACGATGGTGCTGCAGAGGTAGGCGGTGCTACATTACGCTGCTGGAAACGAAGTGGTCATGGTCATCAAACCTTTTTGGAAGTGGTACAAAATTCATGTAACCCTGGCTTTGTAAAAATGGGAGATTTGCTTGGGAAAGAAAAACTTTTTAAGTATATTCATGATTTTGGTTTCGGACAAAAAACGGGTATTGACTTACAAGGAGAAGGTAAGGGGATTTTATTCAACTTAAAGCGAGTCGGACCTGTCGAGCAGGCAACAACAGCTTTCGGACAAGGTGTTTCTGTAACGCCCATTCAGCAAGTAGCTGCTGTTGCAGCAGCTGTAAATGGCGGCACTCTATATCAGCCATATATCGCAAAGGAATTTATCGACCCGAAAACAAAGCAAATCATCAATCGAAAAACCCCTGTAGCAAAGCGCAAGGTTATTTCCGAGGAAACATCAAAGCAGGTTCGAGAAGCATTAGAGAACGTTGTTGCAAAGGGTTCAGGTAAAGGTGCGTATATCGATGGATATAGGGTTGGAGGGAAGACTGGAACGGCGCAGAAGGTAAAGGATGGACGCTATATGGAAGGAAACTATATCGTGTCTTTCATTGGCTTTGCACCTGCTGATGACCCACAGGTTGTTGTGTATGTGGCAGTCGACAATCCAAAAGGAACCCTCCAATTCGGTGGTGTCGTAGCTGCTCCTATCGTTGGGAATATGCTGCGTGATATCTTGCCGACTCTTGGTGTAGAACAGCGAAAAGGTGGTATTGAGAAGGAACTTACTTGGTTGGATACCCCAACAATTGAAGTACCGGACTTGGTAGGAATGAAAACAGAAGAATTGCAAGAACAGTTAGTTGATCTTAAGCTTGAAGCAAGTGGTAGCGGAGAAAAAATCATTGATCAATCTCCTAAGCCGGGGGTAAAAGTAAAACAAGGTTCTAAGATTCGCATCTACTTAGGAGATTAATGATATATGTTTTATGATAAACTATATAAGTGCAATCAGACAAATAAACTTTCTTGTCGGATGGCAGAGAAGAACGAGCGATTCTTATGCTTTATTTTCCTGTTATGTTGAAGCAGATTGCATTTATATAGTGTGAACATTACAGTTGTAAAAGATATAACAAAGCACGCGTCTTACTTTCGCATAGAGATGCATGTAATACAGTTCAAGAACAGAAAGGATATTATACAATGGAGTTGCATACACTTTTAGCATGCTTGCATGATTTTCCCGCATTACCTGCGGAAAACCCAGAAATAACATCCATTGAAATGGACTCCAGACAAGTAAAGGAGAACAGTTTATTTGTTTGTATTAGCGGCTTTACTGTAGATGGCCATGATTACGCACAGCAAGCAGTCGTCAAGGGGGCGGCTGCTATTGTGGCGGAACGACCGGTAGCAGTTGCTGTTCCGGTTATTCTTGTGAAAGATTCTACGCGAGCACTAGCAGCACTAGCAGATATGTTTTATGGACATCCAACACAGCATTTGCATCTAATCGGCATTACGGGAACAAACGGGAAAACAACCACATCTCATATTATCGATAGTATTTTACGAGAGCATGGACGTAAAACGGGGCTTATCGGCACGATTCATATGAAGGTTGAGGATGAAGTGATAGAGGTCAAGAATACTACCCCCGATGCCCTTACGTTACAAAAAACGTTTGGATATATGGTGAAGAAGGGTATTGATCATGCTGTTATGGAAGTTTCATCGCATGCTCTTCATCTAGGCCGTGTGCATGGCTGTGAATATGATGTAGCGGTATTTACCAACTTAACACAAGATCACTTAGATTATCATAAAACAATGGATGCCTATAAGCATGCCAAGGGCTTGTTATTTGCACAGCTTGGCAATAGCTATCGTCATCCCAAATACGCTGTTTTAAATGAAGATGATCCAGCTTCGGCAGACTATAAAGTCGCAACGCAAGCTACTATCCTTACATACGGTATTAATGCTGAAAGTGATATTATGGCAAAACACATTGAGATGACTAGTAGCGGCACGAAGTTTTTACTAGTTACGCCTCGTGAGTCTATGTTTGTTACGATGAAGTTAATCGGCATGTTCAATGTATATAATGTTCTTGCTGCTGTAGGCGCGACTCTTGCTTCGGGAGTTCCACTTGCAACAATTGTGCGTGCAATTGAAGCGATAAGTGGTGTATCAGGGCGTTTCGAGATTGTAGATGCAGGACAGTCGTATGCAGTTGTTGTGGATTATTCGCATACACCTGACAGCCTTGAAAATGCTCTTCGTACTGTTGCAGAGATTGCAACGGGGAAAATCTATTGCGTGGTTGGGTGCGGGGGAGACCGAGATCGTACTAAGCGACCACTCATGGCACAAATTGCTGTAGAATACGCGGACTGTGCTGTTTTTACTTCTGATAACCCGCGCAGTGAAGATCCACAAGCTATTTTAGATGAAATGACTACGGGTATAAATGATACAAAAAATTATGAAGTTATTGTAGATCGTCGCCAAGCAATTGAACATGCAGTAAAATCTGCAAGTGCCGGAGATGTAATCCTAATCGCTGGTAAAGGGCATGAGACGTATCAAATTATTGGAACAGAAGTATTTCACTTTGATGACCGTGCTGTTGCGCGCGAGGCAATTGAGAAATGCTCAGGTATGAGCAACTAGTGGAAGGAGATTTTATATGCTTGAGCAAGGCCTGTTTATTACAATCGGTTTAGCGTTTTTAATCGCGGTTGCTTTATCGCCCATTTTCATTCCGTTTCTACGTCGTTTGAAGTTTGGACAAAGCATCCGCGAAGAAGGACCGAAATCCCATCAAAAAAAGACTGGCACACCAACAATGGGTGGCATCGTTATCTTTTTATCACTCATGATTACAACTATATTAATGGTTGCCAAATTTGGTAAGTTAAACACAGAAACATATTTGTTATTATTTGTTACATTTGGATATGGCTTAATCGGATTTTTAGATGACTTTATCAAAGTTGTAATGAAACGTAATCTAGGGTTAACTTCTAAACAAAAGCTTGTCGGGCAAATCGCGATTGCTATTGTATTTTTCCTATTTTATAAGATGTACGGATTTGCCACTGATTTGCGAATACCAGGCACCGATATCAGCATAGAATTAAGCTGGGGCTATTTTATTTTCATATTATTTCTGCTTGTCGGTTCATCCAATGCAGTAAATCTGACGGATGGACTAGATGGATTGCTAGCTGGTACATCTGCAATTGCCTTTGGAGCATTTGCGATGTTGGCGTATTATCTGGGGCATTATGAAGTAGCTATCTTTTGTATGGCTGTAGTAGGTGCCGTTCTTGGATTTCTTGTGTTTAATGCGCATCCTGCAAAAGTGTTTATGGGAGATACAGGGTCTTTGGCTCTTGGAGGTGCGATTGCTGCTGTTGCCATTTTAACGAAGCTTGAGCTTCTTTTGGCTATTATTGGTGGTGTATTTGCACTAGAAACACTTTCGGTTATCATACAAGTTATTTCGTTTAAAACAACAGGCAAGCGTGTATTTAAAATGAGTCCGCTTCATCACCATTATGAATTGAGCGGCTGGTCTGAATGGCGAGTGGTTGTTACATTTTGGTTTGTCGGTTTATTATTTGCAATGTTAGGAATCTATATTGAGGTGTGGATGTAATTGAAAAAGATTAGTGGGTATAATGGGAAAAACGTATTGGTATTAGGGATAGCAAAAAGCGGATATGCGGCAGCAACGCTGTTACATAAGCTGGGCGCTCATGTAACAGTCAATGATTATAAGCCGTTTGAAGAAAATCCAATGGCACAGGAGTTAAATCGTTTAGGCATGGAGGTAGTGTGTGGTCATCATCCTCTTTCATTGCTTGACGGAACAGATTTAATTGTAAAAAATCCGGGTATTCCTTATACAAACGTCTTGCTGCAAGCAGCATTACAAAAGGATATTCCAATTATTACAGAAGTAGAATTAGCTTATGAAATTTCAGAAGCACCTTTTATCGCTATTACAGGTTCTAATGGAAAAACAACAACTACTACACTTATTTTTGAAATGCTGAGAGAAGGACAGAAAAAACCAATTATTGCCGGTAATATCGGTACAGTCGCTTGCGAGGTTACGCAAGAAGCAAAACCTGATGAGCATGTAGTCATTGAATTATCTTCATTTCAATTGATGGGAACTCGAGTTTTTCGTCCGAAAATTGCTTTGTTTTTAAATTTATTTGAAGCCCATTTAGATTATCATGGGACAAAAGAAGAGTATGGACGAGCAAAAGCAAATATTTTCAAAAATCAAAATGAAACAGATTATAGTGTAATTAATGCTGAGGACCCAGAAGTAATGAAGCTTGCAGCTTCTACCAAAGGGAAAAAAATATATTTTTCAACTAAGCAATCGTTGCCCGATGGCGCTTGCATACAAGATGGTCAACTCATCTTCCGTGGTGAGCCTATCATGTTTATTCAAGACATTGCACTTCCAGGTGAGCATAATTTAGAAAATATTTTAGCTGCAGTAAGTGCAGCGAAGCTTGCCGGTGTAAGTAACCCAGCCATTCAGCAAGTATTAAAAACCTTTACCGGTGTAAAGCATCGCTTGCAGTATGTAGCGACTGTGAACAATCGTAAATTTTATAATGATTCGAAAGCTACGAACATATTGGCCACACAAAAGGCTTTATCTGCTTTTGTACAGCCTGTTGTTTTGCTAGCTGGTGGATTAGATCGAGGCAATGAGTTTGACGAACTCGTTCCATATTTACAACATACCAAAGCGATGGTGCTATTCGGGCAAACGGCTGAGAAATTAGCTAAAGCAGCATATACTGCCGGTATAAAAGCGGTTAAAGTCGTCAATAATCTCGAACAAGCTGTACAGGAGGCATATAGGCTATCAGAAGAAGGAGATGTTGTTCTGTTGTCGCCTGCATGCGCGAGTTGGGATCAATTTAAGACTTTTGAAGACAGAGGAGACATGTTCATACAAGCCGTGCATAAGCTAGTATAAATGAGCGGTTGTGAGGTGTTGTGTATTGCCAACGAAAAAAGCCCCGGATTTCATTATTGTGGTGGCGACATTGCTTTTGTTGACGGTAGGTATGATTATGGTATACAGTGCCAGTGCCGTATGGGCGACGTATAAGTTTCACGATTCCTTTTTCTTTGTGAAACGTCAGTTGCTTTTTGCTGGCGTTGGAATTGTTGCAATGGGGTTTATTATGCGGATTGATTATTGGTTTTGGAGGCAACATGCGAAAACCATTTTGCTTATTTGTTTTGCTCTCTTAGTGCTTGTATTAATCCCTGGGGTAGGGATGGTACGTGGCGGTGCACGGAGCTGGATCGGTGTAGGTGCGTTCTCAATTCAGCCATCAGAGTTTATGAAGTTTGCTATGATTATCTTTTTGGCAAAATTTTTATCTGAACGGCAAAAGGTGATTACCACGTTTAAGCGCGGATTGGGGCCATCTTTAGGAATTGTGTTTATTGCATTTGGAATGATTATGTTGCAACCGGATTTAGGAACGGGAACTGTTATGGTTGGAACTTGTGTTGTGATGATTTTTGTAGCCGGCGCCAGAATGATGCATTTTGCTGTACTCGGTATGATAGGGGTGGGTGGGTTTGTAGCGTTGATCGCTTCAGCTCCTTATCGCATGAAGCGAATTACATCTTATTTAGACCCATGGTCTGACCCGCTTGGAAGCGGATTTCAAATCATTCAATCGTTATACGCAATTGGGCCTGGTGGTTTGTTCGGTCTTGGTCTTGGACAAAGCAGGCAAAAATTTTATTATTTACCTGAACCGCAAACGGACTTTATTTTTGCTATTTTAGCAGAAGAGCTTGGATTTATAGGAGGTTCGTTTTTATTGTTGCTGTTCAGCTTGTTATTATGGAGAGGGATTCGCGTTGCTTTAGGAGCCCCGGACCTGTACGGAACATTTTTAGCAGTTGGCATTGTAGCTATGATTGCTATACAAGTTATGATTAATATTGGTGTTGTTACTGGACTGATGCCGGTAACAGGTATTACTTTGCCGTTTTTAAGCTATGGCGGTTCGAGCTTGACATTAATGCTCATGGGTGTAGGTGTGCTTTTAAATATAAGCAGACATTCTCGTTATTAAGCCCTGCTTGCAAAGCAGGGCTCTTCTTAATAGAGCTACATTTGTAGTCATTGTA
The DNA here is from genome assembly GCF_003852715.1 of Ectobacillus antri. Taxonomy (GTDB): domain Bacteria; phylum Bacillota; class Bacilli; order Bacillales; family Bacillaceae_G; genus Ectobacillus; species Ectobacillus antri. The sequence continues at coordinate 23,383 of NZ_RIAV01000003.1, forward strand.
AAGTCTAATGTCAATCATGAGTTAAAGTAGCTATCTCTTCATCTAGGTAACAACATTGACAGTGAAGCCTAAACAAAGTATCTTAATTGCATTGACAATAATATCTGTTATAAATAAATCAACTTTTACAAGATGAGCATCTTGTTGTCGTATAAACACTAGGTGAATATCATGCATAGTATATTGAAGAACTCATATGGGGGAGAGCAACATGGAACAATTGGTAAAGGAATTGCATGAAAGAAATGTCGGGAAGATATTAGTAAATGAGCCTTTGGCGCGTCATACAACAATGAAGATTGGCGGACCTGCGGACATTATGGTTATTCCTAATAGTACAGAAGGTGTACTAAATACATTAGAGCTTGTAAAACAGCACGGTACAAAATGGACAGCAATTGGCCGTGGTTCTAACCTCCTTGTGTCTGATAAAGGAATTGAGGGTGTTGTTATTAAACTAGGAGAAGGTTTGGATCATCTAGAAGTAGAGGGGACGAAGGTAAGCGTAGAGGGGGGGTATCCCCTTATTAAATTGGCTACTCTACTAAGCCGTCAAGGGTTGGCTGGTTTAGAGTTTGCTGGCGGTATTCCCGGTAGTGTCGGAGGGGCTGTATATATGAACGCAGGGGCCCACAAATCGGATATGTCTGAGATTGTGACACGTGCACTGGTTATGTTTGAAAATGGAGATGTAGAATGGTTAAATAATAAGGAATTGGAGTTCTCTTATCGTACATCTGTCCTTCAAAAGAAGCGTCCTGGCATTGTGCTGAAAGCAGAGTTGCAGCTACAGGAAGGAAATCGTGATGAAGTGTTTGCGCGCATTCAACAAAACAAAGATTATCGTCGCGACACACAGCCGTGGAATTATCCATGTGCAGGAAGCATTTTCCGTAATCCTCTTCCGAACTATGCGGGCAATTTAGTGGAAAAAGCAGGATTAAAGGGATATAAAATTGGGGGAGCGCAGATTTCTCCTATGCACGGCAATTTTATTGTGAATACAGGAAATGCAACAGCGCAGGATGTGTTGGATTTAATTGCATTCATTCAGCGCGAGATTAAAGAAAAGTTTAATGTAGAAATGCATACAGAAGTTGAAATCATTGGAAGACAATAGGTTCATATGGGTAAAGATATGATATAATATAATAAAAAGAAAAGAACGGCATGTACCCACATGCCGTTCTTTATGTACATCGGTTAGGGGAGGACCCAGTATGGAAAATGGGAAAATAATTCAATTAGAAGACCGCGTTCCGAAGCTTAAGCTTCAAAAACGCAAAAAAAGCAATCGCCGACTGATTTTATACATATCAATTTTGTTTCTGCTGGTGCTATTTTTGATTTACTTTCGCTCCCCTTTTAGCAACATAGGTAGTATAACAGTCAAAGGAAACCACTATATGACGAAACAACAGGTATTAAAGACGGCAGGGATAACCCTACAATCCAGCTATTTTCGAGTAGTACCGGAACAGGTGGAAAAGAAGTTGAAGGAGAAAGCAGAAGTAAAGCATGTTGTTGTAAGCAAAATTTTACCTAATAAAATTGATATTCATATTACAGAATATAAAACAATTGGTTTTTTACAAACGGAAAAGGGACCTATTCCCCTTTTGGAAAACGGACAAACTATGCCTGCTGTAAAAAATAAAAAATTACCTGTGGCTGCTCCTCTTCTTGTAGACTTTTCAGAAAAAGAAAAATTAGTTCAGTTATCAGAAGAACTGAAGTTATTATCTGATAGTGTGTTTCGGTCAATATCAGAAATTAAATATACCCCTAAAGGGGCAGATGCCTTGCATGTTACGCTATATATGAATGAAGGCTATGAGGTCAGTGCGACGATACAAGACTTTGCAAAGCGCATGGAGGCATACCCGCTGATTTTGAAACAAGTCAAATCTGGCTCGAAAGCCCGCATTCATTTAGATGTAGCGGCTTATATCGAGTATATAAATGAAGGAGGAGCAACGCCGTGAAAATAAAAGGCTATTATGCCTTGCTGTCGCTTGTATGTCTTGTTCTTGGTTTTATGATTGCTTATTCTTACTCTCTTACCGCTAAGAGAGAACCACAGAAACAACGCGATAAGCAATGGGATCGTGAATATGAACTTCGTTCGAGTTTAATTAGGCAAGAAAAAGCGAACGCAACGCTTGAAAAAAAAGTGGTGAATCTACAGAAAAAAGTTCGAGCTGAGGAGCAAAAGCTAGGAGACCAACAGAAACAATTCTCTGATGCGGTAAAAGAAGTGGAAGAATTACGCATGTACTTAGGGAGAGTAAAAGTGAAAGGAGCCGGGATAGAACTTATCTTAGCAGACGCTACAAAAATACCCGGTGATAAAAATGTGAATAACTACCTTGTCCATGATGGCCATATTCAAATGGTATTGAATGAATTGTATGCATCAGGGGCAAATGCAATAGCCATTAATGGTCAGCGGTTGACAGCACATTCATTTGTTACCTGTATTGGTCCTGTAGTAAATGTGAATGGGACTGAACACCCGGCTCCTTTTATCATTACAGCACTGGGAAATAGTGATGTATTATCAAAAGCCCTTAATATAAAAGGTGGCGTAATAGATAGATTGCTACGCGATAATATTTCAGTAAAACTACAAACCAAATCTGACCTTACCTTTGAACGATATTATGAAAAATAGGGTTGGTGAAAAGAATGAATAGAAAAGTTGGTAGCTTTACACTCATCGCTTTTATCGTAGGGCTTATGTTAGCTGTTCAGTATAAGGCCATCCAACAACCGGATAAACAAGACACAAGAAGTGAATGGCAGCTCAAAGAGAGCCTAAAAACTGAGCAAGAGTTACAAGTAGAACTTTTAAAGGAAGTACGCCGGCAGGAAGAGAGATTATCTGCTTACGAAACAAAGATTGCTGGTAGTAAAGAGCAAGCGTTGCAACAGACTTTAGCTGATTTACGAGAGCAAGCTGGTTTAACAGATATAACAGGAGAAGGTATTGTGTTAGAGCTCAGACCCCTTTTTACAGAAGAGTCTGCCGTAGTTTCGCCGCAGTTGCTACAAAGATTAATCAATGAACTAAATACATACGGGGCAAGTGCAATACAAGTTGCGAATGAGCGCCTTGTTGTTACGAGTGCTGTGCGAGATGTAAACGGTAGGGTGTCAGTAAATAACACCCCACTTCCGTCCTTACCATTTGAAATTCGTGTAATTTCTGAAAACGGACAAAGGTTATATGACAGAATGAAGGTCTCATCTTCATTCGACCATTTTGCAATTGATAATATTGAAATGATTATGTCAAAACCTCCGGAAGTAACGGTGAAAAAATATGATCATACGATTCGAACAAATTTTATGAAAGCAGAAAGTGAGGAGAAGTAGGATGTGGCTGCCACTAATTGCTCTTATTATCGGTGCCGCGTTGGGACTTAGTTCTGACATCATCATTCCTGAGCAATATGCTAGTTATTTATCCATTGCTCTCTTAGCGGCGTTGGATACTCTTTTTGGCGGGATACGGGCACACTTGCAAAATATGTATGATGAAGGGGTTTTCATTTCAGGATTCTTTTTTAATATAATCTTGGCTGCAAGTTTAGCTTTTCTGGGAGTACATCTTGGTGTAGACTTATATTTAGCGGCAATCTTCGCTTTTGGAGTGAGATTGTTCCAAAACATCGCTGTAATTCGCAGGTTAGCTTTAGCGAAATGGATGGGAACTAAGTAAATATAAGAAAAATATTGTTGCAAAAAAAGGGAAATGTATGGCAACGTTGAATATTTTTCTTATAAATAGAAAGCGATAATTGTTGTTCAATAGATGTGTTCGTATGTTATAAATAAGAAGGAGGTGCCACAGTATGAACAGCAATGAAATGTATGTTAGTCTTGACATCGGTACGTCCCATGTTAAAGTTATCATTGGTGAGATGGTCAATGATACCTTAAACATTATAGGCGTTGGAAATGTAAAATCAAACGGTTTGAAAAAAGGCTCCATCGTTGACATAGATGAAACTGTACAGTCTATTAAAAAAGCAATTGAGCAAGCTGAGCGCATGGTAGGCATACCGATTGAGCGCGTTGTAGTGGGAGTAGGCGCCAATCAAGTTCAACTGCATTCTTGTCACGGAGTTGTCGCTGTATCGAGCGAAAATCGGGAGATTGGAAATGAAGATGTACAACGTGTACTTGAAGCTGCACAAGTTGTTTCCATTGCACCAGAGCGTGAAATCGTAGATGTCATTCCAAAACAATTTATTGTGGACGGTTTAGAAGAAATTAATGATCCGCGTGGTATGATTGGAGTACGCCTTGAGATGCAGGGCACTTTGGTAACGGGTACAAAAACAATGCTACATAATTTACTTCGCTGTGTAGAAAGAGCTGGATTAGAGATTTCTGATATTTGTTTGCAGCCTTTAGCTGCTGCAAACCTTGCCCTTTCTAAGGATGATAAAAGTATGGGAGCAGCGCTCATTGATATCGGCGGTGGCTCAACGACATTTGCTGTGTTTCAAGAAGGAGAACTAACAGCAGCCAGCGTGGTGCCTATAGGTGGCGACCATATTACAAAAGATATCGCAATTGTTTTAAAAACGTCTACTGAAAATGCAGAGCAAATTAAGTTAAAACATGGACATGCTTATTACGATACAGCTTCTGAAGAAGAAGTGTTTACTGTGATTGGTATGCACGAGCAGCGTGAACAGCATTCACAGGTGGAATTAGCTGATATTATTGAGGCACGTCTTGAAGAAATATTACTATTAGTGAGACAAGAGCTATATCGTCTAGGTATCAAGCACTTGTCGAACGGCTACATTATCACAGGCGGTGTTGCTTCTTTGCCAGGAATTGTTGATTTGGCGCAAGAGGTTCTTGAAAACAATGTTCGTGTTGCAACTCCTGATCATATTGGAGTACGTGAACCACAGTATACAACAGGTGTCGGTTTAATTAGAAGCGCACATCAAAAAGCAAAGCTACGCGGAAAAGTACAGGAGATTCCAGAGGCTTTTGAAAGACGTTCACCGGTTCCTGTTCCGCAACCCAAGGCTAAGCCAAAACCTCGCGAAGAAGAACGGATGGTTTCTAAGGTTAAGAAAGTCTTCCGCTATCTGTGGGATTAAAGATTGAATGAAAAATGAGGTTCTAGGGGGATTTTAATTATGTTAGATTTTGATATTACTCATGACCAATTAGCTAACATCAAAGTAATAGGTGTAGGCGGTGGCGGCAACAACGCTGTAAATCGAATGATTGAGCACGGTGTGCAAGGTGTTGATTTTATTGCAGTGAATACGGACGCACAAGCTCTGAATTTATCTAAAGCAGAAATTAAAATGCAAATTGGTGGAAAGCTTACACGAGGTCTTGGTGCCGGTGCAAATCCAGAGGTAGGAAAAAAAGCAGCTGAAGAAAGCAGAGAGCAAATTCAAGAAGCTTTGCGCGGAGCTGATATGGTATTTGTAACAGCCGGTATGGGCGGAGGCACAGGTACAGGAGCGGCTCCTGTTATTGCACAAATCGCAAAAGAGCTTGGTGCTTTGACTGTAGGTGTTGTAACACGTCCGTTCACATTCGAAGGGCGTAAGCGTGCTAATCAGGCGCAATCAGGTATTACAGCATTTAAAGAAAATGTGGATACTTTAATCGTAATTCCAAATGACAGATTGCTTGAAATTGTAGATAAAAATACACCTATGTTAGAAGCTTTCCGTGAAGCTGATAATGTACTGCGCCAAGGTGTACAAGGCATTTCTGACTTAATTGCAGTACCAGGACTTATCAACCTTGATTTTGCGGACGTAAAAACAATCATGTCTAATCGCGGTTCTGCTTTAATGGGAATTGGTATTGGAACTGGAGAAAATCGTGCTGCTGAGGCTGCAAAACGTGCAATATCCAGCCCGCTATTAGAAACATCTATTGACGGGGCACAAGGTGTATTAATGAATATTACCGGTGGTGCTAACTTAAGCTTGTACGAAGTGCAAGAAGCTGCGGACATTGTCGCGTCTGCATCTGATTTAGAAGTGAACATGATCTTTGGTTCTGTTATTAATGAGAGCTTAAAAGATGAGATTGTTGTTACCGTAATTGCAACTGGATTTGATGACAGTGTGACGGTACAACCTCCAAAACCGCTTGTAAGACCAACGGTTGCAGCTACAGCACAAGCTGTACCACAACCCAAACCACGCGAGGTAAAACGTGAGGAGCCTGTAGTAGATCGTAATCCACAAGTAGAAGATATTGATATTCCGGCTTTCTTGCGCAATCGTCGCAGAAGATAAAGAAAAACGGGTCCATTAGGGCTCGTTTTTTTCTTTTTCTACCTTTCTGACATAATCTCCTTCAAAATAGCAAAATAACAAAAAACTTATAACACAAATTGACAGACTTTCCTATGGCTTGTGTTTTATACTAGTTTCAACCGACACCGAAAAGAGGTGAACGTTTGATTATATACGCGGATATTATCTGGGTATTAAACGTATGTATTGATTTTCTTCTATTGTTTCTTACATCTATTATTCTAAAGCGCAAGGTGAAAAAAAGGCGTCTGCTTTGCGGAGCACTGTTGGCTTCTACTATTGTGATTTTTGCTTTTACTCCATTTGCTACTATGATGACACATCCATTTACCAAGCTTTTATACTCCATATGTATTATTTATGTCACCTTTGGTTTTACACGTATTCGAACTTTTTTCCAAACGTTATTGATGTTTTATTTTGCTACATTTATGGTAGGAGGCGGGTTGTTGGGAATGCACTTTTTTGTGCAAACATCAGCTTTGCGAGACATTACATCCATTCAAACGTCATCTTTTGGTGACCCTGTAAGCTGGTTATTTGTTGTGGTTGGTTTTCCGATTATGTATTACTTTTCAAAAGCCAGATTGGAAGAGATGGAGATGACCAAGATTAGATACGACCAAATCATTCAGGTTGAAATTGAGATTGGTAATGAACGTGTTGTCTGCAGTGGATTAATTGATAGTGGCAATCAATTGTATGATCCTCTAACCAAAACACCAGTAATGATTGTTGAAGTACAAAAAATGGGGGATTTATTTCCCGATTGGTTAAAAGAGCAAGCAAAACATGCAACGTTGTTCACGGAGACGAGGCATTATGATGAAAGTTGGCTGAACCGTATCCGAATCATTCCCTACCGAGCAATTGGGCAAAATCACCAATTTTTATTAGCCGTAAAGCCTGACTGTGTGCGCTTGTATGCTGAGCAAAGAGAGATTGCAGTTCATCACGTGCTAATTGGACTTAGTCATACAACATTATCTTCAGATGAAGAGTATACATGCATTGTTCATCCTAAAATGTTGTTATCCACTACGGCTTAAACGGGTTTTATGAGATACGTGATGACGAAGGAGGAGAAAGAATGGGAAAACTGAAGCTGTATTTTACATATCTATTGTATAAAGTATTAAGAAAACTAGGAATTAAGACCGATGAAATTTATTATATCGGAGGAAGTGAAGCATTGCCACCGCCCCTTACGAAGGAAGAAGAGGAAATGCTATTAAACAAGCTTCCTAATGGTGATGAAACAGCTCGTGCTTTATTAATTGAGCGTAATTTACGCTTAGTGGTGTATATTGCTCGTAAGTTTGAAAACACGGGTATTAACATTGAAGATCTAATTAGCATTGGAACGATTGGTTTAATTAAGGCTGTTAATACGTTTAATCCAGAGAAAAAGATTAAATTGGCTACATACGCCTCTAGGTGTATTGAAAATGAAATTTTAATGCATTTGCGCCGTAATAATAAGAATCGTTCTGAGGTATCGTTTGATGAACCGCTCAATATTGATTGGGACGGCAATGAGTTATTGTTATCCGATGTCCTTGGAACAGAAGAAGACATTATTACAAAAGATTTAGAGGCAAATGTAAATCGACATTTGCTAGTTAAGGCGCTTCATCAGCTTAATGATCGTGAAAAGCAAATTATGGAGTTACGCTTTGGACTTGACGGCAATGAAGAAAAAACACAGAAGGATGTTGCCGATATGCTAGGGATATCACAGTCCTATATTTCTAGACTTGAGAAACGCATTATTAAGCGCCTTCGTAAAGAGTTTAATAAGATGGTGTGACAAGTTTGTGCATAAAATTCCCTCCACAGGAGATACTTTACACTGTACAGCAACTCCCAGTAGGAGGGAAGACATTGACACGAAACAAGGTAGAAATTTGTGGTGTAGACACATCAAAACTTCCAGTACTGAAAAACGATGAAATGCGAAAACTGTTTCAAGAAATGCAATCCGGTGAAACAAGCGCGAGAGAAAAACTTGTAAATGGAAACCTAAGGCTTGTTTTAAGCGTTATTCAACGATTCAACAATAGAGGGGAATTTGTTGATGATTTGTTTCAGGTCGGATGCATCGGATTAATGAAATCCATTGATAATTTTGATCTAAGCCAAAATGTTAAATTTTCAACATATGCTGTACCGATGATTATTGGAGAGATTCGCAGATATTTACGGGATAACAACCCAATTCGTGTATCTCGCTCTTTGCGAGACATTGCATACAAGGCGTTGCAAGTAAGAGAGAAATTAATTGCTGAACATTCAAAAGAACCGACAGCAGCTGATATTGCCAAGGTACTCGGTGTAACCCATGAAGAGATTGTCTTTGCTCTCGATGCAATTCAAGATCCAGTATCATTGTTTGAACCCATTTACAATGATGGCGGCGACCCTATTTTTGTTATGGATCAATTAAGTGACGATAGACAGCGAGATGAGCAGTGGGTGGAAGAATTAGCGTTGAAAGAAGGAATGAAGCGACTGAATGATCGAGAAAAGATGATTATTCGCAAGCGATTCTTTCAAGGTAAAACACAGATGGAAGTGGCTGAGGAGATTGGAATTTCTCAGGCGCAGGTTTCGAGGCTGGAAAAGTCTGCAATCAAGCAAATGAATAAAACGATTCAAGGATGAAAACCTTACCCTCTCGGTAAGGTTTTCTTATTTCATAGGGCATGAATACAAGACATATAATATGATATGGATGTAGCGTGACAAATTTATTTTTAATATGTTTATTAAAATGGTTGCTTTCTTTTGTGTTCTGTATTACCTGCGTTATTGAGACCTATAAAAAGGAGTCGATATGATGATTCGTATTTCAGAGTTTCAAGTTAAAGACGTTGTAAATGTGGCAGATGGGAGAAGGCTAGGTCATATAGGTGACATTGATATTGATGTTGCGACTGGAAAGATTCAGGCTGTTATCATTATGAAGCAAGGACGTATGCTAGGATTATTTGGGAAAGAGGAAGAACTTGTCGTTCCGTGGAAGCAAATTGTGAAAATTGGGGAAGATGTTATCTTAGTTCGGGTGCAGCAAACGGAATTTTCACAGGAAGAAATACAAACTACGACATTTTCATAAAAAATATTACAATTTCTTTTAACTTTTGTATTGCCATCATGAAAAAATAAAAGTATGGTAAAATAGACAAGAAGTACCACAACGTTTGAGGTGAGCTGTAATATGAATCAAGATCCTTTTCAGTATAAAGATGGTGTTTTGTATGTATCTGAGTGGGAAGCCGTTACAGCAGGGTTTACAACGAGAGAGCAAGGAGTTAGCACTACTCCATATGCCTCTCTTAACTTAGGACTACATGTTGAAGATCGACAAGAAGACGTGCATGAAAATCGCCGTCTTCTTGCACACAAACTGCACTTTCCGATGCATACATGGATTTGTTCTGAACAAACGCATGCAAATGTTGTGCAAAAGGTTACAAAACAGGATTGCGGCAAGGGGATATATGAATACAAAGACGGTATTGCCGGTACAGATGGAATATATACGAACGAGCCGGATGTTCTTTTGACGTCTTGTTACGCAGATTGTGTGCCGCTTTATTTTTACTCTCCTTCTTATCATTTAATTGGTTTGGCGCATGCTGGATGGAAGGGAACTGTAACGGAGATTGCGTGTAACATGATTCATAAGTGGACACAAGAAGAAGGCGTTCCACTGACTGACATTCATGTTGCCATCGGTCCGTCCATTGGTGATTGCTGCTATGTTGTAGATAATCGCGTAATGGATGCAGTGAAAAAAGTGGTAACCTATAAGCCAAAGCAAGTGGAGAATGGACAGTACCAAATAGATTTAAAAACAATTAATAGATTACTTTGCTTAAAGTGTGGTATACCTGAAGAAAATATTATCATTTCGTCTTATTGTACAAGTTGTGAGGAGAAATTGTTTTTTTCACATCGACGCGATCAAGGAAAGACAGGAAGAATGATGAGCTTTATTGGATTTAGGGAGGGAATTTCCAGTTGACGGTTTTAACGAATCTGGCGTATGTAAAACAAGAATTAGAACAAACATGCTCTCGTATTGGAAGACAAGCGCAAGAAGTGACATTAATTGCTGTAACGAAAAGCGTGACAACGGAAAAAGCGCTGGAGGTGTTAGACGCTGGTTTGCTTCACCTGGGTGAAAATCGAAATGAAGGCTTGCTAGCAAAATATGAAGAAATTGGATCGAGAGCAATTTGGCATTTTATTGGCTCGCTACAAACCCGTAAGGTAAAAGACATTATTAACATTGTTGACTATATTCATTCGCTTGACAGACTTTCACTGGCGGCTGAAATTCAAAAGCGTGCAACAAAAAGGATACGATGTTTTGTACAAGTAAAGACTTCGGCCGAAGAAGCTAAGCAAGGGATTTCTCCAAGTGAAGCGCTTGATTTTATCAAACAGCTTGCGATATACGATAAAATTGAGGTGGTTGGACTTATGACAATGGCGCCTTATACGGAGAATACAAGTGAAATTCGCCATTGCTTCAGGCAATTAAAAGAATTGCAATTACAGGTGCAAGCTCAAGAGTTACCTCATGCGCCGTGCCATGAGCTATCAATGGGGATGTCAAACGATTTTTCCATAGCTGTGGAAGAGGGGGCAACGTTTATTCGCTTAGGAACTATTTTAGTGAAGTAGGGAGGAGACAGGTATGAGTTGGTCAAAGGTGAAATATTTTTTCTTTGACACACCAGAAGAAAGACAGCAGATGGATTATGGAATGGAGATGGAAGAAAAAATGGATGAAGAAATTCCGTTTACGAAAACGTTGCAAAAACAAAATGTAATTAGTATTGATAAAGGAAAAAGTGGTGCAAAAGTTGTGTTATTAGAGCCGCGTACATATTCTGAGGCTCAAGGTGTAGCTGATCATTTAAAAAGCAAACGCGCTGTTGTAATTAATTTGCAACGTATGCCCACAGACCAAGCACTTCGCATTGTTGATTTCTTAAGTGGCACTGTATATGCTATTGGCGGAGATATTCAAAAGCTAGGTATTAAAACATTCATCTGCACACCTGAAAATGTGGATATTGTCGGTGCAATATCAGAACTGCTTGGTGATGAAGAACATTCTAATATAAAAAGGTGGTAAGGTTAGATGGGATTGCTTTCGTCTGTACTTCTCACGATATTTCAAGTGTATTACTACGCACTAATCGTGTACATTTTACTTTCTTGGCTACCGGGCGCACGTGATTCAGCGTTTGGACATTTTTTAGCTCGTATTTGTGAGCCATATCTAGAGCCGTTTCGTCGCTTTATTCCACCGCTTGGTGTAATTGATATCTCTCCTATTGTTGCTATCATTGTACTTGGTTTTGCTCGAGAAGGCCTTGGACGATTGTTGGACATGATTTCGTAGGGAATAAGAGATGAGTATTTATGATCATTTCCGACCGGAGGAAGCGGTATTTGTTGATCGTGTCATAGAATGGAGAAATAATGCAGAGCAGTACTATAAAATGAAATTAACCGATTTTTTAGATCCGCGTGAGCAGCAAATTATCAACGCCTTAATGCCGGACAAAGCAGTCCGGTTTTACGGCGGTGCAGATGGAACAGAGAGAAGGCGAGCACTCATATTGCCGCCGTATTACGAGCCAAACGTAGCAGATTTTCAAATAGAGGCGTTGCGTATCCAATATGCGGCTAAATTTTTCTCCATTGAGCATCGTCAAATGCTTGGGGCACTAATGTCACTTGGACTGAAGCGGGAAAAGTACGGTGATATCTTTATCGGCAAAGATGAAGTATATTTATTTGTTGCTAAAGAGATTGCAGATTATATTATAATGAATTTGCAATCTGTTGGAAAAGCGAAGATTGGTGTTTCATTTGCGGAAGGGCAGCGCATTATTTTACCTGCAGAGGAATGGACAGAAAAAAGCGGCACCGTTTCGTCGTTACGTGTTGATGCTCTTCTTGCTGAAATGTTTAACATATCTCGTCAAAAGACGCAGCTATTAATTAAAGGCGGTCTCGTAAAAGTAAACTGGAAGGTGGTAGAACAACCATCATACGAATGCTTTAGTGGTGACGTTTTGTCAGCAAGAGGACATGGGAGAGCGAAAATTTTATCGATTGATGGCAAATCAAAGCGAGATAAATGGAAAATTATGTACGGTTTATTAAAATAACCAAGGAATAAGCAGGAGTACGGCTGATTTTGTCGAAGTATACAGTAACTTATATAAAACAAACAACTGGAGGTGGCGTCTGTGCCTTTGACACCATTGGATATTCATAATAAAGAATTTAGTCGTGGTTTTCGCGGCTATGATGAAGATGAAGTAAACGAGTTTTTAGATCAAGTAATTAAGGATTATGAATTGGCTCTTCGCGAGAAAAAAGCGCTAGAGGAGCAAGTGGCGGAACTTGAACAAAAGTTAGGTCATTTCTCTAGTATTGAAGCCACTCTTAATAAATCCATTGTAATTGCACAAGAAGCGGCAGAAGAAGTTAAACGCAATGCACAAAAAGAAGCGAAGTTAATTGTAAGAGAAGCAGAAAAAAATGCCGATCGTATCATTAATGAAGCATTAATGAAATCTCGTAAAGTTTCATTTGATATTGAGGAATTAAAAAAGCAGTCCAAGGTATTTCGTAGTCGCTTCCGCATGCTGTTAGAAGCACAGCTTGATATGCTGAGTAATGATGATTGGGACAAGCTTCTTGAACTTGAGGATGAAACAGCGTTTTTAAAACAAGAGGAGACATTGTAAGCTTGACGTTTTCATCAGAATTACATATAATTCAATAACAAATATGTTTTGATAAAAACGAGGATAGGGACGAGTACTTCTTTTAACCTTATAAAGCGAATCGAGGATAGTGCAAGCTCGAGATAAGAAAAAGAAGGAATATCACCCTGGAGTTCCCCGCTGAAATGCAGTAAGCGGAAGGCGTTTATTCACGTTACGAATACAAAGTGGACTGCTTGCAGTCTATTAGGGTGGTACCGCGGGAGACTTTCTCGTCCCTTTCTAGGGATGAGAAGGTCTTTTTATTTTGTCAAAACGATAGGAGGAACAATGCATGGAGTATAAAGATACGTTATTAATGCCAAAAACAGAATTTCCGATGCGCGGCAATTTGCCAAAGCGTGAGCCGGATATGCAAGCAAATTGGGCAGAGATGGACATTTATCAGAAAGTACAAGAGCGCACAAAGGATCGACCGTTATTTGTATTGCACGACGGACCACCGTACGCAAATGGCGACATTCACATGGGACATGCACTGAATAAAATACTAAAAGACTTTATCGTTCGCTATAAATCCATGAATGGTTTTTGTGCTCCTTATGTACCAGGTTGGGACACGCACGGGTTACCAATTGAACAAGCACTTACGAACAAAGGAGTAAAGCGCAAAGAAATGACAATTGCAGAGTTTCGTAAGCTGTGTGAAGAATATGCTTATGAGCAAGTAGACCGTCAGCGCGAGCAATTTATGCGCCTTGGCGTGCGCGGCGACTGGTACAATCCGTATATTACATTAAAGCCGGAATATGAAGCGCAACAAATTAAGGTATTTGGTGATATGGCGAAAAAAGGCTATATCTATAAAGGCTTGAAGCCTGTATATTGGTCTCCGACAAGTGAATCTGCTCTTGCTGAAGCTGAGATTGAGTACAAAGACAAAAAATCTCCATCCATTTATGTAGCATTCGATGTAAAAGATGGTAAAGGTGTACTAGAAGGTGACGAAAAGTTTATCATTTGGACAACAACACCTTGGACTATTCCTGCAAACTTAGGTATCTCTTTGCATCCTGACTTAGAGTACAGCATTGTCAAAGCAAATGACAGCAAATATATTGTTGCATCTGCGCTACTTGAGGAAGTTGCAAAAACAATGGGCTGGGAACAAACGTCTGTTGTAAAAACAGTTAAAGGTATTGAACTTGAGCACGTAGTAGCGAAGCATCCGCTATACGGACGTGATTCGCTTGTTATGGTTGGGGAGCATGTTACAACAGATGCTGGAACAGGCTGCGTACATACAGCACCTGGACATGGGGAAGATGATTTCCAAGTAGGTCAAAAATATGGTTTAGAGGTACTTTGTCCAGTTGATGATAAAGGGTATCTAACAAATGAAGCACCAGGATTTGAAGGCTTGTTCTACGATGAAGCAAATAAGCCAATTACGCAAAAATTAGAGGAAGTGGGCGCATTATTAAAGCTTACTTTTATCACGCATTCATATCCGCACGACTGGAGAACGAAGAAGCCAATTATCTTCCGTGCAACTGCACAGTGGTTTGCATCTATTGATTCATTCCGCAAAGAGTTAATGGAGGCGGTGCAAGAAACAAAATGGGTACCTGCATGGGGCGAAACACGCTTATTCAACATGGTACGTGACCGTGGTGACTGGTGTATTTCCCGACAGCGTGCATGGGGTGTTCCAATTCCTGTATTTTATGCGGAAAACAATGACCCTATCATTACAGATGAAACAATCAATCATGTAGCGGCATTATTCCGTGAGCATGGTTCCAACATTTGGTTTGAACGCGATGCAAAAGATCTTCTTCCAGAAGGTTTTACACACCCATCAAGCCCGAATGGTCAATTCCGTAAAGAAACGGATATTATGGATGTATGGTTTGATTCTGGTTCTTCTCATCAAGCAGTATTGGAAGAGCGCGATGATTTACAACGTCCTGCTGATTTATATTTGGAAGGATCTGACCAGTACCGTGGTTGGTTTAACTCTTCTTTGTCAACAGCGGTTGCAATAACAGGAAAAGCACCGTATAAAGGCGTACTTAGTCATGGATTTGTGTTAGACGGAGAAGGTCGCAAAATGAGTAAGTCACTTGGTAATGTGGTTGTACCAAAGAAAATTTTAGACCAGCTTGGCGGTGATATTTTACGTCTGTGGGTAGCATCTGTGGATTATCAGTCTGACGTTCGTATCTCAGATGATATTTTAAAACAGGTGGCTGAAGTATACCGCAAAATTCGTAATACATTCCGCTTTTTATTGGGTAACTTGGATGGCTTTGATCCGAGCCTTCATATGATGGAAGTACAAGAGCTGCGCGAAGTAGATCGCTATATGCTTGTGAAGTTGAACGATTTAATTCGCAAAACAAAAGAAGCGTATGACGCGTATGAATTTGCTGCAATCTATCATGCTGTTCACAATTTCTGTACAATTGATTTAAGTTCGTTTTATTTGGATTTTGCTAAAGACATTCTATATATCGAGGGAGCAGATAACCGGGATCGCCGTGCAATTCAAACTGTGTTATATCAAGTGCTTGTAGCACTTACAAAGCTTGTTTCTCCAATTTTGCCTCACACAGCTGATGAGGTATGGGTATATGTACCAGGCGTGACAGAGGCAAGTGTGCAATTGACAGATATGCCAGAGCCTGTAGAAATAGATGGCAGTGATGCAATTAAGCAAAAATGGGATGCGTTTTTGCTGCTGCGCGATGATGTATTAAAGGCATTGGAAGAAGCGCGTAACGAAAAAATCATTGGTAAATCCCTAAATGCAAGCTTGACGTTGTATCCAACAAATGAAATGAAAGAATTGCTATCCTCTATTACGGAAGATATAAAGCAACTTTTTATTGTCTCTGGATTCGTGGTAGCAGGTGTGAAAGAAGAAGCGCCTGCTGAGGCAAAAACATATGAGCATGCGGCAGTTGTTGTAAAACCTGCGAAAGGGGAAACATGTGAACGCTGTTGGGTTGTTTCGCCAACTGTTGGTCAAGATGCAGAGCATCCTACATTATGTACACGTTGTGCGTCTGTTGTAAAAGAATATTATGTAAAATAAAAACGAAGAGGCTGTCCGGATATAGGATAGCCTCTTCGCATTCTTAAAAATGCGACACTTTTTCTTGCCTATATTGTGAATGAAAAGGCTAAAAAGAATGGTGCAAAAAGTGCCAATTAGTGATATTAGGCTTTAACACAGCCTTTTATTTAGTGACAGAGAAGGTTTTTACAAACAGGAAAAAAGTGTGTTAGCTAAGGAAATTCTTTTCGGACAAACTATAGCTACAACTTCAGAAGACGGGGGGATTTCAGTGTGAATGCAGCTTATGATGACATCAGAAAAGAGTTGGAATTAATACGCGAAGAATTACGGTCGCGTCTGCAAAAAGAGAAGGCCTCCTATTATATAGAAGTGAGTGAAGAGCTATTTAGTGTTGTGAGGGAAGAAGAGCGTAAGAAAAAGACAGTTCTGCATCATATACAAGCTGATTTAAAGGATGTGGAACACGCCCTGGCCAAAATGGATTTAGGTATATATGGTATATGTGAGGATACGCATAATATAATCTCTATTGAACAACTTCATATTATGCCTACAGCACGTACCATATATGAATTTTCTTATGAACGCTTAACGGTATGATATATATGGGATATAGATAAAAAAGCTAATATTTTTTGGAACAAGATAAAAATAGATACTGCGAAGGTGAATATACATAAAGCAACTCTATGTCATATAGAGGGGCTTTATGTATATTTTGCTTTTAGTATATTTAAGGCAGCTACTTTTACTTATTTATATTATACCTTTTCTTATAATTTATGTACCGGTTTCTCCCCTTCGTTGTGAAAATATCGCAGCTGTGCTAAAATTTTGAGGTACACTGTCTATGTGGGGGAAAAATATGATTTATTATGCGATTTCGTTAATTGTAATTCTTATTGATCAAGTATCAAAGTGGATTGTCTTAAAAAACATGGAACTGGGCGAGAGTATTCCCGTTATTCATGATGTTTTGTACATAACGTCGCATCGAAATCGCGGAGCTGCTTGGGGTATTTTGCAAAACCAAATGTGGTTTTTCTACGTAATTACAGTTGTGTTTGTCATTGCTGTAATTTACTATATGCAAAAATACGCAAAAACAGACAAGTTGTTGGGTGTGGCGTTAGGTCTTATTTTAGGCGGAGCCATTGGTAATTTTATTGATCGGGTAATACATAAAGAAGTTGTGGATTTTATTCATACGTATATCTTCTCTTATAACTTCCCGGTCTTTAATGTCGCAGATTCCGCATTGTGTATTGGTGTAGCGCTTTTGTTTATTCAAACGCTATTGGAAGGGAAGAAAAAGGAGTAGGTTGTATGGAGTATATTGTATTGCAGGTAACAGAAGAACAAAGAGGCGAGCGATTGGACAAGGTTCTTGCAGAAGTAAACAACGAATGGTCTCGCTCTCAAGTGCAACAATGGATTAAAGACGGAGCTGTCACAGTTAATGGCCAAGGTGTAAAAGGCAATTACAAAACTAAGGCAGGAGATGAAATCACAGTTGTAGTACCGGAAGCTGAGCCCTTAGATGTTATACCTGAGGAAATGAATTTAGATATCTATTATGAAGATCAAGATGTGCTTGTTGTAAATAAGCCAAGTGGTATGGTGGTGCATCCGGCACCCGGTCATACAACAGGAACACTTGTGAACGGTTTAATGGCACATTGTAAGGATTTGTCAGGTATTAATGGTGTGATGCGTCCTGGTATTGTCCACCGAATCGATAAAGATACGTCAGGTCTCCTTATGGTGGCTAAAAATGATATGGCGCATGAATCACTTGTAAATCAGCTTGTTGCCAAAACGGTAACAAGACGTTATAAAGCCATTGTGCATGGAGTTATTCCACATGATACAGGTACAATTGATGCACCAATTGGTCGCGATAAACACGATCGTCAAAGCATGACTGTAGAGGAAAATGGAAAGCATGCGGTTACGCATTTCCATGTATTAGAGCGTTTTACAGATTTTACGTTTGTGGAATGTCAACTTGAGACGGGACGTACTCATCAAATTCGTGTTCATATGAAGTATATTGGTTATCCATTAGCGGGTGATCCTAAATACGGCCCGAAAAAAACACTAGATCTGAATGGTCAGGCATTACATGCAGGAATTCTGGGTTTTGTTCATCCAAGAACAGGAGAATATTTAGAATTTGAAGCTCCATTACCGCAAGAATTTGAAGAAACTTTGGAGAAATTGCGCAGACAGTCTTGACTTACAAGAAAAACTTTGCAATAATAACAACAGTTAAATAAGATCCTTTAACACAGCCCTGTGAGGTTGAGAAGGAAACGGTTTGGAAAATAGGTATTTTTGTACCCATTTCCTAAAAAGTCCTCTCGCACATGGTGAGAGGACTTTTTCTGTGTTAAAGCTTTGGAGGTGAATAATATGGAAGCAAAAGCAGTTGTATTGGATGAACAAATGATTCGTCGTGCATTGACACGAGTCAGCCATGAGATTGTAGAGCGAAACAAAGGTGTAGAGAATTGTGTGCTCGTTGGTATTAAAACAAGAGGACTTTTTGTAGCACAGCGCTTGGCGGAGCGAATTCAGCAAATTGAAGGAACTGCAATTCCGGTGGGCGAGCTAGATATTACATTGTATCGAGACGACTTAACATTAAAGGACTCTGATCCACTTGTAAAAGGATCAGATATACCGGTAGATATTACGAATAAAAAAGTAATCTTGGTTGATGATGTGTTATATACAGGTAGAACAGTACGAGCTGCGATGGATGCACTCGTTGATATTGGTAGGCCGTCACAAATTCAACTTGCTGTATTGGTGGATCGTGGACACCGCGAATTGCCGATTCGTGCAGACTATGTCGGAAAAAATATCCCCACGTCAAGCGAAGAACGCATTGTAGTGGCGTTAGCTGAAGTAGATAAAGAAGATAAGGTAAGTATATTTAAGCGATAAAAAGCCCTTTTAAAGGCAGTCCCGTGAGACTGACAAAGGGTCATGTTTCCCTATGCTTTTGGGGGCAGGACTCTTTGTGCAGCGCACAAAGAGTTTTTTTATTAGAGGAGGAAAAATGATGAAACCAGTACTAGATGTTCATGAAATACCAAAGCCGGGACAATGGTTACTTCTTAGTATACAACACTTATTCGCAATGTTTGGTGCCACTGTTCTTGTGCCATTTTTAACCGGTTTAAATCCGGCTGTCGCGCTTATTACAAGCGGAATTGGAACGCTTACGTTTTTAATCATTACCAAAGGACAAATGCCATCCTACCTAGGTTCATCGTTTGCTTTCATCGCGCCGATTATCGCTGCCAAAGCTGCTGGAGGACCAGGAACTGCAATGGTAGGAAGCTTCTTGGCAGGACTTGTGTATGCGGTCGTAGCAATTATAATTAAAAAAACTGGATCAGGCTGGGTCATGAAAATGTTACCACCAATCGTAGTGGGACCGGTAGTTATGGTCATTGGTTTGGCACTTGCAAGTACAGCAGTCAGCATGGCTATGAATGATGCCGAAGGGAAATATAGCATAACAAACTTCACGGTTGCTCTTGTTACACTGACAATAACAATTGTCTGCTCCATTTTTGCAAGAGGATTTTTTAGTATCGTACCAGTACTAATTGGTATTATCGGTGGTTATATCTTTGCCTATTCCCAAGGGCTAGTAAACTTAAAGCCGGTCGCTGAAGCAAAATGGTTCACGATTCCGGAGTTCACAATTCCATTCGTAACTTATACACCTTCTGTGACGATGCAACTTGTTCTCTTAATGGTTCCAATTGCAATTGTAACCATCTCAGAACACATTGGTCACCAAGTGGTACTAGGAAATGTTATTGAAAGAGATTTATTTGAAAAACCAGGTTTACATCGCTCTTTGTTAGGTGATGGAGCGGCAACGATGGTAGCGGCACTGCTTGGTGGCCCACCAAGTGTCACATATGGAGAGAATATCGGTGTCCTAGCTATTACGAGAGCATACAGTGTATATATATTCGTAGGTGCAGCAACTATGGCCATTCTGTTTGGTTTTATCGGCAAAATCTCTGCACTGATCAGTTCAATTCCGACAGCTGTTATGGGAGGCATCAGTATCTTGTTGTTCGGTGTTATTGCAGCAAGCGGATTGCGCATGATGGTAGAAGATAAAATTGACCTTGGTGACAAGCGCAACTTAATTATTGCTTCTGTAATTCTAGTTATAGGTATTGGTGGCGCGGTTCTTCATGTTGGAAAGTCCTTTGAAGTTGAAGGAATGGCGCTCGCTGCTATCATCGGTGTGATTCTGAATTTGGTGTTGCCAAAGCAGAAAGAAGAAAAAGTACACATGCAAAAGAAAGTATCATAGTCACCTTTTAAATAAGCACAGAGAGGCTTATAAGGGTGTAAAAATCAAAATGATTTTGCACCCCAACCTGAAAGGTTGGGGTATTTTTATTCAAATATTGTTATAAAAATTCAAAAATGTTACAATGAAATACAGGGATGGGGGATTAAGATGAATCACTTGTTAACGATGGCAGAGCTAACAGAACGAGAGATTTTAAACATTCTGCAAGATGCACAAGATTTTGCTAATGGAAAGCAACTAAAGGCGAAGGAACAAATTTTTGTTGCAAATCTGTTTTTTGAAAACAGCACGCGAACAAGATTTAGCTTTGAGGTGGCTGAAAAGAGGCTTGGACTTGAAGTGCTAAACTTTGCAGCAGAATCCTCGAGCGTACAAAAAGGGGAAACTTTGTACGATACAGTGAAAACATTAGAAGCCATCGGAACAAAAGCGGTTGTTATCCGTCATCCACAAGATCAGTATTTTGAAAAGCTGAAGGATAGAGTGAGTATTCCAATTCTAAATGCGGGGGATGGGTGCGGCAACCATCCAACACAAAGCTTGCTGGATTTACTAACAATTCAACAGGAGTTTCATAGATTTGAAAGTTTGCGAATTGTCATTGCCGGTGATGTACGTCATAGCCGCGTTGCGAGGTCTAACGCGCAAGCACTTAGAAAGCTAGGCGCACATGTGGATTTTGCAGGGCCGGAGCAATGGAAGGATACAAGCATGGGAGGTTGCTTTGCTTCTCTAGATGAACTATTGCCACAAGCGGATGTTGTTATGTTATTGCGTGTACAACATGAGCGTCATGATCGAAAAGCGGAAATCATGGGATATTTAGAGAAATACGGTTTAACAAAAGAACGTGAACAACGTATGAAGCCAGGGAGTATCATTATGCATCCAGCTCCCATTAACCGAGGTGTTGAAATCGCAGATGAATTGATTGAATGTGAGCGATCTCGTATCTTCAAGCAGATGGAAAATGGGGTATATGTGAGAATGGCAGTATTAAAGCGGGCTTTATCCAATATATTAGGAGGAGTTGCACATGAATTACTTGTTTAAAAACGGGCGATATATCAATGAGAATGGTGAGATAGAGTCAGGTGATATCCTGATTAAGAATGGAAAAATTGCTGCTGTAGGTGCAAGTTTACAGGCTGATATCACCGAGACAATAGACCTTGCTGGGAAATTAATTACACCAGGATTCATTGATGTGCATGTGCATCTACGTGAACCGGGCGGTGAGCATAAAGAAACGATTGCGACAGGAACGCTTGCCGCAGCCAAAGGTGGTTTTACTACCATTTGTGCCATGCCGAATACAAAACCTGTGCCAGATTCAACTGAGCATATGGAGAGTTTACAAAAAAAGATTGCAGAAACAGCACATGTACGCGTGCTTCCATACGCAGCAATTACAACAAGGCAGGCGGGTAATGAACTAACGAATTTTGAAGAACTGAAACGCTTAGGCGCATTTGCCTTTACTGATGATGGCGTAGGTGTACAGTCTGCAGGAATGATGCTAGCGGCAATGAAACAAGCAGCTAAGCTAAGCATGCCAATTGTAGCGCATTGCGAAGATAATACATTAATTAATAAAGGGTGTGTACATGAAGGAAGCTTTTCCGCAGCCAATGGTTTACATGGTATTCCTTCTGTTTGTGAGTCTGTGCATATTGCACGGGATGTTCTACTAGCTGAAGCGGCGCAGTGTCACTACCATGTATGTCATATTAGTACGAAAGAATCGGTTCGCGTTGTACGGGATGCAAAGCGAGCAGGAATCCGGGTAACAGCGGAGGTAACACCACATCATTTATTGTTATGCGATGAGGATATTCCGGCGTTTGATACAAACTTTAAAATGAATCCGCCTCTGCGCAGTATCAGCGATAGGGCTGCATTGATTGAAGGGCTATTGGATGGCACAATCGACATGATTGCAACAGACCATGCACCACATACAGCAGAAGAAAAGAGCATGGGGATGCAGCGCGCGCCATTTGGCATCGTAGGGCTAGAGACGGCATTTCCACTTCTATATACACACTTTGTAGAAACAGAGATTTTGACACTGCAGCAACTGATTAGGCTGCTCACTGAAAGACCTGCGCAAATTTTTGGCTTAGAAAGCGGGCTTACAGTAGGTAAGGTTGCCGATCTAACTATTATTGATTTAAATACAGAGCAAGAAATTGATCCGGAAAAATTTGCATCTAAAGGAAAGAACACACCGTTTGCAGGCTGGAAATGCAAGGGATGGCCGGTTATGACATTACTAGAAGGTAAGATTGTATGGCAGAAGGAGAGTGTATTCGCATGAAACGACAGCTTATTTTAGAAGATGGAACAGTATTTGTAGGGCAGGCATTCGGAGGAGAAATAGATAAATCAGGGGAAGTGGTATTTAATACAGGAATGACCGGATATCAAGAGATTTTGTCAGACCCTTCCTACTGTAGCCAAATTGTCACACTCACATATCCATTGATTGGAAATTATGGTATTAATCGAGATGATTTTGAATCAATCAATCCATTCATTCATGGGTTAATTGTAAAAGAAATTTGTAATCATCCATCAAATTTCCGAAACGAGCTGGCGCTTGATACATATTTAAAAGAGCGCAACATTCCAGGTTTATCAGGCATTGATACAAGAAAGCTTACTCGTCTAATCAGGGAGCATGGTGCATTAAAGGGACGTTTGTGCGGTATGGACACGGATATTGAGGAAACGGTAAGTCAATTGAAGGCGACTGTATTCAAAGACCATGTAAAGCGCGTATCAACGAAAGACCCTTACCCGAGTCCAGGACGTGGCTACCGAGTTGTTCTTGTTGACTTTGGAATGAAGCATGGCATTTTGCGCGAGTTGAACAACCGAGGCTGCGATGTCATTGTAGTACCTTACCATACAACAGCAGAAGAAATATTACGTTTAAATCCAGATGGCATTATGCTAAGTAACGGACCTGGAGATCCGAAAGATGTGCCAGAAGCAATTGAAATGATTCAAGGGGTTCTCGGAAAAATTCCATTGTTCGGTATTTGTTTAGGGCATCAGCTGTTTGCCCTTGCCTGTGGTGCGAATACAGTTAAGTTGAAATTCGGCCATCGCGGCTCTAACCATCCTGTCAAGCATTTGGAAACAGGAAAAGTAGCCATCACTGCACAAAATCACGGTTACACAGTAGAAGAATCCTCCATTGTAGATACATCGCTTGAAATTACACATATCGCGCTTAATGATGGCACGGTAGAAGGTCTACGTCATAAAACAATGCCGGCATTCACAGTGCAATATCATCCTGAAGCTTCACCAGGCCCAGAAGACGCAAACGGATTATTTAATCAGTTTTTAACTATGATTGAAAATTGTCAGAAAGAAGGGGAAGTACTATGCCAAAACGCCTAGATATTAACACCATTTTAGTAATCGGATCGGGACCTATTGTCATTGGGCAAGCTGCGGAGTTTGATTATTCCGGAACACAAGCATGCCAGGCTTTGAAAGAAGAAGGCTACAAAGTTATTCTTGTTAACTCGAACCCAGCGACAATCATGACAGATACAGCGACGGCTGATAAAGTATATATTGAACCGCTTACCTTGGAATTTGTGAGTCGCATCATCCGTAAAGAGCGTCCGGATGCAATTCTTCCAACTTTGGGCGGACAAACAGCTCTAAACATGGCTGTTGAATTAGCAAAATCAGGTGTTTTGGAAGAGTGCGGTACAGAAATTTTAGGAACAAAACTTTCAGCAATTGAACGCGCAGAAGATCGCGACTTGTTCCGTACACTTATGCAAGAGTTAAACGAACCAATTCCTGAGAGTGTCATCATCCATACACTAGAGGAAGCGTATACGTTCGTTGATAAGATCGGATATCCAGTCATCGTTCGCCCAGCTTTTACGTTAGGTGGAACAGGCGGAGGTATTTGCCACAATGAAGAAGAGTTGGTGGAGATTGTATCAAGCGGCTTGAAGCATAGCCCTGTGACGCAGTGCTTGCTTGAGAAAAGTATCGCGGGCTTTAAGGAAATTGAATATGAAGTAATGCGAGATAGTAATGATAATGCGATTGTTGTATGTAATATGGAAAACATCGATCCAGTGGGTGTGCATACAGGAGACTCCATTGTTGTGGCGCCAAGTCAAACATTAAGCGACCGCGAGTATCAAATGCTGCGTAATACATCATTAAAAATCATCCGTGCGTTAGGGATTGAAGGTGGCTGTAACGTACAGCTGGCGCTTGACACAGATAGCTTCCAATACTACGTAATTGAAGTCAACCCTCGTGTCAGCCGCTCCTCAGCTTTAGCATCTAAAGCTACAGGATATCCAATTGCAAAATTGGCTGCGAAAATTGCAGTAGGTTTAACACTTGATGAAATTGTAAATCCAGTTACGAAAAAAACATATGCATGTTTTGAACCGGCACTTGACTATGTTGTATCCAAAATCCCACGTTGGCCGTTTGACAAGTTCGAATCGGCGAATCGCTCTCTAGGTACGCAAATGAAGGCAACGGGAGAAGTTATGGCGATTGGGCGTAATTTAGAAGAATCACTTTTAAAAGCAGTACGTTCACTTGAGCTAGGGGTCTACCATCTAGAAATGGAACACCTGAAGGCATTAGATAAAGAAACTATGGAGAAGCGAATTGCCAAAGCCGATGATGAGCGGTTGTTCGTTGTGGCGGAAGCATTACGACAAGGTATTACAAAAGAGGAGATCAATGCTTGGAGTAAAATGGACTTCTTCTTCCTGCAAAAAATCGAGAACATCATTCGCATGGAACAACGCTTGGCTGAAAACAAAGGTTGCATGGAGACGTTGGAAGCTGCGAAGAAAATGGGCTTCAGTGATCGTTACATTTCCAAAGCTTGGGGTATGAGTGAGCTAGAAATCTATGAAACACGTAAATTAGAACAAATTGTACCTGTATATAAAATGGTAGATACGTGTGCGGCAGAGTTCGAATCGGCAACGCCATACTACTACAGCACATATGAAGAAGAAAATGAATCCATCGTGACAAATCGCAAAAGCGTTATCGTATTAGGTTCGGGTCCAATCCGAATTGGGCAAGGTATTGAGTTTGATTACGCAACAGTGCATTCTGTTTGGGCGATTAAAGAAGCAGGATATGAAGCGATTATTATCAATAACAACCCTGAAACGGTTTCTACAGATTTTAGTATCTCTGATAAGCTTTACTTCGAGCCTCTGACAATAGAAGATGTTATGCATATTATCGACCTTGAAAATCCAGAAGGTGTTATTGTTCAATTCGGTGGACAAACGGCAATCAACTTGGCTGCTCATCTAGAAGCGCGCGGAGTCAAGATTTTAGGAACGTCTTTAGAAGATCTAGATCGTGCTGAAGATCGTGACAAATTTGAAGCAACTCTGACTGCACTTGGTGTTCCGCAGCCGGTTGGTAAAACAGCAACAACTGTGGAAGAAGCAGTCATCATTGCAGATAGCATTGGCTATCCGGTATTAGTAAGGCCTTCTTATGTACTCGGCGGGCGTGCAATGGAAATTGTATATCATGAAAACGAATTGCTACATTATATGAAAAATGCTGTAAAGGTTCATGCTAAGCATCCAGTGTTGATTGATCGCTATATGGTAGGAAAAGAAATCGAAGTAGATGCGATTTCGGACGGCAAAGATGTGTATATTCCAGGCATTATGGAGCACATTGAGCGCGCAGGTGTTCACTCGGGAGACTCCATTGCAGTGTATCCTACACAAAGCCTATCGCAAACAATCAAAAACAAAATCATTGAACACACAATCTCCTTAGCAAAAGGGCTAAAGATTGTTGGGCTGCTAAATATTCAATTCGTTGTGTACAAAGATGATGTATATGTACTAGAGGTGAATCCTCGCTCAAGTCGTACCGTTCCATTCTTGAGTAAAATTACAGGTGTACCAATGGCAAATCTAGCAACTAAAGTTATTCTTGGAGCTACACTTGAAGGATTAGGCTACGGAACAGGATATCATCCAGAGTGCAAAGAAGTATATGTAAAAGCACCCGTTTTCTCCTTCGCGAAGCTTCGCTCTGTGGATACAACATTAGGACCGGAAATGAAGTCCACAGGTGAAGTAATGGGTAAAGACTTAACACTTGAAAAAGCGTTGTATAAAGGTCTTGTCGCATCAGGCATTAATATTCCGACACACGGATCTGTCATTGTTACAGTTGCTGACAAGGACAAGGAAGAAGCTATAGAAATCGCAAGAAGATTCCATGAAATCGGATATAACATTTTAGCGACAGATGGCACTGCAAAGCTGTTAATGCAAAATGGCGTTCCAGTACAAATCGTAAATAAAATCGATTCTGAGGATTATAATTTGCTGGATATCATTCGTCAAGGCAAAGCACAATTTGTAATTAACACATTGACGAAAGGCAAACAACCAGCACGTGACGGCTTCCGCATCCGACGTGAATCTGTAGAAAACGGAGTGGCTTGCTTAACTTCATTAGATACAACAAAGGCAATCTTACGAGTGCTGGAGTCTATGACATTCTCAGCGGTGGAAATGAAAGAAATTCCACGCCATGAGGTGGTCTACTCATGATCAAAAAGGAAATGATGAAGGTTGTTAGTCAACGAGAAATCGCGCAGAGCATCTATGAGCTCGTACTGAAGGGTAAGCTTGTAGAAGAAATGAATGAACCAGGACAATTCGTGCACATCAAGACGGCAGAGGGGAACTCCCCTCTTCTGCGCCGTCCAATCAGCATTTGCAACATCAATAGAGAGAAACAAGAATTTACGATGTTGTACCGTGCTGAGGGACAAGGAACAAAGCTGCTTGCTAGGCAAAGTGCGGGAAGTGAGATTGATGTACTGGGACCTTTGGGGAATGGATTTCCAGTTGAAGAAGCCGAAGCTGGACAAGTAGCCTGTTTGGTAGGGGGGGGAATCGGTGTACCTCCACTATATGAATTGTCACAAAGACTTGTTGCAAAAGGTGTGCGTGTTATCCATGTTTTAGGATTTCAAAGCGAGAATGCCGTGTTTTACGAAGAGAAGTTTGCGGAATTGGGAGAAACCTATATTGCTACTGCCGATGGTACTTACGGAACAAAGGGGTTTGTAACGGATGTGATAAAACAGTACGGCATTTCTTTTGACATATTGTATGCTTGTGGTCCAACGCCGATGCTACAGGCGCTCGCACAGCAATACGATGGTCATAAGGCATATATTTCATTGGAAGAAAGAATGGGCTGCGGTATCGGAGCTTGCTTCGCATGTGTATGTGAGACACCAGCGGGGGGACATTCCTATAAAAAGATTTGCAGCGACGGTCCGGTATTTAAGATAGGGGAGGTTGTTCTATGAGCTTGGAAGTGAAGTTACCTGGGTTAGCATTAAAAAATCCAATCATGCCGGCATCCGGCTGCTTCGGCTTTGGTAGGGAATTCGCTAACGTGTATGATCTGAGTGTACTTGGCTCCATCATGATTAAGGCGACAACGACAGAGCCTCGCTTCGGAAATCCGACACCGCGTGTGGCCGAGACTGCGGCAGGGATGCTCAATGCCATCGGCCTGCAAAATCCGGGGCTTCATCAGGTGATGAACGAAGAGCTTCCTTGGCTAGAACAATTCGATGTTCCCATCATTGCTAATGTTGCTGGTTCCCAGGCTGAAGATTATGTAGCTGTAGCAAAAGAAATTTCAAAAGCGCCGAACGTCCATGCGCTTGAGCTTAATATTTCATGTCCAAATGTGAAAACAGGCGGTATTGCTTTCGGAACCGTACCTGAGATCGCAGCGGATTTAACAAGGCAGGTAAAAGAGGTTTCTGAAGTGCCTGTATATGTGAAGCTTTCTCCCAATGTCGCAAACATTGTAGAAATTGCAAAAGCAATTGAAAACGCTGGTGCGGACGGGTTAACGATGATTAACACGCTGCTCGGCATGCGTCTAGATCTGAAAACGGGCAAACCAATTCTAGCAAATCGGACAG
Organism: Ectobacillus antri; assembly: GCF_003852715.1. Classification (GTDB taxonomy): domain Bacteria; phylum Bacillota; class Bacilli; order Bacillales; family Bacillaceae_G; genus Ectobacillus; species Ectobacillus antri. The sequence continues at coordinate 51,908 of NZ_RIAV01000003.1, forward strand.
GAGGCTTATCCGGTCCCGCGATTAAGCCAGTTGCTCTTCGTATGATCTATGAAGTAAGTCAAGCAGTCAGCATTCCGATTATCGGTATGGGCGGTATTGAAACAGCGGAGGATGTAGTGGAATTTTTCTATGCAGGAGCGAGCGCGGTAGCTGTCGGAACAGCGAACTTCATCGACCCGTTTGTGTGCCCAACTATTATTGAAGAATTGCCTAATGTATTGAAAAAGCTAGGATTTGAACATATTTCAGAATGTCATGGAAGGAGCTGGAGGCATGCCGCTTATAGTCGCGCTTGATTTTCCGAATAAACAGGAAGTAGAACGCTTTTTATACCATTTTGGTGAGGAAAGGCTATATGTGAAAGTCGGCATGGAGCTCTTTTATAAAGAAGGTCCTTCCATTATTGCTGATCTGAAAGAAAAGGGACATGATGTGTTTCTTGATTTGAAGCTACATGATATCCCTAATACGGTAAAAAGTGCGATGCGCAGCTTAGCGGATTTAGGTGTTGATATGGTAAATGTGCATGCTGCTGGTGGGATAGCGATGATGAAAGCAGCGCTGGAAGGGTTACAGGAAGGCACCCAAGGAAAGAAGCGCCCGCTTTGCATCGCAGTAACACAGCTCACAAGCACATCAGAAGAAATGATGAACCGTGAGCTTTGGATTGAAAAATCGCTTATAGATACAGTTTCGCATTATGCGAAACTGGCTAAAGAAAGCGGTTTGGATGGCGTTGTATGTTCAACATTAGAAGTTCCAATGCTTAAAGAACATTGTGGACAAGACTTTGTCACTGTTACCCCAGGAATTCGCATGCTTTCTGATGATACACAAGACCAAGTACGCGTGGCGACACCTGCGCGTGCTCGAGAACTAGGCTCTGACTATATTGTGGTCGGCAGAAGCATTACGAAAGCTGAATATCCGTATCAAGCATACCAAATGGTAAAACAAGAATGGGAGGGACAGCGAGTATGAAACAACAAATCGCTTCACATCTATTGGAAATAGGAGCTGTATTTTTACAGCCTAACAATCCGTTCACATGGTCATCAGGCATCAAGTCACCTATTTACTGTGACAATCGTTTGACATTGTCTTATCCGCACGTGAGAAAAGCAATCGCCAAAGGTTTGACTGAACTAATTGAAACACACTTCCCTGAAGCGGACATGATCGCTGGAACAGCCACAGCAGGTATCGCACATGCGGCATGGGTAAGCGATATTTTAGATAAGCCGATGTGCTATGTGCGTAGTAAAGCGAAAAGCCACGGCAAAAGCAATCAAATTGAAGGTAAGGTAACAGAGGGACAAAAAGTTGTTGTAGTAGAAGATTTAATTTCTACTGGAGGTAGCGCAATTACATGTGTGGAGGCCCTGCGTGAAGCTGGTTGTGAAGTACTAGGCGTAGTAGCTATCTTTACATATGAATTGGATAAGGGGAAGCAGCTGCTTAACAGTGCAAAGATACAATCTCATACACTTAGTGATTATTCTACGCTAGTGGAAGTGGCAGCTGACAAAGGAATTATTTCTAGCGAAGATATTCAAAAACTGCAAGAGTGGAGACAAAATCCATCGGAATGGGCTCTTGTATAAATAAAAAAACCTGTCACAGACAGGTTTTTTTATTGATTATGCAATTGTTTTTAAAATAGTCTTCATTCTGCTTTGCATAGTTTCATCAAAGAAGTGGTAGTAAATTTCTAGACCTTTACGGTTTCCTCTGATGATGCGCGCTTGTTTTAGTTTCGCTAAATGTTGACTAATTGTACTTTGCGGCATTTCAAATTCTTGATATAAAGTAGTTACGTTAGTTGGACCATTTTCAAGAAGGAAATTCAATAAGCCCAAACGTACTTGGTGAGCTGTAACTTTTAAAAACTCAGCTCCCTCTACATATTCTTGACTATCTACTGTTTTTTCTTTTTGCATTACGACATGCCCCTTTCAAATCTTTGTTTCTCTCTATATGCTCTTATTGTATAACAAATATCTATAATATTAGATTAAAATACTTTTAAAAGATATTACAGTATTTTTACAAAGAGTATTTTTAAATGAAACACGTAACATTTTTGTAATAAAAAATCCATCTTAATGGAAAAATATTATTCTTTTAGCTTAGAAACCTCTATTTTAAGTAGTATGAGTATGTAATCGACACGCTTGTAATGACATCAATTGATAACGGTATGTCTCTTATGGGAATAAAGACGTACTAGCAGTACATCGTCAAAGGCGGTATGTTGGTGTTAGTAGTGTGGTTGGATATTTACAGCAGAAAAAATCTCCTTAAGCAAAGGGGCATCGTCTATATGGTATAGACGATGCCTTTTGAAGATTTGCGGTGTGTCGCTAAATTAAATAAGAAACATTGCAACCACAGTAGTTACGAGCAATCCAATCATAACCGGCAGAAAATTGCGACGGGCAAGATCAAAAGGATCTACTTTACAAATCGCTGCTGCTGGAATAAGTGCCCATGGAATGAGAGTTCCACCGCCTACCCAAATGGCAGCCACTTGCCCGAGTGCCGTCAATGTGGCAACGCCGTGACCGATAGCTGTTGCAAATAAGTTGGCAATAGATCCAACTAACGAAATACCAGAAAAACCGGAGCCATCAAGACCTGTAATTGCACCAATTGTGGTTAATGTGACGGCTGCTACATTTTCATTGATTGGCATCGCATGGGAGAGAGCAACACCTAGGTCGTTGATAATTCCATTCGAGCCTTTAGGTAAATATTCCCCAATAATTTTTGGGAATCCGCTATCTCCTAGGTAAAATAAAGCAGCAATCGGAATAACCGGACCAAAGATTTTAAAGCCAAATTGTAAGCCTTCAATTAAATAACTTGTTGTTTTTTCAAGCGCTGCTCCTTTATAAGCAAGAAGCATAATGATTAGCATGATGGCAATTGTGGTGCCACCAATCAGTGCAGTGGCATCACCACCTTGTAGATTGAAGTGAACCATGAGATAAATATCAAGTGCATATAAAACAGGAATAAAAATGGCTAAAATACGTTTCCAAGCAGTCGATAAAAGCACTGGTAGTTGCGACTCGTTAGTAATATCTGTATACGAAGGAGGGCCTAATGTACCGTTTTTCATATCGCGACGCAGAAAGAAAAAAGCAGTAAGTGTTGTTACAATTCCCATTACAATAACAAGGGGAACACTGGCAGCAACTACATCCGCAACAGGAATACCTGCTGCATCCGCCGTCAGCTTTGGCGCACCTTGAATCACAAAGTCTCCAGAAAGAGCAATACCGTGACCAAATAAGTTCATCGCCATCGCTACCCCGATTGCAGGCAAGCCGACACGAAGAGCGACAGGTAGAAGTACTGCCCCCATAAGCGCTACGGCAGGAGAAGGCCAGAAGAAGAGAGAAATAACCATCATTAATAAGCCGGTTACCCAATAGGCAAGCGTTGGTGTACGAATGAGGCCAGCAAATGGTGAAATCATCACATCATTAATACCGGTTCGAATGAGTAAGTTGCTCATGGAAACGATGACGGAGATGATTAAAATAGTAGGAAGTAATTCTGTAATCGCATAAATAAAGCTATTGAAAATGCCGGCGACAGCGAGACTCACAGAGCCGGTCGCCACAAGCGCAAGAATAAAAATCATTACAATAGAAACCAGGGTGGTATCTTTGCGGAAAAGAAAGCAACCGATGATGGAAAGTAGAAAGAAAACGTATAGCCAGTGAAGTACAGTTAGTTCGATGCCCATAACAATCACATCCTTTAGTATAGTGTGCTATAGGATATGGGCGAGGGTGGGGATGGTGCGTAGGTAAGTAAATACAAATTTCGACGTATGTAAATACTAGAAAAAACAGCATTTTAAAAATACGACTCAAAGATAGAGAATAGCTCAATGGCACTCTTATAATTAAGTGCGTTGCCATTGAGCTATTTTGTAAGGTCTTAAAATAAGGATTTTAAGATTATAACATGGACTTTTGTTTGTTCTATAAGACTAACATATCATCTGCCGAGAACCCATTCTTTTTAAAGAGTGTAACTCAGTCAGTTCCCTCTAATGTTTGATTAACTGTTTCCAACGCATGTATTTCTGTTGTATCAAATAAAAAATTAAGTAAATGATAATATGCATGTATGTTTTAACATTTTAGCTTCATTACCAAATCCTCATCAGGTGTCACGTATAGAGTCTTTTGCTGATCGTACGTCACAAATCCTAGTTTAGCGCCACTCGGTTTTTTTACGTTGCGAATTTTCGTGAAATCGACGGGAACAGAGCTGGAGTTTTTTGCTTTACTAAAGTAGGCAGCGAGAATTGCTGCTTCTTTTAGGGTTTGCTCACTTGGTTCTACCGAGCGAATGACAACATGTGAGCCTGGGATATCTTTTGTGTGAAGCCAAAATTCATCTCGCTTGGCGAGCTTGTTGGTGAGGTAATCATTTTGTTTATTATTTTTGCCGACTAAAATTTCTGTCCCATCGCTGGATTCGTAGCGGTCTAGGACGGGTTTTGTAGGCTTTGTTTTCTTCTGCGTTTTTATACGTGATCGCATGTAGCCTTCTTCGATCAGTTCCTCGCGAATTTCTTCAATGTCTTTTTGCGAAGCAGATTCCATTTGTTGCATCAAGCCTTCAAAATAAAAGATTTCTTGCTTTGTTTTTTCAATTTGCTCCTCGACAATGGCAACTGAGTTTTTAGCTTTCTGGTATTTAGAAAAATAACTTTGCGCATTTTCGGACGGCGTTTTTAACGGGTTAAGAGTAATTGTGATTGTCGCACCGTTTTCATCGTAATAGTTAATGACAGTTGCTTCTGCATCTCCTTTTTTAATCGCATACATATTAGCTGTTAGCAACTCACCGTATAATTGATATTGCTCGGCTTTTCCAGCATCCTGTAATGTTTGTGTCAGCTTATGTAACTTCTTTTCATTTTTCGCAAGCTCGTTGCCAATAAATTTTTCTAAATCATGTGCCTGCTGCTTAACGCGGTCACGTTCACCCTTTCCAAAGAAAAAGCGATCGAGAAGAGCGCTGATGGATGTGAAAAATTTGCTCTCTCCTTTTATATGAGAAAGAGGAATCATATAAAAGTGTTCCTTTGTTTCTGACGTGATCATTACAGGGCGATAACGGTGTTCTTTAAGATCTGCCAGTACGGAAAAGAAAGCATTAGATAAAGCTGTTTCATTTATAAGCTTGGCCGTTGCAGTTATTTCTTTTGCCAGCAGCGGAGATAACCCAGAGAAGCCATCCACGAGCTGTTTGTCCATTTTTCCTGATAAAAAGTCCAGCTGCATCAGAAACTCTTCTTTTGTTTCTATTCTTAACGGATTGCGTTTATGCTGCGCGGGCGGAGCGACATAGATAGCACCTGGCATAACGGAGCGATGTCGGTTAACTGCTGGTGATAAATGCTTGATGCTGTCGATAATTACACCATCCGCATCGGTTAAAATGATGTTGCTGTGGCGCCCCATCACTTCCATAATCAATGTTTTAATTGATTCATCACCAATTTCATTGCGGCTTCTTACTGTGATGTGTACCATTCGCTCTAATTCAATTTGCTTCACACATTCAATAATACCGCCTTCGAGATGCTTGCGAAGCAGCATGCAAAACATAGGCGGAACAGAAGGAGATGTGTAGCTCTGCTCAGTGAGATGCAGGCGCGCATAGGACGGGTGCGCCGACAGCAATAGCTTTTGATTCTTCCCTTGTGCGCGAATGTGCAGCAGCACCTCATATTTAGATGGTTGATATATTTTAGAAATTCGCCCAGACGTAAGTGGCTGTATTTCCTTGGTAAGTGCTCTTGTAAATAGTCCATCAAAAGCCATGATGTTCCTCCTTCTCGTAAGGATATCTTTGAATAAAGACCCTCATTATGTTATCGTAGTTCATTTTAAAAAATTAGTTTTGACAGTTGTTATTATGAAGAATGTTGCCAATACACTTTAACATATGGATTGGCAAAAAGCGCCTTTTTGTGTCGAGAACCTCTGCCCTATGGAGCTGAACGAGCCGCTTCCGCTTTTCTTGATCTAGCTGCAGCGGCTAGCTCCTCCGGTCAGAGAACCTCGCCCCATAAAGGCAAAAAGCGCCTTTTTGTGTCGAGAACCTCTGCCCTATGGAGCTGAACGAGCCGCTTCCGCTTTTCTTAACATTATAGCATGTTTTAGGACGAGTCTGAATAAGCTGTGAGTAGAGTAGAGAAGGTTGAGGTGAGAGGATGAACTGGTATGGACTTCGCGTTCATGAGGTAGAGGAGAAGGCAAGGACGAATGTGAAGACAGGATTGACGGGACAAGAGGCGAATGTGCGCCTTAAGCACTTCGGAGCAAATGAGCTGCAGGAGGGGAAGCGTTCATCTGCATTGGTAAAGTTTCTTGCGCAATTTAAGGATTTTATGGTGCTGGTACTGCTAGGAGCCACTGTTATTTCTGCTTTACTTGGTGAAATGGTAGATGCTGTGGCAATTGTTGCTATTGTTATTTTAAATGGTATACTTGGCTTTTTGCAGGAACATCGCGCAGAAAAGTCAATGGATGCTTTAAAAGAACTAGCTGCGCCGCAAGCGACCGTGCTGCGTGATAATAAGTGGGTGAAGGTCGCCTCTAAGCAGCTAGTACCAGGAGACATTATTAAGTTTACAAGTGGAGATCGAATTGGTGCGGACGTGAGAATTATTGAAGCATCGAGTTTATACATAGAAGAGTCCGCTCTTACGGGGGAATCTGTCCCGGTTCAAAAGCGTATCGATGCTGTAAACGGTGTTGATGTCGGTATTGGCGATCAAACGAATATGGCGTTTATGGGAACGATGGTTACACGCGGGTCTGGTATTGGTACTGTTATCGGTACCGGTATGAATACGGCAATGGGGCAAATTGCTGATATGCTTCAAAACGCTGAAGAAAACGAAACACCGCTGCAGCGCCGCTTGGAACAAATGGGGAAAATTTTAATTGTCGTCTCATTGCTTCTGACAGCACTAGTAGTATTAATTGGTGTGTATCAAGGACATGATGTATATCATATGTTCCTGGCAGGTGTGTCCTTGGCTGTGGCAGCTATACCCGAAGGATTGCCGGCAATTGTTACTGTTGCTTTATCTTTAGGTGTGCAGCGCATGATTAAGAAAAAATCAATTGTTCGTAAACTACCTGCTGTAGAGACCCTTGGTTGCGCTTCTGTTATTTGCTCAGATAAAACAGGTACGATGACTCAAAATAAAATGATGGTCACACATTTATGGTCGGGCGGGAAAACGTGGCATGTTACCGGACAAGGCTACAGTCCAAGTGGCGAATTTACAGAGGATGAACGAAAGATTAATCCGAGTGCAGTAAAATCTGTACAACAACTGTTAATGTTTGGTTGTTTATGCAATAACGCTAACATCTCAAAAAGAAAAAAAGAATATGTGCTTGACGGTGATCCGACTGAGGGGGCACTTGTGGCAGCGGCAATGAAGGCTGGTCTTACACGTGAGGCACTGGCAGGACAATTCCAAATTATAAAAGAAATTCCGTTTGACTCGACTCGTAAAATGATGAGTGTTGTCATTCGAGATAAGCAAGGAAAAGCATTTCTTGTTACTAAGGGCGCACCTGATGTCCTGCTTGGTGTAAGCAGTTCGATTCTATGGGGAGAAAAGCAACAGTCCATGACTACTTTGTATCAAGATGAAATACAAAGAGCCATTCATCATTTAGGCAGTCAGGCACTGCGCACGATTGCAATTGCCTATAAACCGCTTCGCAATGAACTAATCAATGAAAGAGATGCAGAAACCGATCTAATGTTTATCGGCCTACAAGGTATGATTGATCCACCAAGACCAGAAGTAAAACAAGCTGTACAAGAATGCCGTGACGCCGGTATTCGTACGGTTATGATTACGGGCGATCACAAGATTACGGCAATGGCAATCGCTAAGCAACTGACTGTATTGCCTGAAGGCGGTAAGGTGGTAGAAGGCACTGAACTTGCGGCCATGAGTGTAGAAGAACTTGAAGATATTGTAGAGGACACATATGTATTCGCACGTGTTTCGCCGGAGCATAAATTAAAAATTGTAAAAGCCCTTCAAAATAAAGGACATATTGTCGCAATGACGGGAGATGGCGTAAATGATGCGCCAGCAATTAAGGCTTCCGACATCGGGATTGCGATGGGTATTGCCGGAACAGATGTGGCAAAAGAAGCTTCTTCCCTTGTCCTTCTTGATGACAATTTTGCCACAATTAAAGCGGCCATTAAAGAAGGACGCAATATCTATGAAAATATTAGAAAGTTCATTCGTTACCTGCTTGCCTCTAATGTAGGAGAAATTTTAGTCATGTTATTTGCGATGATTTTAGCGCTTCCGTTGCCGCTTGTACCTATTCAAATTCTATGGGTAAATTTAGTAACAGACGGACTGCCTGCAATGGCACTTGGGCTCGATAAGCCGGAGGACGATGTAATGAAGAGAAAGCCACGCAGCCCAAAAGAAGGGGTCTTTTCAAGAGGATTAGGCTGGAAAGTTTTAAGTCGTGGTTTTTTAATTGGAATTGTAACGTTACTGGCGTTTATTGTAGCTTACAACCAAAATCCAAATGAACTAAAATATGCGCAAACTGTAGCTTTTGCAACACTTGTTTTATCACAGCTCATACTCGTATTTGATTGCCGAAGCGAGAGATCTATTTATCATCGCAACCCGTTCGGTAATATGTATCTAGTAGGTGCCGTATTCATTTCTCTGCTGCTTATGCTAGTGGTTATCTATTATCCACCGCTGCAACCTATATTCGACACATTGCCTATTAAGGGTAGAGATTGGTTACTAATTGGCGGTCTTTCGTCTATTCCAACATTCTTGCTTGTAGGTGCCGTATTAACAAAGAAACCAAAAAAGCAAAGCAAACTTAAAATAGTCAATCAAAGTAAAATATGATATAATGAAAGAAGGTAGTAGGGAATATCTCTATTACCTTTTTCGTTGTATAAACAACAAACCTGTGATGAAGGTGAAAAATAACCTTGAAAAAATCCGCAAACAAGTGCAAAATATGGAATAGTTGAGAAGTTTAGTGCATGAGGAATTCGGATAGACTTACTAGGAGGCACAGGGTATGACCATGCGTTTTTTAAATATTGGATACGGCAATATCGTGTCCGCCCATCGGATTATTGCAATTGTTAGTCCGGAATCTGCTCCGATTAAGCGCTTGGTGCAAGAGGGAAGAGAGCAAAATATTCTGCTTGACGCTACGTATGGCCGTAAAACAAGAGCAGTCATTATTATGGATGACGGTCATATTGTATTGAGTCCGATTCAACCCGAGACGATTGCGCAGCGGTTGAATGGAAATGCTTATAGCAAAGATGACTTAAAAGAAGAGAATGAAGGGTAGGTTTACATATATTATGAGAAGTGAAAGAGGATTGCTAATCGTTCTGTCTGGTCCTTCTGGCGTTGGAAAAGGAACGGTGCGCAAAGCTTTGTTTGAGCAAGAAGACATCCATTTAAATTATTCTGTTTCTGCTACAACGAGAAAGCCGCGCGAAGGGGAAGTGAACGGCGTTGATTATTTCTTCAAAACACGCGAAGAGTTTGAAGAAATGATTCAAAACAATGGTTTATTGGAATGGGCTGAGTTTGTAGGAAACTACTACGGTACTCCTGTGGAATATGTAGAACAAACATTACAACAAGGAAAAGACGTGTTTTTAGAAATTGAGGTACAAGGTGCACTGCAAGTAAAAAAGGCTTTTCCTGAAGGGGTATTTATCTTCTTAGCACCGCCAAGCTTATCTGAATTAAAAAGTCGTATCGTGGGGCGCGGCACAGAAACAGAGGAAGTCATCCAAAACCGCCTCACAATTGCTAAAGAAGAAATTGATATGATGGATGCATATGATTATGTTGTTGAAAACGATGAGGTTGCGCTGGCTTGCGAGCGCATCAAAGCAATTGTAACAAGTGAGCATTGTCGTCGAGACCGTGTTTCTAAATATTATAAACAAATGACGGAGGCTGAATAATTTATGTTAAACCCATCCATTGATGCGTTGCTGCAAAAGATTGATTCAAAATACACATTGGTAACCGTGGCATCTAAACGTGCGCGTGAAATGCAACAACATCGCGACTGTCGCTTAGACCGACCTGTATCTCATAAGTACGTAGGCAAATCTTTAGAAGAGATTGATGCAAAATTGCTAGGGTATAGACCGCTTGAGGGACAAAAATAAGTATTTATATGGAGAACAAACAACCTATGTACAAATAGGTTGTTCTTTTTTTACAACATAAAAATATGAATTTTTATAAAATAGACGATGTACAAGGAGTCGCTAGAAGAGAAACACTTGCGACTGTAGCTGCAACCTTAAAAAGCACTTACCTATTAAGGCGGTAGGCATGAGGTAAAGGTTTCTTAGCCTCACTGTTATGTTAGAAAAATAACGTGTACTGGTATAGAATAGTGTTACTTATAGGAGAAGGGGGCGCGAGTATGTTAACTGGAAAAAAGATTTTACTTTGTGTAACAGGTGGTATTGCAGTATTTAAAGCAGCAGCTTTAACGAGTAAACTCACACAAGCAGGCGCTGTGGTGAAAGTTATGATGACTGAGTCGGCCTGTAAGTTTGTAACACCTCTCACATTTCAAGCTTTATCACGACATGATGTATATACCGATACGTTTGATGAAAAAGATGCATCTGTCATCGCACATATTGATTTGGCGGACTGGGCGGATATCATCCTTGTTGCACCGGCGACTGCCAATATGATTGGTAAGTTAGCCAACGGTTTGGCTGATGATATGATTTCTACTACAATATTGGCGGCGACCGCGCCTGTTTGGATTGCTCCTGCTATGAATGTACATATGTACGAACATCCTGCTGTGCAGAGAAATATGCAAACACTGCAGTCTTTTGGTTATCGTTTCATAGAACCGGGAGAGGGTTTTCTTGCTTGCGGCTATGTTGCGAAGGGGCGTTTGGAGGAGCCAGAAACGATAGTAGCTTATTTGCAGAAGTTCTTTAATGACAAGCCTTTGCAGGGGAAAAAGATTATTGTGACAGCGGGACCGACACGAGAGAGAATAGACCCTGTTCGATTTATGACCAACTTTTCGACTGGGAAAATGGGCTATGCAATTGCTGATGAAGCAGCGGCAATGGGCGCGGATGTCTTATTAGTTACTGGCCCTACCGCACTTCCGGTACCTGCCGGTGTTGAGGTCAAGAGAGTTGAATCAGCCGCGGATATGCTACATGCGATTTTGTCCCGATATGATCAAGTAGATGCGGTCATAAAAACAGCAGCAGTAGCTGATTATCGTCCTAAGATTATGCATAGTGACAAGTTAAAGAAACGAGACGGAGAGCTGACGATAGAGTTGGAACGCACAACCGATATTTTACGAACGCTAGGGGAGAAAAAAGAGCGACAAATTTTAATCGGATTTGCTGCTGAAACAAAGGATGTTGCGTCGTATGCGAAAGAAAAGCTGCAAACGAAGCATTTAGACATGATTGTCGCAAATGATATAAAGGCAGAAGGTGCCGGATTTGGAACAGATACAAACATTGTAACGATGTATAAGAGAAACGGCGAGAGCATTGTATTGCCGCTTTTGCCAAAAGTGGAGGTTGCTCGGCATATTTTGCATGAGTTAAAGGAAATGCTGGAGGAAGAAAGATGAAGGCCGCTCGTATCATTGTAGATGTACCAGCGCGTCAAACCGATCGCCCCTTCGACTACAAAATACCAAGTAAGTGGGAAGCTTTTGTTCAAGTTGGTATGCGTGTGATTGTGCCTTTTGGACCAAGAAAGCTGCAGGGCTTTATCATTGATATTCGAGAGGTAGAAGAAAGCGAAAATATGAAGCTAAAAGAAGTTGAAGAGCTTCTTGACTTAACGCCAGTTTTAAACGAAGAACTGCTCGGTCTTGGCTTTTGGCTAAAAGAAGAAACGCTTTGCTTCACCATCTCAGCGTTTCAGGCTATGCTGCCGGCAGCTATTAAATCCGTGTATCAAAAGCGTCTGATTTTGAGGAATGAGACATCGAATGAACTGCAGACGTTGTTTGGAGAGAAAGATTCAATAGCGTGGAAGGATTTACCCGAAGCATTGTATCGCGCTGTGAAAGCTGCGATTGCGGCGGAAGAAATTGAAGTGGTATATGATGTGAGAGATCGGGTACAAAGGAAAAAGCAACGGGTAATTGGACCGGCCGCCTCCAAACGTGCATTGGAAGAATTGGCAGCGAGCGTCCGTAGTGCTAAGCAACAAGATGTTCTGTATTATTTTATCGAAAATCATCAAGAGGTAGCGGCACATACTCTTAAAGAAGAGCTTAGCATGACAGATGCACCGATTAAAGCGCTTGTCAAAAAAGGCATACTATATGAAAAAGAGATTGAAGTGTATCGAAATCCCTATGATGATGAGCAGTTTGAGCGTACAAAGCCATTTCCATTGACCGTTGAGCAGCAAGCCGCCATTGCCCCGATTTTGTCTACTATTGAAAACGAGCAACAACGTACCTTTTTGATGTACGGTGTGACGGGAAGTGGAAAAACAGAAGTATATTTGCAATCCATTGAAGCGGTTTTACAGAAGGGAAAAGAAGCGATTATGCTGGTGCCGGAAATTTCGCTTACGCCTCAAATGGTAGAGCGGTTTAAAGGGCGTTTCGGTTCACAAGTGGCTGTACTCCACAGCGCATTGTCTGCTGGAGAAAAGTACGATGAGTGGCGAAAAATACAACGCAAAGAAGTGCGCGTTGTTGTGGGAGCGCGATCGGCTGTATTTGCTCCATTTGAAAATTTGGGAATTATCATTATTGACGAGGAGCATGAGTCAAGCTATAAGCAAGAAGATAATCCGCGTTATCATGCAAGGGATGTAGCAATCCGCAGAAGCGAATATCATCACTGCCCTGTGATTCTAGGAAGTGCAACGCCAACTCTTGAATCATTTGCACGCGCATCAAAAGGTGTATATGAATTATTGACGATGACCAAGAGAATGAATGAACAGGCGTTGCCCAGTGTAGAAATTGTGGATATGCGTGAAGAACTTAGAAAAGGCAATCGTTCTATGTTTTCGACGCTCCTGCATGAGAAGATTGCTGATCGTTTGCAAAAGCAAGAGCAAATTGTGTTGTTTTTAAATCGAAGAGGCCATTCTACATTTGTGATGTGTCGTGATTGTGGGTATGTAATGCAATGTCCACACTGTGATATATCATTAACGTACCACCGGGCAACGCAGCGTTTGAAATGTCATTATTGTAGCCATGAAGAGTTTTTGCCTAAAGACTGCCCAGCCTGTCAAAGTCAATATATTCGTTTTTTTGGAACGGGCACACAAAAGGTCGAGGAAGAATTGACCAAGCTGTTTCCGCAGGCGCGTGTAATTCGCATGGATGTAGATACAACGAGTAAAAAAGGGGCGCATGAGAAATTATTGACTGCTTTTGGACAAAGGAAAGCGGATATTTTACTTGGTACACAAATGATTGCCAAAGGTTTAGATTTCCCAAATGTTACGCTTGTAGGCGTGTTGACGGCCGATACGATGCTTCACCTTCCTGATTTTCGAGCTAGTGAAAAAACATATCAGCTCCTTACGCAGGTAAGTGGACGAGCAGGAAGACATCATTTGCCAGGAGAAGTCGTTATTCAAACGTATACACCGGAACATTATAGTGTACAGCTGGCAAAGAAGCAGCAGTATGATACATTCTTTGAACAAGAAATGCATATTCGAAAGCTACATCAGTATCCGCCTTACTATTATTTGACGCTGATTACGGTATCGCACCCTAACTTACTGCAGGCTGTACAAGTTACAGAAAAAATTGCAGCTATGTTGCGGCAAAAATGCACCCCACAAACCATTATTCTTGGTCCGGTCGCTTCACCGATCGCAAGGGTAAAAGATAGATATCGCTACCAATGCATGATAAAATACAAACGGGAACCAGGACTAAAGGAAGTATTGCGCTTTATTAATGAGCATTATCAAACTGCTATGATAAAGGAGCAATTGCAAATATCAATTGATTTTAACCCAACTATGTTAATGTAAGTGGAGGAACACATGGCAATTTTAGAGATTATAAAGCACCCAAATGCGGTACTGGAAACCCCTTGCGACCGCGTTTTGGATTTTGATAAAAAACTGGTAAAGCTGCTTCAGGACATGTATGATACGATGGTTGCAGCAGATGGGGTAGGTTTAGCTGCACCACAAGTCGGCATTTCCAAGCAAATTGCGATTGTTGAAGCAGACGATAATGGTCGTATTGATTTAATTAATCCGGTCATTTTAGAAGCGCGCGGCGAGCAAATAGGTCCAGAGGGCTGTTTAAGTTTTCCGGACTTATACGGAGACGTACCGCGTGCTGAATATGTAAAAGTTCGTGCGCAAAACAAACGTGGTAAAATATTTGTTTTAGAAGCACGCGGCTTTTTAGCACGTGCCATTCAACATGAAATTGATCACTTGAATGGTGTGCTATTTACTTCCAAAGTAACAAAGTATTATGATCCGGAAGAGCTGGAGTAGAAAGAGGGATATGCATGGTTAAAATTGTATTTATGGGAACACCGGATTTCTCTGTACCGGTGCTGCGTCAGATTATTACAGATGGACATGAAGTGGTTGGAGTCGTTACACAACCGGACCGTCCGGTAGGACGTAAAAAGGTAATGACGGCACCTCCTGTAAAGATAGAAGCGGAAAAACATGGCATTCCGGTTTTACAACCTTTAAGAATTCGTGAGCAGGTGGAATACGAGAAAGTATTGGCGCTTCAGCCCGATTTAATTGTCACGGCAGCGTTTGGCCAAATTTTACCGAAAGAGATATTGGAAGCACCAAAGTATGGATGTATTAACGTACATGCTTCTTTATTGCCAGAGCTTCGCGGTGGCGCACCAATTCATTACTCCATCATCCAAGGAAAAGAGAAAACAGGTATCACCATTATGTATATGGTCGAGAAATTGGATGCAGGTGATATTTTAACCCAAGTAGAAGTGCCAATTACAGAACGTGAAACAGTGGGTACTCTTCATGACAAGCTGAGTGAAGCAGGTGCTGCATTGTTGTCTCAAACCTTACCGCTTTTACTAGAAGGAAAGCTTACGCCTGTACCGCAGCGTGAAGAAGAAGCAACGTTTGCGTATAATATAAAACGCGAGCAAGAAAAAATTGATTGGACGCAGCCAGGAGAGGCAATTTACAATCAGATTCGTGGCATGCATCCATGGCCGGTTGCTTACACAACTTTAAACGGTCAAGTTATCAAGGTTTGGTGGGGCGAGAAGATTGCGACTTCAGAAGAGAGAGAGCCTGGCACTGTCATTGCACTAGAGACAGATGGTGTTGTAATTGCAACAGGAAATACAACTGCGATTAAAATTACTGATTTGCAACCTGCTGGTAAGAAGCGCATGGACGGCAGTCAATTTGTGCGTGGCACGCAAATTGAAATCGGTATGAAGGCGGGAGAAGAATGATTAACAACGTGCGCGAACTTGCGCTCGAGGGGTTAATGCAAATTGAGAAAAATGGTGCATACAGTAATCTTCTGTTAAACAACCTGATTGAAAAAAGTAAGCTTTCAAGTAAAGATGTTGGGTTATTAACCGAGATTGTATATGGAACGATACAAAGGCGAGATGCTCTAGATTTCTATTTGCAGCCATTTTTACGCAAAAAAGTAGAGCCGTGGGTAAAAGTGTTATTGAGATTATCTCTATATCAAATGGAGTTTTTAGATCGTGTTCCTGCACATGCTGTTATTCATGAAGCGGTTGAAATTGCCAAAAAGCGGGGCCATAAAGGAATTGGCGCAATGGTTAATGGAGTACTTCGCTCTGTTCAGCGAGAAGGTGTACCGTCTTTAGAACATATTAAAAATCCGGCGGAGCGTCTAGCCATTAAGACAAGTCATCCACAATGGCTCGTTGAGCAATGGATAAGAGCATACGGATTTGATACCGCACAGCGCATATGTGAAACGAACTTGCTTCCTCCGCTTTCTACGGCTCGTGTCAATGTTTCCAAAACAACAGTCGAGGAAGTCATTGAGATGCTTGGTGCTGAAGGAGTAGAAGCAGAACGAGGCATTCTATCAGAAGATGCGGTTCAAATAAAAAGAGGAAATATAGCACACACAAAGGCTTTTCAGGAAGGCTACGTATCTGTACAAGACGAAAGTTCAATGCTGGTTGCTCGTGCTCTTGGTCCAGAGCCAGGAGATTATGTACTCGACACATGTGCGGCACCTGGAGGGAAAACTTCACATATCGCCGAGCGTCTGCTAGGAACGGGACGTGTTGTATCGTTGGATTTAC
This sequence comes from Ectobacillus antri, assembly GCF_003852715.1. Lineage (GTDB taxonomy): Bacteria > Bacillota > Bacilli > Bacillales > Bacillaceae_G > Ectobacillus > Ectobacillus antri. Next base: position 68,300 of record NZ_RIAV01000003.1, read on the forward strand.
ATCCTCATAAGGTTCGCTTAATTCAGGCGCAAGCAGTGCGTTTGCACTTGACAAATGTAGAAGCGCAGGCTCTTGATGCCCGAAAGGTAGGAGAAAAGTTTCAGGCTGAAACCTTTGATAAAATTTTAATTGATGCGCCTTGCTCCGGCTTTGGAGTTATTCGGCGAAAGCCTGATATTAAACTGGGTAAAACAGAGGCTGATAGTGAAAGATTGGCGAAGATTCAGTGCGATATTTTAGAAGCAGCTGCCCCGCTTCTGAAAAAGAACGGACGTCTTGTATACAGTACATGTACCATCGGTTCAATAGAAAATGAAGACGTCATACAAACATTTTTAAACAAACATCCAGAATATGAGATAGATACCACTATGAAAGAAAGATTACCGTCTTCCTTGAAGTCGTATGTCGGCAAGGGAGAGGTGCAAATCTTACCGCATTATTTTCTCACGGACGGATTTTATATAGCTTGTCTACGAAAGAAGGTATAACATGAAAACAACAAAACAAGATTTAAACAAAAAACCATCCGTGTATTCTTTTGAATTACGAGGGTTACAAGAATGGATGAAAGAAAATGGGGAGCCTGTATATCGTGCTGCGCAGGTTTTTGATTGGCTGTATAAAAAGCGAGTCAGCTCTTTTGCAGAAATGACGAACCTTGGAAAGGAATTGCGCGATAAATTGTCGAATTCCTTTGAGATTACAACTTTAAAAACGCTTGTAAAGCAAGTATCATCTGATGGTACTATCAAATTTTTATTTGAGTTGTACGACGGGTATTCAATTGAAACCGTATTAATGCGTCACGATTATGGAAACTCAGTTTGTGTAACAACACAGGTTGGCTGCCGCATTGGATGTACGTTTTGCGCTTCTACACTAGGGGGCTTAAAGCGAAATTTAGAGGCAGGTGAAATTGTAGCACAGGTAGTAGAAGTACAGCGTGCGATTGACGAAGAGAAAAGTCGTGTGAGCTCTGTAGTTGTAATGGGGATTGGTGAGCCGTTTGATAATTATGATAACTTAATGGCATTTTTACGCATCATTAACCATGAAAAAGGAATTCATATTGGTGCACGTCATATCACGGTTTCCACCAGCGGTATTATTCCTAAAATTTATAAGTTTGCTGATGAGGATATTCAAATTAATTTTGCAATTTCTTTACATGCACCAAACACGGAGCTTCGTTCAAAGTTGATGCCAATTAACCGCGCTTATAAATTACCTGACTTAATTGAATCTGTAAAGTACTATACGGAAAAAACAGGAAGACGTGTAACGTTTGAATATGGCTTATTTGGCGGCGAGAATGATCAAGTAGAGCATGCAGAGGAATTGGCGCAGCTCTTAAAAGGATTAAAATGTCATGTAAACTTGATTCCAGTAAACTATGTACCAGAGCGAAACTACGTACGAACACCACGTGAACAAATCTTTAAGTTTGAGAAAACGTTAAAAAATCATGGAATCAATGTAACAATTCGACGCGAGCAAGGCCACGATATAGATGCTGCTTGCGGTCAATTGCGAGCGAAGGAGCGCAAAGAAGAGACGAGGTGAGCGCATGAAAACCTTTTTTCTGTCCGACCGGGGAAGAGTACGACAACATAATGAGGACAGTGCCGGTGTATTTAGAAACTTAGACGGAGATATTTTAGCTGTGGTAGCAGACGGCATGGGAGGTCATCGAGCAGGCGATATAGCCAGCTCGATGACTATCCAATTGTTTCATGATTACTGGGAACAAACCTATAATATGAAAACACCTAAAAAAGCGGAAAAATGGCTCCGGGACTATGTGGAAATTATTAACGAGCGGATTTATAAGCACGCCCTTGAAAATTCAGAATGTCAAGGGATGGGAACCACAATCGTAGTTGCAATCTGTACAAATCAGTTCGCAACCATCGGACATGTTGGTGATAGCCGTTGCTATATGGTATCCGAGGATAAAATGAGTCTCGTAACAGAAGATCATTCGCTTGTAAATGAGTTAGTGCGACATGGAGAAATATCAAGAGAGGATGCAGAGTCACATCCTCGTAAGCATGTTTTGTTGCGTGCGCTCGGAACGGAGCAAAAGGTAGAAGTTGATGTAAAAACACTTGTTGTTGAGCACGGTGACAGGCTACTTTTATGTTCAGACGGTTTATCAAATAAAGTAACTGTGCCGCAAATGGAAGAAATTCTGCAGACAAGTGATACTTTGCAGAACAAGGGACTAAAGCTTGTTGAAACTGCCAATAATATGGGCGGCGAAGATAATATTACACTCATTCTCGTTGATATAGAGGACGGGGGTGAAGTAATTTGATGATTGGAAAGCGCCTTAATGGTCGATATAAGCTATTAAAAATGATTGGCGGCGGCGGTATGGCCAACGTTTTTTTGGCGCGTGACGCTATTTTAGACCGAGATGTGGCTGTCAAAATATTAAGACTTGATTATGCCAATAATGAAGAGTTTATTAAGCGTTTCCACCGTGAAGCGCAATCAGTAACGAGTTTATCTCATCCAAACATTGTAAACATATATGATGTGGGAGAGGAAGATGGTATTTATTATTTGGTTATGGAATATGTACCAGGCCAAACTTTAAAGCAATACATACAACAACAAGGGATGCTTCCTGTTGTAGAAGCTTTGCATATTATGGAGCAGCTTACTTCAGCTATGGCACATGCCCATCACTTTGAAATTGTGCATCGCGATTTAAAGCCTCAAAATATTTTAATTCGAGATGATGGGACAGTGAAAGTTACCGATTTTGGGATTGCGACTGCTACAAGCGCAACGACTATTACGCACACAAATTCTGTTCTAGGGTCTGTTCATTATTTGTCACCTGAGCAAGCGCGCGGCGGCGTAGCAAATAAACAATCAGACTTATATTCACTGGGAATTGTAATGTTTGAACTTTTGACAGGAAGACCGCCTTTTTCGGGCGAGTCTGCCGTGTCGATTGCTCTCAAACATTTGCAGAATGAAACACCTTCTCCCAAGCGTTGGAATCCCAACATTCCGCAAAGTGTTGAAAATATTGTTTTAAAGGCAACAACAAAAGATCCTTTTCATCGCTATCAATCCGGGGAAGAAATGAAAAATGATATTGTTACAGCGTTAAACCCAGAACGGATAAACGAGCAACCTTTTAGTGTCCCACAAGATGAAGATGCAACGAAACAAATTCCGATTATTCGTGAAGAACTATTCGTACAAACAGGAATGGATGAGACCATTGTAAATACAGGAAAACTGTCTGTTGAAGCAAAATCGGAAGAGAAACCACAAGTAAAGCCGAAAAAAAATTGGTGGAAGCGTGTATTTATTGTGCTATTTTTGTTGTTACTGAGTGGGATTGCGGCGATAACGGTAATTCCAGGGTTGTTTATTCCAAAAAATGTTGAGATTCCAGATGTGGCTGGTGAAACATATGCAGATGCTGTTAATATTTTAAGTAAAAAAGGATTCCAGGTTGCCTCCACACCAGAGATTGTGTACACAGACGAAGTAACCGAAGGAAAAGTTATTAAAACAAGCCCTGAGGCTGGTCGAGTTGTGAAAGAAAATACAAAGATTACAATTTTTCAATCTGGCGGAAAAAAGAAAAAGAAAATGAAAAATTACATTGGAGAGAGTTATGAGTCTGTACGCTCAGAACTTGATAGTACATATGCCAGTGTTGTGTCATATGCGCAGGTTAGTGAAAAGCCAAAAGGTGAGATTATTGATCAGCTCCCTAAATCGGGTGAATTTATTGTAGAAGAAGAACAAGATGTTCGAATTTGGATTAGTGAGGGGCCGAAGCGAGTAACGCTTGCGGACTTTACAGGATGGACCGAAAGTAGTGTGCGTAGTTATGCAGCAGAGAGAAAGCTAACTCCTGTTGTTACAAAGGAAACTTCAGATACAGTAGACAAAGGACTGGTAATTGCGCAATCTCCAAAACCAAATACACCTTTAAAAGAGGGTGAGAAGTTTACTGTAATTATTTCAGAAGGACCTAAGGAAAAACCACCGAAAACAGTGGCTATTGATAATATTCAGATTCCATACGAACCAGAAGTACCTGGACAGCCGCAAACGATTGAGATATACAAGGAAGATTTAGACAATACTATGGCAAAGCCAGTAGAAACGAGAACAATTACAGCGCCTGTTACGATTTCATTAAAGTTGAACGTACCGTACGGTAAATCAGCGCGCTACAAGATTGTTAGGGATGGAAAGACATTTATAGAAAAAGATATTCCGTACCCGTATGATTAACAAGGAGTGAGTGTATGCCTGAGGGAAAAATTATCAAAGCGTTAAGCGGATTTTATTATGTCGCGCACGAAGGAAGCATTACCCAATGCCGGGGGCGCGGTGTATTTCGCAAAAATAAAATTACCCCTCTTGTCGGCGATTATGTTGTATTTCAGGCAGAAAACGAAACAGATGGCTATATTTTAGAGGTAGGAGAGAGGAAGAATGAGCTTGTACGTCCTCCTATTGCTAATGTAGATCAAGCTATCCTCGTCTTTTCTGCCGTAGAACCAGATTTTAGCACAACTCTATTAGATCGTTTTTTGACACTAATTGAGTTTAACTTAATTGAGCCGATTATTTGTATTAGCAAGATAGATTTAATACCTGAAACGCGGTTGTCTGATATACAGGCATATGCAGCTGATTATGAAAAAATGGGCTATCGGGTTATATTTACTTCAACGACAATGCAAGACAGTATAGATCGATTATGGCCTCTTTTGCAAAATAAAGTATCGGTTGTGGCTGGGCAGTCAGGTGTGGGAAAATCATCATTATTGAATCAATTGCGACCTGAACTGGCACTAAAAACAAGTGGTATTTCATCACATCTTGGGCGTGGTAAGCATACGACAAGGCATGTAGAGCTTATTGAGGTTGGAGCGGGTCTTGTTGCGGATACCCCAGGCTTTAGTTCTCTAGATTTTACAGACATGGGCGTTGAAGATTTAACGGATTGTTTTCCGGAGTTCAAGTTGCGTAAGCACGCTTGTAAATTTAGAGGATGTACCCATCTAGCCGAACCAAAATGTGCTGTGAAAGCAGCGGTAGAAAGTGGAGAGATTCCTTCTTATCGTTATGAGCACTATACACAATTTGTGCAAGAAATAAGAGATAGAAAGCCGAGGTATTAACCATGATTAAAATTGCACCTTCTATTTTATCAGCAGACTTTGCAAAATTGGGCGAAGAAGTGCGAGATGTAGAACGCGGTGGAGCAGATTATATACATGTAGATGTCATGGATGGTCACTTTGTACCTAACATCACAATTGGGCCGCTTATTGTTGAGGCTATCCGGCCAGTTACAAAACTGCCCTTGGATGTGCATCTGATGATTGAAAATCCCGATGCGTATATTGAAATATTCGCTAAGGCAGGAGCGGATATTATCACCGTACATGTAGAAGCGTGTCCGCACCTTCATAGAACTCTTCAACTTATTAAATCATATGGTGTGAAAGCTGGGGTAGTTTTGAATCCTCATACTCCTGTGTCAATGATTGAACATATTATTGATGAAGTAGATATGGTTCTTTTAATGACTGTTAATCCCGGCTTTGGAGGTCAAACGTTCATTACATCAGTTTTACCGAAAATCAAGCAGGTGGCAGATATGGTCAAAGAACGCGGTTTAAACGTGGAAATCGAAGTGGACGGCGGTGTAAATACAGAGACGGCAAAGCTTTGTGTAGAAGCGGGAGCTAACGTACTAGTTGCAGGCTCAGCTGTCTATAACAAAACGGATCGTGCTGAAGCAATTCGTAGTCTACGCGTCTAAAGAAGAGGGTGCCTCAAACAATGGTGGAGGCATCCTCTTTAATATTCCATTGGAATGCATGCTTCATTCCAAGTACTAAGGAGGATGACATGAAGATATTTCATATTTTGGCAGGGGGACCTGTTGATCATTATGCAGATTTCCTATACTACGAAAGTGATGATGTACAGTGGGTGGCTGCGGATCGAGGCGTATTTCATTTGCTGCAGCGAAACATCATGCCTGTTGCAGCTTTCGGAGATTATGATTCAGTGTCAGAAGAGGAATTACGGTGGATGCGTGAACAAACTACTTTACACATTATGCCGAAAGAAAAAGATGAAACAGATTTGGAACTCGCAATAACATGGGCATTGAAACAAAAGCCAGATATTATCCGCATCTTCGGAGCAACAGGTGGAAGGTTAGATCACGGATTAGCCAATATTCAAATGCTGGTTAAAAGTTTAGATACTGCAATAGAAATGATACTCGTAGATCATAAAAATGAAATTAGTATAAAACGTGCAGGAACCTATGTAGTTGAACAAAATCAACGATTTCCATACATATCTTTCTTGCCTTTAACAGAAACGGTTACAGGTATTACATTGCAAGGTTTTAAATATCCTCTTCATAATCAAACCATTCAATGGGGTTCTACTTTATGCGTAAGTAATGAACTCAACAGCAAAAAAGGTACTTTTTCATTTAGGAGCGGCATATTAATGGTGATAAGTAGTACTGATTAATACAATTCTTGTCAACTATACATTATGTGAGCAATGGGGAGTGGGAGGGAAACCATGAGATTTTATACAATTAAATTGCCAAAGTTTCTGGGTGGCCTTGTACGTGCGATGCTGAATACATTTAAAAAACATTAAAAAAAGCACCGCAAACGGTGCTTTTTTAATGTTGCTTTGTTTTAAAGTTGGATTGACATTAAATTACAATATGTACAAAGGTCGTGTAAAATATATTGCCCCAAATAAAAAAGAGCCGAATTTCGGCTCTTTTTTTATTATACGCGTTCGATTTTGCCTGATTTCAATGCTCTGGCAGAAACGTAAACACGTTTCACTTTACCGTTCACAACGATGCGAACTTTTTGAAGGTTAGCACCCCATTTACGCTTAGTAGCGTTCATAGCGTGAGAGCGTGAGTTACCAGTGCGAGCTTTTCTTCCTGTAATTGCACATACACGAGCCATCTATATTTCCCTCCTAACTCTGCGGAACATACCAAATTTTACATAATCAGTCTGTAAGCTGAAAACACTACTATAATTTATCACAAGTAGTGAGAGAATGCAATACAGTTAAATAAAGAAATCAAGAAAAATTACTTGACATAACATAGGAGACTATGTTGTATAATAACAATGGACTATTTTGCTTATCATAGTAATAACAGGTGCTAGCATCACACATTAGGTAACGTTTCGCTGTATTGCAAGTAACTTTTATTTAATTTCTGACAGAACACTCCCATCTCCAGAAACGTGAAGGGTGTAGTTCAATGAGTAGGCGGGAGATGAATGTCGGTGGGTATTTACCTGAATGTTTGATATAATGGATATCGAACGAATGCAAGCGTAATTGCTTGTTGCATAAATAGAACTTTTCGGATTGTTGTCGTTCATCTATACCTCTCAAAAGTGGCAAAGCGGATAAACTGGTGAAATCACGGCACGAAAACCAAGTATCAAAAAACAAGATTGCAATACCATACGAAATTTGTATCAATTGTAGGGACTACGGGGATAACCTTCTACATAACCGATAGGTACATCGGTGTTCGTAGGAAGCCCACACTTCGAGCGGTAGCTAAGAGAGTAGTTCCCGAAACGAAAATTGGAATTTTTGTTGCAAACAGTATATGATAATGATAGTCTAGCTCACTTTGACTATAACCAAAGGGGGAAACACATATGTCAATCGAAATTAAAACGCAGTACGGTCAAATTGATATTAGTACAGATGTAATTGCAACAATTGCAGGTGGCGCTGCTGTAGATTGCTACGGTATTGTTGGAATGGCTTCCAAAAATCAATTAAAAGACGGATTAACGGAAATCCTAAGAAAAGAAAACTTCACACGCGGGGTTATTGTTCGAAACGAAAATGATGAAGTACATATTGACATGTATATTATTGTAAGCTATGGTACAAAGATTTCAGAAGTAGCACACAATGTGCAAACAAAAGTCAAGTACACATTGGATCAAACAGTAGGACTAGCAGTGGATTCAGTGAATATTTATGTACAGGGTGTTAAAGTAACGAATTTGTGATGTGCAAGTAAGGAGGAAGATTAGTGTCAATGAAACAAATTGATGGACAGCGTTTTGCGCAAATGATCATACAAGGTGCAAATAACTTAACAAACAACATGAAACTGGTAGATGCGCTGAACGTTTTCCCGGTACCTGATGGCGATACCGGTACTAATATGAACTTATCTATGACATCGGGCGCCAAGGAAGTAAAAAACAATATTTCCGATCATGCTGGTAAAGTAGGCGTTAGTTTAGCAAAAGGACTTTTAATGGGTGCTCGTGGTAACTCAGGTGTTATTTTGTCGCAGCTATTCCGCGGTCTTTCGAAATCAATTGAACAAAAGGCTGTTTTAACAACAGTTGACTTTGCGCAAGGACTAGAAGCCGGTGTAGAAACGGCATATAAGGCTGTGATGAAGCCAATTGAAGGAACAATTTTGACGGTTGCAAAAGACACAGCCAAAAAGGCTGTTGCTATTGCGAAAAAACAAGATGATTTTGTATTATTTATGGAAGAAGTTGTGAAAGAAGCAAATGCATCATTGAACCGTACACCTGATTTATTGCCTGTGCTAAAGCAAGTGGGAGTAGTAGACAGCGGTGGTAAAGGTCTTTGTGTTGTATATGAAGGGTTTCTGGCGGAGTTAAAAGGGGAAAAAATTACTTTATCCGCAGAGCAACCTTCTATGGAACAGATGATACAAACAGAGCATCGCAACGTACAAAGTCATTTAAGTACAGAAGATATTGAATATGGCTATTGTACAGAGTTTATGGTGAAATTTGATGCCGAAAAGCTTAAACAACATCCGTTTTCTGAGGAGAAGTTCCGCAACGATATTAGTGTATATGGAGATTCTTTGTTAGTTGTTGCTGATGAAGAAATCGTAAAGGTACATATTCATGCGGAGCACCCTGGTGATGCGATGAACTACGGTCAACGTTATGGAAGCTTAATCAATATTAAAGTTGAAAACATGCGTGAACAGCACACTCATTTACTTCATGATGAAGCAGATGTAATGGCTGCGATGAAGATGTCTAACAAGCCGAAGGAAAAGCAACCTTATGGTATTGTAACAGTAGCGATGGGCTCTGGTATTAAAACACTGTTTGAAAGCATCGGTGCAACGCAGGTTATTGAAGGCGGCCAAACGATGAATCCGAGTACAGAAGATATCGTAAAAGCAATTGAAGAGGCAAATGCAGAAAAAATTGTCATTCTGCCTAACAATAGCAATATTGTTATGGCTGCGCAGCAGGCTGCTTCCGTGGCTGAGGCTGAAGTTATCGTGGTTCCTTCTAAAACAGTACCGCAGGGTATGGCAGCAATGCTTGCATTTAACCCAGGGGCAACTTTGGAAGAAAATGCAGATGCAATGAAAGAAGCGTTGGCTCATGTGAAAACAGGGCAAATCACATATGCGGTACGCGATACACAAATGGATGGAATTGATATTAGAAAAGATGATTTTATGGGTATTGCTGAAAGTAAAATTGTAGCAACTGACACGGATAAAGTGGAAGCTGCGAAAAAATTACTTGCGCATTTACTGGATGAAGATTCCGAAATTTTAACGATTCTACAAGGTGAAGATGCAACTGATGAGGAAGTGCAAACGTTGCTCACATTTATGGAAGAGGAATTTGAAGACGTTGAAGTTGAGCTTCATAAAGGGAATCAACCATTGTACTCCTTTATTTTCTCTGTTGAATAATACAGAAAAGTCTTTCCTATTAAAAGGAAAGACTTTTTTATGAATTTTGGTTAACAAAGCGACCTTTTCTCTATATACTTATATACGAAATTGCGCCTTGTTTAATGAAGAAAGCGTTTTCAATTATAGCTTTAAAACTATGTATTTTTTGCGAAGTGAATGTTGGAGCACTCGTTTCTCCAATATAGCTATGCTTATAGACAAGATATCAAATCTATCTTGCTGATTTACAAGTATATGGGATGAGAATGAGGGAGGAGAAACTGTGAAGTATAAATCTGTATTTGATATTATAGGTCCTATTATGATTGGACCTTCAAGTTCGCATACTGCGGGTGCCGCTAGAATTGGGAGAGTCGCTCGCACGTTGTTTGGAGTTCGTCCTGACAAGGTGGTTGTTTCTTTTTATGGCTCGTTTGCCCAGACCTATCGTGGTCATGGTACAGACGTGGCTATTATTGGAGGGATTTTGGATTTTGATACGTACGACCCACGCATTCCAGAATCCATTGCACTGGCGCAGCAATTAGGGATGGACATTACCTTCGTAGAGGAAGATGCGATTGTGGATCATCCTAATACAGCCCGAATTTGGATGACAGACGGTCAGAAAGAGATTGAAGTTGTAGGTATCTCTATCGGCGGTGGGAAAATTGAGATTACGGAACTAAATGGATTTGAATTAAAGCTGAGTGGTATGCACCCCGCTATTTTAGTTGTGCACAATGATAAATATGGTGCCATCTCTTCGGTTACAAACATATTGGCAAAATACCAAATCAATATTGGACATATGGAAGTGGCTCGTAAAGAGATTGGTAAGACAGCTTTAATGGTAATAGAAGTCGACCATAATATTGAAGAGCATGTTATGCAAGAAATTCAATCTTTACCTAATATTATCCAAGTTACCCGTATGGTAGAATAGGAGGAGCAGAGATGTTCAGAAATGTTGCAGAGTTGGTACAACTTGCAGAAGATGCAGGTATAAAAATTGCAGAAGTAATGATTCAACAAGAAATGCGTGTGACGGGTTCATCACGGGAGGAAGTCTTGGAAAAGATGGATCGAAATCTAACCGTCATGGAGCAAGCTGTTGAGCGCGGTCTACAGGGTGTACAATCTGTTTCCGGTTTAACAGGAGGAGATGCAGTTCTATTACAGAACTATATTAAAAGTGGTAAAGCACTATCCGGTAACTTGCTTTTAGATGCTGTGAGTAAAGCGGTAGCGACGAATGAAGTGAACGCTGCAATGGGGACTATTTGTGCTACGCCGACAGCTGGTTCAGCTGGCGTTGTCCCTGGTACGTTGTTTGCTGTCAAAAACAAGTTGAATCCAACGCGTGAACAAATGATAGAATTTTTATTCACAGCCGGTGCGTTTGGTTTTGTTGTTGCAAATAATGCTTCTATTTCAGGTGCGGCAGGAGGCTGTCAAGCTGAAGTTGGTTCAGCGAGCGGTATGGCTGCAGCAGCCATTACTGAAATGGCAGGGGGAACACCGAAGCAAAGTGCAGAAGCGATGGCAATTACATTAAAAAATATGCTTGGTCTTGTCTGTGACCCTGTAGCCGGGTTAGTGGAGGTCCCATGTGTGAAGCGTAATGCGATGGGAGCAGCAAACGCGATGGTGGCGGCAGATATGGCTTTAGCAGGTATAACCAGTAGAATACCATGCGATGAGGTGATTGAGGCGATGTATAGAATTGGTCAAACCATGCCGGTTGCGTTAAGAGAAACGGCACAAGGAGGGTTAGCGGCTACGCCGACGGGCCGAGCGCTGGAAGCGAAAATCTTTGGTGTGTCGCTCAAGAAGTGAGTCTCCACGATAAGGTTGTAGCTGTTAAAGGTATTGGTGAAGAGACTGCGCTACAACTGAATGAAATGGGTATTGTTACTGTAAATGATTTATTATATTATTTACCGTACAGATATGAAGATTATGCAATGAAAGACTTAGCAGAAGTTAAACATGAAGAACGTGTTACGGTAGAAGGCAGGGTTCACAGCCTGCCTCTTTTACAATATTATGGGAAGAAAAAGTCTCGTTTGACGTTTCGTATGCTTGTAGATCGTTATTTAATCAATGTTGTCTGCTTTAATCGGCCTTATTATAAAGAAAAATTAAACATGAATGAAGTGGTTACGGTTACAGGGAAGTGGGATCAACATCGACAAACAATATCTGTGACGGAATTGCATTTTGGCTCACTTGCTAAGCAACGTGAGATAGAACCGGTATACTCTGTAAAAGGAAAAATAACAGTTAAGCAGCTAAGGCGGTATGTATCACATGCTTTAGAGCAGTATGAAAGTAGTATACAAGATCCTTTGCCTGAAGGGTTGCTTTTGCGTTATAAATTATGGTCTAGTAGAGAAGCGCTGCGTGCGTTGCACTTTCCGTCTGGACAAGAAGAGTTAAAACAAGCACGCCGTCGATTTGTATACGAGGAATTTTTCTTCTTTCAATTAAAAATGCAGGCGCTGCGCAAAATTGAACGCGAACAATCTGCAGGTGTTGCAAAGGTATTTTCAGAATCTGTATTACACGAATTTGTACAATCGTTGCCGTTTCCTTTAACAGGTGCACAGCAACGTGTTGTATCCGAAATTGTGTCTGACTTGAAATCCCCATATCGTATGAATCGCTTGTTACAAGGTGATGTAGGTTCGGGTAAAACAGTTGTAGCTGCGATTGGTTTATATGCCGCGAAGCTTGCTGGTTATCAAGGGGCACTTATGGTTCCTACTGAAATATTGGCGGAGCAACATTTTCATTCGCTAAGAGAATTGTTTCAAGATGCATTGCAAGTACAACTGCTAACAAGTTCAATAAAGGGAACTAAGCGTCGTGAGGTTTTAAGTCAATTAGCTAGTGGAGAAATTGATGTGCTTGTGGGGACGCATGCCCTAATTCAAGATGAAGTAAGTTTTGCACGCCTTGGTTTCGTTATTACGGATGAGCAGCACCGATTTGGTGTAGCACAGCGCCGAGTGCTGCGAGAGAAAGGCGAACAGCCAGATGTTTTATTTATGACGGCTACGCCCATTCCACGCACGCTGGCTATTACGGCATTCGGAGAGATGGATGTATCAGTTATTGATGAAATGCCGGCGGGCAGAAAGGTTATTGAAACATACTGGGCAAAACATGATATGTTTGAACGTGTTTTGGCGTTCGTGGAAAAAGAACTAGTTAAAGGGCGACAGGCGTATGTGATTTGTCCGCTTATTGAGGAATCGGAAAAGTTGGACGTACAAAATGCGATTGATTTGCACAGTATGTTAACCTATCATTTCCAAACGTTTCAAGTTGGCTTGATGCATGGGCGTTTGTCTGCACAAGAAAAAGAAGCAGTCATGCAAGCATTTAGTCAAAATGAAGTACAAGTCCTGGTGTCTACTACCGTTGTTGAGGTAGGTGTGAACGTACCGAATGCTACTGTGATGGTTATTTATGATGCGGAACGATTTGGACTTTCACAGCTTCATCAGCTACGTGGTAGGGTAGGACGTGGTAGTGAACAGTCGTATTGTATTTTAATTGCAGATCCAAAGTCAGAGGTTGGTAAGGAACGGATGCGTATTATGACGGAAACCAATGACGGATTTGTGCTTTCTGAAAAAGATTTAGAACTGCGCGGACCAGGCGATTTCTTTGGCAGTAAGCAAAGTGGATTACCGGAATTTAAAGTGGCTGATATGGTACATGATTATCGTGTATTGGAGATAGCACGAACAGATGCGACATTACTTGTTAATTCGCGAGCGTTTTGGGAAGAACCTCAATATGAAAGATTGCGCAAGAATTTAGAGGAAGCTGGTGTGTTTCAAGGGGAAAAATTGGATTAAAAACGAAGGAAAAATTTTTGTTGCATTCTCTCCCGGTAAATCATATACTACTATTAGTACCTAGTCATAAATGGAAGGTGCAGAGACATGAAAAGAACTAAAAAAGAAAGGCAACAACTATTACAGGAAACGATTTCTGAAAATCCGTTCATAACGGATGAAGAGTTGGCTGAAAAGTTTCAAGTCAGCATTCAAACTATTCGGCTGGATCGATTGGAATTATCCATTCCTGAGCTAAGAGAGCGAATTAAAAATGTTGCCGCTAAGCAATTTGAAGAAAACGTAAAATCTCTATCACTAGAAGAGGTTGTAGGAGAAATTATAGATATAGAAACAGATCGTTACGCCATTTCAATATTTGATGTGAAAGAAGAGCATGTATTTGCAAGAAATGCAATTGCCAGAGGACATCATTTGTTTGCACAAGCGAATTCACTTGCTGTTGCGGTAATTGATGCAGAAGTTGTCTTAACAGCGAAAGCTAGTATTCAATACGTTAGGCCGGTTCGTTTGGGTGAACGCGTTGTTGCTAAAGCAAAAGTAAATGAGATAAGTGCAGCCCGAACCATTGTAGAAGTTATCAGCTCTGTTGGTAATGAAACAGTATTTATGGGCACCTTTAACATGCATCGTTCGATGTAGTTTTTACACTCAAAATCAGCGCTGTATTCAGACAGAAAAGTGAGGAACAAGTCATGAAAATTGCAATTGATGCTATGGGAGGCGATCATGCACCTGAAGCAGTTGTACTTGGTGCGATGAAAGCAATCCAAGCATACAAGGATTTACATATTACTTTAGTCGGAAACGAACAAGAAATTCGCAAGTATTTGAAGCAAACGGAGCGTATTTCTATTTTACACACAGATGAGGTCATTGAGGCAACGGAAGAGCCAGTACGCGCGGTAAGAAGAAAAAAAGGTGCATCCTTAGTACTGATGGCGCAAGAGGTAAAAGAAGGTCGAGCTGATGCCTGCATTTCAGCCGGTAGCACCGGGGCATTAATGGCAGCGGGGTTGTTTGTTGTCGGACGTATAGCCGGTATTGAACGACCAGCATTGTCTCCTACCATGCCGACAATTGACGGTAAAGGATTCGTTATGCTCGATGTGGGTGCTAATGTGGATGCAAAGCCAACGCATTTATATCAATATGCAGTTATGGGTTCTATTTATGCGGAAAAAGTGAGAGGTGTTGCGAAGCCGCGAGTAGGTCTTTTAAATGTTGGTACGGAAGATGGGAAGGGAAATGAGTTAACCAAAAAAGCATTTTCAATGCTTAAAGATTCCAATCTCAACTTCATCGGCAACATAGAAGCACGTGACTTATTACAGGGAGTTGCTGATGTTGTCGTGTGTGACGGCTTTACAGGAAATGTAGCGCTTAAATCCATTGAAGGTACGGCTTTGTCTGTTTTTTCAATGTTGAAATCGCAACTTACAAGCTCTTTCACAAGCAAACTGGCAGCTGCTGTCTTAAAGCCTAAGCTAATGGGGTTAAAGCAACAAATGGATTATTCAGAGTACGGCGGAGCTGCATTATTTGGATTAAAGGCACCGGTAATTAAAGCTCATGGCTCTTCAGATGAACAAGCTATTTTTAGCGCAATTCGTCAAACAAGAGAAATGGTTGAAAAACAAGTTACGCCAACAATTACAACAATGATTGAGGAGGCGTCACTACAAGAGGAGGAATAATATGGGAAAACTGGCATTTTTATTTCCGGGACAAGGCTCACAAGCCATTGGTATGGGTAAGCAGTTAGCTGAGGTATCTAAAGAGGCGGCATCTGTGTTCCAAGAAGCAAATGAAGTGTTGCAAACAAATTTGAGTGAGTTGATGTTTGCAGGGTCGCAGGAAGAGTTGACAAAAACAACAAACGCGCAGCCTGCTCTACTAACAGTGAGTGCGGCCATTCTTGCGGCAATGGAACAATACGCTATTACACCGGACTATGTGGCAGGTCACAGTCTAGGGGAATATAGCGCACTTGTGGCTGCGAAGGCTATTTCATTTGCCGATGGTGTATATGCTGTCCGAAAACGAGGAGAGTATATGGAAGAAGCCGTTCCTGACGGTCAAGGAGCTATGGCTGCCATATTGGGTATGGATGTTACCAAACTTGTTGATGTCACAGAAACAGTGACAAAGTCCGGGCATTCTGTACAAATTGCCAATATGAACAGCGCTAGTCAAATTGTAATATCTGGTACGAAAACAGGAGTGGAGCTAGCAGCTGCAGCTGCTAAAGAACAAGGAGCAAAGCGTGCCATTATGCTTCGCGTCAGCGGACCGTTTCATTCGGATTTAATGCGGCCTGCTGCAGATAAGTTTCGTTCTGTATTATCAAATATCACCATTAGAAATGCAGAGATACCAGTCATTAGCAATGTGACAGGAGAAATTGTAACTGCTAAAGAGGAAATTCAAGAACGTTTGGTACAACAATTGTACTCCCCCGTTCAATGGTATCCGTCCATTGAAAAAATGATTGCACTTGGTGTAGATACTTTTGTCGAAATCGGACCCGGAAAAGTACTTGCCGGTTTAATGAAAACCATTGCTCCTTCTGTGAAGACATATGCCATATACGATGAAGATACGATGAAAGACACAATTTCCCAGTTGAGAGGAGAATAAGTATGCTAACAGGTCGAGTCGCATTAGTAACGGGGGCATCTCGAGGAATTGGACGTGCTGTGGCTCTTGATTTAGCCAGACATGGTGCTAGCGTCGTCGTTAACTATGCAGGGAATGAAGCAAAGGCTAACGAAGTAGTTGATGAAATAAAAGCTCTAGGATCAGAAGCAATTGCAGTCAAGGCTGATGTGGCGAATGGAGAAGAAGTTGCAGAATTGATTAAAACGGCTACAGACGCATTTGGTAAAATTGATATTTTAGTAAATAATGCTGGTATTACGAAAGATAACCTGCTCATGCGAATGAAAGAAGAAGAATGGGATGCAGTCATCAATACAAATTTAAAAGGTGTGTTTTTATGCACAAAAGCTGTATCCCGTCTGATGATGCGTCAGCGCTATGGTCGCATTATTAACGTAGCATCGGTTGTGGGTGTAACGGGAAACCCGGGACAAGCAAACTATGTGGCAGCAAAAGCTGGTGTTATTGGCTTTACAAAAACAGCTGCAAAGGAACTAGCAGCTCGTAATATCACAGTAAACGCCATTGCGCCTGGTTTTATTGTGACTGATATGACGGATGTGTTATCTGAAGGTATTAAAGACGATTTGTTAAAGCTAATTCCACTTGCGAAGCTTGGTGCAGCTGAAGATATTGCCAATGCAGTTACGTTCTTGGCTTCAGAAAAAAGCGGCTATATTACCGGACAAACCTTGCATGTAGATGGTGGAATGGCCATGTAAAAGCTTTTATTGTATGATTGTTTCAATGGAACGTTGATTTCACCTAGTTTTTTTGTAAAATATTTAATATAATGACTTGAGGGGAGGTGAATAGGCATGGCAGATGTTTTAGAGCGTGTAACGAAAATTATCGTTGACCGTCTAGGTGTAGACGAGACTGAAGTGGCACCTTCTGCAAGCTTTAAAGAAGATTTAGGGGCAGATTCCCTTGATGTTGTAGAACTTGTAATGCAGTTGGAAGACGAGTTTGAAATGGAAATTTCTGATGAAGACGCAGAAAAGATTGCTACTGTTGGTGATGCTGTTTCTTACATAGAGAGCCACCTATAAGAGTATGAGCAAGTCCCTTTCTACAAGGGGCTTGCTTTTAGCATATTGCGGGCGGATATGGAGGGGCCTATGCCGTACAGACGACAGAGAGACAAGAGAACTGAATTGAAATATCGAGAAGCATTTAAAAAGTTTCAAGATGATATTGGCATTGTATTCAAAAATGAAAGATTGCTAATTCAAGCTTTCACGCATTCATCGTATGTGAATGAGCATCGTAAAAAACCTCATGAAGATAATGAACGTTTGGAGTTTTTAGGTGATGCAGTGCTTGAGCTCACCGTTTCACAATATTTGTTTCAAATGTACCCGACAATGAGTGAAGGAGAATTGACAAAAATGCGCGCAGCTATCGTATGTGAACCGTCGCTTGTGCAATTTGCCAATGAGCTTTCCTTTGGTAATCTAGTTCTTCTTGGTAAAGGTGAGGAAATGACGGGAGGACGAGAGCGTCCGGCTTTGCTAGCTGACGTATTTGAAGCATTTATCGGTGCTTTGTACTTGGACCAAGGGCTTGAAACGGTATGGGGCTTTTTAAAAAACATTGTATATCCGAAAATCAATGATGGTGCTTTTTCTCATGTGATGGATTTTAAAAGTCAGCTTCAGGAACTCATTCAGCGTGATGGAAGCGGTAGTATTGAATATCAAATTTTGCAAGAAAAGGGTCCAGCACATAATAGAGAGTTTGTGTCACGTGTGACATTGAACGGATCCGCTTTAGGACTTGGTAGCGGTAGATCTAAAAAAGAAGCAGAGCAACATGCTGCTGAAGAAGCTTTAAAAAAATTAAAAGAACATTAATAGTGCAATCCCCCTTGTGAGAGGGGGATTCGTTGTGATAGGGGGAGTACATTATGTTCCTCAAAAGATTGGAAATAGCCGGATTTAAATCTTTTGCTGAAAAAGTATCCATTGATTTCGTTCCTGGTGTCACAGCTGTTGTTGGACCGAACGGAAGTGGGAAAAGTAATATAACAGATGCAATTAGATGGGTTCTTGGTGAACAATCTGTAAAATCTTTGCGTGGTGCCAAAATGGAAGATGTTATTTTTGCCGGAAGTGACTCGCGCAGGGCTCTAAATGTAGCTGAAGTGACACTAACACTTGATAATGAAGATGAACGCTTACCGGTAGCGTATAGCGAGGTCAGTGTAACCAGACGAGTATATCGTTCTGGTGAGAGCGATTTCTTTATAAATAAACAATCATGTCGATTAAAAGATATTGTGGACTTATTTATGGACTCCGGTATGGGGAGGGAAGCTTTCTCTATTATTAGTCAAGGGAAGGTAGAACAAATTTTAAGTAGTAAGGCAGAGGATAGACGTAGTATTTTTGAGGAAGCAGCAGGTGTATTAAAGTATAAAACACGGAAAAAAAAGGCAGAAGTAAAGCTCGAAGAGACTCAAGAAAACTTACATCGGGTGGAAGATATCATCCATGAGCTAAGCGCACAAATTGAGCCCCTTCGCATGCAGGCATCCGCGGCAAAGGATTATTTAGAGCAAAAAGAAGTGCTTGAACAAGTAGAGGCTGCGTTGATTGTACATGAGATTGAAGAATTGCATCAAAAGTGGGAAAAGTTACTTGCAGAGCTGGAACAAAACAAAGAACGAGAACTGCAGCTGGCTACAAAACTGCAAAAAGATGAAGCTTTTATTGAGGAATTACGCTCTCAGGTGCAGGCTGTAGATGAGTCAGTTGCTTCTTTGCAAGAAGTTTTGCTTTTAACAAGCAAAGAACTGGAGAAATTGGAGGGGCAGCGTGAGCTTTTAAAGGAAAGAAAGAAAAATGCAAGTGCCCATTCTGTGCAATTGCAAGAAAGTATTGATACGTTAGCATCTAAGCTTGCTGGGTATGAGGCAAGTATTGTCTCCGAAAATCAAGTGTTGCATAGGATGAAAGAACACGTGGCGGAGATTAAGCAGAAATTAGAGGAAAAAGAAATTGCAATCGCCAATCTGGAGCAGAATTTAGATGAGCAAATAGAGTCATTAAAGGCGGATTATATTGAAATTTTAAATGAACAGGCTGGCTATCGCAATGAATTGGTCATGCTTGAGGAACAAGCGGGACAATATGCATTCAAAAATAAGCGCCTAGATGAAGAAAATGCCAAGTATCTTCAGTTAAGAAATGAAGTGCAAGCCAAAAAAGAGCGTTTAATTTTACAATATCAAGAAATGGAAACCAAAACGAAAAATACTATGCTTTTGTTGCGAGAAACAGAAAATGCATTAGAACAGCGCAAAAAGCAATGTGCCATAGATGAAAGCAAGCTGTATCAAGCATATCAATTTTTACAACAAATGCGTTCTCGCAAAGAAATGTTGGAGGAAATGCAAGAGGATTACACTGGATTTTATCAGGGTGTACGTGAAGTGTTAAAGGCGCGAGGAAGTTTGTTACAAGGGATTGAAGGGGCCGTTGCGGAGCTCATTGCAGTACCACAAAAATATGAAATTGCAATTGAAACGACACTAGGTGCTGCTATGCAGCATGTTGTAGTAGAAACAGAGGCGCATGGTCGTGCAGCTATCGCTTTTCTAAAAACCAATCAATACGGGAGAGCAACGTTTTTGCCGCTAAGTGTAATAAAAGGAAAGCAGATTGGTGCAGAAGTATTACATATAGTTAAGCAGCATGCAACGTTTTTAGGTGTAGCTGCCGATTTGGTTCAATATGATCCAAAATATAAAGCAATTGTTTACAATTTGCTGGGTACTGTTTTAGTAACAGCTGATTTAAAAGGAGCAAATGAATTGGCGCGTCTCGTGCAATATCGCTATCGTATTGTTACACTAGAAGGGGATATTGTAAATCCAGGAGGTGCTATGACTGGTGGTGCTGTAAAGCAGGCACGCACATCGCTTCTTGGCAGACAGCGCGAGCTGGAAGTAACTACTGAAAAGCTCAAAGACATGGAAATAAAAACGCATGCCTTAGAGGAACAGGTTCGTCAAGCGAAGCGTGAGATAGAAGAAAAGGAAATTCTTCTCGCCAAGCTTCGTCAGCAATTAGATGAAATACGCCCGAATGAGCAAAAGCTCGTAGCTGAATTGGCACAGGTAGAATCTGAGGAACAAAGGGTGAATGAGCGCCTTTCTATGTATGATTTAGAGATGGAAGGGTTCCAAGAAGATGAGTTCAAAGTAAAAGAGCGTCAGAGTCATTTAAAAGACAAACTTGCAATCATTCAGAAAAATCTTCAGAATATGGATGAAAACCTTGCTAAGCTGACTAAACGAAAGCAGGAACAAGCTGCCTTACGTGATAGACTGCAAGCAGAAATAACTGATTTAAAGGTACAACATGCACAACAGCAACAACGGTTGTCTAATCAACAGGAGAAAACAATTCGACTTAGAGAAGAGCAAAAAGAAACAGCGGAATTACTGACAAAAACACAAGAAGATCTCTTGTTCTTAAAGCAAGAGATGAACTCAAATTCAAGTGGCGAGCAGCAAATTGAAAAGCGTATTATGAAAAAAGCACAGGATAGTGAGCAGACAACAGAATTAATAAGTACGCGGCGTAAGCAACGTTTTGAGATGCAGGGCAAATTGGAAAGTTTAGAATTGGAAACGCGTGAAACAAAAAGAAACCATAAGTACTTGTTGGATGTCACAAAAGATCAAGAGGTACAAGCAAATCGTTTAGACGTAGAACTCGAAAACAGGTTACAACACTTGCGTGAAGAATACGGTGTATCGTTTGAAGCTGCCAAAATCAAATATCCAATGCTAATAACTGCCGAGGAAGCACGTAAAAAAGTACGCCTTGTGAAAACATCAATTGAAGAGTTAGGCACTGTAAACTTAGGTGCAATTGATGAATATGATAGAGTTTCAGAACGTTATACGTTTCTTCTCACACAGCGCGATGATCTTCGTGAAGCAAAGGAGACGCTACACCAAGTCATTGGAGAAATGGATGAAGAAATGAAAAAACGCTTTTCCTTTACGTTTGAGGCCATTCGAGCAGAATTCCAATTTATTTTCAAAGAACTGTTTGGCGGTGGGCGCGCTGATCTTGTGATGACTGATGCAAAAGATGTTTTGCATACAGGTGTTGACATTGTAGCACAACCTCCCGGTAAAAAACTGCAGAATCTCGGATTGTTATCAGGGGGAGAGCGTGCTTTGACTGCAATCGCGCTATTGTTTGCTATTTTAAAGGTACGACCGGTTCCGTTTTGTGTACTAGATGAGGTAGAAGCCGCGCTTGATGAAGCAAATGTAGCACGATTTGCGCAGTATTTAAAGCGATTCAGCAACGAAACGCAATTTATTGTTATTACGCACCGAAAAGGTACAATGGAAGAATGTGATGTTCTCTATGGTGTTACAATGCAAGAGTCTGGTGTGTCTAGGCTGGTGTCAGTTCGATTAGATGAACCTGTTATAAATGAATAGAGAGGAAGAATATGCATGAGCTTTTTTAAAAAGTTAAAAGAAACGATTTCACGACAAACAGATGCTGTTACGGAAAAGTTTAAAAGTGGGCTTGAGAAAACCCGTAATTCCTTTTCGGAAAAAGTAAACGATCTCGTGTTTCGTTATAGGAAAGTAGATGAAGACTTCTTTGAAGAGCTAGAAGAAATCTTAATTGGTGCGGATGTTGGTGTTACAACGGTTATGGATTTAATAGATCAGCTGAAAGAAGAAGTGAAGCGTCGTAATATTCAAGATCCACGTGATTTACAAAGTGTTATCTCGGAAAAACTCATTGCTATTTACAGAGGCGGTGAGGAATTTAGTAATGAATTGAATATGCAAGATGGATTAACGGTTATCTTATTTGTTGGTGTAAACGGTGTAGGGAAGACGACAACCATTGGCAAGCTTGCATACAAGCTTAAGTCTGAGGGAAAATCTGTTGTGATGGCAGCTGGTGATACATTCCGAGCCGGTGCGATTGAGCAATTAGAGGTATGGGGGGAGCGCGTTGGTGTAGATGTTATTAAACAAAACTCTGGTTCAGACCCAGCGGCTGTGATGTATGACGCAATTCAGGCAGCAAAAGCGCGTAAGGCGGACGTACTCCTCTGTGATACGGCAGGTCGTTTGCAAAATAAGGTAAACTTAATGAAAGAGCTTGAAAAGGTAAAACGTGTTATTGAACGTGAGGTTCCGGGTGCACCGCATGAAGTGCTACTAGTAATTGATGCGACAACAGGTCAAAATGGATTGAGTCAAGCCAAAACATTCCGTGAAGCAACAGATGTGTCTGGTATTGTTTTAACAAAGCTTGATGGGACAGCCAAAGGCGGTATTGTACTAGCTATTCGTAAAGAAATGAATGTTCCTGTCAAATTTGTAGGGTTAGGGGAAAAGATGGATGATCTGCAACAGTTTGATCCAGAGCAGTATGTATACGGATTGTTCGCAGACTTAGTGGAGACCGCAGAGTAAAGAGGCATTCTTTCAGTATAGAAAGGTGTGCAAGTGAAAAAGCTTGACAGTCTATTCGACAACTTGTAAACTAGGTTTGTAAAGGTAATTCACTTAACAAAGGATGATAACCATGCTCGAAAAAACAACGAGAATGAACTATTTATTTGATTTTTATCAATCGTTGTTAACACCGAAGCAACGGAGCTATATGTCGCTGTATTATTTGGATGACTATTCACTCGGAGAAATTGCTGAGGAATTTGAAGTAAGCCGTCAAGCGGTGTATGATAATATAAAGCGTACAGAAGCAATGCTTGAGGAGTATGAAGATAAGCTGTTACTGTTAAAAAAGTTCCAAGATCGTAAGTTGCTTCTTGTAAAACTTAAAGACTTAATCAGCAACGAGCATGTACATGAAGAAGTGAAACAAGTTGTTGAAGCTATTGAAAAATTAGAATAGGAGGGCGGCACTATGGCATTTGAGGGATTAGCCGACCGACTTCAACAGACATTACAAAAGATTCGCGGCAAAGGGAAAGTAACCGAGGCTGACGTAAAAGAAATGATGCGTGAAGTGCGCCTTGCTTTATTAGAAGCGGATGTAAATTTTAAGGTAGTAAAAGATTTTGTCAAACGTGTATCAGAGCGCGCAATTGGACAAGACGTAATGAAGAGTCTTACGCCTGGACAACAAGTCATCAAGGTTGTGCAAGAAGAGCTAACCGAGTTGATGGGTGGATCTGAGAGTAAGATTGCCGTTGCAAAGCGTCCGCCGACAGTCATCATGATGGTCGGCTTACAAGGTGCTGGTAAAACGACAACAACCGGAAAACTTGCAAATTTATTACGTAAAAAGTATAATCGCAAGCCATTACTTGTTGCTGCTGATATTTATCGTCCTGCTGCCATTAAGCAGCTTGAAACACTCGGTAAGCAACTTGGCATGCCTGTATTTTCACTAGGAGACAAAATAAGTCCCGTGGAAATTGCAAGACAAGCGATTGAAAAGGCAAAAGAAGAGCATCATGATTATGTTCTAATTGATACAGCGGGACGTCTGCATATTGATGAAGAACTAATGGATGAATTACAACAGGTGAAGGAGTTATCTAAGCCTGACGAAATTTTTCTTGTTGTTGATGCAATGACAGGACAAGATGCCGTCAATGTTGCGCAAAGCTTCCATAATCAACTTGGTTTAACAGGGGTTGTTCTTACAAAACTAGATGGTGATACGCGCGGTGGTGCGGCCCTTTCTATTAAAGCAGTAACAGGAACACCGATTAAGTTTGTTGGTATGGGTGAAAAATTGGATGCCCTTGAAACCTTCCATCCGGAGCGCATGGCGTCGCGTATTTTAGGCATGGGAGACGTCCTTACGCTTATTGAAAAAGCGCAGTTTGCGGTTGATGAAGAAAAAGCAAAAGAATTAGAACAAAAAATGCGTTCGTTATCCTTTACACTTGATGATTTTTTGGAACAACTCGGACAAGTACGTAAATTGGGACCTTTGGATGAAATTCTTGGTATGCTTCCAGGGGCAAATAAAATCAAGGGTTTAAAAAATGCCCAAGTTGATGAAAAACAAATTGGTCATGTTGAAGCTATCATTCGTTCGATGACAACAATGGAGCGAGAACAGCCTGAAATTATTAATGCTAGTCGTAAAAAACGAATTGCAAAGGGAAGCGGTACAACTGTACAAGAAGTAAATCGCTTGCTTAAGCAGTTTGAAGACATGAAGAAGATGATGAAGGCAATGACAAATATGCAAAAAGGTAAGAAAAAAGGCGGATTTAAGTTTCCGTTCATGTAAAAAGAAAGAAAGTACACAAAAAATGATACCTGTTAAGAAATTTTACTTTACAAAGGGTCATAACTTTTGCTAATATTATTATCTGTGTGAAACATATTCGGAGGTGCTTTATAAATGGCAGTTAAAATTCGTTTAAAACGTATGGGAGCTAAAAAATCTCCTTTCTATCGTGTAGTTGTTGCAGATGCTCGTTCTCCTCGTGATGGACGCTTCATCGAAGAAATTGGTTACTACAATCCAGTAGCACAACCAGCTGAAGTTAAAATCAACGAAGAGCTTGCGTTGAAATGGTTACAAAACGGTGCGAAGCCATCTGATACAGTTCGCAACTTGTTCTCTAACCAAGGAATTCTTGAGAAATTCCATCTAGCTAAACAAGGTAAGTAATTTGATGACGGGGTTAATCGAAACGATTGTAAAAGCCCTTGTGGATCATCCTGAAGATGTATTGGTTACACAAGATTTCAATCACGGAAGCATCACGTATCGATTAACTGTACATCCAGAGGATGTAGGGAAAGTCATTGGGAAGCAAGGGCGTATTGCAAAAGCTATTCGAACAGTCGTTTATGCGGCAGGTCATAGCAAAAGCGAAAAAATTACGCTCGAGATTATGTAGAAGGGAGAGGACTTACGCGCCTCTCCCTTTTATTAATTGTTTTACGGTTTGGGCAACATAAATGAAAGATAATACAAACAAGTTTAAGCGAAGTGTGCAAGTACAGAATAGCATGCTATACATATAAAAGCAGGAGTTGAGATTGCATGACAAAGTGGTTTAATGTAGGAAAGATTGTAAACACACATGGCATTCGCGGGGAGGTTCGTGTTATTTCTCGTACAGATTTTCCGGAAGAACGCTATAAAGTAGGAAATATATTGTATATTTGGAGAGAAAAAAATGAGCCGCTTCCTGTAACAATCACCTCCCATCGCCGCCATAAAAATTTTGATCTATTAACGTTTGAAGGCTATACTAATGTAAATGAAGTGGAAGTATTTAAAGGTTCTATTTTAAAGGTACCTGATAGTCAGCTTGGTGAATTGCCTGAGAACGAATACTACTATCACGAAATTATTGGATGTACTGTAGTGACCGAAGACGGAGAAGAACTGGGTAAAATCAAAGAGATTTTAGCGCCAGGTGCAAATGATGTATGGGTTGTAAAACTGGCGAATGGTAAAGAAGCATATATTCCATATATTGAACAGGTTGTGCTTAAAGTGGATGTAAAAGAAAAGATGGTAACAATTCATCTGATGGAAGGCTTGCTGTGATGAAAATTGATATTTTAACGCTGTTTCCTGAAATGTTTTCCGGTGTATTTGGATCATCCATTTTAAAGAAGGCACAAGAAAAAGAAGCCGTTTCAATTAATATCATTAATTTTCGTGACTATTCTACAAGCAAGCATGGCAGTGTGGATGATTACCCTTATGGCGGAGGTGCCGGTATGGTGTTAGCTCCGCAGCCTATTTTTGATGCTGTGGAGGCAACAAAAGGTGACAGTGCTCCTCGTGTTATTCTAATGTGCCCGCAAGGAGAAAGATTGACGCAGCAAAAGGCTGAGGAGCTCGCCAAGGAAGAGCATCTCATTTTTATATGCGGTCATTATGAAGGGTATGATGAGCGTATTCGTGAGCATCTTGTTACGGATGAAATTTCAATTGGGGATTTTGTATTGACTGGTGGCGAATTGGCTGCTATGGTAGTGACTGACAGTGTCGTTCGTCTTTTGCCTGAAGTCATTACAGCGGAGTCACATATGAAGGATTCCTTCAGTACTGGTTTGCTTGAACACCCTCATTACACACGTCCAGCAGAGTTTCGTGGTTTTAAGGTACCTGAAGTATTAACATCTGGTAATCATAAAAAAATAGACGAATGGCGTCATAAAGAATCGCTCCGACGTACGTACTTGCGTCGCCCAGACCTGTTAGAAGGTAAAGAACTAACAAAGCAAGAAAAGCAATGGGTGGAAGAATTTAAATATGAATCCAAAGCGCAAACAGCAGTTGAATAGTTTATCTGTATTATCGTTCATGACGAGAATCATCCTCCCTCAAGCTACATAAACCGATAGGAAGAACGCTTGGTATGTATTAAAAAGTGCAAGTTTTTCACCTTTACACCTCTTGCAACCTATTTTTAAATATGCTATTATAACACTTGTGACTTATAGAGTCCGTAACCACGATGTTCCGCTGCAGCATAAGACTGGTAAGAGCATCCGTTTGGAAGGAGAGAAAGAAACATGCAAAATTTAATCGCAGAAATCACGAAAGGTCAATTAAAAACTGATCTTCCTAACTTCCGCCCTGGTGACACAGTACGTGTACACGTTAAGGTAGTTGAGGGAACTCGTGAGAGAATTCAGCTTTTTGAAGGTGTTGTAATCAAGCGTCGCGGTGGCGGCATCAGCGAAACTTTCATCGTTCGTAAAGTATCTTACGGCGTGGGCGTTGAGCGTACATTCCCTGTACACACACCAAAAATTGCTAAGCTTGAAGTATTGCGTCGCGGTAAAGTACGTCGCGCGAAACTTTACTACTTGCGTAACCTTCGCGGTAAAAAAGCACGTATTAAAGAAATTCGATAAGATAAGTATGGGAGCTTGTGATTGCAAGCTCCCTTTTTCCAATCATATTGGAGGTACAGTATATGGCTAAAAAAAGTCAAACATGGGAATGGATAAAGGCTGTTATTATTGCGGTTGCGCTAGCTTTTGTAATTCGTTACATATTCTTTGCTCCTATTTTGGTGGATGGTGTATCCATGATGCCAACCTTGCAAGATCGTGACCGTATGATTGTCAATAAGATTGGCTACCGAATCGGCGAGCCGAAGCGATTTGATATTATTGTTTTTAAAGCAACGGAAGATAAAGATTATATCAAGCGTATTATTGGCTTGCCTGGTGATCGAATCGAATATAAAAATGATCAGCTCTATGTTAACGGAAAACTATATAAAGAGCCTTATTTAGACGAATATAAGCAAGAAGTTACGGACGGTCCGTTAACATATGACTTTACACTAGAAGAAGTAACTGGTAAAAAAACTGTACCAAAGGGACAATTGTTTGTTTTAGGTGATAATCGTCGCTTTAGCAAAGACAGTCGTACAATTGGGACAATCTCCATGAAACAAGTAGTGGGAAAAACCAATATTGTATACTGGCCGATTCCTGATATACGTATTATTAAACAACCGTAAGAAGGTGACAACATGACAATTCAATGGTTTCCGGGACATATGGCGAAAGCGAGAAGACAGATTACAGAGAAACTAAAGTTCATTGATGTGGTAATTGAACTCGTAGATGCTCGTTTACCTGCTTCGTCAAGAAACCCGATGATAGATGAAATTGTTTCCCATAAGCCGCGTTTACTTGTGTTAAATAAAGCGGATATGGCAGATGAAACAATGACGAGAAAGTGGCTTCAATACTTTGAGGGTAAAGGCTTTAAAGCCATCTCAATTAATGCACAAGCTGGACAAGGTATGAAAGAGATTGCTGCAGCCTCAAAAGATCTTGTCAAAGAGAAATTTGATAAGCTTATAGCAAAGGGAGTAAAGCCGCGTGCGGTGCGTGCGCTTATTGTCGGTATTCCCAATGTTGGTAAATCAACATTGATTAATAAGCTGGCGAAGAAAAATATTGCCAAAACCGGAGACCGTCCCGGTGTAACGACTGCACAACAATGGATTAAAGTAGGAAAGGAACTAGAACTTTTGGATACCCCAGGTGTACTTTGGCCTAAGTTCGAAGACCAGCTTGTTGGACAACGGCTTGCGGCAACAGGCGCAATCAAAGATTCCATTTTAAACTTACAAGACGTTGCCGTGTATGCACTTCGCTTTCTAGCAGAACACTATCCAAAACAACTGCAAGAACGATTCGGACTTGAATTTATTTCGGAAGATATTGTTGAGCTGTTTGATGAAATTGGAAAGCGCCGCGGTTGTTTGATGGGCGGCGGTATGATTGATTACGATAAAACAGCGGAGCTTGTATTACGAGAGTTGCGTGCTGGAAAAATCGGTCGTTTTACGTTCGAAGATCCAGAGTTATTAGAAGAATAAAGGTACGCATAGGCGTACCTTTTTTATATGAGGTGTCATGTATGAAACAAACAATGAAGGATATCGAAGTGCTGCTTACTGAAATTACAGATGAACAAGATGCGCGTTTTTCTGAGTTACTTCAAGACGAACGAAAAGGTGTGCAGCGGTTAATTGCCAAATGGCGTAAGCAAAAAGAGCAGACTGAGCGAGAACGGGCTGTATTTATAGAAATGTCGCAGTTTGAACAAACATTGCGAGCTACCGGAATACAGTATATTGCCGGTGTAGATGAAGTTGGCAGAGGGCCGCTAGCAGGTCCTGTTGTAGCAGCCGCTGTTATACTGCCCCCAGATTTTTATCTGCCAGGCGTTAATGATTCAAAAAAGCTAAGTGAGGCAAAGAGAGAAGAGTTTAGTCGCTATATTAAAGAGCATGCACTTACAATATCTGTAGGGATTGTAGATGCGGATGTTATTGATACAGTGAATATATATCAAGCAACGAAACAGGCCATGCAAAAAGCAATTCAAGGACTTACCATCCAGCCTGAGCATCTCTTAATTGATGCAATGGAGTTACCGCTTGAGTTGCCACAAACCTCCATTATCAAGGGAGATGCTAAAAGTATTTCTATTGCAGCTGCATCTATCATAGCTAAAGTAACACGAGACAATATGATGAAAGAATTGGGAGAGCAGTATCCCGCTTATGGTTTTGAGAGACATATGGGATACGGAACGAAGGAGCATTTGGAAGCCATTGAAACATATGGTATTCTGCCAGTGCATAGGAAATCTTTCGCTCCTATTAAAGAGCAACTGTAAATACTTGAAAGGGTCACTGTGAAGTGACTCTTTTTTCAGAAGTGTATAAAAAACAAAATATGTTACATACGCTACCTACCGACCGGTCAGTAAAAAAAGAAAAGGAATAAATTTTTCATATAATCCCCTAAAGTAGAAAGGTTACTCTTACGACTCCGACAGTTCATGGAGGACGTATACCCAAATGAACAGATATATGAACAACAGTTCCGCGAAGCCGCGCACATCTGGCATATTCGCCCATTATGTAAGAAATGAAGCTTAGAATTTATTTTTACCTAAAAAGCTTAGCAACGTTGAGTATGAGCCGCTTTGTGAGGAGATGGGGCGTTCGGCAATGTATGATTGTGTAGAGAGATACGCGTGTCAAGTAAGAATATACACACGTAGCAAGGCGTTCTAGAGCTGTGATTTTCTGGCTGTTTATCTTTCGAAAAAACTATGTAGACTTATATAAATATGTAACAGGACAAGTGTTAGCGGTAGATGGCGGTGCGACAGATCTATAAAAATATGATACTTATAAAATGTTTTTAAAACCTTTGTATACAACAAATGTTTTTTCTTTGATAGAAAAGACTGTTTTTCTGAATTAAAAAATATTTTTAGAATATTTTCATTCTTGTAATTTTCTTCTAGACAGCCAGTGTCGAATTTTATACAATGAAAACGAAAAGTTTTTATTTTTGCCACAAACGGGGAGGATGGGACCATGAATATCCATGAGTATCAGGGAAAAGAGATCCTTAGAAACTATGGGGTGAGCGTTCCGAATGGAAAGGTTGCATTTACAGTAGAAGAAGCTGTAGAAGCAGCTAAAGAATTGGGAACAGATGTATGTGTCGTAAAAGCGCAAATCCACGCAGGCGGACGCGGTAAAGCCGGCGGTGTTAAAGTAGCAAAAAATTTAGATGAGGTTCGTACATACGCCGAAGAAATTCTTGGCAAAACACTAGTCACTCATCAAACAGGTCCAGAAGGTAAAGAAGTAAAGCGCTTACTTATTGAAGAGGGCTGCGATATTAAAAAAGAGTATTACATTGGACTAGTGCTTGATCGTGCAACTTCTCAGGTGGTGCTGATGGCTTCAGAAGAAGGCGGAACAGAAATTGAAGAAGTGGCTGAACAAACACCTGAAAAGATCTTTAAGGAATATATTGATCCTGCTGTTGGCTTACAAGGATTCCAAGCGCGTCGTATCGCGTTTAACATTAATATTCCAAAAGAACTGGTCAACCAAGCTGTTAAATTTATGATGGGCTTATATACTGCCTTTATCGAAAAAGATTGTTCTATCGCAGAAATCAACCCACTTGTTGTAACAGGTGATGGTAAAGTAATGGCTTTAGATGCAAAGTTAAACTTTGATTCTAACGCTTTATATCGTCATCCGGATGTATTGGCGTACCGTGATCTTGATGAGGAAGATCCAAAAGAAGTGGAAGCATCTAAATATGATTTGAACTACATTTCCTTAGATGGAAATATTGGCTGCATGGTAAATGGTGCCGGCTTAGCAATGGCGACAATGGACATTATTAAACATTACGGCGGAGATCCTGCAAACTTCTTGGATGTTGGCGGCGGTGCGACTGCTGAAAAAGTGACAGAAGCATTTAAAATTATTCTTTCTGACAAGAATGTAAAAGGTATTTTTGTAAATATCTTTGGTGGCATCATGAAATGCGATGTTATTGCAAACGGCGTAGTAGAAGCAACAAAGCAAGTAGGCCTTGAGTTACCTCTTGTTGTGCGTCTAGAAGGAACAAACGTAGAATTAGGAAAGAAAATTTTGAATGAGTCCGGTTTAAACATTACGGCTGCCGAATCTATGGCAGACGGAGCACAAAAAATCGTTTCGCTTGTAGGCTAATAGAAGGCGGGGGAGAAAGATGAGTGTATTTATCAATAAAGATACGAAAGTAATCGTACAAGGTATTACAGGAAAGCAAGGGCTTTTCCATGCGACACAGATGCTCGAGTATGGAACAAAAATTGTTGGCGGTACCTCTCCTGGTAAAGGCGGTACAGAGGTAATTGGCGTACCTGTATTTAATACGGTAGAAGAGGCAGTAAAAGCGACAGGTGCAAATGCTTCAGTTATCTACGTTCCACCTGCGTTTGCTGCAGACTCTATCATGGAAGCTGTAGATGCAGAGCTTGACTTAGTAGTATGTATTACAGAAGGTATTCCAGTACTTGATATGGTAAAAGTGAAAAAATATATGGAAGGTAAAAAGACACGCTTGATAGGTCCCAACTGCCCAGGTGTGATTACTCCAGAAGAATGTAAAATTGGTATTATGCCAGGATACATCCACATGAAGGGACATGTTGGTATTGTTTCTCGCTCTGGTACGTTAACGTACGAAGCAGTACATCAGTTGACACAAGCTGGAATTGGTCAATCTACTGCTGTTGGTATCGGCGGAGATCCTGTAAATGGTACAAATTTTATTGATGTATTAAAAGCGTTTAATGAAGATGAAGACACGCATGCTGTAATTATGATTGGTGAAATCGGCGGTACGGCTGAAGAAGAAGCAGCTGAATGGGTACGTGCTAATATGACAAAACCAGTTGTTGGCTTTATTGGTGGTCAAACAGCACCTCCAGGAAAGCGTATGGGTCATGCGGGCGCGATTATTTCTGGCGGCAAAGGAACAGCTGCTGAGAAAATCAGAGTAATGGAAGAATGTGGAATCAAAGTTGCTGAAACACCTTCTGTTATGGGCGAGACGTTAATTTCTGTTTTAAAAGAAAAAGGTTTATTTGAAACTTGCAAAGTAAACTAGAAAAGTCGGCTTCCCGTTTTGGGAGGCCTTTTCCTATGCGGGCTTATGTAGGCTCTTCGACTTATAAACAGCCGAGATGTATAGCACTTACGCAGCGGTGCTTTTTAGATTCTAGCTGAAGTTACATATCGTTCGTTTTTCTTTACTATCAAAACAGAATAGTGGTTGCTTAATGTTTATCTACGTTAACAAGGAGGAGTTCTAGTGAGACAAAGATTACTGCATTTACATACGGCTTTGGCTGATCATTGGGGAGCTATGGCTAGGCTTTTACGCTATGATCCGAATCTTAATTTCCTCTATAATCTTTCCGCACAAGAGTTTTCTCGTATTCTTCTTATCTCTCCCAAACTAAGCACCTTTCTTTTTCAACATCTGCATAGTCCTTCTCTTACCATTGTTCAAAATGATTTGCAAAGAAACAATGCTTTTTTTCTAACGATATGGGATGATGATTATCCAGATTTACTGCGTGAGATCCCTGATCCTCCGTTTGTTTTATATGGCATGGGTAAACGTGAATTGTTACATCATCCTCGTAAAATAGCGGTAGTAGGCACGAGAAAACCGTCATCATATGGGATTAGTGGCATACAATCTATTCTAGCAAAGCTTTTACAAGAAGATTGGCTAGTTGTTAGTGGCATGGCGTACGGTATTGATATGGTCGCACATCTTACTACCTTGCAATACGACAGAAGCACAATCGCTGTGTTAGGAGGAGGTTTTGATCATATATATCCGGAAAGTAATTATAAAAAATTAAAAACATGGAACAATGTATTATTATTATCAGAATACCCGCCGTCATGGCAACCGCAGCGCTGGCGTTTTCCAAAGCGAAATCGTATTGTGAGCGGTTTATCTAAAGGTGTAATTGTCGCCGAAGCACAGAGTCAAAGCGGATCTTTAATTACGGCAGATTGTGCACTTGAGCAGAATAGGGAAGTGTTTGCGCTACCAGGTCCTTTATCACTGAAGACAGCTGCTGGAACCAATCATCTCATTCAACAAGGTGCAAAGCTAGTGATGAATGCGCATGATATTCTTGAAGAGTTTTATTAAATGTACATGCATATATTTTTCTTTTTTATACAAGAAAGGTTGACAGATGTGCTATCTTTCATGGTATTTTATATTCATTCTGAATTGACAAAAAGAAGGCGAATCAATAATATTAATGAAGA
This sequence comes from Ectobacillus antri, assembly GCF_003852715.1. Lineage (GTDB taxonomy): Bacteria > Bacillota > Bacilli > Bacillales > Bacillaceae_G > Ectobacillus > Ectobacillus antri. The sequence continues at coordinate 101,753 of NZ_RIAV01000003.1, forward strand.
CTTGAATTCACCTCTTAAGGAGGAACTGGAATGTCGGATTATTTGGTAATCGTTGAGTCGCCGGCAAAGGCGAAAACGATAGAAAAATATTTAGGGAAAAAATACAAGGTAATAGCGTCTATGGGGCATGTGCGGGATTTGCCGAAAAGTCAAATGGGCATTGAAATACAAAATCGTTTTACACCAAAGTATATTACGATTCGTGGGAAAGGTCCTGTTTTAAAAGATTTAAAAACGGCTGCAAAAAAAGCAAAGAAAATTTATCTGGCTGCTGACCCTGACCGTGAAGGAGAGGCGATTGCATGGCACTTAGCGCACACGTTACATGTCGATACAACTTCAGATTGCCGTGTTGTGTTCAATGAAATTACAAAAGACGCAATCAAGGAAGCTTTTAAAAAGCCAAGAGCTATTAACACAGATTTAGTAGATGCACAACAGGCACGTCGCGTATTAGATCGTCTAGTTGGTTATAATATTAGTCCTTTATTATGGAAGAAAGTAAAAAAAGGATTAAGTGCAGGTCGTGTTCAATCAGTAGCTGTGCGTTTAATTATTGAACGTGAAAAGGAGATACAAGCATTTGTACCGGAAGAGTTTTGGACAATTAAAGCAGATTTTGTTAAAGGAAAAGACGTATTTGAGGCCGCATTTTACGGTATAGATGGAAGCAAAATAGAACTTACGACAGAAGAGCAAGTAAATGGTGTACTAGCGCGTTTGCAAAATAATGCATTTACAGTCGATACAATTACTCGTAAAGAACGCAAACGAAACCCTGCAGTTCCGTTTACGACATCCTCTTTGCAGCAGGAAGCGGCGCGTAAGCTAAACATGCGCGCGAAAAAAACTATGATGCTAGCACAGCAATTATATGAAGGAATTGAGATTGGAAAAGAAGGTACAGTCGGTTTAATTACGTATATGCGTACGGATTCTACTCGTATTTCTGAAACTGCACAAACAGAAGTACGCGGATATATTCAAGATAAATTTGGAGAAGTTTTTGTTTCTAAAGAAAAAAGAAAAGAATCCAAAGGTAATGTACAAGATGCGCATGAGGCAATTCGTCCTTCTTCAGCATTGCGTAAGCCGGATGATTTAAAAGAGTATTTAAGTCGAGATCAGTACAGGTTGTATAAACTGATTTGGGAGCGTTTTGTAGCTAGTCAAATGGCACCAGCTGTTATGGACACAATGACGGTAACGCTTACAAATAATGGTGTGCAATTTAGAGCGCATGGCTCTGTTGTCAAGTTTCCTGGGTTTATGAAGGTATATGTAGAATCCAGTGATGATGGTGCTGAAGAAAAAGATCGCATGCTACCGGAATTGGCAGAAGAAGAAACAGTTTTTTCAAAAGATATGGAACCTAAGCAACACTTTACACAGCCGCCGCCGCGCTACACTGAGGCTCGGCTAGTACGAACATTAGAAGAACTCGGTATAGGCCGTCCTTCTACATATGTGCCAACTTTGGAGACAATCCAGAAGCGAGGTTACGTGTCTCTCGATAATAAGAGGTTCGTACCGACTGAATTAGGTGAAATTGTTATTGAGCTGATTTTGGAATTCTTTCCGGAAATTATCAATATTGAATTTACCGCAAATATGGAAAATAACTTGGATAAAATTGAAGATGGACAAGCGCAATGGGTTGAAGTAATCGAAGAATTCTATCAAGGGTTTGAAAAACATCTAGAAAAAGCTGAGAAAGAAATGCGTGAAGTGGAAATTAAGGATGAGCCTGCAGGAGAAGATTGTGAAGAGTGTGGCAGCCCAATGGTATTTAAAATGGGACGCTATGGTAAGTTTATGGCATGCTCTAATTTCCCGGATTGTAGGAACACAAAGGCTATCGTCAAAGAGATTGGTGTAGCATGCCCGAAGTGTAATAAGGGGCAAATTATTGAACGTCGTAGTAATAAGAAAAAGCGTATCTTTTATGGATGTAGCGAGTTTCCTGAATGTGACTTTGTTTCTTGGGACAAACCGATTGGACGGAAATGTCCAAAATGTGAGAGAATGCTTGTTGAGAAGAAGCTAAAAAAGGGTGTACAAGTACAATGCGTCTCTTGTGACTATGAAGAGGAACAGCAAATGTGAGCCGTGTTGCTCACATTTTTTACGGAAATGTTGAAGGAAAAGGTGATTGAAATGGAAGTTAATGTAATCGGTGCTGGGTTGGCTGGTAGTGAAGCTGCCTATCAAATTGCCAAACGAGGTGTAAAAGTAAAGTTATACGAAATGCGTCCAGTAAAACAAACGCCTGCGCATCATACGGATAAATTTGCAGAATTGGTTTGTAGCAATTCCTTGCGTGCTAACAGTTTAACGAATGCAGTAGGTGTTATTAAAGAAGAAATGCGTAGACTCGATTCTGTTATCATTCGAGCGGCAGACGAATGCTCTGTGCCTGCTGGTGGTGCATTGGCAGTAGACCGTCATGAGTTTGCTGCAAAGGTAACAGAATATGTGAAAAATCATCCTAATATTACTGTAATTAACGAAGAATTGACAGAGATTCCTGCCGGTCCGACGGTGATTGCTACCGGGCCACTTACATCTAAAGCCTTATCAGAGCAACTGCAGGCGCTTACGGGTGAAGAGTACTTTTATTTTTACGATGCTGCTGCTCCGATCATTGAAAAAGACAGTATTGATATGGATAAAGTATACTTAAAATCAAGGTACGATAAAGGGGAAGCTGCGTATCTCAACTGTCCAATGACAGAGGAGGAGTTTGATCGCTTTTACGAAGCTTTAGTTAGTGCTGAAGTTGTGCCGTTAAAAGAATTTGAAAAAGAAATTTTCTTTGAAGGATGTATGCCAGTTGAAGTTATGGCAAAGCGTGGTAAGCAAACTCTTTTATTTGGACCGATGAAGCCTGTCGGCCTTGAGGATCCGAAAACAGGAAAAGTACCCCACGCGGTTGTGCAGTTAAGGCAAGATGATGCGGCTGGTACACTATACAATATAGTGGGCTTCCAAACACATTTAAAGTGGGGACCACAAAAGGAAGTATTGCAACTTATTCCAGGTTTGGAAAATGCTGAAATTGTTCGTTACGGTGTGATGCATCGCAATACATTTATCAATTCACCAAAACTGCTTCGTCCAACATATCAATATAAAGGCCGTGATGATTTATTCTTTGCAGGTCAAATGACAGGAGTAGAAGGGTATGTAGAATCTGCTGCTTCCGGCTTGCTAGCGGGTATTAATGCTGCAAGGCTCGTAAAAGGAGAAGAGTTGGTGATATTGCCTCCTGTTACAGCAATGGGTAGTATGGCTCACTATATTACATCAACAAATGCGAAAACGTTCCAGCCAATGAATGCGAATTTTGGTTTGTTTGCACCACTTGAAACAAAAGTGAAGCGAAAAGCAGAACGCTATGAAGCGTATGCTAGGCGTGCTCTAGAAACAATTCAAAATTTTGTAAATATTTAGTTAAGTTTCTTGCAAGGGCTACTGAATTGTGCTACAATTTAGTAGCCTTTCTTGCGGAAAAAGAAAAGTATGACTTTGGAAGTGCCGATTTTGCTGCTTCACTACAAGTCATTGTGCACCGATACCTTCATGGGAAGGGGAAATTTTCTTACTATGAAAAGAACGTTTGTCCTTTTCTTATCCGGAGGAGATACATGTGAGTCAAGAACAGTTGTTACAACCCTTTTTTGAATATTTGCAGATTGAACGAAACTATTCCAGGCATACAGTTATTAACTACAGTGAAGATATTAAAGATTTTTTGTTATTTATGACAACTGAAGCAATTCCGTCGTTGTTAAGTGTTACATATCAAGATGTTCGACTGTATTTAACGTTCTTACACGAGAGAAAGATGTCAAGAAGATCAGTGGCTAGAAAGCTTTCTTGTTTGCGCAGCTTATATCGTTTCTTCATCAGAGAAGGATATTGTGAGCAAAATCCATTCGCCCTCGCAGCTGCCCCAAAGAAAGAGCATGCAATACCCAAGTTTTTATATGAAGAGGAATTGCGCCATCTTTTTGAAATTGCAGATATAAGTAAACCTCTAGGTCAGCGTAATCAAGCGTTGCTAGAACTCTTGTATGCGACGGGGATACGTGTAAATGAATGCTGTGGGTTAACACTTCGCGACGTAGATTTTAATATGGAAACGATTCTTGTTACAGGAAAGGGTAATAAACAACGTTACGTACCTTTCGGGACATATGCGCGGGAAAGTTTGCAGCTGTATATTTCTCAAGGAAGGGAAGCATTACAAAAACACAGCACTGACAAATTGTTTCTGAACGCTAAAGGTGGCCCCTTAACAGATAGAGGTGTTCGATATGTACTGAGTGAGATGATAAAAAAAACATCTTTAACAGTACGTATGAGTCCACATGTGTTGCGCCATACATTTGCCACACATATGCTCAATGAAGGAGCGGACTTGCGGACGGTTCAAGAGCTACTTGGACATACGGACTTGACAGCGACACAAATTTATACGCATGTTTCAAAGGAGCGACTTCGTTCTGTATATATGCAACATCATCCAAGAGCGTAAATATAAACAGTGATGTGCTCATATAGTAATATGAGTAAATAATGTGCAAAGGAGTTTGGAAATGGGAACTTTTCATGCAACAACTATTTTTGCAGTGCAACATAATGGTCGCTGTGCAATGGCTGGTGACGGACAAGTAACGATGGGAAATGCCGTTGTCATGAAGCACACTGCGCGTAAGGTACGCAGATTGTTTGGTGGAAAGGTATTGGCGGGATTTGCCGGCTCGGTCGCAGATGCTTTTACGCTGTTTGAAATGTTTGAAAGCAAACTCGATGAGTACAATGGAAACTTGCAACGTGCTGCTGTTGAAATGGCTAAAAAGTGGCGCGGTGATAAAATGCTTCGCCAGCTTGAAGCGCTTTTAATTGTTATGAACGAACAAACGATGCTTCTTGTGTCAGGTACAGGAGAAGTGATTGAGCCTGATGATGGAATTTTAGCAATTGGCTCTGGTGGTAATTATGCGCTTTCTGCAGGGAGGGCTCTTAAGCAGTACGCAGGAGAGCGTTTAACGGCTGCCGATATTGCAAAAGCCAGTCTTGAGGTTGCGGCAGATATTTGTGTGTACACAAATTCAAATATTATTGTTGAGGAACTGTAAAGGAGGCGTATTCATATGCATTTGCATTTTACCCCACGTCAAATTGTAGAGAAACTCAATCAGTATATCATTGGTCAAGAAAACGCTAAAAAAGCGGTCGCTGTGGCCCTGCGTAACCGATACCGCAGAAGCTTGCTTGATGAAGGGATTCGCGATGAAATTGCGCCTAAAAATATTTTAATGATTGGTCCTACAGGTGTTGGTAAAACAGAAGTAGCTCGTCGCCTGGCAAAATTGATGGGTGCACCTTTTATTAAAGTTGAAGCCACTAAATTTACTGAGGTAGGATATGTAGGGCGCGATGTCGAATCAATGATTCGAGATTTAGCTGAGACATCAGTTCGCATTATTAAAGAAGAAAAAGTAGCAAGTGTACAGGACAAGGCAAAGGAGCAAGCTAATCAACGTATTTTGGAAATTTTGGTTCCGGGTCCGCAAAAGCAACATAGTTTTAAGAACCCGCTAGAGATGTTATTTGGTGGGCAAAATACAGGTAGTCAGACAGAGCCTCAACAAGAGGAAGCTACCGTGCTTCAAAAGCGTAAAGAGATGGAAAGAAAGTTAGTGGGAGGGCTTCTTGAAGATACTATCATTACTGTAGAAGTAGAGGAACAACAAAGCTCAATGTTTGATATGCTGCAGGGTACAGGTATGGAGCAGATGGGTATGAATTTTCAAGATGCACTGGGCAGCTTTATGCCAAAGCGTACGAAAAAGAGAAAACTTTCCGTAAAAGAAGCAAGAAAAGTATTGACAAATGAAGAAGCACAGCGCTTAATTGATATGGACGAAGTTACACAAGAAGCTGTTTACCGCACAGAACAGCTTGGCATTATCTTTATAGACGAAATTGACAAAATCGCTAGTAAACAATCCGGTGGTGTTGATGTTTCGCGTGAAGGCGTTCAGCGAGATATTCTTCCAATTGTGGAGGGGTCTACCGTCTCAACAAAGTATGGCCCAATTAAAACAGATCATATCTTATTTATTGCAGCCGGCGCTTTTCATATTTCAAAACCTTCGGATTTAATTCCGGAGTTACAAGGAAGATTTCCAATTCGCGTTGAGTTGACGAAGCTTTCTACGGAAGATTTTGTGAAGATCTTAACTGAGCCTGACAATGCTCTGTTAAAGCAATATAAGGCATTGCTGGCAACTGAAGGTATAGAAATTGAATTTTCTGACGAAGCTATTCGTAAAATAGCTGAGATTGCCTATCAAGTAAACCAAGATACGGACAATATCGGAGCAAGAAGATTGCACACTATTATGGAAAAGCTTTTGGAAGACTTATCGTTTGAAGCTTCAGAAATTACGATGGAACATATTAAAATTACCCCTCAATACGTAGAAGAGAAGTTGGCGACAATAGCAAGAAACAAAGATGTAAGTCAATTTATCTTGTAACGCATGGTCCAGTTAGTTCGTCCCGGTTTCCAAACACAAGAAAATATCTCGAAATTTTAGGAGGAAAAAGGTATCATGGCTTTATTAGAGAGAACAAGAAAGATTAATGCATTGTTACAACAGGCAGCAGGAAAACCTGTTAATTTCCGTGAAATGGCGGACACTTTATGCGAAGCAATTGAGGCAAATGTTTTTATTGTAAGTCGCCGTGGAAAATTACTTGGTTATCAAGTTCATGAACAAATTGAAAATGATCGTATGAAGAAAATGTTTGAGGAACGTCAGTTTCCAGAAGAGTATACAAAAAGCTTATTTAACATCACTGAAACATCTGCAAACCTTGATGTAGAGAGTCAATACACTGCATTTCCTGTTGAAAACAAAGAATTGTTTAAAACAGGCTTGACAACAATTGTTCCAATTGTTGGCGGCGGTGACAGACTAGGTACGCTAGTTCTTTCGCGCTTGCATGACTCATTCTCAAATGATGATTTAATCTTAGGGGAATATGGTGCAACGGTAGTAGGAATGGAAATCTTACGTGAAAAAGCAGAAGAAATTGAAGAAGAAGCTCGCAGTAAAGCGGTTGTGCAAATGGCTATCAGCTCGTTGTCTTATAGTGAGCTGGAAGCGATTGAGCATATTTTTGATGAATTAAATGGTACTGAAGGGCTACTTGTTGCAAGTAAAATTGCCGATCGTGTAGGTATTACGCGCTCTGTAATCGTAAACGCGTTGCGTAAATTGGAGAGTGCAGGCGTCATCAAGTCTCGTTCTTTAGGTATGAAAGGCACATATATTAAAGTCTTAAATGACAAATTTTTACTTGAACTTGCAAAACTAAAAGCAAACTAATATAAAGCCTCTCCGCTGCAGGAGAGGTTTTTTTGATTTGATGCCGAAAAAAAGGCTATACTGATAGTGAGCTGTAACTTAAAAGATAGGTTATTGTAGAATTAACAGACTTTCGACTTGATTGTCGTATCGTGTTATGCTATATTAATCAATGGTGTGAATACACAACACACGTTCACAGATTTAAGTGCTGGTGCTGCAGTTGCGGTTGTACTTAGAGATGAAGTGGACGGAGGATAAAAAAACCATTTCAGGAGGAACAAATCATGTCAGTAATTTCTATGAAGCAATTGCTTGAAGCTGGTGTACACTTCGGTCACCAAACTCGTCGTTGGAACCCAAAGATGAAGCGTTATATCTTTACAGAGCGTAACGGCATCTACATCATCGACCTTCAAAAAACAGTTAAAAAGGTTGAAGAAGCTTACAACGTAATGAAAGAGTACGCTGCAAACGGCGGTACAATTCTTTTCGTAGGTACAAAAAAGCAAGCACAAGATGCTATTAAAGAAGAAGCAATTCGTGCAGGTATGTTCTACGTTAACCAACGTTGGTTAGGTGGTACGTTAACAAACTTCCAAACAATTCAAAAGCGCATTAAGCGTTTGAAAGACATTGAGAGAATGCAAGAAGACGGCACTTTCGATGTACTTCCTAAAAAAGAAGTTGTTCAGCTTAAAAAAGAATTAGAGCGTCTTGAGAAATTCTTAGGCGGCATCAAGGACATGAAACAAATTCCTGATGCGATTTTCATCGTTGACCCTCGCAAAGAGCGTATTGCAGTTGCGGAAGCTCGTAAATTGAACATCCCTCTAATCGGTATTGTTGATACAAACTGTGATCCAGACGAAATTGATCATGTAATCCCTGCAAACGACGATGCAATTCGCGCTGTAAAACTTCTTACATCTAAAATGGCAGACGCAATCCTTGAAGTGAAACAAGGGGAAGAAACTGTTACTGCGTAAGAAAGCTGAAAGGTGATAAGAGGTAATGCCTTTTATCACCTTTTTTTACACGATAACACATGCTTTTATATACATAAAATAGGAGGCTGAAAACTATGGCAGTTACTGCACAAATGGTAAAAGAACTTCGCGAAAAAACAGGCGCGGGTATGATGGATTGTAAAAAAGCGTTGACTGAAACAAACGGAGATATGGAAAAAGCAATTGATTTTCTTCGTGAAAAAGGTATTGCAAAAGCTGCAAAAAAAGCTGACCGCATCGCTGCTGAAGGTTTAACGTATGTTGAAGTGAACGGAAATGAAGCAGTGATTCTTGAGGTTAACTCTGAAACAGATTTCGTTGCGAAAAACGAAGGTTTCCAAACGTTAACAAAAGAACTTGCAGCACATTTGCTAGCTAAAAAACCAGCTACTGTAGAAGAAGCTCTTACACAAACAATGGAAAACGGTACAGTAGTAGAGGAGCACATCAACACAGCAATCGCTAAAATTGGTGAAAAGCTAACACTTCGTCGTTTTGAAGTTGTAACAAAAGGTGACAATGATGTATTCGGTGCTTACCTTCATATGGGCGGTCGCATCGGTGTATTGACGCTTCTTGAAGGAACAACTGATGAAGTTGCTGCGAAAGATATCGCTATGCACATCGCTGCTGTAAATCCTAAATATATTGATCGTAGCGCAGTAACAGAGGAAGAAATTGCTCGTGAGCGTGAAGTGTTAACGCAACAAGCTCTTAACGAAGGCAAACCTGAAAACATCGTTGCTAAAATGGTAGAAGGTCGTCTTGGCAAATTCTTTGAAGAGATTTGCTTACTTGACCAATCTTTCATTAAAGACCCAGATATGAAAGTGCGTAAATTTGCTGAGTCTAAGGGCGCAACTGTAAAGTCTTTCGTGCGTTATGCTGTAGGAGAAGGTATTGAAAAGCGTCAAGACAACTTCGCTGAAGAAGTAATGAACCAAGTAAAAGGTAACAACTAATACAAACGAGGGGACACATGGTGTTCCCTTTTTTAAAATAAAGATGTACGGAGGTTCGTTATGCAAGCGAAATACAATCGTGTCGTGCTCAAGTTGAGCGGAGAAGCATTGGCTGGGGAGCACGGCTTTGGAATCAATCCGGCTGTGATTAAGTCTGTAGCACAGCAAGTAAAAGAAGTAGCAGAACTAGGTGTAGAAGTTGCTGTAGTAGTTGGCGGTGGCAATATCTGGCGTGGAAAAACAGGAAGCGAAATGGGTATGGATCGCGCAAATGCGGATTACATGGGAATGCTCGCTACGGTTATGAACTCTTTGGCTCTTCAAGATAGCTTAGAGAATTTAGGTATTCAAACACGTGTGCAAACGTCTATTGAAATGAGACAAGTTGCAGAACCTTATATTCGTCGTAAAGCAATTCGTCACCTAGAGAAAAAACGTGTTGTAATTTTTGCAGCAGGCACAGGTAATCCTTATTTCTCTACAGATACAACAGCTGCATTGCGCGCTGCGGAAATTGAAGCAGATGTTATCTTAATGGCAAAAAATAATGTTGATGGCGTATATACTGCAGATCCATCTTTAGATGATACAGCTACAAAGTATGATACATTAACATACTTAGATGTATTAAAAGAAGGTCTAGGTGTAATGGATTCCACGGCTTCTTCTTTATGCATGGATAATGATATCCCGTTAATTGTGTTTTCTATTATGGAAGAAGGTAACATAAAACGAGCGGTTCTTGGTGAAAATATTGGAACAATTGTGAGGGGGAAATAATAATGGCACAGCAAGTATTAACGAATGCAAAAGATAAAATGGACAAAGCAGTCTCAGCATTTTCTAGAGAACTTGGTACAGTTCGCGCTGGTCGTGCGAGTGCATCTGTTTTAGAAAAGATTACAGTCGACTATTACGGTGCACCAACACCAGTTATTCAATTGGCAAACATTACCGTACCAGAAGCGCGTTTATTAGTAATTCAACCATACGATAAGTCTTCTATCAGCGACATTGAAAAAGCAATTCTAAAATCAGACCTTGGCGTTAACCCAACAAACGATGGAACTGTAATTCGTATTGCATTCCCTGCACTAACAGAAGAGCGTCGTCGTGAATTGGTAAAGGTTGTTAAGAAATATTCTGAAGATGCAAAAGTCGCTGTCCGCAACGTACGTCGTGATGCAAACGATGAATTAAAGAAACTTGAAAAAAACGGTGAGATTACAGAAGATGAATTGCGTGGACATACAGACACCATTCAAAAAGAAACTGATAAGCACATCGTAAAAATTGACGAAATCGCAAAAACAAAAGAGAAAGAAATTATGGAAGTATAACTTATACTTTTGGCATGACCCTCTGCGTAAGGGGGTCTTTTTACACTTTTAAGGAATACCTGAGCTCGTGGAGGGTTTCAATATGTTAAAGAAGTTTTTCTTTCGAGAGCAAAATCAATCGTTTGAAGAGATGGTAAAAGAGGCTAAGAAAGGCGATGTTCCTGAGCATATCGCTATTATTATGGATGGCAATGGTCGCTGGGCAAAGCGCAAAGCAATGCCACGTATTGCCGGACATCATGAAGGAATGAAGGTCGTTCGGAAAATCACAAAATTCGCTAATGAAATGGGTGTAAAAGTACTTACACTATATGCGTTTTCTACAGAAAATTGGAAACGTCCGAAACAAGAAGTAGATTTTCTCATGAAGTTACCTCAGGAGTTTTTAGGAACCTTTTTACCGGAACTAGTAGAAGAAAATGTACAGGTTCGATTAATTGGCCATGAACAAGGTCTGCCTACACATACGCGTGCTGCCATTAAAAAAGCGATGAATGACACAAAAGATAATACCGGTTTAATTTTAAATTTTGCGTTAAACTATGGTAGTCGTGATGAAATGGTTTATGCCATCCGAAATTTGGTTACAGCTAGTAAGGAGGAAAACTTACATCCAGAAGAGATTACCGAAGAAATGGTTTCCTCTTACTTAATGACAAAGAACTTGCCAGATCCAGATTTACTTATCCGAACAAGTGGTGAAATTCGTATCAGCAATTTTATGCTTTGGCAAATTGCGTATACAGAGCTTTGGTTTACGGATGTATTCTGGCCTGATTTTACGGAAGAACATTTGCTTGAAGCAATTTTGAACTTCCAACAAAGAGGACGTAGGTTCGGAGGGGTATAAGAAAGCGAGGTATCGTTTATGAAGGAGCGAATTATTACAGCGCTCATTGCAATTGCTGTGTTTGTACCAGTTGTATGGTACGGGGGGGCCGTGTTCACCATTGCTATTTATGCACTAGCGTCAATTGGTTTATTTGAGCTTATTAGAATGAAAGGGCTGTCACTTGTTTCTCTTCCTACTATGCTAACAGGATTGTTGCTGTGGCTTATTTTAATACCAAGTCATGTCAACTTGTTTAGCGGTCTTGAAATCAACAAGGTTGAGATTACATTTATCATTGTGCTATTGTTGCTATCATATACAGTCCTGTCTAAGAATACATTTACTTTTGATGATGCTTCCTTTTTGTTAATGACTACTATTTACGTAGCGATGGGCTTTTACTATATGAATGAAACACGTAGCAGTGGACTTGAGTATATTTTTTATGCGTTTTTTATCATTTGGGCCACAGATACAGGAGCTTATTTTATAGGCAAAGCAATAGGAAAACGGAAATTGTGGCCAGAGATTAGTCCCAACAAAACGGTAGAAGGGTCGGTAGGCGGTATCCTTTGTGCAGTAGTAATTGCACTTATATATAATGCCTTCGTGCCGATTAGTGACCATATTTTCTTTTTAATTGCTGTTACTGTAGCGGTCTCTGTCTTTGGACAAATTGGTGACCTGGTTGAATCAGCATTTAAGCGCCATTATGGTGTCAAGGATTCTGGTAAAATCTTGCCGGGGCACGGCGGTATTTTAGACCGATTTGATAGCTTGCTGTTTGTACTGCCGCTGTTACACTTTTTGCATTTCATTTGAGGAGCTGTTTGTAATGAAGAAAATCAGTTTACTGGGGGCGAGCGGCTCCATTGGAACGCAAACGATTGACGTTATTCGGGAACATAAAGATGTATTTCAGCTTACAGCATTTTCTGTCGGGCGTAACGTAGATTTTGCTCATCAGTTACTAGCTGAGTTTTCACCGGAAATTGTGTCTGTACAACACAAAGAAGATGCAGAACGGTTGCGTTCCATTGCTGGCAACACTAAAGTTGTATATGGTGAAGAGGGTTTAGTCGAGGTGGCTGTGCACGATGCGGATGTACTTGTTAACGCAGTAATGGGTAGTGTCGGGCTAGTTCCAACACTACGTGCTATTGAAACCAAAAAACCGATTGCGATTGCGAACAAAGAAACACTTGTAACCGCAGGACATCTCGTTACAGCTGCTGCACGTCAAGCGAATGTACCGCTTATTCCGGTAGATAGTGAACATTCTGCTATTTTTCAAAGTTTAAACGGTGAAAACTACAATTGCATTGAAAAGCTGATTTTAACAGCGTCAGGTGGTAGCTTCCGTGACAAGACGCGTGATGACTTACACTATGTGACAGTGGAAGATGCACTTAAGCATCCTAATTGGTCAATGGGAGCAAAGATTACCATTGACTCAGCCACTATGATGAATAAAGGTCTTGAGGTAATTGAAGCACATTGGCTGTTTGGTGTAGATTATGAAAATATTGAGGTGTTATTACATAAGGAAAGTATTATTCATTCCATGGTAGAATTCTCAGATCGAAGCGTGATTGCGCAGCTTGGTACACCGGATATGCGAGTACCTATTCAATATGCACTGACTTATCCGAATCGTTTACCACTTTCAGGAAAATCGTTGCGATTGTGGGAAGTTGGCGCACTGCATTTTGAGCAGATGAACCTAGAAAGATTTCGTTGCTTGGATTTTGCTTTTCAAGCAGGTAAAACAGGCGGTAGTTTACCTACTGTTATGAATGCTGCAAATGAGGCAGCTGTTGCGGCGTTTTTAGACAAGAAAATCAGTTTTTTACAAATTGAAGATTTAATTGAAAAAGCAATGCAACGACATGTCGTTGTACACAATCCGTCCTTAGAAGAAATTTGTACGGTTGATGAAGAGACCAGAAGATTTGTGCTGGAACAAATTTAGAAAAGGTGGTTATGGAAGTGAATACAGCGATTGCCTTTATCGTAGTTTTTGGTGTACTTGTTTTCTTTCATGAGCTGGGTCATTTATATTTTGCTAAGCGCGCAGGTATTCTGTGTCGTGAATTTGCAATCGGTTTTGGACCTAAAATTTTTTCCTTTACCAAAAATGAAACAGTCTACACCATTCGCCTTTTACCTCTTGGTGGTTATGTACGTATGGCAGGAGAAGATCCTGAGACAATTGAGTTAAAACCTGGGACAAAAGTAGCGTTGCTATTAAACCGAGGTGGTGCTGTAGAAAAGATTGTGCTCAATAACATAGATCGCTATCCAAATGCACGCATATTGGAGATTGAGCATGCTGATCTTGAGCATAAGCTAACAGTTACTGGCTATGAAGAATATGAAGATGCACCGCAAACATTTGCAGTAGATGAAAAAGCACGTTATGTGACTGGAGGAGAAGAAGTTCAAATTGCACCGTACCACCGCCAATTTACATCTAAATCCTTAGGGCAACGTGCACTTACCATCTTTGCTGGACCTGCTATGAATTTTATTTTAGCGTTTATTTTGTTCATGATTATTGGGCTTGTACAAGGAATTCCGGTGGATAGACCAGAAATTGGACAATTAGTAGAGAATGGGGTTGCTGATAAAGCAGGTCTACAAGAAGGCGATGAAATTCGTACAATTAATAAAGTACAGATGCAATCTTGGAAAGATGTAACAACACTCATTCGGAAAAACCCTGGTAATGAATTAACAATGGATATTACACGTGATAATCAACATCTTACTGTAAGTGTGATACCTGCTGCAGAGCAGGAGGGAAATGAAGAGGTAGGACGAATTGGTGTGTATCCACCTGTGGAAAAATCATTGTTAGGTTCGGTTAAGTTAGGCTTTGAACAAACAATTCGCATGACACAACTTGTATTTGTTTCTTTAGTACAATTGATCACAGGACAATTCTCTATTGATGCATTGTCAGGTCCCGTCGGTATTTATAATTTAACAGGTGAGGTTGCCAAATCAGGACTTGTTAATTTATTAGGTCTAACTGCTGCCCTAAGCGTCAATCTAGGCTTGTTTAATTTGCTTCCAATTCCTGCACTTGACGGAGGAAGATTGATGTTTTTCCTTGTAGAAGCATTGCGAGGAAAACCATTGGATAGACAAAAAGAAGGAATGGTCCATTTTGTTGGATTTGCGCTTCTTATGCTTTTGATGTTGGTTGTTACATGGAATGATATTAAAAAATTCTTTTTATAAGTTGAACTTGGATAAAGAGGTGCGAATATAATGAGACAAAGTATGATCTTCAGCCCGACGCTTCGCGAAGTGCCGGCTGACGCCGAGGTGAAAAGCCACCAGTTGTTATTGCGAGCAGGGTTTATGCGTCAAAATGCGTCTGGTATTTATAGCTTCTTACCTCTTGGTTTAAAGGTATTGCATAATGTGGAGAAAATTATCCGCGAAGAAATGGAGCGCGCTGGCGCAATGGAGCTTTTAATGCCAGCCCTTCAACCAGCAGAATTATGGGAAGAATCCGGTCGTTGGTATTCTTACGGTCCGGAACTGATGCGTATGAAAGACAGACATGAGCGTGATTTTGCTCTTGGTGCCACACACGAAGAGGTGATTACAGCACTTGTTCGTGATGAGGTTAAATCCTACAAGCGCTTGCCGCTGACTTTATATCAAATTCAAACAAAGTTTCGTGACGAAAAAAGACCTCGTTTTGGTTTGCTACGTGGTCGCGAGTTTTTAATGAAGGATGCGTATTCCTTTCATGCATCGCAGGAAAGCTTAGATGAAGTATACGATCGTCTCTTTCAAGCATATACAAATATCTTTAGTCGCTGCGGCTTGAATTTCCGCGCCGTTATCGCAGATTCCGGTGCAATGGGCGGAAAAGATACGCATGAATTTATGGTGCTATCGGATATTGGCGAAGATACAATTGCGTACTCTGATACATCTTCTTATGCTGCAAATATTGAAATGGCACCAGTGGTCGCTACATATGAAAAAAGCACAGAAGTTGTACAGGCTGCCAGAAAAGTAGAAACACCAAATCAAAAATCAATTGCTGATGTATCGAAGTTTTTACAGCTTGATCCTACAAAATGTTTTAAGTCCATGATCTTTAAAGTAGATGACAAATTTGTTATGGTTCTTGTGCGCGGGGATCATGAAGTAAATGATATCAAAGTGAAAAACTTATACGGTGCTTCTATGGTTGAACTTGCAAGTGCGGAGGAAGTACAGAAGCTTATGAACTGTACAGTTGGTTCACTTGGACCAATTGGAGCGCCAGCAGACTTGGAGATTATTGCGGATCATGCAGTTGGTGCTATTGTTAATGGATGTTGTGGTGCGAATGAAGAAGGTTATCATTACATCAATGTTAATATTGACATTGATTATAAGGTAGCGCAGTTTGCAGATCTTCGCTTCATTCAAGAAGGGGACCTATCCCCAGACGGACAAGGTGTTATTAAATTTGCACAGGGTATTGAAGTTGGTCATGTGTTTAAACTTGGTAAACGCTATAGTGAAGCAATGGGTGCAACGTATCTCGACGAAAATGGTAAAACACAATCTATGATTATGGGTTGCTATGGAATCGGTGTGTCGCGTACAGTTGCAGCAATTGCTGAGCAACATAATGACGAATATGGTTTAAAATGGCCTGCAGCTGTTGCACCGTTCACTGTACATGTGATTCCTGTTAATGTGAAAGTGGATACACAACGTGAAAAAGCAGAGAAGATTTACGAAGCATTACTAGCAGAAGGTTATGACGTACTATTGGATGATCGTCAAGAGCGTGCGGGTGTAAAGTTTGCCGATGCTGATTTATTTGGATTCCCAATTCGCATTACAGTAGGTAAAAAAGCAGAGGAAGGCATTGTAGAGGTAAAGGTTCGCCAAACAAATGAGTCACAAGAGATGGCAATCGAAGAACTTTCCACCTATATCAAAAATATTATAAAATAGACAAGTAAGGTACAAATGTGCCTTACTTTACTTTTTGTAGAGAGGAGGAGCGATGTGACAGCACTGACGAAAGAGCAACAAGAGCGGTTTATGATTTTGCTGCAGCAACTCGGCTTACCTGAAGAGTTTGTTACACAATATTTTCGTGAAGGCAGAATTGAAAAGCTGATTGTAGATAAGCGGACAAAGAGCTGGTTTTTCAGGCTGATGTTACCGCGTGTGTTGCCTGCTAATGTATACCAACTATTTGAAAGTCAATTAGAGAAAACATTCTCTCATATTGCCAATGTGTCCTTTTCTATTCAAACTTCCACAAAGCAATTTACAGAGCAGGATGTGCAATCATATTGGCCACTTTGTACAAGGAAGATTCCATTTTCTCCTATGTTTGCATATTTGAAAAATCAGCTGCCACAAGTAAATGGCATTAAATTGCAGCTTCAAGTGAACAATGATCTCGAAGCGGCGACAGTTAAAAAGAATATGGCGAGATCAATTGGTGAGCAATATGAACGCTTTGGTTTTCCTCAATTTACAGTAGATACAAAGGTAGTTGGAAACGAAGCTGAAATTCAAAAGTTTCGTGAGCAGACACAGCAGGAAGATCGTGAAAAAGTGCTACAAGCAATGGAGGAAATTGCAAAGAAAGAAGATGTTGTAATTGATGATCAACCGCTTGTTATAGGGTACTTAATTAAACCGGATGAAGAAATTACACTGCTCCGAGATATACGTGAGGAAGAAAAACGAAAAACAATTCAAGGCTACGTGTTCCACGTGGAAACAAAAGAACTGCGTAGTGGTCGAACACTTCTGACCTTCAAAGTTACCGATTATACAGATTCAATTATGGTCAAAATGTTTTCACGTGACAAAGAAGATCTCCCTGCATTCCAAAAAATCAAAAAAGGTATGTGGGTCAAAGTGCGTGGATCGTTCCAAGATGACACGTTTGTTCGAGATTTAATTATGATGGCAAACGATGTGAATGAAATAAAAGGGCCTGTACGTGTAGATCGCGCTCCTGAAGGAGAAAAGCGCGTTGAGCTCCATTTGCATACCCCTATGAGCCAAATGGATGCAGTAACGCCAGTATCTAAGCTAGTGGCACAAGCGAAAAAATGGGGACACGAAGCTATTGCCATTACGGATCATGCAGTTGTGCAATCATTTCCGGAAGCGTACAACGCAGGTAAAAAAAATGACATTAAAGTCATATATGGTGTAGAAGCCAATCTTGTCAATGATGGTGTTCCCATTGCTTACAACGAAGCACATCGTTCGCTTGCAGACGAAACATATGTCGTATTTGACGTAGAGACAACTGGATTATCGGCAGTGTACGATACCATTATTGAACTTGCAGCAGTAAAAATTCATAATGGTGAAATTATAGATCGATTTGAACGCTTTGCCAATCCGCATCATCCATTATCTGCTACAACAATTGAGTTGACGGGTATTACGGATGATATGGTTCGTGATGCCCCGGATGTAGATGTAGTTCTAAGAGAGTTTGCAGAATGGATGGGTGATTGTACGCTTGTAGCCCACAATGCATCCTTTGATATGGGCTTTTTAAATACAGGCTTTAAAAAGTACGGTATGCCAAAGAGCATTAATCCCGTTATTGATACATTGGAATTGGCTCGTTTTTTATTACCAGAGTTAAAAAACCATCGCTTAAATACGCTTTGTAAAAAGTTTGATATTGAACTTGTCCAGCATCACCGTGCCATTTATGATGCAGAAGCAACCGGATATTTACTTGCAAAGATGCTAAAAGAGGTAATTGCCAAAGGGTATACACATCATGATCAGCTCAACGATAGCATGGGGCAAGGCGACTCTTATAAGAGAGGTAGGCCGAGTCATGTCACGCTTTTAGCAACATCTGATGAAGGTTTAAAAAATTTATATAGGCTTGTTTCGTTATCTCATGTGCAATATCATTACCGCGTCCCACGTATTCCTCGCTCAGTGTTAAAAAAATATAGAAGTGGTATTCTTGTGGGCACGGCATGTGACAAAGGTGAGGTATTTGAAGCAATGATGCAGAAAGGACCAGAAGAAGCGGAAGAACTCATCCAATTTTACGATTATATTGAAGTTATGCCGCCTTCTGTATTAAAGCATCTGATTGAGTTGGAACTCGTGCAAAATGAAGGTCAGCTTAAAACCATACTGACCAACCTTGTAAATCTTGGGAAAACACTAGAAAAGCCAGTTGTTGCAACTGGCAATGTTCATTACTTAGATCCTGAAGATGCAATTTATCGTAAGATTCTTATCAGCTCGCAGGGGGGAGCAAATCCACTTAACAGACATAACCTTCCTTCTGTTCACTTCCGGACTACGGATGAAATGCTAGATGAATTTGCATTTTTGGGAGAAGATGTTGCGAAGGAAATTGTTGTAACAAATACACAAAAAGTAGCGGCCATGATTGGTGATGTAAAGCCAATTAAGGACGATCTGTATACACCGCGCATTGAAGGTGCAGATGAAGAAACCCGTGATATGAGTTACAGGCGTGCACGCAGTATATACGGTGATAATTTGCCGGAAATCGTAGAAGCGCGTCTAGAAAAAGAGTTAAAGAGTATTATTGGACATGGATTTGCAGTTATTTATTTGATTTCTCATAAGCTTGTAAAGAAATCGCTGGATGATGGTTATCTTGTTGGTTCGCGAGGTTCAGTTGGTTCTTCTTTTGTAGCAACTATGATGGAGATTACCGAGGTAAATCCATTGCCACCACACTATATTTGTCCAAGTTGTAAACATTCTCATTTCTTTAATGATGGTTCGGTTGGTTCCGGATTTGATTTACCAGATAAAGACTGCCCGAACTGCGGTACACGTTATAAAAAAGACGGACATGATATCCCATTTGAAACGTTCCTTGGTTTTAAAGGAGATAAGGTACCCGATATTGATTTAAATTTCTCCGGAGAATATCAGCCGCGTGCGCACAATTATACAAAAGTGCTGTTTGGTGAGGATAATGTGTACCGAGCAGGTACCATTGGTACTGTCGCGGATAAAACGGCATTTGGTTATGTAAAGGGATATGCTTCTGATCATAATTTAACGATGCGTGGTGCGGAAGTGGAGCGTTTGGCAATGGGATGCACCGGCGTAAAGCGAACGACAGGTCAGCATCCAGGTGGGATTATTGTAGTCCCAGATTACATGGATGTATTTGATTTTACTCCTATTCAGTTTCCAGCAGATGATACGTCAGCAGAGTGGAAAACAACACATTTTGATTTTCATTCTATTCATGATAACTTGCTGAAGCTTGATATTCTCGGACATGACGATCCAACAGTAATTCGAATGCTGCAGGACCTAAGCGGCATTGATCCGAAAACCATTCCAACTGACGATCCTGAGGTTATGAAAATTTTCTCAGGTACAGATTCTTTAGGGGTAACAGAAGAGCAAATTAACTGTAAAACTGGAACACTCGGTATTCCAGAGTTTGGAACGAAATTCGTAAGACAAATGCTAGAAGAAACGAAGCCAACTACATTCTCAGAGCTTGTTCAAATTTCAGGTCTTTCTCACGGAACAGATGTATGGCTTGGAAACGCTAATGAGCTCATTTATAGCGGTACATGTACACTAAGTGAGGTAATTGGATGTCGTGACGATATTATGGTCTACTTAATTTATCAAGGGCTTGAACCTTCTTTAGCCTTTAAAATTATGGAATCGGTTCGTAAAGGAAAAGGCGTACCACCAGAGTGGGAAGAAGAAATGAGAAAGAACAATGTACCAGAATGGTATATTGATTCTTGTAAGAAAATTAAGTACATGTTTCCCAAGGCGCACGCAGCTGCGTATGTATTAATGGCTGTGCGCATCGCTTATTTTAAAGTGCATTTCCCGCTGTTGTACTACGCAGCGTACTTTACGGTTCGTGCAGATGATTTTGATGTAGAGGCAATGACAAAGGGATCGGCAGCGATTCGTGCTAATATTGATGAGATTTTACAAAAAGGTTTGGATGCGTCGCCAAAAGAGAAGAGCTTGTTGACAGTACTTGAGATGGCACTTGAAATGTGCGAGCGCGGCTTCTCCTTTAGTAAGGTGGATTTATATCGCTCTAGCGCAACAGATTTTATCATCGATGGTATGTCGTTAATACCGCCGTTTAATGCAATTGATGGATTGGGAACGAACGCGGCAATTAATATTGTAAATGCACGTGAACAAGGTGAATTTCTTTCTAAAGAAGACCTGCAGCAACGAGCAAAAGTATCTAAAACCATCATCAGTTACTTAGATACTCTCGGGTGCTTAGAATCCTTACCAGATCAAAATCAACTTTCCTTGTTCTAAATCAAAACGCTTTGCAAAATATAGCCAAGTATGCTATAGTAATAAACGGGTAATTCAGGTCGTGCATATTATTACGGAAAGAGTGGGGAAACCCGCTCTTTCGTGTTATTATCGCCTGATTTTTCGTATAAGGAAGCTGTTGCTTGCTATACATAATTGACTATAAGTGTTACTGATTTTGGTAATACTAAGGCAAATCACCCTGCTTTCATGCAGGGGCTTTTGTTATCGTACAGTTAGGAAGGAGGCAGCTCATGAGCAAAGTTACAGAAATCGTGGAAGAGCTGGCAAAACCGATTATTGCGGAATTAAACTTAGAGCTTGTGGATGTAGAATACGTCAAAGAAGGAAAAGACTGGTTTTTACGCGTGTTCATTGACTCAGAAGCGGGTGTGGACATTGAGGAATGCGCAACTGTCAGCGAACGTTTAAGCGAGGCGCTCGATGCCGCAGATCCGATTCCGGATTTATATTTCCTTGATGTTTCTTCACCAGGAGCGGAACGCCCGCTGAAAAAAGAGCAGGATTTTCAAAAGGCGATAGGGAAACAAATAGCTATTAAGACATATGCGCCAATTGACGGAGAAAAGCAGTTTGAAGGAAAGCTACTTTCTTATGACGGTACAACCGTTACATTAGCCATGATTATAAAAACAAGAAAAAAAGAAATTCAAATTCCAATGGAAAAGGTTGCAAGCGCCAGACTTGCAGTTACGTTTTAAAAGAGGGGGATCTTAATGAGCACTGAACTGTTGGATGCTTTGCTCGTATTAGAAAAAGAAAAGGGCATCAGCAAAGATATTATTATTGAAGCAATTGAGGCAGCATTAATTTCTGCATATAAACGCAACTTCAACCAAGCACAAAATGTGCGTGTAAGTTTCAATCCGGAAGTAGGATCTATTAAAGTTTTTGCAAGAAAAGATGTAGTTGAGAGTGTATTTGATCCGCGCCTTGAAATTTCAGAAGAAGAAGCACGTTTAATTCATCCAAATTATCAAGAGGGCGATGTTGTTGAGCTTGAAGTAACACCAAAGGACTTTGGACGTATCGCTGCACAAACAGCTAAACAAGTTGTAACGCAACGTGTGCGCGAAGCTGAGCGCGGTGTTATTTATTCCGAATTTATTGACCGCGAAGAAGACATTATGGTCGGTATTGTACAGCGTCAAGATGCGCGCTTTATTTATGTCAGCCTGGGAAAAGTGGAAGCATTGTTGCCAATTGGTGAGCAGATGCCAAACGAACAGTATAAACCGCATGATCGCATCCGTGTATTTTTGACAAAAGTAGAAAAAACAACAAAAGGTCCACAAATTTTCGTGTCTCGCACGCATCCTGGCTTATTAAAGCGCTTGTTCGAGCTAGAGGTTCCTGAAATTTATGACGGAACAGTAGAAATTCGCTCTGTAGCACGTGAAGCTGGAGACCGCTCCAAAATTTCCGTATACTCAGAGAATCCGGATGTAGATCCAGTTGGCTCCTGTGTTGGACCAAAAGGACAGCGTGTTCAAAGCATCGTCAACGAACTAAAAGGTGAAAAAATTGATATTGTTCGTTGGTCTAACGACCCTGTAGAATACGTAGCAAACGCACTTAGTCCTTCACAAGTGATAAAGGTATTAGTAAATGAAGATGATAAAGCTACAACAGTTATTGTGCCGGATCATCAACTGTCTTTGGCGATTGGAAAAAGAGGACAAAATGCGCGTTTGGCAGCTAAGCTGACAGGTTGGAAAATTGACATTAAAAGCGAGTCTGACGCAAAAAAGGCTGGCATCTTAGAAGAATCATACCAATTTGAAGCAGATGCGTTTGAGGAGTGATACGAAGTGAACAATCGTAAAGTTCCCTTAAGAAAATGTGTAGCTACACAAGAAATGAAGCCAAAACGTGAGCTAGTGCGCATTGTTCGTTCCAAAGAGGGCGAAGTATCTATAGATTTAACGGGGAAAAAATCCGGAAGAGGTGCTT
Source organism: Ectobacillus antri (assembly GCF_003852715.1). GTDB lineage: Bacteria > Bacillota > Bacilli > Bacillales > Bacillaceae_G > Ectobacillus > Ectobacillus antri. The sequence goes on from NZ_RIAV01000003.1 coordinate 124,583, forward strand.
ATTTATCTCGTAATAAAGAAGCAATTTTACTGGCGCAGAAAAAAAACATCTTAGAGCATCAGTTAAAAACAAAAATTGATAGTTCTGTGTATGAGGAATTGCTTGCGCTTGTGGAGCAGCCATGAGCAACTGGAGTACGTTTTTGGGATTGGCAAATCGCGCGCGAAAGATTATATCGGGCGAAGAGCTTGTATTAAAAGAGATTAGAGGCGGCAGAGCAAAGCTGGTTTTGCTGGCTGAAGATGCATCAAACAATACGGCAAAACGCATCAAGGATAAAGCGAACTACTATAAAATCCCGCTCAGAACAGTCGAAACCCGACAACAATTAGGGCATGCAATCGGGAGAGATGAACGGGTGGTTGTAGCTGTACTAGATGAAGGCTTTGCAAAGAAGCTGCAAAGCATGCTCGATACAACTTATCGGGGGTGAAGGTATGAGTAAAATTCGAGTACACGAATATGCAAAACAACATAACATATCTAGCAAGGATGTTATTACAAAACTAAAAGAAATGAACATAGAGGTTTCCAATCATATGACAATGTTAGATGACGAAGTAGTTGAAAAATTAAATAACGATTATAATGCAGGCACAGCTAAGCGTTCTATCGTAGAAGAATTTGATGAAGAAGCAAACAAGGAAAATGTTGTGCGCAACAGCAAAAAGAACAGTAATAAGAAAAAGAAAAAAGACCAAGGCAAAAAGACGGATACGCGTCAGGATCGTTTTGCTGCTGCGAAAAAGAGTGCACGTCCTGCAACTGAAACAACTGATAAGGTTGTCTTTTCAGGCTCTCTTACAGTAAGTGAATTAGCAAAGCAACTTGGCAAAGAGCCTTCTGAAATTATTAAAAAATTGTTCTTACTTGGTATTATGGCTACGATTAACCAAAGCCTGGATAAAGACACAATTGAACTCATTGCCGCGGAGTATGGCATAGAGGTTGAAGAAGAAGTTGTTATGGACGAAACGGATTTTGAAACGTTTATTGATGAAAGTGATGAAGAAGAGCATTTGACTGAACGTCCTCCTGTTGTAACGATTATGGGGCACGTTGACCATGGTAAAACAACACTTTTGGATTCCATTCGAAATTCTAAGGTAACTGCAGGAGAAGCAGGTGGTATTACACAACATATTGGTGCGTACCAAGTCGAAGTAAACGATAAGAAAATTACGTTCCTTGATACACCAGGTCACGCTGCGTTTACAACAATGCGCGCTCGCGGTGCACAGGTTACAGATATTACAATTCTTGTTGTTGCGGCGGATGATGGTGTAATGCCGCAGACAGTAGAAGCAATTAACCACGCCAAAGCGGCAGAAGTTCCAATCATCGTAGCGGTAAACAAAATGGATAAGCCGACAGCAAATCCTGACCGTGTGATGCAGGAATTGACTGAATATGGATTGGTTTCTGAAGCTTGGGGCGGAGATACAATTTTTGTGCCAATCTCTGCGTTAACAGGTGAGGGAATCGATAACTTACTTGAAATGATTTTGCTTGTAAGTGAGGTAGAAGAGTATAAAGCAAATGAAAATCGCCTTGCATTAGGTACGGTAATCGAGGCGCAACTGGATAAAGGAAAAGGACCTGTTGCGACACTTCTTGTCCAAAACGGAACAATGCGCATCGGTGATCCAATCGTTGTAGGTACAGCTTACGGTCGCGTACGTGCTATGGTGAATGATCAAGGTCGTCGTGTGAAAGAGGCTGGTCCTTCCACACCAGTTGAGATTACAGGTTTAAATGATGTTCCGCAAGCAGGCGATCGTTTTATGATTTTCGCCGATGAAAAACGTGCACGTCAAGTTGGTGAAACGAGAGCGCAACGAATGATTGTTGAACAACGTGGTGATAAAGCGAAACTGAGCCTTGAAGATTTGTTCCAACAAATTCAGCAAGGTGATGTGAAAGAAATTAACTTGATTGTAAAAGCTGACGTACAAGGTTCTGTAGAAGCATTGGCTGCTTCTTTACAGAAGATTGAAGTGGAAGGCGTTAAAGTAAAAATTATTCATACAGGCGCTGGTGCTATTACAGAATCTGATATTATCCTAGCTTCTGCTTCCAATGCAATTGTAATTGGTTTTAATGTTCGCCCTGATGTGAATGCAAAACGTACGGCAGAAGCAGAAAATGTTGATATTCGACTACACCGTATTATTTATAATGTAATTGAAGAAATTGAATCCGCAATGAAAGGTATGCTAGATCCTGAATTTGAGGAGAAAATCATCGGTCAAGCGGAAGTACGACAAGTATTCAAAGTTTCTAAAGTTGGTACAATTGCCGGTTCTTACGTTATTGACGGGAAAATTACGCGCGACAGCAGTGTTCGTGTAATTCGTGATGGCATTGTCGTGTTTGAAGGCAAGTTGGATACATTGAAGCGTTTTAAAGATGACGTAAAAGAAGTAGCACAAAACTATGAGTGTGGTATAACGGTTGAGAAATTTAACGATATTAAAGAAGGCGACATTATTGAAGCCTATGTCATGGAGGAAATTGAGCGCAAGTGATTGGTGCACTCATCTGTGAATGCATGATTTATGATGCCGCTTCTTTAAAAGATAAGCGTGCTGTATTGCAACGTATTATAATGCGGCTTCGGCAACGGTACAATGTCTCTGTTGCTGAAACAAATTATCAAGATGCGTGGCAAAGAACTGAAATAACCATCGTTGCGGTGGCAGAAGAACGGATTGTATGTGAGCGTGAAATACAACGAGCGCTCACACTTATTGATTCATTTCCAGAAATAGAGCGTACAGTAACGATGTGGGAATGGTACTGAATGAGGTGATTTTATGAAGTTGCGTGCAAATCGTGTGGGTGAGCAAATGAAAAAAGAGCTCGGTGAGATTATTAGTCGCAAGATTAAAGATCCCCGTGTTGGATTTGTAACAGTAACAGATGTGCAAGTCAGCGGAGACCTGCAACTTGCGAAAGTATACATTTCCGTACTTGGTGATGATGAACAAAGACAAAATACATTAAAGGGGTTAGCGAAAGCCAAGGGCTTTATTCGCTCAGAAATAGGACAACGAATTCGTTTGCGTAAAACCCCTGAAATTACGTTTGAATTTGATGAGTCCATCGATTACGGTCATAGAATTGAAACGCTGTTGCATGAAATTAACAAAGATGAAAAGCACGAAGAATGATGGATAGACATTGTCTATCCATTTTTTCTATCGTGAACATGAGGTGAAGGTATGGAAGGTGTATTACTTTTAAACAAACCCAAAGGAATGACATCTCACGATTGTGTCTTTAAGCTGCGAAAACTGTTAAAAGAAAAGCGCATTGGTCACACAGGTACACTTGATCCGGATGTGACAGGTGTGCTACCAATTTGTATTGGAAGAGCAACAAAAATTGCACAGTTTTTAACGAGCGAAGTAAAAACATACGAGGGTGAAGTAACAATTGGTTGGTCGACTACAACTGAAGATTCATCTGGAGAAATGGTAGAACAAAGGAATGTAGACCGCGTAATTACACGCTCAGAGATTCAGGCGGTATTGCAGGAGATGACAGGAACAATTAAACAAATGCCCCCGATGTTTTCAGCGGTAAAAGTAAATGGAAAAAAACTATATGAATATGCAAGACAAGGTATTGAAGTTGAACGTCCAGTACGCACCATTACTATTCATTCTTTTAATTTATTAGATGACCGTGATGTGTTCGAAGGAACGTCTATTTCTTTTCGTTTTCAAGTGACTTGCAGCAAAGGTACGTATGTACGCACGCTTGCGGTTATGATAGGCGAAAAGCTGGGTTATCCAGCACATATGTCTGATCTCATACGTACTGCATCTGGTAAGTTTACGTTAGAGCAATGTGTGACATTGGAGCAAGTAGAAGAAGAGGTAAGACAGGGTAAGATGCAAGGGATGTTACAATCTATTGATGAGGCGTTAGCTACATTTTCAAAATTGGTTGTAGATGAAGAAACAGCCGAGAAGGTAAAAAACGGTGGTTTTTTGCCGAGACCAAGCATTTTTATGGATAAATACATTATGATATTTAATAAGAATAACCAGTGCTTAGCTATTTACGAGCCGCATCCCACTAAAGTAAGCCTATTAAAGCCGACAAAAGTTCTTGTGAATAATCAAGAATTAAAGCTATAATAAAACAAGTATATAAGTACAACTAGAAAAACCGACATTCTTTTTGGGTGGGAAAGAAGAACGGGCAATGTATGGTTGTGGTCAGGGCCTAAGAGATACGCGTATCAAGTAAGAACATATACACATAGCGAGACGTTCTAGCGCTGTGATTTTCTTTCTGTTTCTATGTCGAAAAAACTATGTAAACTTATATAGCTATAAGTAGAAAAGATAACATTCTTGAGATGACAAAGAAGAACGATTGATATGCAGTTGCAATGAGAACCTGCGAGAAGTAAACATCTAGCAAGGTTAGTAGTTCTGGCGCGTTCATTTTGTCGTTGTAGTTACGTTAGTAAGGCTTATACGTGTTTTATAATAAAAGTTAGTTGTAAGAAGGTGGACTTGAGCGTGAAACTCATTCATTTAACGCATCCTCATCAAGTAAATAGAGATGAAGCAGAGCCGGTTGTTATGGCTTTAGGATATTTTGATGGTGTTCATCTCGGCCATCAAAAGGTTATTCACACTGCAAAGAACTTGGCAAGAGAGCGAAAACTGAAAAGTGCGGTAATGACTTTTCACCCGCATCCGTCAGTGGTTCTTAGAAAGGCTACATCGCATGTGGAATATATTACACCATTGCAAGAAAAAGCACGTCTCTTGGCAGCTATGGGTATTGATGTTTTATATGTGGTGGAGTTTAGTAAGGAATTTGCGGCACTCTTGCCGCAGCAATTTGTGGATGACTATATTATTGGTTTACATGTTAAGCATGCGGTAGCAGGCTTTGACTTCACGTACGGCCGGTTAGGGAAAGGTACGATGGAAACCCTGCCGTTTCATTCGAGAGGTGAATTTACACACACAGTTGTGGAAAAGGTTGCCCTGCAGGAGCAAAAAGTAAGCTCTACATTGTTAAGGGGTATGATTCGAGAAGGACGTATGGAAGACATAGAACCTGTACTTGGGAGACGCTATACTGTAACCGGGACCGTTGTGCACGGCGATAAGCGGGGAAGACAAATTGGCTTTCCCACTGCTAATGTAGAGATCAAGGATTATATTTTACCGGCTACTGGTGTATATGCAGTAAAATTGGGCATACATGATAGATGGTACGACGGTGTATGCAATGTAGGGTATAAACCAACTTTTAACGAGGAGCGCAAGTTGTCTGTTGAAGTGCATATGTTTGATTTTGCAGCCGAAATTTACGGTGAACAAGTCGTAATCGAATGGCATCGTCGTATTAGAGCGGAACAAAAGTTTAATGGAGTCACAGAACTGGTAGCACAAATCCAACGTGATAAAGAGCAGGCACAACAATATTTTCATGATGGGCAAGGTCAGACTTGCTTTTTATAAAAAACTGTAGTATTCTAATTTACGTACTTTAATTGAACCATTTACTTGGCATGTCGATTCACCAACGCATGCTAGGAAATTGGGGATTGATATTAGGAGGTGAACAGGATGGCTTTAACACAAGAGCGTAAAAACGAAATCATTGCTCAATACAAAACACATGATACGGACACTGGTTCTCCAGAGGTTCAAATCGCTGTCCTAACTGAGCAAATTAACACTTTGAATGATCACTTGCGTACTCACAAGAAAGATCACCATTCACGCCGCGGTCTTTTGAAAATGGTTGGTAAGCGTCGTAACTTACTTACTTATCTTCGTAATAAGGACATCACGCGTTACCGTGAATTAATTAACAAGCTTGGCTTACGTCGATAGTCAAAAAAGCGGGATGATTCCCGCTTTTTTGTTAGGTAAAAATATATAGTCATTTATTATAGGTTCTTGCAGTTTCGGAGATACTACATAAAGAATGACATTTATTATGCAATTTTTATAAACAGTTTATCGTTTTTTGTATTATAAGCAGGGAAGGCTTTATACAAAACGAATAGTCATATGTATACTGCTTTGCATGATACCATTTACATAGAATTTTTATATTTAGGAATGAGAGGGGTACTTAAATGACTCAAGAAAAGCAAGTCTTCTCTATAGATTGGGCAGGACGAAAGTTAGTCGTTGAAACAGGACAACTAGCAAAACAAGCAAGTGGTGCTGTGTTAATTCGCTATGGAGATACAGCTGTACTTTCTACTGCCACAGCTTCTAAAGAAGCAAAAAATGTAGGTTTTTTTCCATTAACAGTAAACTATGAAGAGCGTCTATATGCAGTTGGAAAAATTCCAGGTGGCTTTATTAAACGCGAAGGACGACCAAGCGAAAAAGCAATTTTGGCTAGTCGTTTAATTGACCGACCAATTCGTCCTTTATTCGCAGATGGCTTCCGAAATGAAGTACAAGTAGTAAGTATCGTAATGAGTGTAGATCAGGATTGTTCTTCTGAAATGGCAGCTATGTTTGGGTCTTCCTTAGCGCTTTGTGTATCTGACATTCCATTTGAAGGTCCAATTGCAGGTGTAGTAGTAGGAAGAATTGATGGACAATTTATTATTAACCCAACGGTAGCACAAACAGAGCAAAGCGATATTAACCTTGTTGTAGCAGGAACGAAAGATGCGATTAACATGGTTGAAGCTGGTGCACAGGAAGTACCTGAAGAAGTGATGCTCGAGGCAATTATGTTCGGTCATGAAGAGATTAAACGTTTAATTGCATTCCAAGAAGAGATTGTCCAAGCAATTGGGAAAGAAAAGCGTGAAATCTCTTTATATGAAGTAGATCGTGAGCTTGAAAAAGAAATTCGTGAAATGGCTGAAGTAGACATGAAGAGTGCTATTCAAGTGCATGAAAAGCATGCTCGTGAAGAAGCAATTAGTGCTGTAAAAGAGCGTGTGATAGCGCATTATGAAGCACTGGAGTCGGATGCTACAGTAATGGGACAAGTTAATGAAATTTTATACATGATGGTGAAAGAAGAAGTACGTCGCTTAATCACTGTTGAAAAAATTCGTCCGGACGGTCGCCGCATTGATGAAATTCGTCCGCTTGCATCCGAAGTGGGACTTATGCCTCGCACGCATGGCTCTGGTTTGTTCACGCGTGGACAAACACAAGCGCTTAGTATTTGTACGCTGGGGGCACTAGGCGATGTACAAATCTTGGATGGTCTTGGGATTGAGGAGTCCAAGAGATTTATGCATCACTACAACTTCCCATTGTTTAGCGTAGGTGAAACAGGTCCGATGCGAGGACCGGGTCGTCGTGAAATTGGGCATGGCGCTCTTGGAGAAAGAGCGTTGGAGCCTGTAATTCCATCTGAAAAAGATTTCCCTTATACTGTTCGCTTAGTATCAGAGGTATTGGAGTCTAATGGTTCCACTTCACAAGCGAGTATTTGTGCAAGCACACTTGCGATGATGGATGCGGGTGTACCAATCAAGGCACCTGTAGCTGGTATTGCAATGGGACTTGTAAAATCCGGCGAGCATTATACAGTTCTAACAGATATTCAGGGTATGGAAGACCATCTTGGTGATATGGATTTCAAAGTAGCGGGCACAGCAAAAGGTGTTACTGCACTTCAAATGGATATTAAAATTGAGGGACTTTCTCGAGAAATTTTGGAAGAAGCTTTACAACAAGCTAAAGTAGGTAGAATGCAAATTCTTCAGCATATGCTGTCTGTTATAAATGAACCACGTGCTGAATTGTCACCATATGCACCAAAAATTTTAACAATGACAATTAATCCGGACAAGATTCGTGACGTAATCGGACCAAGTGGTAAACAAATTAATAAAATCATTGAAGAAACCGGCGTTAAGATTGATATTGAACAAGACGGCACAGTATTTATTTCTTCTATTAATCAAGAAATGAATCAAAAAGCTAAGAAAATCATTGAAGATATCGTACGCGAAGTAGAAGTTGGACAAGTATATCTCGGCAAAGTAAAGCGTATTGAGAAATTTGGTGCTTTTGTGGAATTGTTCAGTGGAAAAGATGGTCTTGTTCATATATCTGAACTGGCGGAAGAGCGTATTCCAAAAGTAGAAGATGTGGTTAAAATTGGTGATGAAATCATGGTTAAAGTTATCGAGATTGATAAGCAAGGCCGTGTAAACTTATCTCGTAAAGTATTATTAAAAGAACAGAAAGAGCAAGCAGAAAAAGAAGTGCAGCAATAAAGAGACGGTTTCCCGTCTCTTTTTTTTTATAACTCCTTATATCAAGTAATGAAACATCATCATAAAGGGTAAGTTATGCATGTTCTGAAAATAAACATTTGTACATACTGTTTGATAAGGAGGAGTTATATGAACCGCATCGCTAGTTTTACTATCGTGAGTTTGCTTTTACTAATCATACAAAATACATATACGCAATACAGTGAATTGTTTAGAGTAGCTGCTGCAACAGAAGGTTTATATGAAGAAATTAAGAGTAAAGCAACTCAGTATAGAAAAGCACCGCAAAACGCAGTTGTGGATAAAATTTGGAAGGCCATACCTGGCTATAATGGCCTAGAAGTAGATATAGAAGCATCGTATCTCAACATGAAAAAACAGCAACAATTTAATTCAGAAAGACTTGTATACAAGGAAATAGCACCAAGTATACATCTACAAGATTTACCTCCTGCTCCTGTATATCGTGGCCATCCGGATAAAAAAATGATTGCTCTAACCATTAATGTAGCATGGGGAAATGAATATCTGCCTGTTATGTTAGAAACATTAAAAAAACATAATGTATTCGCAACTTTTTTCTTGGAGGGACGCTGGGTAAAGGAAAACCCTTCTTTCGCAAAAATGATTGCAGAAGCAGGACAAGAAGTTGGCAATCATTCCTATACACATCCTGATATGAAGACATTATCAGCAGCAGCCATTCGCGAACAACTGAGTAAAACTAATGATATGATTGCAGTTACAACCGGAAAAAAAGTAAAATGGTTTGCGCCACCAAGTGGAAGCTATCGAGATGAGGTGGTAAAAATTGCTGATGAATTGCAATTAGGTACCATTATGTGGACTGTAGACACCATTGATTGGCAACGACCTGCACCTTCTGTTTTAATTGGACGAGTAACGAGAAAAGCACATAATGGTGCAATTGTACTAATGCATCCAACTTCATCAACAGCACAGTCTTTAGATACTCTTATTACGCTACTAAAAAAAGAAGGTTATAGGCTCGGTACTGTATCAGATTTATTGGATGAAAAAAGAATTGATTAAAGTAGAACAAATAGAATATAAAACAAGTCATTCTGTATATGATGATTTGCATGACATGTGTTGTTGAAATTGTTATGATTGAGAAGCACATATTGTATGTGACATAGAATGACTTGCAATAGGAGGATGGCTTTTGATTACCAAACAAACATGCAAAAATGGAGTAAGAATCGTATTTGAACAAATCCCGACTGTTCGCTCTGTTGCAATCGGGGTATGGATTCATACGGGCTCACGTCATGAAAATGCTAGTAATAATGGCATTTCACATTTTTTAGAGCATATGTTCTTTAAAGGAACAAAAACAAGGTCAGCTCGTGAGATTGCTGAATCTTTTGATAGCATTGGTGGACAAGTAAACGCATTTACATCAAAGGAATATACATGCTATTATGCAAAAGTGCTCGATGAGCATGCAGAATATGCATTGGAAGTTCTAGCTGATATGTTCTTTAATTCTACATTTGTGGATGAAGAGCTAACCAAAGAAAAAAATGTTGTTTATGAAGAAATTAAAATGTACGAGGATACACCGGATGATATCGTGCACGACATGTTGACAAAGGCAGTATATGAAACACATCCGCTTGGCTATCCGATTTTGGGAACAGAGAGTACTCTCGCTACCTTTACTGGTGACACATTGCGTCAATATATGCAAGAGCGGTATACACCTGAAAATGTTGTAATCTCCATTGCTGGTAATGTTAGTGAAGCTTTTATGAAAACAGCAGAACAATATTTTGGAAGTTATGAGGGAAAGACAAAGCGTGAACAAGTACATAATCCTGTATTTCATACCAATAAGGTTGCACGTAAAAAAGAAACAGAGCAGGCGCATCTTTGCTTAGGGTACAAGGGATTACCTGTCGGAGATGATAAGGTATACAGTTTAATTGTGTTAAATAATATATTAGGCGGTAGTATGAGTAGCCGATTGTTCCAAGAGGTCCGTGAGCAGCGCGGTCTTGCATATTCTGTGTTTTCCTATCACTCTTCTTATGAAGATACAGGTATGATGACAATCTATGCAGGTACAGGTAGTCAACAACTGGATACTTTATATGAAACCATTCAGCAGGCGCTTGCGCAACTAAAGCAAGAAGGTATTACAGAAAAAGAGCTTGCCAACAGCAAAGAGCAGCTCAAAGGTAGTTTAATGTTAAGTTTAGAAAGCACAAACAGTCGCATGAGTCGAAACGGAAAAAATGAAATGCTTCTTGGTATTCATCGTTCTCTTGATGAAATGATTGAAAGTATCAACAAAGTAAGCAAAGACGAAGTGGATGCATTAATTCATCAAACATTCACAAATGAGTTTGCTGTCTCACTTATTAGTCCAACCGGAGAATTACCACGCGGATTACAATAAAAGTCGCCTAAGTGCGGCTTTTTATCTTTTAGGATAAAGTTCTTTTTGGGCATAGATTTACATACAAGTGAGTAGGGGGGATGAGCATGCGCTTAAGTGAATTAAGTGGAAAAGAGATTGTAGATTTAGAGCGGGCAGAACGGATGGGAGTTCTTGGTCATGCAGATTTGGAAATTGATGAGAACGATGGTCGTATTCATAACCTAATTATTCCTACTGGTAAATGGAGTGCTTTCAAACGATCGCAGCAAGAAGTCCGGGTGTCGTGGAAACGAATTAAAAAAGTAGGTCAGGATATGATTATTTTTGATCTTTCTCATCATGATGATGAATAGCTAAAAAGAACCGTGCAATTGATGCACGGTTTTTTCTTTTCTTATATAAACTACTGAGGGATAATCACTCAGTCCTTGTACAATACATATGATGTTCTGTGAAAGATAGGCGTTAGAATACAAACAAAAGAAGGTGAATACGGGGATGTTAACTGACATGCATATAGCTGTGATTGGAGGAGATGCAAGACAGCTTGAAGTGATTCGGAAATTAATCGAGCTGGATGCAAAACTTTCTTTAATCGGGTTTGATCAACTGGATCACGGGTTTACAGGAGCGACCAAAGGACAGATCGAAGAATTGGATTTTGCGTCTTTAGATGCTGTTATATTACCTGTAGCGGGTACAGATTCAGAAGGAAAAGTAGATACTATTTTTTCAAATAAAAAAGTTGTACTTACAAAAGAACAAATTGAACAAACGCCACCGCACTTTACGGTGTATTCGGGTATTAGTAATGCGTATTTAAATGAAATTACCGCAACGTGCAGTCGTAATTTAGTAAAGCTTTTCGAACGTGATGATGTTGCAATCTACAATTCAATTCCCACGGTTGAAGGTACGTTAATGATGGTGATTCAGCATACTGACTATACCATCCATGGTTCTAAGGTAATGGTTTTAGGCTTTGGTAGAACTGGTATGAGTGTAGCTAGATCTTTTCAAGCATTAGGTGCGCATGTACGAGTTGGCGCAAGGCGTTCAGAGCATTTGGCGCGCATTACGGAAATGACCTTCACACCGTTTCACTTGAAAGATTTAGAGCAACAAGTCCAAGATGTAGATATTGTAATTAACACAATCCCTCATCCAATTGTTTCGGCGAATGTAATTGCTAAAATGCCGGCACACACCTTAATTATTGATTTAGCGTCAAAGCCGGGCGGGACAGATTTTCGATATGCAGAAAAAAGAGGTGTGAAGGCCTTTTTAGCACCAGGGCTGCCAGGCATTGTAGCACCTAAAACAGCTGGGCAAATTTTGGCAAATGTACTCACATCATTATTGATTGAGAACAAAGCAAGAAAGGAGAATGCAAGATGAGTTTAAAGGGAAAACGTATTGGATTTGGTTTAACTGGTTCACATTGCACATATGCAGAGGTAATGCCCTTCTTGCAGCAGTTAGTTGACGAGGGAGCTGAGGTGCGTCCGGTAGTATCCTACACACTTCAAACAACCAATACCCGCTTTGGAGATGGGCAGGATTGGATTAAAAAAATAGAAGAAATCACAGGATTTTCAGTCATTGATAGCATCGTGAAAGCTGAGCCACTTGGCCCCACAATTCCACTTGATTGCATGGTAATTGCACCGCTTACAGGAAGTTCGATGAGTAAACTAGCAAATGCGCAAACAGATTCCCCAGTATTAATGGCCGCTAAAGCTACACTTCGAAATTGGAAGCCAGTTATTTTAGCGATTTCCACAAATGATGCGTTAGGACTAAATGGTGTAAATTTAATGAGATTAATGGCTTCCCGTAATATGTATTTTGTTCCGTTTGGTCAAGACGCACCTGAAAAGAAGCCGAGTTCCATGGTAGCGCGAATGGAATTGCTTCGTGATACAGTGGCATCAGCATTGGAAGGAAAACAGCTGCAGCCCGTTATTGTGGAAAAATACAAATATATGAATGAATAATAGGAAAGCTAGAACTATTTTTTATAAAATACTCAATCCCGTGCAACAATGTGTTATTATGTTTCTATATAAATTCAGATCAAAGAAATGAAATCATGAAAGCCTTCTTTCTAGATGGGATAGAGTGTCAAGCTCTCGTTATACTTATTACATCCGTTTGGATAGGGAAGGTAAAATGAATTTATATGGCGGAGATGGGGGACAGTGCCCCGTCTTTTTTATAAGTACATTGTGAGAGAGGGGCATAGTGATGGAAAAGAAACAATCTTTTCATGTCGCTGTAGTCGGAGCGACAGGTGCAGTTGGACAACAAATTTTAAATACATTGGAAAATAGAAATTTTCCAATCAGTAAATTGTCGTTATTATCTTCAAAACGTTCGGCTGGAACAACAGTGGTATTCAAAAATGAGAATGTAACCGTACAAGAAGCTACACCTGAAAGTTTTGAAGGTGTGGATATCGCATTGTTTAGCGCAGGAGGCTCAGTTTCTAAAGTATTGGCTCCTGAAGCAGCTGCGCGTGGCGCAATCGTTGTAGATAATACGAGTGCATTCCGAATGGAAACAGATGTTCCACTAGTTGTTCCAGAGGTAAATGAGCAAGATTTGCTGGCTCACAAAGGAATTATTGCTAATCCAAATTGCTCTACTATTCAAATGGTTGTAGCATTAGAGCCGATTCGCCAGGCTTATGGCTTAAAAAAAGTTATTGCTTCCACATACCAAGCTGTTTCAGGAGCAGGAGCATCAGCGATCGAAGAGCTTCATGTACAAACAAAGACAGTACTTGAAGGTCAGCCAGTAGAGCCAAAGATGTTGCCAGTAAAAAGTGGCGAAAAGCACTATCAAATTGCATTCAATGCCATTCCGCAAATCGATGTATTTACTGAAAACGGCTTTACGTACGAAGAAATGAAAATGATCAATGAAACGAAAAAAATTATGCATATGCCAGAACTCGAGGTAGCTGCCACTTGTGTGCGTCTACCGGTTGTGACAGGACATTCTGAATCTGTTTATATTGAAGTAGAAAAAGAGGGTGTAACAGCCGAAGAAATTCGTGTGTTGCTTTCTGAGGCAGAAGGCATTATTGTACAGGATAATCCAGCTGAACAATTGTACCCGATGCCATTTTATGCAGCAGGACAAAATGAAGTATTTGTAGGTCGAATTCGTAAAGATTTAAATAATGACAAAGGGTTTCATCTCTGGATTGTGTCTGATAACTTGTTAAAGGGTGCAGCGTGGAACTCTGTACAAATCGCTGAAAGATTGATTAAACTAGGGTTAGTGTAACTTCTAAAGAGGGTGCAAATATGAAAATCATTGTACAAAAATTTGGTGGTACGTCTGTACGAGATGAGAAAGGTAGACAGCATGCTTTTAAGCACATCTCACAGGCATTACAAGATGGATATAAAGTGGTAGTGGTTGTTTCAGCTATGGGCCGTAAAGGTGAGCCGTATGCTACAGATACGCTTCTTAGTTTAGTAGGAGATAAACAGGCGCATCTTTCAAAACGTGAAAAAGACTTATTATTATCTTGCGGAGAACTTATTTCTGCTGTTGTATTTTCAAACATGTTAAATGAACTTGGAGTAGATGCGACAGCACTGACTGGTGCACAGGCAGGCTTCATAACAAATAATGATTTTACAAATGCGAAAATCATTGAAATGAAGTGTGAGCGTGTATTACAAGAATTAGAAGACTATGATGTAGTTGTGGTAGCTGGATTTCAAGGAAGAACAAAAGACGGTGACACTACAACGCTTGGCCGCGGCGGTAGTGATACCTCCGCAGCTGCTCTTGGGGTTGCACTGAATGCAGCATACATTGACATCTTCACAGATGTCGAAGGTATTATGACTGCTGATCCACGTATTGTAAAAGATGCAAGACCACTTGATATTGTTACGTATAATGAAATTTGTAATATGGCATATCAAGGAGCAAAGGTTATTCATCCAAGGGCAGTAGAAATTGCTATGCATGCTAAAGTACCTTTACGTGTAAGGTCTACTTACTCAGAAGGAACTGGTACACTCGTGACTGCTTATGAAGGAGCAGTACAAGGGCAAGATGTACAAGAACGTCCCGTAACTGGTATCGCGCATGTATCCAATGTTACGCAAATTAAAGTAATGGCAAAGGATGCGCCATATGATTTGCAAGCTCAAGTATTTAAGGAGATGGCAAAAGAAAAAATTAGCGTCGACTTAATTAATATTTCGCCGACAGGTGTAGCTTACACTGTAAGTGACGATGTAGCGGATCGAGCAATTGAGGTATTAGGTGAAATAGGCTATGAACCAATTGTTACAAGACACTGCGCTAAGGTGTCTATCGTAGGAGCTGGCATGACCGGTGTTCCTGGTGTAACGTCACGTATTGTTACAGCTCTTTCAGAAGCTGGTATTCAAATTCTGCAATCTGCGGACAGTCATACGACGATTTGGATGCTCGTAAAAGAAAGTGACTTGGTAAACGCAGTAAACGCGCTACACAGTGCATTTGAATTATCTAAAGAGGTGAAATTATGATTGATTTCGGCACAATTGCAACAGCAATGATTACACCTTTTGACAACAAAGAAAACATCGATTTTGTCAAAACAACACAGTTGGTTAATTATTTAATTGAGAACGGTACAACTTCTTTAGTTGTATGCGGAACGACTGGTGAGTCACCTACGTTGACAACACAAGAAAAAGTGGCCTTGTTTCGCCATGTAGTTGAGGTTGTAGACGGGAGAGTTCCGGTTGTAGCAGGAACAGGTAGCAATAATACTCGTGCATCAATTGAATTGACGGTACTTGCGGAAGAAGCGGGTGTAGATGCAATTATGCTGGTTGCACCATATTACAATAAACCTAGTCAAGAAGGGTTATATCAGCATTTTAAAGAGATTGCGAACGCAACCAAACTACCTGTTATGCTGTATAACATTCCAGGCCGTTCTGTAGTAACAATGTCTGTTGAGACAATTGTGCGTTTGTCTCAAATTCCAAACATTGTAGCACTTAAGGACGCCGGCGGTGATGTGTTGGCAATGACAGAAGTCATAGAGCAAACAGGAGACGATTTTGCCGTATATAGCGGAGATGATGGTTTGACATTACCAGCGCTGGCGATCGGCGCGCGTGGTGTAGTTTCAGTTGCATCTCATATCATTGGTAATCAAATGCAGGCAATGATTAAAGCCTATGAAAACGGTGATATGAAAACAGCGCAAAGCTTGCATCAGCTTGTTTTACGTGTTACAAAAGCAGTATTTATGGCGCCGAGCCCAACACCTGTCAAAACGGCATTGCAAATGCTTGGTATGAATGTAGGGTCTGTTCGTTTGCCACTTGTACCTCTATCTGAGGGAGAAAGACAAACATTACAAGAAGTTATTCAATCTATTCCAAAATAAAGGAAAGCCGCCCGTGTCCAACAGGCGGCTTTCCTCTTTTAATTGTTCTTTTACATAGATTTCTCTTTGAAAAGAGCGTGGTTACTTGATTATGTATAAATATCGCTACTAGAAATTAGCTTGTATTCTAATTCTTTTATCAGGTATAATAATTTTAAGTGACTTAGTACGGGATTGTGCAGTAAATTTGGGAGGCAGGATAGGTGGAAATTAAAGAGACAGAATTAGTAAAAGTGTTTGCCCTCGGAGGAGTAGGGGAAATCGGTAAAAACATGTATTGCGTGGAAATTGATTCGGATATTTACATAGTGGATGCCGGGCTTATGTTTCCGGAAGAAGAAATGTTTGGAATTGATATTGTCATTCCTGATATTACATATTTAGAAACAAATAAAGAACGAGTAAAAGCATTATTTTTAACGCACGGTCACGAAGATCATATTGGTGGAATTGCATACGTACTAAGAAAACTGCATATTCCTGTATACGGAACTAAGCTTACACTAGGTCTTGTAGAAGCCAAACTTAGCGAGGCGGGGCTGCTCGGAAAGGTTACCTTAAAAACAATTGATGCAAATTCAGTTGTCAACTTCAGAACAACGACAGTTTCATTTTTCAGAACCAATCATAGTATTCCTGACTCTGTCGGAGTTGCATTTCACACATCTCAAGGGGCAATTGTATACACGGGTGATTTTAAGTTTGATCAAACACCAGTTGATAAGTACGGAGCAGATATTGGTAAAATGGCACAACTTGGTAACGAAGGTGTACTTTGCTTATTATCAGATAGTACAAATGCAGAAAGACCAGGATACACAGGATCTGAGAGTGCTGTAGGAGTTGAAATATCAAAAGAGTTTTATAAAGCAGAAGGTCGTATTCTCGTAGCTTCGTTTGCATCTAACGTACATCGTATTCAACAAGTATTTGATGCTGCATATGAACATGGCCGTAAAGTGGCTGTTGTAGGCCGCAGTATGGTGAAGGTAGTTGATATTGCTCATAACCTAGGATATTTACATATTCCTGATGGAATGATGATTTCCTTACAGGATATTGACAACTATCCGGAACGGCAAGTGGCTGTTTTGACAACAGGAAGTCAGGGAGAGCCAATGGCAGCTCTTTCACGTATGGCAAAGAATGCACATAAACAGATGGCTATACGAAAAGGTGACACAGTTATTATAGCTGCTTCACCAATTCCAGGAAACGAAACGTCTGTTTCTAAAACAATTGATTTGTTATTCCGCGCGGGTGCCAATGTTGTGTACTATGGTGAAAAGAAAGTGCATGTATCCGGTCATGGTAGCCAAGAAGAGTTAAAACTTATGTTAAATTTGATGAAGCCAAAATACTTCTTTCCAGTACATGGAGAGTTTAGAATGCAAAAGGCGCATGCAAAGCTTGCACAAGAAATCGGTATGGATCAAAATGATATTTTTATTGTAGACAAGGGAGACGTTATCTCGTTTAGTAACGGGGAGCCTAAAGCAAGTGGCAAAGTGCCAGCCGGAAATGTATTAATTGATGGACTAGGTATTGGAGATGTTGGAAACATTGTTTTGCGCGACCGGAAGTTATTGTCTCAGGATGGTATTCTTGTCGTTGTAGTTACTTTGAAAAAAGAAACAAAGGCAATTGTATCTGGCCCTGAAATTATCTCTCGTGGCTTTGTATATGTAAGGGAATCAGAGAAACTTATTGACGATTCTGGAAAGATGGTAAAGGAAATCGTAGAAAAAGCGATTCGTGAATCTTCAGTTGAGTGGTCCACGCTAAAGCAAAGTGTTCGTGAGTCTTTAAGTCAATTCTTGTTTGACAAAACAAAACGTCGCCCGATGATTCTACCAATCATTATGGAAGTGTAAGTGAATGAATTGCTTGCTGTTAAGTTTTACAACATGTGCCGGGTGTTTTTAGCACCCGGCACATGTTGTGTGGAAAATACATAGGCTGATATAGTTGAATAGTAAAAACAACAAGGAAACAATGATACTTCTGATTCATACAGTTTTATGCTCAGTCTATATTCTTTATAGGCCTCATTGTCGCTCGAGGTGTTGCTCGTTATGGTCTTCCATCTAAAAATATAGATTTCTATTTGGATTTATAAGGTTGTATCGCTTAGTGTTACTAGAGAGACGGTGTTTTTTTTCTTTCCCTACATGAAAAAGCAAACATGACAAATACTATTGGTATCATCATGAAAGTGGGGTATTATCATGTCAGAACATTACATAATGAACGAAGAAGGGGAAAAAAAAGACCCAAGGGACTCACTTGTTGAAAAAATTCAACAGCTTGGACAAACAAATGTGCCGCAAATGAGTGAATCACGCATTCATTGCTTAACCATCATTGGACAAATTGAAGGACATGTACAGCTTCCTCCGCAGAACAAAACGACAAAATATGAGCATCTAATTCCTCAAATTGTCGCAATTGAGCAAAATCCTAAAATAGAGGGACTACTTATTTTATTAAATACAGTAGGCGGAGACGTTGAAGCAGGTTTGGCTATTTCAGAAATGATTGCATCGCTGTCAAAACCCACTGTATCTATCGTACTTGGTGGTGGACATAGCATTGGTGTTCCAATTGCCGTGGCAACAGACTATTCGTATATCGTGGAAACTGCCACTATGACGATTCACCCCATTCGATTAACAGGACTTGTAATTGGTGTTCCTCAAACCTTTGAGTATCTCGATAAAATGCAGGAGCGTGTCATTAAATTTGTGACAAAGCATTCTAAGATTACAGAAGACCGATTTAAGGAATTAATGTTTGCTAAAGGAAACTTGACGCGTGATATTGGTACAAATGTGGTTGGTGCAGATGCGGTTAAATATGGGCTAATAGACGAAGTGGGGGGAATTGGAGAAGCCATCCGCAAGTTAAATGAAATGATTGACATGCAAGGGAAGATGGTTCAATGATCTTATATACAATAGTACCGGAGCATTTTATTTATCCTGTTGATGAACATGTATTTCATAAACAACAGATTGTCAGCTGTAACGGGGTAGCAATGGTGGTAGAGTCAAATGGAGAACAAGGACATGCTATTGTAAGAGTGTTAAGTAGTGATCCGCAAGACTATTTGCGTTATCAACCGGGTCAGCAAATATGGATTGTGTGAAAAAGAAGGAATTTACTCATGCAATATGGTATACTATAGAAAAAGAATGTAGCAGCCAATTATGGCTGCTTTCTTACGTTTGTAGAGGTGGCAAAATGGCAAAACAAAAGCAGAGAGTACGAAAGAATAAAGAAAGAAAATCCGTACAACCTACGATGTATTATGAGATTGTTGGTTTAACTCTTTTTGCGCTCTCACTCATCACAATATTGCACCTTGGTATGGTGGGAAAGGCACTTGTTTTATTTTTTCGTTTTTTCTTTGGAGAATGGTACATGGCAGGAGTGGGTGCGGCATTTGCGCTTTCAATTTATTTTGTAATGAAACGCAACTGGCCCAATTTATTACATAAACGTTTAGTAGGCACATATTTAATTGTTATTGCATTGTTGATGTTCAGTCATATTGCTCTATTTAATATGTTAACGCAAAAAGGGCAGTTCCCAAGCCCTTCAGTTCTAGT
Organism: Ectobacillus antri; assembly: GCF_003852715.1. Classification (GTDB taxonomy): domain Bacteria; phylum Bacillota; class Bacilli; order Bacillales; family Bacillaceae_G; genus Ectobacillus; species Ectobacillus antri. The sequence continues at coordinate 144,262 of NZ_RIAV01000003.1, forward strand.
AAGTACAAAGGAATTGTTTTTTATGGAAGTTAAAGGAAAGGTTGGCTCGCAAAAGCTGGGCGGTGGTATGATCGGAGCTGTTACTTTTGCGTGCTGTTATTTTTTATTCGATGAAGCGGGCGCATACATTGTAGGCATTATTTTTGTACTTCTTGGCCTGCTTTGTATCACAAATAAACATATTGGTGAAATACTGGCACCGGTAGTGTATTTGATACGTGAGCAATTAAAGGCGTTCGGCCAAGATTATAAAGAATGGCGAGAAGGAAGAGCAGCTGTGCAAACTGAAAAAAAGAAAGTGCAGCGAAGTAAAACAATAGAGACTGCTGTAGAACATGAGATAGAGGATGAATTTGAAGAAGAATCAGAGGAAGAGTCAAGTGCTCCCCCCATTATTTCAAATTTTGCTGAACGTACCATTATAGAGCCCATAGTGACAAAAGAAAAGATCGTCAAAGAACAACGAATAGAAGCAGAAGATGTTGTAGATCCAGGACCTCCTATGCAGTTTACCAATATTGAGAATAAAGATTACTTGCTGCCCGCTTTGGATTTACTTCGCTTACCAGAGAATAGTCACGTGACTGATGAAAATGAATTAATTTATAAAAATGCAAGAAAGCTAGAGCAAACTTTTAAAAGTTTTGGGGTTAAGGCGAAAGTAACCAAGGTTCACAGAGGACCTGCTGTTACAAAATACGAAGTGTATCCTGATATGGGTGTTAAAGTGAGCAAAATTGTTAGCTTAAGTGATGACTTAGCACTGGCATTGGCGGCTAAAGATATTCGAATTGAAGCTCCTATTCCCGGCAAATCAGCAGTTGGTATTGAAGTGCCGAACGCGGAAGTTGCGATGGTTACGTTGCGTGAGGTTTTGGAATCTAAAGGGGCAAGTCGAAACGAAGATCCGCTGCTGATTGGTTTAGGGCGTGACATTACCGGAGAAGCCGTGATGGCACAGCTTAATAAAATGCCCCATTTATTAGTAGCCGGTGCTACAGGAAGTGGAAAAAGTGTTTGCATTAACGGTATTATTACAAGTATTTTAATGCGAGCTAAGCCTCATGAAGTCAAGCTTATGATGATTGATCCAAAAATGGTTGAACTGAATGTATATAATGGTGTACCCCACCTTCTGGCACCGGTGGTAACAGATCCGAAAAAAGCATCTATGGCATTAAAGAAAGTCGTAAGTGAGATGGAAAGGCGTTATGAGTTGTTCGCACATAGCAGTACGAGAAATATTGAGGGATATAATGAATATGTGCGTCAATATAATGAACAAGCAGAAGCAAAGCAACCAAGCTTGCCATATATTGTAGTAATTGTGGACGAGCTTGCAGATTTAATGATGGTAGCTTCATCAGATGTTGAAGATGCTATTATGCGCTTGGCACAAATGGCACGCGCAGCCGGTATTCATTTGATATTGGCAACTCAACGTCCTTCTGTAGATGTTATTACAGGGGTCATTAAAGCCAACATTCCATCACGTATTGCATTTGCGGTGTCTTCACAGACTGATTCAAGAACAATCTTGGATGCGGGGGGCGCAGAAAAGCTATTAGGACGTGGCGATATGCTCTTCTTACCAATAGGGGCATCTAAGCCTGTTCGAGTACAAGGTGCCTTTTTATCAGATGAGGAAGTAGAAAATGTAGTATCGTTCGTTATTTCTCAGCAAAAAGCACAATATCAAGAAGATATGATTTTACCAATCGCAGACGTTGTACAGGAATCCGGTGACGATTTATATGAAGAAGCAGTTCAATTGGTTATTGATATGCAAACAGCATCTGTATCTATGCTGCAACGTCGCTTTCGAATTGGTTATGCAAGGGCAGCGCGTTTAATTGATGTGATGGAGGCGAACGGTGTAGTAGGTCCTTACGAAGGAAGTAAACCAAGAGAAGTACTTATTAAAGATAGAGAAGAGATGAGTTCGTAATATACGAAGATTTTTGTCGAATGCCGTTGACGATGTACGGATATTATGATACTATTTACCTCAGAATGAATTAGATACCTCATATAATCATGGAGATATGGTCCAGAAGTTTCTACCTAGCAGCCTTAAATTGCTAGACTATGAGGAGAGCGGTGACGCACATTCCTGTGCTCCAGTTTTCTCATGACGTAGAGATACTGTTGCACAGGTTTTTTTTATGCATAAATATATAAAAATTTGTGCTAGAAAAATTATTAACATTTATTCGACAAATTACAACTTTTATATTTTGATTTTTATAATTTCATGATATAGTAAGGTTGAAAAAGACGAAAAGATGTCTTACATCAGAGGTCGAATAAGTGGAACACTGGGGGAGTAACATGTCAATCAGGTCAGATAACCGGCATCTTTACTTACGAGTGATAGACCGGATTAAAGATGACATTAAAGAGGGCGTATACAAAGAAAAGCAGAAATTGCCTTCAGAATTTGATTTGGCAAAGGAACTTGGGGTTTCTCGAGCGACCTTGCGAGAGGCGTTGCGCATTTTAGAAGAGGAAAATGTCGTGATTCGCCGTCATGGTGTTGGTACTTTTGTAAACGCTACACCGCTCTTCTCATCTGGGATTGAGCAGCTTTACAGCATCACTGATATGATTGCGGATGCCAAAAAAGTACCAGGTACTATCTTTCTATCATCTTCGCTTACAAGTTTGACGGAAGAAGAGAAAGAGAAGTTTCGTTGTACAGAGAATGTGGAAGCGCTTGCAATAGAGCGGGTGAGAACGGCAGATGGGGAACCGGTCGTATATTGTGTTGATAAAATGCCGCATAATATCTTACCGGATTTGTCAGACTATAAAGAAGAGTCATTGCTGAGTATTATTCACAGAAAAACAAACAAACGTGTGACATATGCAGTGGCTCATATTGAACCGCTGGGCTATCATTCGAAGGTGTCACCAATTTTAGAATGTGACCCTGAGACAGCACTGCTCGTTTTAAAGCAAATGCACTATGATCAAAATGATGAGCCTATTTTGTATTCTGTAAACTATTTCAGAGCTGATAAATTCAGCTTCCACGTACTACGAAAACGGATGTAATGTCCCTCATCCTTTTGAGGAGGTGACACCTTTCAGAAGGGACAGTAAGTAGCAAGAGATACAAAAACTGCAACAGCATATTATGGAGGGGTTCTAGTATGAAGAAAAAAGCAGGTCTTTTATTATCCTTAACATTGGCAGCAAGCACGGTATTAGGTGCTTGCGGAACAGACAAGGCAGAAGAAAAAGGCGGCGACAAAAAAGCGTCTAACTTTAAAGTAGGTATGGTTACTGATACTGGCGGTGTTAATGACAAATCGTTTAACCAATCAGCTTGGGAAGGTTTAACTAAATTTGGTAAAGAGAACGGCTTGAAAGAAAACGAAGGCTATCGTTACTTGCAGTCCGAAAAAGAATCTGACTACTTGAACAATCTAAACAAATTTAGCGAAGCAAAATTTAACCTCACTTTTGGTATCGGCTTTTTAATGGCAGATGCAATTGGTAAGGCTGCTGATCAAGCGAAAGATAGTCAGTTTGCAATCGTTGATATGGTTGTAGACAAGCCAAACGTGACAAGCATCGTATTCAAAGAGAACGAAGGTTCTTTCCTTGTAGGCGCGGTAGCTGCTATGACGACAAAGTCCAATAAAATTGGCTTTATCGGCGGCGTAGAGAGCGATTTGATTAAAAAGTTCCAATACGGCTTCATCGCGGGTGCAAAAGCAGTAAATCCGAATATTGAGGTTGTATCTCAATATGCAGGTGATTTTAACAACATTGCAAAAGGTACACAATTGGCTTCTACAATGTATGGACAAGGTGTTGATGTAATCTACCATGCTGCGGGCGGTACAGGAAACGGTGTGTTCACTGAAGCGAAAAACCGCAAGAAAAAAGGCGAGAAGGTATGGGTAATCGGTGTTGACCGTGACCAGCATCAAGAAGGTATGCCTGAAAATGTTACATTAACTTCCATGGTTAAACGTGTAGACGTTGCAGTTGAAGAGGTTGCTAAAGAAGCAAAAGAAGGTACGCTTAAAGGCGGCGCTATTAAAGAATTTGGTTTAAAAGACAAAGGTATTGATATTGCAGAAACAACTGAAAATGTGAGCAAAGAAGCATTGGCTAAAGTAGAAGAGTTCAAAAAGCAAATCCTTGAAGGTAATTTAAAAGTTCCTGCAACTGAAGCAGAATATAAAACATATGAAGCTTCTCTGAAAAAATAGGACACAGAGGAATAGCAAAGGTTAGTTCTTGGAACTAACCTTTGTATGTATAGGGGGTTAATTCATGGAATATGTAATCGAGATGAACCATATTACAAAGGTTTTCCCTGGCATCAAAGCAAATGACGATATTACCCTACAAGTAAAGAAGGGTGAAATCCATGCATTGCTTGGGGAAAACGGTGCCGGAAAATCGACACTAATGAACATCCTTTTCGGTTTATACCAGCCGGAAGAGGGTGAAATCAAAATTAAAGGTCAAGCTGTTAAAATTACAAGTCCTAATGTTGCAAATGATTTAGGAATCGGTATGGTGCATCAGCACTTTATGCTGGTACACAATTTTACTGTTACAGAAAATATTATTTTAGGAAATGAGCCGAAAAAGGGCGGCAAAATTAACATTGAAGACGCGGCAGCTGAAATTAAGAAACTGTCTGAGCAATATGGACTGGCGGTAGATCCATATGCAAAAATTGAGGATATTTCTGTAGGGATGCAACAACGTGTTGAAATTTTGAAAACATTGTACCGCGGCGCTGAAATCTTAATTTTCGATGAACCAACAGCTGTATTGACACCTCAAGAGATCCATGAGCTTATGAACATTATGAAGCGTCTTGTACAAGAAGGTAAGTCCATTGTTCTCATCACACATAAATTAAAAGAAATCATGGAAGTGTGTGATCGTTGTACAATTATTCGTAAAGGTAAAGGTATTGGAACAGTTGAGATTCAGAACTCTAGTGAGCAGGAATTAGCAGAATTAATGGTAGGAAGAGAAGTTAATTTTAAGACTGAAAAGTCAGACGCCCAACCACAACAGGATGTATTAAAAATTTCTAATTTGGTTGTACATGATGCCCGCAATTTACCTGCTGTAAAAGGCCTTGACTTAACTGTTCGTGCAGGAGAAATTGTCGGAGTTGCAGGGGTAGATGGTAACGGTCAAAGTGAACTGATTGAAGCAATCACAGGGTTACGAAAAGTTGAGTCAGGTTCTATTACATTAAATCAAAAAGATGTTACGAACTGGCCTACGCGCCGTATTACAGAAGAAGGGGTCGGACATATTCCCCAGGACCGCCATAAGCATGGATTGGTTCTAGACTTTTCTATTGGCGATAATATGGTGCTTCAAACCTATTATAAAGAACCAATTTCTAGAAATGGTATATTAAATTTCGGTAAAGTATACGAAAAAGCAAAAGCATTAATTGAGCAATTTGATGTGCGCACACCAAGTGAACATACGCCTGCACGTGCGCTATCCGGTGGAAACCAGCAAAAAGCGATTATCGCTCGCGAAGTGGACCGTAATCCGGATTTGTTAATTGCAGCACAACCTACACGTGGTCTGGATGTAGGCGCAATCGAGTTTATTCATAAAAAGCTTGTTGAGCAACGTGATAAAGGAAAGGCGGTTTTACTTTTATCACTTGAATTGGATGAAATTTTAAATGTAAGTGATCGTATTGCTGTTATTTACGAAGGGCGCATTGTAGGTATTGTGAATGCAAAAGAAACAAACGAGCAAGAGTTAGGCCTGTTGATGGCGGGCGGAACGCAAGGGGAGAAGGTGGAGAACCATGCATAAAGGATTTTTATCATCACGCACAATTAATATATTGGTTCCTGTATTATCAGCATTATTTGGTCTTCTAATGGGAGCAATTGTTATGCTTGTGAGTGGCTATGACCCAGTTGTAGGATATACGGCCCTTATTGAAGGTATGTTCGGTAACCCACGTGCTGTCGGAGAAACAATTCGTACGATGCTACCTCTTGTGTTAGCCGGTTTGTCTGTTGCATTTGCTTTCCGTACGGGGTTATTTAATATTGGAGTAGAAGGTCAATTGCTTGTTGGTTGGCTTGCTGCAGTATGGGTTGGTTATGCTTTTGAACTACCGAAAGTTATTCATTTACCATTGTCTATCCTAGTTGCTGCAGTAGCCGGAGGATTGTGGGGTTTTGTTCCTGGTTACTTAAAAGGCAAGTTTAAAGTAAATGAAGTTATTGTAACGATTATGATGAACTACGTAGCATTGTATGTGACGTATGACTTAATTAAACGTTTCCTACATGCTGGAAATGAAAAAACATATGATGTAAAAGCAAGTGCTTCTCTTGCATCACCATGGTTATCATCCATTACAGATGGCTCTCGCTTACACTGGGGAATTATCATCGTAGCGCTTGCTGCAATTGTGATGTGGTTTTTATTAGACCGTACGACTATGGGGTATGAATTAAAAGCAGTAGGATACAATCAGCATGCTTCTCATTATGCTGGTATGCAAGTGTCTCGTAACGTTATTCTTTCTATGACAATTGCTGGTGCGTTCGCCGGAATTGCCGGTTCTATGGAAGCTTTAGGTACATTCCAGTACATGACGGCAATGACAGCCTTTACGGGGGTTGGATTTGACGGAATTGCGGTTGCACTTCTTGGCATGAACAATCCATTCGGTATTATTTTATCAGCATTATTATTCGGTGGATTAAAGAGCGCAGCTCCACAAATGAACTTCACAGCAAACGTGCCGTCTGAACTAATCAACGTTATTGTTGCGTGTATTATTTTCTTTGTCGCGTGTAGCTACGTAATTCGTTGGGCTTTAAATCGCTTTAGCAAGGAGGGCAAATAAATGAGCTTCTTGGATATTCTCGCTATTATCATACAAGGAACGTTGTATACAGCAGCCCCTCTTATTTTCACGGCTTTAGGCGGTGTATTTAGTGAAAGATCCGGTGTTGTAAATATTGCACTGGAAGGTTTAATGCTGTTTGGTGCGTTTATTGGGATTGTAACAACATTATTAATGTCTGATACGTGGGGCGCTGCTACGCCTTGGATTTCACTTGTAATTGCGGCTGTGGGTTGTGGTTTGTTTGCATTGCTTCATGCAGTTGCTTCTATTACTTTTAAAGCTGATCAAGTTGTTAGTGGCGTGGCAATTAACTTCTTGGCGCTTGGATTAACAGTATTTGCTATTAAAAAGATATTTGGAAAAGGACAAACGGACGTAATTCAATATCGTGTTGATAAAATGGATATACCTGTTCTTTCTGATATTCCGGTAATTGGAAAGTTGTTCTTTACGTCAATTCCATTAACATCATATATTGCCATTGCTATGGTATTTTTAGTATGGTATATCATCTATAAAACGCCATTTGGTCTACGTCTTCGTGCGGTGGGAGAGCATCCGATGGCGGCAGATACAATGGGTATCAACGTATATAAAATGCGTTACACTGCCGTTGTTATTTCTGGTATGTTTGCGGGTCTTGGTGGTGCAGTGTTCGCAACATCTATTTCTAACAACTTTTCAGGTGGTACAATTGCAGGCCAAGGCTTCCTTGCGCTGGCAGCTATGATTTTTGGTAAATGGCATCCGATTGGTGCACTCGGAGCAGCATTGTTCTTCGGGTTTGCACAGTCTCTGGGAGTAACAGGTGGTACACTGCCACTGCTACAAAATATTCCACCAGTAATTTTAATTATTCTTCCCTATGTGTTAACCATTTTTGCGCTGGTAGGTTTTGTAGGACGCTCTGAAGCTCCTAAAGCATTAGGTGCACCGTACGAAAAAGGAAAACGCTAAAAACTCGCACTTTGTGCGAGTTTTTTCTTTTTTCACATATACTAAAAATACGTTAGAAATTTGCCAAGTTCATGCAAGGAAATGTATATTGAAGAAGAATATGTATATAAGGAGGAGTAAGATGGAACAGCAAACACAAATAGCTGGTTTACGTGTACATACAGTTGCTACTACGAAATACAAAACGAATACACTTGTACTGCGAATGAAGGCCCCCTTATCGGAGGAAACAGTTACACAGCGTGCCTTATTGCCATATGTATTACAAAGTGGTACAAAAACGTTTCCAACCGTGAAGCTCATTAGACAGCATCTTGAAGATTTATATGGTGCTTCTTTAGGAGTAGATGTCAGTAAAAAGGGTGAATATCACATTATTTCTTTTTATATGGACGTTGCAAACGAAGTGTATTTACAAGATGCCCCTCTTCTTCTAGAAAAGGCGATTGAAATGCTAGCTGAATTAATTTTACACCCGATAACGGAAGGTGACGTGTTTGTCCCATCCATTGTTGAAAGTGAAAAGCGGTCTTTATTACAGCGTTTGGAATCCGTGTATGATGATAAAATGCGTTATGCGAATGATCGATTGCTAGAGGAAATGTGTCAAAATGAGGTATATCGATTTAACGCAAACGGTATAAAAGAAAAAATTGCCGAGATTACACCGGCTTCTTTATTTTCGTATTATCAGCAAGTGTTGAGAGAGGACTGCTTAGATTTGTATGTGATTGGTGATGTTAATGAATCTGTGACAACTTTAATTCAAAAATATTTCACACTACCTGCACAACGAAAGCAGCATTGTAGAGTTACTATATCACCTTCTAAACAAGTATCAGAACGAGAAGTAATTGAGAAGCAGGATTTAAAACAAAGCAAATTGCATATAGGCTATCGTACCCATGTTACATATAAAGATAAAGACTACTTCCCGCTTCAAGTATTCAACGGTCTATTTGGAGGATTCTCTCACTCTAAACTATTTATCAATGTGCGGGAAAAAAATAGCCTTGCATATTACGCCGCATCTCGTTATGAAAGCCATAAAGGACTTTTGTTTGTTATGTCAGGCATTGAAGCTAAAAATTATCAAAAAGCTGTTTCCATTATCAATGAGCAACTAGAAGCAATGCGAAACGGAGATTTTACAGAGCAAGAACTGCAGCAAACCAAAGCAGTAATTAATAATCAAATTCTTGAAACGATTGATACACCGAGGGGACTAGTTGAAATGCTATACCATAATGTTGTAGCGGATTACGAACGCCCAATTGCCAAATGGGAGGAAGCAATTCATAATGTAACAAAAGAGGAAGTAATTGCAGTAGCAAAAAAGATAGAGATTGACACGGTTTACTTGCTGCAAGGGGAGGATGTGTAAGGTGGAGAAAATTTCATTTGAACAACTTAAAGAAGAATTATTTTACGAAAAGCTACCAAATGGCTTAGATGTATATATTCTGCCAAAGCAAGGATTTAATAAAACGTTTGCTACATTTACAACAAAATACGGTTCCATTGATAACGTGTTTGTTCCAATAGATGGAACAGAAAAGGTACAAGTGCCGGACGGCATTGCGCATTTTTTAGAGCACAAGTTATTTGAAAAAGAAGACCATGATGCATTTCAGCTTTTCAGCAAACAAGGTGCTTCATCGAATGCCTTTACATCGTTTACAAGAACAGCCTACTTATTTTCGTGTACATCAAATGTTGATGTCAACTTAAATACATTGCTGGATTTTGTGCAAGCACCATATTTTACGGAAGAAACTGTAGAAAAAGAAAAGGGTATTATCGGACAGGAAATTCAAATGTATCAAGACAATGCAGACTGGCGCTTGTATTTTGGATTAATTGATGCTTTGTATCAAAAACATCCTGTTAAAATAGACATAGCAGGTACAATCGACTCTATAAGCAAAATTACAAAAGATTCTTTATATGAATGCTATCACACATTTTATCACCCAAGTAATATGTTGTTATTTGTTGTTGGTCCGGTCGATGTAGAAGATACAATGGAGTTGGTACGCCGTAATCAAGCTGCTAAGAAATATGAAGATCAACCCCCAATTCAACGTTTTTTTGAGAGTGAACCTGAAGAAGTAAATGAAAAGAAAAAAGTTATTCCCATGACTGTACAAACGCCTAAATGTTTGGTAGGTTTAAAAGCGAAGAAGTCAAATAAAACAGGTCGAGCTTTATTAAAGCAAGAAATTACGTTGACGCTCTTAATGGATTGTTTATTCGGTAAAGGTTCTAATAATTATGAGGACCTTTATAATAATGGTTTAATTGACGATACATTTTCTTATGATTATACAGAAGAGAGTAACTTTGGTTTTGCAATGGTGGGAGGCGATACAAAGTATCCTAATGAATTGGCTGAAAAGCTAACATCCATTCTATTGCACACAGATTATAATAGCTTATCGGAACAGACGCTCGAACGGGCAAAGAAAAAGAAAATAGGCGGCTTTTTACGTTCTTTAAATTCTCCGGAATATATCGCAAATCAATTTACACGTTATGCGTTTAACGAATCAAGTTTATTTGATGCGTTAGCAGTTTTGGAGGAAATTTCAAGTTCGGATCTAAAGCAAGCTGCCAAGGAATTTGTTGATGAAAAAAGATTGAGTGTTTGTCAGGTCGTACCTAAGGCATAAGCATCCATTACGGATGCTTTTTACATGTAAGGAGGCATATATGAAGTACGCACTTATTACAGGGGCAAGTGGAGGAATCGGAGGAGCAATTGCCAGACAGCTAGCTGCTGAAGGATATCAACTATATCTACATTACCATACAGGAAAAGAAAAAGCGGAGAAACTATTACAGGAATTGGGGCAGGGGCATATCTTAATTAACGGTGATTTATCGCACCCAGATGGTGCAAAGCACATACAATTGCAATTGCACCATCCACTAGATATCATTGTATACGCGGCTGGTAAAAGCGTATTTGGATTGGTTCAAGATATTTCAAACAATGAATTAGATGCGATGGTGCGCATGCAGGTTACCAATTTATATCAGTTGGTGACAATTTTATTACCTGATATGATTTCTAAAAAACAAGGGCAAATTATTGTTATCTCTTCCATTTGGGGACAGGTAGGAGCTTCTTGTGAAGTACTGTATTCTACTGTCAAAGGAGCGCAAAATACATTTGTAAAAGCATTAGCCAAAGAGGTTGCACCCAGTGGGATACGAGTAAACGCAGTTGCTCCAGGTGCTATAGAAACCGAGATGCTACATATATTTTCCGAAGATGAAAAAAATGAAATTGCCGAGGAAATACCAATGGGCCGCCTAGGGCAAGCAGAAGAGGTAGCGAATGTGGTTTCATTTTTATTGTCTCCTAAGGCTTCTTATATCACAGGGCAGATTATCGCTGTAAATGGTGGATGGTATTAATACATAATATCGGTTAGAAATGTGCATAGTAGTATTGAATCTATTTGAAAGGTGAGGTGTTACCTGTGTCTGTATTAGATAATTTTGACCAATGGAAATCATTTTTGGGTGAGCGTTTGGATCAAGCCGAAGGTAAAGGATTAGATCATAATTATGTATCTGAAATGGCTTATCGAATTGGCGATTATTTAGCAAACGAAGTAGAGCCGCGCAACGATGAAGAACGCGTGTTGGCCGAACTTTGGAAAGTGGCGGATGAGCAAGAGCAGCATACTATTGCGAATCTAATGATTAAGCTTGTACAGCATCAACGTTAAAAGAGGGGGGGAGCCTCCTCTTTTCTTTGTTTTGAACACAAAAATGATAATGCTTACATGAATAATGCTTTGTATTTGGAATATCGGATTTGTAATTTCACTTTTCTATTCAGGAAAAATCATATAAGATAGTAGATAGTTAGTAGGCAAGGGGAGTGTTTGAGATGATCGAATGGTACTTTGAGTATGAGATACATAAGAATCGACCCGGCTTGCTTGGCGATGTCTCTTCGCTAATCGGGATGCTTGGCATTAATATTGTGACAATTAATGGTGTAGATAACTCTAGACGGGGTTTATTGCTTCGAGGAGAAAACCGTGAGCAAATTGCGCGTCTTGAATCAATTCTGAATACGATGGATAATATAACGGTAACGAAGTACCGCGAACCGAAACTTAGAGATCGGTTGGCGGTGCGACATGGTAGATACATACAAAGAGATGCTGATGATAAGAAAACATTTCGATTTGTTCGTGATGAATTAGGATTATTGGTTGATTTTATGGCTGAGTTAATGAAAAAGGAGGGGCATAAATTAATTGGCATACGTGGCATGCCGCGAGTCGGCAAAACGGAATCCATTGTAGCAGCAAGCGTTTGCGCAAACAAAAGATGGCTTTTTGTATCTTCTACATTAATCAAGCAAACGATTCGAAGTCAACTTATTCAAGATGAATATAGCGAAAATAACATTTTTATTTTAGATGGCATTGTCTCAACAAAGCGAGCAAACGAAAGACATTGGCAGCTTGTACGAGAGATTATGCGCATCCCAGCAACAAAAGTGGTGGAGCACCCAGATATCTTTGTAGCCCAGTCTGAATATACATTGGACGACTTTGATTACATTATTGAGTTACGTAACGACGATGATGAAGAGATTACATATCATTTGGTGGATGATATTGAGCTAAATACAAGGAATAATTTTTCCATGTTCGATTTTTAAGGAAGTATCGAGGTGTTTGTATTGGAACTAGGACAAAAATTACAGGAAGCCAGACAAACAAAGGGTTTGTCATTAGATGAATTGCAAGAGATTACGAAGATTCAAAAGCGATATCTCACCAGTATAGAAGAAGGAAAGTTGCATATCTTGCCGGGAGAGTTTTACGTAAGAGCGTTTATTAAGCAATATGCAGAAGCTGTTGGACTAGATGCGGAAATGTTGCTAGAAGAGCATAAGAATGAATTACCCCTCCCTCCTGCTTCACACGATATAACGCAATTGTCACGTGTTCGTAAGTCGAGGGAGGCGGTTTCTACAGCCGCTTCAAATAAGTTTATGGATTATATGCCAAAAGTATTTATCACTCTTATTGTACTTGCGGTATGTGTAGGTGTTTGGCTTGTATTTCAGGCTTTAGCGAATAAAGAGGAAAGTACAGCTATACCTGAGGTAACAAAAGCACAGGTAGAGAAAGCGGAAAATTCACCGTTAGATAAAAAAGAAGAGCCTAAAGAAGAGGTAAAGAAGGAAGAAGCTCCTGTTGCACCTCCACAGCCAGTACAAGAGCTAAAGGTAATCGAAACATCCGGTAAAATAGCTACGATGGAACTTCGCAACAATACGGCAATGATTGTTGAGTTAACAGCTAAAGGACGCGCATACATCGATATAAAAGATGGTTCAGGAAAACTGATTATAAGCAAAACGTTACAACCTGGAGAAACATTGCAACAGGATTTGTCCGCACAAGATACGATGCGCTTAAATGTTGGAAGTACACCGAATACTGACATTAAAATTAACGGTCAGGCAGTTTCGTATCCGCAAGATCCTACAAAATATTATCATCAAATTTTACTGATTAAAAATTTGCGGACAGCGCAATCTGCACAATAGTCATCGCATGCGATGACTATTTTCAATGAAATTGGTTTTGAAACAATGGAGGAGTAATCGTGAATATACCTAATAAAATCACCTTATCAAGAATTTTTTTAATTCCTTTGTTTATGCTTGTTATGTTGGTTCCGTTTGAATGGTCAAATCGTATTATAGGTCCGAATGATTTAACACTAAGTCATCTTATTGGAGCGTTAATTTTCATTTTTGCATCAGCCACAGATTGGGTAGACGGCTATTATGCACGTAAATATAATTTGGTGACTAATTTCGGGAAGTTTTTAGATCCGTTAGCCGATAAATTGCTAGTAGCCGCTGCTCTTATTATACTTGTAGAATTGCCGGAGCCCTTTCATGCTCCTTCGTGGATGGTCATTATTATCATAAGCCGTGAGTTTGCTATTACAGGGTTACGTTTAATCTTAGCAGGAACAGGAGAAGTTGTGGCCGCTAACATGCTCGGTAAAATTAAAACATGGACGCAGATTGTAGCTATCTCAGCATACCTATTACATGATGTGCCTCTTCATTGGCTACCGTTTTCTGTAGCTAATATATCTATGTGGATTGCTGTTGTCTTTACTGTGATATCCGGATGGGATTACTTTTGGAAGAATCGCGCTGTTTTTGTTAATTCCAAATAGGGGGAATGTATTGTGAACGCCGAGATTATCGCGGTTGGCACCGAATTATTATTAGGACAAATCTTAAACACAAATGCAAAGTTTCTTTCGCAAAAATTAGCATCTATTGGTGTTAATGTTTATTTCCAAACTGTTGTAGGAGATAATGCTGAACGACTTTCTTCAGCTATTGCCGTTGCACAGCAACGAGCGGATGTTTTAATTTTTACGGGGGGATTAGGACCGACCAAAGATGATTTAACAAAAGAAACTATCGCCAATGCTGCAGGAGTCAAGCTGGTATATGATGAACCAGCTATGGATGCAATTGCTGCTTATTTCACCAAAACGGGCCGAGCTTTTACAGAAAACAATAAAAAACAGGCACTTGTACTAGAAGGGGCGGTTGTTTTTCCGAACGATTTTGGTATGGCGCCCGGTATGGCATTGGCTGCAGGTGGCAAATTATATGTTTTGTTACCAGGACCGCCGAAAGAAATGATTCCTATGTATGAACGATATGTAGAACCATATCTAATCCAATTAGGATCTACAGGGAATTTGTACTCACGTGTATTACGTTTTTTTGGCATTGGGGAATCACAGCTAGAAGATGTATTACAAGATATTATTGATGCCCAAACCAATCCCACCATTGCTCCCCTTGCTGCTGAAGGAGAAGTAACGCTTCGATTGACGGCTAAGGCTACAACTGAAATAGAAGCACATGAGCTACTTAATAAAACTGAGCAGCAAATTTTAGAAAGGGTAGGGTCTTTTTTCTACGGTTATGATAATGAATCCCTGCATACTAAGGTTATTGATTTACTACAGGCAAAAGGATATACGCTTTCGTGTGCAGAAAGTTTAACTGGCGGTATGTTTGCTGCCAAGATAACAGACGTACCGGGTGTTTCCTCTTGTTTTAAAGGCGGTGTACAGTGCTATGACAGGTCTGTAAAAGAAAAGCTACTTGGTATTCCGGCTGATATGCAAGTAGTCAGTTCACAATGTGCAGGTTTACTTGCTACAAATGTCCTTACACTTTTGCAAAGTGATGTGGGCATCAGTTTTACAGGTGTGGCAGGACCAGAACCGTTAGAAAACCAAGCGCCTGGAACCGTACATATTGGTGTAGCAATCAAAGGGAAACATACAGAAACATTTTCGTTAAAGCTTGGAGGCAACAGAATTCTTGTAAGAGAAAGAGCTGTCAAATATGGTTTATACTATCTATTAAAACGACTGGAAGAGTGCTAAACTCTTCCTTTTTTCATGAATAGGGCTCTGTTAAAACCGTATTATTAATTTCCGATATAATGCTTCACTCTTTGCGGCAGTCAGTATATCTTCAGGCTAAGCTCCTAAACGGTCTCTTGTTGACTCACTTCTTTTATCAGAATTTTTACCTATCCATACCAATCAACAAGTGCTAATTATTAACACTAGGCGCTAACACTGTCTATTATAAATAAAGAGGCTCTCCTGCTTCAGGCTATGCGTTAGAAACGGAGTAAACACACTGTAAGCATATGAACTTTTGGAGTTCACGCTACTTACATGGATTGGTGAGAAAATGAGATGATGAGGAGTTCACAAGTTAGGAAAGTGTAAGTTTTATTTTGTGTTGCTTGTCTAAACATTGTTGTTAATTGGCTAAATACAGTATTCGTATTTTGATATGAAAATTTTGAAATTATATTTATAGCTAAAGTAGAGATGTAGAACAGTAAAAACTAAAATACGAATAGGTGTTCGATTTTTGTTGGCTTTTTACGGAAAAGCGGTTATAATAATGATAAGGTTAACATAAAAGGAGGAAATATAATGAGCGATCGTCAAGCAGCGCTAGAAATGGCGTTAAAACAAATAGAAAAGCAGTTCGGTAAAGGATCTATCATGAAGCTAGGAGAGCAATCTGAACGTCAGATTTCTACAGTTTCCAGTGGATCTCTAGCATTGGATGTTGCTTTAGGTGTAGGTGGTTACCCACGCGGACGAATTATTGAAACATATGGACCTGAGTCTTCTGGTAAAACTACAGTCGCTCTTCATGCAATTGCAGAGGTACAAGCACGCGGTGGGCAAGCTGCATTTATTGACGCAGAACATGCTCTTGATCCTGTGTATGCACAAAAGCTCGGTGTAAATATAGATTCTTTATTGTTATCGCAGCCCGATACAGGTGAGCAAGGGTTGGAAATTGCAGAAGCGTTGGTACGCAGCGGCGCAGTAGATATTATTGTTATTGATTCTGTAGCAGCTCTTGTTCCAAAAGCTGAAATTGAAGGAGAAATGGGAGATTCTCATGTCGGGTTGCAAGCGCGTCTTATGTCACAAGCTCTTCGCAAGCTTTCCGGTGCAATTAATAAATCCAAAACAATTGCTATCTTCATTAATCAAATTCGTGAAAAAGTAGGTGTTATGTTCGGTAGTCCTGAGACAACACCAGGTGGCCGTGCATTAAAGTTTTATTCAACAGTGCGTTTAGAAGTACGCCGTGCCGAGCAGTTAAAACAAGGCAACGATATGGTTGGTAATAAAACAAAGATTAAGGTAGTAAAAAATAAAGTGGCACCTCCATTCCGTGTAGCGGAAGTAGATATTATGTATGGAGAGGGAATTTCTAAAGAAGGTGAAATTCTTGATATGGCAACAGAACTTGATATTGTACAAAAGAGTGGTGCATGGTATTCCTACCAAGACGAGCGTCTTGGTCAAGGTCGAGAAAATGCAAAGATCTTTTTGCGTGAAAATCCACATGTTCGAGACGATATTGCTTTAAAAGTACGTGCTCACTACGGTATTGATTCTGATGGACCTCGCACGGTTATTGAAGAAGACGAGCCAACTTTATTAGATGAATAAGATAAAAAACACCCAATTGGGTGTTTTTTATTTCAACAAAAAAGATAACTCTTATTCGATTTTATTCTAGTTAAAACTCAGCAAATAGATACCGCTCTTGACAATGGAAATATCGACCTATAAAATGAGAATGTATATTCTTTTTTTACCATTGTGTCATATCTTTCGGTTTGAAAATGTATGACATTCGAAGGGAACTTTTTGTTCCAAATTCGAAGAATTGTGTAAATAATAAAGCGAATGTAAACATGTCCCATGCACATAGTTCAAAGGGACGAGGGGGCAGTGGTGTGCATCTTAAATGCACATGCCGACAGTCTTATTTTATTAATAGCAAAAGGAGGTGAAAGTTATGAACTTAGTTGTTGCAATCATCTCCATTTTGCTTGCCACGATCGTCGGTGCCGTTGTTGGCTTTTTTGTTCGAAAATCCATCGCCGAAGCAAAGATTAACGGTGCTACCTACGCTGCTAATCAAATTCTTGAAGATGCGAAGCGCCAAGCGGAAGCATTAAAAAAGGAAGCATTGCTTGAGGCTAAGGACGAAATTCATACACTTCGTACAGAAGCAGAATCAGAAGTTCGTGATCGAAGAAGTGAGTTACAGAAACAAGAAAATCGTTTAATGCAAAAAGAGGAGAATCTTGATCGTAAGAACGAATCTTTAGAAAAGCGTGAATATGCGCTTGAGAAAAAAGAAGATTCTCTTGTTTTAAAACAACAGCAGATTGAAGAGTTGGAAAGCAAAGTAGGAGAACTGGTTCAAAAACAACAGGACGAACTAGAACGTGTTTCAGGCTTGACACGTGAAGAAGCAAAATCTATCATTCTTTCCAAAATGGAAGGCGAACTTTCACATGAGATCGCGATGATGATTAAAGAAAGTGAAGTTCGTGCAAAAGAAGAAGCGGATAAAAAAGCGAAGGAAATTTTATCCCTAGCAATTCAGCGCTGTGCAGCTGATCATGTTGCAGAAACGACTGTTTCAGTCGTAAATCTTCCAAACGATGAGATGAAAGGCCGAATTATAGGTCGAGAAGGTCGAAATATTCGAACATTAGAAACATTAACCGGTATTGATTTAATTATTGATGATACACCGGAAGCAGTTATTTTATCAGGATTTGATCCAATTCGTCGTGAAACAGCTCGTATTGCATTAGATAAACTTGTACAAGATGGACGTATTCATCCGGCTCGTATTGAAGAAATGGTTGAAAAATCCAGACGTGAAGTGGATGAGTATATCAGGGAAATTGGTGAACAAACCACATTTGAAGTCGGTGTTCATGGCTTACATCCAGATCTCATTAAAATTTTGGGTCGTTTAAAGTTCCGTACAAGTTATGGTCAAAACGTACTAAAGCACTCAATGGAAGTATCATATTTGGCGGGCTTAATGGCTGCTGAACTTGGTGAAGATGAAAAACTAGCGCGCCGAGCAGGCTTGTTGCATGATATTGGAAAAGCAATCGATCATGAAGTTGAGGGTAGTCACGTTGAAATTGGTGTGGAACTTGCTACAAAATATAAAGAACATCCTGTGGTTATTAATGCAATTGCATCCCACCATGGTGATACAGATCCAACTTCTATTATTTCTGTGCTTGTTGCTGCTGCGGATGCATTATCAGCAGCAAGACCAGGAGCAAGAAGTGAAACGTTGGAAAACTACATTCGTCGCTTAGAAAAGCTTGAGGAGATTTCTGAGTCCTATGAGGGTGTAGAGAAATCATTTGCAATTCAGGCAGGTCGTGAAGTTCGTATCTTGGTCAAACCTGATGCAATCGATGATTTAGAAGCACATCGTTTAGCCAGAGATATTCGCAAACGTATTGAAAGCGAGCTTGATTACCCAGGACATATCAAAGTTACGGTTATTCGAGAAACACGTGCTGTTGAATATGCAAAATAAAGTGGTCTCTGACCACTTTATTTTTTTATCATACATCGGTAGATCATTACACTATATGCAAAAATGTGACAGAGCTAAGTTGTCAATGGCTTGCTTACTGTATATTTGATGAAAAAGATTGAATAAGTACCCATTTAGAATTTGTATGAGAATGTAGGATTAGAAAGGAAGCAATAGTGATGCGAATTTTATTTATTGGAGATGTTGTCGGAGCGCCTGGGAGGGAAATGATTGATGAGTACATGCCAAAATTAAAGAAAAAATACAGTCCAACGCTTACCATCATTAATGGAGAAAATGCGGCAGCGGGCAGGGGAATTACTGAAAAAATTTATCGTCGTTTTTTAGAGGTAGGTGCACAAGCTGTTACACTTGGCAATCATGCATGGGATAATAAAGATTTATTTTCCTTTATTGATGATGCTAAATATTTGGTTCGTCCTGGTAATTTCCCTGAAGGTGCACCAGGAAAAGGAATGATTTTTGTAAATTGTAATGGAACAGAAGTAGCAATTATCAATTTACAAGGACGCACATTTTTACCTCCTCTAGAATGTCCTTTTAAGCAAGCAGATGCGTACATAGAAGAAGCAAGAAAGCGTACCAATGTAATTTTTATAGACTTTCATGCGGAAGCAACAAGTGAAAAACAGGCGCTTGGATGGTACGTAGATGGTAGAGTCACTGCTGTTGTGGGTACACATACACATGTTCCTACTGCTGATAAGCGTATTTTGCCTAACGGGACAGCTTATATAACAGATGTTGGTATGACTGGTCCGTATGATGGAATTTTAGGAATGAGTCGTGATGCGGTTCTTAAAAAGTTTTTAACTGGCTTGCCTGTGCGATTTGAAGTAACGGAAGGGCGTAGGCAACTAAGTGCCGTATATATTGATGTAGATCCGGCTACGGGTAAAGCACGGAAAGTGGAACAAATTTTAATCAACGATGATCAATCTATTTTTGATTAAAAGGTATGTTCTATTCGACTATATATAAATTTTTGTGAAAATTAAGACTTTTTAAGAAGGAATACATGCTTTGCCTCGTGAATATATGTAGAGTGAATTTAATCGCTCATTTAATGAAACGAGGAGGAAACAAGCAATGGAAATATTAAAAGTTAAAGCAACGTCTGTCCCTAACTCTGTAGCAGGCGCACTTGCAGGAGTCATCCGTGAGCGAGGTACCGCGGAAATTCAAGCGATTGGAGCAGGTGCGTTAAATCAAGCTGTTAAGGCAGTTGCAATTGCAAGAGGATTTGTGGCACCAAGTGGCTTAGATTTAATTTGCGTACCGGCGTTTACAGATATAACCATTGATGGAGAAGAGCGAACAGCAATTAAACTGATTGTAGAGCCTCGTTGAAGTTAAACCTGTTTGCGTTGCAAACAGGTTATTTTTGTTTGAAGGGTGATTATATGCAGATTTTTGATGCACATTGTGATGTGCTATGGCAATTGTGGTCTGATCGAAAGAGGCAGTTTATAAATGACCCGCACCTTCACATTACTATGGAAAATTTATTGCGCAATGATGCCAAAATTCAGTGTTTCGCTATATATGTGCCAGAGAATGTGTCGCAGGAGCAACGTTTCCTAGTAGCACTAGAAATGGTCGATATATTCTACAAGGAGATAATAGAAAAGCATCCGCATATGAAAGTTCTGTTATCTAAGGCAGATGTAGATAATTTGAAAGATGGAGAAATAGGGGCATTGCTGACATTAGAAGGTTGTGATGCCATTGATAAAAACATTGTAAAGCTTGAAACACTATACCGCTTAGGTGTACGCTCTGTGGGGTTAACTTGGAATTACAGCAATGCAGTGGCCGATGGTGTTTTAGAACCGCGTGGTGCTGGTTTAAGTTCATTTGGTTTCCAGGTTGTCGAACATCTTAATGCGCATGGGTTATGGACAGACGTATCTCATTTATCTGTAAAGGGCTTTTGGGATGTAATTGGGCATGCAACATATCCGGTTGCATCTCATTCCAATTGCCGGTCTTTATGCGACCATCCACGTAACCTTACTGATGAGCAAATTCGTGCATTGCTACAGAAAGATGGTGTGATAGGTATCACTTTTGTACCTTCGTTTATAACGGAAGGGCCAGCTCATATTTCTCATATTCTGAAGCATATAGAGCATATTTGTATGCTCGGTGGAGAGAAGCAACTTGGTTTTGGATCTGACTTCGATGGCATAACAGAAACAGTAGAAGGACTTTCTTCATATGCGGATTATCCAAATTTAATCAATATACTGCAAAAACATTATTCAGAACGTCAAGTAGAAGGGTTTTTATATAAGAATTTCACGTCTTATATAAATTTTTAAAATGTATGACCAGAGTTTGTAGTTTCCTAGGGTAGAAGATGATAAAATGATAGTGTAAAAAAATGCACTATAATGTATGAGGCCAAAGGGGTGTAGTAAATGATGAATCAACTTTCTTGGAAAGTTGGGGGGCAACAAGGTGAAGGGATTGAAAGTACCGGCGAAATCTTTTGTATGGCTTTAAATAGGCTTGGATATTACCTGTATGGCTATCGCCACTTTTCTTCCCGTATTAAAGGCGGACACACCAACAATAAAATTCGCGTCAGCACAACTGAAGTTCGCTCTGTATCCGATGACTTGGATATTCTTGTTGCATTTGATCAGGAAACAATTGACTTAAATTTCCATGAACTTCGAGATGGCGGAATTGTAATTGCAGATGCAAAATTCTCTCCAACAATTCCAGATAGTACAAGCGTGCAACTGTATGCGGTACCATTTACAGAAATTGCAACAGAACTCGGTACATCTTTAATGAAAAACATGGTGGCTGTAGGTGCGTCTTGTTCAGTGCTTGGATTAGATGAATCAGTCTATTTAGAAGTTGTGGAAGAAATTTTTGGAAGAAAAGGGCAACAAATTGTAGAAAAAAACATGGAGGCAATTCGCCGCGGTTCACAACATATGAAAGATTTGCTTGGCTCGCAAGTAAATATGATGCAGCTTGAGCCAGCAAGTGGCCAAAAACGCTTATTTATGATTGGTAACGATGCGATTGCTTTTGGTGCAGTGGCGGGCGGTGCTCGTTTTATGGCAGCTTATCCAATCACACCAGCATCGGAAATCATGGAATATTTAATTAAAAAATTGCCAAAGGTCGGCGGTACTGTTATTCAAACTGAAGATGAAATTGCTGCGTGTACAATGGCAATTGGTGCTAACTACGGAGGCGTGCGTTCCTTGACTGCATCAGCTGGACCTGGTTTGTCTCTTATGATGGAAGCGATCGGTTTATCCGGTATTACCGAAACACCGCTTGTCATTGTCGACACACAACGTGGTGGCCCAAGTACAGGACTTCCGACAAAGCAAGAACAATCAGATTTAATGGCTATGATATACGGTACACATGGTGAGATTCCTAAGGTTGTTATGGCGCCTAGTACGGTCGAAGAAGCTTTTTATGATACAATTGAGGCGTTTAACATTGCCGAGGAATATCAAGTGCCTGTTATTCTAATGACAGACTTGCAGCTTTCACTAGGAAAGCAAACTGTACAACCGCTAGACTTTAATAAAGTGGAAATTCGTCGCGGTAAACTCTTGTTGGATGAGCAGCCGCCTATCGAAAATAAGGAGTATTTCCAACGTTATGCAGTAACAGATGATGGTGTTTCTCCTCGTGTTGTACCTGGTGTGAAAAATGGCATTCATCACGTAACAGGTGTAGAGCATGCCGAAACAGGAAAGCCGTCTGAATCACCTGAAAATCGCATTGCGCAAATGGATAAGCGCATGCGCAAGATTGAAGGAATGAAGTTTAATACACCTGTTCATATTGTTGCAAAGCATGAAAATCCAGATGTGCTTCTTGTTGGCTTTAACTCAACAAGAGGAGCAATTGAAGAAGCAATGATTCGTTTAGAAAAAGATGGTCTGAAGGTGAATCATGCTCATGTTCGTTTGCTTCATCCGTTCCCAACAGCTGTAATGCAGCCACTTGTGAAGGAAGCAAAGCGCGTTGTAGTGGTAGAAAATAATGCAACGGGGCAACTAGCAAACATTATAAAAATGAACGTGGGCTATGGTGAAAAAATTTCCAGCCTATTGAAATATGATGGCAACCCGTTTTTACCAAAAGAAGTTTACAACGAATGCAAAAAAGGAGTTGTATTAAATGGCAACGTTTAAGGATTTCCGAAATAATGTGAAGCCGAACTGGTGCCCGGGTTGCGGTGATTTCTCCGTACAAGCTGCAATTCAGCGTGCCGCTGCAAATGTTGGTTTAGAACCGGAAGGAATGGCGGTTGTATCAGGAATCGGTTGTTCTGGTCGTATTTCCGGCTATATTAACACATATGGCTTCCATGGAATTCATGGCCGTGCATTGCCAATTGCACAAGGTGTAAAGATGGCGAATCGTGATTTAACAGTTATTGCTTCAGGCGGTGACGGAGACGGATTCGCAATTGGTATGGGGCATACAATCCATGCAATTCGACGCAATATTGACATTACATACATTGTAATGGATAACCAGATTTACGGGTTAACAAAAGGACAAACTTCACCGCGAAGCGAAGTAGGTTTTAAAACAAAGAGTACGCCGCAAGGATCGGTTGAACCGGCATTGTCTGTCATGGAAATGGCATTAACAGCCGGTGCGACGTTTGTTGCACAAAGCTTTTCAAGCGATCTTAAAGAGCTCACACAATTAATTGAAGAGGGGATTAAGCATAAAGGTTTTTCTCTTATTAATGTGTTTAGTCCATGTGTAACGTACAATAAAGTGAATACGTATGATTGGTTTAAAGAAAACCTAAAGAAGCTTAGCGAAGTAGAAGGATACGATCCTTCTAATCGTATGCAGGCGATGCAGACATTAATTGAAAATAATAGCCTTGTAACAGGCTTAATTTATCAAAATAAACAACAGCCTTCCTATCAGGAGCTGATTAAAGGTTACAGTGACAAGCCACTTGTACATGCTGATCTAAAAATGGACCAAAGCATGTTTGATGAATTGATGGCAGAATTTATGTAACAGAAGAAGTCCTTTCTATGTGAAAGGGCTTTTTTATTGCTGATTATCGCGAGTTGTATGGATCTTTTTCTATGGTGGTGTTGCATAAGAACTCATAATATAAACCTTATAGAGAATACCTTCGTTAAACGTCAAATCCGCGTTGTTGCTGGTGTTAACGGCCTTTTATTTCGTACAATAACAAATTGTCTGAAGAACTTGTACACTATGCATATAATTTTGTGCATTGTTTCATAAATATTTAACGATTACAGGCGTAGCCAAAGTCAAAACAGTGTTACTCTTATACCAGAACCTGTTATACAAAATTATCACATCCTGTATTAATAAATGGGAAATTTCATTATGAAGCAAGCTCTTGAAAAGGTAGCATATGCATGGAAAGGTTTTAAAGGGGAAAAGTGGAAAAATGAAATTGATGTACGAGATTTTATAGTGAACTACTCACCACTTAGCTTCGCTTGAAGAGGGAGACTTTTTTCAAAATTATGTTAAATAAAACAGGATTATTCAGAAACGAAAGTACGTTTGTATGTAATGCAAATGTTTTTTATCCTTTTTCGTGAAAAATATGTTAAGCTAATACGTGAAAAAAGTATAATGATTTACCGGCATTGAAAGTGATAACATAAAAGAGATTGCAAGTGAAGAAAAGTAGATCTCAACCCGTTTGCGATACGAGTTTAATAGAGAAAGCGCTTTCGTGGTCACTGTGGTTGCTGTAGACGCCGGCATGAGGAGGGGCTTAACGATATGTCTAGTAAAGCATTGGAATCATTTTTAACTGAAAATTTAGCGGAATTAAAAGATAAAGGCATGTATAATGTCATCGACCCGCTGGAAAGTCCGAACGGCCCAATCATTACAATTGGTGGCAAAGAATATATTAATCTGTCTTCCAATAACTATCTTGGTTTAGCTACAGATGAACGCTTAAAAGAAGCAGCCACAAAAGCGATTAAGACGTACGGGGTAGGTGCAGGAGCTGTTCGTACCATTAATGGTACGCTTGATGTACACGTTAAGCTTGAAGAAGCAATCGCAGCATTTAAGCATACGGAAGCAGCTGTTGCATATCAATCTGGATTCAATTGTAACATGGCCGCTATTTCAGCCATTATGGATAAAAATGATGCCATTTTATCTGATGAACTAAACCATGCATCCATTATTGATGGTTGTCGTTTATCGAGAGCTAAAATCATTGTCTATAAACACTCTGACATGGAAGATTTACGTCAAAAAGCAAAAGAAGCAACGCAAGGTCAATACGGAAAAGTTATGGTGATTACAGACGGTGTATTCTCCATGGATGGTGATATTGCAAAACTACCTGAAATTGTAGAAATTGCAGAGGAATTTGATTTAATCACGTATGTAGATGATGCGCATGGTTCTGGTGTGCTTGGGAAAGGCGCAGGTACAGTAAAACATTTTGGATTGTCTGATAAGATAGATTTTCAAATCGGTACACTGTCAAAAGCAATCGGTGTTGTCGGTGGATATGTGGCAGGAAAACAAAACCTCATCGATTGGTTAAAGGTTCGTTCTCGTCCATTTCTATTTTCTACTTCGTTAACACCTGCGGATGTGGCGGCTTGTATTGAATCGTTATCTATTATCACAGAAAGTACAGAGCTTCACGATCGTTTATGGGAAAATGGTCGCTACTTGAAGCAAGGATTGAAAAAGCTTGGCTTCAATATTGGTAATAGTGAAACACCAATCACACCATGTATTATTGGTGACGAAGTCCTAACACAGCAATTTAGCAAACGTTTAAACGAAGAGGGCGTATATGCAAAAGCAATTGTGTTTCCAACTGTTGCAAAGGGTATGGGACGTGTACGTAATATGCCGACTGCTGCACATACAAAGGAAATGCTAGATGAAGCAATCCGTATTTATGAAAAGGTCGGCAAGGAAATGGATATCATTTAAGACATCATGAGCATGCAATAGGAGTGAGCAAACATGAAGAAAATATTGGTAACAGGTTCTCTAGGACAAATCGGTTCTGAACTTGTCATGATGCTTCGTAATTTATACGGAGCAGAGCAAGTAATTGCTTCGGATATTCGCGCAACGGACAATCCAGCTGTCACATCAGGTCCGTTTGAATTGCTTGATGTAACGGACGGTCAGCGTTTATATACTGTAGCAAAAGAGCATCAAGTAGATACGATTATTCATTTGGCAGCTTTACTTTCTGCAACCGCAGAAAAAAATCCTGTGTTTGCATGGAATTTAAATATGGGTGGATTGGTAAATGCACTTGAGGCTGCGAAAGAGTTAAATTGTAAATTCTTTACGCCAAGTTCTATCGGAGCGTTTGGTCCTTCTACACCAAAAGACAATACACCACAAGATACAATTCAAAGGCCAACAACCATGTATGGTGTAAACAAGGTGGCAGGGGAATTGCTTTGTGATTATTACTATCATAAGTTTGGTGTAGATACGCGCGGCGTCCGCTTTCCAGGTCTCATCTCTTACGTGGCACCCCCTGGCGGTGGCACAACAGATTATGCTGTGGAAATCTACTATAAAGCAATTGAAGATGGTGCATATACATCGTATATTGCGCCGGGTACGTACATGGATATGATGTATATGCCGGATGCACTTCAGGCTATTGTACAGTTAATGGAAGCGGATTCTGCGAAGCTGAAGCATCGCAATGCTTTTAATATTACAGCAATGAGCTTTGAACCGGAACAAATTGCAGCATCCATCCGTAAACACATTCCTGATTTCAAGATGTCCTACGCAGTTGACCCGGTTCGACAAGGCATAGCAGATAGCTGGCCAAACTCAATTGATTGCACGGCAGCAGAAGAAGAGTGGGGTTTTAAAGCGCAGTATGACCTTGATAATATGACAGCTGATATGCTTATGCAACTGCGCATGAAGTTGAAAAAAAAAGTCTTTAACTAATGAGAGTATACGTTCATAAAATCTAAGTCTCTTATATTGTTTAATAGGTCTAAACACTTTATACTATATAAGTCTAATATATAAACCGAAGATAAAGGTTTTATGCTTTTTTGCAAGCCATTTGAGTACATTTCGGTGTTTATATAACCGCTGTACGAATACGTATATCGGACATAGTGATTTATATATGGTGCATGTTTAAAAGTGTGCGCGCTGTTTAGACTGATAGCTACCTGAAAGGAGATAGAGTTATGAACGAACAACAAAGACTAGAAAGTCAAAAAATACTTTCATCTGAAAAAAAATCCGAAAAGGATTATAGTCAATACTTTGATAGAACGTATCAGCCGCCTTCTTTAAAGGATGCAAAAAAACGTGGTAAAGAAGAAGTAAGTATTCAGCGTGATTTTGAGATTCCTGAGGATATGCTTAATATTGGAAACGGTCGTAAGTTCTTTATTCGCACATATGGTTGCCAAATGAATGAGCACGATACAGAGGTCATGGCGGGGATTTTAAGCGCAATGGGCTTTGAACCGACAAATACGGTTGAAGATGCTACGGTTATTCTATTAAACACATGTGCAATACGTGAAAACGCGGAAAATAAGGTGTTTGGTGAGATTGGGCATTTAAAAGCCTTAAAGCGCCGAAATCCGGACGTGCTTTTGGGGATTTGTGGATGTATGTCACAGGAAGAGTCTGTAGTGAACAAAATCATGAAAACTCATCCACATATGGATATGATCTTCGGTACGCATAATATTCATCGTCTGCCATTTATTTTAAAAGAAGCGATGTTCTCTAAAGAAATGGTTGTTGAAGTATGGTCGAAGGAAGGTGACGTTATTGAAAATCTTCCACGTGTACGTCGCGGTGATATTAAAGCTTGGGTAAATATCATGTACGGCTGCGATAAATTCTGTACGTACTGCATTGTTCCTTATACACGCGGTAAAGAAAGAAGCCGTCGCCCGGAAGATATTATTCAAGAGGTACGCCAATTAGCAGCACAGGGTTATAAAGAAATCACACTTCTTGGTCAAAACGTAAATGCTTATGGTAAAGACTTCAAAGATATGAAGTACGGTTTAGGTGATTTAATGGATGAGCTGCGTAAAATTGACATTCCACGCATTCGTTTTACAACAAGTCATCCACGTGATTTTGATGATCATTTAATTGAAGTATTGGCAAAGGGCGGCAACCTTGTTGAACATATTCATTTACCAGTTCAATCTGGTAGTACGGATATATTAAAGATTATGGCTCGTAAGTATACGCGTGAGCAGTATTTAGAGCTTGTTCGTAAAATGAAGACAGCCATTCCAAATGCTTCATTTACAACAGATATTATCGTCGGCTTCCCAAATGAAACAGAGGAACAGTTTGAAGAAACGCTTTCTTTGTATCGCGAGGTTGAATTTGATAGCGCATATACCTTTATTTACTCACCGCGTGAAGGTACACCGGCGGCAAAAATGCAGGATAATGTACCGATGGAAGTGAAGAAAGATCGTTTACAACGCTTAAATGCTGTTGTCAATGAGATTTCTGCAAAGAAGAACTTGGCTTATCAAGATCAAATTGTGGAAGTATTGGTAGAAGGTGAAAGTAAAAACAATCCAGATGTATTAGCTGGATATACACGTAAAAATAAGCTTGTGAACTTTAAAGGACCAAAATCGGCAATTGGTCAAATTGTTTTGGTGAAAATTACAGAAGCTAAAACATGGTCATTAAATGGGGTAATGGTAGAAGAACAAATTGAGGTGAAGTGAAGTGACGTACACTAAAGAAGATATTGTAATGCGAGCAAAAGAATTAGCAAAAATGATTGCTAATACAGAAGAAGTGGATTTATTCAAGCGTGCGGAAGCACAAATTCATAAAAATGAAAATGTGCGAACTCGTATCGATAAAATTAAAGCATTGCAAAAACATGCGGTTAACTTGCAGCACTACGGTAAAACAGAAGCCTTGAAAAAGGTAGAAGCTCAAATCGACGCATTACAAGCTGAACTGGAAGCTATTCCAGTCGTACAAGAATTTCAATCTTCACAAACATATGTTAACGACTTGTTGCAGTTAGTAGCAAGTACAATCTCCAACACTGTAACAGATGATATTTTAATCTCTACCGGCGGCAATGTATTAAAAGGGGAAACCGGCGCGGAAATAGCAAGTAAAGGCGCTTGCGGCACTTGTATGTAAGAAAAGCGGAGCCGACCGATTAGGCACAGAAGCTAAGGTTCTTGGTCCTAAAAGGCGCTTTTTGCCTTTTTGAGACCGAGGTTCTTAGGTGGAAGTGCCTGGGAGGTGCAGCTGGACAGTAGAAAAGCGGAGCCGACCGATTAGGCACAGAAGCTAAGGTTCTTGGTCCTAAAAGGTTCTTTTCTAAAAGATTGTTGTTTTTAGATAGGTTTCTTTGTTTCAGGTTGGTTGGAGCGGAAGGTGCGAGACTTCTGCGGGAGTAGCGGGTAAGGTGAGACCTCACAGGCTGTAAGCCGAGGAGGCTCACCGCACGCCCTGCGGAAAGCGAGCAACCCCGAGCGGAAATCAACCACTCCCCACTATTTGTTACATAGCAACAAAGTTTGCGAAAACACCCTTATAAAAAAGATGCCTGTTTGGGCATCTTTTTCTTTATGTACAAGCACATATCCGAATTTTCGTGCATAAAATGGACTATGCAGATTCTATGCACGCAATCATCTGTAGGCTTTTTTTTGTAGGCGATGGCACATTCCGCAATTGTCTCGCATATGATGAATTGAATATTGATTGAGGAGGGTTAGGAATGTCCGAATATAGAGAGATTATTACGAAAGCGGTTGTGGGAAAAGGCCGCCAATATATGAAGTCGACCCATACTGTCGACCCCAATCATACACCTACAAGTATTCTCGGGTGCTGGGTCATCAACCATGCGTACGAAGCAAAAAAATGTGGTAAGTATGTAGAGATTGATGGATATTACGATATTAACACATGGTATTCCTATGATGACAACACAAAAACAGAAGTTGTGACAGAACGCGTACACTACAAAGAAGAAGTAAAGATTCGTTATCGTGATAAAAACTTTACCGGTGATGATTATGAAATCATTGCTCGCGTCATCCAGCATCCGAATTGTTTGGAAGCTATCATTTCTCCAAATGGTAACAAAATTATTGTAACGGTGGAGCGTGAGTTTCTGGTGGAAGTAATTGGCGAAACAAAAGTGTGTGTTCGCGTGAATCCAGAAGGCTGCCGTGACGATGATGATGCATACTGTGAAGTAGATGACGAAGAATTTGAAGACTTAGATCCGAACTTTATGTTAGATGCAGAAGAAGAGTAAGAATTGCTAGGAAGAATTTCTTCCTAGCTTTTTTGTTATATAAGTACAGACGGTGTTTTGCATAAAGCAGCCACAGTCAAAACTGCGTTCATCATGCTTTTTCTTACCGGTACGCACTTTTCTCTCGTCTAAAAAAGAATGCTTTTGCACGATATACCCAAAATCTGTTTTTTCTTTTAAAAGTAAATGTACTGCGTAAAAATTCTATCATGTTATAATGGAGTATTATGAGATATTTACGTGTTGGAGGACTACCATGACATATACCCCGATGATGCAGCAATATTTAAAGATAAAAGAAAATTATCAAGATGCTTTTTTGTTTTTCAGATTAGGTGATTTTTATGAAATGTTCTTTAATGATGCTATTAAAGCAGCACATGAATTGGAGATTACACTAACGAGCCGTGATGCGGGTGGAAGTGAGCGCATTCCAATGTGCGGTGTACCTCACCATGCAGCTAAAGGTTATATTGAGCAACTTGTAGAAAAGGGCTATAAAGTGGCTCTTTGTGAACAAGTGGAGGATCCGAAAACGGCTAAAGGTGTCGTACGACGTGAAGTTGTACAGTTAATTACACCAGGTACGATGATGGAAGGGCGCAATCTTGATGAAAAAGAAAACAACTTTCTTGTAGCACTCACAGAGTTTCAGGGAAGCTATGTGCTTGCGTGCAATGATTTGTCAACAGGTGAGAACACAGTGACGATGTTGAATGGATCTATGGAGGATGTATTACTTGAGGTACATGCGCTTGGAGCAAGAGAGATTGTAGTTAGTAGTACATTTCCAACAGATGAGCTTCACAAATTAACGAGTCAACTGAAGATTACCATTTCTCATGAAGATGAAACAGATGTACCGGAAGAACTCCGCCAACTTGTTTCCCATTTGCAAGATGAGAAATTAATGATGGCCGTTGGTCGTCTGTTTTGTTATGTGTTGCGTACACAAAAACGATCTCTAGATCATTTACAACCTGTGCGTATGTACTACAGCAATCAGTTTATGAAAATAGATGTGCACTCTAAGCGAAACTTGGAATTAACAGAAACAATCCGAACTAAAGAGAAAACAGGATCATTACTGTGGTTGCTTGATAAAACAAAAACCGCAATGGGTGGTCGCATGCTGAAACAATGGGTGGAGAGGCCGCTTGTGAATGCAATGCAAATTGAAGAGCGGCATAACATGGTTGAAACATTCATGACGCATTATTTTGTACGAGAAGATTTAAAAGAGAAACTCCGTGATGTCTATGACTTAGAAAGATTGGCTGGAAAGGTGGCATACGGAAACGTTAATGCAAAAGATTTATTACAACTTAAACGTTCTGTTCAGCAAATTCCCGCTATTTTAGAATTAACGAAGCAGCTGGAAAGTCCATACGCGGATGCGCTTGTTTCCGAGGCAGATCCGTGCGAGAGCTTAGCGGAGCTGCTGGAACGTAGCATTTTGGACAACCCTTCTTTGTCTATAAAAGAAGGAAATATTATAAAAGATGGCTATAACAGCACACTTGATGAATATCGCTATGTGAGTAAAAATGGGAAGACGTGGATTTCTGAAATGGAGCAGCGTGAGCGGCAACTGACGGGCATTAAGTCTCTAAAAATTGGCTACAACCGTATTTTTGGTTACTATATTGAAGTGACAAAAGCCAACCTTGGAGCGTTACAAGAAGGAAGATATGAGCGCAAGCAAACACTGGCAAACGCTGAACGCTTTGTAACGCAGGAGCTAAAAGAAAAGGAAGCGCTCATTTTAGGTGCAGAAGAAAAAATTGTACAGCTGGAATATGATTTGTTTGTCGAACTTCGCGAGCAGGTAAAAGCTTATATTCCAAAGCTTCAGCTCCTTGCAAAAATTGTGAGCGAGCTTGATGTATTCCAAAGCTTTGCGACAGTCAGCGAAGAAGAACAGTTTGTGAAGCCACAGCTATCAGCTAAGCGTGAAATTTTTATAAAAGATGGCCGTCATCCGGTCGTGGAAAAGGTGCTTAACACAAAAACATATGTACCAAATGATGTATGGATGCCACAAGAAACAGATATGTTTTTAATTACAGGTCCGAATATGTCCGGTAAAAGTACGTATATGAGGCAATTGGCGTTACATGCTATAATGGCGCAAATCGGATGTTTCGTACCGGCAAACGAAGCGGTGCTGCCAGTATTTGATCAAATCTTTACCCGTATTGGTGCTGCTGATGATTTAATCTCAGGTCAAAGTACGTTCATGGTGGAAATGCTGGAAGCCAAAAATGCCATCACAAACGCTACAAAGAATAGTTTAATTTTATTTGATGAAATTGGGCGCGGTACATCCACATACGATGGTATGGCACTTGCACAGGCCATTATTGAACACATTCATCACCATATTGGTGCCAAAACGTTATTTTCAACGCATTACCATGAGTTAACAGCACTTTCCGGTCAGCTAGACAAGTTGAAGAATGTGCATGTATCCGCGATTGAGGAAAATGGAAAGGTCGTATTTCTTCATAAAGTAAAAGAAGGTGCGGCAGATCAAAGTTATGGGATTCATGTTGCGGAGCTGGCCGAATTGCCAAGTAGTTTAATTAACCGTGCGAAAGAGGTCCTTGCAGCACTAGAGGGACAAGAGATAAAAAAGGTCCCAGAGCCTCAGAAGGAAGCATCCACGCTACATGACGACCAGCTTTCTTTCTTTACGATGGCAGAGCCCCCGGTAGAACCAAAACAAACATCGCAGGAGAAAAAAGCGCTAGAACAAATTAAGAAGCTAGAAATTTTAGATATGACGCCACTTGAGGCGCTAAACGAATTGTATCGTTTACAAAAACTGCTGAAGAAAGGATGAGAGAATGGGGAAAATTCGTAAGCTTGACGACCAGCTCTCAAACTTAATCGCGGCGGGGGAGGTAGTTGAGAGACCAGCTTCCGTTGTAAAAGAGCTACTTGAAAACGCAATCGATGCAAACAGTACAAGCATTGAAATTCATTTGGAGGAAGCCGGTCTTTCCAAAATTCGTATTATTGATAATGGAGATGGTATGGAAGAAGATGACTGCTTTGTGGCGTTTGAGCGTCATGCCACAAGCAAGATTCAAGATGAAAAAGATTTGTTCCGTATTCGTACGCTTGGTTTTCGCGGTGAGGCTTTGCCGAGCATCGCTTCTGTTAGTGAGCTAACGCTGCTTACGAGCACGGGAGAAGGACCGGGAACAAAGGTGACGATTAAAGGCGGGGAACTGGTTTTGCACGAAAAAACTACGAGCCGCAAAGGTACAGATATTACGGTTGAACATTTGTTTTTTAACACCCCTGCTCGCTTAAAATATATGAAAACAATTAATACGGAGCTCGGAAATATTACTGATCTTGTATATCGTATTGCGATGGCGCATCCAGACGTATCCATTCGTCTTTTGCATAATGGTAAAAAGCTGCTCCACACGACTGGAAACGGTGATGTACGTCAAGTGTTAGCTGCAATATACGGCGTACCGATTGCGAAAAAAATGATTCCAATTGAAGTGCAGTCTCTCGATTTTATCATAAAAGGCTATGTAGCACTTCCAGAAGTAACAAGGGCTTCTAGACATTATATTTCAACGATTGTAAATGGGCGCTATATTCGTAACTATTCGCTTGTTAAAGCCATTCAACAAGGCTATCATACATTGCTACCAATCGGCAGATATCCAGTTGCCTTTTTTTCTATTGAAATGGATCCGATGCTAGTTGATGTAAATGTTCACCCCGCAAAACTCGAGGTTCGTTTTAGTAAAGAGAATGAATTGCTTGAGCTAGTGTCTGCTGCTGTAAAAGAAGCCTTTCAAAAGGTCCAACTCATTCCCTCTGCTACGGTGAAAAAGCCTGTACAGCAGGAGAGCACACAAGGTGCTTTCCGATTTGAGCACACTATTACACCAGATATTAAGTTGCCGACTGATATGCTCGAGAAAAAGGTTGAAACGCCTGTTATAATGGAATCACCAATATCACCTCCAGCTATTGAGCCAGAACCACGACCGGAGCGCGAGAAGTTTCTATACGAGCCGGAAGAAGAGTTGGTGTTAACATCGCCTACAGAGATAGTTTGTGAGGTGGAAATGAACGGCAACGACTTGCCGCCGCTCTATCCAATTGGACAAATGCACGGGACGTATATTTTGGCGCAAAATGATCAAGGATTATATCTTATTGACCAACATGCGGCGCAGGAGCGTATTAACTACGAATATTTTCGAGAAAAGGTTGGTCGTGTTGCACCTGATGTACAGGAATTGTTAATTCCGTATCGCATTGATTTATCGCTGCAAGAGTTTCTGAGGGTTGAGGAGCAACTATCAGAGCTTGAGAAGGTCGGATTGTTTCTCGAACCGTTCGGTCAGCAAAGTTTTATTGTACGCTCCCACCCGACATGGTTTCCAAAAGGAGACGAAGTAGAAATCATTGAGGAGATGATGGAGCAGGTGCGTAAAGAGAAGAAGGTCGACATAAGTAAACTGCGTGAAGAGGCTGCAATAATGATGAGTTGTAAGGCATCCATTAAAGCAAATCAACATCTAAAGAACGAGGAAATTTTTGCGTTGTTAGAGGATTTGCGTAAAACAACAAATCCCTATACGTGTCCACATGGTAGACCGATAGTAATTCATTATTCCACGTATGAGCTGGAGAAAATGTTTAAACGGGTAATGTAAGTCGCTTTAGGGAAAATGAATAAAGTGGAGCGAAAAAATTGCATGAACTGAAAAAGGGCAACCAGTCTATAGACGCTGGTTGTTCTTTTTTATTTTTGTATAAAGAGATTATTAATGGTGTGGAGGGAACAGGCGAAAAAAGGTGATAAAGATATCTGACTTTCATAAAAGTTTGGACTAGTAATTGTGGGAAATTAAGGTTTATTGTAAAGTATTTGTGCTTAAGTGTGACTTCAGAGTCGTAATAAAATACCTTATAAAAAAAGCAGAAATGGAAAACACTATCTAATATAAATTCAAAGAGGTAGTGGGGTATATAGAATATGGAAACTTCAAGCCAGTGGTCAGAAATTCAAGGTATGAAGAAAAAGTTAAGCCGATCATATGATTTTGTGAATTATCGTAATAAGGAGGCGATTTTACCTTATTCTATTTCTTACTTTTCTTCTTTAATTAATATTGATACACTTCATCGAGAGATGTTACCTGCAATGAATCAACAAGGTCTTTTATCTATACAAGATTTAAAAGGTGCTATTCCAATTGAAGATAGTATTATCACAACAGATAAAACAATAATTGAAGAAAGGCTTCTTAATGGATATGTTCTTATTGAGTTGTTACATGATAAAACAAATGTCTTGTTAATCAAAGCTACAGTTAGAAAGTCCAGAAATATTAGTGCCCCAGAGAACGAATTTACTGTTATGGGGCCAAAAGAAGCTTTAATTGAAGACTTAGATACTAATATTCATTTAATAAGAAAGCGTCTCCCTATACCGGGATTTATCACTATAGAAATGAAAATTGGAACCATGAGCCAAACGAGGGTATCTATTCTATATATTGAACATGTTACGGATGATGATAATATAAATACAATTTTAAAACGCATTCAAGATATTCAATATGATGCGATTTCTGATGTGGCAGTTTTAAATCAAATGATAGTGGATGATTCGTTATCTATATTTCCTCAAACTGTTGATACAGAGAGGGTAGATCGGATTGTTGGCGCTTTAAGCGATGGTTATGTAGTAATTATGTGTGATGGTTCTTCTTCTGCTATTATCGCACCAGCTACGCTTGGAATTTTGTTGACTTCATTTGAGGATTATTATCTAAATTGGATATTGGCTTCCTTTTTTAGAATTGTTCGTGTTATTTCGATTTTTTTGTCAGTGATTGTCACGCCACTATATGTTGCTATTCTTACGTATCATTATGAAATATTTCCGTCTAAATTATTAGGTACATTAATTTCATCAAGAAGTAGTATTCCGTTTCCCCCTATTATAGAGGCCCTATTTTTAGAAATCACTATCGAGTTATTAAGGGAAGCAGGTGCTAGAATGCCCTCAAAAATTGGTCAAACTTTGGGCATAGTTGGAGGAATTGTAATTGGGACTGCATCTGTACAAGCTTCGCTTACTAGCAATGTGTTATTGATTATAGTGGCATTAGCTGCTCTTGCTTCATTTACCACACCCGTGTATCAAGTAACAAATACCATACGTTTTTTGAGGTATCCATTTTTGCTATTTGCACAATTCCTAGGCTTATTTGGAATTGCTCTCTTTGGTATTTTTGTGTTAACTCATCTAATCAAGTTAACCTCTTTTAATCGACCATATCTTTCGCCTATTTATCCACCAAGAATACCAGATATGAAAGATTTCTTAATTCGTCTGCCGTTTGGCATGCAAAAATACAGACCAACCTTTTTACGTGCAAAGGATAAAACTCGTTTTTCTTTCTTTGAGGGATTTCATTTTAGAGATTTTGATGACGATTAAAAGGGAGGAGATTTGTTGCAGTCAAAAATAAAGGAAAATATGGTGATTTCCGCTTTTTTAGTTCCGTTTATCGTCCACAGTGCACAAGTAGGGGTTGGAGTACTTGGATTTCAAGCAGAAATCTCAAAGTTGGTCGGACAGGATGCTTGGATTGTAGTTGGTTTAACAGGAATTCTTTTTCATATTATTGTGTACATGATCTATGGCATATTTAATGGTGATTCAGTCGAATTTGTGCATATTATGCAAAAAACTTTCGGTAGCATCTTATCTTCTATATTAAACGTTGTAATTATGGGGTATTTTATTTTGTTATCTATCGTTTTAATACGCACATATATATCTGTGGTACAGCTATGGATGTTTCCTGATTTGGCAACATGGATTCCAGGATTCTTATATATGTTAATGATATATTATGTTCTTTCTGGCGGATTTCGAACTGTAACAGGAATTTGTTTCTTTGGCGTTATTATTCCAATGGGATTATTTTTAACGTTAGCTGTACCTTTAAAATTGGAGTTTTACTTTTTCAGGAATTTATCACCTATTATGGATCATTCTGCTTTCGAATTTATAAAAGCAACTAAAGAAATAACTTTTAGTTATCTCGGAATTGAAGCGTTATTAGTGTTCTATCCGTTTATCAAAGGTAAGTCGCAAAAATGGGCTCATTTAGGCGTGGCAATGACAACTTGTTTATATTTATATGTCGTCATAATAACAACGGTATTATTTAATGTGAATCAGTTGGATAATACACCTTGGGCTACATTGACAATATGGAAATTTGTTGAGTTTCCTTTTGTTGAAAGGTTTGAATATATAGGTGTTGTTATGTGGAGTCTAGTGATGTTTCCTAATGTTTGTCTCTATATTTGGTCTGCAACTCGTATGGGAAAACAGCTTTTTCATATAAAACAACAAAAACTTTTAATAGGTATTCTAGCAATTGCTTTCATTTCTGTTTGTATTATACAATCACCACCTCAAATAAAATGGTTACAAACAAATGTTAGTCTGGTCGGACTAGGAATAACATATATGCTAATTCCATTGTTATATATGATTGGTTTATTAAAGAAAAAGATGGGATGAAATAAGTGAAAGTGAAAATATTTGTATTGATGTGTATATTGTTAATTACAGGTTGTGTATCACCTAAAGTAATTGATGAACTTCCTGTAGTTTTTGTTGTCGGATATGATTCAGGAGAAAATAAAAAGATGAAGGCAACCGTTGCTTCACAAGTATTTAATAGAGACCAATCCAGTTCCATATATACGTACACAGCTAGTAGTCATACAAGTAAAGGATTACGTAATCAATTAAGTGCAATTCAAAAGCCCATTACAATTGGAAAGATAGCGGTCATTTTATTTAGTGAAGAAATGGCTTCTGAGGATAAGGGGATTACGCGCATTTTAGATAGTTATTTGCGGGATGCTACTGTCGGTAGATTAGTTACTATAGCAATTGTTGAGGGAGGGAGTGCTCACGATTTAGTTAAATACGACTATGGGTATCCTGAGGGATTAGGACCACATATTAAGAATTTAATTAATAAATCAGTTGAATTTTCTAATTTCCCTCGCACAAATTTACATCTATACGATTATATGTATAAAGGAGCAGGAATGGATCCTTATGTACCCATTATAAATAAGAAAGGAAATAAGATACAATTAACAGGCCTTGCTTTATTTAAAAACGATAAAATGGTTGAGAAGTTAAACCTTGAGGAGACATTTGTGTTTAATTTAATGAATGAAAAAGCAAATATTGGTGTTCATGAGCTTAAAGTGAATCATAGTGGTTATGCAAGCTTGCAGCAAGTTTCTTCTAATGTTAAATACAGGATTGAAAATCATAAAAGTGTTCCGACAATTTATATTAATATAAGTGTAAAAGGCTCCATTAGTGAATATTCTGGTTTGCAAATTAATACTAAAGTGGAACACATGATCCAAAAAGCTCTAGAAAGAAAAATAGAATCTAAAGGGAGAAAGTTAGTGGGGAAATTTCAGAACTTAAAAATAGATCCATTATGTATTGGTGATAGAGTGAGAAGTCAAACAAGACAATTTAATGTAGCAAATTGGAATCAAATATATCCCACAACCAAGATTGTAGTAAAGGCAAATGTTCATATATCTGGAAGTGGGGTTGTTAGATAATTTACTTAAACTAAAATTATGTTAGAGTACAATTGAATGTAGTATGCACCAAGGTAATCACTACATCTATATAATTAAGATGTTATAGTGCAAGCAGGATCTTTGCAAGTGTAAAGGTAATGCTTTTAAATAAAATATATGGAACAAGCAGACTAAAAGTCGTCTGCTTGTTTTGGGTACAAAAATATTTACTAAAATGGATATACAGCTCGGCCAGTTAACAGGTTATATGCTGCATTAAATTTACTTTCAATATAATCCCAGTTTTGCTCTTCATCTAGTATGCCTTGACATGCACGCATGAGGCACAGTAATGAAAAGTCGAGCTCTTCTTTTGAAACATGAGGTGAATTTGTAGAAATGTCTACAATCATTTCATCTAATAATGCTTGTACACGTTCGTGTCTCAGTTCGGTTTTCATACAATCCCTCCTTTTTTATCAAGCTATGTACAATATGGACAAACTATGTCAAATAAGCTACAATTTTATGCATGCAAGGTTGCAATTTCTATTTTATATAAGTCTACATAGCTTTTTCGATATAGAAACAGAAAGCAAATCACAGCGCCAGAACACCTCGATACATGTGTATGTTCTTACTTGACAAGCGTATCTCTTAGGTCCTGACCGCAACTATACATTGCCCGTTCTTCTTTTCCACCCAAAAAAAGAATGTTGTTTTTTCTAGTCGTACTTATATAGATAAAAGAGAAGAATAGGTGATATGTAGGAGTGTTTACGATCTATGAATGATTTTAAGTAAGCGTTGTATAGTAGTTGTCCTGTGTTTGTATGTAGATTATGCAATATAAGTTTTTGTGAAATTTCATTTACTATAACAATTAGGTTTACTTGGAATGAAACTGGATATACTGTCCAAATGGACGACTTTATATAAAGAGAGTGAACGAAATGAGTGCAGCAGCAAAACAAAAAGTTATCGTCATTGTGGGACCAACGGCGGTCGGCAAAACAAAACTGAGTATTGAGCTTGCTAAAATGTTTAATGGTGAAATTATTAGTGGCGATTCTATGCAGGTATATAAAGGAATGGATATTGGTACAGCAAAAGTCACTAAAGAAGAACAAGAAGGAATCCCACATTATATGCTCGATATAAAGAAACCTCAAGAATCATTCTCAGTAGCTGAATTTCAGACGAGGGTGAGAGAACATATTGCCGACATCGCAGGAAGAGGTAAATTACCCATTATTGTGGGTGGGACAGGATTATACATACAAGCAGCCCTGTATGATTATCAATTTACCAAAAATCGGGGCGATCAAGAGTATCGTGAAAAAATGGAGGCATTTGTGGCCAGTGAAGGCGGCGATGCTTTATTTGAAAGATTAAAGCAGGTGGACCCAGAGAGTGCGTCTCGCATCCATCCCAATAATATAAGACGTGTAATCCGAGCTCTTGAAATCTTTGAAACAACTGGAAGGACAATGAGCGAGTCCTTAGAAGCACAGGCTCACGAGCTGTTATATGATGCACTTTTCATTGGCCTTACGATGGAGCGGGAGAAATTGTATAAGCGTATTGATATGCGTGTGGATATGATGATGAAGCAAGGGCTTTTAGAGGAAGTAAGTCATTTGTATGAAACAGGAATTCGAGACTGTCAGTCTATTCAAGCAATTGGCTACAAAGAGCTGTATGCTTATTTAGAAAATAGAATAAGCCTAAAAGAGGCGGTGAATGTGTTAAAAACTAATTCAAGAAGATATGCAAAGCGGCAGCTGACATGGTTCCGTAACAAAGAACACGTTATGTGGTTTGACGTGACAGAAGGACCGAAAATACAAGAAATTTCACATAAAGTGGAAGGATTGCTGAAACTTTAGTAGAATAGAGGTAAGTAGAGAAAAAGAGGAGGATTTTACATGAAGCAGTCAATTAATATTCAAGATCAATTTTTAAACCAACTTCGCAAGGATAATACATACGTGACGCTGTATTTGCTAAACGGTTTTCAACTAAGAGGACTTATTAAAGGTTTTGATAATTTTACAGTTCTTTTGGAAACTGATGGCAAGCAACAGCTTATTTATAAACACGCCATCTCCACATTCGTTCCACAAAAAAATGTAAGTATTGAATTAGAATAGTAAAAAACCTCTGTAAAGAGGTTTTTTTTTATTCTTTATTCCTCATATAGTCGTAGTAGCGCTTTAATGAGAGCTTTGTTTTAAATCCCATTTGCTTTACGATTTCTGGTTCGCTTACCTTTTCCTGAATAAGACGCAGAATATATGTGTTGCGCAAATGTTGAGCGGATATACCTTTTCGCAGTCCAGCCCTCGCTACCTCTTGCCGAATCATTTTTTGTACAGCTATTTCCGTCAAACTCTTTGGCGCATCGTTATCATACACCCACCGATATGTGTTTCGATTGAAATCAAATGCGACAAATACAGGGTCGTTTGTATGGTATTTCGGCCTAACAGCTTCTGGAATGATTTTATAGTAACTATATAATCTTTGTTTATCCTCTAATGTTAGACAAATAGTACGAGCAATTCCCGAAACTGGTGGAATAGTGATGGTGTTGTTTTCAAAGTGGATATGATGCATGTTCAATGAAACAAGCTCTTGTAAGGATAAACCATAATCCACTAACAGCATGACAATGCAAAAATTGCGATCCATTAAAAGGGGACGTACTGGTAACTGTTTATCAGATAAACCTTCTAACGACATGATGATGTTCTTTAGACGAACTTCTTCTTGTTCGGAAATAAAATCTTCGTCCCGTAAAGCGCGGTCAGGTTGAATGATGAAATCCATATGCTTGACTGGATTGACTAAAGTGGGATTATCAAGCTGTAAAAAGCGGTACATTCTGTTTAAAACAATAAAAATGCGATGCATTGTTTTTTCAGAATAGTGACGAGTAGCTTTTAAGTCAGAAAAGTAATTTTCATAGTCTTTTGTGGTTAATGTAGACCATATACTATTAGAAGAAATGTCCAGTTGCTTGCGAGTCCAATGAATAAAATCTTCCAAATCATATATATAGCGTTTTATAGTTGATTGTTTTCTTCCCTTGCTTGTTAAATATGCGGCGAATTCCCGTACAGATTCGTGTAAGCTTGTATCTTCATCTTTTTTGACTTGCATACATTCACCATCCATTCATTTTCATAAATTATAACAGAAAATGGTGGTAAGTGTGTATTCATTAGGTAAGGAAGTCTGCGCTGAAAGCAGCTAATTAATGCATACACATCCGTGTTCTGCTAATTGGAGGTGGCTTATGGACCAGTCCATACGCAAAAACAATAAAAACCAAATTAATATTGTATTAAACCATAGAAAAAAAGAAAGTGTTCCTCTTCCGCCACAGAAAATATTAACGGAAAACGTGGCTACCAAGCATGACATGCTTAGGCAAGTAGAGGAAGAAATGGGACGATTGGTCGGTATGGAGGACTTGAAAAAGATCATTAAAGAAATATACGCTTGGATTTACGTGAATAAAAAAAGGCAAGAAATGGGCTTGAAAGCGGAAAAGCAGGTTCTTCATATGTTGTTTAAAGGAAATCCGGGTACAGGAAAGACGACAGTTGCACGTATTATCGGCAAATTATTATTTCAAATGAATGTATTGTCTAAGGGACACTTAATTGAAGCGGAACGTGCAGATTTGGTGGGAGAATATATTGGTCATACAGCTCAAAAAACGCGTGAGCTTATAAAAAAGGCAATGGGTGGCATTTTATTTGTGGATGAAGCATATTCATTGGCGAGAGGTGGGGAAAAAGATTTTGGAAAAGAAGCAATAGATACTTTGGTGAAGCATATGGAAGATAAGCAACATGACTTTGTTTTAATATTGGCTGGGTACTCCAGAGAAATGAATCATTTTCTATCCTTAAACCCGGGTCTGCAATCACGCTTTCCTTTCATTGTCGAGTTTCCCGATTATACGGTCAATCAACTGATTGAGATTGGTAGACGCATGTACGAAGAGCGGGAGTATCAACTCTCGAGAGAAGCGGAATGGAAGTTGCGCGACCATTTAAATGCAGTCAAGTACTCTTCTGGTCTTACCTCCTTCAGCAACGGGCGCTATGTACGGAATATCGTTGAAAAATCCGTACGCTCACAAGCGATGAGATTGCTATCGCAGGATTCTTACGATAAATTCGATTTACTTACAATTTCAGGAAGTGATTTAGAGTGTGATGAAGAGCCGCCTATTTTATAAGTTAGGCGGTTTTTTTACATACTACAAAAGGGAGGTGTGCTATGCATACATACGAAAACTTTGCAAAGCTGGCGCAGTGCGAGGTAGAGCATGTAGATTATCAAATCTTATGTGTAAGAAGAAATGCTGAAATAACGGTGCTTGCTATTCACGGTGGGACGATTGAGTCTGGAACCTCAGAGTTAGCCAGTGATATTGCAGAGGCTTTACATGCAAGCTTTTATACATTTCAAGGATTAAAAAATAATCCAAAACTTCATATTACATCAGCTCAATTTGACGAACCGAGAGCGGTAGAGCTTGTACAAACATCATCGTATGTAGTTTCTGTACATGGAGCGTATGGTGACACGGCCGTAACTTATATAGGAGGAAATGATGGGGAGTTAAAGCGAATTGCCACAGCACACTTATTAGATGCCGGCTTTTTAGTAAAGGAGGCGCCTGGTAGAATTAATGGT
This sequence comes from Ectobacillus antri, assembly GCF_003852715.1. GTDB lineage: Bacteria > Bacillota > Bacilli > Bacillales > Bacillaceae_G > Ectobacillus > Ectobacillus antri. The sequence goes on from NZ_RIAV01000003.1 coordinate 187,771, forward strand.
GACAGTCCTACTAATATTGTGAATCGCAGTAAAAACGGAAGAGGTCTGCAGCTTGAGTTGACCAAAGCGCAGCGCAAATTATTACAAATGAGTGTCAATGCCTACGACGCTTATGTACAAGCAATTGTACAAGCAGTAAAAAAAGTAATGTGAGGAGGCCGGGACATAACTGAATCATATAACGCTAAAGCCGAAAGAATACATAACACTAAAAAAGAAAAAATCCGAACTAAATCGAATTCTGTGTGGAGAATTCCGACTAATAGTTCGGATTTTTCTTTGACTGAAAACCTTTTGTCCCAGCCTCCTGCTGTTTATATCTTTGTATTGCTTTTTTTGGCGCGATTTTCAAGCTTACTTTTTGGACTGTAGTTGCCTTCGCCTGGTGTCATACCTTGTGAATTTACACTACTTGCTGCTTTTCCGCGATTGCTTTGGTTATTACCTTTTGCCATTTTTGTCATTCCTTTCCTGTGGATTGTTGTATGTGAAGCTGATGATGCTTCTCCATTTTTTTGCTTTTCCCGTACGCAGATTCTGGTGTTTGTCCTGAGTGATCTACTGAGCTTTTTTGCTTGCCCTTGTTTACATGATTAGTCATATGATACACCCCCTTTTGTATAGTATGGCTTTTCTGCCTATAAAAAAACGCCGCATGCGGCGTTTTCAACTGTCAATAGACTTTGATGAATTTGTCAAAGATTTAATGGGTAAATGCCAGTTGTAATAAATTGATAACATACGACATACGACGATGACGATAAACAGTAGATACATATGGATCGGTGTTGCTACAAGGTTTGTTCCAACAGCAAACCCAGCTAAAATCGTCCAAAATGCGTATACTTCAGCACGCAATACGAGAGGCTTTCTTTTTGCCAGCACATCTCGTATGATACCGCCGCCCGTTCCTGTTAAAACGGCTGCGACAATCGTAGCGCTTAGCGGTAAGTTTAACTTTTGAGCATATAAAGCACCTTGAATAGCGAAGGCAGAAAGACCGATTGCATCTGTTATATTTTCCCATTTCTTCCAATGTTTCATTAGTTTGTGCGGAAATAAAAAGATAATCGTCATTGATAAAAGAGCAATTTGAAACAATACATCTTGTTTCCAAAATGCTTCAACCGGATATCCTATAAGTAAGTTGCGCAAGGCACCGCCGCCAAACGCTGTAGCCATTCCCAAAATGTACACACCAAAAATATCGTACTCTTCCTCCATGGCAACAATGGCACCGCTTACAGCGAAAGCAATCGTGCCGATAATACTAAATAACTCCCATGTCATGATGCAATCTCTCCCGATGAATGATAAGCTTCTACATCAACCATATGATAAGGCTTATAGGGATTGAATGTAGAAGAAAAATGCTTCCTCTGCTATTATAGTAGAAGGTTGAAGTTTCGAAAAGAAAGATGTGAAAATATTTGGAGAAAGAAAAAGCAATTTTAGTGGGTTGTCAGCTACCGACAGATCCAGATGACCGATTTACATATTCAATGGAAGAGCTAGCATCACTTACAAAAACTGCGCAAGCAGAAGTGATTTTAGCAACAACACAAAAGCGGACGCGATTTCATCCTGCTACCTATATTGGAAAAGGAAAACTAGAGGAATTGGCTGCGCTTGTCAAAGAAACAGAACCAGATGTTGTTATTTTTAATAACGAACTAACACCTAGTCAAATTCGCAACTTGTCAAATGAGCTGGAAGCGCGTGTTATTGATCGTACACAATTAATTTTAGATATTTTTGCGCAACGTGCCAAATCGCGCGAAGGAAAGCTACAAGTAGAACTGGCGCAGCTAAAATATGCCTTACCTCGTCTTGTAGGACAGGGAGAAGGGTTATCCCGCCTTGGTGGAGGTATTGGTACGCGTGGTCCGGGTGAAACAAAGCTCGAAACAGACCGTCGTCATATCCGTAGCCGCATCGATGAAATTACGGGACAACTAGCGGTAATTGTGGAGCATCGCAAGCGTTATCGTGAGCGCAGGAAACAAAACAGCACCTTTCAAATTTCGTTGGTAGGCTACACGAATGCAGGTAAGTCGACACTCTTTAATCGCTTGACGATGGCTGATACATTTGAAGAAAATTTGTTGTTTGCAACGCTCGATCCAACAACGCGTAAAATGCAGCTGCCGTGTGGTTACACTGTTTTATTAACAGACACAGTTGGATTTATTCAGGATTTGCCTACAGCGTTAATTGCTGCGTTTCGTTCTACGCTAGAAGAAGTAAACGAGGCAGATTTTATTTTACATGTGGTAGACTCATCTGACGCGAATTATGCAGGACATGAAAAGACAGTAAAGAATCTGCTACGTGAAATGGAAGCAGAGCAAATACCTGCGCTTACTCTGTATAATAAAAAAGATAGGACAGAACCGTCTTTCATTCCGTCTCCTCACGGTGAACATGTTCGTGTCAGTGCATTTCATCAAGAAGACCTACAAATGCTCAGAAATCGTATTGAAGCTGAAATGAAAAAGTTGATGAATCCTTATCATATTAAAGTTCCGGCTGAGGAAGGCCGGTTGCTTACACTTTTGCGGACAGAAACTATTTTGGAAACAATGACGTTTTGTGAAGATACACACTTGTACATATGTGTAGGATACGTGTTCACAAATTCTCCGCTTAATGGACAAATAAAGAAATATACAGCACGAAAAGGAGAAGAGAAATTCGATGTTTAACAGATTGAAATACGGGGAACAGTTAGCCCCACTTGTACAAGAGACTGAGGCAATGATTGCCGCTGCTCATAAACGAGTAGATGATATTGCGGAAAGTAATCAATTCCGCGTTTTAGAAAGCTTTCGCAAGTATAAAATCAGTGACTCTCATTTTATTCCAACAACAGGATATGGCTATGATGATATTGGTAGAGATACGCTGGAAAAAGTATATGCTGATGTATTCGGAGGAGAAGCAGGGTTAGTACGTCCGCAAATCATATCCGGTACACATGCTATTTCTACAGCGCTCTTCGGTGTGTTGCGCCCCGGTGATGAGCTTGTTTATATTACAGGTAAGCCGTATGACACATTGGAAGAAATCGTAGGTATTCGCGGTAAAGGCATTGGCTCATTTAAAGAGTATAACATTGGCTATCGCACTGTTGATTTGCTTGACGGTGGGGTGGATTGGGAACGTGTCAAAGAAGCGATTGGTCCGCAGACGAAGATGATTGGTATTCAGCGTTCCAAAGGTTATGCAACAAGACCGTCGTTTACTGTGGCCGAAATTGCGGAAATGATTCGATTTGTAAAAGAAATTAAGCCGGATGTTGTAGTGTTTGTAGATAATTGCTACGGCGAATTTGCAGAAGAGTTGGAGCCTTGTCATGTGGGAGCAGATTTAATTGCGGGTTCACTTATTAAAAATCCTGGTGGCGGCATTGTCAAAACTGGTGGCTATATTGTCGGAAAAGAGCAATACGTAGAAGCATGTGCGTATCGCCTCACCTCACCTGGTATTGGAGCGGAGGCGGGGGCGTCTTTATACAGCTTACAGGAAATGTATCAAGGTTTTTTCTTGGCCCCATACGTAACGGCACAAGCCATAAAAGGAGCTATTTTTACGGCTGCCTTTTTAGAAAAGCTTGGTATGAACACGTCCCCTAGATGGGATATGCCACGAACGGATTTAATTCAATCCGTGCAGTTTGATGACCGTGAGCGCATGATTGCTTTTTGTCAGGCTATTCAATATGCATCTCCAGTTAACTCGCACTTTACACCATATCCAAATTATATGCCGGGTTATGAAGATGACGTTATCATGGCGGCAGGTACATTTATTCAAGGTGCTAGCATCGAATTATCCGCAGACGGTCCCATTCGTCCGCCGTATGTTGCTTATGTACAAGGTGGCCTCACTTATTCACATGTTAAAATTGCCATTTGTTCTGCCATCGATTCGTTACTCGAAAAGGGGCTACTTTCTTTATAAAGTTTTTGTAAAAGGAGCAGGGCTTGGGCATATAAATAAGGTGTACACATAGGATACAAAGGTCATCTCATTTGGTGTGGAAACGGTTAAAAATAAATGTCATAAAAGCTAACATTTGTTGACACTATACATACCATAATATAAAATAAAGGCATGTTAAGGAGAAGGAGGAATTGAAGTGAGCAATCACGATCGACGCTCTACTCCGCTGTTTCCAATCGGCATTGTTATGAACCTAACGCAGTTATCTGCTCGCCAAATTCGCTACTATGAAGAGCATGGTCTCATCACACCGGTACGAACAGAAGGCAACCGTCGGCATTATTCTTTCAATGATGTCGATAAATTACTTGAAATTAAAGATTTGCTTGATCAAGGCTTGAACTTAGCTGGTATTAAGCAAGTGTTGCAGCTAAAAGCTACGGGTCAGGTGCAACCACCTCAAGTGGTGTCTGAGGAGTCAAAACAAATTTCTGATGCGGAGCTTCGCAAGTTGCTTCGCGATGAACTGTATCAAGCGGGTCGCTTTAATCGCACTTCGCTTCGGCAGGGCGATATGTCCCGATTTTTTCACTGATATTGGTTTTACATGTTTTCCATATAAAATGTTAATCAGGGGGAATCAGAAAATGGCAAAGTTTACAAAAGAAGACATTTTTCGTTTTGCGCAAGAAGAGAACGTTAAGTACATCCGTTTGCAATTTACCGACCTTTTAGGAATTATTAAAAACGTAGAAATTCCTGTAAGTCAGCTTGAAAAAGCATTAGAGAACAAAATGATGTTTGACGGTTCTTCTATTGAGGGCTTTGTTCGTATCGAGGAATCTGATATGTATCTCTTCCCTGATTTGGATACATGGGTTGTATTTCCCTGGACTTCTGAGAAGGGGAAAGTTGCTCGCTTAATCTGTGATATTTATAATCCAGATGGCACGCCTTTCGCAGGGGATCCGCGCAATAACCTAAAACGTGTTTTAAAAGAAATGGAAGATCTTGGTTTCACGGATTTTAACTTAGGACCAGAACCAGAGTTTTTCTTGTTTAAGGTAGATGAAAAAGGAAATCCGACGCTTGAACTAAACGACAATGGTGGTTACTTTGATTTAGCACCTACGGATTTAGGTGAAAACTGTCGCCGCGATATTGTGCTTGAGCTAGAGGAGATGGGCTTTGAGATTGAAGCATCTCATCATGAAGTAGCGCCGGGACAACACGAGATCGACTTTAAATATGCAGGCGCATTAAAAGCATGTGATGATATTCAAACATTTAAGCTGGTTGTAAAAACAATTGCGCGTAAGCATGGCTTGCATGCAACATTTATGCCAAAACCATTGTTTGGTGTAAACGGATCTGGTATGCACTGTAACCTGTCTCTGTTCCGTGGCAAAGAAAACGCATTTTATGATGAAAATGGTGATCTACAGCTAAGTGAAACAGCACGTCATTTCATTGCGGGTATCTTAAAGCACGCACCAAACTTCACTGCGGTTACAAACCCGACAGTAAACTCTTATAAGCGTCTTGTACCTGGATATGAAGCACCTTGCTACGTGGCGTGGTCCGCTCGCAACCGTAGTCCGCTTATCCGTATTCCGGCATCGCGCGGTCTTAGTACACGTGTAGAAGTGCGCAGTGTAGACCCAGCAGCGAATCCATATTTGGCGCTTTCCGTTCTTCTTGCGGCAGGTCTTGACGGTGTCAAAAACAAACTTGCAGCACCAGCACCAGTAGACCGAAACATCTACGTGATGACGCGTGCTGAGCGTGAAAAAGCGGGTATCGTAGACCTTCCGGCTACACTTGCACAAGCGCTTGAGAACTTAAAAACAGATGAAGTTATCTGCAACGCGCTTGGTGAGCATTTGCTAGAGCACTTTATTGAAGCAAAAGAGATTGAATGGGATATGTTTAGAACACAAGTTCACCCTTGGGAACGCGATCAGTATATGAGCATTTATTAAGAAGAGAAAGCCTTGATACCACTGGTATTGGGGCTTTTTTCTTGATGTGGTCAAAAACAATTTCAGAAAGGGAAATTCATATTGACCACAATTTGACCACAAAAATTTTATTGCTCTAGTACATTGCTCATATAGTAATCAAATTGATTAATGGAGTCTTGGTTAATCTTCTTACTAATATGTGAGTAAATATTTGCGGTAGTTTGCATATCTTTATGCCCCAGTCGAGTTTGAATATATTTCATATTAGCGCCTGATTCCATTAGAAGAACTGCATGGGTATGTCGCAAGGAATGAATATCTAAGTGTGGCAATTCAGCCCTTACTAAAATACGTGAAAAAGCGTTAAATAAAGTAGACTTTGGAAGAAAATCCCCATCAGCCTTTGCAAATACTAAGTCGAGATCATGTTTATAAAGATCCTGTAAAGCTAACTTATTTTCATTTTGCCAACGTTTATGCTTTAGTAAATCATCCGTAAATGATTTTGGGATACTAATTGTTCGTTTGGAAGTAAACGTCTTTGTGTCGCCAAATAGATCTTCCCTTGTTTTAGCGGAGAAATCTAATGTCTTGTTAATGTGAATTTGCTGTTCTTTTAAATCTATATCTTTCCATTGAAGAGCTGCAGCCTCACCTTTACGCATCCCGGTATTAAGCAACCCTTTAAAAAAGATGTAGTAAACATAGTTGTATTGATATGCGGCTTGAAGAAATCTTGGGATATCTTCTGTCCGCATATACTTTAATTCCTCAGTATTTTTAGATACATTAGGAATAACTACATGCTCGCAAGGGTTACTTTTAAGCTTGTTCAGTTGGATTGCTTTTTTCATCGCATTGTTCATGGTGCTGTGTATAATCTCGATAGTGCGCTTACTATAACCTTTAGCAGCCAGCTTATGAATAAACTTTTGGTACATAATTGGCTTTATATCTTTAAGCATTACTTTCTTAAAGTGAGGTAGGATATGTGTTGCGATATTGCGTTGATGTAGCTGGAATGTGTTTTTTCGTACATTACTTTTCTTATATAAACTTAACCAATCGTATAGAAAATGCTCTAGGGAAACAGGAACATTTTCTACCTCGTCCTTATTCGCTAATTTTAACTCTTCTTCAGCAGCGGCCAAACTTGCCTCTTTCTTTGAAGTGAATCCGCGCTTTGTTTTTTCTTTAAACTCCCCAGTAAATGGATCTTTATAACGTATCCTATAAGACCAGGCATCTTTACCGCCCTTTTTATATTTCCTAAAGCTGGCCATAATGGGCCTCCTTTCATGCAGAATATACAGAATGCAGCCTGTTTTGGATTTGTTGCAGACGTTGAGAGCAAAGGTTTGCCGTGACCTTAAAACGCTCTTTCATATCTTGTACAACATCTCCCTCAAGCCGGATATATTGTAACATGTGAGAAGGAATGGCAGCATACTTGGTAAAATGTACCGCATCCCATTCTTGTAAATCACGGAAGGGCCGAGGTATATCTCCTTGCGTTCCTTCATGTCGTAGTATGTGACAAAGTTCATGAAAGAATTGTTCTCTTTGTTCTGCCATGGATAAAGTCGAATTGACAACAATGATACGAATAAAATCATTTGCAATGCAGTGTGATTTAACAGGCTCATAAAGGACGATAATATTGCACCGATCTGCGATAGTTTCAATTTGTAGGTCATCTGGTGTATGTATGCCAATTCGTATGTAAAAAGCAGAGACCCAATCCTCCAATAAAGTTGTATAAGAGTCCAGTGTCATAAAATCACCCCATTAATATGTATAAAAGAACGTATGTTCTTATTCTAGTATAAAAAGAAAAAGCCGTATAGGGGCTTTTTGAAAAAATTACTATGAAAGGATTATTAATCCTTAATAACATTTATTAATATTTTAATTTAATTTTTTTTTTTTTTTTGACGTTCTAATGCTTTGTGCACAGTAAACTCAAAATGTCGCTTAATATCCTCAACATCTTCTGGACTTAAGTTTTTCCATTCTTCGATATTAAAAAAGCCCATTTGTGTAAAACCGAGCTGCTGGACGAATTTGGTGATTTCTGCGAGGGAGTCATAGGGTTGTTCAGAAGAGAGAGAAGATACATCAGTTCTTCCTAATAGATAATCCACAGAAACATCGTAAAAATCAGCAATGTTTTTAATTGTTTCGGGTTCTGGTTTTCTATCTCCTGATTCATACCTAGATAGCTGTACATTTGATATCCCTAGAGCATCTGCGACACGTTTTTGTGAATAATTATTGAGCTCTCTTAATTTCTTTATTCTTTGTGCTAACACATCCATAATAATCCTCCTCTCACAGAATCTTTTTTTTGTAAAGTCTATTTTACCACATTGGTAAAAGCTAAAAAATATTTTTACCAAAATGGATAAAATGATGTTGACTTTGCCAAAATGGTAATGTAAGATGAAATCATAAGTTACCGATTTGGCAAAGGTGGTGAATCATCGAATGAGTAAAACAAAGAAGGTGGACTTAAATAAAATTAGACTTTTGCGTAAGCAGAAGAAGTTATCACTTCAGGATATGTCTGATATTTTAGGTTATAAGACACCTAATGGTTATTATTATCTAGAGGTGGGAAGATGTGTATTTCCGGCCGATAAATTAGCCAAAGTAGCTGACACACTAGATATTTGTATGAATGATCTTTTTTTTGAAGATTAAATTGCCAATTCGGCAAATGTCTCTTAGTTTGTGCAAAGTGAGGTGAAAAAAACATGCTTAATATCCAAGTAGATGAACAAGAAGTAAAGCAATTGTATTTGGCCAAGCTTGAGGAAAAACTCAAGCACATTGAAACTGACTTACTGTTCTGGGATACCAGTGAATTAAGACGTCGTACATGCCTAAGTTGGAATACCATTCAAAGAGAGTTTTTCTACGACCCACGTTTTCCGAAACGTAAGGTTGGGGGGAAATGGTTGTTTCCAGCCGAAGCAACAAAAGCTTTCCTACTTACTTGGTTGAGTGAGCAGCCAACATCATAAGGAGGTGAACTTGTGATAGAGAACACAACTAATTTATTGATATTCATGTTTTTGTTAGTAAGTAGTTTTAGCGGTTTAACACTTATCATGCAAGTAATTAAGTTGTTAATTGACGATCATGACCGATTAGAGCAAGAGAATCGGCGATTACGTCAATTAAGGAAGGACGGAAAATAATCCTCCTTTCAAATTAAGGAGTTGCATTTTTACAACACCTTTAAAAAATAGAGTGTGAAAAATCGTGAACCGAAAGAAAGGGGAACCGGTGAATGAAGGAATTGGTATTCGTTGATAAAGGAGAAGTCGTAACAGATAGCTTAACGGTTGCAGAAGTGTTTGAAAAGGAACATGCAAAAGTAATTCGCGCTATTGAAGATTTAGGATGTAGTACAGATTTTAGAAAAGCCAATTTTGGCGTTTCAGAATACAGGGTAGCTGGTAACAACAAAACGTACAAAAAGTACTTAATTAAACGTGATGGCCTTGTGTTCTTGGTAATGGGATTCACTGGCGAGAAAGCAGCTCGATTTAAAGAAATGTATATTGAGGCCTTTAACCACATGGAAGAACGACTACGGCAACTTTCTACTCCTTCTTACATGCTAGAAGATCCCATTAAGAGAGCAGAGCGGTGGATTGAAGAACAGAAAGAAAAGCTGTCATTGAAGGCGAAGACGCTCATGCTTGAGCAACAGGTGAAAGAGAATGAGGAAAAGGTCACGTATTACGATACCATCCTCCAATCAAATAGTACGGTCAATATTACTCAGATCGCCAAGGATTACGGATTGGGTGGCCCGACACTTAATAAGATTTTGGAAGAAGAGAAAGTTCAGTACAAGTTGAACGGACAATGGTTGCTATACAGCAAGCATCAAGACAAAGGCTATACCAAATCGAAAACGCATATTGATTCTACAGGTGAACCACGGATGCATACCAAATGGACACAAAAAGGCCGATTGTTTATTCATCAAGTGCTCGGGAAACGAAATATCATTCCTCTTATGGACCGTGAGGAGGAAAGTGCGTGATTAGCACAATCAAACGTTATACGCTCAGTCAGCAAGTAGCGTCTACTGACCTTGAGCGCGCACTATCACTACAAAGCTATATCGCACATTGCAACAACTGGTTGCTGAACACGATGAATTTAGCCGACCCACAGGAAGCCGACGAACAGTTTAGGTTTTGGAAAATGGAGCAGCTAAGGGCTGAGATTGAATTGTTTGAGCTAAAAGAAAAGTTTGTTCAGAAACAAGCTGAGCAACAAAAGGTATCAGCTTTGCTAAAAGACCTAAAGAACAGGGGATTACATAGCGTAGCACATGTCATTGGAGAAGCACAGATGCGTGGTGAGCAAGAATACTTGCAACTTATAGCACTTGAAGGGAGGTGAGGAACTTGATTGAGAACGGCATGACACTTCATAACGAGCATGACAGCTGTAAGAAAGACTTCGATGATTACTGCACAATCTGCGATGGTGAGATTTATCACGGCATGAAGTATTACCAGATGGGGACTATCTTGATTTGCGAAGAATGCACACATCGGGTTTTAGAAATTGCCCTTGTGAGAGTGGCAGGAGAATAAAAAAGAACCCATTGGGGTGGGTTCTAGTGAAAAAGGTTTCGGAATTAGTTTACCACAGAAAGGGAGGAAAAACCATGCAAGCAAAAGTTTTGGTAAACACGCTTAATATGGATCGTGAAACGTGGTTAGCAATGCGGTCCAAAGGGATTGGGGGCTCAGATGTAGCTGCTCTTGCAGGATTAAGTAAATGGAAATCACCAGTACAAGTGTATCTTGAAAAAACAGGCTTGTTACAAAAAGAAGATGTACAAAGTGATGCTGCGTATTTTGGCAACATCTTGGAAGACATAGTGGCGAAAGAATTTAGTTTACGTACTGGTTTAAAAGTTCAGCGTCGAAATGCCATTCTGCAACACCCTGAGTATCCTTGGATGCTCGCTAACGTGGACAGGCTCATTGTAGGGGAAAGAGTTGGTCTCGAGTGCAAAACCACCTCTGAATACAACAAGAAGGAATGGGAGGGCGATGAAATCCCTGCAGCTTATCTTTTGCAGTGTCAGCACTATATGGCGGTGACTGGTTATGAAGCATGGTGGATTGCAGTCCTGATTGGTGGCAACAAGTTCGTGTACAAAAAAGTAGAGCGTGATGAGGACATCATCCATTACATCACCACTATTGAAAAAGATTTTTGGTTGGAGCACGTGGAGAAGCAAGAACCGCCTATGTTTGATGGTACAGAAGCATCAGGTGAATTGCTTAAGCAAATGTATCCGGATGCCTTAAAAGATAGCTTTGTAAGTCTTGGTCAACAAGCTGAGTTGTTGATTGAAGCTCGGAACCAGGTGGAAGCAGAACTCAAAGCTTTAGAAAAACAAAAAGCGGAGTATGAGAACAAACTGAAAGCGATGCTTGGTGAAAATGAAGCTGGTGGCACTGAGAAGTACACCATCACATGGAAGTCCGTTACATCTAAGCGTATCGACAGTAAGAAGCTTCAACAAGAAATGCCAGAAATCTATGCGAAGTACGCGAAGGAAAGTTCTTCTCGCCGCTTCGCAATTAAATAATAGGGGGATTAATGATATGCAAATTATCGTACAAGAGCCAGTCTTCAATCGCCAGCTCAAAGGTAAGGCAGTTCGTGTCGTTGGCTTTGATGTTGATGGAGATAAGTGGAACAATTTGTTTCTCGTAAAAGACGTGAATGGCGAAATGATTTACCTAGTCGCCTTTACAGGGAAAGTTGTTTCTTTCCATATTGAGGATTTTGAAAGCGAAGTCGGTTTGAAAATGACAGTGATTGAGGAGGAATTAACCAATGGCAACTAACGACAAGTTGAAGAACCAATTAGCAAGCCGCACAAGTAATAAACCAGCACCAGTAGCAGACACCATTGAGGCGTATATGAAGAAGATGGCACCGCGTTTCGCAGAAGTTCTACCAAAGCACATGGATATGGAACGCATGAGTCGTATCGCGCTAACAACCATTCGTACAAACCCAAAGCTTCTTGAAGCGACGGTACCGTCTTTGATGGGAGCAGTTATGCAAGCAGTGCAATTAGGGTTAGAGCCAGGTCTGCTAGGTCATTGCTACTTGTTACCATTCAAAAACAATAAAGCAGGCACAACAGATGTACAGTTCATCATTGGCTATAAAGGGATGATTGACCTTGCACGTCGATCTGGTCACATCCAAAGTATTTATGCTCATGCTGTTTATCAAAATGATGATTTTGAATATGAATTGGGACTACACCCACAACTAACACATAAGCCGTCCTTCGGAGAACGAGGTGAATTTATTGGAGCCTATGCTGTTGCTCATTTCAAGGACGGTGGTTACCAAATGGAATTCATGCCAAAGTCGGAGATTGAAAAGCGTCGTGGTCGCTCTAAGTCAAAAGATTTTGGACCATGGAAGACAGATTATGAAGAGATGGCTAAGAAAACTGTTGTACGCGCCATGTTTAAATACTTACCGATTTCTATCGAAGTACAAGCGCAAGCACAGCAAGATGAGGTTGTTCGCAAAGATATCACAGCAGATCCGGAGTACATTGAGGCAGATGCAGTCGAGATTAATATGGGAAACGTGATTGAAACGGAGCCTGAAGAATCAAATGGAGATATTCCTGAATCGCTAGTGTAAATAAAAAGACTCCTCCCGGCCCAGGGAGGAGCACTTAAAAAATATTAGATAGTACAGGTTATGCCAAGTATAAACATTTTATACAAGGAGGTTGCAACATTGGCAGAAATTAAGTGGATTAAGCTCTCCTTAGGAATGTTTGACGATGAAAAGATTCGCTTAATCGAAAGCATGCCTGAGGCAGACACAATGTTAATCATCTGGATTAAGCTACTCACATTAGCTGGCAAGAAGAATGCACAAGGATACATTTTCTTAAGTGAAAACCTTCCGTATTCGGATGAAATGTTGGCTACGTTATTTAATCGTCCGTTAAACACGATTCGATTAGCATTAAGTACCTTTCAGAATTTCGGCATGATTGAGGTAGATGATGCACAATTCATCTCCATTACTAATTGGGAGAAGCATCAAAGTCTTGATAAGTATGAGCACAAGAAAGAGCAAACACGCCAAAGAGTAGCTGCACATCGTGCTAGAAAGAAAGCTTTAGAATCATCAGGAACAAATGTAAAAACAAGTAACGTTACAGTAACGTTACGTAACGCTATAGAGGAAGAGGAAGAAGAAGATAAAGATATATGTAGTAGTAGCAGTAGTAGTGAAAATGCATTCGCATTTTATCAACAAAACTTTGGTGTCTTAAGTCCTTATATGTCAGAGCAAGTAGGACATTGGGTAGATGATATGGGACAAGAGCTTGTTATTGCAGCCATGAAACGTGCACTAGAAAACCAAAAGAAATGGGCTTATGCAGATAGCATATTGAAGTCATGGTTTTCTGATAACATCCGAACGTTGGACGCTGTGATTGCTCGGGAAGAAGAGTTTAAGCGCAGTAAGCAGCCAAAGAGTAAAAGCTCTCGTGGTTCAGCGATAGATAAAATTGATGAGATTGCAAGGCGAAAGGGGCTGTTGAAATGAACGCACAACAGGTAATGAGCATTTTAAAGTACATTGGCGCCGCTTATCCAAACTTTGAGGTAACAGAAGACAGCATGGATGTATGGATGGAGATGTTACAAGACAGTTCATTTGAAGGCTCTCTATCCAGAGTGAAGGAGCATATCCGGCAGCATCGCTTCCCTCCAAGTATTGCAGAGGTCATCGTGAAAGAAGGCAGAAACAACGAGGTGTTCGATAAGTTCCGGAAGTGGAAGGAGGAGGCACATCGTGAACGAGAACATGGTTCCAGTCATTGATATAAGCGCTGAACAGTCCTTGCTAGGGTGTCTCTTGATTGAAGGGGAATTAATACAGGATATAACGTTGCATCCTCATCAATTACAAAACAGGAAGAACCAAATCTTGTTTAAAGCCATGCGCTCCATTCAAGCAGCTGGGGAAGCGATTGATATTGTCACTGTGGTAGATAAGCTCGGTAGTGTACTTGAATCCATCGGCGGGATTTCTTACCTAACAGATTTGGCAAACGGCGTACCAAGTACATTAAACCTGCTGCACTATCAGCGTATTGTCTATGAACAGTACCGTATCCGTGAAGCACGCAAGTTGGCCGGAGAACTGTTAGAAGAAACGAACGAAGAAAAAATTTCGGAAGCATATAACAAGCTGGGAGAGCTTCAAGAAACTGGCGTTGTTAAAGCGCAGAGTAAACGTGATGTACTACTGAAGGTGATGGAAGATATTAACCGCCCGAAAGGTAATGGCAAGGTAGTCGGGATTGATACAGGGTTAGCCGAGCTCAATATGATGACTGGTGGTCTAAAGGGTGGTCAACTCATCATTGTAGCGGGCCGGCCGGCAATGGGTAAGACGGCATTTGCTTTGAATTTAGCATTGAATGGCTGTGAAGCTGGTGCATCGGCTAGTATCTTTTCTCTTGAAATGGATGAAGAAGATCTGGATAAACGTTTAATTAGTAGCGTTGCAAATATTGACGGCAGCAAGTGGCAAAATCCCGCTGAGTACTTTTCACCAAGCGATATACAAAAGGCTTCTATGGCTGTAGCGAAATTGGACGAGATGCCATATGAGATATTTGATGATTCTAGACAAACGTTGGCTGACATACGAGCCAGCATTCGTAAATGCATGCGGCAATATCCTGGCAGGCCACACGTTGCCGTCATTGACTACCTGCAGCTCATCACGATGCCAGGTAAGTTTGACCGACACGACCTTAAGATTGCAGCTATCACAAGGGAACTGAAAGTGATGGCACGCTCCATGAAGATCCCTATCATCCTTTTATCGCAGCTTTCTCGTGGCGTGGAACAACGACAAGACAAACGACCGATGATGAGTGACCTACGTGATTCAGGCTCTATCGAGCAAGATGCGGACCTCGTGATCTTTTTGTACCGCGAAGAGTACTACAAGAAAGACAGCGCGAAGAAGAACGTAGCAGAAGCCATTATTGCGAAGCAAAGAAATGGTCCAGTAGGAAATGTGGAGATGGCATTTCTGAAGGAATACGGTAAGTTCTTAAACCTGGCTAAGCAGGAGGCTATTCGAATCTGATTTATTACAAAGGGAGGGGACCCGGATGAATAAACGGAAGCAAAGAAAACGTCTGAAGCGTGCAATAAAACTTCGCCAGAAAGCAGGTTTAAAACATGATTGGCGCAACATGTTGATTCGCTTAGGTTGGATTCAGCCGTGATACTAACAGGTAGGTGCGGGAATTGTGGTTGTGGTTCATTTAAACCCGGCTTAGGTAAAGGGAGTTTAAAAGGGCATTTACTCCGATATTGTAAACAATGCAAGCAAATCGAGGATACAGACACGGAGAAAGTGCTTCGTAAAGGGGAAGAGGTGAAATTTCAATGATCGCATTTACGGTGTATGGGGAACCTGTTGCACAGGGTAGACCGAGAGCAAGCACCATCAATGGCATGGTGCGCATGTACGATCCAAAGAAGTCCAAGGATTTTAAGCAAATTGTGAAATTAGTGGCGCAGGACTATGCGCCAACGCAGTTACTTGAAGGTCCTTTGTTATTAGAAGTTAAGGTGTTTAAATCATCGCTAAAAAGTTTCTCAAACAAAAAGAAGCTGCAGGCTGAGCAGGGTATCTTACGGCCGACTTCTAAGCCAGATGTAGATAACTATGTAAAAGGGATTAAAGACGCCTGTAATAAGGTTCTTTGGAAAGATGATAGTCAAGTAGTGGAACTACGTGTCAGTAAATGGTATAGCGAGAAGCCTCGTATTGAGGTGGCTGTCCAGCTGCTTGATGAAGAAAAACAACTAACAATTTTATAGGGGGATGGGGAAATGAGCTACATTGAATTTAAACCTGTTTTAAAGAAAGTGAACCTAAAGCCGGATGGCAAGCAAGAAATCGTTTTGGAAGTAACAAACGGTACACTGAATGGCAAGTTAGATGCATTGTCTGAAATGATTGACTGCAAGGTAGAAGTTTCTTTGGAATCACTTGAAGTGAACTACAGCATCACAATTAACGCCCGAACAAACAAGCCAATGCGTGAGTACACAGTAGATGATAAAGGTGTTGTGCAGGAGTTAAAGCCTTCGCATGAACAATTAGAAGCGGAATTGGACGTTGAAGAAGCAAAGGTACCAACAAAAGAAGAAAAACAAGAAGCGGATCGTGAAATCATTGATGCTTTTATTATCAGCGGTATGGCCCCAAGCTACGATGACCTGCCTAACGACTTTGCGAACATCGTGAAGCGAAAACTTGAAGGGGAGTCGTACAACAAGCTTGCAAATGAATTAGGCATATCCTCTAGTGAAATTGTGACTTTCGTAGGCGAATACCGCCAGCGTGTTGCACCGCTTGCTGTGAAATGGAACGAGTGGAAGGAACAGCAAGACGAAGACGCTGACAAGTAAATAGTATGGCGGCTAAGGCCGCCTGTTCTTTAAAGGGGGAGCAGAGAGATGAGCGCAGGAACAAGTAGTTATAGTGGTTCAGATCGCCGGAAAGGGCTGCTGCGATTCGGGGTAGGTAAAGACAATCGAGACACGTTCGACTACAGCAAAATCACAACGTATCAGATGACAGAGGAGGAACTAGCCATGGTAAGACAGGGTGGGGGCTTTAAAACCGAGGCAGAATGGGATGATATTTGCGCAAAAGCTGTGGAAGAATTAAAGACCGGCAAACAATTAGGGAGTATTGCGAAAATACTCGAGGTCAAGACACCAAGTTTACACGGACACCTGAAAAAGCGTAAGTTGCCCACTACGGCGAAATGGGCGCAAAAGGTAACAGGTGTACCGGAAAAGGAAAAAAACGCGACAGAGGTGAAACTGGAGCCTGATAACAGTGTTGAAGAAGTGGCTAGCGAACAACTACATAACGATACGATTGAGTTGTTTAAAGAAAAGTTAATAGGTGCTGTACAAGTGCAAGATATGATCCGTAAAGAGCGCGACCAGTGGCGAGCGAATTATGACACGATTCAAAAAGACAACACACGATTGGAAATTGAAATGCGTGATTTGGCAGAGACTTTAAGTATAAAAGAAAAAGAGCTTGCTAGGCTGCAAGGAGAAGTAAATCGGCTAACAGCTGAGCTGCAAGACGCGACAAGTCAGCAATTCGATCTGCAGCAAGCGGAAGTCAATGAAAGTATCCGGTTCCGCAAAGCATTGGCGGTCATCGCGGCCCAGCAAGATTTGCTTGAGATTGTGTTGTAAGAAAAAGTCGAACTTGTAAGGAGCTCTTACAGGTTCGCTGTAGACACATACTGTGACATGAGAGAGGAGAATAAAGATGTTAAAAGTTAAACTGGTTAAATTTGATGATTTAACGGAAGAGGAAAGAGAAATTCAACCTAATAACGGTTGGGGTAAAGAATACGCAAACTACATTAAAATCACCGATGGTGCTGAAACTTTAATGGTTTTATCTGATTCAGCAGAACCCGAAGATGCTACTTTCAATAGAGATTTCAAAAACGTAATAAAAGCAATAGAAATGGCTTACTTGAAAGGCTTAAAGGACGGTAAGAAATTAAATAAGTAGTTAACAGTCCGAAGATGTAGCGCAAGGGAGGGAAACGAATGAATCCTTTGGAAGAAATTAATAAAATCGCATATCTGCTACCTTTAGAGGTGTTACAAGACATTAACCAACGTATTGGAGATTGGCTAGCATCTGGGGGCAAAGAAACAGATCCATATATTGAACAGCAGCTACGCTTTGCAAAGAAGTTTGTAAACCAAGAGTGGAGATAACAAAGGGGTGAAGAAGCTGTGAAGGATATCCAAATACTTAAAACAGACATCTGTATTGAATGTCCGGGCAGTCAATGGGGTGACAGCAGCTTCTGCTCTGTTCACCAAACAAAGATTCAGCAAGTGCAATCTTGTCCTCAGTGGGAAGAAAAGCTGTTCAAAGAGAAAGATGGTCAGCTTTCTATGTATGATCCAGAACAAATTATGGACATCATTCAACGTACTGAAGAAGACGTCCGTGACTACCGCTGGATGACAAAAGAGATTGATAAATTAGAAGCAGACCTAAACAACCCAGAGATACATAATAAATTGACCGCTAAATGGGGTATAGAGGCTGTTATGCCGAACGGGAAAGGGCAAAGGTCATCCGTTAACGAAAAACGCTACAAACGGCAAATGGAGCGCCTAGAGAGGCTTCAAGAAAAGGTAAGACGAATCAATAAAGCAGCAGAGAAAATTACAGAGGAACGTAAGCTCACTGTGCTGGAATGCATGCTTGATGGGGTAAAGATGAACATGATTGCTAAGCATGTAGGAGTATCTCGCCAAACGTTAAATGAGATACGCCGCGAGATTATCACAAGTTTAGCGACTGATATTTACAAAGAGGAACTGGAAAAAGTATAACGAAATGTTTTTATATGGATATTAAAATAAAAGAAAAAGGCTAAAGGGAGATGTTGACATGGAGGAAAAGTACGAACAAAACGCAGAGTTATTAAAGGTATTGGCGCACCCAGTGCGCCTCGGTCTTATAAACTTCTTGCTTCAAGCAGGTCCGTCAAATGTAACGCAGCTGCAAGGAGAGTTTGATATGCCGCAAAGCACAATCAGTCAACACTTGGGTAAACTTAGACATGCAAGAATTTTACGTGGTAACCGTAAGGGTTTAGAGATTTATTATGAAATCATTGATCCGCGCATCGAGCAATTGGTTAGAGTATTAAAATAAAACATATTTGAAGGTCCGGCTCACTGAGTCGGATTTTTATATTGCTTTACCTTTTTGACAAAATAGACACATATTACACTTTTTGATGTCAATAAATACTATTTGCTATAATGAGGACAAGCAGGTGGCGGAAACCACTTGCTTTCATGATTCGGCAATTCTTTTCATCTATGTATCCCTTTTTGGCTACTCATTTTGAGTAGCTACTTTTTTATATTTTGATTGAAGGATATTAGTTCTTTTTGTCGAAATGTAAGAAGCGAAAGGGTGAAAAAGAGAATGGATAAATTGGTAACTAATAAAGAACCTATGCTTAAAGTAAAGAGTATTACAAACAAAGTTTTTAAAGTTGGTACTGAAGGCGGAGCCTCAATAGTTGGTGAAATTGTTGGTGGGATAATCGGAAATTTTGTTCCAGGATTAACTAACATTATTTTTTCTTATAGGCAAAACAGACTAGAAAATAATTTAGCAATGCTTATGAAAGAGTTTGAAGTGAGACAACAGGATTTTGATAATCGGTTGCGAGATATGAAATACGAGCAGCTAAATGAATTTAAAAAAGCAATGGAATTAGTTTTTGATTATGTTCCAGAAGAAGCCGAGGCTGAAAAAATTAAATATATGGTAAATGGATTGGTTGAATTAGCTGAGTATAAGAACATCCATGAAGAATTTGTCTTATTATTTTATGATACACTTAAAGAAATGCGTCTTTTAGATTTAAGAGTACTAATGTTATATCATACAGCTGGGATGACAACGAGGAATTCAATAAACCTAGAAAAAATAGGAATTAGTCAGGAACAGAATGAATTTATCGCAAATAAATTATTGAGAATGGGATTATTGTCTACAAATTTTGAAGATAATGTTGAAGATCTATACAGAAGTATAGATGACATTAATAATACGTTAAAAGGAAACTCTATGAGAGCTAGGGCTATTAGTATTAAGCCTTTTAAATATGAGTTTGTATCCTCTTTTGGAGTACAATTTATTGATTTTTTTTGTAAGAATAAAACGGTTTAACTTAAAGCATTCCTCCGGGAGTGCTTTTTATTTTGGCTAAAAGGGAAAACACATCTCATAATAGGGCGTTGGGGTGGGAGCGCGAGATGACGACATCAAGCAATTAGCGTGAGGTGGTGTTATGGCAAAAGGGAAATATCAAGAATGGCTCACGAAGGAAGGCCTGCTACTCATAGAAGGATGGGCACGTGACGGACTTACAGATGAGCAGATAGCAAAGAATATGGGAATTGCAGTTAAAACCTTATACAACTGGAAAAACAGTCATATGCCGATTTTACAAGCCTTAAAAAAGGGAAAAGAAGTAGTAGACCGTGAAGTCGAGAACGCTCTGCTCAAACGTGCACTTGGGTATCAATATGAGGAAGTTACGTATGAGATGGGTGTTGAGGTCAAACGAGTATGTAAAGAGGTAACACCAGATACAACCGCTCTTATCTTTTGGCTAAAGAATCGTATGTCAGATTGGGGCGGTGATCGTGCAAAACGAGTTTCGGAACTTCGTAAACTAGAAGCTGATACACAATTGGTGCAAGAGCGCATTAAGTTGTTGAAAGGTGCAACAAAAGATACGTCTTTACTAGATGCTTTAATTAATGCGGTGAAAGGCGATGACTAACATTACATTTTCACCTAAGCAACTTGAGATTATCCGCGCTCCGTTTGATGTGACGCTTGAAGCGAATGAAGGAACGCCACGTTCAGGCAAAACAACAGCTGGCCATTTTCGATATGCTTACTATCTATCTGTTACCCCGGATGAAAACCATTTGATTGTAGCCTATAACCAAGAACAAGCTTATCGTTTATTCATTGATGGTGATGGAACAGGCTTGCTGCACATATTTGGTGACTTAGCTAAACCGAAAAGTGACAGGCTTGGTGACCATTTAGAAGTACACACGTCGAAGGGTATTAAAAAGGTGTATTACAAGGGTGGAGGTAAGGTTGACAGTGTAAAAGCAATAACAGGTATGTCGCTTGGCTCTGTGGTCTTTTGTGAAATTAATCTATTGCATATGGATATGATTCAGGAGTGTTTCCGTCGTACCTTTGCGGCGCGGATGCGGTATCATCTTGCAGATCTCAATCCGCCGGCTCCAAATCATCCTGTTATTGAGAATGTGTTTAATGTGCAAAAGACGCGATGGAAGCACTGGACCATTCAAGATAATCCGATTATCACACCTGAACGAAAGCAAGAGATCTACGACACACTTGCTAAGAACCCGTATTTACTGCAGCGTGACTGGTATGGCAAACGAGTGATGCCTGAAGGCGTTATATACGCCATGTTTGATATGGACAAGCATATTGTGTCTACTTTGCAGGGAGAACCCTTGGAAATGTACTTTACAGCGGATGGCGGGCAAAGCGACGCGACCAGCTGCGCGTGTTATATTGTCACCCGGCAAAAGGTAGATGATCAACTAAAATATAAGCTGAATCGTGTCGCTCATTACTATCATTCTGGAAAAGAAACAGGTCAAACTAAGGCAATGAGCATTTATGCTAAGGAAATCAAAGAGTTCGTTCAATGGTGCGTAGCCACTTTCCAGATGCGATATACCGAAGTATTCGTAGATCCCGCGTGTAAATCCTTACGTGAGGAACTGCATCTATTGCTAATTGATACCCGAAAGGCTGACAACAATGCACACGATGTAAAAGGGAATGCAAAAGGGATTGAAGTTGGGATTGAACGCGGACAGAATGTATTGTCGAATGAACAATTTTGCTTAGTGGAGACAGAACAGTACAGTCATTATCATTTCTTGAAAGAGGTCGGGATGTACTGCCGTGATGAGAGTGGGAAGCCAATAGACGAATGGAACCATGCAATGGATGAATTTCGCTATGGTGTGAACTATTTCTATAAACGATATGTCATTTAAGGAGGTGAGCGGGTGCTTAAAAGCCTAATCGCCAAGATAAGGCAGGTGTTATATAAAATGAATCTGATTAAAGGTGTTAAGAGTGTATCGCAGGTCCGAGACATTTCTGTAAGTGATGAACAGTATCGCCAAATCGAAGTCTGGAAACAGCTTTATCAAGGCTATTACAGCGAGTTTCATGATATCCAATACCAAACTGTAAATGGTAAAAAAGAACGCCGTATGAACAGCTTAAATATGCCAAAAGTCATCTCACAGGAGATGGCTTCTTTAGTTTTCAATGAGAAATGTAGCATTAATATTTCTGATGAAACGTTGGCTGCTAATATCGAAACGGTGTTTAAGGTAAACAATTTCCAAAGAGAGTTTCAAAGGTACCTAGAGTATAAGTTTGCTTTAGGCGGTATAGCTATCAAAGGATTCGTTCATGGCAAAGACATTAAATTGTCATACGTCACAGCTGATTGTTTTATCCCCCTCTCTTGGAGCAATAAAGAAGTTACAGAAGGTATTTTTGTAAATGAGTTTTTTAAAAGTGATAAGAAATATACCCACTTGGAGTGGCATGTGTGGGAAGGGCAAACCTACGTCATTCGCAATGAATTGTATGAGAGTCAAAATAAAGAAAGTTTAGGTGTGAAAATATCGCTTCATAGCCATTTTCCAGAGTTACAAGAAGAGGTAGCTATAAATGGTCTAAAACGTTCTTTATTCGTCTATATCAAGCCAAATACGGCAAATAACGTCGACTTAAACAGTCCGTTAGGTGTTTCGTTGTATGCGAATGCGCTGGATACGCTAAAAGCACTTGATACAGCGTTCGATAGCTTTGAGCGTGAGTTCCGTTTGGGTAAGAAACGGATTTTAGTTCCGACTAATGCCATTAAAACGGTAGTCGATCCGCAGACTGGGATTATGCAGCGGTACTTTGATGCAAATGATGAAGTATACGAAGCTTTTAACTTCAGTGAAGAAATGAAACAAATCCAGGATATTAAAGTGGAACTGCGGGTGGAGGAGCATATTGCTGCTATTAATGCTTTATTGACGCATTTAGCTATGCAAGTCGGCTTTAGTGCTGGAACATTCACCTTCGATAGCGCAGGATTAAAAACGGCTACAGAAGTCATCAGTGAAAACTCGAAGACATTCCGTACCAAAACGAGCCATGAAACTACAATTGAAGCAGGAATTCAAGAGTTAATCAATGTCGTTATTGAAGTAGCAGCTTTGTATAACATTTTTCCAAGACCTAGCAAAGAATATGAAGTCACTGTTACCTTTGACGACTCCATCACAGAAGATAAAACAACGAATGCGACCTACTGGACTGGTCTTGTTATCAATGGGTTATCGAGTAAAAAATTAGCCATCATGAAAATCCATGGTTTCACAGAAGAGCAAGCACAGAAAATGCTACAAGAGATTCAAGAAGAGAACAAAACCATGCTTCCAGAAGCAGTAGATTTATTCGGTACATCCAAGCCGAAAGAAGAGGACGAATAATGGCTCTTACTCCTAACCAATTGCAACAGCTCTCTATGTTTATGGTCGATATTTATAATGCGATTGAAGAAGAATTGCTGGTCAACATAGCCCGAATCCTAAAACAAGATAGAGATTTATTACTGCTTGCTGAGAATGGCGCAGAATACCAACATTGGCGTATCGTGCAGCTTCAAAAACTAAACACGTTAACGCAACAACAAATGAGGATCATTGCCAAACATTCGGGAAAAACAGCTGAGGAATTAAAGAAGATGCTGGAAACAGCAGGCTTTACCGCGGTGGAACAGCACGAATCGATTTTCCAAGAGGCGTTACAAGGAGGAAGTTCATTACTGACAGCTCCACCGCCACACACCAGCATGGCGCTCATTAGTGTACTGAATGCCTATGAACAGCGAGCGAAAGACACTTTTAATCTTATCAATACAACTATGCTACAGCAGTCTCAGCAGGTCTATATAGACGTTCTGAATAAAACAGTAGGTAAGGTATTAAGTGGCGTTATTACACCACAGCAGGCGTTAAAACAGACGGTTTCTGAATGGTCTCAGCGTGGCATTCCGGCATTGATTGATAAAGCAGGTAGGCGCTGGAGCACGGAAGCTTATGTCAACATGGTTACGCGTACGCTTAGCCAGCAAGTTGCAAACGATATGCAGCTTACTCGTATGGATGAATATGGTGTGGATTTAGTAGAAGTTAGTTCACACATGGGCGCCCGGCCACGATGCGCACCGTTTCAAGGTCGTATTTTTTCTAAAAGTGGTCAGAGTAAACGATACCCAGCATTCTCTAGTACATCGTATGGAGAAGCTGCGGGGCTCTTAGGTATTAACTGTCATCATGTGGTGTATCCGTACATTCAAGGGAAATCTACAAAGCGATATCAACCCTATGATGCTGCTGAAAATAAGCAAGCGTATCAAGAAAGTCAACAACAACGGCACCTAGAGAGACAAATCCGGAAAGCGAAAAAAGAAGCAAATGTCATGCAAGCACTTGGTGATCCAGAAGGTGTAAAAGAAGCAAAAATGAAAGTGGCTCAGCGTCAAGCTGCAATGAGGGAATTTATTGAACAGACGAAGAGAACACGTAGATATGATCGAGAACGCATTGTATAGCGTTCTTTTTCTTTTGTCCGTTATTCGTAGTGGACGTTAAACAAAACGAAAGGACAAAAACCCTTTTGGGAGGTAGAAACGATGGAGGAACAAACGCAACAACAAACAGCTGACCAACAAGCTGAAGGTCAACAAGTTGGAGGAGAACAAACTACTGCTACGCAATCGGTAAAAACCTTTACACAAGAAGATGTAAATGGGATTGCTGCCAAAGAAGCAAAGAAAGCACAAGAGAAGCTTTTGAAACAGCTAGGCATTCAAGACTTTGAAAGCGCAAAAGACGGCCTTACAAAGTTCCGAGAGTGGCAAGAATCACAAAAAACGGAACAAGAAAAGGCAAATGAAAAGCTGACATCATACGAAAATCAAGTCAAAGAAAGCCAAGATATCATTTTCTCTTTAAAAGCAGAAAATGCAGCTATTAAAGCAGGTATTACGGATGAAAAGAATCTCAATGCAGTCATCACATTGGCGAAAACCAAGGTAACGGATGAGGTAGACATTGCGCAGGCTATCACGTTGGTTGTCGAGGAATTCCCACATTTCAAAACAGCTCAGCCACAAGAAGAACAGAACCCTCATTTCACAAGTGGACAGCACCAGAGGAAAACAGATACATCTGATGCGTTTGTCCGCGCATTACTAGGAAAATAAAAGGAGGCACTAACTTATGCCAAACGCAATTAACTATGCACAAAAATATGGGCAGGAGCTTGACCAAGTCCTGAAACAAGAGTCTTTAACAGCGGAGCTTGAAACCCCGAATGTGAATTGGCTGAACGCTAAAACGTTTCTAGTTCCGAATGTAGCAGTTTCTGGTTATAAAACACACTCTCGTAACGGTGGCTACAACCGTGGAGATGTAACAACTACGAATGAGCCGTATACACTCGGCTTTGATCGTGACATTGAATTCTTCGTGGATCAAGCAGATGTAGATGAATCCAATCAAGCCGCTTCTGCCGCAAACATCACAAAGGTGTTCATGACAGAAAACGCGATTCCTGAAGTGGATGCATACCGCTTCTCTAAAATGGCTACCCGTGCAAAAGCGGACACTCGCTTTGCTGCTGAAGCAGTAGATAAAACAAATATTTACGGGAAGCTAAAAGCAGCTATCTTACCAATTCGTAAATATGGTCCATCTAATATTATCGTATATATGTCTTCTGCGGCTATGGATGCATTGGAGCAATCTACAGATTTCCAACGCAAAATTGATGTTATGTCTAATAGTGGTGCGATTAGCACACGTGTAACATCCATTGATGGGGTGAAGCTTAAAGAGGTTTGGGATGCAGGGCGATTCCATACGTCTTTCAACTTTACATCAGGCTTTGTCTCTGCGACAGGGTCATTTGCTATTAACTTCTTGGTGGTAGCTAAGCCATCTATCATAGCGAAAGCGAAGCTAAGCAGCATTTATCTATTCCAACCAGGTCAGCATACACAAGGGGATGGTTACTTGTATCAAAACCGCATGTACCACGACCTGTTTGTGATGAAAAATAAAGCGGATGGTTTATACGTGTCTCATGGCACAGTAGCGAAGCCGTAAAGGGAGGATGACATATGAAGTTGTTGAAGAAAGATAACGCGTATATCGAGGCAGATGATACTCTTGCAAAAGAATTGGAGCTAAACGGCTATGAAGTTGTAGATGGCTACGAAGTAGAAGAGAAAGCGCCAGCAAAGACTTCAAAATCTAAGGAGTGAGCGTAATTGGCATACATTGATACCAATTACTATCAAAATGAATATGGCGGTATTGCAGGAGGGGACAGCACCCTCCTTGCTGTTTTGATAAAGCGAGCTAGTGACGTCATAGACCAAATAACCGGTTATAAAATTGCAATGAGCCCGAATAAACTGAGTGATTTTCCTGCTTTTGTACAGGAACAAGTGAAAAAGGCAACAGCTGTTCAAACAGAGCATTTCGTGTTAAATGGTCAACAAGCATTCAATGGAGATGCATTAAACAGTGTGAGTATCGGAAAGTTTCGGTATAGCGGATCAGGAGCAAGCGGCAATGCAGGCAGAACCAATCCAGCGGTTATTGAATACTTGAAACCAACGGGATTGTTGTATACAGGAGTGGATACGCTATGACACGGCCCATTCCCTTACAATTATTGATTCACACTGTGGAATACCATCAATATAACGGGAACAGCACCTGGGGAGAAGCCTATAAGGCTCCTGTTATGCTTTATAACGTTTTAGTGCAGTCCATTCCTTCTTATCGGCGTAAAATTGGGACAAGCGAGCGGGAACAGGAGAATAATTCTTCTATTTTGTTCTTTGATGCCGTGCATTCTTATCCAAAAGTGAATTGGCAAGAAAAATCCAAGATTGTATTGAACGGTACAACTTACTATGTAGCCAATGTGGATGAATTCTATGGATTTGGTACCATTCCCCATCACTGGGAGGTGACGTTGGTATGATTAAGTTTGATGTGAAAATTACGTATGATGCCCAAAAAACGATGGATAAAGCACAACAGGCCTTAAATAAAGCTCAATTGGCATTAGATGAGCAAATATTAAAGGACAGCAACAACTTTATCCCAAAAGATACAGGTGCGCTTGAACAGAGCTCCTTGCGTTTTAGCCGGACGGGAGAAGGGCATATCGAATGGAATACACCATATGCCAGACGTCTCTATTACAACCCACAATATAACTTTTCACAGGATAAAAACCCAAATGCACAAGGGTTATGGTTTGAAGAAGCCAAAGCGCGTCACGGATCAGATTGGGAAAAGATTGCACAACATACTGTGAATCAGAATATGGGATAGGAGGTGTTTGGGTGGATCTACTTCAGCGGTTAATTGACAAAATCACAACAAATATAGCATTACCCGCTCCTATACAAGTTGGAGTATTGAGTACACAGTCTCCTGCTATCTGTATCCGGCAAACACCTTCTTATCCTTCAACAAAGTATTTGGATAAGGGAAATACGTATCATTTTGCTTTTCAAATCCTTATCAAAGATCACAATCAACAGCAGGCTGTCTTCACACTGCAAGATATCACCTTTTTCTTAGATACTTTAGAAAACGGGGCTATCGTAAGTGGGAATGGCAGCTTTTCATTTGTATCGTGTAACGTGTATACCATGCCAAATTTCGTGCAGAAAACGGAACATGATGAATATGTCTACACTGCTTTATTCCAAGCGGAAATTGAAAGGAGAGGTGTTTAATGCCACCACAAGGGTTGTTATTGCAATCTACTCATTTGTTTGAATTGAATACAACACCAGGTGTAGCGCCTGGTACGTTTGCACGTCTTGCGGAAGGACTAAATAATTTCGAGCCCAACACAAATGAAGAAGTTGCGCAGGATACGTATTTAGACGGCAAAGGGTTTGCATCTTCTACAGTGACGGGAGCTCAATTAATTCTAACGTTCACTGGTCACCGTAAATTCGGGAATCCAGCGCAGGACTATATTTTTAGCAAATTAACGAAGTTAGGTTCGGAGCGTGAAACAGATTTTCGCTGGACATTACCGGATGGAAGTAAATTCGAAGGAGCCTGCACAATTGCGAACATTGAAGGACCAAGTGGGGATGCAAACGCAAAAGGTGAAATCTCCTTTGAGATCCACTTTAATGGTGAACCGACATTTACACCGGCTGCAGCGGATGGTACACCTCCTACAGTCACAACCAACCCGATTGATGGTGCAACCGGATTTGCTGTGGGTTCTAACATTGTTTGGACATTCTCTGAAGCCATTCAAAGCAGCTTAGTAACAGATGCAAACTTCTTCGTTACCAAAGCGGATGGCACGCCTGTAGCGGGGACGCTTGCGCTTAGTGCAGGCAACACAGTAGTTACCTTTGACCCGACAGCCAACTTAACCGCAGCCACAGATTATATTGCTGTTGCGACGAGGAATGTTAAGGATGTTGCGGGTAATGCACTCGCGGCCAACAGCATTACCAACTTTAGAACCGTATAAGAAGCAGGAAGTGTCTGAAAGGATACTTCCTTTTTAATTAAGAAAGGGTGGAGAGAATGCGTAAATTTGAATTTGCTAAGGCTTATGAAGAGGTAGAGATTGCAGGTAAAACCTATCGAATTGATTTTGCTGACGACAAAGTCGAACAGTATCAAAAGGGATTTAAAGACTTTTATGCAGAAGCACAAAAGTTAGAAGTTTTAGATGTGGAACATCTGACAGATGAAGAACAAAAACATGTGATAGACAATCAAAAAGATTTGGTAAAACGTTTTACCAATCAATTATTAGGTGAAGACGCATTTGAAGAACTGTATGAAAAAGCAGGGCGGTCAATGCTCAACATGTTTGATTTGTTAGCCTATATCGCTGATATCATGAAAGAAAAAACAGAGCAATCCCGTATTGAGAAAAAGAGCAAGTATGTGAAGAAGGGAAGGGCATGAGCTCTTTTCTTCTTACATCTGATTTTGATGATTCTTTTTTATACAAAGGGCAAGTGCTGCATGTAGATTTATCATTCGATAATGTATTACGTGTATTTGAACTATTCAAAGATCCTGTGTTCTCTGATGGGGAAAAGATTGAGATTGCATTAGAAATGTTACTTATCGAATATTCGAGTATACAACATCTTTCTACAAAGGATTTGTACACTCTTTTTTTATATATTTTTAAAGAATTTCTGGATATGGATTTGACTCAGCAAGAAGAAGCGGACAGCCAAAAAGTATATGATTTTGAACAAGACGCAGGCATTATTTATGCGTCCTTTTTACGTGCATATCAAATGGATTTGTTTGAGCAACATGGGAAATTGCATTGGCAAAAATTCCTGCAACTCCTTACGCATTTAGATGAAAAGTCCAAATTTAAAGAGGTAATCGGTTATCGTCAAATGAAGGTGCCAGCACCAGATAAGCATAACCAGGAATACCGCGATCATGTCATGCGCATGAAGCGTATGTATCGTCTGGAACAAGAGATAAACGAACAGCAAGCCTTAGAACAATTGGACAAAAAATTTGATAACGTGGCAGCATTCTTGAAAACAAGGGGGTGAAACGATGTCAGATGGCAGAGTCATTATTGATTCCAAAATAGATGGGACTGGTGCTGAACAAGGCTTACAACAAATTCAAACGAAATTGAATGAAGTGAAACAGAAGTTCCAAGAAGCAGAAAAAGCACTATTGCCATTTAAAACACAACTTTTACAAACGGAAGTGAAGATGCTGGAATTAGCGCAATCCATGGACACATTCCAAGGAACCAATGCACAGTTTATGGACCAGGTAAAACAGCTTGGGGCCGAGTATAAAAAAGCGTCTGATGCGATGATTGCCAATAACAATTTAGCGAAAGCCTCTATGATTCAGACAGCTGGACAAATGATGAACATGAGCACGCAAGCTCAAAAGATTTCCGAGAATTATGATCGGATGGGCAACCCGATTTATAAGGTGAATCAAGCGGGTTTAGCGGTCGCAAATACCTTAAATAAAATTGCATTAAACGGTAATGCTTCTGTATTAGCCTTACGATTGTTAGGTCCTACGGCTAATATGAAGCAACTACGTGATATGCAAGGAATGATTAATCAAGGTCTTGTTCGTTTTCAAATGGTTGCATTAGGAGCTTTAGTCACTGGTGTTTTGGTCTATGGTGGACTCCATAAAGCGGCTATGAAGTCAAACGAAGGATATAAGAAGTCATTTGAGACAATGGTAGCGAATCTCAAGAAAGCCTTTCAACCGATGGTGGATGTATTTGCGATGGTCATGACAAAGGTATATGACTTCATCAATGCAATTGCGGTTATGGCTATTAAGTTTAATGAAGCACATCCCACTCTGGCTAAAATCATTCAAGGCATTATGATGTTGATTCCAGCCTTACTATTAATCTTATCCCCCCTTGCAATTGGTATTGGATTGTGGGCAGGGTTACAAGCAGCATGGGGGTTTATATGGACAATGATAGGACCGCTGATTACCGGTTTGGCTGCCATGAGTGCAACAGTATGGATTGTAGCAGCTGCAATTGTCGGGTTAGTAGCTGGAATTATGTATTTATGGAAAACAAATGAAGGTTTCCGAAACGCCATTATTACTGGCTGGCAGGTGATTAAAGCTGCAGCAATTGCCACATGGAATTTCATCCTAAACAATGTACTTCTGCCTGTTTGGAATGCCATTGTAAGTTTTGGAAAGCAACTATTTGGGAAACTAAAAGAGTTTTGGGACCAAAACGGCAAGCAAATTAAGCAAATTGCACAAACGATTTGGGCATTCGTGGTATCTTACGTCATTACTCATATCCAACGAATGGTCACAACAGCTAAATTTATTTTTGAAGTATTAAAAAGCGTGGTGCAAGCAGTTTGGGGAAATATCAAGGGTATCATTCAAGCTGCCATTGGCATCATATTAGGCATCATTGGTTTATTCGCTAATTTATTAACAGGGAATTGGCGTGGAGCTTGGGAAAACGTAAAAAGCATTTTGCAGAATGCTTGGGACTTGATGAAAAATGTAGCCACTATGGGAGTGAATGCATTTCTTGGAGTGGTTCGTGGCTTAGGAAATGCACTGGGTGGTGTCTTCTCCAATATTGGTAACAGCTTCTATAATGCAGGCCGCGGCTTCATTGACATGATGATTCAAGGTATTGAAGGCATGATTGGAAAGGTCACTTCTACGATTTCCAAAGTAGCTGGGAAGATTCGTAACTTCTTACCGTTTTCCCCTGCCAAGGTCGGTCCGCTTTCTGACTTAGATAAACTGGATTTCGGCGGCCCCATTTCCGATAGCATTACAAAAGGTCTTCCTTTAGTACAAGGACTATTAGGGGATATGCTTGCATTACCAGCTATCAGTCCGACCGGACCACAAACAAGCACCATACAAAAAAATTCAACTCGTAATATATTTGAAATTGGTCAACTTGTCGTAAGGGAAGAAGCGGATATAGACCGTATTGCACAAAGGTTACATGTGCTGCAGCAAAGATCACAGAGAACAGGAGGGCGCGGTTAATGTTTACATTCAATGGTATACATGCGAGTACGTATGGAATTAAGGTGATAAGCATCTCACGCCCTCCTTTACCTGCAATTAAAAATACCTTTGTAGAACCGCCTGGAAGAAACGGTGCATACTTTGCAAAGTCTGCATTAGGTAAACGTGAAATTTCAGTCAAAGTAAAAATAAAAGCTATATCACAAGCAGCTCTTCGTACAAATGCTCGAAACATTACCAAGTGGCTACACAACAATAGATTAGAAGCTCCATTGATATTTGATGATGAGCCAGACAAAGTCTATACCGCTATTACAGACGGTACAGACTGGGAAGAGATATTTCGTTTCGGTGATGGTACAATCCAGTTTATTTGTGCAGATCCTTGTGCAGAAAGTAGTGCAGCTACTGACATCACGTTAACGAGCAACGGAAATAAAACTATAAATGTTATGGGAACTGCTGATGTCTTGCCGGTTATTACAATTACTTTTACCGGCGCCACTACTAATTTGAGTATCAAGCATGTAGAAAAAAATGAAGTTATTAAGCTAGTTAAGGCATTTGTAAGCTCAGATACATTAATAATTGATTGTAGAAAGGGATTTATTACATTAAACGGTACAAACATTATGCCTGCATTAGATTTAAGTAGTGATTTTTGGTCATTGTATCCTGGAACAAACACAATCAACTGTACTACATTTTTAGGTACAATGACGTTGACATACAAGGATAAATGGCTGTAGGAGGGCAAAAGCGTGAACCAGCTATTTTTATTCGACGGTTTAACTGAAAAGCTTGTTGCGGTTAGCAGTAATGATGGGAACATGATGCCTTTTTATGATGATAAACATGTGGAGCAGCTAAATCGTGACTTCACGTTCACATTTTCTGTGCCTGCTGATCATGCTGATGCCATCTATGTAAAACGAGGTAACATTGCAGGATTTCTTGATTTGGATGGTAACTTGCAAGCTTTTACGATTTACAATACGGAAGAGTTTCATGATGGAGATACTTTTACCAAAACAGCTTCATGTGAACATGTAAGCTATGAATTGCTTGACGATATCGTTGAGGATAAACGAACAGTGAATGGTACAGCATTACATGCTGTAACGGATGCACTTTCGAAGAGTCGATGGCAAATTGGTACAGTGGACAGTTTAGGTACAAACAATGTGAATTTTTACTACAGCAATGCTTTAAATAATCTGCGTGAGATTGTCCGCGTATATGGAGGGGAACTCCGATTCAGATTAACATACACAGCTGGATCCATTACAGGGCGATACGTAGATTTATTAGCTAGACGCGGAGCTGATACCGGGAAGCGTTTTGAATATACTAAGGACCTTACAAGCGTCAAACGTACGGAAGATATAACATCGATCAAAACAGCTTTATATGGACGAGGTAAATCTAGCACGATTGAAGCTACAGATGGTTATACCCGTAAAGCCACGTTTAGAGACGTTGTTTGGACTACTGTTGGTAACCCCGCTAATAAACCTGCCGGACAAGAATGGGTAGGAGATACTAACGCTCTTGCACTTTATGGTTTGGCGAATGGAACGCGCCATCGCTACGGAATTGTTGAGTTTAACGATATAGAAGATCCTGCTGCGTTATTACAAGCAACATGGAATTACTTGCAAACGGTAAATAAACCGCGTTTAACCTACGAAGTAAATGCAATAGACCTTGAACGAGTGGCAAGCTTAAACCACGAAAAAGTACGGCTGGGAGATAACGTATTTATCATAGACAGGGAGTTTACCCCGGAACTACGAGTACAAGCACGCGTGATAGAGATACGCCGTAGCCTAACAGACCCAGCAGCTACAGAGTTTGTTTTAGGTAACTTTATCCCTATGTTGACGGATATTACTAGTCGTATTGAAGAGATTGAACAGACGATTAATGATAGGGGTGGTGTTTGGGATGGGGTGGTTAGTCCCATTACAGATGGTGATGTTGAACCGGTAATTGCTACAACCCCTACTAACTTCACGGCTAACGGTTTATACGAACTTATTGCGCTTAAATGGGATTTTGATAGCCGTTTAGGACTTGCAGGTTATGAAGTTTACGGCTCCCCAGTTAACAATTTTACACCGCAAGCTAGTAACTTAATTTGGAAGGGTAAGGCGGGCGGTATTACGCACAAAGCAAACCCTAACGAAACATGGTACTTTAGATTACGTAGTTTTAACACAGCAGGGCAGTACAGTGCTTATACAGCGCAAGTTACCGCTAGCACAGCTAAAATTAATGGTACGTACATTGCAGACGCTACCATCGGTAATGCACAAATAGGTAACGTTAGTGCCGATAAACTAACCGCAGGTACTATTGATGCTGTAGAAATTGATATTGTTAACATTAACGCAGATAACATTAATACGGGTTTGTTAAGCGCAGACCGTGTGCGCATTGGTGCGGGGACTACGTTTGAGAATGGTTACAACCCTGTAGAAATGGTAATTGGTAGTGCAAATATGTTAAAGGGGTGGGACTTTAGCCGTTTTAACGTAAACGATTGGCAGGTGTGGAATGCTAACACACAAGCGCCTAGCGTGCAAAATATTACTCTAGATAGCGGTGAAGTGTTGCCGTTTTTACGTGTAGCTTCTGTTGCTGGTTTGGGTGCTAGTAGTACGTTTGGTTTAGGGACTAAAAGTAGTGCGACAGGGCTTAAATTTGCTGTAATTGGTGGCGAAAAGTATACGTTATCCTTTTTAGTTGCCGTACACCCTAGCGCACAAAACGATTTAAACTATACGTATCTTATTAACGATGGGGGCACCAACCAACGCATACCTACTACAAGCGTAAGCGTACAAAAGGTATACGGCAGTATGACTACACCTTTTGTGCTAACTGTATACCGCTATGAATTAACCTTTACTGCTACAAGTACATGCCCTACTGTACGCTTACTTATTGGTTCTAGGGTAAGTTTTGACTTTTCAGGTACAAACTCTTACGGGTTATTTTACGTAGCCAAAATAAAGCTAGAGCAAGGAACAAAGGCTACAGCTTGGACGCCTAATAACGATGAAATTGTAGGAGAGTTAACTGATACTAGCGGTAAAATTAATGCGGTTGTTACAAGTGAAAACGGGGCTACAGTTATTGATGGTAATAAATTAGCTACAGGTTCTATTGACGCTAACAAGTTAAAAGTTACTGCGTTTAACCTAATTAATAACCCGACTATGACTGAGACAGTTACGGATTGGGTTGCTAGTGCAGGTACCATTACGTTAGCGGATAACCCATTAACTACGGCAGGCGGTGGCGTTTCATCTGCTGTAAAAGTAGCAAAGTTGAGCAGCACAGGCAACGGAGCTTTTAACTCAAATTTGTTTTTAGTAGATCCTAACAAAGCATATAAATTCAAAGTGGCTTTATATAAACCTACAGGGCAGGGCGGAAGAACCTATTTCGGTATTGTGGCGTATGATAAAGACTTTGTACAGCTTACATGCGACTACTTTAACGTAAGTACTCGTACATTAAGCGGTAGCGCGAGCTTCCCGTACTTTTGGTTTAGTAATACAGGCGATACAAACCAAACGAACGGCGTATGGCGATACATGGAAGGTTACGCATTGGGTGCAGATGCTGGCACTACTAACTTCCCGAATGGCAAAAACGTAGACAGGCACATTAAATTACCACCTAACACACGTTTTGTTTTGGTGCGTGTACTTAACTACGCTAATACGGTTAACAGCGACCTTTACATGTTTTCCCCTGCCGTAACAGTAGCGGATAGCGGTAAAATATCATTCGACCAGGCAGAAGGCGGGAAACTAAAGCTAGGACAAGCATATGGTAACGGTGAGTTAGAGGTTTATGCGGATACTGATGGCGATGGACAGCAGGAACTAGTAGGGCAGGTGAACGAAAAGGGCATATCTGGACCTACCATCACCAGCAATGACATTAGGGGCAACGTCGTTAATGTTTACCAAGGCGGGCACACAGCTATTTATGTAGACGGTACAAACGGGAATGACGCTAATGATGGCAGCACGATGGCACTTGCTAAAAAGAACTTGGTTAACGTTATTAATGGCTTACCTAAAAATCTGAACGGTCGCAATATTACCATTTGGATTAGTAACATTAAAATATATGGCGGTATACAGATCAACGGCTTTCAAAACGGACAGTTATTGATTGCGGGTTATAACGCCCAAAAAAGTACGTTTGTAGGGTATAGCCGTGTTAGTGGATGTAGTACAAGGGTACTGTTTCAGGACATTGTATTTGAGGGTGATAATACTACCGTTGGTAATGCGCTTGTTGACGTGTTTTTATGTACAAATGTAGAGTTCTATGCATGTAAATTGTACGGATTTAACAAGGCGCAGCACGGTATTTATTACGATCGTGCAAGTGGATTAATCGGTGAAACGCATGTATATGGCGTTGCTGACCGTGGGCTATACGTTACGTTAGGGCGTGTAGATGTTTATAACTGTTACGGGAGTGTACCCGTATCTTTTTTAGTTGATACAGGCGGGCACGTATCCGGATTTGGCACACGTTGGGGCGGTACTTTAAGCCGTACAAATAGCGGTATGCTAGGTTATCACTCTTATACTGACAATACGTGGAAGCAGGACGTTTGGACAGTTAACCTTGGCGAGGCTACACCTGCGGTACCACCCGAACAGACAACGGTATGGAGTAGCACTTTTGGCGGTAACTACAGCTCCCAAGGCTTTTTTACAGCTAACGAGGTTAAGCAAGGCGACTATGGTTACGGTAACCGCAAAGGTTTGTGGGTGTTTGGTAACATACGCGGTACCTTGGCGGGTAAAACCATTGTTAGTGCTAAACTTACCATTACGCGCGATAGCCGTGGGGGTGCAAGTGGTGGACGTACTGCACACATTGTATGCCACGCACAAACAGCCAACCCTAACGGCGACTTTGCGGTAACTGGCGAGGTTGCAAGTGGTGTTTTAGGTTGGGGGCAAACGTTGGTAATTGACGTTACAAGCGCTACACAAACACAAATTGCAAATGGTACGCAGCAAGGGTTTGGCGTTTATATCCCTGGCGGTGGTAGCACTGATTATATGAGTCTATCTACCAGTGCATCATTGCAAGTCACATATAGATAGGTGGGATAACATGCGAATTTGCTTAATACAAGACGGTGCAATTTTATTAGACATTAAAAATGCACTTAATGTACAAATTACAGATTTAAACGAGTTTACTTGGCATGATGGCAGCATTTGCGGTATTGGGGAAAGTCAGGAGGTTTTGCTTTTACCCTCTACTACAGGCATAGAAGAAGATAGCTTAGAAACATTAAGGGGCCTGGCGCTAGAACACGAACTGTTTAAAGTGGTGCCGAAAGAAAGCATTTTAAGCGAAACCATTAACGGGCTACAAGCCGTGGACGACTTTACGTTACAAAACTTAACTGTAACGGACGAACGTACCGCAGGCATGCAAGTTGTAGACGAATTTATACTAGCAAAACTTACAGAGTTGGAGCAGCGCATTATACAACTAGAAGGAGGAACTGTTTAATGTTAGATGTAAGTATGTTTTATGACCCGTATTGGAATGTTCGTGATCAGAAGTATTGGTGCAAAATGGTAGGCTACGGCTTCCCGCTAACAAGCGTTAAACTAACGTTTAGGAAGATTATTGAGCAAAAACGTTGTAACACATTTGAAGCAGAGTACGCAGCATGGCAAGAAACACAAATAGAAATGCAATCAACAGAGCTTATATAGCTCTTTTTTTGTAGAAGGGAGCGAGGACGATGCCAGAAGCAACTGGTTTGCAGCAAGAAGTACAGGTGTTGAGACAAGATATCAAAAGTTTGGAAAACCGTGTAAATGACCTATCTACACGGACAACGGTAGCAGAAAGGGACATTAAAGGCATCCAAGAAGATTTACGAGGCATTAAGAACAATACAACATGGATTCTACGTCTTATCATTGGTGGTTTGGTGATGGCAGGTCTTGGATTTGTGTTAAAAGGGGGCGTGTAATGATGTTTGAACAAATGGTTTTATATCTCATCGCTGTTATTATTGGTTTGTCTCAGGTGGTGAAAGGCTTAGGATTGCAAGCTAAATACATTCCACTACTAAATGTAGCGCTTGGCGTATTGCTAGGCGTTTTCTTTTTGCCTGCAGATATACAAGATAACATTTTAGGTGGCATTGTAGTTGGCTTGTCAGCATCAGGTCTCTTTGACCAATCCAAAATTATTAAGAAATAAGGGGGAATGAAACATGACGTTTACAATGACATACGATAAACGTAACCGCGCTAATTTAGATAAGTTGGCACCTAACACACGGGCAGCTGCATACAAGTGGTATGAAAAGTGTATTGAACTTCGTGCAGACATTCTAATTTACGAAACGCTGCGTACTTTGGAAACGCAAAAGATTTATCTAGCTCGTGGTGCAACAAAAACATTAAAGTCGTATCACTTGAAAGGTCAAGCATTGGATTTTGTTCCTATTATTAATGGAAAAGATGAATGGAGTCGCAGTGCGTACTTACAAGAGCCATATGCATCTGCCATCACATACGCAAAACAACTTGGCTTTGAGTGGGGAGGCGATTGGAAAGATTTTGTTGATCATCCGCACTTACAGTTTAATTACAAAGGCTATGGCACAGATACAGTGCTTGAGGTCGCAACAGCTACATGTGAAAGTGGAATTATTGCTACGGTACGAGTGAAGGTAGATGTACTCAACATCAGAGCTGGAAACGGCACACAGTACCCGATTATCGCTAAGGCATACAAAGGAGAGTTATATAACGTAACAGGAAACCTTGACGATTGGCATAAAATCATCCTAGCTAATAACGATCACCGCGATGCGTGGGTGTATGGAAACAAAGGAGCATACTTGGAATTAGTGTAGTTAACTTAGCCGGCACCATAGGGACCGGCTTTTTTTGTGGAAAATATTAATAAAATATTATATAATATGTAAAAAATATAAAAAGACATGCAGGATGAACCAAACATGCCCTTATATCTATCTAAATTCTATTAAAAATTAGTCATTTTGTCTAGGTTTATAGATTAGTGTTGTGGTTTCTTCTTTTGCTAGCAGGAGGTTTGCTTGTGGCAGGAACTTATAATATACCGTCGAAATATATAAAGAGATTAGCTTCTCGACATAATGTAAGGCATCATGGGAGAGATATTGAGGATGTGATAGCTGATCTTGTTAATCTAAAATTGCAAGATCAATTAATGTATTTGCATAATCAGTTCTTGTTTACCGATACTAATTTAACAATCTGTAAACCAGATTCTGCATTCCCAACAAAATCAAAAGACGCTGATACATTTATAAACTCTCTCATTACCGAAAAATATATAAATATTTCGCAATTGGATACAGAATGGAAACCCCCTCTATCTAAAGAACTTCAACTCTGTGCTATTTATCGTAATGGAGAAGACGTATATTTAAAAATGGCAGAGGCAAAATATACTACTCGTAAAAATGGATGGAATTCTGAATCTGGAATGTACGCAGCTACTTCTTGCGTAGTTATTCACTTTAATGACCAAGTAGTAGAGCTTAGATGTTCATATAATGAGCGAAAGAAGTATATGGAGTTTGTTATGAAATTGTTAGGGTATGGTCAACCATACACGTGGACATATACTACTATTGTAACTAAAGATGAGGCCAAACAAATGTGCGAACTCTTGAAGGCAGGCTTAGCATCTACCCAAATTGCAATTCCGGCTACGCTTGGGAGCATGACTTTTAATGCAAGCAGGAAGGTTGATTTGCGCAATGATGTGTGGTTTAGTAAAGTAACTGATGCTATTGAGGAATTGGGACTACCTACAAATGATACTATGGATGAAGTATGTTTTTTTGATTTTGAGGACCCTGTCACAAAAATACTTATTGAAGTCTCTTTCGAAATTAACTTAAAGAACGGTGGATTTAAATTTAAAAAGAAAGTTACGGAATCGGTATATGAACATGTGTTAGAAGCATATATTTATGTAGCTTATACCATGAAAGCAACTACTCAACAAGCAGCTGCAAGCAGTGAAGGTTAACATATTTTAAGAAAGGTGGGGAAACATTATGCATGTTCCAGCTTTAAGAATTAATAGTATATTGGAAGACTGGGCTACAATAACTCCACCAATTGAAAATTTTACCGTAGAAAATGTTTTATATGCTGCCAACTTAGATGAATCTTATTATGGAGATGTTTTTAAGTATTTAATGAGATTACAAGGATATATGCTAAATGCGGTTCAGATTGTTCTGTGTCCAAATAACCATAAATGCCATATTTATAAGTTGGACGAACCTATTAATTATGAGGAAGTATACGAATGCTGGTGTTCTGAAGATGAATTCGAACCCGATAATGTTCTCATAGCATTTCAATTCGCTAAAGAATTTATAGATGAATGTAAAAAAAAAAGTGTCATCAACAAATCAATACTACAGTTAGTTTAAATCAAGATTCTATGCAGAATGTGAAATTGTATTCTGATTTGGAACGACTTGGACTTGTTGCAAGAAATGAAAGGGGGATAATTGTAGTGGTAGACAAAAGTATTACAATACAAGGAAATGCTGGACAAAATATTATTAATACTGGCGATAATAACTCTCAGCAACTGACTATTTATCAAACAACGGATAATAAAGAGTTGGACGCTATTTTCAGTAAATTGTTAGAGGCAATCGAAACACTTTCCACTACTGATAATAGGGTAGACGATTTAGAAGCTGCTTCTAAATTAAAAGATGCGGTGGTTAATAACGAAAAAGCCCGTGCGGAAAAAATATTCGGGTGGCTATCACAAATCATTCAATCATCATCAGCGGGTCTACAGATATTTGATATTATTAGTAAAATGTAAAAAATCTTTATAAAAAGAAAAACCCGCCCTCAACGAGGCGGGTTACTTTATTTATCATTTATAACCAATGCATTACAGTTCTAAAATAACTTGTTAGTTAAAGCGGATTTGACGTTTTGTGAAATTTTAATCCGCGGTTAGATAAATCTTATGCTTTTAATGCCTGTTCACTAACTTTATCTCGAACCATTTTCACGACATAATCAAGGCTGTAATCTGGGATATTGCGGATTGTTCTTTTTTTTCCACCCAACATTCCTTTTGTTTCTAAATGTAGTATCCCTAATTCCATTTGAGCTGCTCCGAAGGGGTTTGGAGCAATATCAAAATCTACATTTTTTATTGCCTCATATTTTATTAATTCTGTTTCTGCTCCCCCGAATAAACCACCTTTCAAAGATACGAGGATGAGATTATATTCTGCTACTACTAAAAAACCCGTTTTCATTAATTTAGGATCAGCAGTAGTAAAAGAATAAATCTTTTCACTCTCTTTCATAATCTTTTTCAAAGCCGTTATAGCAAACTCATAAAATTTACGCTCAGTTTTGGGGAACTCTAAAGAGATTTCTTCCATCTCCTTTAATGTGACAGGATATTCAATGATACCAAACCGCTGATTTAACTTCTTGAATTTATTCTGCAATTAGATTCACTCCTAATTTATGTTTGATTTACGATATAATTATAGCAAATAATGAGGAAAATATTTCATAAAAATTTGTTTATTTTTAGTAGTACTAGCAACTGACAACCCCTACAGCGCATATGCTTTTGGTGAGCGAGTCACCGAAAAGCCGATGGAGGTGGGTACGTGAACAATCAAGAGCTTATCCAACGACTGACAGAATTGAATCATGAAATCAGTAAAACGGAACTAGCGTATTATGATACGCTTCATAAAATCAAAGAAGTGGAGTACCAGATCCAAGAGAAAACCTCACAATTGCTGCTAAGCGGTAAAATTGACGGGAAAACAGAGAAGATTCGTGATGCACAGCTCTTTCCGCACATGAAGAACCTGCTACTGGAGAAGCTAGAAGCAGAAAAGGAAAGTGACAGAAAAAAAGAGCGCTACTATGCAAAGAAGCGCGAAGCAGTCCATATCCAATACATCATTCGTTTATTGACTCCGTAACGGGGTCTTTTTTATTTTCCACCACAGGTATCCATATTTCTTCAATAGGTAACCCTAACTCTTTTGCAATAATATAAGCATTTGTCAGACTAGGTAATGCCTGATTATTCACTAAAGAGCTTAATGTTGTTCTGCTGAGTTGAATCTTTTCTGCGAATACAGTCTGCTTAATATTCCTCTCTGCAAAAATAACCTTCAAACGACATATAATCTTCATTTCCTTCACCTCATAGCTATATTTCGGTAAACTTCATAGCTTATCCTGTTAAAAAATGACGATATGCACGTACTTTTTTAAGTGGTACATGCAAAATGTGTAGGCGTGTGTCATACATTTTAATACACAGTTGCTACACGGATTTGACACCATCACACAGATGTGTAGCATATGTGCCACAATAGTGAAAAGGATGGGATAGAATGAACATCATTACGCTTGATGCTGGCAACAACGAAGTAAAGGTAGCTACAGCAGAAGGTGTCTTTTCGTTCAATTCATTTTTAGGAGAAGCGCGAGATCGTCGTCTTGAGTCTCAATATGAAGATGAAATGATTGGTGTGTACAATGGAATGCCATTTTTTGCAGGTGAACTGGCACAGTACGAATCGGAATTCCCACGCAACTCTATGGGGCTTTCCAAAGCACATGAAGATGCCAAGTTAAGGATTCTCATCGCTTTACATCGTTACAGCAAGCATTACGATAATCATATTGTGGTAGGGCAACCAATTGAAAGCCATAAATCAGAGGAGAAACTACGGATTAAAGCGATGTTGGCGAAAGAACACCGTCTTGTGTTAAATGGTGTAGAGAGGAAATTCTATATTCATAATACCGAGGTAGCACCAGAAGGAGCTGCAGCGTACTGGAGCTTACAAGAAGAGTTACCTGTTGTTCATATCGTCGATGTGGGCAGTGGCACAGTAAACATTGCAACAATTCGAGACGGACAATTCATTGATAAGGAAAGTTTTACATTGCCGTTTGGTGCTGAATCCACCAAAACAAAGGATATGCAGG
Organism: Ectobacillus antri; assembly: GCF_003852715.1. Taxonomy (GTDB): domain Bacteria; phylum Bacillota; class Bacilli; order Bacillales; family Bacillaceae_G; genus Ectobacillus; species Ectobacillus antri. Next base: position 230,158 of record NZ_RIAV01000003.1, read on the forward strand.
CTATGAGTTATGGTATTATTTCGGCCCTGAACCGCTTTAATCGTCAAGACTCGTATCGAATCGTTGGGGGAGCTGCAGAGAAAGTGAAACCATATTTACAAATGCAGTTTCCGGATTGTAAAGTCATTCATCCTCTTGTAAAAGTCGGTACCAAAGTCATGTCTGTTCATCCAAAATACGCGACAGTTGTTGGTATGTATCATATTGCTAAGGCGGTGTACGGTTATGAAGGATGAAAATCGCTTGTTTAAAAACGTCTCTTTTAATCGAAAAGATTCCTTTGAAATGCAGATGTATAGCCACGCAAAGCAACAAGGCATGTTCGCAAAATACGTAAAACGACTTATCCAGCGTGACATGGAGCAGGCGCATAGTCCAGTACCTTATACTCCTTTACAACAAACATCACAACCTTCCTTTACTCCTAGTACAGAACAAAAACAAACTCCTCCCGTAATTGTACGAGAAGAGCGAAAAGAGAAAAAAGTATCTATGTCATCTTTCATTTAACGCGCGAGGGTAATCAGATCCGCAATGATTTTTAATACCAGCAATGTTGTTCCAGAGCCCACGAGAATTTTTCCAAGTAGTACTAACGGCATAAACGCAGCCCCCTTTTCATGTTGTACCTATATTATTTACAAAAAGGGAGAGATAATGAATGGCAAAAACTGTGACGTACAGCTTCGGTGAGTTTATAAGCGGTGAGTATAAGAACAAGAAAAAACAACCAAGTCCAGTATTACATGCCGTGGGTTTGGGAACAGCATTAACGTTTGGTGGTTTACATCCTGTATCGGCAATGGACACGACAGCACGTATTATCAGCGCGTTTGACCCCATCATTAGCCTAGTGCAAGGTGTAGCCTATCCTGTTACGTTCCTGATGATTGGTGGTGGCTTCTTACTTATTATTATGGGGCAAAGAAGCAAAGGGCTTTCCATGATTAAATGGGCTGCAGTAGGTTACATCGGCTTACAGTTCGCGCCGTCCATCATGCAAATCTTGGTTGAGGTAGGAAAGGCGATGGTGACGAAATGAAGCATATGCGCATTATGCCGGATAGTCGCTTAGAAAATGGAAGGGTAGAACATTTTGCACAGTCCTTATGCAGTTACCGCTCCATGTTTGAACGTTTCAATAAGGAAACAAAACGGTTGGATGCCAATTTCTTTTCATGGGAAATCATGCTCGAGCCAAAGAACACCAGTTTTCATATCACGTTACCGGAAGATGCTGAACGAATCGTGCAAAAAGCGGTACATTCTTCTTGGCCACAAGTAACTGTGCAAGAACAGGAGGATATTCTGCATACCTTTACACCCGCACTCACATCTGTCATGGAGATGCGACACCATTATTTCTTAGCGATGCGTGTAGATCGGAGGGGCAACTGGCTCAAATCATTACTTGAGGTCCTGAACATCATGCAGACTGGTGACAAGGTCATCATTCAAGTGTTCAGTGAGCCAGCGTTTCATGACTGGTATGTACCCGCAACAGAGGCTTACATGCAATTCAAAAGAGGAAGTATGCCGCAGCGCCTGCGGTTTACGAAAAAAGACATGGTGCAGTCTACCATCAAAGCAGCTGCATACGTCACGTTTGGTGCCATCTCTATTGTAACAGAGCTACTGACAGGGGAAGAACCGGAAAAGGTGGATTTATCCGCAGGGGAACGTGGGATGATTCTTAGAGACGGTCCCTTACGTACAGAAACAGTCCAGAAGACACGAGGAGACGCGTATGACGTGAGTATAAGGATTGGTATCCAAAGTACGAATACGAAGCAAGCACATCTGTTAAACCGCGCTGTTAGTACGGCGTTCCGGGAGTTTGATGGAGATAACCAATTACAGAACCGTATCACGAACACAAAAAAGACATTCTCTCTAATGAAAGAACGTCGAAAAGGAATGAAACTAGCGTCTGATTACATGTCTATTCCGGAAATAGCCCGATTATTCACATTGCCGCCATTATCTCTACAAGAAAAGTATCATATCCCAGGCATTAAGCTCCAGGAGACAGAGGTGGCAGCTACATTATTTGAAGGTGGTTTACTTCTTGGTGAACAAACACACCGTGGTGAGACGAAACAAGTGTATATGCCGACAACAAATTGGGATGAACTTTGCCTGCCGGTCTGTGCGATCGGTGGCATGGGGCAAGGGAAAACAGATGGCTTTGGGGCAAATCGTGTAGTAGAAGCGGTGAGAAATGGATTTGGCGCCATGTTCATCGACCCAGCTAAACATCAGGTGAGCGAACAGGTGAAGAAGGTATTACGACCGGACCAATATGAGATTATCAATATCAAACACTTGAAACCTTCTTTTGATTGGTGCGAGGCACAGTACAGTGAGTATGGGAAGGGACTATTGGCTGATGCAGTCCTTTCCTTCTTTGAAGATTCATTGGAAGATAGTGTGCAAACAGAACGATATCTACGGGCGTTTATCATGGGCATGCAGACCGCTAAGCTCAACGAGGTATTTCGTATCATGGAGGACATGAATTACTTGGAGGAAGTTGCTGAGAAGCTTCCAGATGGGATGCACAAAACCACACTCATGCAGTTTTCTAAAGAAAGTGAGAACATGCGGATGAAGATTGTAAAGCCTATCTATAACCGCATGGATATGATTATGGGAGATTCTTTTATGATGGAATGTTTCCATAGTGATGTATCACTTGACTTCGTGAAACTGCTTAGCCAAAAGAAAGCAATCATTATTGATGTGGCTAAAAAGGATTTACTCACGCCGAAACAAATCAATCTGATTGGTAATCTCATCATGACTAAGGTGAACCTGGCAATGCAAATGAGGAAAGAAGAAGATCAGTTTCCGTTCTTCGTATTGATTGATGAACCGCACCAGTTTAACCGAAGTGCGAAGTTATGGGAGAGTATGGCGGTAGAAAGCCGGAAATGGCGTGTGGGGTTCGTGTGGCTGTTTCATTACTGGGAGCAGCTACCGAAGCAAGCACAGAGTGCAGTGAAAAACGCGTTGCCACATTATCATTTATATCCAACATCAAAAGAGACGTGGCTGAAGTTCAAAGAAGAGATTGCACCATTCGATTTAACAGACTGCATCAATTTAAAGAGGTTTCACGCAATTAATATCCTGCGTACTAATGGAGAGTCTACAAAGCCGTTTATCGCACATATGGCAGCGCCACCAAGCATACGAATAAAAAACAAGCGTTGAATGACAAAACATTGTATACTTATACAAGTATTAAAAACTGTTCATATCACAATAAATTTGCCCACATAAATGACCACAAAATGACCACGAAAAAACAAAAACAGGTGAATCATAATGAAACACCTGTTGTTGAAAGACCTAGAAAATCAACATACATGATATATTTTGATTCCATATAAATAGGAAGAAACATATTTAGAACACAAGTTCACCCTTGGGAACGCGATCAGTATATGAGCATTTATTAAGAAGAGAAAGCCTTGGTATCATTGATATCAAGGCTTTTTTGTACTTCAGTAATACGCCATATGTAGTCATATGCAGAATGTAAATAATAAAGCAATTATGTCTGCGACACACCTATTTCTACTAATTGATGAATACGTTTGCAATGTTTTCCGTACATATAAATAACAATAACGGGGAGTTGATGAAAATGCAGCGGAAGATGGTATATTTAGCATTATGTGACACATGCGGTACACCAAAACGTATTACGAAATATGCGCTTCGAAATGGCTGGAGAAATAGTATTGTGACAGAGGAATACTGTAATAATTGCCGGCAACACACGAAAATTCCTGAGCACCTACGTAAAATTGCCAAAGAGCTGTACTTGTTTCAACATCGTAGCGTATAGATGAAAGGCTCCCTACTCTTGAGGTGGGGACTTTTCACCTAATATGATAAAAAAAGAGCCGACGTGGGCTCTTAGTGAATGCTGCGGTATACGCCGACTACTTTTCCGACAATGGAAACCTGCTTTAATAAGATAGGGGATAGTGTAGCATTTTCCGGTTGTAAGCGGAAATAATCTTTTTCTTTATAGAAGCGCTTCACAGTTGCTTCGTTGTCTTCGGTTAAAGCAACGACAATTTCACCATTATTTGCAGATTGTTGTTGACGAACTACAACCAAATCGCCATCAAGAATGCCGGCTTCAATCATGCTGTCACCTTGTACTGTTAACATAAATACCTGATCCGAACTCGAAACGAGGTTGGCAGGGAGCGGGAAATATTCTTCAATATTTTCAACAGCGGTAATCGGTGACCCAGCTGTTACCTTACCGACAATTGGAACGTGCACGGCTGGAAAGGAAGCTACATTGTCTTCCTCTAAAATTTCAATGGCACGTGGTTTCGTCGGATCGCGGCGAATATAACCTTTCTCTTCTAAACGGGCAAGGTGACCATGTACAGTAGAACTGGAAGCGAGACCTACTGCTTGGCCGATTTCTCGTACGGAAGGTGGATAGCCTTTTTCTTGCACCTTTTGTTTAATAAAATTAAAGATGTCCAGCTGTCGTTTTGACAATTTTTCCATAGCATATCACCTCGTTTTATAAAAATTATTATAAATAGTATATCATAGCATACTTTGATGCACAAACATAAGTTCGAATGTGTGTCTTTTTGTGCTATAATATAGAGACTTACATAAAATGATGAGCCCTTCCTGTTTAAAAAGGTCTTTTATATGTCCTGCAGGCAAGGTTTAGATTGCGGAGGATTAAAATGAAAGCAGTTATTTATGCGAGAGTGAGCACTAAAAAAGACGTACAGGAAACGTCACTAACTAGGCAACGTGACGAATTGCTGCAAATGGCAGCAAACTATGGAATGCAGGTCGTAAAGATAATTGAAGAGCAAGCAAGCGGATATGAAATTGAGCGTGAAGGAATTTTGGATATGCTTGATACAATAAAAGAAGGAGCAGATGTGGTTCTCATTCAGGATGAAACTCGTCTTGGGCGAGGGAACGCAAAAATTGCGCTTATGCGCTGTTTACAAAAAGAAGGGGTGCGTGTGTACACGCATTCTAATAGTGGTGAACTAGAATTATCTGATGCGGATTCTATGGTCCTTGATATCATCGCAATTGTGGAAGAGTATCAGCGGAAAATACATAATATGAAGATTAAGCGTGGTATGCAGCGAGCTGTGCAAAATGGTTTTCGCCCCGAGCGCAACTTAAAAAATCAGCATATTAACAGCGGACGTGAAAAGAAAGAAGTGCCTATTGAAGAAATCGTTCGTTTGCGAAAAAGTGAATTGACCTTTGCTGAAATTGCAGCTACACTTCGTGGCTTTGGCTATGATGTATCAAAAGCTACTGTTCACAGACGCTACCAGGAATACGAACGCGAACAACTTGATATTGTAAAATAACTGTTGTATGATTTATATCATTAAGAAAGGAGAATGCCCATGTTACCAGCTGAAAAACTAAACCGTATTAATGAACTGGCTCGAAAGGCTAAGGCACAAGGGCTAACTGTAGAAGAGCAGAAAGAACGTCACGAACTCCGTCAGGAATACTTAAAAGCGTTTCGCGGCGATATGCTCACTCATTTGAAGTCTATGAAAATTGTGGATGAAAAAGGAAAAGACGTTACACCGGAAAAGCTCAAGCTGTTGAAAGCGGAAGGTAACGGTTTAGTGAATTGATAAAAGCGGCTTAGGCTGCTTTTTTATTTGTGTTTAAAAGAAAATATTTTAAGAAACATACCTCGATGTATTGACAATGATAAAAAATCAGTGTTAATATAATTTATTTTACTATTTTTTGAAACTCTGTTATACTGATTATAGGAGTATATGGAGGTGATTCATTTGTTTCAAATAGGTGATAAGATTGTCTACCCTATGCATGGTGCCGGCGTTGTCGAGGCAATTGAAGAAAAGGAAATTTTAGGTAAGACTAGGACATATTATATTATCCACATGCCGATTAATGACATGCAAATTATGATTCCAACTGGAAAAGCTTCTGCTGTAAGATATGTAGTAGATGGTGGTACGCTTGAAGATGTATTGTTTCAATTTGAGCATGGTGAGTCTGATCAATCGGTACCGTGGAAACAAAGACACCGCATGAACATGGAAAAAATTAAAACAGGTGCGATATACGAGGGAGCCGAAGTTGTGCGCGATTTAATGCGACAGCATAAAGGAAAACCACTCAATGCAAGCGAAAAGCAGCTATTAGACACTGCCCGTAAAATTTTCATTAGTGAACTTGCCTTAATTAAAGGACTCACAGAACGACAAGCTACGGACTTGTTGGAAAGTAAGGTGAGTTAAAAATAGGAGTACCTACGCGGCTGCGTAGGTATTTTTATTTTTGACTGTGTTAAAGGCTGATAGGGATAATTGAAACTTGTTGATTGAAATGAAGGTGTGAAACTATCTAGGTGAACTACTCACCACTTAGCTTCGTTTGAAGTGGGAGACTTCTTTCGGAATTATGTTAAAGAGAGACCCCGCAAACGCGTAGTGCTGAGGAGGATCTGTGACTGCGCTCCTCATAAAGGAAATCAACAACGCACTTTAACAGAGCCTTATGTTTGTTAGGGATATTGGTTGTTAACTCTTGTGATTGTGAGCAAAAAAGCACATATTTTTGCATACATGTTGTATAATACGATGTGGCAAGCTATCATATATAATGTGCCGCTTGGCAAATTGAATGAAGGGAATGAATTTTATGTCACATTCAATCGAACAGCTTTCGATTAATACAATTCGTACACTATCTATTGATGCAATTGAAAAAGCAAATTCTGGACATCCGGGCATGCCTATGGGTGCTGCGCCGATGGCCTATACACTATGGACAAAATTTATGAATCATAATCCTGAAAATCCAAATTGGTTTAACCGTGATCGTTTTGTATTATCCGCAGGTCATGGCTCTATGTTGTTATACAGCTTATTACACCTGTGTGGTTACGATATGAGCATGGATGATTTGAAAAACTTCCGTCAATGGGGCAGCAAAACGCCAGGACATCCTGAGTTTGGCCATACACCAGGCGTAGATGCAACAACAGGTCCACTTGGACAAGGTATTGCTACAGCTGTAGGTATGGCAATGGCGGAGCGTCACCTGGCTGCAAAATACAACCGCGATACCTTTAACGTTGTAGATCATTATACATATGTTATTTGCGGAGACGGTGACTTGATGGAAGGTGTATCAGCAGAAGCGTCTTCCTTAGCTGCACACTTACAGCTTGGTCGACTTGTTGTTTTATACGATTCCAATGACATTTCCTTGGATGGCGACTTGCACCGCTCTTTCTCTGAGAGTGTAGAAGATCGTTATAAAGCGTATGGCTGGCAAGTTATTCGTGTAGAAGATGGAACGGATGTTGATACGCTTACAAAAGCGCTAGAAGAAGCAAAATCTGATGAAAAACGTCCAACATTAATTGAAGTTAAAACTGTAATTGGTCATGGTTCACCGAATAAATCCGGTAAGTCTGCTTCTCATGGTGCACCGCTTGGCGCAGAAGAAATTAAATTGACAAAAGAAGCTTATCAGTGGACATTTGAGCAAGATTTCCATGTACCTGAAGAAGTATATGACCACTTCAATCAAACGGTCAAAGAAGCGGGTAAAAAGAAAGAAAACGAGTGGAAAGCAACATTCGCAGCATATGAGCAAAGCTACCCAGAGCTTGCAAAAGAATTGAAAATGGCGATTGAAGGTAAGCTTCCTGAGGGCTGGGATGCCAATCTGCCTAAATATGAAATGGGTAAATCCATTGCAACACGCGCTTCTTCTGGAGATGCAATTCAAGCTATCGCTGAAAGTGTACCATTTTTCTTCGGTGGTTCTGCAGACCTTGCAGGCTCTAACAATACGTACATGAAGAAAGAAAAAGACTTTACACGTGATGACTACAGCGGCAAGAACATCTGGTACGGTGTGCGGGAATTTGCGATGGGTGCTGCAATGAACGGTATCGCGCTTCATGGTGGTTTGAAAACTTATGGAGGTACATTCTTCGTGTTTTCTGATTACCTGCGTCCTGCGATTCGTTTGGCGGCACTGATGCAGCTTCCGGTAACGTATGTATTTACACATGACAGCATTGCAGTAGGAGAAGATGGTCCAACTCACGAACCAGTAGAGCAATTAGCATCTCTTCGTGCAATGCCAGGCATGTCTGTAATTCGTCCTGCAGACGGTAACGAATCTATAGCAGCATGGAAGCTGGCGTTAGAATCTGACAAGCCAACAGCACTTGTGTTGACACGTCAAGCGTTAGCGACATTAGAAGGTGCAATGACAGATACGTATGAAAAAGTGAAAAAAGGTGCATACGTTTTGTCACCAAGCAAAAAAGAAACAGCAGATGTATTGCTTTTGGCATCTGGTTCTGAAGTAAATTTAGCTGTAAAAGCTCAAGAAGCTCTAGCTGCAGAAGGCGTGGACGCAGCGGTTATCAGCATGCCATCCTTCGACCGCTTTGAAGCACAATCTGCTGAATATAAAGAATCGGTCCTACCAAAAGCAGTAACAAAACGTCTTGCAATCGAAATGGGTTCTACTCTCGGTTGGCATCGTTATGTTGGGCTAGATGGAGATGTAATCGGCATTGATACTTTTGGTGCGTCTGCACCAGGTGAAAAAATTATGCAAGAGTACGGCTTTACAGTAGAAAACGTAGTGAAAAAAGCGAAGGCTTTACTATAATGAAAAGAGACTCTCCCAAACAGGAGGGTCTTTTTTCAAAAGCTGTGCTAAAGTTTAATGTGAATAAGTAACAAGTAACTTTAACAGGAATTTTTCAACACATAAGAGTGTAAGTTATAGGTTAAGTTTTAGTTTTTCTGTGTATAATTTTGATTTTCGACAGAAAAAGTTATTTCTTGCTCCATCTTCAGACAATCCTCTTCTTATTTATCTTTTATAATGAAGAGAAAATAGGTTGTCCAGAGGGGGAGACATGTGAAAACATATCATCTATACCTAATTCAAGATGACATTGCCAAAACGTATTTTGGGCGTGAATTTTTGTTGTTTGACTTATTTTCCCGATTTAGCAATGCCAATTCTTTAACAGAGAAAAAAGTACTATATAAACAAATTCAATTTGTTACGAAGCCGATTAAAACGATAAAGCTTCATCATAGAATAGAACAAGCCTTGCAAAACAGTCTAGCTTATAAAAAAGGAGAAGAATGTCATCTATTATATGGCGAGAAAGAGGAGTGTTGCACCTTGCGTTTATATCACCGCCATGTTGAGATTCATTCACAAGGAAGCGGAGAATGGGAAACGATATTTTTTGAGGTGCTACGAAAAAATGAAGATACATTTTTAGCCATGAACTATCAGGAGCGCCGTTATGGCTGGTTAAATCCGATTAAGCAAGAAAGGAAGTTCGTGTAAGTAAAAAAATGTCGAATACCTCCTTGTCTTATTGATAAGGTTTTAGTACACTGTAATGTAGACAACATGAAGGAGGAAAAAGGTATGCCAGTTTGGGTAGGTGTTCTAGTAGGCGTGCTTGCTTTAATTGCAGGTGTAGCACTAGGATTTTTTATCGCTCGTCGATATATGATGGATTATCTAAAGAAAAATCCGCCAATTAATGAACAAATGTTGAAAATGATGATGATGCAGATGGGCCAAAAACCATCTCAGAAAAAAATCAATCAAATGCTTCAGGCGATGAACAAACAAATGAAATAAGACAAAGCACTCGAATCTCGAGTGCTTTTTGTTTTTAGCTCTTTTCTAAAAGATTGTTGTTTTTAGATAAGTTTCTTTGTTTCAGGTTGGTTGGAGCGGAAATCAACCACTCCCCACTATTTGTTACATAGCAACAAATTTGGCGAAAACAGCCTTGTTTCTTTGCGATGTAAGAGGTGATAATTTCCTTCTTTGCTACCCTGGCAGGACTGCTATTTTACAAGGTAAAGGGCTTTGTTGTCTTTGTATGCCATGAGAAGTTGAATATATCGATTATACTATTTATAATAAATGTTTTAAAAATTATGAAATTTTGTTACACTAAAATCATCGTCTGTAAGGATGGAGGGGTAAAGATGAAAATTTTTTTAGATTTAGCATGGTTTTTTAAACAAGAAAAACGTTCGTACATTACCGGTATTCTTTTATTATTAGCTGTTGCTATTTTAGAGCTTGTACCTCCGAAAGTAATTGGAATCGTAATTGATGAAGTTGGAACAAATACGATAACAAAGGAAAGTTTATTGAAGTGGTGTTTGATTTTAACAATCGCTGGATTGACCATGTACGGCTTACGTTATTTGTGGCGCATTATGATATTTGGATCTTCTTTAAAGTTAGCAAGGCAGCTTCGTACACGCTTGTATGAACACTTTACAAGCATGAGTCCTGCATTTTATCAGAAATATCGTACAGGAGATTTAATGGCGCATGCTACGAATGATATTCAAGCCGTTCAGCAAACAGCAGGGGCTGGGGTTTTAACACTTGTCGATTCCCTAGCTGTAGGCGGAGCGGTTTTAATTACGATGGCGGTAACGATTAGTTGGAAGTTAACGGTTCTTAGTCTATTGCCTATGCCCTTTCTTGTACTGAGTACGAATTATTATGGCACATTGCTACATAAGCGATTTCATAAAGCGCAACAAGCTTTTTCAGAAATTAATGATAAAGTACAAGAAAGCATGAGCGGCATGAAAGTAATTCGTTCTTTAGGACAGGAGAAGGAAGACCTGAAGTCGTTTCGTGAACAATCGGAGGATGTGGTACAAAAAAATGTGCTAGTTGCACGAATTGATTCTCTATTTGATCCAACAATTTCATTAATAGTAGGTTTTTCGTTTATGATTGCGGTTGGATACGGCTCAGTTCTTGTTGTCAATAAAGAGCTGACAGTAGGGCAACTTGTGACGTTTACAACGTATTTAGGAACCTTAATTTGGCCTATGCTCGCATTCGGATGGTTGTTCAATATCGTTGAGAGGGGACGTGCGTCCTATGATCGCGTAAGCCGACTGTTGGATGAAAAACCTTCGGTCATAGATGGGAAGCTGGATATAGTCCCAAGTGGTGAGATAGAGTATCGTATTGAGCGATTTTCGTATCAGCAAAATGATGTAACAGATTTACAAGATATCTGTATTACACTGCCGAAGGGACAGACATTAGGAATTGTCGGGCGCACAGGTTCTGGAAAAACAACCTTGCTTAAATGTTTAATTCGGGAATATGACCACATAGATGGGCGTATTACAATTGCTGGTCAAGATATTCGGGACTTTTCTCTACATGGTTTGAGATCGGCTATTTCTTATGTACCGCAGGATCACTTTTTGTTTTCCGCTACACTTAGTGACAACATTGCTTTTGGTAAGCCGGAGGCAGCTTATAAAGAAATTGCTCATGCTGCGACAGTTGCATGCATACATAGCGATATTTTAGCGTTTCCTGATGGATACGAAACAGTAGTTGGAGAGCGGGGGGTTTCTTTATCAGGAGGACAAAAGCAACGCATTTCGATTGCGCGCGCCTTGCTGACGAATGCTGAGATTTTAATTTTAGATGACTGCTTATCGGCAGTTGATGCAAAAACAGAAGAGCAAATACTAACTGCACTAAAAGAAGAACGCTGCAATAAAACAACGATTATTACCGCCCATCGCTTAAGCGCCATTCAGCATGCTGACCATATTATTGTAATGGAAAAAGGACGTATTGTACAACGCGGTGTGCATGAGGAACTCATGCAAGAGGATGGATGGTATAAAGAGATGTATGAAAAGCAACAGCTAGAATCTCTTGTGGAAGGAGAGGCGTCATGAGTGATTTAAAACGATTGCTTGGCTATATGAAACCATACAAAAAAACACTTGCACTTGCATTTTTGTTTTTAATGGGAGCGACAGCGGCAGAAATGGCAGGGCCGTTTCTTATTAAAATCTTCATTGACGAACATTTAGTACCAGGCAGCTTTGAAAAGAAGGCATTGCTTACATTGTTTATCATATATTTTGCTTTACACTTGATTAAAGTATGTTTAACCTACTTAAACTTATTATATTTTCAAAACATTGCCTTTAAGATTGTGCAGGATATCCGTATGCAAGTGTATGGACATGTGCAAAAACTTGCATTAGGTTTTTTCGACCGAACACCTATTGGTACGATTGTGTCGCGTGTTACAAATGATACAGAGGCCATTAAAGATTTTTTTGTAAGCGTTCTTTCTACGTTCGTAAAAAATATTGTATTTTTACTAGGTATTTTAACGGCAATGTTCTTACTGAACCCAAAAATGGCAGCATTTTGCCTGCTACTCTTGCCGGTCATCATTTCTATTATGATAGCATACAGAAGAAAAAGCTCTGTCTTTTATACGGAAATTCGTAATCAAGTGAGCCAGTTGAATGCAAAGTTAAACGAGTCTATACAAGGAATGGGGATTATCCAAGTTTTCCGTCAAGAGCGTCGTTTACGTAAGGAGTTTGAAGAAGTCAACGGTCTTCATTATGAAGCTTCACGAAAAAACTTAAAATTTGATGCATTATTTTTGCGCCCTGCTACTGATTTGGTACGCGTATTTGCTGTTATCACAATTTTAGCCTTATTTGGTGTAGATGCAATAAAGAGCCCTGTAGAAGTTGGGGTACTGTATGCATTTGTCAATTATATTAATCGATTCTTTGATCCGATTAATGAAATGATGATGAAGCTTTCTTTATTTCAGCAAGCCCTTGTTTCTTCATCACGTGTTTTTGAGCTCATGGACGAAAGCGATGCCGCACCAGTACAAAAAGGGCAGGGAAATCCGCTTATTACAGAAGGCAATATTTTATTTGAACATGTTACGTTTTCTTATGATGGAAAACGCAACGTACTGCATGATGTTTCCTTTGAGGTAAAGCCAGGGGAGACCGTAGCGTTTGTTGGTCACACAGGAAGCGGAAAAAGCACCATTATGAATTTGCTGATGCGCTTTTATGATATTCAGCAAGGCTGTATTAAAATTGATGGTGCAGATTTAACAAGTTTTAAAGAAGAAGAAGTCCGGCAGCATATCGGGCTGGTACTACAGGATGCATTTTTATTTGCTGGGACAGTAAGGCAAAATATTCGGATGTATAACGAACGTATCACGGATGAAGAGGTAGTGGAGGCGGCTCAATTTGTGCAGGCAGATCCTTTTATTAGTACATTAGAGAATGGCTATGATACGGAAGTTGTAGAACGCGGAGCTGCCTTTTCAAGCGGACAACGTCAGCTCATCACGTTTGCGCGTACAATTGCGACCAACCCTAAAATTTTAGTACTCGATGAGGCAACGGCAAACATTGATACTGAAACAGAAGAGTATATTCAAACAGCGCTTCGTCGAATGAGGGATGGACGTACAACCATTGCAATCGCCCATCGTCTGTCAACCATTCAAGATGCGAATAAAATTTTTGTTATGCACAATGGTCAAATTGTAGAGCAAGGCACACATCAAGAGCTTTTAACCTTAAAAGGTCGTTATCACAGCATGTATTTGCTTCAGAATAAAGGGCATTTGGAAAAAGCATTGTAAGTAAAGTAGAAAAAAAGAATATGTTCGTACTCTGTTGCACTTGAATTGTCTTTATCAGAGTACGAGTATAAAAAGAAATCTTTCAATATACATATAGGCAATGTTCCTTATATAATTTAAACTGTACATAAACCAATAGCTAAATTAAAGAGTAAAGGTGGCACACGTCATGCATGGTAATACATCGTATATAGAATTTAGTCGCGAGCAATGGGCTCAATTGCAGCAGGCGCCATGTGAGTTGACGGAACGCGAACTAATGGAACTACAGGGATTGAATGAAAGCCTTTCCATGAGGGAGGTTACAGATGTGTATCTTCCCTTAACACGGTTGCTTAACTTGTATGTAGAAGCGTCCCAACAGCTACATCGCAATGTGTCCACATTTTTGGAGAATCGAACAAAAAAGGTACCATATATTATCGGAATTGCTGGCAGCGTGGCCGTAGGAAAAAGTACAACAGCGCGTTTGCTACAGAAGTTGTTAGCTCGCTTTGAGAGTCATCCAAGAGTCGATTTGGTAACTACAGATGGCTTTCTCTATCCAAACCGAATTTTAGAAGAAAGACAAATCATGAATAAAAAAGGCTTTCCAGAAAGCTATGATACCAAAAATCTTATTGATTTTATCAGTGCCATAAAGAGCGGCGAAAAAGCGGTAGCACCGGTTTATTCGCATTTGGAGTATGATATTTTACCTGGAGATGGACAGGTGATTGATAGACCGGATATTTTGATTGTAGAAGGAATTAATGTTTTGCAGGTCAGTCCGTCTCATCAAATTTTTGTCAGTGACTTTTTTGACTTCTCTATTTACGTAGACGCATGTGAGCAAAATATTGAAAGATGGTATATTGAGCGTTTTTTTATGCTGCAAAAAACAGCCTTTCAAAATTCAAATTCCTATTTTCATCGTTATGTTAATCTGTCAAAAGAAGACACCTTACAACTGGCACAGCGTATTTGGAGAGAAATCAATGCAAAAAATCTGCGTGAGAATATTTTACCAACGAGAAGTCGTGCTCAGTCCATTTTATATAAAGGCGAAAATCATAACATTACAAAAATCAGCTTGCGTAAATTGTAAAAAGGAGCCCGATTACAAGGCTCCTTTCATAGTTTGTATTAGTAGTAACCGTAGCCGCCACTGCCACTGCCATAGCCGCCGCAACCCCAGCTGCAGCCGATGATGATTAAAAGGATAAATAATACTACTAGTAATGCGAAACCACCGTAAAAACCTCCGTGATCTCTGTCTCCACCTACGCGATCATGATGACTCATGTTGTGTGCCTCCTTCAAAATGTGTGTTAGAGTAAAAGCTGATGGGAAAATCAACTGTACAATTTACAATATGCATCGTATGTTAAATTGCAGGTAGTCCTGTAAAAAAGGGCTCATCCTACAATAGTAAAATTGTTGGTAGGGCTGACACAAATTGTCCATATATAATTTCATTCATATTGAATGATAAAATTTGCTACAATGAAGTAGAGAGGAGAGATTGTATGCAAGATATTAATTTGTTTTTGGCGTTTGGAGCAGGGTTTCTGTCCTTCATTTCTCCATGCTGCTTGCCGTTGTATCCGGCTTTTTTATCATACATAACAGGCATGTCGGTTTCTGAGTTAAGAGAAGAACAAGGTATGTTGCAAAAAAGGAGCATGTTGCATACGTTATTCTTCCTAATTGGTTTTTCCATTGTGTTTGTTGCAATTGGCTTTGGAACAACATTTATTGGAGAATTGTTTAATAACTATCAAAGCCTTATTCGTCAGTTAGGTGCTATTTTTATTGTGGTATTCGGATTGATGATTATAGGGGTTTGGACACCAAAATTTTTAATGAGTGACCATAAATTTACATTTAAAAGCAGACCTTCCGGTTATTTCGGTTCGATTATTATCGGTGTAGCCTTTGCTGCAGGCTGGACACCTTGTACAGGCCCAATTTTAGCCGGTGTCATTGCACTCGCAGCAACCAATCCGGAGTCAGCCATGTGGTATATGGTAGCTTATATTTTAGGATTTGCAATACCGTTCTTTGTGATGTCGCTTTTTATTTCTAAGCTAAACTGGATTAAAAAGAATAGTGCACGTTTTGTCAAAGTAGGCGGATATATTATGATTGCAATGGGAATTTTACTTTATTTTGACGGTATGACAAAGATTACTATCTATTTTATGGAGCTGTTTGGTGGATTTAAAGGATTTTAACAATCATATTCTGAAATATTGGAAAAGCCCATAAATACAGCATATAATAAGGATAATGGTATACTTCCAAGATAAAGGAATGATGATATGAACTTAATATTAATATCCAGCGTTGCAGCTGTTTTCATGATGATTGTCGCTACTTTCATTCGTTTGAAAGCGTCTGCAAAGCCTGTGTCACCAAGAAAAATTATTTTACCACCTTTTTTTATGAGCACGGGTGCATTGATGTATGTGGTTCCTATGTTTCGGTTAACCCGACTAGAAATGCTTGAAGCAATCGTAGTAGGCTTAATTTTCTCTATTTTTTTAATTAAAACATCAAAATTTGAAGTTCGTGATCAACAAATCTATTTGAAGCGTTCTAAGGCATTTGTCTTTATTTTGATAGGACTTCTTGTGGCCCGGATTGCATTTAAAACATATTTGAGTCAAACCATCTCATTTGGTGAATTAAGTGGCATGTTCTTTTTGCTTGCCTTTTCTATGATTGTTTCTTGGCGTATCGCGATGTATCGCTCTTACAAAAAATTGGAAGCTACTTTGAAAGATGATTATTATGACAAAAATATGAAGTTTACATAAAAAACCTCGGATATATCCGAGGTTTTTTATGTAAACAATGAAGTATGCTGTGAATAGTCAATTTGTTTTTTATCTAAGGTCTTTATAAGGAATTTATGATCGCGCTTAGGTGTAGCGATAATATATCCTCGAATAATTAAGTCCTGTGTAATTGCGGTCGCCTTTTCCTGCAAGGCAAGCTCACCGATTTTTCCAGCAATTTTTGAACGAGCCACATCGCGGAACAATTCAGGAACAGGACTTACGAGTTCCTCCAAAAGTGCTTTTTGCTCATCGTTCCATAAGTGGCGCGTTTTATCAATATAATGCGCTTCCCAATCTAAAATCGACATGCCGTCTTCTTTTGGTAAACGCTTTAAAAACTTCCGGAACATAAAGTAACCGCCGATAGACATCAGTCCTAATAAAATCACAGTCCATCCAACAATAAACCAACTAAACCATCCGTTCAGCACTGCATAGCCCCCTTTAGATTGCTAGGTTCATTATAAGGTGTGAGGAGAAGGGTATGCAATATATTATATTGCATAGAATTATGATTAGTATGAAACACCATAATAATCCAGGGGGCTATGGCAGCGAGGAATAACACCTGATTTGATTACAGATTAAACTTCAGCACACGATCCGTTGCATGGTTATGTTCCATTGGCATGACTCCGGTTGAAGCAATGGATATTGTCGAAATTGACCCGACACTAGATTTTCGTGATATGACGAGCAGATTGGCCGCACATCTTATTATGACATTTATAACGATGAGACAGTGAAATCTTGCTGACTTCTTTGATTTACTGGCATAATACCCATCTTTTCTGTACAATAAAGTGAAACGTATATTTGTATAAAGGTAGTACATATTGAAACGCTATATAAGCAATAGTTATGAAAAGGAGTGTCTTATATGTATAAAGAAATTACACCGAATGAAGTAGAACAATTACGTCTTGAGAAAAAGTTGAGTATTATTGATGTACGTGAAGACGAAGAGGTGGCACAAGGAAAAATTCCCGGTGCAGCTCATATTCCGCTCGGCGAATTGGAACAAAGACTTACCGAGATTGATAAGGAGCAGGAGCATATTATGGTATGCCGCTCTGGTGCAAGAAGCGGGCGTGCCTCGGCATTTTTGACGGAGAAAGGGTACAAAGTGAAGAATATGAGCGGTGGCATGCTTGCTTGGGAAGGTGAAATAGAATAAAAAGAGGCTGAGACAAAAGGTTTTTGACCAAAGAAAAATCCGAACTATTAGTCAGAATTCTCTACTTAGAATTCCATTTAGTTCGGACTTTTCATTTATTAGTGTTATTTATTCTCTATTCTTTCGGTTTTAGAGTTACATGATTCAGTTATGTTCCAGCCTCTTTTTATCCTCTTCGAAATAGTCCTAATACCTCTACTGTCTCAGTGATATTAACAAATGCTTGCGGATCTGTTTCTGAAATTAATGATTTAATTCCAAACAGTTCTTCTCTAGAAATGACAGTCATAAGTACACGCTTTTTTTCGCTGGAGTATGCTCCTTCGCCTTCTAACAGTGTAATACCTCGAACAACGCTTGTTAATAAGCTTTGCTTCATTTCTTCCGCCTTATTTGTAACAATCATGAGTGTTAGCTTGCGATGTTTTGTATGAACGGCATCAATTACTTTTCCTGTTACATAGATGGAAAGTAAACTGTTTAAAGCAGCATCCCATGTGAAGAAAAAGCCTGAAACAACAATGACAACAGCATTTAATAGAATTAAAAATCCTCCAAGTTGAATATCGCGTGTTTTAGAGATAAGCATACCGATAACATCAAATCCTCCTGTAGAGCCGAAACAGTTTAAAACAAGCCCAATACCTGCTCCCGCGATAACGCCGCCAAATAAGGAAGACAAAAGTGCTTCTGAAGCGATTGGCACAACAGGTATATAGTACATGCCTACAGAAATGACCAAAACTGACAAAATCGTATTAAAAATAAATCGTTTTCCAAGTCCGATGTACCCAAGCACGAGAATGGGAAGGTTAAGAAGTAAATTTACAATGCCCGCATTAAACGGCGTTAAAATCCCCACAATAATGGCAATGCCACTTAAGCCGCTACTCAGGACTTTATGGGGAATCAGAAAAATGTTAAAAGAAATTGCTACTAATAATGAACCGATTACTACACCGAACAAATTGCGCATTAAACCCCGTCCTTTACTATAAATCTATACCGATTTCCAAACGTATTAAAAAGATTATAATTTGATTTTTAGCGTTTGTGGAAAAACAGTTTATTTTATAAAATTTAAATAGTCTAAAAATATAAGTTTTACAATCGGTTTTCTGAGGATATGATGACGCTTGTCAAAAACCAAAATGTTTGTCTGTTTTTGTTGTATAAGCAACAAAAATGTCGACTTCTTTTTATTGTAATTTATCAGAATATTCCTATAATTATTTGGAGAGGTATTAATTTTTACATGTAATTATCTAAGTGATTTTGAAAGCGTTTTTATAGAAAAGAGAAATGTATGGATGTTTATTTAGAAATACCAAACCAAAAGGCACCAAGTGAAGAAACTATTCTAAAGTCGTATCGAGGCATTCGCTACATGTATGAGTAGTAGTCCCGAGGTGGACAAACTGGCTGAGTCACTACAGGAAAGCGGTGTTCGTAAAGGCGATAGAGTATTAATATTTCTATTCATTGGAGGGAATTACATATGATGAATGTACCATTAAGAATTAGCACCATGATGGAGCACGCGGAGCGCTACTTTCCCAAAAAAGAAATTGTATCTCGTACGAGCAGTGGCATTACGAGACTGACGTATAAGGAGCTGGCAGCACGGACACGCCGTTTGACAAGTTCACTTGTCAAATTGGGTGTACAAAAGGGTGATAAAGTTGGAACTTTTGCTTGGAACCATCATCGTCATTTAGAAAGCTATTTTGCTATTCCAGGCATGGGTGGCGTGCTGCATACAATTAATATTCGCTTAGCGCCAAATCATATCTCCTATATTATTAATCATGCAGAAGATAAAGTTTTGCTTATTGATGAAGATTTGTTGCCGCTTATTGAGAGCATAAAAGACGAACTTAACACGGTAGAGGCATTTATTATTATGACGGATAAACATGAACTTCCGCCAACTGCGTTACAGCCAGTATATCATTATGAAGAATTGCTTGCACAAGGAGATCCATCATATCCGTTTTTACAGGATATTGATGAAAATGATCCGGCTGGTATGTGCTATACATCAGCTACAACGGGTAACCCAAAAGGTGTTGTATATACACATCGCAGCACAGTACTTCATTGTATGGCGCTAGGTTTGGCCGATAGCGCGGCCATCTCAGAAAGCGATGTACTGCTTCCTGTTGTACCAATGTTTCATGTGAATGCTTGGGGGCTACCTTATGCGTCTGTTTGGTTTGGGACAAAACTGGTATTGCCAGGGCCTATGTTTACACCAAAAATTTTGTTGGAACTCATTCAAGAGGAGCGCGTCACATTTACAGCCGGTGTGCCGACAATTTGGCTTGGTGTATTAATGGAACTTGAAAGTGGTTCATATGATACAAGTAGCTTACGAGGCGTTGTATGTGGTGGATCTGCGGCACCGAAAAGTATGATTGCAGCGTTTGCGCAGAAGTATAACATTCCATTTTTACATGCATATGGAATGACAGAAACAAGTCCGCTTGTAGCATTGGCAAGGTTGAAGAGTCATGAGCTGGATTTGGATCAAGAGGCGAAGCTTGATATTTATGCCAAGCAAGGTTATTTTGTACCTTGTGTGGAGGTAAAAGCAATTGGCAAATCTGGTGAAATTAAATGGGACGGCGAGGAAATTGGAGAGTTACTGATGCGCGGACCATGGATCGCATCTGAATATTATCGAGACGAGCGTACAGCTGATGCATTTCGTGATGGCTGGTTGTATACAGGAGATGTAGTGACAATTGATGAGGAAGGGCGAATTAAAATTGTCGACCGCGTGAAAGATGTGATTAAGAGCGGCGGAGAATGGATTTCGTCTGTTGATTTAGAAAATGCATTGATGGCGCATGACGCTGTATTTGAGGCAGCTGTAGTAGCAGTACCGCATCCGCAATGGCAGGAAAGACCAATTGCATGTGTTGTACTAAAGGAAAGCATGCAAGTAGATAAGGAGGAGCTTTACGAGTTTTTAAAACCGCAGTTTGCCAAGTGGTGGCTGCCAGATGATATTTTATTCCTTCAAGAAATCCCCAAAACGTCTGTCGGGAAATTTTTAAAGCAAGCACTTCGTGAAAAAGTGAAGGAAACGCTGGAGACACGCGCATGATGAAACGTATTGCGGTGATTGGAGCAGGCATTATGGGAAGCGGTATCGCATAGGCTTTGGTAATGGGAGGAAAGTAGGTTAAGCTGTATGATGTTTCCAAAGAAAGCTTACAAAAAGGATGCACAAGCATTGAAAAAAGCTTGCAGCGTTTTGTGAAAGTAGGGCGTATGTGTGAAGAAGAAGCAATGGATGTGTTTGATTGCATCGCTCCCATGCAAACATTGCAAGAAGCATGTCAATGAGTAGAGTTAATTATTGAAGCGGTGCCAGAGAATTTACAGCTGAAAAAAGAAATGTTTTCAAAACTAGATTTGTATGCGGATGCTCAAACCATTTTGGCGACTAATACTTCAGAGCTAAGTGTGACTGCTATCGCAAGCAGCACAAAGCGTCCGGAAAAAGTAATTGGCATGCATTGGGATGAAAAACCGGTAAGGGCTTTTATGATTATAATAAAGAAACGCACGTTATGGTTTGCTGACAATTTGTATTGGTCACGGCATGGCGACCGCAACGATTATTGAGAGGATATAAAAACAAGGGAGACAATTACGTCTCCCTTGTTTTATTAAGAAGAAACTTTGATTATTAATTGTTCTAAAAGATCTTCTGCTGATATAGAAGCTTCTCCGCCGCCACGTGCGCTTTTTGCGTTGCCGCCACCTTTGCCGTTTATGAGTGGTAAAACGCTTTTTAATACCTCATTCATATTTTGCTCAATACTTTGGCCGCACGCGCAGATGCATTGGATTTTATCATCAGTTTGCGTAACCAGTAAGACAATTGCTTCCGAATCTTGTGTCAGCATTGCACTCATCTTTGCTAAATCAGATATTGAATGGTGAGAAATTGCGGCAATCAATTTTCCATTCCGATGTATGCGGGCTGTGCGTGACAGTGTGTTTGCTTCATGTGCAAGTAGTTGTTCATGTGATTCACGCAGGCTTTTCTCCAATTCTTTTTGTGTTTCTATAAGGTTTGCAAGTTTACTTGCTACATCACGTTCTTTGCTATTTAACAAACGTACCACATCTTTTACAATGGTTTGTTTTTCCTGCAAAGTACGGATACTACGCCACCCGCACAGAAATGTGAGGCGCACATGTCCTTTATGTCGTTGCCAGTCGACAATTTTAATTGCTCCAACTTCACCTGTACGATTTGGATGCGTTCCGCCACAACCACTATAATCAAAGTTTTTAATCATGACGATACGAATATTTTCGGTTACCTTCGGCTTTTTTCGAAGTGGTAATGTGTTGGCTTCCTCTTCATTCATCCAGCGCACTTCAATTGGTATATTGTTAAATACAATCTCGTTAGCGAGTTCTTCCGCAGCCAACACTGTTTCTTGTGATAGCTCTTCTATTTGTAAATCGATTGTAGAACTGTCTCGACCAAGGTGAAATGAAATAGTTGGTATGCCGAATTTTTCCGCAAAGGCTGCGGATAAGATGTGTTGGCCAGCATGCTGCTGCATATGGTCAAAACGGCGTGACCAGTCAATTTGTCCTGTGACTGTTCCAGAAAGGGCTTCAGATGTATAATGGCGAATCTCACCTTCAATTTCTTCAACACGTGTTACTTGCGCATGATTTAAAGTTCCTATATCGCAAGGTTGGCCACCTCCTGTAGGGTAAAAGGCTGTTTCTTGCAGTACAACATATGCGCCGTTTTCATCGGCACCTTGTTTGAGAATCTGTGACGTGAAATGCTGTATGTACGGATCTTGATAGTATAAACGTTCTGTCATGATAAAATCTCCCTTGTTTTTTTATATTTTCTTTAAATATCCTTTATTTTAGAGGATTTTCAAATAAAAGGCGAATTGTATTAATAATAGTATTTATATATAAGTTGTGGAGTTGAGAGGAGGTGTTCATATTGAGAGAACTAATTTCCCGTAAAGCTGGCATAGACGCGTTACTTTGTTTGAACACGCAAGTATCAGAAACATACAGGGACATACAGCAGCTGGTGGATGCGATGAAAGGTTATAATAAAGAAAGTATTAAATTTGATGCGTTTTACTTACAAGATTTAATTACAAAGAAACAAGGACTTTCACATATATATCAGCAGTTACTCATCCAAATTTGTATTCACAATAGCTGTGATATGAAAAGTTGGCAAAGTGGATGTTATACATATAATCGCGAAGAAATAGTAAGCTGGGTGCATGAATTTAATACCCGTTATGATGTTGACATACCGCTTGAAGAAGTTATCAAGTCTCTTCGTTTTGATTATGATATGAATATCGAGTTGACGCGTACGGAGAGGTAGCTATATGTATTAAGGAGACCAAAGTATTGGTCTTTTTTTGTGTGGACTCGGTGAGGTTTATATATAATTAAAAATATTTGTCAGATAGAAAGGGTTTTCTAAAAAGATAACGAATACAATCATCTTATTGTCTTTTTAAGAAGGTGTAAAATGGAAATGAACAATGTAAAGTCAATTCATCCGCTAGTAATCAATGTGATTATCGGCACGCTATTTGCGCGGTTGGCCACCTCAATGAGTATGCCATTTTTAGCTATTTATTTAACTACCGTAAAACAGGTTTCACCGGTAATCGCTGGAGCGATAATAGGAACGAGCGTGCTCGTTGGTGTGTTTGCCGGCTTTATTGGAGGTAACTTATCTGATCGATATGGCCGCCGCAAGATTATGATGAGCTCGATTGTAATTTGGACGTTTGTGTTTATCGGGTTTGTCTTTGCGGATGCAGTATGGATCTTCTTTATTTTGAATGCTTTGAATGGTATTTGTCGGGCATTTTTTGAGCCTGCTTCTCGTGCTTTATTATCCGATTTAACAAAACAAGAAAATCGTTTAATGATCTTCAATTTGCGTTACGCGGCAATTAATGTAGGGGTGGCAATTGGACCGTTTATTGGACTGCAACTGGGTACAGCTAAATCCACTACTCCGTTTTTAGTTGCTGCATTTGTATATGTAGCATATACAGTTTCGCTGCTAATTCAATTTAATAAGTATCAATTACCGGAGAGACCAGTTACAAAAGAAACGGTTACGATAAGCAAAGCCTTTCGTGTATTACGAAAGGATACAATATTATTATTGGTTATTTTAGGAATTATATTTAACAATTCCGGCTACGCTCATTTCTCCTCTACACTGTCACAGTATCTAGCGAACGCAGCAGTCTTTGAAAATGGAGTAGAACTATTTTCGTATGCACTTATGCTAAATGCGGTGACGGTACTACTTGTACAATATCCGGTTACATGTGTTGCTAAAAAGTATTCTTCTCTGACTTGTATCATGGTAGGAGGAATTACTGTGAGTTTGGGACTTATCGGTTACGGGTTTGTACAGGAAAGCTGGATGCTTTATGCCTTCACTATTCTGTTTACAATTGGTGAGGTATTCATGTTTTCGATGACGGATGTGTTTCTTGATGAGTTGGCCCCTGCGCATTTAAAAGGCACTTATTTTGGTGCAATGAGCTTCAGCGGTTTGGGAGGAGTACTGGGACCATGGCTGGGCGGGGCTCTCTTAAGTCACTATGGCTACAATAGTGGAAATATTGTATTTATATTATTAGCTGGTGTATGTGCACTCGGTTTTCCATTTTTATTATTCGTTCATATCTTACTAAGAAGTCAAGAGAAAACGGGTAAGAAGGACGCTGAGCTCCATGCGTGACCTGGCTGGTATACGAGAAAAACCTTGCATGCGCAAGGTTTTTCTATGTCTGTAACTATTATGGTTAGTCTTCAAATTGAACAATTGGCTCATTCTGTGCTGATTGATTCCGGGAGATATGAATTGCAAGAAATCCGTTTTCAAACGAGGCGACCATTTTTTTATGCATAATATTAATAGGCAATGCAATGTCACGTTTCAATGTACAATCGTTGTTCTTCATAAGAATGCACAAGCCATTTTCCGTCTTTTCAATGCATACTTGTTTACGGCAAGAAGTCGGAAGGTCGGCTTCTATAATATATTCTAATTCTGTTTCAAATAAATCTACGCTGATACCATCGGGATAATGCAGTGCAAATGGGTCGGACAAAAATTGATTCATCCATTGCTCGAACCCCTCGATGCGCAAAAAGCAATCCTTTTTTTTCTTTGAGCACATAACGCCAAACCCTCCATAACTTCTAATTAATACAGGGTATTCATTGAAAAGGAAGAGGTGAAAAGAAACAGACAAGCTCTTGGAAAATAAGGAAGACGACCAGGAGATAAAAAGGTTAGGGATATGCGGAATATCATTAATACCTATGTAAAAAGACGCATTATTATGAATGCAGATAGATACGTACAAATAAAAAATAATATTCTTTTAGACGTGAGAGAAAAATCACGATATATGATTGTGATCAAGGCGTCAGGGGAATTTATGTTGTGTAAGATTATAAATAACGAATTTTGCTATTGTTGCTACAGAGAAAGCAGCTTGCGTGAGTGTACGCAAGCTACTTATTTTATGAAAAGATGAAGTTTATTTACTGATCGTGATGTGCATGATGCTTTTGGCGCGTATGCTTTTGGTTTTTTACTTTATGAGAACCGCTCATTGGCTCTGGTTGCCCCCCTCCATCTTTTGGAGAGTTGCGGCGAATTGATTTTGCATTGTTTTTTTCCATTGTGCTCACCCCCTGCTACTAGCATGGTTTTTCACTTGCTCGTTTATACGCGTATGTTTTTAATGAAACAGCAAAAGCTAAAGTGAATAAATGAGAAGGAGAGATACGCATGCCATATCATAAAGATAAACAACAAGCGTTTCAAGCAGCGCAACAAGGCGTTAAAAAGGCTACTGAAGGTGAGCACAATCTTGTGACAAATGATCCTGAATATGCGCATCATTTAAAAGAGCTCCGTCAAGAAGTGGAACAAGCATACAATCAAATTCAAAATGCATTAGAAACAGCTTCAGAAACGCAACGTCAACAATTAGAAAGCTACGAACAACAAGTGCAAAAAATAATGAACGACATGGATTATCAATAAAACAAACCGCGATTTCGCGGTTTGTTTTGAATTTTACTGATTCTTTTTTCGTTTTTTATTATTTTGACGTTGTTCTGGAGTTAATGGTTCATTAGAAAGTTCTTCATTATATCCTGCGCCCTGTCCTTGTGCAGAAGCAGCGTTCATTCCAGGAATTACGTGATTTGCTTTTCTTTTGCCCATCAATATCACCTCCTGCTAATAGTATTGCTTTATCAACCCGACTCCATTCATCGTTGTAACATGTCTACCCTATATGATTGAGGTGCTTGGAGGCCAACCTGTTCTGCTCCCTTTTCTGTATAAGCAATAAAGGTATGTGCTCGGAGCATACCGTAACCTTTGTGATTATCTGGTTGATGTATATACAAATGTACATCATCTAATCCCTTATCTTCATAATGCTGCATCACTTTTTTCGCAACTTTGTCTAAACCTTTCTCGTTCGTTGCTTCTGTTGTCACATGAACAATGCATTCGTTTGTATCCGTAAAAGTTTCTTCTGTAACAATTTTAAAAGAAGGTTCTTTTATTTTGGGTTTGTTTATCGTTTTTGTACTACATCCACAACAAAACAATACAAAAAAAAGCATTAAGAACAAATATTTATTCATGCAAACGGCCCCTTTGTAATAGAAAATATGCATTTCATTATTGTAGACAAATAAAAAACTATAACATCACATTCACTGTTTTTGTAAATAAAAATTTGATAAGCGTAAAATAGCGGAAAAACCCCCATGTATAAACAAATCTTATTATGCACTATAAGTTTCTTATTATTTACTTATGTTCCAAGTTGTAATAATATATTATCGTAAGGTATAGAAAAGTTTGTATACACTTTATATTCAGATTTTTGTTTACGTTTAACAGGGGGGATTTACAATGGTTAAAGATCCATTTCATGCTCGTTCTCTATTTACGGCAGATGGGAAAACGTATCAATACTATCGTTTGAGAGCGCTTGAAGATGCTGGAATAGGAAATGTTTCACGTTTACCTTATTCTATTAAAGTATTGCTAGAGTCTGTATTACGTCAAGTAGATGGACGTGTGATTAAAGAAGAGCACGTAGAAAATCTTGCAAAATGGGGTACAAACGATGTGCAAGATATCGATGTACCGTTTAAACCTTCACGTGTTATTCTTCAGGATTTCACAGGTGTTCCAGCTGTTGTAGATTTAGCTTCTTTGCGCAAAGCAATGGCTGATATGGGCGGGGACCCAGACAAAATCAATCCAGAAATTACAGTAGATCTCGTTATTGATCACTCCGTACAGGTTGATAAAGCAGGTACTGCAGATGCCTTGCAATTTAATATGGATTTAGAGTTTAAGCGAAACGAAGAGCGTTATAAATTCTTGAGCTGGGCACAAAAGTCTTTTGACAACTACCGTGCCGTTCCACCTGCAACTGGTATTGTACACCAAGTAAACCTTGAGTATTTGGCACCAGTTGTACATGTACAGCAAGTGGGCGATGAGATGATTGCTTATCCGGACACATTGGTGGGAACAGATTCTCACACAACAATGATTAACGGTATCGGCGTACTTGGATGGGGTGTTGGTGGTATTGAAGCAGAGGCTGGAATGTTAGGACAGCCTTCTTATTTCCCAGTTCCGGAAGTAATTGGCGTAAAGCTAACAGGAACGTTACCAAGTGGTGTAACTGCAACGGATATTGCATTAAAAGTAACGCAAGTACTACGTCAAAAAGGTGTAGTTGGCAAATTTGTTGAGTTCTTTGGACCAGGACTTGCAAGCATGCCGCTTGCGGACCGCGCGACGATTTCCAACATGGCACCAGAGTACGGTGCAACATGCGGGTTCTTCCCAATCGATGATATTTCTCTTAACTACCTGCGCTTAACAGGAAGAAGTGAAGAGCAAATTCATATTGTAGAGCAGTATTGTAAAGCAAATGATCTGTTCTACACGCCAGACAGCGAAGATCCAATTTACACGGATTTGGTACACATTGATCTTACAACAATTGAACCAAGTCTTTCCGGTCCAAAACGCCCGCAAGACTTAATTACACTTTCTGATATGCAAGAATCGTTCCGCAAGGCAGTGGTGGCGCCGGTGGGCAACCAAGGCTTTGGACTCTTAGATAAAGAGCTAGAAAAGGAAATGAAAGTAACCTTAGATGGAAGCGAAGTAACAATGAAAACAGGCGCAATCGCGATTGCTGCGATTACAAGCTGTACGAACACATCTAATCCATATGTTCTTGTAGGCGCAGGTTTGGTTGCGAAAAAAGCAGTGGAAAAAGGCTTGAAAGTACCTAGCTATGTAAAAACATCTTTGGCTCCAGGCTCTAAAGTTGTTACCGAGTATTTAGATAAAGCAGGGCTCACGCCTTATTTGAATGATTTGGGCTTTAATACAGTTGGTTACGGATGTACAACGTGTATCGGTAACTCCGGTCCGTTGGCACCAGAGCTTGAAAAAGCGATTGCAGAAAACGATTTACTTGTAACTTCTGTATTATCTGGTAATCGTAACTTTGAAGGTCGTATTCACCCGCTTGTAAAAGCAAACTATTTGGCATCTCCGCCATTAGTAGTTGCATATGCGATTGCAGGAACGGTTGATATTGATCTTCGTAAAGATGCACTTGGTAAAGATGAGAACGGCAATCCTATCTATTTTAACGATATTTGGCCAACTGCTGATGAGATTCAAGAAGTTGTGTCTTCTGTAGTAACTGCTGAGTTGTTTAAGAAAGAATATGAGCGCGTATTTGATAGCAATGAGCGTTGGAATGCAATTCAAACATCTAACGAAGCGCTTTATACGTGGGATAACACATCCACATATATTCAAAACCCACCGTTCTTTGAGGGGTTATCAAAAGATCCAAAAGAAGTAGAACCTTTGAAAGCACTTCGTGTTTTGGGTAAATTTGGTGATTCTGTAACAACAGACCATATTTCTCCGGCAGGTTCTATTGCTAAGCATACACCGGCAGGTCAGTATTTACTATCTCAAGGTGTACAACCGGTAGATTTTAACTCTTACGGTTCTCGTCGCGGTAATCATGAAGTCATGATGAGAGGGACGTTCGCGAACATTCGTATTAAAAACCAGATTGCTCCTGGAACAGAAGGTGGCTATACAACATACTGGCCAACAGGTGAAGTCATGTCCATTTATGATGCAGCAATGAAATACAAACAAGACGGTACGGGCTTGATGATTATTGCTGGTAAAGATTATGGTATGGGAAGCTCTCGTGACTGGGCTGCAAAGGGAACAAATCTACTTGGTATTAAAACAGTTATTGCAGAAAGCTTTGAGCGTATCCATCGCAGTAACCTTGTATTGATGGGCGTTCTTCCTCTTCAATTTAAAGAAGGCGAAAATGCAGAAACACTAGGTCTAATCGGTAATGAGTCATTCGAAGTACAAGTTGACGAGTACGTAAAGCCTCGTGATATCGTAAAAATAACTGCAATTGATCCGGAAGGAAATGTAAAGCACTTTGAAGCAATTGCACGCTTTGATTCTGAAGTAGAAATCGATTATTACCGTCATGGGGGTATTCTGCAAATGGTACTTCGTGACAAGTTAAAAGATTCTAAAGTTGTAAACTAAAAACCAGGCTGCATTCGCAGCCTGGTTTTTAAATTCTTATATCTTTACAAACCTATTATACTAGTATATAATTGCTTTAATTCAAAGACAGTAAATCAGTGAACAAGAGTAGTATGTATATAAGAAGCGTTCAGAGAGCTGGGGATAGGTGTGAACCTGGTACGATACGATATACAGAATGGACTTGTGAGAGGCTTGTTGAAAGAGTAGTAGGCAGCCCGGGTTCCGCCGTTACAAGGATAGGGTATCATGTGTATCTGAAAAAGTGGGATTTGGAATCCAATCGAGGTGGCACCGCGGTAATACATATCGTCCTCTGCAATATTTGCAGAGGACTTTTTTGCGTGCAAAAGGAGGTGAACAGTATGAAGTGAGGGGAAGTTCGGATACTAATAAGAGTGAAAAGGAGAGAAAAGTGTGGAAAAAACACAGCAATGGACATCAAAGTTAGGTTTTATTTTGGCATCAGCTGGCGCTGCTATTGGACTCGGTGCAATATGGAAATTTCCTTATGTAGCTGGAAGCGGAGGAGGCGGAGCCTTTTTCTTAATCTTTATTCTGTTCACGCTTCTTATAGGCATGCCGTTATTATTGGCTGAATTTGTGATTGGCCGCAGTACGCAATCTGAAGCGGTTACTGCTTATAAAAAACTAGTACCAGGTCGTTTGTATCCATGGATTGGCCGCCTAGGGGTCGTGACAAGCTTTTTAGTTCTGTCTTTTTACAGTGTAGTGGGCGGTTGGATTTTATTATATATGTATTATGCTTTGTCGGGTCGATTATGGAGAGAGGTAAGCGATTTTGAAACATTATTCGGACAAACAATTGCAAATCCGTATAGTGCTGTTATTGCACAAGGTATATTTTTAGCTATTACCATCTTTATTGTCAGCCGAGGTGTGGAAAAAGGGATTGAAAAGGCCAATAAGTATATGATGCCTGCACTATTTATTTTATTTTTACTACTAATTGGACGCTCTTTAACATTAGATGGCGCAATGGAAGGAGTAACATTTATTTTAAAGCCAGATTTTTCAAAATTGACAGCTGAAGGCATATTGTATGCGATGGGACAATCGTTTTTCTCACTGACGGTTGGTGCATCTGTTATGGTCACATACAGTTCGTATCTGCGAAAAGAAGAGAGTCTTGTAAAGTCTGCCACTTCTATTGTCGGACTAACATTATTTATAACTGTATTGGCAGGATTGGCTATTTTCCCGGGTGTGTTTGCGCTTGGAATGAAACCTACTGAAGGTCCGGGCTTACTTTTTATCGTATTGCCTGCTGTGTTTGAACAAATTCCAATGGGATCTATCTTTTTCCTTGCCTTTTTATTATTGTTCTTTTTTGCAACTATCACATCTGCTGTTTCAATGCTTGAAATTGTAGTGGCAGCTGCTGGAGGACATCAAGCAGAAAGGCGCCCGCGCTTATCTATTCTCTTGGGAACTCTCATTTTTATGGTAGGAATTCCATCAGCTTTATCTTTTGGTGTAATGGAAGAAATAAAGATATTCAATAAAACAGTGTTTGATGTAGTGGATTATATAGTAAGCAATATATTATTGCCACTAGGTGTACTAAGTATTTCTTTATTTGTTCCTGCTAAGATGAAGCGGACTGTGCTTAAGGCAGAGCTAGGGGTTACAAAACAAGGACAAGTGCTGTTCAATATTTGGTTTTACTTGTTAAAATATGTTGCACCAATTACTGTTATCGTTGTATTTTTACATGCGTTACAAATATTATAAAAAGCAGGAACCTAAGTGAACTGCACCCCGATTGTTAGACACGTCTAACAATCGGAGGTGCAGTTTTTCTATGACCAAATATACGTTAGAAACTAAACTAGAGGTCGTTCAAGATTACTTAAAAGGGAAAGATTC
>NZ_RIAV01000030.1 GCF_003852715.1 Ectobacillus antri
TTCTCTTCTATCGGCCGAACTCTTCCTTCTATCGGCCGAACTCTTCCTTCTATCGGCCGCAAGCTGTAGTAAAAAAGCCTCGACGTTGTCGAGGCTTTTATCTGTATACAAGGTTTTGTTCGTAACCATTTGGGTGAAGCATGTGCCAGCGGAGTGCTGAATAGATTATTTCTTCGAGAGATTGCCATGCGCGGGCTGTAGGAAGGGTTTGTAATGCACTCTTTTCATAGGAAATATCAGGTCGTAGGCCAAAGCTTCGGCAGACTGCAACAATATCACTAACTGTGGCCGTATGACCGTAGATTTCATGATGAGCTGGTTCCTTTCCCTCTAGCAGTCGTTCTGCGCAAAGAACGTGCTTTTTTGCGACATCGGCTACATATGCATATGCACCTTCAAACCCCGGATGTAAGATAAGCTTCTCGTTTGGCCGTAAGCTGTGCTTGAGAAGGCGCGGTATGAGATGAGCTTCCGGTTCATGATCTTCACCGAGATACTCGGTGGCACCTGCAATGTGACAAGCGCGCACTGTGATAGAACGAAGCTTAGATGCGGCAAGTAGCTTCCGTATCATCATTTGTTCTTGCTGATAGAATTGCTGTACCGCCGGCAGCCCTGTCATATAAGATGCCTCCGACAATACAAGGTCCTCGATACCATATTCCTTCATTTTATAAAGCAGCACCTGCATACGCTGAGGTATGTGACGCACTTGCTTCGTTTCATCAGGATGGCTCGTTGCTACATGAATTACAACATCAACGCTGTAGCGGGAAAATACGCGATCCAAATCATGCGCGTTTCCGAAATCCCCCTTTTCAAACACTGCTCTATTGCTTACACTAACACGGTGACCCGTTGACAAGTTATCCAGTACTACTACGCGGTGCCCGCGATCTATACAGGTCTTCACGATGTGACTGCCTACATAGCCGGCACCGCCTATCACTACAATCATGCCGCTCCCACCCGCTATTCTAAAGATTTTCCACTATTATAATACACGAATAGACAGAACCGGAAGTATTTTGTAATTTTTTACTGCGTAACCGCTTTACCAAGTGCATAGCCGTTCGGGTTTTGCACTTGCCAATTCCAGGAATCCGCACACATATCATGCAAGCTTTTCTTTGCTGTCCAGCCCAGCTCCTTTTCAGCCTTTTCTGAATTTGCATAGCACACGGCTACATCGCCAGGACGACGATCTACTAGCTGATAGGGAATAGCTTGTCCAGTCGCCTTTTCAAATGCATGCACCATATCTAGGACACTGTAGCCAACACCCGTTCCTAAGTTATAAGCTTCCACACCTGTTTCCTTCAATACTTTTTCAAGTGCTTTTAAATGGCCCTGCGCTAAATCTACCACATGGATATAGTCACGTACCCCTGTACCATCATGTGTGTCGTAATCGCTGCCAAACACACCAAGTTTCGATCGTTTACCAACTGCCACCTGCGTAATAAAGGGCATTAAATTATTGGGAATCCCATTCGGATCTTCCCCAATCCTGCCGCTATGATGCGCACCAACCGGATTAAAATAACGAAGCAACGCAATACCTAGCGTTGAATCCGCTGCGTGCATATCACGCAAAATTTCTTCAATCATAAGTTTTGTTCGGCCATATGGATTTGTAGCACTAAGCGGAAAATCTTCTGAAATTGGTACTGTCTCAGGCATGCCATATACAGTGGCCGATGAACTAAATACCAATTTCTTCACATCAAATTGCTTCATCACATCGCAAAGGACTAGCGTTCCTGTAATATTATTATGATAGTAGTAAAGCGGCTTTGCTACCGATTCGCCAACCGCCTTTAAGCCGGCAAAATGAATAACTGCCTCAATATCGTACTTTTGAAACACCTCTTCAAGAGCACTGCGATCTAATAAATCCACATCGTAAAACGGAAATGTTTTTTCAGTTAGTTCCATCACACGTTGCAACGCTTCAGGTTTACTGTTGGAGAAATTATCTACAACGACAATTTCATAGCCTGCTTCTAATAATTCCACACATGTGTGCGTGCCAATATATCCGGCTCCTCCTGTGACTAATATCATTGTCTCGTCTCCTTTTACTTCCTATTATTCACCATTATATCATATTATACCAATTGCTTCTGGAGCAATAGCTGTTGTATGGTTTCAAGCGGAAGTGGCTTGGAAAAATAATAGCCTTGTGCGTCGTCACAGCCCATCTCTTGCAAAATATGTAATTGATCTTGTGTTTCTACACCTTCTGCCGTAATTTTAATACCAAGCTGATGCGCCATAGAAATAATCGCTGCCACAATGGCTGTATCATGCGAATCCTCACCTAAATGCTGCACAAAGCCTCGATCAATTTTTAAACGCTGAAAGCGAAATTGTTTTAAATGACTAAAAGAATTATAGCCTGTACCGAAATCATCCATGCTAATCGATACACCTAGTGCGCGAAGCTTAGCAAATATCCCATTCACTCGCTGGGCATCTTCCATCACAATACTTTCTGTTACTTCAATTTCAAGAAGCTCTGCCGGTAGCCCCGACGTAGCAAGAGCCTGCTGAACAACTCTGATAATACGCTCCTCCCGCGTTTGCTTTACGGAGAAGTTAACCGCAATATAAAAGCGCTCCTCAAGCTGTCGATTTAGCGCAGCAATTTGTGTACATGCCTCTTGCAAAATCCAAGCACCCAGTTCATGAATTAAGCCTGTTTCTTCGGCCAATGGAATAAATTCTGCGGGCGCAATCACCCCAAGCTCAGGATGATTCCAGCGCATTAATGCTTCAAAGCCTTCTAGCTTACGCTTGTCAATTTGAAACTTCGGTTGATAATGAACAGATAACTGTCCCTTCATAGCGGCCTTTTTTAAATCTTCCTTCAAACGCATTGTTCTCGTTACATGTTCATCCAGATCAGCCGAATAACAACAAAAGATATTGCGCCCCCTTGCTTTTGATTCATACATGGCAATATCCGCTTTTTTCATTAACTGGCGCAAGTCCGAAGCATCTTGCGGAAAACGAGCCAAACCAGCGCTGACCGTCACTTGCAGTTGATAGTTGCGAATGGTAATAGGCTCTGTCACACCGTCTACTAAACGATTTCCAAGATATATAAAGGAATCCTCTAGGGTGTCCGTACGCAAAATGATAAATTCATCTCCACCTAGGCGACCAATGATATCAGTAGGACGCAGATGCTTTTTCAACTCGCACGCCACGCGTTGGAGTAACTCGTCTCCAATATCATGTCCCCATAAGTCATTCACGTCTTTAAAGTTATCCAAATCAATAAAGTATACACCAAATGGCGTATTCTTCTGAATATAAGCAGCCATGACTTCCATGATTTTACGACGATTCGGCAGCCTCGTTAACGTATCGTGATAAGCCAAATAGTCAAGGTATTCATTTACCTTGGAAAGCTTTTCGCGCTCTTTTTTGTGGTATTTCTCAAGATATAGCACAGTAATAGCCAGCAGAACGAACAACGACATTGCTTCACCTACGTATAAACTGGTGCTTTCTACCGTAGTAACACCTTGTACAAATTCCAAGCAAGAAATTGCAAATACATAACAAACCGTAAAGCATGTAAGCAGAAGTAACCAAGGAGAAGGAACCTCCAACGCCCCCGCATAAAATAATTGAATAAGACACACGGTAAAAAATATACCTGCGCCTACTAAAATACCACCTAATAAAATATGTGATACGTGCAAGGTAACACCAGGTATCAATTTGTGTAAGCTCCACCATACAATTGCGCTTTTCGCAAAGGACATATAAACAGAAACACCCAAATAATAACGTAATCTATTAAAAGGAGCTACTTTAAAGAACGATTTATACGCTATAATGTACATCACGATAAAAAGAAACATTGGTAACATACTAGGCCAAGACAGATATTGCCGTGTAGTAACCAATTTATTGATGTACAAAAAAGTATATAGCAGCGTCCATAGATACACGCCTGCAAACACAGGAATCCACAACTTGTTTTCCATGTTTCCTTCTAACGCAAACCGTTTGCTGTTTTCAAATACAAGATAAAAGAAGAACATTGACAATAAAATTAGCACGTACACAAACAGTTCTGCTTGCCCCATCTCCGATTCCTCGCTTATATGATTCATTTTTAATAAATATTTTAATATAAAAATATTATGTTGTATATGAATACCATTGAAAAAATGCCGTTTATTATAATATGATTTGAAAAATTGACACATGTCACTTACATCTACCGATTTACGGCGCCTCCCAACAAAATAATACATAATTTTACAATAAATATATAAAATCTTAAAATGCGATTTAACATAAGGAAATCTTTACCTTTTATAATAGCGATATACCGATATGAAGGAGGGTTTTTAATGGATTATATAATCGGCCCAACGACTTTGGCTATGTTACCTATTGCTGATATGGTATATCAGACTAAGATTTTGGATCGAAGTGGTACCTATTATTCTAAGCATACGTGCCGAGATTTGTTGAATGCTGCTTGTTTACGAAGTGGTGCAAGCTACCGAGGAAAGCGCGATGCTATTCGTTCGCTGCTGAACTTGAAACAAAATGTTCCCATTCCGCTCTGCTTTAAACAAGGCATCTGCGCAATTCCTTCGGGCTCACCGCAAAAGTGGGAGTGCGTATGGTACTTTTATGCTCATATTAAGGATTTTCGCCATCAGGACAAACAAACTCTTCTGATTTTCCACAACCACGAATCTCTTCTGATCAATTGTAGTGTTTATCAAACACAGCAACAAATTATGCGCGCTGGTCACATCTTATCCAGCTTTCAGCTTTTGCAGCAGGAAACGTAGGCTTACCTACTTTCCTGCTCTCGCATCGCCTTCAGCGCGCGCCGATATAAGTAGCGTGCCTGATTTTGATTCAATTCCATATTTGCGGCAATCTCGCCAATGCTAAAGCCATATACAAACTTATCTACAATTACCTGACGTTCTCTATCTTCCAAGCACGACACATACGAATCAATCCCTTCCTCCTGCACACATACAGGATCACGGCTTTCCTCTAAATTTACAAAACGCTGCTCCGATCGCTTTTCGCGGTGCAATTCGGAAAGCAAGTACCCTCGTACTGTACGCAGTGCATATGCCGAAAAATCACCTTTCCCCTCTTCATATCGTTCATACGCATACCAAAGCCCAATGACACCGCACTGATAATACATGTCGTAATCCTTATACAGTGAGAGCTTTTTCATCTGATTAATAATCATCTTCTCATACAGCCGCAAAGCTTCCTCAAACGTGGCCGGTTTCATGGTACAATCCCCTTTAAAAAGGCGCGCCTTTCTTCGTATTCCGCGGTACCCTTACCTTATCCCACAATCTGATTTCCTTCACGTCGCTCTATTTCAAAAATGCAGAACCTTCCTTCAAATAACAGATACTCTTACATGCTCGTACGTATACGATATTTAAAATAACCGCATTCATACGATAAATTTTTTCTTTTTACCTGCCTATTTCTTTCCATTTATTCTAGTTATCTTGGTAAAACAGACTAGAAAGAAAAATAACAAACGCGCAGCTAAAAATGCTTTTTTTACAAAAAAAACTACACATATTATCATAGATTCATGATCGCAAATCTATAAAAGAGGTGAAAGAATTATGCATTTTGCCGAGCAGCCGTTTGTGATTTACAGTTTGTACGAACAATTAGAAGAAATTATTTTTAAAAAAGAGGATCCAACCATTGCTTTATTTTTGTTTTCCCATGTCAACGCTGACCGAACCTGCACGTTAGCTATGTATGATGCACATTGGAACAGTAAAACAAAGGAGCACACGCTCGCCTCTACATACAAACTCTTTCATTTTGCCGATAAAGAGGAAATGCTGCGGTATATTCAAATCTTTAAAGGCAGGCGTTGGTTTACGCCGATTACTTCCGGTGACATGCACCCTTCTCTGCACTAAAAAAGATTTCATAACCATATTGAAGATAGTTGAAAAGAAAGGGATGGTGGAGAAATGATGTCGCGCGCGAAAAAGTTAGAATGCAGTGCTTACTCACAGCCGCTTGTCAAAATATAAAAAATTTTTCTCTTTCTATTAACAAAGCTGTGAACTAAACAAACATTTGTTTAGTTCTTTTCGTACTCTTCTTCAAAACGTATGTACACAACGCATTGTACTTTCAAATCCGCACTTACATACTGTACTTGTACAGTTGAATATGACGTACACGCCTTTATTTCTTGCTTATTATATCAGTAAAACTCGAAAAACCAACATTCTCTTTTGGATGGGAAAGAAGAATAGGCAATGTATGGTTGCGGCCAGTGCCTATGTCAAGTAAGAACATACACATGTAGCGAGGCGTTCTGGAGCTGTGATTTTCTTGCTGTTTATATGTCGAAAAAACCATGTAGACTTATATAGGTTTTTTATATTTACTAGTTTCCACAAGCGCTTCTAGCAACATCTTCTCGTTACCTAATGACTTCTTCTTTTTTAAATAGAATAAGATGACCAATATGAACGCTGCAGGAAGATTAAACATTCTTCGAAACATCGGTCCTTTTCCGATGAATATCTGCTTATTCAAAAGTAAAGTCACTTTTGGCTTTTTATGATAAACTATCACTTTGGGATAGTGCGTTATATTGTACTTCTTTTTATACAAATCGCATAGAAAGATATTTTCTTCTCCTGATACATACTTAGCACCTAAACCGAATTCTGTATCGAAATGAATACTATCTCTGCCTACCTTTTTTACATTTATAAATATTTCAATCGATGAGACCTGAAATATATGTCTTACTTTCATTGTTTTGATATCCTTACTGAAATAGTTCCTGTATAAAACATGTTGTAAAGGATCTTCTATTTGATAACAAATAACTTCACCGGCGTACGTTGCAAAATCCTGAACAACTGTCTCTACAGCGTTAGAAGGATACCAACAATCATCGTCTGCAAATGTCACGATGTCTCCACTCACGTATGGTACTGCTATGTTTCGAGCATTGGACAAGCCTTTCCTATCAGTTTTTACCTGTCGATAATTAAGAGGAAATTCTTTTAAAATAACTTCTACTACGTCATGCATACTTTGTGACACCACTATTATTTCAAAGTCTTTGTAAGTTTGTTCCGTTAAGCTTTGTAACAGCCTTCGTAACTCTTCCACACGTGTTCCTAAAGTCGATATGATAATGCTCAATTTACTTTTTACGTTCATTAAAACATCACCTTTTACTAGGATTTTAAAACATGTTTATAGCTTTTAACCATTTTACCTATGGCTTTGCATAAATCACCGGAAAAATAACAAAAAATGCTAATGTTTATATAACTAAAATTATATATAGGAATTGGTATAATTCCAATCAAAAGTCGATACTAGAAACGTTCTCTGCAGTGGATACAAAGTAAAAACGTGTCCAAAGGCTTGGCAGACGTTACAAAATCATATTCAGCATTGGAAGAAACGTTGGCGAGATCTTTGATTTGTATCAATGGGTGTGTTCATTTTGATAGATCTTAAACTTAGAATTGCAGCGATGAACAATATTACGGGACACCTAACCTCAGATTTGCGCTCCCTACTGGTCCGCGAGACTCTCTTGCGGAACACCTAATCTCTGATTCACTCTCCCTCGTGTACCACAAGACCCTCTTGTGGTACACCTCATCTCAGATTCACCCTCCCTCGTGGTCCGCGAGACTCTCTTGCGGGACACCTAACCTCAGATTTGCGCTCTCTACTGGTCCACAAGACCCTCTTGCGGGACACCTCACCTCAGATTTACTCTCGTTCGTGTTCCATAAGACCCTCTTGCGGGACACCTCACCTCAGATTTACTCTCCCTTGTGGTCCGCGAGACCCTCTTGCGGGACACCTAAACTCTGATTTACTCTCGTTCGTGTTCCATAAGACCCTCTTGCGGGACACCTAATCTCAGATTTACTCTCGTTCGTGGTCCGCAAGACTCTCTCGCGGGACACCTAATCTCAGATTCATTCTCCCTCGTGGTCCACAAGACCCTCTTGCGGGACACCTAACCTCAGATTTACTCTCGTTTGTGGTCCACAAGACCCTCTTGCGGGGCACCTAATCTCAGATTTGCGCTCCCTCGTGGTCCGCAAGACTCTCTCGCGGGACACATAACCTCAGATTTACTCTCCCTTCTGGTCCGCGAGACTCTCTTGCGGGACACCTCATCTCAGATTTGCGCTCCCTCGTGGTCCGCAAGACTCTCTCGCGGGACACCTAATCTCAGATTCATTCTCCCTCGTGGTCCACAAGACCCTCTTGCGGGACACCTAACCTCAGATTTACTCTCGTTTGTGGTCCACAAGACCCTCTTGCGGGACACCTAATCTCAGATTTGCGCTCCCTCGTGGTCCGCGAGACCCTCTTGCGGGACACCTCACCTCAGATTTACTCTCCCTTGTGGTCCACAAGACCCTCTCGCGGGACACCTCACCTCAGATTTGCGCTCCCTTCTGGTCCGCGAGACTCTCTCGCGGGACACCTTCACGGTACGTAACACAAACAGCCGTATATCATTCATTTTTTCATGAGATATACGGCTGTTTTATTTTCCACATGCTGTATAGAAGAAATAGCGATAAAATTGATTTAACATACAACTTTCGGTGGTTGTGGGATGGCCTTTGGCTGTTGGATGGATAGCCCTTCAAAAAGTCAGCGTCGTCAAAATACAAACATTTGTAGCGATCTTTACTCCAACCAGAAAACAGGAAGATGGAATCACCGTAGGGAATATCTGTCTTGCCGCAAATAATGTATATGTTTTTACCCCTGTGTAATTGTACTTCACAGAAGCTTCAACTTCTTCGCTTGAATTATGCGTTCATCTGTGCCGTTGAAAAAGGAGATTTCAGTATGACCTGTTTTAATCGTGCAAGCAGGATAAGAGGAAGGTTCTGCTGATGAATGGGTTACAGAAGTATTTTTGTTTCGTCATGTAATGGAGGTGATTTTTAATTTTTGTTGCAGCATAGCAAAGCACCGCCTTTCATTGATACATTTATAGACGTTGTTTGAATACGGGCTTACTCTAAACTCTTCTCATTAGACCTTCCGTTCCTTATTTCCTAACATACAATATCTTTAACATAAAAAAGAGGCCTGTAACATAACAGGCACCTTGCTTATACCATTATTTCTTCGGGGTGTCTTACATTTAAACGAACATCCCATGTACGGCAATTTTGTCTGAGTGCAATCTTGCGAACCGTATTTTGCACGTCTTGATAATCGTCTCCTTGCCGGGCAATGCGCCAAGCCGCCTGCTGAATACTTGATAGGCGTTTTTCTTGATCCATATCAAGAAACTCTGCGTTTAAAACATCTATGTATTGTGTGGTGTAACCTCTAATGGAAAAATTCGGATTTTTTATAATACGAATAACATCTGCGAACGTCTCTGCCGGCAGTTTCTTTTTGAGGCAAGTTATAGCCGCAGATTGAAATACACGAACGTAGGCAGCGGATTCATCCCACTCTGCATACTTGTCCTGGTTGACGAGTTCGTTTAGTGCCATGGTAATAAACAAAAGCTCCGGCCACAGAATTTGCGCACCAACATACAGACTTTTTCGCTCTCCCAAATATCGTCTGTACGTTACCGTAAACAAGCCTTTATCAAAATCTAAAAAAGTAATATCACGCTTCCCCATCAGAGCATCACATAAATCATAACACAAGCAAAACAAACGAACTTTTGTGCCGTTATATTGCGGCTGTGTTTCGTTCTCTGCAAATTGCTTTAACGCTTTAACCAGCATGCCAACATCCCAATGATCGCCGTAAACTGTTACACCTAATCCATTATCTTTTGCCTTCATATGTATCATGTGTTGCCCCTACCTTTCTGACGTTTGGTAAAAAGCTCGTTATATACATATTGTAGCAATGATGTTTTAAGAAAATGAAAAAGAATTGTTAAGTTTCGTTACGGCGTTTATTGGGTTTAGGCACTTGGTATTATATGACTACACACGCCAAATCTTGTTTCATTACAGAATTTGCGATACGGGAAAGCCCATGCAGGACTTTAGTTCGCCTTTAGGCATGGGAGTGTCAATATCACAATAGCCTTATGATTTTTCTCCTTTCATATAAGTTAACTTAATTTTTCTGGCACCGTCTCATCCAGTCCAGATTTCTAGCCCACGTAAAGCAGTACCCAGAGAATGTCCTGCGCCTGGCAATGGCGGAGGATTTATCATAGAAGAGATTATTTTACAAAAAGAGGACAGCACTTAAAATATTTCAGGAACACTGCACCCCTCTTCTACCAATCAATTTCTTCTGGATATTCTACATTTAACTTCACATCATCAGGTGGACAATTGTACCGCGCCGCTGCTTCAGAGACAATCTCTCGAATGTTTTGATAGTCACCGTTCAATTCTGTCAACCTTTTAGCCATCAAACTAATACTTTTCATCCGCTTTTCTTTGTTCATCTGTAAAAACTGCTCGTTCAGAACATCTACGTATTGTGTTGTATAACCCTCAACAGAAAAATACCGACCATTTAACATGTTTATCGTACGACTAAACATATTTGGGGTTAACTCTTCCTTCAGACACGCTGCAACGGCAGCTTGAAACATACGAACCTGTGCGATATTACGATCCCAAATGTTATGTTTGTCCTGCAGATACATAAACCGATCTTTCGATTGCTTAGCACCGTATAATTTGACAAAGTCATTGAGAGCTATCGTAACAAATAACAACTCCGGCCACAGCATTTGTATTGTCAAATAAACATTCTTCTCACTTGTAATGATGGACATATATTTCATCTTGTCTGCATCCATTCCATTTTCTACAAACGTAATATCGCGGTTACCCATCATCGCATGACGCAGATCATAGCACAGTGCATATACACGCATCTTTGCACTGTAATAATGAGGGAAATCACTCTCTTCTCCTGTAACTTTGTGCAGTGCTTCATACAGCGCATCAAAGTCTAAAAAATCACCTGAAATCGAAACACCTGCATAGTTCGGTGTTATGTTGATTTGCAGCATACCTTCGCAGCCTTTCTATTGTAATACATCTATTGTAGCACATGTGAAAAAGAGAATGTGCTTTTGCTGATTTTAACAGTTGTTTTTGCCCATCTTTCTTATTCAACAGACGTGAAGGCTGAAACAACAGAGCCGACCATTTCCGTCAAGCTAGTAAACTATTTAGGCAATAAA
The DNA here is from genome assembly GCF_003852715.1 of Ectobacillus antri. Lineage (GTDB taxonomy): Bacteria > Bacillota > Bacilli > Bacillales > Bacillaceae_G > Ectobacillus > Ectobacillus antri. The sequence continues at coordinate 11,237 of NZ_RIAV01000030.1, forward strand.
AGTGAGATCACGATAAAACCTTACGCTATCTATTTAGTCAAAGATACCAAGCTGCAGCTTGCAGGCTAACACCGAATATTAGATTAAAGTCACAAGTAATGGCGTTTCATTACATAAAGACAGTCAGCATCTAGGTACGTTAGTTTGGAGGTTACACCTTTCAGAAGCAGTTCTATCTTGTGGCTTGGTAAGCAAGGTTATTTAGGCGCCATTTTATTTACAAATGAAAGCGGAAAGTATGTCAGGTCCATCAATACATTGCCTTTATTTGACCCCCCGGTACTTGGTAGAACGTTAGATACAGAGAAGTTACATGCTATTGTGAACGAACATTTTGCACTATGACACAAATAAGACCGAGACCCGCTAGGATCTCGACCTTACTGATTAACATAGCTCTACATACACCAGTTGTATAGTTAACGTCAAAAAGAGCGTAACGTATGGTTTACCTTATTACTCATGTACATTACATATACGATAGGAAAGTATAGAAAAAAATAATTCATGCATTATATAATAATAATAAAACTATTTATATTAATATTTAATTTAAGAGATGAGGACACACATGAATTGGAAAAGAATAAAAATATTATCTACTAGTGTAATGCTGTTATCCAGCTCCTTCTTCTTTATAGTTGGAAGTACTCACAGTAAGGCTTCTGGAAATGCGGTTTTTACACTACATAATCCTGATGTAATAATGGAAAATACGTTATTAAACCCATTTGTTAGTAATACTGACATTAAGATTTTAGGGGATAGTATTACAGCTGGTGTTGGTTCAACAGGATATAAATTAACATCTACAAAACTAGGGAATACAGGCTACTTTGTTGCTACCGAAGAATCTGGTTCTTGGGCCAATCTTTTAAAAAAGGACTTAGAATCTAGATATAACAAATCTTTATTAGTTCATCCATTAGACCCTAGAATTATAACTACAAAAAGCAGATTGGAAAATAAAGATACCAATGCTAAATTGAAAATGTCAGCCTTCACCAAAGGGGTAAATTCATGGAAATTATCATTTGCAGGAACTGAATTTAAGGTCTATTTTACGAAACAAAGTGGTTCCGGAATTGTTGGTATATACATAGATGGAAAAAAAGTCGGTGTATATGACTTATATAGCGCAAAAACTGAAAATGGATTTGAAGTGCAGATTGCAGGCTTACAAGATTCTAATCATAATATAGAAATTAAAACTGAAGGCAAAAACAAAGATTCTGTATCAGATCGAGTATACATTGAAGCTTTTGAGTTTAAAAAGTCGGTTAGTATAAAGAATTGGGGCGTTAGCGGCCGAGATTCTGAATGGTTGCTTGCAAATTTTAATACATTGATACAACCAAATGACGATATTATTATGATTCAGATTGGAACAAATGATAGAATAGATTTTACTTCTCCTGAGGCATTAAAGTTGCATTTGAAAAGTATTATTGATAAATGCGTTAGCCTTAAAAAAGAAGTAATATTATTATCTGCAAATCCAACCTCACAGTCTGATGATGATACAACAAAAGAAACACGTAAATTTACAATGCGTGATGTAGATATGACTATTAAACAAGTAGCTAAAGAATATGGTATCAAACATATAAGTAATTATGATGCCTTCTTAAGGTATAGCGAAGCAACAGGGGAGACGATTGATGCGTTGTTAGCTGATGGTCTACATCCTAACGATACAGGATACAAGATTATGTATAAGAATGTCATGAGACATTTGGATATTTCTTTATAATAACTATAACAAAAAGCATCCAAAGAGATGTTCAAGGTCGATAAGAGAGCGAAGCCACATCAATCAGTGGTTTTAAATCCAATGAAAGAAAAGAAAAAAACGCAAATCACATAGTTGTTGGCACATAACCTTACATACAAAATAGAATCCATTCTATTTTGTATGTAAGGAAGAACATCAAAATGGCTTCCGCTACAAAGTAAGGGATGTGCGACAACTATGTTGACAAACACCGTTATACGAATAATACAAATCAATAAATATTGTAAACTACTATTTTACTTACAAAGAACGAAGCGTAGTTTCTACGGACAGTAGGACATATAAAAAAGAATGGACGGTTGTCATAACGGACGAGGCAAAGCAGAATGCACCGGAAACAAAAGGCGCAGCAATCGTTTAATGTAGATTTGACCAGCGTAAAGGAAAGAAAATTGATCACTCAGATGCTATGATTTTACTGCATGTAGATTTAAAGAAGAAAGAATACCATGCACTAAGCATCCCGCGTGATACGCGTGTTCACTTAGACAGCTACGAGTATACAAAGTTAACGAGCGTACAATAGGTGAAAAAGAAGGTGTAAAAGCAGCAATTAAGGTCGTACCGATGCCACCATCAACTATTATGTACAAACAAACTACGGCGTTATTAATATGAACGTACCGTTTGATGTAAAGTTAACGCGTACTTCGTTTGTTTACAGTTCATGATGCTATACTCCCCCATTGATGATGAAATAAAAAAGGAACGTCCGTAGACATTCCTGTTAATTATATGTGAGAAACAATTAGTGAAAGCTCGCCCTTTAGAACGAAATTTCCCATGTTATATGGCATGACAAAGTGATCTCCCTTACGTAATGGAAACTCACCATCCACCGTTACAATCGTCCCGCTTCCTCCTATTACACTCGCAAGCTGGAATAATTGATTTTGCTGAAAAGCTGCTTCTTCTTTTACATCCCATTTATATACAGAGAAGTACTCTCCCTGTACAAACGTTGTAATCTCTGCCCCGTTTTCATGCTTTGTTTCAATATGTAACGCAAAGTCTTGATGTGGTACAGTCGAAACAGCTAGCGCTTTATCAAGGTGAAGCTCACGCTGGTTACCGTCACTGTCTGTACGATCATAATCGTACACACGATACGTTGTGTCGGAGCTTTGCTGGGTTTCAAGTACTAACGTACCCTCACATAGCGCATGAATCGTACCGCTAGGCACATAAAAGAAATCTCCTGGCTTAATCGCAACGCGGCGAAGCAAAGCATCCCAATTACCGGCTTCCACCATAGAAGCAAACTCTTCTTTCGTTTGCGCATGATGACCGTAAATCATCTCCGCGCCTTCCTTACAGTCAATAATATACCAGCACTCCGTTTTACCAAATTCACCATTTTCATGCTCATTTGCATAAAGATCGTTTGGATGAACCTGAACAGACAAGTCTTGATTGGCATCTAGAATTTTCGTAAGCAATGGGAACTTATCTCCTGGTACATTTCCAAACAATTCTCGGTGCTGCGCCCACAGATCTGCTAGGGTTAAGCCTTGATATTTACCCTCACGCACAACGCTTACTCCATTTTGATGAGCTGATATCCCCCAGCATTCACCTGTTAATTCAGAAGATAACTCATAGTTAAAATCTTGTAATGATGTACCGCCCCAAATGCGCTCTTGTAGGACGGGCTGTAAAAATAATGGTGATTGCACGTTGCTTGTCCCTTCTTTCTTACTCATTTCTATCTAAAACCGCAAACACCGCAGTCGCCAATGTTTCCACCTCATTGGAAGGTGAATGTTTTGCTTGTTTTATATAATTATTGATCTGCACATGACCTAGCTCTTCCCATGAAATAACCTCACACCATCCACTGTCTTGTAAATATCTCATCGTATTCTGATCCTCTTGCATGCCTGGGCGATGAATCATAAGAAGTGCTGTTCCACTACCTACAGCTTCGCTAATCGTGCCCTAGCCCGCTTTTGAGATTACTAAATCCGCTGCCGCAACATAATGCTGCACCTCTGTATATGTAGTGGGTACCTGATACACATTCGGATGCGTAATATCCATATTACTTGACACAACAAACACACAACCCTCTTGATTCCATAACGGCAGCGCGGTAACATCACCTCAATCAATTCGCATTCCAAAGTGACAAATAATGATACGTACATCATTTCTTCTATTTAAAAGCGCACGAATAACGGCTATGGAACGCGTCGCGTGTCCATAGCCGTATTCTCAACTATAAAATGCAAATGTTCTCATCTCTTACACAATCACTTGCGCTTGTGAAGTGTAGTAATGCTGTAAGATAGCAGCCCAATCGCTGTACAATCTAACAAAGTCCGTATCTACAACTTCTTTGCCTGTTTGCACTTCAATAAACTCAAGCTCGCTAATCGCACGAATCGCATGCTTGCGGCCCACTGGAATGTGAATGATATCTCCTGCTTTTACGCGGCGAATACTATCATCAAGGATTAATTCTCCTTCTCCGCGCACAATCGTCCACACCTCATTACGCAGGTTATGATAATGATACGTAGAGTTTTTCTCCGCATGAATACAAATACGCTTTGTGACCATCTCTTCATTCTCGTACTTTGCGTAATCTAATACCTTAGACCAACCCCACATACGCTCCTCGTACATCGGCGGCTGATCGTACCCACCAATTAAATCTTTAATCTTGGGACTAGATGCTTTATCAGACACTAAAATACCATCAGGGCTCGCCGCAACAACCACGTCAGACAAACCAACAATTGTTACAGGAATCTCAAGCTCATTAACTAAGTGTGTATTGGCAGAGTCATTAGAAATAACACCTTTACCAATTTGAGACGTTGCCATCTCTTCCGTCAACGTGTTCCATGTACCAAGGTCTTTCCAATACCCTTCATACGGTACCACCACGATATGGTTAGCTTTCTCTACAACCTCATAGTCAAAGCTGATTTTTGGTAGGTTAGCGTATTGCTCGGAAAGACGCTCATACGTAATAGGCAGCTGCTTTTCTTCCAAAATGTTAATTAAATAACGCAATTTGAACGCGAACACGCCGCAGTTCCATAATGCATGTTGTTTAATTAACGTAACCGCCTTCTCTTCACTTGGCTTTTCTGTAAAACGTTCTACATGGAAATAGCCGTTATCTTCGCTTTTCGGTACAATATAGCCGTACTTAGAAGACGGATATGTCGGCTTTACACCCATCAATGCCAAATCGGCATTAGAGCCTTGCAGCACTTGATCCAGTACCTTTACTCTCTCAAAAAAGCTATCATGCACATATGGATCAACTGGTAACACAATTACTGTCTCATCCAAATTCGCATGTTGCTCGGAGAATAAAAAAGAACCGGCAAGCGCAATAGCAGGAAATGTATCTCTGCGCTCCGGTTCAATAATAAGCGGCACATCTGTACCGAGCTGGTTATAAATCATTTCTGTTTGTGTCTTAGACGTTGCAATCACCGCAGAATCAGCCAAACCCACTGTTTTAAGCTGATGCCACACACGCTGCACCATGGATTGACGCGTACCATCTTCGCTCTCTAGTACCTTTAAAAACTGTTTAGAGCGTGTATCGTTTGAAAGCGGCCAAAGACGTTTGCCGGATCCGCCTGAAAGTAGTACGAGTTTCATAAAATCCCCCCATAAAAAAATCAGGTCATTAAGACCTGATTTTTGTATTTCGTATATTCATATAAGAAGTTTAAACAAGCGCAAACTCAAGCGTATTAACTGTCTCTCTACCAACAGAATCATAAATAATACTTGTCTTCTTAACACATTCCAATTTATAACAATTTCTACCATCAAGTACAATCGGTGTTTTCATTAACTTACTGTAGCTTGTTACATCGAAGTTTTTCACTTCATCCCATTCTGTAAAAATAAAGCACACATCTGCATCCTGTAGCGTTTCCTCAATAGAATTACAATACGTAATCTCGTCCGGATATAATTTCTTAAAGTTATCAGCACCAACCGGATCCCACGCTTTTACATTGGCCCCGTCTTCTAACATCAATGGAATGTTTACTAATGTTGGTGCTTCACGTAAATCATCTGTACCAGGCTTAAACGTTAACCCAAGCACCGCAACATTTAATCCCTTTAAGCTTTCAAAGTACTTACGAGACTTTTTCACTAGCTTAAGCTTTTGATTTTCATTGACATCAATAGCTGCCTTGACTGTCTTTAACTCATAATCATGGAAGCTAGCTAGCCAATGTAGCGCCTTTGTATCCTTCGGAAAACAAGATCCGCCGTAACCAATCCCTGCGTTTAGGAATCGATTTCCGATACGAGCATCATATCCCATACCATGCGCTACATCTTCAATATCAGCGCCAATAATTTCACAGAGATTTGCAATTTCGTTGATGAAAGAGATTTTTAACGCTAGGAAATCATTGGAAGCGTATTTAATCATCTCGGCACTTTTTCGGTTTGTAACAACGATTGGTGCACCAAAGTCTTTATATACTTCCCGCAGCACCTCACCCGCATGTGCTTCCTCTACACCAATGACAATTCGTGAAGCATGTAGCGTATCTTTCACTGCTGTTCCTTGTGATAGGAACTCTGGGTTAGAAGCTACATACACTTTTACATTGTGCTTCAGCTTTGCTTGAATTAATGCTTCAATTTTATCGTTTGTACCAATTGGTACAGTCGACTTCACAACTACCACGCAGTCTTTTTCAACGCTCGCAGCAATTTGTTCTGCAACACCGTATACGTAGCTAAGGTTGGCAGAACCGTCTTGTTTTTCAGGTGTACCCACACCGATGAAGATAACATCAGCGTCTTTGTATGCTGCTTCGTAATCTGTCGTAAAATGCAAACGAGCCATGTTCTTGATCATTAGTTCATCAAGACCAGGCTCGTAGATTGGGGAGATTCCCGCTTTCATAATAGCTATTTTCTTTTCGTCAATGTCCACGCAAGTGACAGAGTGACCGTGTTCTGCAAGGCATACTCCGGTTACGAGGCCGACGTAGCCTGTGCCTGCTACTGAGATTTTCATCATCTAGCATCCCTTTCTAACTGTATTTCAGCTATTTTTAGGCTTCTGATACTTCTTTTAACACTTCTCTGTACTTATTAATTGAGATTTCTCTTTTTAAATGCTGATCTAAATAATCTCTCCCGTTTAGACCCATTTGTTTCAATTCATCTCGATTCATATCATAGAGATTTTGTATCGCCTTTATAATCTGTTCATATTCTTTTGGCTCAACTACTAAACCACAATCACTCTTATTAATAAGCATTTGAGCCTCACTCCCTTGCTCTAACACGCCTAAAATTGGCTTACCTGCAGCCATAACACCGTAAATCTTACTTGGAACAGAAACTCCTTTAATTCCCTTTTGATTTACAACTAAATGAACATCTGCAGCATTCAAAGAGTACTTAATAAAATCTTTCGGCTGATAGGGGAGAAACTTTACATTCGGAATATCTGCTTGCTGTATGAACGCTTCCATGTCTCTTTTAACTGCCCCTTCACCAATGAAAACAAATGCAAGGTCCTTATAGGATTTAAAATACTCTGTAATTTTAATGATATTTTCTAAATCATAGTACAATCCTACATTACCAGAGTACATAATAATGAATTTGTCTTCTAATCCATTTTCCTTTAAGAATTGTTGAATCTTAGGATTACTCTTCTCCAGTGGCATAATCTCTTGCTCATTGGTCCAGTTATTAATAACAACATGATCTGGAACCTTTTTCCCAGAAAACCTACGTTTGAGAGTTTCACTCATATCATTACCGACTACGATAACCTTGTCGGAATAACTACAGTTCAACATATCAATTTTCTTAGCAATCTTAAAAACGGACTCTTTGTTTGTATAACTAATAGCAGCAGCTTGCTCAGGGTTAAAGTCTTGGACATTATAAATATGCTTAGAACGTTTCAGAAATTTACCTATAGTACCGATTAGTCCACCCAATACAGGCGGTTGTGAAATGGTATAGATGACATCCACACCTTTTTCTTTTAATAAAGCTAAGTTGGCTAAAACAAAATAAGAGAATATATATTTCATCCGGCTTATCTTAGAAGTTTTATCGACTTCAGGCAAGCGAATACGGATGATTTTTATATTCTCTAAATAATCTTCTTCAAATGTTTTGTTACTTATCGCTTTTTCACCCGCATAACCAGGTTGAGCTGCAATAACGGTAATATCAAAATCGTTTTGTAATTGTTGGCATAACTCAGTCATTAGCTGACCTGTGGATGCAAAGTCGGGATAGAAGTAATTAACAACAAAAACAATATTTTTCTTCATAGCTACTCTTCCTTATAGTATATATTTTAAGGTAACCTATTTTAAGGAATGTTCAGCATTGTAGTTAAACAAAATGACTCAAAAACTTCCTTAAATCAGTATAATCTTCCTTAAACTTCATTAAGTGCTCTATATCTTTATCCCACCATCTTGATTTACCTACGAACTCCCTAGTCTCTTCATCAAACCGAAACCTTATAATTCTAGCTGGAACCCCGGCCACTATAGCAAAATCAGGAACGTCCTTTGTTACAACTGCTCCCGCCGCAACAATCGCTCCATTACCTATATTTACGCCGTCTAAGATTATTGCATTTGCCCCAATCCAAACGTCGTTTCCAATTATAATCTTTTCAAACTCTACAAATGTAGTATCCTTGACTATTGATACATTAAATGAATTTGAAGGACTATAAAAAATAGGAGAAGTAGAGAACCTATCTGTTGGATGTTTGCCTAAACCTATTTTGACGTAGGGACCTATAGAACAAAATTTACCGATGCTAGCGTTTATCAAACTTACATTGTTTGCTAAATAGGTATAATTTCCAATAGAAGTATTTCTTACTTTACAAAATCTCTTAATAGCTACATTTTCTGATATTACGGAAGAGCTACTCACATAAGTTAGTAATGATATTCTATACCTTTGACGATTAATTAATCTTTTTAAAATTAACACAAGAAAGTCCCACCCTTAACTACTATTTACCTATTATTATACCCGTAGCTAAATATATTACTGTCTTTATTTTCTCTATATATGATTTACCCATAAAGTGTCTACGAAACTCTCTAATCAATTGAGGATGATAAGCAACATTATTATCAAAATTAAATGTATCTTTATCTTTCTTTAGATTATGCTTCTGGTTAAACCGATCTATTTTATTTTTATGAATTCCACTTCCATCAAAACCTTTGTTTTCTATTAAAGAATCGTAACACCACACACACTTACCGTTAGTGTTAAATATATGAAAGTACCATCTAATTAGCCAAGAATTTACTTTTCCCTCTACCTGAAAGTCTAAGAATTCCGAAAAAGCTTCTCCTGCATAATTAAAAGCCTGAGATTTCTCTTTACTACTTAACAATTCTCTATACGCATCAACACTATAAAAATTACAAGCATTCCAACACTCCGCCCATGTTCCCCATCCCCAAGAACAAGGATAGGGAGTAAAATATATATCAGAATCGGTATATTTTTTTATAGGTAATCCGAAACCTGAAATGTGCATAACTTCTTTATTGTCTTTATAATAGACTAGTGCATCATTCATAAATTTCAAAAAATTACTTCTAGGCACACAATCATCTTCCAGTACAATTACTCCATCGTAACCTCGCTGAAATATGCCAGTTACTCCTTTTATTATTGATTCAGCCAATCCAACATTTTGTTCCTTATATTCTATTTCTGTATTACACCAATCTATATTTTTTATCAAATTTCTTACTTCCATTACCTCTTCTTCATCATCAGTAGACCTTGCTCCATCAGCAAATATATAGAGCTTTTCAACTCTATTTTTTTTTAACCCTTCTAGTACTCTCTTCGTATGCTCTGGCCTATTGAACACAAAAAGTACTACAGCTACTTTCATTATACCTACTCCTTTCCTGTTATCTAATTTATTCCTTGTTAAACTATATATAAGTGAATAATTTTTTCAGCCTCTGATGCCTAAAACCTTCCCTTCCTGTCTACACTGTTTACTAGAAAAGGCAGGGACAGGAGCTGGTAAAATGAAGCGGTTAAACATTACA
>NZ_RIAV01000031.1 GCF_003852715.1 Ectobacillus antri
GAGATTTCCCATAGTGTCAAGCTAGTAAGATCCCTGAAAGATGATCAGGTTGATAGGTCAGAGGTGGAAGCGCGGTGACGTGTGGAGCTGACTGATACTAATCGATCGAGGGCTTAACCAAATATAAAAAGCAAAGGCGAGCGTGTAGCGAGCTAAAGCTAGATTACGAATACACTTTGTTATCCAGTTTTGAAGGAATATGATATTTCTTCTTGACAGATTTTCTTCTGTCAGTATAATAATAAGAGTCTGGTAATGATGGCAAAGAGGTCACACCCGTTCCCATACCGAACACGGAAGTTAAGCTCTTTTGCGCCGATGGTAGTTGGGACCTTGTCCCTGTGAGAGTAGGACGTTGCCAGGCTTGCATTATTCCGCAATAGCTCAGCGGTAGAGCACGAACGAATAATCTTCATTGATTATACATCAGCGTACTGATCGAGCTGCTTCTTGAATAATCATCCTGAGATCAGGACGATCGGCTGTTACAAGAAGTAATGTTGCAAACAATTATTTTATATTCCGCAATAGCTCAGCGGTAGAGCAATCGGCTGTTAACCGATAGGTCGTAGGTTCGAATCCTACTTGCGGAGCCATTTAAATGGAGAGCTGTCCGAGAGGCCGAAGGAGCACGATTGGAAATCGTGTATACGTCACAAGCGTATCGAGGGTTCGAATCCCTCGCTCTCCGCCATTATCTGGCCCGTTGGTCAAGTGGTTAAGACACCGCCCTTTCACGGCGGTAACACGGGTTCGAATCCCGTACGGGTCACCATATAGTGGAGGATTAGCTCAGCTGGGAGAGCACCTGCCTTACAAGCAGGGGGTCGGCGGTTCGATCCCGTCATCCTCCACCATATATTTAAAAGTAAAGTTATTTTTTATCGTCGCGGGGTGGAGCAGTCTGGTAGCTCGTCGGGCTCATAACCCGAAGGTCGCAGGTTCAAATCCTGTCCCCGCAACCAAGGTCCCGTGGTGTAGCGGTTAACATGCCTGCCTGTCACGCAGGAGATCGCCGGTTCGATCCCGGTCGGGACCGCCATTTTGGCTCGGTAGCTCAGTCGGTAGAGCAGAGGACTGAAAATCCTCGTGTCGGCGGTTCGATTCCGTCCCGAGCCACTTTTAAAAATGATAAATAAATGTCTTTTCATATGCCGGCTTAGCTCAATTGGCAGAGCAACTGACTTGTAATCAGTAGGTTGGGGGTTCAAGTCCTCTAGCCGGCACCATCGTGGAGGGGTAGCGAAGTGGCTAAACGCGGCGGACTGTAAATCCGCTCCCTCAGGGTTCGGCGGTTCGAATCCGTCCCCCTCCACCATTTAGGGGTATAGTTTAAAGGTAGAACAGAGGTCTCCAAAACCTCCGGTGTGGGTTCGATTCCTACTACCCCTGCCAAAAATATGGCGGTCGTGGCGAAGTGGTTAACGCATCGGATTGTGGCTCCGACATTCGTGGGTTCGATTCCCATCGATCGCCCCATTTTGTTTGTACTAAAGTGAACAAATAAGATATAATGTATTTATAACATATTGGGCTATCGCCAAGCGGTAAGGCAACGGACTTTGACTCCGTCATTCGTTGGTTCGAATCCAGCTAGCCCAGCCATATGCGGAAGTAGTTCAGTGGTAGAATACAACCTTGCCAAGGTTGGGGTCGCGGGTTCGAATCCCGTCTTCCGCTCCATATAACGGCGGCATAGCCAAGTGGTAAGGCCAAGGTCTGCAAAACCTTTATCCACCGGTTCGAATCCGGTTGCCGCCTCCATGCCGGTGTGGCGGAATTGGCAGACGCGCACGACTCAAAATCGTGTTCCTCTGGAGTGCCGGTTCGACCCCGGCCACCGGTATACCAAAAAGATGTTCTGATTATCAGAACATCTTTTTCTATTTATGCTATGGGAAAAGCGAGTTAAAGGAAAATCACAGGTGCATAGCGCTGATAAGGATCCCTCTGCTCGCGGAAAGAGAGATACGCTAAATACAAAAAAAGCTGCCAGCACCTGGCAGCTTTTTTCTTACCCATAATACGGAGAAATCATTAAGTACACCACAACACCCGTAAAGCTTACATATAACCAAATCGGCATAGACCATCTTACAATTTTACGATGCTTTGTAAGCTGTCCTGTCCATCCCCAAATCAAGGAGAATAGAGCAAGCGGAACAATAATGGCAGCTAATACACTATGTGTAATTAAAATGAAGAAATATACAGTTCTAATAAACCCTTCGCCGCCGAAGTGTGTTGGCTCTGATAGGTATTGATGCGTTAAGTATGATACACAAAAGAGCAATGTAGTGGTAAAAGCAGCAAGAATAAAGCGTTTGTGCAACGTAATATTTTTCTTTTTAATAAAATAAAGTGCTGCAACTAAAAATATAAAAGTAAAACTATTTAAAACAGCGTTAATGCGAGGCAAAATAGAAGTATCAAAGCTAACTTCTCCTTCGTATCCGACAGGTCCGAAGAACAAGAGCAAAATAATGGCATTAACGACAATAGAAAGCGTAACAACAAATGCGGTATAGTTGCGACCACTTGTTTCATTATTTGGTGTGTTCATTGCAAAGCCTCCTTGAGCAGTATACTATCCTTTCTATTCTAACATGTTCCAAACAAAAACGTGTGTCAAAAGTTTGAACAAGTTATGATGAAAAAGCATGGAGGAAGGTGCTCCATGCTTTCGTGACTCAATATATTAGTGTTGATTATTCGGTAATACTTTATCAGGGTGTCCTTTGCCTTGAGAGCGCTTATTCTTTTCTTGCTTTTTTTGTTGTGTATGCAGTGTTTCAACGAAATTTTGTTTATTATCCATTATGTGTCTCTCCTTTTATAGGGTCTTCTGTATTACTGTTTCCTTTTGTCGTTACGTTATACTTGTGGCAATATTGTGTCAGGTGTGCAGGAGAATAGACTCGTGAACAAAACCTTGTTATCATGGGTAATGTACTCAATTTGAGACCATACTACTTATATAAAATACGTAAAGAGGAAGATTGCATGAAGTCTAAAAACATGTCCATCATATTGATTATTTTCTCCATTGCTTTTCTCATTTTGGGGGGGACTATCGCTTATAGTATTTATCAAAAGAAGAAGGAAGGAGAAGCAGATCCCTTTCAATACACAAATCAACAAACACTTGGTAATAAAGAAGCTAATATACATGTTGTAGAGTTTGGTGATTTTAAATGTCCTGCATGTCGTACATGGGATAACACGGTGCTTCCACAATTGAAGCAAGAATATGTTGAAACGGGGAAAATACAGTTCCACTTTATTAATTTCCCATTTATTGGTGATGATTCAATGCTGGGCGCACGTGCCGGAGAAGCTGTGTATAAGCAAAATCCTCAAGCTTTTTGGTCATTTTATCATGAACTGTACCAAGCGCAAAAAAAGCCAGAAGAAGCATGGATTACTCAAAATTTACTTGAGCAGCTTGTGACAGAAAAAATGTCTGATATTGATGTTGAACAATTTAAGAAAGATATGCAGAGCAAGGAAATCATTGAGAAAGTGAACAAAGATAAAGACCTTGCTTTAAAGTTAAAGGTACAGGGTGCGCCGAGCATATATGTCAATGGCAAGTTAGTAAATCCGGATTATATGAGCATCAAAAAAGCGATTGAAGAAGAGTTGAAAAAGTGACGGGCTATCCCGTCACTTTTTTATTAAAGCTTTGATAGAGACTAGCACTAATAATTTATAAGAATTTCAAAAAATCTTCATCAGAATTATATTGTATTTTCAAAAAATTCTAATTGAATTATTTGTAGAATCATGGGAAAATAGATAAAGGAAGCGTTTGCATAAATGTTAGGGGAAATAATGTTATTTTGATTGCTATATGAAGAGACTGTCTAGTTGATTACCAGTCTCGTTTTTTAAATTAATTATGCAAACGTTTTCACAAATTGCGCGTGCAACGTGCACAAATTCGAGGAGGGAATTATGAGAAGCAGAAGAAATTTGTCTATTTTTCTTGTTTTTGCGCTCTTATTGCAGATGCTTTCTTATGCAGGGCCAATTATTAAGGCTGCAGAGCGTACTGTGCATCTCGTAGGAAATTTACAACAGCAGTTGGGACATACATCAGATTGGGATCCTTCAGCTGAGAAAACCAAAATGACAGCTGTTGGAAACGGCTTTTATGAGCTAAAAGGCATGCTTAAGGCAGGCAGCTATGAATACAAAGTTGCAATTAACGGCAGCTGGGATGAAAACTACGGTAAAGATGGTGCAAAAGGCGGCGATAATATAAAGCTGACCTTGGATAAAGATACAGAAGTAACATTCTATTACCACGACGGTACACATAAAATTGCGGATTCTACTTGGTATCAAGCTATCGCAAAAGAAAAGCAGCCGCGTCTTGTTGGAGATATCCAACCAGCAATTAAAGCAGGTGATGCTTGGACACCTGATAAGTCAACGGCATTATTTACAGATGATAACTTTGATAACGTTTACACATTTAAAACAGCGGTACCAAAAGGAAAATATGAATACAAAGTTGTTTTAGGTACTACTTGGGATGAAGCATACCCACAGGACAACGCAAAGTTGAATGTGTTAAGCGATGCAGAAATTACGTTTACTTTTGACAGTAATGCGAAAACGATCTTAACGGATTATAATCCAGGTGGATCTGATAGCACAGTAACAAAAGACAAGCTATCTCATAACACATGGGAGCAAGCATATCGTCAGCCATTTGGTGCTGTACCTGCTGGCAAAGAAGTAACGCTTCGTTTGTCCGCCAAAAAAGATGATTTAACGCGTGCAAGTGTGTATGTGAAAAACTACTTAACAGGCGATACAAAAGTAGTAAAAATGACATACGCTGGCTGGACAAAAGTTAGAAACGAAAATGTAGAGTTTTGGGAAGCGAAATTTACACCTGAGAAAAAGGGTGTGCACGGCTATAAGTTTATTGTAGGCGATAATGAAGCAACAGCTGAATATGGCGAGGATACAACAGAAGGCGGAACGGGTAAAGCAGAGGATCAGAACGCTGGTTTGTTCCAATTGACAGCATACGATCCAGCATACAGAACGCCAGATTGGATGAAGGAAGCCATTGTATATCAAATTTTCCCTGACCGTTTCTACAATGGCAATAAGGAAAATGATACTGCAAAAGATACAGCGCGCGGTAATCAACCAATTGAGCATCCGAAAAGCTGGGAGGAATATCCGGACAACCCTCGTATTGGGGAGAAATATCCAGATAAATATACTGGCGACGGAGAGTGGAGCAATGATTTCTTCGGCGGTGATATTAAAGGAATTCATGAAAAGCTAGATTATATCCAATCGTTAGGGGTAAATACAATTTATTTAAATCCGATCGCTAAAGCAGCATCTAACCACAAATATGATGCAACTGATTATAAAGTCATTGATCCGATGTTTGGAACGCCTGAAGAGTTTGAAGCATTTGTAAAAGAGTTAGAAAAGCGCAATATGCACTTAATTTTAGATGGTGTGTTCAATCATGTTGCGGATGATTCTATTTATTTCGACCGTTACAATAAATATGATACAGTTGGCGCATATGAGTATTGGGCAACTATTTATGATTTGATGAAAGAGAAAGGCATTACAGAAGAAGAAGCTAAGAAATTGGCTGAAGAAAAGTTCAAGAAAGAAGGGCAAACATTTAGTTCATATGGCTTCCATAACTGGTTCAACATTGAAAATGAAAAAGTAGATGTTGGCACGAAAAATGAGCGTTATAAGTACCAGGCGTGGTGGGGCTTTGATAGTTTACCAGAAATTAAATCTATTCCAGGCGATGCTGTTAAATATGACAGTGAACTAAACAACAAGCCATTTGCAGATTATATTTTCTATGAAGATGATTCCGTAGCAAAAAGCTGGTTAACTCGAGGTGGATCCGGCTGGCGCTTAGATGTAGCGAACGAGGTAGACAGCGAGTTTTGGAGAGAATTCCGCAAAGAATTAAAAACAAAAATGGTAGGTGCAGGTCCGACGCTTAAGAGCGGTGAAGAGCCACTCATCTTAGGAGAGATTTGGGATGATGCATCTAAGTACTTCGTAGGTGATCAATACGATTCTGTTATGAACTATCGTTTTGAACGTGCTGTGATGGACTTCTTGAAAAACGGTAAAGCTGAAGGTGCTAAAAATCAGCTAATAGCTGTTCAAGAGGACTATCCGCGTGAAAGCTTCTACGCGTTAATGAACTTGATGGGCTCTCATGACACGGCTCGTGCTGTGTACTTACTTGGTAACGGAAGTGATTCTTCCGAACGTGCGGAGTGGGATGAGAAATACAGCTATGAAGTAGGGAAAGAACGTCTGAAGCTTGCGGCTATTTTCCAAATGGGATATGCAGGTGCCCCGACCATTTATTACGGAGATGAAGCAGGTGTAACAGGATCTAAAGATCCAGACGATCGTCGTACGTATGTATGGGGTAAAGAAGATAAAGACTTAATCGCACACTATCAAAAGGTTGCGAAGGTTCGTACAGATAATGCTGATTTATTCGCGCACGGTGAGCTTGCGCATGTATATGCAAACGGTGATGTATTTGCATACAGCCGTGACAATGGTAAGCAGGCTGCACTTGTTGTTATTAACAGAGGCGATGCGCAAACAGTTGAAATTCCGGTTGCATGGACAAATGGTTTAAAACTTGTTGATCAACTAGATTCATCGTTCCAAGCTACTGTTGAGAATGGTATGGTAAAAGTGACAGTGCCTGCGAAAACAGGACGTATGCTGCTAGCTGATGTAGCAGAAAAGCCAACACCAGCAACAGAAGTAAAAGCAAAAGAAGCTTCTAAAGAAGTTACCCTTTCTTGGAATGGTACAGCAAGCAAGTATGCTGTATACCAATCCAATATCGAAGGTGCTTTGTATCAAAAGGTAAAAGAAACGGCTGATTCTTCTGTGACATTAACAGGATTGGAAAACGGTCGCAATTATTACTTTGCTGTGGCAGCTTTGGATGATAAAGGAAATGAATCGGACCTAGCCTATATCAGTGGTGCGGTTATTCCCCATTATGATTTAACAAATGCAGCAATTTCCAATGTAACAAAGTTAACAGATCAAGTTCTTGATTTATCTAAAGTACATCTTGTAGCCGCGTCCCTACAATTAGCCGGCGCAACAGATACTGAAGCAGCAGAAGGTGTAACCGCAAAGCTTGAAGTAAAAGCGCCAAATGGTGAGTGGGAAGCATATACAAGTAAATATGAAGGACAAGATGGCGGTAAAAACGTGTTTTCAGCTTCCTTCCGCACATACGAAGTAGGAACATATGAATACCGAGTAGCATTCAGTTCTGACAATGGTCGCAGCTGGAAAGTGTCCCCTACTGAAACAGTTGTATTTACAGCAAATACTAGCGATACAGAAAAGCCAGCTGCAAGTGTAACTTTGGCTGAACCAGTGCAAGAGTCTGGACAAGTAAACTTACACTGGACATTGCAAGATGCAAAAGATCCATACCTGATTCAAATTGTACGTGATGGTAAGGTTGTTGCAGGGCTTGAGGATATCTCAAAAACATCTTATCGTGACTATGAAGTGGAGAACGGTAAGCAATATAAGTATCAAGTTCGTGTATATGATAAAGCAGGAAACCATACGGATTCTAATCAAGTAGTAGGTAAGCCTGATATTGTTATGGTTCAGGTTACATTCAAAGTAAATGCACCAGGTTATACAGATCTATCCGAAAAATTAACAATGCCAGGCAGCTTGAATGGCTGGAATACAGGTGCATGGGAAATGAGCCGCAATGGTGCTGTTACACCAGATTGGGAGTATACAGTTGAATTGCAAGAAGGCACAGAGGTAACCTACAAATATGTAAAAGGTCAAAGCTGGGATCAAGAAGGTCTTGCTGATCATAACGGTGATGCAACTGATGACGATATCAGCTATTATGGCTACGGTGCATCGGGTACAGACCTAAAAATTGTTGTTCAAAATCAAGGAAACAACAAAATGGTCGTACAAGATCGTATCTTACGATGGATTGATAAACCAGTCGTATTAGAATCTCCCCAAAATGGTGCTGTTGTAAACGGAGATACCGTTGAGTTTAAAGGAAATGCGATTAAAGAGGGTGTATTAAAGATTGGCGGAGAAGACGTGGTAGTGAACCTGGACATGACTTTTAGTCATACAGTAAAACTCCAACCTGGTCAAAATGACGTTACCGTTTCGATCGAGCCTTCTGAAGAGAATAAGTCTGGCGTTTTCAAAGGTGATGGCGGTGCAATTGGAAAGAACACGAAGTCGTTTGTTGTTTCTGTTACACGTCAAGGTGAAGGAACAGACCCAGGTGAAGGAACAGACCCAGGTGAAGGAACAGATCCAGGTAAAGGAACAGACCCAGGTAAAGGAACAGACCCAGGTAAGGGCGACTTAGAAGTAAAACCTACTCCGGAAGAAACGAAAGAAAAAGGGAACTTACCGGATACAGCAACTTCTTTCTATAATGTATTAGCAGCAGGTGTAATCTTGTTGTTAATTGGACTAGCGTTGTTGTATCGCAAACGTACAGCAAAGTAGCATAAAAGGCCTTCTATAGAAGGTCTTTTATGGTAAGGTCTTCTAAAAGGAAAGGAATCGTATATGTCTATGTAGTAAGGATATTTTGAATTGAGAAAAGGTTTTTTAATAAAAATTTTTTTCGACTTTTTTCGCTAAAATTCTTGCTTGTTACACATGTCAATGATATAATCAGAAACATATTAAGCAGTACGGACAGATGGTAACATCGTTCGCTACCCTATCAACTTGTGATCAACGCAGTGTTTCGTTACTATTAAAAACGGGGCATTGCGTTTTTTAATTTGTGTGAGGATGGAGGTGTTATGATGGAGCGCTTGAAGCAAGAGCTTATTCAATATAGTAAAGAAATTGGCATTGATAAAATTGGATTTGCTAGTGCGGAACCTTTTACGGAATTAAAGCAACGATTGATTGTACAACAAGAGCTAGGATATCAATCAGGGTTTGAAGAGTCTGATGTTGAAAAAAGAACAGAACCAGAGCGGTTGCTTCCCGGAGCCAAATCAATTATTGCCATTGCATTGGCATATCCATCAAAGTTAAAGAACGCGCCGCAGAGTAAAAGAGGAGAACGTCGGGGTATTTTTTGCCGTGCCTCTTGGGGGCGTGACTACCACGTCGTACTTCGTGATCGTTTAGAGAAGCTAGAGGCATTTTTGCGTGAACGTGTTCCTGATGTACAAATTAGTTCCATGGTAGATACAGGCGAGCTGAGCGATCGTGCGGTTGCCGAGCGAGCAGGCATTGGCTGGAGTGCAAAGAACTGCTCCATCATTACACCTGAGTTTGGATCGTATGTGTATCTAGGTGAGATGATTACAAATATTCCATTTACACCAGATACACCTATTGAAGATCAGTGCGGTACTTGTACGAAATGTATTGATATATGTCCAACAGGTGCTCTTGTTGCTGGTGGACAACTAAATTCACAGAGCTGTATTGCCTTTTTAACGCAAACAAAAGGCTTTTTGGCTGATGAATTTCGTGATAAAATAGGCAATCGTTTATATGGATGTGATACATGTCAAACAGTGTGTCCTAAAAATAAAGGCATGAATTTTCATCATCATCCTGAAATGGAGCCAGATCCAGAGCTTGTAAAGCCGCTTCTAAAGCCACTTTTAACGATAAGTAATCGAGAATTTAAAGAGAAATATGGACCAATGTCTGGTTCATGGCGAGGCAAAAAGCCGATTCAGCGTAATGCGATTTTAGCTTTGGCACATTTTAAGGATGAAACAGCAGTTCCAGAACTCATCGATGTAATGAAACAAGACTCTCGCCCTGTTATGCGTGGTACAGCTGCTTGGGCTCTTGGAAAAATCGGCGTCAAAGAAGCGCTTACGCATATTCAGCATGCTAAAGAGAAAGAAACCGATTTGGAAGTGTTGCTTGAGATGGAAAAAGGCATCCGCATGCTAGAAATTCAATAAAAAAGCACAAGTTTTTTTTGTCCTTCTCATATCGTAAAATGAGGAGGTGTGATGATGAAGATAGAAGAAAGACTTCGTATACTCACACAAGGCTATATAGATTTTATTATCGATAGTCGAACAGAGTTACAACTACCTGAGGATTGGCGGGACGTTGCTATTCGAAAAAAAGACCTGCTGTGCCGACGTGATGCGGAAGTCGTTAAATGTACAGCACGCGTATGTCCGTCTAAACGCTTGGCCCAAACAATTGATTATATTATACATTTTGAGTATCTTATTAAACAAAAAGATTATATATATATTGAAGAAGAATGTATGGAGCGTTCGGACATTCTAATGAGAGACGGTAAAGTGCATTCGGTGTATCGGATTGTTGACGAGTGGGAAGAGGTAGGGCGGCCCACGACAAAGGGAAAAGGGTCTGGATTACCATATAAGTACAACCGCATGGAGGCTATAAAGTATGCAGAAGCATGGTGGAACAGTCGTAATCCGCGTTATAATAACTTTCCGGACAATTGCACAAACTTTATTTCACAGTGTTTGCATGCTGGTGAAATTCCGATGACTGGTTACCCCCGTGTAGGAAACGGCTGGTGGCAACAAAACAATCAATGGAGCTGGAGCTGGTCAGTGGCACATTCGTTTCAGTTGTATTTGACAAATACACCAACAGGTCCTCTTGCGGAACAAGTAAAGACACCAGAGGAATTGCGTTTAGGTGATATTATTGCATATGATTTTGAAAATGATGGAAGATGGAATCATACTACCATTGTTACCGGTAAAGATGCAAAGGGCATGCCACTCGTCAATGCCCATTCCGCAGACAGCAGAAAGCGCTACTGGTCTTACGAGGATTCAAGTAAGTACACACCGCAGATGAAATACAAATTTTTTAGAATTCTGGACAATGTGTATTAAGTACATTTCCTGTTATAATAAAGAGAAAGAATAAACGGGGTGACTGATTGTGGCAATACATGTAGTTTTATATCAACCAGAGATTCCTTCCAATACAGGTAATATTGCACGCACATGCGCAGCGACAGGAGCACATCTTCATTTAATTCGTCCTTTAGGTTTTTCTACAGATGATAAGATGTTGAAGCGTGCCGGTTTGGATTACTGGGAATTTGTACAAATCCATTACTATGACAATCTTGAGCATTTTTTCACTGCCAATGAAGACGGAGAGTTTTTCTACTTAACCAAGCATGGAAAACAGCCGCATACGACATTTGACTACAGCAATGTAGAAAAAGATTATTATTTTATTTTTGGGCGTGAAACAACAGGTTTACCACCTGAGGTTATTCAAGCAAATTTAGAGCGCTGCTTGCGAATTCCGATGACAGGAAACGTGCGTTCTTTAAATTTATCTAATACAGCAGCAATTCTTGTGTATGAGGCACTACGTCAACAAAACTATCCAGATCTCATTAAATAAAAGAGTTCCCGGCGGGACTCTTTTATTTTTTTGTATTGCTAACTCTATAGATTTAATAATGAAGGAGGCAACTTTGAATTGCGTATCCTCCAAAAGTTTTATAGTAAATGTAAATGATTAGCTGTATTTTTAACATTCAAAGAATCTAAAAACACTGTGTATAAAAATAAAATAAAAAACATCATAATAACGAGAAAATATTACAATATCATATTTCAAAACAGTGAGATATTTATTAAAATATACATATATAGAAAAATAAAGGGATAGGTTGCAGATGATATGAAAGAAAACATCTTGAAACAAATCATGGCTTCTGAAAGATTCATAGATGAATTGATACATGAAGAACTTTTGAACACGATTCAAGATTTGGTGTTTATCGTGCGTGTAGAAGAACCGTTTGTATTTCGTTATACATACATGAATAAACGAGCAATGACACATGCACGCTTAACAGAACAAGCTTATGAAAAGATGTTTCAAGAAGTTCTTTCTCCTGAACTTGCAGAAGCGTTGCAACAGGTATATGAAAAAGTAGTACAGCAAAAGCAGGTTTATATCTTTCAAGACGTTGTACGTACAGTAGAACGAGATGAACATTATGAATCACTATTAAACCCTATTGTTGTGGACGATGTATGTAAATATGTTGTTTGCATTACGAGAAATATAACAGATCGGATTCAAGAACAAAATCGTTTAGTGGAAAGTCAGATGAGATATGAGTCGCTTCTAGAATATAATAGTGATGCGATTGTCTCTTTGGACGAAAAGGGGATTATTGGTTATGCGAATCCCGCTGCTTACAGTATGTTTGGGTATGGACCAAAAGACTTGACAGGTCGGCCGATGATTGAATATGTTTCTAAAGAAAACCAAACTGTATATGAAAAAGCATTTTTCAGTACATTAAAAGGGGAGTCTGTAGAAATTGCTTTGCAGTCATGTCAAGATGTTCATGGCAACCTACTTTATGTACATCTTAAGACGATTCCCATTATTATAAATGATGAAATTAAGGGTATGTATATGGTCGCTCGGGACATTACTCATCAAGCATTAAATGACTTACAAACCAAATACTTTGCATATTATGATCAACTAACAGGCTTACAAAATCATATCTCTTGTACAAAAACGCTGTCAGAATGGCTTACAAAGGAACAGAAATTCGCTGTGATCTTAGTCGATTTAGATGGTTTTCGTATGGTTAATGACACTTACGGACATAAAGAAGGCGATGAGGTATTAAAAGAGGTTGCCAGACGACTAGAAAAAAATGTAGGGTCAGCGCAGGTATTTAGACAGCATGGTGACCAATTTGTCATACTCACTCAAGAACATGAGCAACAGCTCGTTGAGGAAACAGCTAGACGAATTCAAGCTATCTTTCAACAAAGCTTCTTAATTCAAGGGGAAGGCTTTCATTTAGGCGCCAGCATAGGTATCGTACTATACCCTGAGCATGGCAATGATGAAAAAACGTTATTAAAACGTGCAGATTTTGCACTCGATGCTTCTAAAGAACAAGGTAAAAGTCACTATAATTTTTATGACAATCGGCAAGATGATGCAAAAGAGGCACAGCTGTCTTTAAAAACAAACATGAACAGAGCGCTTGAACGAGGAGAGTTTCAGCTTTACTATCAGCCGCAAGTTAACTTACTGAATCAAAAAGTAATGGGAATGGAAGCTTTAATTCGCTGGCACAATAAAGAACTGGGGAATGTAAGACCTGATATTTTCATTCCATTAGCGGAACGCACTGGTTTAATCTTTAAAATAGATGAATGGGTATTATTTGAAGCATGTCGTCAGTTACGAGAGTGGATTGATGCTGGTTATCAGCCAGTACCGATTGCAGTAAATGTATCAGGAAAGCAATTTCGATCACAAAGAATTATTGAAACAATTGATGATGCATTACATAAATATCGTATTTCTTCCGATTTATTAGTCATTGAGATTACAGAAGGTGCTCTTATGCACGATGAGAAATCTGAACAAGTGTTAAACGAGTTGAAACGAAGAGGTATTAGTATTCATCTTGATGATTTTGGTACAGGTTACTCATCACTTAGTTATTTAAAACGTTACCCAATTGATACAATTAAAATTGATCGCTCTTTTATTCAAGAAGTAAATGCCGATGAAAGAGATGCGAAGATTACAACGGCAATTATTCATTTGGCACAAACACTCGGCTTAGAAGTCATTGCTGAAGGGGTAGAAGATGCAGAGCAAATCCGTTTCTTAAAGCAAAAGAATGCGGTATACGCGCAAGGCTATTATTTTGAAAAACCGCTTCCGGCACCCGAAATGGAACATTTATATCTAGTAGATGAATAAGAAAAGCCTGTCCAGAATGGACAGGTTTTTCTTATTGTCGCAAACATGAGACCATATGTACAGATAAACTGTTAACGATCTGTATATGTCCTTCTTATTTTACACCGGGTTTATCATTGTATCCTGCCGTAAAGATTGCACTTAAGAATGCGATCATCACACCTAAAATTAACATGAATTTCATGATCGTTTCCTCCCTTTGCCTAGAATCCCCGCATCTTCATTATAGCTGATTTTTAGAATCTGTTGGTAGCGAATTTCTGAATTTTGCAATACATACTCATAATCCGAGGACATCCTTGCATAAGTTTATAATAATCCTTTTTTGAAGAAGAGAATGGGAGGTTCCATATGGATATTCTAAAAAAGATTGAACAGCACCGGGAAACTGAGCAGCTATTAAAATGGGAAGGTACATTTAGAGAGTATTTGGATTTGGTGAAGGAAAGACCATGGATTGCACAAACAGCCCATTCGCGCATTTATAACATGATTAAAGATGCCGGGATTAAAGAAATTGAAGGGAAGAAAAAGTACCAATTTTTTAGTAACCAGCTATTTGGGCTGGAAGACGCGCTAGAGCGTCTGGTGGAAGAATACTTCCATCCATCCGCGAAGCGCTTAGATGTAAGAAAGCGGATTTTGTTATTAATGGGTCCGGTCAGCGGTGGTAAATCGACTTTGGTAACCATGTTAAAGCGCGGTCTTGAGGCTTATTCGCATACAGATCGCGGTGCCGTGTACGCCATTAAGGGATGTCCAATGCATGAAGATCCTTTGCATCTCATTCCGCATCATTTACGTCAAGATTTCTACGAAGAATATGGGGTACGTATTGAGGGGAATCTTTCTCCGTTAAACCTCATGCGTCTTGAGAAGGAGTATAATGGCCATATTGAAGATGTCATAGTGGAGCGTATTTTCTTCTCTGAAGATCGCCGCACCGGTATCGGTACATTTAGTCCTTCCGATCCGAAGTCCCAAGATATTGCAGATTTGACGGGTAGCCTTGATTTCTCCACCATCGCCGAGTACGGCTCTGAATCAGATCCGCGCGCGTATCGATTTGATGGAGAGCTTAATAAAGCTAACCGCGGGATGATGGAGTTTCAGGAGATGCTCAAGTGCGATGAAAAGTTTTTATGGCATTTGCTGTCACTTACACAGGAAGGTAACTTTAAGGCCGGCCGATTTGCATTAATTTCGGCGGATGAGCTGATTGTCGCTCATACGAATGAAACGGAGTATCGTTCCTTTATCTCAAATAAGAAAAATGAGGCACTTCATTCTCGGATTATCGTTATGCCAATTCCATATAACCTGCGCGTAAGCGAAGAAGAGCGGATTTATGCCAAAATGATTCGCGAGAGTGATGTATCCAATGTTCATATTGCCCCGCACACCTTACGTGTTGCCGCTATGTTCACCATCCTAACACGTTTAAAAGAACCGAAGCGACCTGACATTGATTTGATTAAGAAGATGCGTTTATATGATGGTGAAATGGTAGAAGGTTATAACTCCATTGATGTGGAAGAAATGCAGCGTGAATTCCAGGACGAAGGAATGGGTGGTATTGATCCGCGTTACGTTATCAACCGTATTTCGTCCACCATCATTCGAAAAGAGGTGCCTTCCATCAATGCGCTTGACGTGTTGCGCTCCTTAAAAGACGGCTTAGACCAGCATCCGTCCATCAGCACCGAAGATCGTGACCGCTATATGAACTTTATTTCTATCGCCAGAAAAGAATACGATAATATCGCGAAGAAAGAAGTTCAAAAAGCATTTGTTTACTCGTACGAAGAGTCTGCGAAAACGATGATGGATAATTACCTCGATAACGTCGAAGCCTACTGCAACAAAGCGAAGCTTCGCGATCAGCTAACAGGTGAAGAAATGAATCCAGATGAGAAGCTAATGCGTTCCATCGAGGAGCAAATCGGCATTTCTGAGAACGCGAAAAAAGCGTTCCGTGAGGAAATCTTAATCCGTATTTCTGCCTACGCAAGAAAAGGCAAACGATTTGATTACAACTCGCATGAGCGTTTGCGCGAAGCGATTCAAAAGAAATTGTTTGCGGATTTAAAAGATGTTGTTAAAATTACAACGTCCTCCAAAACGCCAGATGAAAACCAACTGAAGAAAATCAACGAGGTTGTAGCGCGCTTGATAGATGAATACGGCTATAACTCTACATCTGCCAACGAATTGCTTCGCTATGTAGGCAGCTTGTTGAACAGATAAAAAGAAAAGTATGCCATCTTGGCATACTTTTTTGTATCACCGGAGCTTAGGGGCATCTTGTCCAGTGAAAAATGAGGTTTATAATTATCGAAATAATTTGTCAATTATTCAACAATATCGCATATGATAGAGTAACCAACCATCACATACGTTTACAGGAAAAAGCCGACACAATACTTTATGCAGCAACGCTCATAATGTGCATGTGGACGGAATTATTTTTATTAAATGCTGTTAAAGCTCGTTGTTGATTTCTGTTACGGGGGGCTTCCCGCAGGAGTCTTATCCCCTTTATTTCAATCAACAAGTGCTAACACAATCCAAAACAAAAGAGCCTTAATCAACAAGCTTATAGGAGGGAAAATGCATGAGTGAGGACAACAAGAACAATTATACGATTTCCCGAGAGAATTGGTCCCTCCACCGTAAAGGACATGACGATCAGCAGCGTCATCAAGAAAAGGTGCAGGAGGCTATTAAAAACAATCTCGCCGACTTGATTACGGAGGAAAGTATCATTATGTCTAACGGCAGGGACGTTGTCAAAATACCTATTCGCTCGCTAGATGAATATAAAATTCGATATAACTATGATAAAAACAAACATGTAGGGCAAGGGTCAGGTGAAAGCAAGGTCGGTGACGTTGTCGCAAGAGATGGATCAGGGAGCGGCCAGCAAAAAGGACCAGGAAAGGGCCAAGGAGCTGGCGATCAAGCCGGAGAAGATTATTATGAAGCAGAAGTCTCATTAATGGAGCTCGAGCAAGCACTATTCAATGAACTTGAACTGCCAAATTTAAAGAAAAAAGAAGCAGATGAAAATAAACTAGAGCACATTGAATTTAATGATATTCGCAAAACAGGATTAATGGGCAATATTGATAAAAAACGAACCATGATTGCTGCTTACAAGCGTAATGCGATGAGTGGTACGCCATCGTTTCACCCTATCCATCCGGAGGATTTAAAATTTCGCACCTGGAACGAAGTGCTCAAACCGGAATCAAAGGCTGTTGTGCTGGCGATGATGGATACAAGCGGATCGATGGGCATTTGGGAGAAATATATGGCACGCAGCTTCTTCTTTTGGATGACTCGTTTTTTGCGTACCAAATATGAAACGGTCGATATTGAATTTATCGCCCATCATACTGAAGCACGTGTTGTATCAGAAGAAGAGTTTTTCTCGAAAGGAGAAAGCGGTGGTACGATTTGCTCATCCGTCTACCGAAAAGCGCTTGAGGTGATAGACGGCAAATACCAGCCGAGCCGCTATAACATCTATCCGTTCCACTTCTCGGACGGCGACAACCTCACATCTGACAACGCGCGCTGCGTCAAGCTCGTGCAGGAGCTGATGAAGGTGTGCAATATGTTTGGATATGGGGAAGTCAACCAATATAACCGTCACTCAACTCTCATGTCTGCCTACAAAAATATCCACGACGAAAATTTTCGGTATTATATCCTAAAACAAAAAGCCGACGTCTTCCACGCGATGAAGAGCTTCTTTAAAAAGGAAGCAGCGGAGGCGAAGAGGTAAGACCCCGCGTAGGCGGGGTTTTTGTTTTGTGTGAAATAGGAATTTAGTGAAAAGGGATATACATATAAAGTAAAATGGAATAAGAAAAACTATACGATCACAACTGCGACATTTAACAGTGGAAACCAGTTAACGAAATACGGTACAGAAACACTTACCTATGATGCGAATGGCAATCGCAAATCTGACGGCAAATATACGTATACCTGGGACGGTG
>NZ_RIAV01000032.1 GCF_003852715.1 Ectobacillus antri
AGCATAATCATATATAGAGCATGGAATAGGCTCAATAGCTAAGTCAATTTCGTACCGTGAGGTACGATTACCTTAGAAGCCCCCACCTCTAAGCGAAGCGTAGGTGGCGGGTAGTTCACCAAATACCTCATTTGCTTTATATGCCGATGTATTTGCTTTTTGTGAAGCAGTGGCAAATGATGTTTGAGCACTTTTATATCTAAAAACATAAATATCAAACTAAGCAGGCTAATAATAAGCTACAGGAGAATGGGATGCCTCCCTATAGGTCGACTGCATTCGACAATCGTAATCTCATATCTTATTCAAGAAAAATATTCCAAAAATATAGATAGTTCTTTATAATAGGATATATGATATTTTAGTTGCAGGAATATATAAGTTCAAGTTATTTTTCCGACATATAAACAGTGAGGAAATAAAAGTGCCAGAATATCTGGAAAAAATGTGTATAGTCTTACTCGGCACGTGCATCTCTTAGTATTTGGCCGCGGCTACACATTTCTCATTCTTCTTTCCTATCCAAAAAAGAATGTCGGTTTTTCTAGTTGTACTTATATAGTACGCACAATACCTATTTAGAAGAGGAGCAAGCACATGATGTCACCGCAAATGAAAAAGGTTTATAGTTTGCTAATCTGTTTTACTTTCATTCTATCTATTCTAAGTCCCCTTCGTACTGTCGCAGCCCCAATGGATAAGGCTGTCGAGCTGAAGTTCGGTACACCAGTGACAGGAGAGCTAAAGGAGGGAGAAGAAGCGTGGTTTAAAATCTCTCCAGGGAAAAACGTGTCTACTGCAAGTCACGTGCTTTTCACAGTTAGCGGTACGAGTACACCGCACTTTACCGTGTATGCAGACCTACAAAGTGCACAAAATGAGCTTACATATGCAAGTTATGAAAATAGAGTGGACGTATTGGAGTATCCACTTGCTTGGGCAGGTCCTTACTATATTAAAGTAGTAGCAGAAGCTGCAGGCGATTACACAATTAACACAGAAGCTGTTACAAAACCACCGGGTGAGCGCGAAGAGGATGGCGGCATGTGTATGATTGAGGAATCTGTTAAAGGACAAAAAACAAGTCTCCAAACACTTGCAAGCATGCGCACCATTCGTGACTCTTTACTAAACCAAACAAAGGTCGGCAAAGAAATTATTTCCTTGTACTATAAGGTATCGGCTACAACCGTTTTTGATGTGGTAAAGGATAAAAAGTATCGTGATGACATTTTAAAATACCTCGACCAATTAAAGCCGCTACTTGCTGAGCTTGAAAAAATCGCAAAGGGTAAAAACAGCGATTACACAATTACAGATAAAGACTATCAAACTATCATTCGCTTAAAAGATCTGGTATTAAGCAAATCCACGGCATCGGTAACAAAAGAAGTAAATACACAGTGGACGAAAGTCAATGCTGTCGGAATCAAAGGAAAAAAACTGAATGTATTGGTTGAGCAGCTGCAGCTCAAGCAAAAATCAAAGAAATACGTAAACAACGAGATTATCGTCTCTGTAAACAATACTGCCGCAAAGGACGCGATGGTAAAGGCAGCCGGAGCTCTATCTGGCAAGCAAGTCAAGGTAGAAGCAATGACGGCAAAGGGTGTTGCGATTGCGAATACCTACGTTTTAAAATATGAAGGCAATCAATCACCAGAAGAATTAGCTACTTTATTGCAAAAACATCCGGCCGTTACATATGCAGAGCCAAATCACATCGTGCGCTCGTTCGCAAACGATATTCAATACCAATATCATTGGTCTCTGGAAAATAACGGTCAAACAGGCGGTGAAAAAGGAGCTGACATCCGCTATAAGGATATCATCGGTCTTTTAGCTGGCAAAAAATATAATAATACGCTGATTGCGGTCGTTGATACAGGCACCAATTACACAGTGCAAGATTTAAAGTCCGTTGTACGCACAGATCTTGATAAAGACTTTGTAAATGAAGATGATGATGCTATTGATGATAATGACCACGGCACACATGTCGCAGGAACGATCGCAGCACTAGGCAACAACAGCTATTCAATGACAGGTATTAACCCATTTGCGAATATTCTGCCTGTAAAAGTATTGGATGCAGATGGTGGCGGTACAGTGGAGCAAATCGCACTGGGTATTCGTCATGCGGTAGATAAAGGTGCAAAAGTCATTAACTTAAGTCTTGGCTCTAGTGAGTTTAGTGAAACCATTGAAAAGCAATTGATTTACGCAAAGCAAAAAGGCGTTACAGTCGTTGCGGCAGCTGGTAACGACGGAGAAGGACAGTTAAGCTATCCGGCAAGCTCCGAATATGTAATTAGTGTAGGTGCAACAGATTCTGCTGATATGCGTGCGGAGTTCTCTAACTTCGGCAAAGGCTTAGATATTGTCGCACCGGGTGTAGGAATTCCAAGCTTGATGCATGATGGCGAAGTGATGTATTTATCTGGTACATCAATGGCAGCGCCGCACGTTGCAGCCATCGCAGGCTTAATTTATTCCATTAAACCGAATGTAAAACCTGATGAAGTGCAGCAAATTTTAACAAAGAATACCGTAGATTTAGGTGCACCTGGCTATGATGAAGAATACGGTAGCGGCCGCCTAGATGCATCTCGCGTCTTACATGCGCTTGGCTTTGCCTATCCAAAGCCGGCAAAACCGACTGTAAAATCGATAGATGATAACGATACAATCATCACAGGAACAGCAACGGCGCAATCTGTAATTGTAAAAAGCGGAAAATCCATTGTAGGTAACGCACCTGTTGATGCAAAAGGAAACTACACCATTAAAATTAAAGCACAAAAAGCGGGTACTGTGTTGCATGTATCAGCCATTAGTGATAAAGGTGTTGTTGGTGATCCAGTGGTAGTTACCGTAAAAGATGCTACACCGCCGGCAAAGCCAACCGTAGAAACAGTAAGCAGTAAATCTACATCTATAATCGGAAAAACAGAAGCAGGTGCAACTGTTACGATCATGATTGGGAAGAAAACATTGGCAAGTGGCAAAGCAAACAGCCAAGGTCGCTTCTCTATCCCGATTGCTAAGCAAAAAACAGGCACAGAGCTTACGATCACAGCGACCGACGTGGCGAAGAATGTAAGCGAAAAGACCGTTGTGAAGGTAAAGTAATGTTTTAGTGAAAGAGTGCCAAAATCTCCTACAAGTGAACAAATCAATCAAAGCTTCTAAGCAGTAGGATATCTTTCTTAAACAACATAAGTAGTCTATTAAATTTTCTCACTTTTCATAAAAACTTGAGCAAATACGAGGAAAATAAAGAAAAACTGAGGATATTGTCTATATTTCGGTAATTTTGGGATATTTGCCATTTTCTTTTTCGTGTTATTCGTCATATAATAAATACGAATACGACACATGAGGCAAGATGCTTCATTTCAATTTATGAATGAATACTGCATATTGCCTTTCCCCTAACTTGGTCACACGCTCATTCGGCCTCCGTGTCACTTGTCGAGAAATCGTCATTTGCAAACCGGAAGAGTGTGTGCATTTTTTTATATTTCAGCGTACATGGTGTCCATGTGCGCTTTTTATGATGCACTCGAAAAATTAAATAGACTTCTTTGCCTACAAGTGTGATAATATAAATTGTATGTAAGTTTTATGACCAGATACTAAAGGAGTGGATGATATGTTGGATATTGAACAAATTAAAGAAATTATTCCGCACCGCTATCCGTTTTTATTAGTAGATCGCATTTT
Organism: Ectobacillus antri; assembly: GCF_003852715.1. Taxonomy (GTDB): domain Bacteria; phylum Bacillota; class Bacilli; order Bacillales; family Bacillaceae_G; genus Ectobacillus; species Ectobacillus antri. The sequence goes on from NZ_RIAV01000032.1 coordinate 3,727, forward strand.
AGAAGTCGAAGAAGGCGTACGTGCTATCGGTATTAAAAACGTCAGTGCCAATGAAGAATTCTTTAACGGTCACTTCCCGGGCTACGCAGTAATGCCAGGCGTCCTTATCGTCGAGGCATTGGCACAGGTCGGCGCAGTCGCAGTACTAAAAAAAGAAGAAAATCGCGGCCGCATCGCCTTTTTTGCTGGTATCGAAAACTGCCGCTTTAAAAAACAGGTACGCCCCGGCGACCAGCTGCGTCTTGAGGTAGAACTTACCCGCGTGCGCGGTCCAATCGGAAAAGGAAAGGCAGTTGCTACAGTAGATGGAGAAGTGGCTTGCGAGGCGGAAATTACATTTGCATTGGGAGATAAGAAAGAATAAGATCGCTGCGGCGGTCTTTTTTATTTTTATCAACCGAGTCTTATATTGAGACAAAAAACATAACAAATATTTTACAATTATGTATTGATAGAGGAAGAAAGGAAGAGTATGATTATTTCTGTTAACCGTAAATGAAAAAGAATATAGATTTATATAACGAAATAAATACATTTTAAGGAGGGATTACATTGATTGATATGCATTGTCATATCTTACCGGGCTTGGATGACGGACCACAAACATTGGAAGAGAGTCTAGCAATGGTAAGGCTAGCAGAACAGCAAGGTATACGTACAATTGTCGCCACGCCTCATCATCACAACGGGCGATATATAAATGAAAAGCAAACGATTATTACAGAGGTACAACAACTCAACAACATTCTCGCGCAAAAAAATATAAATGTTACCATTGTACCAGGACAGGAAGTGCGATTGTACGGTGAACTTCTTGCAGACTATGAAGCAAATAAAATTCAAACCTTAAATGATACTGGCAAATATATATTAATTGAGTTCCCAAACAATCATGTCCCTCGCTATACACCACAGCTCTTATTTGAAATGCAGCTAAAAGGTCTCATACCAGTAATTGCACATCCGGAGCGTAATGCTGAAATCGCAGAGTATCCAGATAAGCTGTATCAATTCATTAAACAAGGTGCACTGGCACAGCTAACTGCAGCAAGTATAATAGGCGCATTTGGTAAAACCATTCAAAAGTTATCCATGCAATTGGTAGAAGGCAACTTAGTGCATATTGTCGCATCCGATGCTCACAATACAGCAGGTAGAGCTTGTAGAATATCTGAGGCATATCATTTAATTGAAGAAGAGTTTGGCACCGACATGAAGTATTTGTTTATGGACAATGCTGCATATATGGTAAAGGGTCAAATGGTTGATAAAATAGATCCACAACCACTTCGAAGAAAGAAGCTGTTTGGTATCTTTTAAATGTGCCGATCTAGTTTGTTGCGAAACTATAAAATGTTATAAATATAATTACATATATTGAAAACGCTTTACCAAAAAAATGAAAAACATTTAAATTTTTTAGTATATTTTTATTGATAGATAAAGAAACGGGTTGTATGATTATATATGTTAACAATTGGTTATTGTGAAATGTTGTTTCTTTTTTGTTTCCTATAAAGAATACCTTTTGAAGACTGCAATACAAACTAGCGTACCAATGTAAGCCTAAATATTACAGAAAAATAAGCTTTTATATGAAAAAATCTTCACAATAAATGTTTATTTATGATATTATGATAAACAGATTTGTTCTCTTTAAAGAATTTGGGTTTGTATGTAAATTTAAATTTCATCTTTTTATTCCTACGTTCTTTATCACGTGCTTTGTTGAAAGAAACCAAACATATAATGGAGGCTAACATGGAAGAAACAATTAGTTTGAAAGAGCTTTTTTTAGTATTGCGAAAGCGCATCTTTATGATCATCATTATTACCTTCTCTGCAGCGCTTGTCAGTTCGATCTTCAGTTTTTACTTCATTACACCAACCTTTGAATCATCTACTCAAATTCTTGTCAATCAGAAAAAGAAAGAAGCTAATATTGTGCAGTACAATGAAGTACAAACAAACGTCCAGCTTGTTAATACGTACAGTGTTATTATTAAAAGTCCAGCTATCTTAGAGAAAGTAAAAAATGAACTGCAGCTGGACACATCTATTGGTGCCTTAAATGGAAAAATTACCGTAGCTTCTGAAAAGGACTCGCAAGTCTTTTCCGTAACTGTGCAGGATACGGACCCGAAACAAGCAACTGCTATTGCAAACAAAATTGCGGAAGTGTTTCAACAAGAGATTATGAACATTATGAGTGTTGACAACGTGACGATTTTATCAAAGGCTGATGTGGCCGAAGGACAAGCACCTATTAAACCAAAGCCACTGCTGAATGTCGCAATTGCGATGGTTGTCGGCATGATGGTGTCTGTTGGACTTGTATTTTTATTGGAATATTTAGACAATACTGTAAAAACAGAACAGGATGTCGAACAAATTATTGGTCTTCCTGTCCTCGGTATCATCACACATATGGAAGAAATCAAACAGGATATAACAACGACAGTCGTAAAAAGGGGGCAGAACCTTGGTGCTTAAACGATCAAAACCGAAAAAACACGTGGTACGCACATTTAGGCAACTCATTACATACTTACAGCCGAAATCACCCATCACGGAGCAATATCGTAACATTCGAACTAACATTCAATTTGCTGCAGTGGATGGAGACATCCATTCTATCGTCGTGACTTCCTCTACACCAGGAGAAGGAAAAACAACAACTGCGGCTAACCTCGGCGTTGTCTTTGCCCAGCAAGGTAAACAAGTAATTGTTGTCGATGCTGATTTCCGCAGACCAACGCTTCACACTATGTTTCGCAGTGAGAACACATTCGGTCTCACAACTGTATTAGCAAAACAAGCAACACTATCAAAATGTATCCTGCAAACAGAGGTAGAGAATTTAAAATTCTTACCTTCCGGTGCTATCCCGCCTAATCCGGCAGAATTGCTTGGCTCAAAGACAATGGACGATGTAATGGCACAATTAAAAGAAACGTTCGATATCATTATTTTAGATACTCCACCGCTTCTGGCAGTTACGGATGCTCAGGTTCTCTCCAATAAGTGCGACGGTACGGTTCTTGTCGTACGAAGTGGAAAAGCGGATAAAGACAGTGTATTAAAAGTGAAAGCACAGCTCACCAATGCACGTGCGAAGTTACTTGGTGTTGTACTAAATGCCAAGGCAGAAGAAACAACACCATATTACTATTATAGTGACAGAGAATAAGTTTTTGTTCTCTAAAAAGAACTTTTTGCTTATGACGTCCTTATAATATCGGGAACGGTGATGTCTCCTTACCGCTATCAATGGAGGCACTCGGTCATGCTGTGGTTGGATGTGCTCCAGCTTAGACGCAGGTCGTCGGTGGTGTGATGTGAGGTCGGGTTAAATGCCCGGTTTTATATAAAAAAACCAGCTGTGCGGTTGTTTTTAACAACAATGTAGCTGATTTTTTTATAGATACATTCGCTTATGTGAAACATAGTACAAAGGGGGATATAATGTGAAAAAGGTAAGGAAAGCCATTATTCCGGCAGCTGGTCTTGGTACAAGATTTTTACCTGCCACGAAAGCAATGCCAAAGGAAATGCTTCCTATTGTTGATAAGCCGACAATCCAATATATTGTGGAAGAAGCGATTGCTTCTGGAATTGAAGATATTATCATTGTAACCGGAAAAGGCAAGCGTTCTATTGAAGATCACTTTGACCATGCCTTTGAGTTGGAACAAAACCTCATGGAAAAAGGAAAATTTGAGCTCCTGGAAAAAGTACAAGAATCCGCTAAAGTGAACATTCACTACATTCGTCAAAAGGAGCCAAAAGGTCTCGGGCATGCGGTATTATGTGCCAAAAATTTTATCGGTGACGAACCGTTTGCGGTATTGCTTGGTGACGATATCGTACAAGCAAAAACACCTTGCTTGCGTCAATTAATGGATGAATATGAAGCAACGAAAGCATCTGTTATTGGAGTGCAAACGGTCGCAGAAGAAAACACGCATCGCTACGGCATTATTGATCCATTAGCACAAACAGGACGCCGTTATCAAGTGAATCAATTCGTAGAAAAGCCAGCACCAGGCACAGCGCCTTCTAACCTAGCAATCATGGGTCGTTATGTATTAACGCCAGAGATTTTTATGTTCCTAGAGAAGCAAGAAGCGGGAGCGGGCGGCGAAATTCAGTTGACAGACGCAATTCAAGGGTTGAATGGTATTCAACGCGTGTTCGCGTATGACTTTGAAGGCAAGCGCTATGATGTTGGGGAAAAATTAGGGTTTATTGAGACCACAATCGAATTTGCTTTGCAGCACGATGACCTTCGCGAAGACTTACTCCAAATTATGGAGCGCATCGTAGAATCTCAGAAAGTAACGGTTTAGGGGGGAGATAGATGGCCAAAACAGCTAACAATAGCGCGGCACAGTTAAAAACCCGTTACTTAAGCAGCGAGGATATTAATAATCGAAAGCTCTACCTCATTACAAAGCGAGGTATTGATATCACAGGTGCTATTTTTGGTCTTATTTTCTTCTCTTTTCTATTTCTCATTGTCTCTATTGCGATTAAGATAGAAGATCCAAAAGGCCCCGTATTTTTTAAACAAAAGCGTATTGGTAAGGACGGCAGAGAATTTTTCATGTACAAATTCCGCTCTATGGTAACGGATGCAGAAGAAAAATTACAAGAGTTACTACGATATAACGAAGTCTCCGGTGCCATGTTTAAAATGAAAAACGATCCACGTATCACCGCAATAGGAAGATTGATTCGCAAAACAAGCATCGACGAACTACCTCAGTTTATTAACGTATTAAAAGGGGACATGAGCCTTGTTGGTCCAAGACCACCGCTTCCAAGAGAAGTAAAGATGTACACAGCCTACCAAAAGCAACGCCTCTTGGTAACACCTGGATGTACAGGACTATGGCAAGTGAGTGCACGGAATGATGTGGGTTTTGAGGAAATGGTCGAGCTGGATTTGGAGTATATTCGTAATTGCAGCACTAGATATGATGTGATGATTATTATCAAAACGGTTCGGGTATTGCTCGGATCGCATAATGCTTACTAAAGAAAAGGTGTGTACATATGAACAAAAACGCAAAAATCTACGTTGCGGGTCACCGGGGTTTAGTTGGCTCTGCCATTTTACGTACATTGCAACGAGAAGGGTATACAAATCTTATTTATAAAACAAGCAAGGAACTAGACCTGCGCAATCCAGCGCAAGTAGATGCATTCTTCCAAGCAGAAGAGATTGAATACGTATTCCTAGCAGCAGCTAAGGTAGGCGGTATTGTCGCAAACAATGAATACCCAGCCGACTTTATTCGCGACAACTTAATGATCCAAACAAACGTAATCGATTCTGCTTACCGTTATGGTGTGAAAAAGCTTCTTTTCTTGGGAAGCACATGTATTTATCCAAAAATGGCACCACAGCCGTTAAAAGAAGAATATTTACTTACAGGAGAATTAGAGCCGACAAACGAGCCATACGCAATCGCCAAAATCGCAGGTATTAAAATGTGTCAATCCTACAACCGTCAATACGGTACAAAATACATCTCTGCGATGCCAACAAACTTATATGGTGAAAACGATAACTTTGACCTACATACATCACACGTATTGCCAGCATTAATACGCAAGTTTCATGAAGCCAAAGAAACCAACGCAGCATTCGTTGAAGTATGGGGAACAGGCACACCTAAGCGTGAGTTTTTATATGCGGATGATTTAGCGGATGCCTGTCTGTTCTTAATGAAGAATTATGAAGGCGATGATATCGTGAACATCGGTGTGGGAGAAGACTTACCAATCGGTGAGCTAGCAGAAAAGGTGAAGGAAGTCGTTGGTTTTCAAGGAGACATTCGCTTTGATACCTCTAAGCCTGACGGTACACCTCGTAAGCTAGTAGATGTAACTCGTATTAATAGCTTAGGGTGGAAAGCAACAACATCTCTTGATGAAGGACTGCAAAAAGCATACGATTGGTTTTTACAAAATGAGCTTGTCAAACAATAATTTGAACATATATTCGGAGGCTACTATGAAAAAAGCATTAATCACAGGTGTCACAGGACAAGACGGATCATACTTGGCAGAATTCCTGCTAGAGAAGGGATACGAGGTGCACGGCGTCATTCGCCGTAGCTCCTCTTATAATCAGGAGCGTTTAGAAGATTTGCTGACAGAAGAAGCGGCAAATGCACTATTAAACAACTCAAACTTTCACCTGCATTACGGTGACGTAACCGATGCACTAAACGTAACGCGCATTATCGGCGAAATCAAACCAGACGAAATCTACAACCTGGCAGCACAATCTCATGTACGTGTATCATTCGATATGCCTGGTTATACATTAGACGTTGATGCGAAAGGTACGTTAAACATTCTAGAAGCTGTACGTATCTTAGGTCTAACTGACAAAACGCGTGTATACCAAGCATCTACATCTGAACTATACGGTAAAGTACAAGAAGTACCGCAAAAGGAAACAACACCATTCTACCCGCGCTCTCCATACGGCGTAGCCAAAATCTATGGCTTCTGGATTACAAAAAACTATCGTGAATCCTACAACATGTTCGCAGTAAACGGTATTCTGTTTAACCACGAATCAGAGCGCCGCGGCGAAACATTCGTAACACGTAAAATTACCTTGGCAGCGGCTCGTATCGCACAAGGCAAACAAGAAAAATTAATGCTTGGTAACCTAGAATCTCTACGTGACTGGGGCTATGCGAAAGATTATGTAGAGTGCATGTGGTTGATTCTGCAGCATGACAAACCAGAAGATTTCGTTATCGCAACAGGCGAAATGCACTCTGTACGCGAATTTGTAGAGCTTGCGTTTAAGCATACAGGTATTGAGATTGAATGGACAGGCACAGGTGTGGAAGAGAAAGGGGTTAACAAAGCAACAGGTGAAGTAATTGTAGAAGTAGATCCAAAATTCTTCCGTCCAGCTGAAGTTGATCAGTTATTGGGAGATCCAACGAAGGCGAAGACGTTGCTTGGTTGGAATCCGACGAAGACTTCATTTGAGGAGTTGGTGCGGATTATGGTGGAAGCGGATATGGAGAAGGTAAGAGGGGAAGAGAAGGTTAAGAGGATGTTTGATTGAGCTTTTATAAGGTAAAGTAACATTTGTAATAAAGTAGATTATATAGGAAAAGTTTAATGTCTCTGAGCGTGTCGCAAAACTATAATAAAAATTCAATATTATGCATAAGAAGCAGAATTTGAACATGAAAATGGTACCGATTATATCCAAATATTCTTGGATTCTCTAAGCCTTGATCTTTTAACAGATGAAAGACCCGCTCAATCTCATTTCGCAAACCAAATAACCATGCACCAAAAGAGGTTTCTAAAAGAGCAGGCATAACACGACCATAAGAGTCTTTTCTCTGACCATTCCGTGGATTGATGGGTGTGATCATCATAGCTTCTATATCTTCCGCAACTTCTCGTGTATCTTTTGTGTCATAAGCAGCATCACCGAGAACAAAAGAAATAGATTCCTCCCATTCTTTTAAAGGGCGTAAGAGACTGGGAGCTATTACACTGTCATAGCGATTGGCGGGCACAAAAGTATGTGTGATAAAATGACCTCTTCTGTAGAGATACAAAGGTGCAGCTTGTAGCCTTTAAAAGACTTGAGACGAGTCGATTTGCCCCATTTCGCTTGAGAATCATACAAACTGCTTCGTAGAGCTGTACTATCAACAATTGCCACGAGATGAGGAGAGAATCCCATTTTTAGTAAAGTAGCAAGTGAAATAGACTCATATCCTTCTTCTCGAAACCAAGTCGCTACCCGAGCAAATGTGGAAAGATGCGGCAAAGTGGAAAAGCCACAAAGATGAGAAAAGTAAGGAAATCCCTTTAGAAATTTAATAAGTTTTCGTAAAGAATGTAATCGGAACCAGGCTTTCAAGAAAAAACTTTTGAGAAATATTTTGCGACAAAACGGAGGACGCCCCGTCTTATAAGGTGTTTGGTCTAGATCTATGCTACCAATGTAATGAAAAAGTGTTTGTAAAGCATGGGTTTGTGAATGAACATCTGGGAAATGGGTAATCATAATGGTAGTCCGTCTTCCTTCCTATGGTTTAGTAGTGTCTATCATAGGGTGTAAGGAATACGGGCTTTTTATACGTTGTTTTTGCATAAAAATGAGTTTTGCGACACGCTCGTCTCTATATAATCTGCTTTATTTTAAATAGATATTAGGGGTTTATAGGTTAAAGAATTATCATGTACGGTAGGTTGAATTAAACAGATAATCCCTAAGTGTAGAGCTCCCCTTAAAGTAGGTTTGTAAAAGGAGATAATATACGTGAACTTATCAATAGTATTACCAGTTTACAATGTAGAACCTTATTTAAGAGAATGTTTAGATTCGATTTTTAAGAATAATTTGAGTAATTTTGAAGTAATAGCTATTAACGATGGATCGACCGATAATAGTTTGGAGATATTAGAAGAATACAGTGGTAAATATAAAAATATGAAGTTGATAAATCAACAGAATATGGGTCTTAGCGTGACTAGGAACGTAGGTTTGGAAAATTCAAGCGGCAAGTATGTTTATTTTTTTGATTCAGATGATATTTTAGTTGATGGAATGGATTTGTCTAGCTTCATAGATGATGTTGGGAATATTGATATAATTACCTTTGATGCTGATGTGTTTAAAGATGATATTTCTAACCATTTACAAAAAGTAAGTAACTATAAAGAATTGTATATTGATAATACAAATACAATTTTTATAAAAGGTATTAAAACTATTAAATATAGTGGCATAGAATATTTAAATATTATTAAAACAAGGAATTCTTATTCACCTGTTGTATGGAGAAGAATTTATAAGAAAGAATTTCTTCTCGAAAATAATGCCTTATTTTATCCTGGTTTAATTCCAGCAGAGGATGATTTGCACTTTTTTCAGACATTGTTTTTAAATCCTCAAATTATTCATTTTAGAGAAGTTGTCGTACTTCATCGGATTAGAGATACATCCATAATGAGTAACTTAAATCGGAATAAAAGCTATGAAAGTTTTAATATTATTTTTAGAGAGCTTTTAAATATGAGAGCATTATATAGCGATAGTTTATTGAAACAAGAGGTTACAAGTTGGATTATTAATGTTTTTGTGAGAAGAATTCATTCTCAACAACCTACCTTAAAAGAAGCAATACGTCTATGGGGGATATTAAAAGAAAATAATATAAGGATAGAATTAAAAACATTTATTAAGTTATTCATTAATGTTGTTAGAGGATAGATCTTGAATAAAACATTAAAAAATATAACTTATGTAGCTGGCCAACAATTTGTTAATACTGTGTTGCCTTTTTTAACTATCCCCTATATTGCTAGAGTTCTAGGTATAGAACAAAACGGTATATATTCCTATACTCTAACAATTGTCAACTTGTTTGCCGTTTTCTTTTGTTTTGGTTTTGCTGTGCATGGTGTAAATACAATCGCTCAATCTAAAAAGAATCTACAAAAGATAAATTATTTAGAAATTCAAGTTTTGCAGATTAGTTTTTTATTTTTAGGAATATTAATATTTTTGTTTTTTGTTACTGTTTACCCAGTAAAGGTTAATAAAGCAATACTTATTTTGCAAGGTTTAATTCTTCTTGTGAATTTTTTTGATAATAGTTGGTATTATCAAGGAATTGGTGATTTTAAAAAAATTGTTACAAGAAATGTAATTGTCAAATTGGTTGGGACTCTTAGTGTATTTGTATTCGTAAAAGACCCTAAAGATTTATGGTTGTACATTACCTTAGTTAATGGAAGTCAATTGTTAGGTAATATACTCTTGTTTCATAAGACCTTGCATTTATTTAAATACTTCAAGTTAATACAAATAAAAAGATTAGTTTCACATGTGAAAGTTTCATTTTTCCTTTTTTTACCTAATATTTCAGTTTTAATTTTTTCGAGTTTTGATAAAATTCTGTTGGGTAGCAGTGGAAATATTACTGATTTAGCAAATTATCAACAAGTTCAAAGAATTATTGCATTTGCATACTCTCTATTAATGATTCCATCACCTGTAATGATACAAAAAATAGCTTCCTTGAGATCTGTATCTCAAAATAAAGAAGCAGATTCTGTGGTTCGTTTTGGATTAAATATGTATATTATTTTAGGTAGCTTTTTTATTTTTGGGGTAGTGCTTTGTTCTAAGGAATTTATTTATTTATTTTTAGGTGCTGAATATCATGGGGCTATAAACTTATTTATAATTATGAGTCCAATATTAATTATAAAAACAGTAGGCGGGGTAATTGGAGGATGGTATCTGGTACCTTTAGGAAGAAATGTCCTTCATTCAATTCCTTTGTTAGTAGGTACATGTGTCAGTGTTTCACTTAATATATTAATAACCCCTTTATTGGGAGTTAATGCATCAGCTGTAATATTAGTTTTAACAGAGCTAACAGTAGTGATTATACAGTTTTTATACTCACGTCAATTATATTATTTCTTTGATAAAAAAAGGATACTAATCTTTATCTCAATATTTTCTTGTTCATTTTTAGTTTTGAACCTATTATCTGAATTAATTTTTGTTGATAGGTTAGATAGTATATTTTTGAAGCTAATAATTAATTCGGTAATATTCGTATTCTTTAGTTTCTGCATGAGTTATCTGATTAAATCAACGAGATTATTCCTAAAAGATACAGTGAATTTATTGAAAGAAAGGTAATGATATGAAAATAGTACACATAAGTAGCGGTTTAGGAAATCAAATGTTTCAATATGCTCTATATAAAAAACTGTCCTTAATTCAAGATAATGTTTTTTTGGATACAATTACCAGTTATCAGTTGTATCCTAATCAACATAATGGATATGAGTTAGAGAAGGTATTTACAATTAAACCAAGGCATGCAAGTAAAGAATTAACATACAATTTATCAGACTTAGATAATTCAGTAACATCTCGCATTCGTAGGAAATTAATTGGAAGTAAAAAGAGCATGTATATAGAACATAAAGAATTTGAATACGATCCTAATTTATTTTATCAAGAAAATATATATATAAAAGGTTACTGGCAGAATTATGATTATTTTAAAGATATAGAAAATGAATTAAAGAATGATTTTACTTTTCAAAGAGCTTTAGATGAGAAAAATAATAATTTAGCTATTAAAATTAACAATGAGAATTCAATATCAATTCATGTAAGACGTGGTGATTATTACTTAAACAGAAAGAATCAAGAGAAGTTTGGAGATATCGCTAATTTGGAATACTATTCAAAGGCAATTAGCTATATTAAAGAAAGAATAGACAATCCAAAGTTTTATATCTTTTCAGATAATGTTGAGTGGGTAAAGCAAAATCTTAATTCGTTAGAGGAAGCTGTATATATAGATTATAACGTGGGAAATGATAGTTACAAGGATATGCAACTAATGAGTCTTTGTAAACATAATATTATTGCTAATAGTTCTTTTAGTTGGTGGGGAGCATTTTTGAATAAGAATATGGAGAAAATAGTTATTGCACCTGGGAAGTGGATTAATATGAAAGGTGTAAAAAAAGTCAATCTTTTCCCAAAGGATTGGATAATTTATTAAACTAAGAACTATTTGTAATGCGAGTTGGGAGCTAAATATGCAATTATTTTATATTAGTATTGCTATGACCTTTTATTTCTTCGCGTATGTGTTAAGTGAAAATTCTATTGCGCATACAGTTAATCATAGTTTTCCTGTTGTTTATCTTTTAATTCTATTTGTAACATTTATTTTAGTATTGAGAAAGAGAATCAGGATAACAATTAATGAGAAGCAACGTCTTTTTCTTATGGTTACATTCAGTGTATATGTATTTTCCCCATTAGTAAGCTTTAATGTTATAAATTTCAATTTTTATTCTAACATTAATAATATTTTTTACGACTTAATTTTTATCATAGTTATAGTAATAATATCCTCTCAGACTGAGAATATTATTCAGTTTTATAAAGTAATGCTCGCAATAGCTATAGGTAATGGTTTGTATATATTTCCAGAAATTTTATTTAGTTTTTCTCAAGTTTTAAATATAGATAATTATATGTGGATATTACAAGGTGAAAGAATTACGAGGGCTACATATGGTTTAAGGCATCCAAACTTTGCTGGTATGATACTATTAGTAGAAATTTTTAGTATTTTATTTTGCTTAATTAGGACTAGAAGTATCTTTAATAAATCTATCTGTTTAGTATTAGAAATATTATTAATCATTGTCTTAATTACAACCGGAAATAGAGCTGCCGTATATTCAGTAATTCTATCAATAGTTGTTGGTCTATACCTTTTACTGTTAAAAAAAGCACCGCGTTTAATAAGAAACATATTACTACTTTACTCTATTTTTATACTTTTTATATTTATGTTTATGATTTTTGATTGGAACAGTTTTTATACGAGTTCTGAGAGTTTAACTGAAAGGTATATACTTATGAAAAGTGTACTTAATTATATCCCTTTGTATGGTGATTATTTATTTGGTATTGCTCCTATTGATCAAATCAGTTTAGCAAGTGATTTGATATTTTTAAGAAATGATAATTGGTTTATTCAAACTATTGTTCTTTATGGAGTGTTTGGTTTAATTAGTATGTTAGTGTTAGTTATTTATCTTTTTGTTTATCAAATAAGTAATTATTTTAAAAGTGGATTATATATTAGCTTGTTTAAATTAAGTTTACTAGTTACTGTAATTACTTACTCAACTATGGAAATTACCCTTTTTGCCCATGGCTATTCGTGGAGCCTTTTATTATGGATAGTTATTTTGTCTAAATTCAAACATTTTGAACAGCCTAAGCGTTAATGCTACTTTTTTATATAGAGGAGATTATTTTAATTGTAATGTAAAAATAGCGAAATGCTTATGATATGTATTATGTTTTATAAAGGTGGTAAGTGTAGTCTTATTATATATAAGTGATTTAATTTTTCGACATACGGCGCTCAGTGAATGCCGAGACGCTGCAGCACAGCTGCCGGCGTAGCTGAGACTTCAGTCAGAAAGCTCGTGACTGCTTCTTCAA
>NZ_RIAV01000033.1 GCF_003852715.1 Ectobacillus antri
TAAGATCCCTGAAAGATGATCAGGTTGATAGGTCAGAGGTGGAAGCGCGGTGACGTGTGGAGCTGACTGATACTAATCGATCGAGGGCTTAACCAAATATAAAAAGCAGAGGCGAGCGTGTAGCGAGCTAAAGCTAGATTATGAATATACACTATGTTATCCAGTTTTGAAGGAATATGCCTTCAAATGTCTAGTGATGATGGCAAAGAGGTCACACCCGTTCCCATACCGAACACGGAAGTTAAGCTCTTTTGCGCCGATGGTAGTTGGGACCTTGTCCCTGTGAGAGTAGGACGTCGCTAGGCACACAGTAAGCCGGTCATGTTGACCGGCTTTTTTGTTTTAGTGGTGTTAAGCTATATAAGTCTACATGGTTTTTTCGACATATAAACAGCAAGAAAATCACAGCTCTAGAGCGTCTCGCTACGATGTATGTTCTTACTTGACACGCGTATCTCTTAGACCCTGACCGCAACTATACATTGCCCCTTCTTCTTTTCCACCCAAAAAAGAAAGTCGATTTTTCTAGTTGTACTTTATATACATTGTCTTATGTTATGTTTTAGACATTAAGTAATGATAGATATAATAAGGAATTTTATCAGCAGATACCGCTAAAAATTGATTAATAAAAGGATAATCTTCTGTTGCATAACTATGTAACAGTTCACTCCACCATTCCGTTTCATACCTGGAAATCATACTCAAATTATAGAGCACTAAATAATGAACTAGTATTTCAGAAAAGGCCCCCATTTGTTCGCGGTTGCTTGGCAGATAGTAAGTATCTTCATACATATGATAGACCAGTGGACTTTTTTGTAATCCAGCCCAATTTCTCTTAGGTGAATGTAAAATGATATTGTACTTATCTTTTTGGGTAGAAGGCTCTATATGTAAGGAAGAACAGGAGGTTTGTAAGTATTCAATAAAACGCTGCTCAGTCATGTTATAACGGTCTAAAACCAGTTTTGATATAGAAACTATATGATCATCTATTCGTACAATAGGATAAAGCTCAGGCGCCTTTTTACTGTATGTAAAGAGTCTTCCTAACTCTCCCACCAACTTTAATAGATTTTCCATACTACATTTTTCGCCCTCTAGATGTCGCATATAGAACATTTTTTCTGCAATATGAGTGTATAAACCATTTCTTTGTATTTTTACTTCGTCTTGTAAAAACTCGTAGCTTTGTTTCTTCCGCTTTCGAGTTGTTACACCATGTGCTAAAACAGCTGTAGATTCTGGATAATTGGGATCTACTGTTAGTAGACAAGCCTTTAAAAGTTGAATCATACCGTAAAATAAAAGAACAGGACGAATGGAAAGTGGCGATATTTTTGCGGATTCATAGTAGCTCTTGCCATGCTCAAGATAATAAATAAATGGATAACAGTTATCAAAGCTTTTCTTATCATGTTCTGCGATTTTTAATTGCTTATAACAATGAGAAAGATACTTTTGGGAATGTAAGGAAGAAGTAAAAAAACTAAGCTCCCTCCAAATCAAGTTTATGTCCATAGCAAATGACTCCTTAAATAATTTAAAAATTCTAACATATAGAACCTTCCTTGACAGTATTTTGCCCAATTGTTAAGCTACAAATAATATTTTAGCAATCAGGAGGGGAAAAGCTTATGTGGGAATCAAAATTTGTAAAAGAAGGCTTAACGTTTGATGATGTTTTACTTGTACCAGCCAAGTCTGAGGTGCTACCAAGAGAAGTGAGTGTAAAATCCATTTTATCCGAAACTTTGCAACTTAATATCCCTATTTTAAGTGCAGGTATGGACACGGTGACTGAATCTGAGATGGCGATTGCTATGGCTCGTCAAGGTGGACTAGGTATTATTCATAAGAATATGCCTATTGAGCAACAAGCTGATCAAGTAGATAAAGTAAAGAGATGTGAAAGTGGAGTTATTACAGACCCGTTCTTTTTAACGCCCGAGCATCAAGTATATGATGCCGAGCATTTAATGGGAAAATATCGCATTTCAGGTGTACCTATTGTAAATAACGAAGCTGATCGTCGATTGGTAGGTATTCTTACAAATCGTGACTTACGTTTTATTCAGGACTATTCAATTAAGATTTCTGATGTTATGACAAAAGAAAATTTGATTGTTGCACCTGTGGGAACTACATTGAACGAAGCAGAAAAGATTTTGCAAAAACATAAGATTGAAAAACTTCCTCTTGTTGATCAGGACGGTGTATTACAAGGTCTTATTACAATTAAAGACATTGAAAAAGTAATTGAGTTTCCTAACTCAGCTAAAGACAAGCAAGGAAGACTACTTGTTGGTGCTGCAGTAGGCGTTACTCCTGATGCAATGGTACGGGTTGATGCGTTAGTGAAAGCTAATGTAGATGTAATTGTACTTGATACGGCACATGGCCACTCAAAAGGCGTGCTAGATAAAGTAAAAGAGATTCGAGCAAAGTATCCTAACTTAAATATTATTGCTGGTAACGTGGCAACTGCTGAAGCAACACGTGATTTGATTGAAGCAGGAGCTAATATTATTAAAGTAGGCATAGGACCTGGGTCTATTTGTACAACACGTGTCGTTGCAGGTGTAGGTGTTCCGCAGTTAACAGCTGTTTATGATTGCGCAACTGAGGCTCGTAAATATGGTGTTCCTGTTATTGCAGATGGCGGAATCAAGTATTCCGGAGATATTGTAAAAGCGTTAGCAGCAGGAGCTCATGTTGTTATGCTTGGTAGTATTTTTGCAGGTGTATCAGAAAGTCCTGGTGAAACAGAAATTTACCAAGGACGTCGTTTCAAAGTATACCGTGGTATGGGTTCCGTTGGTGCAATGGAAAGTGGAAGTAAAGATCGTTATTTCCAAGAAGGAAACAAAAAGCTTGTACCAGAAGGAATTGAAGGACGTGTTCCTTACAAAGGACCTTTGGCAGATACAGTACATCAACTAGTAGGCGGGCTTCGCTCTGGTATGGGTTACTGTGGAGCTAAAGACTTAGAGGATTTACGCGAAAATGCACAATTTATTCGTATGAGCGGAGCAGGACTACGTGAAAGTCACCCGCATGATATACAAATTACGAAAGAAGCACCAAACTATTCATTATAATATTCCAGTTTTGGACAGGGATAGACTATCCCTGTCCATTTTTTGGGGAATGTGTTAGAATAGCTTTTATGTGAAGACGTTTTTTAGGAGGTTTCAAAGTGAAATTTGTGTTTCAAAATCGAGTAATTGCGACAATGATGGCATTTACGTTGCTTTTTAGTATGTTTTTTACATACAAAGCATCTGCAGAAAGCAACACAGGATTAGATATTAAAGCTGAAGCAGCAATTCTAATAGAAGCAGATTCAGGAAAAATTTTATATGCAAAAAACAAAGATCAATCTCTACCAGTTGCAAGCATGACAAAAATGATGACGGAGTACTTGGTTCATGAGGCAGTTGCAAAAGGAAAAATAAAATGGACGCAAAAAACGCAAGCCTCTGAATATGCGCATCTTATTTCACAAGATCGTAGCTTGTCCAATGTACCTTTAGAAAACGGCGGATCTTACACTGTAAAAGAGTTATATGAAGCAGTAGCTATTTATTCAGCGAACGGGGCAGCAATCGCTTTAGCTGAATTAGTAAGCGGCTCAGAAGGTAATTTTGTGAAAGAAATGAATAAAAAGGCAAAGGAATTAGGCCTTAAGAATTCAAAATTTGTAAACTCAACTGGTTTAACAAATAGTGATTTAAAAGGGAAACATCCTGATGGGACAAGCGCGAATGAAGAAAATCAAATGTCTGCGAGTGATTCTGCACTTTTGGCACAACGCCTAATTAAAGACTACCCAGATATTTTAGATACGGCTAAAATTACTAAGAAAGTGTTTCAGGAAGGCGGAAAGTATCCCGTTCAAATGGACAACTGGAACTGGATGTTAAAAGGTCTTGTGTATGGATATGAGGGCGTAGATGGTCTTAAGACAGGCTCAACACCTGCGGCAGGCTATTGCTTTACTGGTACTGCTAAACGTGATAACATGCGTTTAATTGCAGTAGTTATTAAAACTGAATCTTACGAAGCGCGTTTCCAAGAAACAAAAAAGCTTTTTGATTATGGGTTTAGTGGATTCGAAATAAAAGAGCTATATAAAAAAGGATATCAGCCAAAAGACAAGAAAACAGTAGCTGTACCCAATGGTAAAGAAAAAGAAGTGAAAATCGAGACTGCATCAGCTATTAAAGTACCGGTACCTAAAGGGGAGAAAAACCCTTATCAGATTGGCTATACGTTAAATAAAGGCGACTTAAAGGCACCGTTGAAAGCTAAGGAGCAAGTTGGTTTTCTGACTGTTGCTTCTAAAGATAAACAAGATAGCGGATTTTTAGCTGAAAAAGAACTTAAGGTACCTCTTATAACAACTGAGAAAGTAGAAAAAGCAAACTGGTTTGTGCTAACTATGCGTAGCATCGGTTCATTCTTTGGGAATTTATGGGATAGCGCAATAGGGAAAATTACAGGTTGAAAATAAAAACTGCCCATTTTACGGGTAGTTTTTATTTATTGCATGTTCTATATCATACCTACATCAGAACATCATGTTCTATATTATATAAAAACGTACGGAAATTACTTAAAACAACTTCTGTATTCTAAGTAAAAAATAGTAGACAAAGATGTGATAGGTAGTGATAGAATGTAAGAGTATTCTTAATCTTTTGATGCAAAATAATGATGAGTATAGATGAGGGGGCTTTCTAGATGAACTTAACAGGAACAGAGCGCGTGAAGCGCGGTATGGCAGAAATGCAAAAAGGCGGCGTAATTATGGATGTTATTAACGCTGAGCAAGCAAAAATAGCTGAAGAAGCAGGTGCAGTAGCTGTTATGGCATTGGAGCGTGTACCGGCTGATATTCGTGCCGCAGGTGGCGTTTCTCGCATGGCAGATCCTACAATTGTAGAAGAGGTTATGTCAGCAGTATCTATCCCAGTTATGGCAAAATGCCGTATTGGTCACATTGTAGAAGCACGTGTATTAGAAGCGTTAGGTGTAGACTACATTGATGAAAGTGAAGTATTAACACCAGCGGATGAAGTATATCACTTGCAAAAGCGTGATTATACTGTACCGTTTGTATGTGGTTGCCGTGACATCGGTGAAGCTGCAAGACGTATCGCTGAAGGAGCTTCTATGCTTCGTACAAAAGGCGAGCCAGGAACAGGTAACATTGTAGAAGCAGTTCGTCATATGCGCCAAGTAAATGCTGAAATTCGTCAGGTTGTGGCTATGCGTGAAGATGAGTTAATGACTTACGCAAAGTTAACAGGTGCTCCTTATGAAGTATTACTAGAAATTAAGCGTTTAGGTCGTTTGCCTGTAGTTAACTTTGCAGCAGGTGGTGTGGCAACGCCTGCTGATGCGGCATTGATGATGCAGTTAGGCGCAGATGGGGTGTTTGTTGGTTCTGGTATCTTTAAATCAGATAACCCAGCACAGTTTGCTCGCGCAATCGTAGAAGCAACTACGCATTATGAAGATTATGAGCTAATTGCGAGCCTATCTAAAGGTCTTGGAAATCCAATGAAGGGCATTGAAATTTCTTCATTACTTCCACAAGACCGTATGCAAGAGCGCGGCTGGTAAAAAGGAGCTTTATATATGATAACGATTGGTGTATTGGGACTGCAAGGTGCAGTTCGCGAGCATGTCATGTCAATTGAAGCATTGGGTGCTAAGGCTGTTGTGGTAAAAAAGATTGAACAATTACAAGAAATTGACGGTCTTATCTTACCAGGTGGTGAGAGCACAACGATGCGGAGATTGATTGATAAATATGGCTTTATGGAACCGTTACGTGCATTTGCAAACGAAGGGAAACCTTTGTTTGGTACATGTGCGGGGATGATCCTATTGGCTAAGAATTTAGTGGATTATAAAGAACCACACCTTGGTGTAATGAATATTACTGTAGAAAGAAACGCCTTTGGCAGACAGCGTGAAAGCTTTGAAGCAGAGTTATCTATTAAAGGTGTAGGAGAAGATTTTGTTGGTGTATTTATACGTGCTCCTTATGTTGTAAGTGTGGGAGATGAAGTAGAGGTACTTTCCGTTCATGGAGATCGTATTGTAGCTGTTCGTCAAGGCCATCTTTTGGCTGCTTCTTTCCATCCAGAGTTAACAGATGATCATCGCATGACAGCATACTTCTTGGATATGGTTAAGGAAGCAAAAAAAGTTGTATAAGCAACTTGCAAGTTGCACAAGATTATAGTAAATTGATGGTAACTTATATAACAAAAGCGTTGATAGGGCATAGTAATAAGCTTTTCTTTTTGCAGAGAGTCGGTGGTTGGTGCAAACCGATAAAAGTGGCTTACGAATCCACCCTGGAGCAGGGCGTGAATAAGCGCTTCCGGCGAAGAGTCGTTAATTCTGTAAAGAGGAAAGCACATGCTTTCAATTAGGGTGGCAACGCGGGTAAACTCCCGTCCCTTTCCAAGGGGACGGGGGTTTTTTGTTGTTTATAAAAAGGTTTTATGAAAGAAGGAGGAAATATAATGCTGGATATTAAATATGTACGCGCAAATTTCGAAGAAGTGAAAGCAAAGCTTCAGCACAGAGGCGAGGATTTAACTGATTTTGGACGTTTCGAAGAGTTAGATACAAAAAGACGTGAACTTCTCGTACAAACAGAAGAACTGAAAAGCAAGCGTAATGAGGTGTCTCAACAAATTTCTGTGTTAAAACGTCAAAAGCAGGATGCAGAAGCTTTAATTTTAGAAATGCGTGAAGTAGGAGATCGTATCAAAGGTCTTGATGAAGAACTTCGCGTTGTAGAGCATGATTTAGAACAGTTAATGCTCGCTGTTCCTAACTTACCACATGAATCTGTACCAGTAGGTGAAACAGAGGACGATAACGTAGAAATACGAAAATGGGGAGAGATTCGTGATTTTGGTTTTGAACCGAAAGCACATTGGGATATTGCAACTGACCTTAATATTCTTGATTTTGAGCGTGCAGGTAAAGTAACAGGAAGTCGCTTTGTATTCTATAAAGGCTTAGGTGCACGATTAGAACGCGCTTTATTCAACTTTATGTTAGATCTTCATACAGACGAGCATGGCTATGAAGAAGTTCTTCCTCCATACATCGTAAACCGTGATAGCATGACAGGAACAGGACAACTGCCTAAATTTGAAGAAGACGCATTCCGTATTGAAAGTGAAGACTATTTCTTAATTCCTACCGCGGAAGTACCGGTGACGAATATGCATCGCGACGAGATTTTAAATGGAGATATCTTACCCATTCAATATGCGGCACTCAGCGCATGCTTCCGCTCTGAAGCAGGATCTGCTGGTCGTGACACACGTGGCTTGATACGTCAGCATCAATTCAATAAAGTAGAGTTAGTGAAGTTCGTGAAACCTGAGGATTCTTATGAAGAGCTAGAAAAACTAACAGCAGATGCTGAACGTGTCTTGCAACTTCTAGGCCTTCCATACCGTGTTCTCAGTATGTGCACAGGTGATTTAGGATTCACAGCTGCCAAGAAATACGATATTGAAGTATGGATTCCTAGCTATGCTTCTTATCGTGAGATTTCTTCTTGCAGTAACTTTGAGAGCTTCCAAGCACGCCGAGCTAATATTCGTTTCAGACGTGAACCGAACAGCAAACCTGAACATGTTCATACATTGAATGGTTCTGGTTTAGCAATTGGGCGTACAGTAGCTGCAATTCTTGAGAACTACCAGCAGGCAGATGGCTCTGTCATAATTCCGGAAGTTTTACGTCCTTATATGGGTAATAAGGAAGTAATTAAATAATATGAGCTACGGATGGGTATCAATAAGATACCCATTCTAGTTTGTTTCAAATATTCGTTTTCTTTATTAAACATTTTTTGCTTGACTAATAAAAAACAATTTGATATTATATGTCATGTCAATACGGAGGAATACCCAAGTCCGGCTGAAGGGATCGGTCTTGAAAACCGACAGGCGGTGAGAGCCGCGCGGGGGTTCGAATCCCTCTTCCTCCGCCATAATATTATTGACAACAGCGCATATAAGTTGAGATTGTGAAACTCGTTACCTGCTGTAACGAGTTTTTATTTTTAACAATGAGAAAGGAGCAGCTATGAATCTTCTCATCCAAACATTCCCTATGCAGGGGAAAACACTATATTTTGTACAATGTCTCAGCTGTAAACGAAATAGAATTTTAAATAGTGGTGCAAACGTTTCAAACATGGTAAGTGAAGAAGCGTTTCGTAAGCTTTGCGGCTGTGTGTGTAAGACGCAGCCTACTGAACAACCTAAGACGATGAAACGTCGTGGCAAGACTTTGACTGCTGTTATTAATGGTGTAGAAATGACTGTAAAAGAAATTTCTGATGCTTATGGTATTAGTCAAACAACTGTACGTCAGCGAATCAATGCCGGTAAGAGTGAACAAGAAATTATTGCACCAACTAAACGAAAATAATCCCGTGCATCGTGCACGGGATTATTTTTATTTCACAAGCTTTCTTGTGTGTTTAATAAAATGACCGATTTTTTCCACTATCGGTTCAATAGAGCCACTATCTTGGATAATATCATATTCATTAATATTCAAACGTAATACAGGGCAAGCATTAAAGTTATTAATCCAATTTTCATAGCGTTCATGCATTTCTTTCCAATATTCAATCGGTGTTTGCTGCTCCATTGGTCTGCCGCGCTCACGAATGCGATTTACAATATCTTCGAAAGATCCTTCCAAATAAATGAGAAGATCAGGATGTGGGAAGTATGGTGTCATGACCATTGCATCAAAAAGACCTTTATATGTCTCGTAATCTGTAGCTGTCATGGTTCCCTTCTCAAAATGCATCTTTGCAAAAATGCCTGTGTCTTCATAGATAGAGCGGTCTTGTATAAAACCACCGCCGTATTCAAAAATTCTCTTTTGCTCTTTAAAGCGCTCAGCTAAAAAATAAATTTGCAGGTGAAAGCTCCAGCGGGTGAAATCTGCATAAAACTTGTCCAAATAAGGGTTTGTATCAACCTTTTCAAAGGAAGTTCTATATGCTAACGCGTTAGCAAGTGCATTAGTCATAGTAGACTTTCCTACACCTACTGTACCGGCAATTGTAATTACCGCATCGTTAGGAATATCATATTTTTGTCTTAAATTCATTAGAGTGCGATCTCCTTTTTAAGCGTATTTTCTAACGCAGATAGAATGGCGTTTAAATCGGCTTCGTTATTAACAAAATCAATATTATCACCATTAAATTTTAACACAGGGATGTGTGGGTGCTCTGCAATGAGATTATCCATAGCAGTTTCGTAGTCCGCAATAAGTTGTACTAAGTACTGCGGATCCATATTTTTTTCAAACTCACGACCACGGATAGCAATGCGTTTTTGCAGAGTCTCTAAGCTTGCTGTTAAGTATATGATAACATTGGGTATAGGCATGTCTCGTGTGAGGATGTCATAAATGTTAATATACTTGTTATATTGAGCTGGTTGCAAAGTTCTGGATGCAAAAATCAAGTTTTTGAAGATATGATAATCTGCTACAACAGGTTTATCTTGCTGTAGGTACTTTGTGTGGATATCTTCTAGTTGCTTATAGCGATTGCAGAGGAAAAACATTTCTGTTTGGAAGCTCCATTCATTAATGTTTTCATAAAACTTTCCTAAGAAAGGATTTTCATCTACAATCTCTTTTAATAAATGAAGACCGAAATAATCTGATATAGCTTTGGCAAGTGAAGTTTTTCCGACACCGATCGGTCCCTCTACAGTTATAAAAGGTACTTTTACCATTATTGCTCCTCCTTTACCACGGCGTCTTAAGACGAACAAAAAATCAAAACAGGATTATTGTAGCATAAGAGAGGATGGAAAAGGACGAATTTTTTGCAAAAGTTTGTTTAGAAATTTATACAAGTACAGCAAACCTATTGTGTAAATAATAAGGTAGAGTGGGATGTATCCGCTTTTAAAATATGTGTCATTACTCGTAATGCATGCTCGTTATCTTTATCACAATTAGATGCAATACAGTTGTGTGGGACATATAACTTATAATTGCGCATATGTGCATCATTTGCTGTGAACAGTACACAAATATTACCCGCTATACCTGTTAGAATCAGAGATTGAATTTTAAGATACCCAAGCAGTGTGTTTAAAGGTGTTTCATAAAAAGCTGAATAATGTGGCTTAATGAGAAAGTAATCATTTTTAACTGGAGAAATATCATTAAGCCAATCCTTATTCAATGTATTGCTGCAATGTGCAATAATTTTTTCCATATCTGTCTGCCAAATATTATAATGATCATTAATATAAATAATAGGTATATCGTGTTGATTAGCCAAAATTTTTAAGTTTATAATAGCCGGGACAATTTCTTTACATTTATGTGCAAGAGTTGAACCGTGTTTAAAATCAAAGTCATTAATCATGTCTATAATTAATAATGCAGTATCTTTCATATTGCATTCTCCTTCCTTTCGGTTTAGTTTAGGTAGAAAGGAAAAAAGTTATTTGTAACAAAGAAAGGATTATTAAATGTATACAGATGAGTATTACATGCAACTGGCGATTGAAGAGGCAAAAAAAGCGGAAGCAATTCATGAGGTGCCAATTGGGGCTGTTATTGTATGGCAAGATCAAATCATTAGTCGCGCTCATAATTTAAGGGAAATCGAGCAACGCGCTATTGCACATGCGGAACTATTGGCAATTGACGATGCTTGTAAAAAGCTAGGAACATGGAGACTTGAGGATGCCACGCTATATGTCACATTAGAACCTTGCCCTATGTGTGCGGGTGCCATCGTATTATCTCGTGTAAAAAGAGTCGTATACGGAGCAGCAGATCCGAAAGGTGGATGTGCAGGAACTTTGATGAATTTATTGAATGAAGAGAGATTTAATCACCAAGCACAGGTCGTAAGCGGTGTTTTACAAGAGGAATGCGGGCGGCTATTATCAGACTTTTTTCGAAAGCTTAGGGAAAAGAAAAAAGCAAAGAAGTTGGGTGAAAGTAGTAAAAAGTGACGAGTTGCAATTTGTGTAGAAACGCGTTATACTAATAATGCCTTCAACAAGGCAACTAAATATGGTTTTAACTTTGCCGTGCTAAGCGGGGAGGTAGCGGTGCCCTGTACTCGCAATCCGCTCTAGCGAGGCCGAATTCCTTTCCGAGGTTATGCTGCTGTAGGGCTGCCTTAAGTAAGTGGCGTTGACGTCTGGGTCCTGCGCAACGGGAATCCGTGAACCTTGTCAGGTCCGGAAGGAAGCAGCAATAAGCGGAAGCTCTCGTGTGCCGCAGGGGTGCCTGGGCCGAGCTAACTGCTTAAGTAACGCTTATGGCACATAATCGACGAAAGGTGCACGGCAGTTTAACTTAAATCATAAACCCACTCTATGCAGAGTGGGTTTTTTGATAGCTTTTTTGAAATGGAATCAAATTTGGAAATAAGGTATAATAAAATGAATAAAAAAGTTTGAGGGAGGCAACGCTCTCGTGTCATATCAGGCGCTTTATCGAACGTGGCGACCACAAATGTTTGAAGATGTGGTAGGTCAAAAGCATGTAACGAAGACGCTGCAAAACGCCCTTCTACAACAAAAGGTATCACATGCGTACCTGTTTTCTGGTCCGCGCGGCACGGGGAAAACGACAATTGCTAAAGTGTTTGCTAAAGCTGTAAACTGCGAGCAAGCACCTACTGCAGAGCCATGTAACAATTGTCCTTCTTGTTTAGGAATAACAGATGGAACAATTGGGGATGTATTAGAAATAGATGCCGCTTCTAATAACGGTGTAGATGAAATCCGTGATATTCGCGATAAAGTCAAATATGCACCAAGCTCAGTTCGTTACAAAGTGTATATCATTGACGAGGTTCACATGCTGTCAATCGGCGCATTTAATGCGTTGTTAAAAACACTAGAGGAACCTCCAAAGCACGTTATTTTTATTTTGGCTACAACAGAGCCTCATAAAATACCGCCAACAATTATATCGCGCTGTCAACGCTTTGAGTTTAGAAAAATTTCTGTTCAGGATATCGTAGAACGCTTAACAACCGTTGTACATAATGAACATATTACTATAACGGATGAAGCTCTTCATATTGTTGCAAGAACCGCTGAAGGTGGTATGCGTGATGCCTTGAGCTTGCTAGACCAGGCAATTTCTTATAGTGAAAACGAGGTTACGGCAGAAGAAGTACTCACTGTAACAGGCTCTGTATCACAGCAATATTTAAATCAGTTGGTTGAATGTATATACGATAACAATGTAGCAGAAGCACTGCGCATTGTTAATCGTATGATGAATCAAGGGAAAGATCCATTACGCTTTATGGAAGACTTTATTTATTATTTTCGTGATATGTTACTATATCAAACTTCTTCTGGACTTGAGGATTTACTGGAGAGAGTGGTTGTTGACGAATCGTTCCGGAACTTCAGTGAGAAGATACAAGCAGATGCAATTTACGATATAATCCATACACTTAGTAAAAGTCAGCAAGAAATGAAATGGACAAATCACCCGCGTATTTTTCTTGAAGTGGTAATGGTCAAACTCTGTCAGCAATTCTCGCTGCGAGGAGGAGATCGTTTAGAGGCAGTCATGCAGCGTTTGCAGGAAATGGAGCATGCTCTTAAAGAATTGAAAAGAAACGGTGTTGCAGTAGCACCTTCATCTGAGCCAAAGAAAGTTGCTAAACCAAGTGCCAAAACAACAGTAAAACTTCCGATAGGACGTATTCATGAAGTTTTGAAAAGTGCTACTCGTAAAGATTTAGAAAAATTGAAAGGTGCTTGGGGAGAGGTTTTAGATCAACTGAAGGCAAGAAGTAAGGTTGCGTACGCTGTGTTGCTCGAAAAAAGTGAGCCCGTCGCAGCGGCTGCTGGAGCTTATGTACTGGCATTTGAGTATGAAATTCATTGTAAAATGGCTGGAGAAAATCAAGATGGTACAGACACAGTAGAGCAAATCTTATATGATTTATTAGGGGCACGATTTAATATGATAGCTGTTCCCAAATCTGAATGGAGTAAAATTCGAGAAGGCTTTTTAAAAGAACAAGTCGAAGATACTCCTAAGGCCGAAGATCCTATTGTAGCAGAAGCAATTAAATTAGTAGGCCAAGAATTAGTAGAAATACAAGAATGAATCTAGGAGGAATTAAAATGATGCGTGGTATGGGAAATATGAATAGTATGATGAAACAAATGCAAAAAATGCAAAAACAAATGCAGGCTGCACAAGAGGAGCTTCTTGAAAAAACAGTTGAAGGTACTGCGGGTGGCGGTATGGTAACGGTTGTGATAAACGGTAATAAACAAGTACTTGAAGTGAAAATTAAAGAAGACGTAGTAGATCCAGATGACATTGAAATGCTGCAAGATTTAGTAATGGCAGCTACAAATGATGCGTTGAAGAAAATTGAAGAATTAACAATGTCTACTATGGGACAATTCACAAAAGGATTGAATCTACCGGGCGGACTTTTCTAAGGGGAGATACCAGTGCACTATCCAGAACCGATATCAAAGCTTATTGACAGCTTTATGAAACTACCCGGCATTGGCCCAAAAACAGCAGTTCGATTGGCATTTTTCGTCCTTAACATGAAGGAAGACGATGTATTAGATTTTGCGAAGGCACTTGTAAATGCTAAACGCAATCTAACCTATTGTTCTGTTTGCGGACACATCACTGATCGTGATCCTTGCTATATATGTGAAGATAATGGTCGTGATAAATCAGTAATTTGTGTAGTACAAGAGCCAAAAGATGTAATTGCGATGGAAAAAATGAAAGAATATCAAGGAGTATATCATGTTCTGCACGGCGCAATCTCTCCAATGGAGGGAATCGGTCCAGAAGATATTGATATTCCTGATTTATTAAAACGTCTACATGATGAAACGGTTAAAGAGGTCATACTGGCTACTAATCCAAACATCGAGGGAGAAGCAACGGCTATGTATATATCACGCTTGTTGAAACCATCAGGCATTAAAGTGACACGAATTGCTCACGGTTTGCCTGTTGGAGGAGATTTGGAGTATGCCGATGAAGTGACTCTTTCTAAAGCCTTAGAAGGCCGTAGAGAGCTGTAGGAGGTCTAATTATGATTTTTCGTCGTAAAGGTCACATTAGACGTCAGTATGATAGAAAATTTGTTGAGCTATTAGAAGAGTTGAAGCAAGAGTGGATGAGACAAAAGCGCATTGTTGAACAGAGTCTAGAACCTTCCGAAGAGGTATTATGTCATCTGCAACTAGCGGAAGCAAAGTACTTTTATGCATTAAGAGAAGCGAAATTACGTAAAGTCTCATTAAGAAAGTAAAAAGAAGCCTGGACATAACTGAATCATATAACTCTAAGCTTAAAGAATACAGAATAAAATAACACTCATAAAGGAAAAATCCGAACTAAATCGAATTCTGTGTAGAGAATTCCGACTAATAGTTCGGATTTTTCTTTGGCTGAAAACCTTTTGTTCCAACCTCTTTTGTTCCGCTTGATAGGAAGGTAAGTGAAATAGATAGAACAGATAATGATATTGAGCTGCTATAAAATTTAGTTATCATAAGATAACAGAATGAAAGTATAGCTAGAGTTCGCTAACATCGGTTGTATTTTTTAAAATCTCCTCATAAGTATAATAGTACAAGTTATAAGGAGGATGAAAAATGAACGACTTACTTGTAATTTCGTGCATAGTAGGTTTAATTGTCATGCTGTTATTGATTGGAGCTCCACTTAAACCGATTCGCTTCGTAGGAGGGACAATAGTAAAGATATTACTAGGAGCTATTTTTTTATTTGTGCTGAATATGGCAGGATCTAAATATGGTCTGCATGTTCCTATTAATGCAGTTACCGCATCTATAACAGGACTTTTAGGAATACCAGGTATAATCGCACTAGCTGTAATTCAGCTATATATTATTCCTCTTTAACATCATTCCGAAAGAAGTCTCCCTCTTCAATTGAAGCTAAGTGGTGAGTAGTTCACAAGAAGGTGTAATTGATAATTATGTTTTTTGTTTTAGGGAAAACCATCCTTACGAGGCAAAGAGGGTGGTTTTTTATAGTTAGGTTGTGTTAAGGTTCGTTTTCCTCGTGCGGTCAGATAACCCCCTCAGCGCTACAAACCTATAGAATCTCTATTTAACCTGCTTGTCCCACATAAGTCTCAATTTCTTCGCTCTAATCAACAAGTGCTAGTTACTAACATCAGGCTGTCATACAGCTTACAATTAAAAAGATAAAAATTGTTATAAAAAGTTTTTTAAAAGTATTGACCATAATGTAGGCACATGGTATATTAATAAACGTCGTCAGCGACATTATAAAAAGTTGTTGACTTCGAAAGTTAAATGATATAAGATGATGAAGTCGCTTTAAGCGACAATTGAACTTTGAAAACTAAACAAAACATGAAACGTCAACATTTATTTTAGCTAGACAAACACTTTTATGGAGAGTTTGATCCTGGCTCAGGATGAACGCTGGCGGCGTGCCTAATACATGCAAGTCGAGCGAACCTCTTAGGAGGTTAGCGGCGGACGGGTGAGTAACACGTGGGTAACCTGCCTGTAAGACTGGGATAACTTCGGGAAACCGAAGCTAATACCGGATAAGTTTTCAAACCGCATGGTTTGAAATGGAA
>NZ_RIAV01000034.1 GCF_003852715.1 Ectobacillus antri
ACCTCCAATTTCCGCTCTCTCCTGCTCCGCGAGACGCTCTTGCGGGACACCTAAACTCCAATTTCCACTCTCTCCTGCTCCGCGAGACGCTCTTGCGGGACACCTAAACTCCAATTTCCGCTCTCTCCTGCTCCGCAAGACGCTCTTGTGGGACACCTAAACTCCAATTTCCGCTCTCTCCTGCTCCGCAAGACGCTCTTGTGGGACACCTAACCTCCAATTTCCACTCTCTCCTGCTCCGCGAGACGCTCTTGCGGGACACCTAAACTCAAATCCCATCCCCCATATATCAACGAAAGCCACCGTATGTAAACCGATGGCTCCATGTACGTATTAGATTACAAAATCTGAAGGGATAAAGACTTTTACTTGCTGGGGTGAGACATACACTGTTTCTCCTATACGCAGCTGTAATGCATGAAATTGCTCTACACTCATTTGTGCTTCTAAGTATTCTTGTGTTTCTTCCCTTTTTAATTCCACATGTACAATCGGGCCGACTGTGTGGAGGTGTGATATCCTTGCGGTAATGGTGTCTTGTTCGGTTTTTTGCCGTGAAATCATAAGGTGATGCGGCCGCACATAGCCTACCGTTTCTATGTCAAACGGATGATGGTCATCCGCTACGCTAAACTGTGCTGCACCAATATCTAACTTCCCTTCACGAAGACGCCCGTGAAACAAGTTTACGTTTCCGAGGAAGTCGTATACAAATGAACTGGCAGGTTGTTCGTATATGTCTTGCGGTGTACCGATTTGCTCAATTTTTCCCTGGTTCATGATTACAATTCGATCTGCTACATCAAGAGCTTCTTCTTGGTCATGTGTGACGAAGATACTCGTAATTTTAAACTCATCATGCAATCTTCTTAACCACCTTCTTAGCTCTTTACGAACTTTCGCATCTAAAGCGCCAAAAGGTTCATCTAAAAGCAAAATTTTTGGTTCCACCGCCAAGGCACGTGCCAAGGCAATGCGCTGCCTTTGCCCGCCAGAAAGCTGAGACGGATATCTGCTGGAAAACTCCTGCATCTTAACTAGTTCAAGCAACGTTTGTACTTTCTCTTTTATTTCTACCGGTGAAGGTCTCCATTTCTTTTTACGCGCTTTCAGTCCAAACGCTACGTTCTCAAACACAGTCATATGTTTAAATAGTGCATAATGCTGAAATACAAAGCCAACTTGCCGATCTTGTACATGCACGTGAGTCAAGTCTTCTCCATTACATACAACGATGCCCTCATCTGCTATTTCCAGTCCTGCAATTACACGCAGCAGCGTTGTCTTTCCCGAGCCGGACGGACCTAGTAGCGCGACAAGCTCTCCCTCTTGAATAGTAAGATTGATATCCTGCAGGACATGAAACGAACCATAATACTTGGATAGATGTTGAATCTCAATCATCATATGCTCCTCCTACCGTTTTTCAGCTTTCCATTCGATCCAGTGCTTGATCAACAATGTGAGTAGTGCCAAAAGAGACATTAAAGATGCAACCGCAAAGGAGGCCGAAAAACGGTACTCATTATATAAAATTTCAATATGAAGCGGCATCGTATTTGTCACGCCGCGAATATGTCCCGACACAACAGATACAGCTCCAAACTCTCCAATCGCCCTGGCATTACATAAAATCATACCGTACAGAAGCCCCCACTTGATATTCGGAAGCGTCACCAACAGAAAGGTTCTCCAGCCCCCCGCTCCCAGCGATAAAGCTGCTTCTTCCTCTGCAGTTCCCTGCGCCTGCATCACCGGGATTAATTCGCGGGCAACGAATGGCAAAGTCACAAATATCGTCGCAAGCACAATGCCCGGCACTGAAAAGATAATCTTAATGCCATGCTCCACTAACCAAGGTCCCAATATCCCCCTTGGACTGAAGGTCAATACGAAAATAAGTCCAGCAATAACGGGCGATACAGCAAAGGGCAATTCAATAACGGTTAATAGCAGTTGTTTGCCACGAAAGCGAAATTTCGTGATGGCCCAAGCAGCAGCAACGCCAAACAATGTATTCAGCGGTACAACAAGCAAAGCAACTACTATTGTAAGCTTTATAGCTGATAAAGCATCCGGATCTGTAATCGATGCGACATACACACTCATTCCTTTTTCAAATGCCTTGAGAAAAATGGTCAGCAAGGGAATAAGTAAAAAGAAAATCAAATAGATGACTGCAATTGCAATCAGCAAGACAGGTATCCACTTGGATTCTGACTTACGCCGTAAAGCTTTCCTCTGTTTACTAGGTACGAATTGCAAAACAGGTGAACTCAAATCCTCTCCTCCTTCTAAGAAGCTTCCTCTTCATACCTTCTGCTTCGCGCCTGAATGACATTGATCAGCAACAGAAAGAGGAGCGAAATGCCAAGCATTACTGTGGCAATCGCCGTTGCTCCCGCGTAGTCATATTGCTCCAGCTTGGTCATGATAAGCAGCGGAGCAATTTCTGTTTTCATAGGCATGTTACCTGAGATAAACACAACCGAACCATACTCCCCTACTCCTCTAGCAAAGGCCAGTGAAAAACCTGTCAGCAAGGCGGGCACTGTCTCGGGAAAAATCACTTTACGAAAGATTCGCCATTTGGAGGCCCCGAGACTAGAAGCTGCCTCTTCAAGCTCTTTGTCTATATTGTGCAGCACCGGCTGTACCATTCGTACGACAAAGGGTAACCCAATAAAGGTCAGTGCTATGGTGATTCCTAGTGGTGTAAAAGCAGCCTTAATCCCAAGCTCTGCAAGCCACTTGCCAATCCAGCCGTTTTTAGCATACAGCGATGTAAGCGCAATGCCCGCAACCGCAGTCGGCAGCGCAAAAGGCAAATCAATCAGCCCATCAATGATTCGCTTGCCCGGAAACTGATATCGTACTAACACCCAGGCAAGCAGAAAACCAAAAACGGCATTGATGATAGCCGCTATAAAAGCTGTACCAAAGCTAAGCTTATAGGCTGCGACAATGCGGTCGCTTGTTACTATCTCGATAAACCGCCCCCAGCCTAAATCTGATGTTTTGACTACAATCATCGAGAGAGGCAGCAAAATAAATAAACTGAGGTAGGCAGTTGTAAAACCTAAAGAGATTCCAAACCCTGGCAAAATATGCTGCCGTTTTTTTCGCACTTCCGTTCCCCCCGTTATGTTGACCTACTCCTTATTTCTGATAAATTTGATCGAATACACCGCCATCCTTAAAGTGGGTGTCCTGTGCTTTTTTCCAGCCGCCAAACAGTTCATCCACTGTAAACAATTCAATTTTAGGGAATTGAGATTCATATTTTTGGGCTACTTTTTCATTGCGAGGGCGATAATAATGCTTTGCTGCAATTTCTTGCCCTTTGTCTGTATATAGGTACTCTAAGTAAGCTTTTGCAACCTTTGTTGTTCCCTTTTTCTCGGCTACTTTATCCACAACAGCTACAGGCGGTTCAGCCAAAATACTGACAGATGGAACGACAATATCAAACTTATCCTTACCAAGCTCATGCAACGACAGCAATGCCTCGTTTTCCCATGATATTAATACATCACCAATGCCTCTTTCTACAAAAGTCGTCGTGGCACCCCGTGCTCCTGAATCAAGCACCTCGACATTTTTATAGATATTGCCTACAAACTCCTTTGCCTTCGCTTCGTTGTTGCCATTGTTTTTCAGAGCATATCCCCAAGCCGCCAAGTAATTCCAGCGAGCACCTCCAGAGGTTTTCGGGTTTGGCGTAATGACAGAGACCCCTTTTTTAGCAAGATCGTTCCAATCCTTAATTTGCTTTGGGTTCCCCTTGCGCACTAAAAATACAATCGTCGATGTGTACGGTGTAGAATTGTTAGGTAAGCTTTTTTGCCATTCAGGTGTTAACAGCTTTCCTTGTTGACTGATTTCATCAATATCATAGGCAAGTGCTAGCGTGACCACATCAGCCTCTAGGCCATCAATAACAGAGCGAGCTTGCTTACCAGAGCCGCCGTGAGACTGCTTGATGGTAACTGTTTGGCCAGACTTCTCCTTCCAGTACTGAGCGAACTCTGTGTTAAAGTCCTGATACAGCTCGCGCGTAGGATCATATGAAACATTTAGCAGCTCTACAGCCTTAGGCTCCTCAGGCGCTTTTTCACTTACGCTTTCTGTACCTCCAGTTGAATTTGAGCAAGCAGACAAGAAAGTAACAGTCGAAATAATAGCAAGGGCATTTCTGAACAGCATTTTGTTACGCAGCATTTTCATCTCTCCTTTTTTAAATATAAAAAAGGCATACAACAATCCACAAAATGGATGCTGTATGCCTTCAGTCAACTGATCGGCGTATGAAATTAACTTAATTTTCTTTATTTTATTTCTACTTTTCCTATCTGTCAACTATGTTTTAAATTTTTCTCTTTAAAATAAAACTTTTAAGATACACTAAAAATGACGCTTGACGTAATTCGCTTTAGGAATTGCTTTGTTCGATGTTCTCTTGGATTCGTAAATATCTCTGCTGGGTTTCCTTCTTCTACGATAACGCCTTCATCCATAAAGATAACATGATTGGACACTTCTCTAGCAAAGCCCATTTCATGTGTCACAATTACCATGGTGATTCCTTCACGTGCAATATTGCGGATGACCTCCAAAACCTCTCCCACTAGTTCGGGATCTAATGCTGATGTTGGTTCATCAAATAAAATGACTTCAGGGTTCAAAGCAAGAGCACGCGCAATACCGACACGTTGTTGTTGACCACCAGATAGTTGACTTGGATAAGCATCTACTTTATCGGCTAGACCTACTTTTTCAAGAACTTCCAAGCTTTTTACTTTTGCTTCGTCCTTGGAAAGTTTCTGGACAATTACTAAGCCTTCCATAATGTTTTCTAGAACCGTTTTATGCTTGAAAAGGTTATAATGCTGAAATACCATACCTGTTTTTTTACGTAACTTCATAATATCTTGCTTGTTTGCACGTTTGCAGTTCACAGTGAGATCACCGATGGTCACTTCTCCGACGGTAGGACGTTCCAAAAAGTTTATACATCTAAGCAAGGTCGTTTTACCTGACCCACTTGGCCCCAAAATTGCTACTACATCTCCCTTATTTACATTAAGATTAATTCCATTTAACACGTTTTGTTTACCGAACGATTTCTGTATATTACGCAAGGAAATCATACTATGCCCCCTTTATGAAATACAGCTGCCCGTCTTTCTAATAAAGCTGTAATCCATTCTGCTATAATGGTTAATGTCCAATAGATGATCGCAACGGCTATATAAGACTCCAAGAACTTCAAATTGCTGGAAGCCACAATATTGGCTGCTCCATTTAGTTCTTTTTGAGAAACAATAAAAGCAATGGACGATGTATGCAAAAAGCCGACAAATATATGGCATAAATTAGGGAGAACAGCTGTAACCGCTTGGGGAAACACTATTCTTCTCATAGCTTGTGGAACACTCATACCAACAGAATAGGCAGCTTCGATTTGTCCCCTGCTTACTGCTAATATCCCGGCTCTGATGATTTCCGACATGTATGCACTGGCTGTAAGGGAAAATGCAATTAACACAAACAATAAAATGGGGATTGCATTTGACTTAAATGACCAACCATAATATGCAGCGATTTGATCAATAATCATCGGTAACCCTAAGTAAATTAACATAATGTGTAGCAGAATAGGCGTGCCGCGAAGAAATGATACATAAAAATCAGCGATATGATGGAGTCCTTTCACTTTATAAAGTCTGATGAAAGCCACGATGATACCTATAGCGAAACCGACTAGTAAAGGAACAATCGTAATAATCAACGTAAGCGGCAAAGCTTTTATAATTTCAACAAGTGCAATGAAAATGAACGGAACATCAATAACGATAGTATCTCCCCCTCTCTTTTTAGCAAAATAATATGTTAGTAGAAATTCATTGATTGGAGACTAGCTGTTGCTGATGGCGTTGTAGCTTGCTTTCGGACAGAGCGAAAAGTTTTTCAAGCAAGATTGCTATCAGGTAGTAAATGATGGACAATGTAATGTACACTTCCAAAGCATGCGCGGTCGCCGATATTAAGGTATCACCTCTCCCCAGCATATCCATTACACCAATTGTAAAAGCGAGCGAAGTATCCTTAAGAAACCCAATCACAGAATTAGCAAAGTTAGGAAACGAAGTAACTAGGGCTTGCGGGAGCACAATACGTATAAAGGTTTGTTTTTCATTCATTCCTATTGTGTATGCCGCTTCCACCTGACCCTTTTCTACGTTTGCCACGCCGCCTCTGATGATTTCGGAAAAAGATGCTCCGCTGCTTAACGCATAGGTAATAATAACAAACACCAATGGATCAACCCGAGAAAGGTCAATATGAATCCATTCTAAAATGGCTGGTAATCCGTAAAAAATTAAAAATAGTTGAATGAGTATGGGCGTACCTCTCATAAACGACACATATACAGCAGCAATTTGACGAACTACTGGAATATGGTAGATACGAGGCAGCGCCACGATAAATCCAATAACTATTCCCAATAAAACAGAAACTACAAGTATCAATATTGTAATAGGAAGGTAAGAAATGAGTTTAGGAAAGAAATCCAAAACAAGTGTAATATCGAATGCCTGCCCCATGATTCACCTCTTTCACTCAATTTTCAACAGAATAATCGTCTCCGAGCCACTGCTTACTTAATTTCTTAAGTGTGCCGTCGGCTTTTAGTTTTCTAATAGCTTGATCTGTTTTGATTTGCAAATCCGTTTCCTCTTTATTAAATAGAAAATATACCTTTGAATTGATGATGATGTCTCCCACTACCTTTTGTTGAGCATCAATCGCCTTATTGTTAAATTCCACCGCAAAAGGTGTGGCAAGGGTGGCGTCTGCACGTCCAGTCTTCAGCTGTGTGTTGGCATCATCGGCTCCTTGACCTGCGTATATAATTTCAATTTTCTTTCCATTTTGCTTGTTATATTTTTCAAGGAAAACAGCTGCATTGCTGGTTGCTCCCCATGCCCATCAACCTAAAAAATAAAAAGTGCTGGATTTTGATGGACGATTTTTATCTTCACATTGTTTGAATAACGTTGTATTCAAAAAGCGCATGACAAATAAGCCCTCATTACCCTATAAAAAAACACATGAGCATAGATTCTTGTGCTCATGTGTTTTTCTTAATATCCTATATCAGCAATACTCATAGTGCCACCAATGAACGTAGGCTGCCCAAGCTGCTGTAGGAGCCTTATACGTATGTAATTCTGGATTTGGCTCCGGTACCTGAATCAATACAGAAACATAGCCATCATTTCTTCCCCCATCAGATAGGACACCTTGATACCTAAATTGGCCACCAGTACAGTTATAAGCGGATACTTTCTTTGTATAATCTCTTCCATCATTCCATGGTGCACCACCACCAGCGTACCAAACTGTTCTATGATAACCCCTATCAACAAGCCAATCTTGAGCATAACCTACTGAAACACGGTAAAGGAGATTATCACGAGGAGGACAAGCATGTGGGTTATCTCTTCCGCCTCCACAACCCGCGTACGCATATTTTGCAACACTTAATTGGGATTTCAACTCTGCAGAAACCTCTACAGACTGAATTGTCTGATTTTGTCTTTCAAATGCTTCAGTTGCAAACTGGATAGTTTTATTATCTATACCTGCTGCTCGTGCACTCTGTTGATCAAAAATAGCAATTTCGTTGCTATCAAACTTTACAAATTTCATTACCTTATCCAGTTGCTTATTTATGTAGTCTAAAGGTGCATTATCTAGTGTGTATTCCTCTTCTGAGACGCTTGGTGCGGACAGTAAATTAGTGTTCTTCCGCGTGTCGCCAGCCTTCTTCATAAAATAATGTTCAAATTCCTTCATAAACTTCTTATTTTGTTGCTTAGCTGATTCCGAACTGTTATCTGCAAAAAGCTTATTTTGACCCTCATAATACTTCTGAGCTACTAGTATTGCCTCAGATGGCACTTTAGCCTTCTTTGCCGCTTTCATGTTCACAGTTACGAGCATCTCATTCTCATCTAGCTTTACATATTGCTCCATTTGTGTTAGAAAGCTGTCAATCTCAGAACCTGAAAAATTTTGCGGGCTAACTTTTGCAGAACTAGCAGCTTTTGCAGACACTTCTGTTAGTGCAGGGTTTGCTACAACTGCAGTGCCTAACGATAGAGCGACTGCGGTTATAAGAGCAAATTTTCTGAACATACTCTTTCCCTTTAAACTAACTTTAACCATTCGTGTTACTCCCCCTTGTGCTTTGTACATGTTGTACACTCAGGATAGAATTATAACACGATAAAGAGGAAATTAATAGAATATATTTAACAAAATGGAAATTATACTATTCTAAACCATTTTCTTTCAAGAAATTCCTCATTTTCTCCGAAGCTCTGTAACACTTACTTTTGTAACATAGAATATGCTGAGTAGAGTTGTAGTTTACAATTGCTTCTGTCTGCTCCTTGCTATATTTCTGCATCTCTGTTGATGTTTTAAAAAGTAGTTTATAATCCGCATTGTATTCATCTTTATAACTTGCCTTTTGGGAATTACTAAGTTCAGCTATCATCTCTTGAGGATTAATCACAGACACAGTATCATAATTACCGTTTTCTAAACGCTTTTTAATGATTAGCTGATCTAACACCCCAAATTCAGTCTTAAATAAACTATTAAACTTTACCTCAGTTTCTGACCTTAAGGGGGATGGATCTTGACAAGCACTCAGAATGAGCAGTGTACAAGAAACAAATAAAAATCTAATTACCATATCTCACACTCTCCTTTTGTATAGTAGTTAAAACACGAGAGGGCTAAGCAATAATTAACCCTCTTTTGTAGATTATACATTATTAACCATAACAACACAGCTTAGAGTTAGTGGAGTTCTGTCAACTAAATCTCATTTCTCACAATCTATTATACAATTGAGAAGCTCAATTCCCTTGGTGCTATACGGAAAATATTGGTCCTATATTTAATTAAGTTTGTGTGAGTACAATGGAATGGATAGTAAGGGAGATGCTACATGAAACCCATAATTTTCGCTATACCGGTTTTCCTCGGTATTTGCCTAGCCGCTACCGTATATCATCACTTGCCATTTACATATTAGGGGTAGTGTCACATGCCCATCAACCTAAAAGTGGAAACATTCTGGCTCAACCATACACAAAGCGCTACCAGTTCTCGTGCTTGGTATTTACTTTTTCGTTTCGTAAAGCCTGCTTGCCTGGCCAATTTCTCCAGGATATCTGGAGGTAAACATCGTTGTAATTCCTGTGAAAAGGTACAGCTCATCTGAAATCTTCATCAAAAAACGCCACCCTCTCCTATGAATCTACAGAAAAGAATAGCGTATTTTTTCGTTTTGGGGGTAACAAATAATTTTGGGTTGATGGGTATGGGTATCCGAGCATCACGACTCAGATCAAGTTGCCGGCTCTTCTCCCGAAGTTTTAATTTCACACTTATTAGCAAAAACCGAGCGAATTCGAATTGGCTCTGGAGGCGTTATGCTGCAGCATTACAGTCCATACAAAGTGGCAGAAAATTTTCATGTCCTCGAATCACTGGCTCCTAATCGTGTCGATTTAGGAATTGGGAGAGCGCCAGGGGGACTACCACATTCTACAAAAGCTTTGCAACAAGGAAATGATATGAGGCCTCTATTTGAAAAACTAATAGAGTTAGAACAATTTCTTCATGACAAGTTGGAGCCAACTCATCCTCTACATGGTTTAAAAGCGCAGCCCATTCCTCGATATCCTTTGCACATTTACTTGCTCGGAGCGAGTACATCTAGTGCAAGTGTAGCAGCAAACTTAGGCTTCTCTTATGTATTCGCGCAATTTATCAACAGCGATGAAAATACCATTGCCGAAGCATTTAAAACCTATCAGAAGAATTTTAATATGGAAAAAGGCACGCCCCATTCTATTCTGGCAGTCTCTCTTATCGTAACAGATACGGACGAAGAAGCTAAAGAGTTGGCTGCTGATGCAAAAATCGTCAAAATCCATCTCGAAAGCGGAAAGACATTAACTCTTCCAAGCGTGGAAAAAGCGGAGGAATACGGGAAACAGGCTGGAGAAAATTATACGATTACCACTCACGATGCAAATATTATTCATGGTTCTCAAGAGACTGTACGTAATACATTATTAATACTTCAACAAACATATCATTTGGAAGAGTTTATCATTACAACCCCCATTAAAGATTTCAACAAACGTCTTTATTCCTACAAAATATTAAAAGATGCTTTTTCAGAGCTTATTCCAAGATAAGGTTGCTACCACCTTTACCTTGCTAAGAAATTAGTATATTTCTATAAAAATTTATATTCGAATCTTATACAACTACTTTTCTCAAAACAGATATCTGATTAAAGCTTGCCATAAGAATTACCTGAGAGGACTGATGACAATGAAAGCTCCACTTCCCACAACAACCTTAAGCAATCTTGAAGAAAAGCTAGTAGCTATTCGACGACATTTACACCAGTATCCCGAACTTTCCAACGAGGAATTTGAGACTACAAAATATATACGCCAATGTTTAGAGGAGGCGGATGTTACTATTTTGGAAACAGAATTACAAACAGGTCTCATTGCAGAAATATCGGGTGATACAGAGGGGCCAATCATTGCCTTACGCGCCGATATTGATGCTTTGCCTGTTAACGAGCAAAGTGGTTTACCTTTCGCTTCTAAAATCCCCGGAAAGATGCACGCTTGCGGTCATGACTTTCATACGGCAGCAATGATTGGTGCTGCATACTTGCTGAAACAAAAAGAACATGCATTGAAGGGTACTGTACGATTTATTTTCCAGCCTGCTGAAGAAAATGGGGGCGGTGCCAAAAAAGTAATATCTGCAGGTTTATTAACAGATGTGCAAGCCATTTTCGGTATGCACAACAAGCCTGATTTACCGGTAGGAACGATAGGTATTAAACAGGGGGCCTTAATGTCTGGTGTAGATCGATTTGAGATTGAGGTGCAAGGAATGGGCACTCACGCAGCAGTTCCTGATGCTGGTATTGATCCTATTGTTGCCGCTTCTCATATTGTCATCGCGCTACAATCTATTGTCAGCCGTAACCTTAGCCCGTTCCAGCACGCGGTCATTAGTGTCGCAAATGTACATGCTGGCACAACTTGGAACGTTATCCCGGCAAACGCTATGTTAGAAGGTACTGTTCGTACATTTGATGAAAACGTTCGCGCCACTATACCTACAATAATTCGTCGAGTGATTGATGGTACAGCAAGTGCATACGGTGCACAAGCAAAGCTGCATTGGTACGCAGGTCCTCCCCCCGTACAAAATGATGCCCAGCTGACAACGCTTGCCGCTCAAGCTGCTGAAAAAATAGGTTTGACCATAGTTGAAGCTACGCCATCTATGGCAGGAGAAGATTTCGCTTTTTATCAAAAAGACATTCCTGGTTCCTTCGTGTTTATGGGTACATCCGGAACAGAAGAATGGCATCATCCCGCATTTACGGTAGATGAACGCGCTTTACCTATTAGTGCGCAATACTTTGCTACATTGGCGATAGATACATTACAGACAATGAGTAAAGACCTATAATACCTGAAAAGGTCCTTAACCTTGAACCGTTAAGGACCTTACGTATGCTATTGCTTATTTACAGTATGCACTTTCATTTTGCGTGATGTACCGCATCTATTTCATCATCAGGCTGTAAAATTGGCACGTCCGCCATAATGGTATTCGGGTATTTGATTCCTGCCCCCGTATTCAAAGCGATTACTGTTTCGTCCGGTCCGATCCATCCGTCTTTTCTCAATTGACGAGCCGCAACAAATACAGCCGCTCCCTCCGGGCAAACAAAGGTTCCTTCGAGTGACGCCACTGTCCTTAACTCCGCCAAAATTTCGTCATCCTTGACCGCAACGGCACATCCATTTGTGGCGTACAGCGCTTCTAGTACAAGAAAATCACCAAGTGCTTTTGGTACGTTAATACCGAAGGCGATCGTGGAAGAGCTTTCCCAAAATGCAGAAACCGCCTTTCCTTCTTCCCATGCTTTCACAATCGGGGCGCATCCTTCCGCTTGTACAGCTACTAATCTAGGCAGCTTGCCCGTTACCCATCCAAGCTCCTGTAGCTCTCGCAAGGCTTTATAGATACCAATAAGACCCACTCCTCCGCCTGTAGGATATAAAATGACATCAGGCAGTTTCCAATGCAGCTGTTCTGCAATCTCAAAACCCATTGTTTTTTTGCCTTCTATGCGATAAGGCTCTTTTAGAGTAGATGCATCAAACAGTTTCCCATCTTTTACCGCTTTTCCTACGATTTTACCGGCATCACTAATCAATCCGTTTACGAGCAACAGGTTGGCATCTGCAGCAACGCACTCTTTTCTTGTAATGCTTGGTGCATCGGTCGGCATAACAATAGTGGCTTTGATGCCTGCTCTCGCCGCATACAAGGACCAAGCTGCACCGGCGTTTCCATTTGTCGGCATCGCTAGTTCCTTCACACCTAGTTCCTTGGCTTTTGAAACGCCGACTGCCGCACCACGTGCTTTAAATGTGCCAGTCGGTATGACACCTTCATCTTTCATATATAGATGGCTAATCTCCATATCCTCCCCTAGTCTAGGCATAGAAAGCAAGGGGGTCATACCTTCTCCCAGAGATACAACATGCTCCGAACACTCAACCGGCAGCAATTCATGATATCGCCAAAGACTTCCTTCCCTTCCTATCAAATCTTGCGGAGAGAGCTTGTGCTTTAAAGTTTCTAAATCATATTGTACGAGTAGCGGAGAGCCGCACGCACATAGCTGCTGTTGGTGCGCCGTACTATATTCCTTATTGCACGTTGGGCAGAGCAAGTGTGATACATAGCTATATCTCATAGTCATTCCTCCTGTGATGAGCTGATGAAACAAAAAAGAGACGGCTTCACCTAGTTACACATAGGAAAAAGCCGCCTCCAGTTTTTCTGGTCAGCAAGATTTTGTTATTTGTACGATTCCATTCTACAAAAACAACCCTTATATAATACGAAATTATAATTAAACATATAGGAAAAGTAAACATAATTGTCTGTATATTATAAAAGTCTGCTGTTTTCCTATCAGACTCCGCTTAGTTTAAGTTGAAGACCAAGATAAAACAGGCTGTAGAGAAACCTTCCCTACAGCCTAAATGTGTATTATGCCGCCTGACTACGTGTGACGGCTTTTTTAATCCAATCTTTTCCTTCCACCAAGCGGGTAACCAGCATGGCTGAGATTGTATTTCCTGTGCTGTTTAGCAAGGTTGCAGGCGCATCAATGATGGTGGAAATGACCGCGATAATTGGTAGCACTTCCGGAGAGAATCCGTAGATGGAGATAATCAGCATCTCGCCGATCATGCCGCCTCCTGGAATTGCCCCCATCACAGCCCCTACTAAAAAGGCCACCGCAAGAATGCTGACGATGCTTGTAAAAGAAGTCATGTCTTTTCCAAATAAGCTGAACAAAAATACGATTTGTGAACTACCCGCCACCTACGCTTCGCTTAGAGGTGGGGGCTTCTAAGGTAATCGTACCTCACGGTACGAAATTGACTTAGCTATCGAGCCTATTCCATGCTCTATATATGATTATGC